>JAHDWA010000213.1 GCA_023382535.1 Anaerolineae bacterium | reverse complement strand
CTAAAACAGATCAAGCCCTCCCTGATCAACTCGAAGGTGGCCTGATCAGCAATCAATCTTTTAGCACAGAAACCATCAATTACCGGCGCGACGGCTCGGAATACCATGCCGCCTGGCATATTTCCCCTGTCCGCGACTCTTCGGGGCAGGTGACCCATTACGTTTCGATTCAGCGCGATGTAACCCGGCTCAAGTTGTTAGAAGCGCAATTTCTGCAAATGCAGAAAATGGAAGCTGTGGGCCGTCTGGCCGGCGGCGTGGCTCACGATTTCAACAACTTGTTGACAATTATTAAAGGGTACGCCGAGTTACTCCTCAGTAACCTTGGGGAGCAGGACCGGCTGCGTTACGACGTAGAGCAAATTGAGAAGGCCGGGGAACAAGCCGCCTCGCTGACCCACCAGCTTTTGATTTTTAGCCGCCAGGGGGCGATTCAGCCAAAGGTGCTCAACCTTAACAGCGTTGTGGCTGATACAGAGAAAATGCTCCGGCGACTGATTAGCGAGGAAATTAGCCTGGTTACTGCCCTCGATCCATCCCTGGGATTAATAAAGGCCGATCCGGGACAGATGGAACAAGTCCTCATGAATCTGATGATTAATGCCCGTGATGCTATGCCCCGGGGCGGCCAGTTAAGGGTTGAAACGGCCAATGTACTGGTAACTGAGGCCCTCTTGCTGCAACCCGTGACCGGTCAGCCCGGCTCTTACGTGCAGCTTACGGTCAGTGATACAGGCACAGGGATGGATGAGGAGACCTTGTCTCACATTTTTGAACCGTTTTATACGACCAAGGAACAAAGCAAAGGGACAGGATTAGGTCTGTCTACCGTCTATGCCATCGTCACCCAAATGAATGGCAGCATTCAGGTTAACAGTGAGCCGGGGCAGGGGACTACCTTTAAAATCTACCTGCCCTGTCTGAGTAATTCAGAAGGCTCAATAGGGCCAGGCAACGAAGATACAGCGGCAAGGTCTACGAAAGGAACTGAGACCATTCTTTTAGTGGAGGATGAAGAAGCGGTGCGAGAATTAGCCCGGCGGGTTTTGCTTGAGCAAGGGTATAATGTACTGGAAGCACAGCACGGTGATGAGGTCCTCCATCTCTGCGAACAATATCAACAGCCCATCCATTTGCTCCTCACGGATGTCGTTATCCCTGGCGGAATAAGCGGCCATGAATTGGCAGAATGTCTAGAAAGTTTGCAGCCAAAGCCGAAGATTCTCTATATCTCGGGTTATGCCGATGATGTTATTGTTCATCGTGGGATAATGAATGCAAACGCAGCCTTTCTGCAAAAACCCTTTACCCCGACCACTTTGCTACAAAAAGTACGAGAGGTTCTTGACAAGCCCCAGCCAGCCTAAGGCTTCACCGGTAAACGCTTTCCAACCCCGGTAATAAATCCTCTACCCGCTGCACTGCCTGGCCCGTATCAAACAGCAGATAGCGACCCGCCTCACGAGGGGTGGCATGATGAGCGCTGGCCAGGCGCAGATGGTGCCGCGCCACAATTTGATGCCCGCCTTTGATCGTCATATGCCCGGCCACCAAAACCCGCTGCGGATAAAAATTTTGCGACGCCTCTTGTAGCAGCGCTTCTAAAAAAATGGCATAATCAGAACTGTACTCCTGCTCGCAGCGGGTAAAGAGCGCCGGCCACAGCAGTTGCTCAAAAGCAGGATCACTTGTCGCCAAAAAGCCGCGCAACAGATCGTTATAACGGGGATCGTCAGGTCCAGAGATCGCCAGGTAATGCTGGGCCATCGCCTCATAGGGCATCTGGTTCAATTTAGCGTAT
>JAHDWA010000212.1 GCA_023382535.1 Anaerolineae bacterium | reverse complement strand
ATAGTAACTATGGCAAAATTTGTCGTCTTTCAGCCGCCGTTTGACGAAAACCCGGACGGGCCAACCATAATCGAAGGGCAGTTCGACTTCACCTAACCAGGCGTGTTGATAAACATCCCAACGACCGACTTGTTGGGCCAGGGCTTCCGCTCGGCGATTAGACATGCCTTTGGCGATGAGGTGATAACCACGCGCCAGGAGCCAGCGCAATTGTTCATCACTACCAGCCCCACCATCTAAGCGCCAAACCGTCCGTTTCCGTTGGGCCGGGGCTAACTCTAAAGCAGTTTCAGCGGCTAAGACCGCCGGTTGCAGACATTGAACCGTGTGCCGGTTGCCGGGATAAACCTCAGACCAGATTGTTTCCCGGTATTTGACCGCACTGACCCGGGCTAACTGGCGACCGGTCGCGTTTTTTTATCGCTAAAGTACCCTTTTTGGCTGGCTTGGGCTTGGGGACCACACGGTAAACCGGATAAATCGAAGTCCAGCCACAGGAAAGCCCGCCAATCGTGGGCCTTGACCTGGCTATCAGCTTGCCAAATCGTGCTGATGCTCTGCCGCAACTCGTCGAGATTCATTAGAGTTAGGGCATCCAGGGTCCGAGACAGGGTAGACTGGTCAGCCCAACCCGACCAGTCCCAGATTGTGGCCAATCCTATCTCAGACTTGAGCCGGGTGTTGACCTGGGATAAGGTCTCACAGCCAGCCAAAATGCTCAAAAGTACCTGGATGAGCTTGTCGCCGGGGCTAAAATCTCGCTCTCGCATCGGAATTCGCACTTCTTGGAGTGGATCGAGGGTCTGATGTTGTTGGTAATGAGCACAAATTACGGCCAAGGGTGCATACTGCGTATTAGTCAACTCTTTCGTTAAGCCAATTTCGATGGTCATCGCTTGCCTCCGTCTAGTCATAAGTCTAAAGCTTTTTGGCGATGATACTCGAATTTAGCGCGATTGGCCGTTTACAAGACCGATTTAGCGATTAGAAACCCTGTCTATTTGCGTTATCGAATAGAAACCTTCTCTGCTTGCGCAAAAATATGGTGTTAGATAGAACGACCGTTGGGAATTTGACATCCAACTAAATCTATCTATAATTACTGTAGATACCCCCAGAGGGTATACGGTAAATTTGCAAAAATATTTTGATAGTATATTTCAATCAAAGGAGCAATAACCCCATGTCTAAACCTATTCATGTCTCTGACGCCGAATTCCAGGAGAAAGTTTTAAATTCGACGACCCCGGTCATCGTTGATTTCTGGGCGCCGTGGTGCGGTCCGTGCCGTATGGTGGCCCCCATTCTGGAGGAGCTGGCGAAAGAGTACGGCGATAAACTCGTGGTTGCCAAAGTCAACACCGATGAAAATCCCCAATGGGCCATGAAATACGGCGTGCAGGGCATCCCGACGATGCTCTTTGTCAAAGATGGCCAGTTGGTTGATCGGATGGTCGGCGCTGCGCCCAAGCCTTTTATTCAACAGCGGGTAGACTCTCTGCTGGAAGCTGTCAAGAACTAAGGCCGGCTTTGGAAGAATGGAAGAATGGGGAGTTGGAAGACTGGTGAAGATTTCCAGCCTTCCCTCCTTCCAACCTTCCGGATTTGCACCTTGATCATGCCATGACAAACTCACTTCCGGCTGACTTACACGAAAATCTGGATAAACGGCTCCAGCGCCTGGAAGGCCAGGTGCGGGGGGTGCGGCGCATGCTCGAAGAAGACCGGGACTGCCAGGATGTTCTGACCCAGTTAGCGGCCATTCGCGGCGCAGCCTATCAGATTTCGCTGCTGCTGGTGGAGAATTACGCCCACTGCTGCCTGAGCAACCCCGA
>JAHDWA010000211.1 GCA_023382535.1 Anaerolineae bacterium | reverse complement strand
CCCAGCCCCGGATAGCCAAAGATCGACTCGACCACCACCACGCCGCCGATAAGCCAATTGACGTGCAGCATAATAATGGTAATCGGCGCCATCAACGCATTCCGCACCGCGTGGCGCAGGACCACCCGCCAGCGCGGCATCCCCTTGAGGATGGCCGTGCGAATATAGGGCGACCCCATGACCTCGACCATGCTGGCGCGGGTCATGCGGGCCACGTAGCCCAGTTCAACGGCGGTCAGGGTCAACACAGGCAACGCCAGGAGTTTAGGGTCTTGAAAAATAGCGTCATCGCTCAAAAAGACGGCCACCGCCGGCAAAACTTTGAGCCAGATGCCGAAAATCAGAATGAGGAAAATGCCGGTGACAAACTCCGGCGTCGCCGTCGCCGCCAGGCTGGCAATCGAAATAAAGCGATCTACCGGTTTGCCCTCGTTGATGCCGGCCAGAATACCAAACAGAAGGGCCAGGGGCATCACCACCAAAAAGGCGACGCCGGCCAAAATCAGGGTATTTTTGACCCGTGAGAACATAGTCACCGAAACCGGGCGGCCATATTGCAGCGATTTACCAGCATCTCCCCGGAGGAGTCCTTTGCGGAGCGGAATGTACTCCTGTGGGCCGTTGCCTTCTTTGCGCAGGCCGGCCTTGGTCAGCGCCCACACTTCGCTGCCCTCCCCGCGAACCCACTTGACGGCATTGTTTTTAGTATCAACTCCCCAGAAATATTCTTTGCCCTCTTCGTCAATCTGCCACTCCCCGCTTACCAGGTGAGCCGTCGCCGAGCCATCCGGCTGGCGCTTTAAGGCTTGCAGGCCTCCCTCCGCTAACTGCCAGCGGGTTAGCTCGCCGTTGACGTCGGCCCACCACTCTGGCTCATTGGTTTGAGCATTGACGACCGTAACCAGGGGATGGCCCACTTTACCCTGCGCGCGCCAGTCACTGCCGATGAGCCAATCCAGATACCGCTGCCAGACCGAGTCGTTCAGGCCCAATTGAGCGCGGTAAGAAGCGCGCTGTTCCGGCGTGGAAAAGACACCCAGAATTTTCACGGTAATATCCCCGCTGCCCACCTCGACAAGCAAAAACAGGGCAATGGAAACCAGGAGCATGGTGACAATGGTTGAAACAATGCTGCGAATAATAAAACGCGCCATACGCTTCCTCCGTGAGGGTCAGCCTTCTTTTTCAATTGGTGCCAACAGGTGAGCTGGGGAACGAATTGACCTGCCAGCCAGGCCTGCTGGCACAAATATCCACGCTCCGCAGGTGGATGGTCACAAATAGTAAAAGTGTCGGCCCACCTGAGTCCGGCAGGCCGACACTTTATTTCAGACTTTAAGCGTCCTTCCAGACGTCGTTAAGCAGGTCATAAGCAGTGGGGTGAGCCTTGATGTTCTTAAACTCTTGGCGAGTGATATTCCAGACCTTCTTCCAGAAACTGTTACCAATCGGGCCACGCTCCTGCATGATATCCTCGATCTGGCACATCATGTCGCGCCGCGCCTCGACATCCAGCGTAGCTTCGGCCTGGCGGAGCAGTTTCTCAAATTCGTCGTCAGACCAGCGGGTTTCGTTCCAGGCGCCGATACCTTCCTTAATGTAAGCCAGCGGCAGCACCATGGTATCCAATGGACGGTGAGTCCAGGAGGTAATCCCCAGGTCAACCTCGGTCCAGCGATCCCAATAGCCATCGGGGTCGGTAATATCCAGTTGGATATCGAACCCGACCGGTGCGGCCAGTTCCTTTAATACCTGGGCAATTTCCGGCTCTTTTTGGTCATTCTTGGTGGCCAGGGTGACCTTCAGCGGCAGGGTCAGGCCCTTTTCCTGGGCGTACTCTTCCAGCATGGCCTTGGCTTCATCGGGGCTGTAAGGCGGAATGGGCTTTTCGCAAAAGGCGGGGTGAACCGGGGCCACGTGCGCATCAATGGACA
>JAHDWA010000210.1 GCA_023382535.1 Anaerolineae bacterium | reverse complement strand
TCCAGGAGAAGCTCGGTTCGATGCTGGATAAGAGCAAGCGCCTGGAAAGGCTGGCGCCGCAAATCGGCGAGCGGCTGCAACTGACCGGCGCGGAAATAAAAACGGTTGAGCGGGCTGCCCATCTGAGCAAAGCAGACCTGGCGACTCACATGGTGGTCGAGCTGACCAGCTTGCAGGGCATTATGGGCTATGAATACGCCAAGCATTCCGGTGAGGGCGAGGCCGTCGCCGCAGCGATTGTCGAGCATTACTACCCTCAAACCAAGCTGCCGCATGAAAAAATCAGCCGGCCCGGCCTGGCCCTCAATCTGGCCAACCGGCTTGACAGCCTGTGCGGCCTGTTTGCCGTCGGCAAAGCGCCGACCGGCTCCGCCGACCCTTTTGCCCTGCGCCGGGATGCGCTGGCGCTGGTCACTAATTTACTCGAAACAGAGACCAGTTTCAGTCTTAACGAAGGGCTAAAGCTGGCGGCGGCGCTGCTGCCGGTTGAAGTTTCGAGCGAGTCCCTGGTGGAAACAGGCGAGTTTATCAAACGGCGGCTGGAAGGGGTTTTGAAAGAGGATTACGATCTGCCGCATGATGTCGTGCAGGCGGTTCTGTCTGAGCGCGGCGACAATCCCTGGCTGGCCCTGGCTGCTGCCCGTGACCTGGCTGAGGCGACGGCTCGCACCGATTGGCAGCAGACCTTGAACGCTTATGCCCGCTGCGTGCGGATTGTGCGAAGCGTCGAAGAGCGTTACACGGTGCAGCCCGGCCGCTTTACGGTGCCGGCAGAAAAAGAGTTGTACGCTGCCTACCAACAGGCTCGGGCCAGCCTAACTCCGGCCTCCATGATGGCAGCCGTAATTAGCGCTCTGCGCGAAATCCTGGTCAAGCCGATTAATATCTTTTTCGAGGCGGTTTTGGTGATGGATGAAGATATGGCGGTGCGGCAAAACCGGCTGGCGCTGTTGCAGGATATTCGGGATTTGACCAAGGGGTATGCGGATTTCAGCGAGTTGCAGGGGTTTTAAGAGGACCGCCGACCGCTGAACAGTGTAGCAGCCGAGATTATGGGGGTATAAGGTCCTCTTGATATTCAGGAGTGAAAAAGTACGCTTTTTCACTCCTTTTTGTATCTCTACTCACTGAATCTGGATGTTCATTTCCACGGTCGTGCTGTTACCATCCTCGGCGTGGACAATGGCCCGCAAGGTATAATCCCCCGGCTCAAGCGGGTCGCCGTCTGGCCATTGGTTGCCCTGTTCCGCAAAATCCCAGATATTACAATCCGGCTCGCCGCCGCCAAAGGCGCAGTAGCCTGCGGTTCGCTCCGTCCGCCGGTGGACCTGGCCGTTGCTGCCGATAATCTCCATGTCAACTCGGTCAATCCCGGCGCCATCGTTGACCCCATCCGTAGAAGCGAATACCTGAAAAACTAAGGCATCGCTGACCACATCTGCATCTGAATTCGGCCCGGTCTGGACAATCTGGGCAGTCAAGTTTGACGGTTGGTCAGGAAGCTGCAGTTCTGTTGGCGATCCCTCAATTCTGAAGTCAAAGTTCCAATTCGCCGAGTCGCCTGAGGTAGGATTGATCTCGATCTGGGCGCTGTAGAGGCCGTTGGTAATCAATTCATGCTGATACGGCTCCGGCCAGCGATAATTGTGCTCGGCAAAGTTCCAGACGTTGCAGGTAGGCTCACCGCCGCCAAAAACACAGTAGCCTGCCGTTCGCTCGGTCCGCTCGTGGACCGTCCCCGGGTCGCCCAGTATCTCAAAGCGGACATTGTCAATCCCGGCCCCGTCTGTCTGTCCCTTATTTTTATCAAACGCCACCACACGAAAGACTAACCTGTTACGGAAAACGAGGTTGTTGAAATCTAATTGCCCCTCGGTGTAACCGGGAAAGACAACATACCCGCCAATGTCGTCGTTGCCGCCGCCGGGCGGCTCAAAAAAGGCAAGTTGTTCAGGAGTGGGCGACGGGGTCG
>JAHDWA010000209.1 GCA_023382535.1 Anaerolineae bacterium | reverse complement strand
GGCTCATTCTAACATAGTATAGGGGGGTGGGCAAAACAATGCATTTAGCCATCAACGCCAGCGAACTGGGCCGCCAGCGCGGGGGAAACGAGAGTTACATCGCCGGGCTGCTGGACGGGCTGGCCCAGCTCAACCCCCCCACCCGGATCACCCTGCTGACCTGCCGCTGGGACCCGCCGGCATCCATTCCCCCGGTTTTTCACCAGACGAATGTGGGCCTCTACCGCCGCTTGCCCTTCTTTTTGTGGCAGCAAACGCTGGCCCTGCGCCGGCTCAAGGCCGACTGGTACCTGGCCAACTTTTTTCTGCCGCCGCTGCTGCCGTGCCGGGGAGCGGTGGTGGTGCATGATTTGTCATTTCGCGCCCACCCCGAATATTTTCCACGCACGGTGGCCTGGTATATGCGCTGGCTGACCGGCCGGGCGGTGCAGCAGGCCCGGCGCATCCTGACCGTTTCCGACTTTTCCCGGCGGGAACTTTGCCGCTTTTATCGGGTAGACCCCGCTAAAGTAGTGGTTGTGCCAAACGGGGTTGGGGCTGACTTCCGGCCCACTTCCCCGGCAACCGCCGCCTTCGATCAGGCCGCTCTGGCCCAGTACGATCTTACCCCGCCCTATATTTTAGCCCTGGGAAATATTCATCCGCGCAAGAACCTGGCTCGGCTGCTGGCGGCTTATCGCTGCCTGAAGCAGCAGCGCGGGGATGTCCCGGCGCTGGTTTGGGCCGGTCTGCCCCGCTGGGACAGCAGCGAACTCCTCACAGATGCTCGCGCCGCCGACGTGATTTTGCCGGGCTTCATTGCTCAGGAGGATCTGCCTGCGCTTTACCGGCAGGCGCTGATGTTGGTTTACCCCTCCCTCTACGAGGGATTTGGCCTCCCCCCCCTGGAGGCAATGGCCTGCGGCACTCCCGTAGTGACCAGCAGCACGACCAGCCTGCCCGAGGTGGTCGCCGATGCTGCCCTGACCGTAGACCCGGCCAGCACGGAGGCTATTGCCGCAGCCATGGCCCAACTGCTCGCCGATATTTCTTTACGCCGGCATTTGGGCCAGGCCGGCCTGGAACGAGCCGCCGAGTTTACCTGGACCCGTACCGCTCAAAATACCCTGGCCAGCCTGGGTGACGGCTGGGATTAAGGTGACAGGCATTTGTCGGGCTAAGAATTGAGCCTATTTAAACAACGAGTGCCTGTCACCTGGTTTTAACAGGGTCTAATTAGCTCAGCCCTTGACATACGACAGCTTCTCGGCGATTTGGCCGTTCCGCACCCGGTAAACGTCCACCCCGCGTACGTGCCCCGGCCGGCCCTCCTTGTCGGTCCAGCGGTAAACCCAGCGCATCACGCCCCGCTCGCCAACAGCAAAGATTTCCTCTAGCTCAAGCTCTAGCTCCGCCGCAGCGGCAAAGAACTCTTCCCAAAAGGCTCTCACCCGGGTTTGGCCTTCTAATCTTGTTCCATCCGGGGCGGGATAGGTATTTTCAAAGACGCAGTCGCCGGTCATTAAGGCCATCATCGTCTCGACATCGCGCCGGTTGAGCGCGTTGTTGAACTGCTGGATGACGGTAATGGTTGTCGCTGTTAAAGGATCTAATGGTGCGTCTATAGACATGGATTTATCCTAATGAATTGCCATTCTGAGGCGAAGCCGAAGAATTCCCGTAGAGAAACATTGAAAGCGTTCGGAAACTATTTCATTGGCCTGGCCCGCCCCGGCATGAATGCCAGGGCTATGGAACAGCGCCGGGTCAACCCGGCTTTAGCCCGATTAATCGGGCGCTGTTGGATAGTCCGGCGACTTTATCGCCGGACGAGCGCCGGTGGCAAGGTTGCCGCTGGGGTTTCCGAACGCGCTCACATCATTACCAGAGTGACTTTTGAAGGGTCTTTACTCCGCTGTGCTTCGTTGCTAATGACATCAGGAAGTTTCTTTATGACCCAACCGCCGGAGCAGCTTTTTCCCCCGGCTTTGCATGGCCGGGCTGCCGGTTTGGGTCAGCTTCTCCAGCAAAGGGATGACCTGAGGGCGAAGATGGTCGTCTTGCCCG
>JAHDWA010000208.1 GCA_023382535.1 Anaerolineae bacterium | reverse complement strand
CGATCGTCCCCACGTTGATATGCGGTTTATCCCTCACAAATTGCGCTTTCGCCATAGGTATTTAGTCTCCTCGTTTAAATAAAATAAAAAATGGTATTCGGAAAACAGACAGTGAGGAGACACTCACTGTCTGTTATAATTGGTGGAGAGGGGCGGATTCGAACCACCGTAGGCGTAGCCAGCTGATTTACAGTCAGCCCCCTTTAGCCACTCGGGCACCTCTCCATTATTCCTCTAATTTAAAAGCACGGCGATGCCGCCGCGCAAACAAGAAGTATACTTATAACTATTTAAGAGTCAAATTAAATGGAAGAATTTTTCTATCATCTAAAGTATCAAGGTAGCAGAGTAGCAGAAATCCCTCATTAGTTGTGGCCTTGCTACGCTGCTACTTTGCTATTGAATCCCCGCGCCCGCCAGACCTCGTACAAAATCAACCCCCCGGCCACCGAGGCGTTGAGCGACTCAATTTGCCCGCGCATCGGCAGTTTAATCAAAAAATCGCAGGTTTCTCTGACCAGGCGGCTCATGCCTTTGCCTTCGCTGCCAATCACCACAGCGATGGCTCCGGTCAAGTTGGCCTGGCTGTAGAGCGAGGAGGCAGGCGTATCTTCGACGCCGGCCAGCCAGATGTTAGCCTGTTTCAGCTTGACCAGAGCCTGAGTCAGGTTGGGCACTTCCGCCACCCACATGTGTTCAGCCGCCCCGGCGGAAGCATTGACAACCGCCGGGGTTACACCGGCAGAACGCTGTTTGGGGATGATGACACCATGCACGCCGACCACCTCGGCGGTACGCAGAAGTGCGCCCACATTATGCGGGTCTTCCAGGTGGTCCAGGGCCACAATAAAAGAGGGTTCATTCAATTTTTTGGCGCGGTCTAGGATATCCTCGACTGCTAGCGTGGGATAGCGGCCCACTTCCAGGGCCACCCCCTGATGGCCTTTGGCCAGGTTATCCAATGTTTTGCGGGGGACCCGCTGCACCGCTATCTTTGATCGGTCAGCCAGGGTAATGATTTCGTCAACGATCGCCGCCGGTTCGACCATATCGGCCAGCAGGACGCTATGGACATGACGACGCCGCGCCCGAAGACACTCGCGCGCGGCGTTACGTCCGTAGAGAATTTCGCGCATAGCTTCTAACTTCGACTCACCTTCCACGCCGTCCCATCAGGCCGATCTTCCAGTACAACCCCAATTTGTGCCAATTGATTCCGAATAGCATCGCTGGTGGCAAAATCCTTATTCTTGCGAGCCGCCGTGCGCAGGTCAACCAGAATCCGGATCAAATCTTCTTCCAGCCCCGGCGCGGAAATCCCTTCACCACCCGCTAAGTCAGCCGGGATGAGACCCAGAATATCGCCGCCGAGGGTATTATAGGTATCATCAATGGCTTTGAGCGTAGCCGGCGAAACCGGCTGATCGCCATTGATCAGGGTATTGACCGCCCGGTTGAAATCAAACAGCGCCGCCAAAGCCTGCGGCGTATTGAAATCGTTATCCATCGCCTCTAAAAAACGAGCCTTGTGCTGCTCAATAATCTCCCCAAACTCAGCCTTAGCCTCAGCCTTCGCCCCCGATTCAGCCTTCGCTAACTTCTGCCGCACCAGCGCCACCGTACCGAGCAGCCGCTCATGCCCGCGGGCAGCACTCTTGAGACCCTCATCGGTGAAATCGCTGTTCTGGCGGTAGTGACTGTTCAAGATGAAGAAGCGAATCGCCAGGGGCGGGTATCCCTGCGAAAGTTGGGCATGGTTCCCATTGATCGCCTGCTGAATAGTCAGCGAGTTGCCCATGCTTTTGCCCATCTTGACCCCTTCAATCGTGACCATATTATTAAGCAGCCAGTAACGGGCAAACTCCTCGCCGTAAGCCGCCTCACATTGGGCCACTTCGCTCTCGTTGTGAGGAAAGATATTCTCGAGGCCGCCGCCATGAATATCGAATGGCAGGCCCAAATATTTGCGGGCCATCACCGTGCATTCGGCGTGCCAGCCGGGGAAACCCTGGCCCCAGGGGCTGCGCCACTGCATCAAATGTTCCGGGGCCGCGGCCCGCCAGACGGCAAAGTCCCGGGGGTCACGCTTCTCGGCAGACACTTCCAGCCGCGCACCTTCTTCCAATTCGTC
>JAHDWA010000207.1 GCA_023382535.1 Anaerolineae bacterium | reverse complement strand
CGATGCTCTTGAACTCGCCCCCGTATTCACACCCCGCTTCCGCCCCTGCCGCCTCTGCTGTCCCTTCCCCAGCGGCCATTTCACCGCCGCCGACCACGGTCAGGTCAGCCCCTTCAAACCACTTCTTGGAAAACTCACTCAAAGTGCCATCGGCGTGCATGGCCTCAATAGCCTCAGATACCTGGTCGCGCAGGCTGGTGCTATCGAGCGAACTATTTTTATCAAACGCAGCGGCCAGGTTTTCGATATAGACCGGGTCGCCTACTTTGACCACGTTAATTCCACTGGCAATCGCCTGGTCCACCACCGTCCCTGAGGTCAGGAACACATCAAACTCTTCCCGGCCAGCCTGAATGGATTGGGCACACTCGGCGTCGGTCGAGAGTGGCACTACCGTTACATCTGCAGGTGGGGGAATCTTAATATCGGAGTCGGGAATGCCGACATCCTCCCCTCTGAGGTAAGTTTCATAGGTTGTCGCTGTGCCGACACAAACTGCTTTCCCGGCAATATCCTCAACTGACTCAATACCGGAACCCTCACGGGCAGCAAATTGGGCCGGGGTGAAATAGTAGGGACTGCTAAAGAGCAGCGCTTCCTGGCGCTGCTTGGTAATCGTCATGGAGCCAACGCTCATGTCCCACTGGTCACCCCAGTTACCCGCCGTAATAATATCCCATTCAGGGGTCACAAATTCGACTTCTACGCCCAGCCGCTTGGCAATTTCGGTCGCCACATCAATGTCGAAACCCTCAAATGTGCCGTCTGGTTTGAGCAAAGACTGCGGGGCATAGTTGGGGTCAGTCGAAACGCGAATCGTACCATTGGCCATAATTTGGGCTAAAAGATCGTCCCCCCCGGCGGGCGCTGCCGCCTCTTCCGTAGCGGCCTCTTCCGTCGCTGCCGCCTCTTCGGTCGCCGCAGCTTCTTCGGTAACGGCAGGCGCGGCCTCGGTAGCCGGAGCCTCCGCCGCGGCTTCTGTGGCGGGTGCTTCGGCAGGAGCTTCGGTCGCCGGAGCCGCTTGTTCGGCCGGTTTTTCTTCAGCCGGAGCCGCCGGCTGGGCGCCACAAGCAGCCACAACGAGCAATATAACCACAAGGGTTAGTACCAAAAATATGTTTTTCCTGCTTATCATTTAAAGTCTCCTCCTGATGAAATGATAAATAAACAAAAGTTACCCAGGTGTTTCAATTTGTTTATATCACTACTCTGACCTCATCACCTCCTTTGGTGAGGATGGTCTCCTCAGACTGAAAAACATCACTTTTTGAGTATAACACGAGGCCCCAGAAGCGTCAAAAGGAACAGGAGAGGGAGAGATGGAAGGATGGAAACATCCGCTATCTGCTATCTTCGACCTGGCTAAAGTCTTGTCCATACCAGCGCAGGTAGACCTCGGCCAAAGTGCCCTGGCGATGAAGGCGATCCACGATTTTGTTGATTTCCAGCATCAGCCGGTCCACCTTTAAATTGTCACGGGGCACAGCAGCAATAGCCAACGGTTGAACTCCTGTCTTGACCCATTTCACCGGCAGTTCACTCTTCACCGCCTCTTGAAAGATAGGGCCAGGGCCAAAAAGAGCATCCAGCTTGAACTCGGCCTCGGCTTGACCTAGCTGGCGGATTGCTTTTTGCAGATTTGCCAGCGCCACCGGCTGTATCCCCGGCGAAGTTTGGGGCAGCAGCGGCTGCTGCTTGCTGGTCAAGGCAGCGCCCCCCGGCGCTAAAAGCTGCTGGTAGGCGCTATCCTCCAATACTCCCACCTGCCGGCCGGCTAAACTGTCCCACCCTTGAATGTCATTAGCCGTAGCCAGGCTTAAAATCCCCATTGGCATAAAAGCATATGGCTTGGAAAATGTGAGAGCGCCTCCAGCCGCGTCTTCCGGCTGGTCAAATGGGACCAGGGAGGCAATAGCAATATCCCACTGTCCCTGCCAATTCCCGGTAGCAAGGACGGGCGGATACGCTTCGACCAGCTCCAATTCCAATCCCAACCCTTCGGCCACCTGGCGAGCCAGGTCTACCTCAAAGCCATTGAGTGCCCCCCCGGTTTCGGCATTAGAAAAACCTCTGAAGGCCGGGGGAGAAAAGACGGCTTCCGGCCAAACGCGAATACCCACCCGGATGATGCCGCTGTCAAGGAGATGGTCCAGCAAATC
>JAHDWA010000206.1 GCA_023382535.1 Anaerolineae bacterium | reverse complement strand
CCAACTATACCAAATCCGAGGGCTGACCGCCAACCTTTTCAGACAGCTTCTTAGACATGAAGAAGCAAAAACTCCTCGAAAAAGCTTTGAGTAAGCCAAACAACATGCGCTTTTCGGAAATGGTTAGCCTCGCCGAAGCTTTTGGCTTTCGTTTATCACGAGTAAACGGCAGCCATCACATCTTTATTCATCCCCAGGTACCAGAGTTGGTCAACCTTCAAGAAGTCAAAGGTCAAGCCAAGCCGTACCAGATTCGACAGTTTTTGCAATTGGTGGAGCGATATAGCCTTGAATTAGGAGACGACATATGAAAGATTATCACATCAACATCTTTTATAGTGAAGAAGACGGGGGATACATCGCTGATATTCCAGACCTGGAAGCCTGTTCAGCATTTGGGGAGACACCGGCTGAGGCTTTAGCCAAGGTTGAACAGGCCAAGGCAGCCTGGCTCGAAGCAGCCCGCACTGAAGGTAAACCCATCCCCCAACCTCGTTATCGGCCAGTAATCTATCAACTTGCAGCTTGACATTTCTTCGGTAACTATGTTTACCGAATTCCCGCCGCTGCTTGAACAAAGTATCTGGTGGCTTCTCCCTTATGTCGTGCTGATGCTGGTCATGCTCCACGCCATGATGGAGTTCACCGTCAGCTTATTGGTCAGGCGGCCACCTAACCATAAACCCGTCACCGGTGGCGAGCTGCGCCGGCGTCTCCTGGCTTTGAACAAGGCCGGCCGGGCTTATCCGCTGCTGGAGGGACAAGACTGCGACCTGGAGATGAAGTGGGGGGGAGAAGATTTCCGCCGGGGCCGCCTGGCTATATCCCGGCAGGCCAGTTCGCACCATCTGCGCTTCCTGCTCGACGAGCAGCGCCACGAACTGCGCATGCACCAGGTAGACAGCGGCTCCAGCTTTTTTGTGGGCCTGGACGGCTGGCTGCCGCGTTTGCAAGGGGCCGCCGGCATGGGCGCCGGCCCGCCCGGCGAGGCGCTGACCAAGGACATTGAGCAGGTGGTCCGGCGCAGCGGCTGGACCGCCCGCCCGGTGCTGTGGTGGTTCCAGGCGACTCACTCCGGCTGCCGTTTTCTGCAAACCCTGACTCCGGCTCCGCTGCGCCGCTGGCCCGCCCGCCGTTTTTGGGGCCTGCTCTACCCCCTGAGCTTTTTTCTGGGGATGGGTTACCTGGTCGCCATTATCTGGCCGCTGGATGGGTATAATTTATTGATAATTATCGGCGTCTGCGCGGCCTGGTGGGGCGTCTGGGGCTTTCTGGTCTGGGTGCTGCTTGGCTTTCCGGCTTTTTGGCGGCGCTAACGCTCAATATCCAGCTCCTCCACATTGACCTGGGCCATCTTGACCCGTTCAAAGGCGCGGGGGCGGGGATAGGGCGCGGTAGCGTCGAGACCCAGCTTCATCCCCAGGCCGCGATCCGTCGAGGGGTTGAGTTCGTGGCCGCGCGCTGCCGGAATCTGGATCAGGCCGGTTTCGGGCCGGAAGCGGGTCGCCAAGGCCCACTCCACGTCTTCGGCGTTGGTCATATCCACGTCCTCATCTACGGCAATGACCATTTTGAGCGAGGGAAAAGCGGCAAAGGTCGCCAGGATAGCATTTTTGGCCGTGCCTTCCATACTTTTTTTGAGCTGCACCACGGCATGGTAGAAACCGCAGCCGCCGTGGCTGAAATAAACGCCTTTCACGTCGCGCACCTGGCGCGATACCAGCCGGAACACGGCCGCCTCTCCGACCAGCCCGACCGAGTTATAAACCTCTTTGCCTGATAGAATCGTCTGCCAGATGGGATTTTTGCGCCGGGTAATCTTCTTGACCCGGACCACCCAGCGCTGATCCTGGGCGGCATAGTAGCCGGTCACCTCGGCAAATGGCCCTTCCGGCTCGCGCGTCTCCGGCAGCATCTCCGCTTCCAAAACAAACTGGGCGTCGGCCAGGCCCTCCACGCCCACCGTCTGGCTGCGGATCAGACGCAGCGGTTCGCCGGCCATATTTCCGGCGATGCCTAACTCGTCCTTTTCAATCGGCGCGGCGGAACTCGGTACGGCCGAGGCGATATGCACCGCCGGGCCAATGCCGTTGTTCAAAGTGACCTCCAGCGGCCGGCCCTGCTTCTCCGCCCGCTCGTAGTAATCGCGGACGTGCCGGCCCTCGTCAAGCTGGACGGTCAGCCGGTCCGGCCCGGTGACGAGCGCCCGGTAGATCGAAGCGTTGCGGACGCCCGTATCGGGATCTCGGGCAATGACGACGGCCGAGTCAATGTAAGGGCCGCCGTCGCCCAAGGCGTGGGTTGGGATGGGCAGCTTGCCCAGGTCCACTTCCGCTTCGACGACCTCGTTGGCCGGGCCGCTGTCGCCCACCTCCGGCTCGATGGGCCGGGTCTGCCACTCCTGAACCGCATCGGCGACCGCAAACGGCAGTTGGGCGGCGGGACAGCCAAACAGCCGGGCCAGCACCGCCCGGTTCCAGTACAGCCCGACCAGCACCGGAAAA
>JAHDWA010000205.1 GCA_023382535.1 Anaerolineae bacterium | reverse complement strand
TCACCCTATTTATGCAAGTTCGTTGCCACTATTTTGGCCTAAATTTTGGTAATTAAGTTAAAATTGATCCATTCATCTACCTATTCTTAACCCCGAAAGGATTATCACAGTGATCAAATACAGTCTTCATCAAAACACATTGAGCCAGGACGTTGAAAACTACCGGGCCGTAGTGCATTCCAACGGCACGCTGGACCTGGAGCGCGTGGTCAAAACAATGGTCGAGCGGGGCGCTGTTGCGACCGAGGCCGATGCCGGGGCCGTGTTAAAGGGTTTCTTCAGCACGCTCGAAAGCCTGCTGTTGTACGGCTTCCGGGTGTCCACCCCGATTGCCACCTTTGGGTTAAGTATGCATGGCCTGTTCGAGAACCAGCTCGACACCTTTGACCCCAACCGTCACGAAATTGACCTGGTGATTACCCCCACCCGCCAGGCCTGCCGTTCCATTCAGCGCCAGGCGCAGGTGCAGAAGCAAACGCCTAACACCCGGCAGCCCCGCCTGCTGCAATACGTCAACCCCAACAACGGCGACGGCAATCAAACCCTGACCCCGGGCGGCGGCGCGCAGCTCATGGGCGAATTCCTCAGCTTTGACCAGAACGACCCCGACCAGGGCATCTTCCTCACCGCCGGCGACCAGAAGAGCATCCGGATTGAGGTCATCATGCGGAACACCCCCAGCGACCTGATCTTTTTGGTGCCGAGCGGCCTCGCTGCTGGTGAATACCGGCTGGAAGTCTGGGCGCGTTTTGGGACAGAACTCCGTACCGGCGTGTTGAAACAGCCGCTCATCGTGGCCTAATCGAGGTCTCCCCGTACTCAGGTTATCAAGTTAGCTACTAAATAACCTTGACAAGAAGACTCATGGGGAATGGGACGCGGATTCGACGGATCTTTCGGATAAAAATAACTTAAACCCGTTCGATCCGTTTAATCCGCGTCCAATAGGGGGCTTCAATTACTCAAAACGTTGTTATGAAAGTTATCTACTGTATCTCTCTTTAGAAAAGACCCCAGGGAGCTACCCTTGGGGTCTTTTTTGATTTGGAGACGGGGAACAACAGTTGAATGTTTAACCTTCAGCCTTCAGCGCCTTGTCTAACTCCCACAGCAGGGCATCGGTCTCGGCCATCACCCCCCACCCGGCGTCGCCGGTAGCGGGGCCGTAGCGGCCTATTTCGCTCTGGGCCAGGCAGGTCTCCAGGCGTTCGATCAGCTCCTCGCTCAACCCGGTCTGGCGCAGACGGCGGGCCAACTCGGTGCGGGTCAGGCCCTTCACCGGAGTTTTTAGGGTTGCGCCGAGGTAATTTTGCAGAGCCAGGCTGACCACCCTGTAATTATCGTCCTGGCCGCGCATCGCCGCAGCCAGGCTTGGATGCAGGGTATGGCGCGGTTTGCGCAGAGCCTTCGTTTCAGGGCGCAGCCTGGGCACAGGGAGCAGGGGGCGGCGGCGCTGCTGCCACCACCACAGTCCACCCGCGCCCAGCGCGGCCGCCACCGGCAGCGCGCCGCACAATCCGATGACCAGCAGTCCCAGCACCGGCAGAGTGATTCTTTGGACCACATCAGGTGAAACCACTAAACCCGGATTTACCTCAGGATCGACCGGGACGGGGGTGGTCGCCGTTAGCGCGGCAACCGGCGTAGCTGCGGGGGTTGGCGTTGCGGCAGTGGCCGGGTCCGGCGTGGGAACCGGGATCACTTTGACTGTCAAGGGCTGGCTGGAGATCGTCCGGTACTCGCCCGCAATCGGGTCGAAGTAGACAAAGGTGGCCGGCTGCAGGGTAAATTCGCCGGTCTGGTCAGCCACCACCAGGCGTTCAAAGACGCGCGTGCCGGTCATCAGCCCGTCTTCCTGGGTATCGGTGGTCAGGCTGGAGAGGGAGTCGTACATGCGCCAGCCGGCCAAATCGGGCCAGACCGGCTCCGGCAGCAGCGGAATATTGCCCAGGCCGCTGACCGCCACCAGGAAGGTTGAGGGTTGGTTGACCACGGCTACTTGCGGACTGAAAGAGCTTTCGATTTTGAATTGGCCGACCGCCCCGCTGAAATGAGGCGGCGCATTCTGCGGCAGGGGTTTGACTTCGACTGTGACCGGGTCGGTGTAAAGCTCCACCGGCTGTTCGTAAATATTGCCGGGGAACATCAGCCGGGCCGGGCCGATGGTAATATCACCGGCGCTTTTGGGAAACAGGGCGGTACGAATCTCGCTGATGAGGTAGGTCCGGCCATCAATATCTAAGTTGTACTCGCGCACCGGCAGGCCCATCGTCTCAAAACCGACAAAGAGGGGGCCATCTAACTCTGGCTGGCGGTAGACTTGAATGGCCTGGTAAAAGCGAAAGGTATAGATAATTTGCTGGCCCAGGTAGGGTTTGGGCTGGTCAACCTGAGCTTCGATAAAGAAGTCCTGCCCTTGCAGCGTGGGCGGCGGGGAGATATTGGCCGGCTTTACTGCGTTTCCGGCCGAAGGAGCCGGCGGCGCGCCCTGGCTGACCTCAATCGAGATGGGCGCAGCTTTGTAAACCTGCTCGTCAATTTTCACGCTGACCGAGGGAATGGTCAAGGTGCCGGTGCGGCGGGGCTGCAGGCGATAGGTATAGGTCACCTGGGTATGAATTTTGCCGTTGACGACACTGACGTCGGTGGAAATGTCCAGATCAACGACCGCCAGCCCGTCGAGGCGGGGCAAAAT
>JAHDWA010000204.1 GCA_023382535.1 Anaerolineae bacterium | reverse complement strand
ACCCGGGATGAGGAGGCCAGCAAGGTTCTGGGTATGGCCCCGACCACCCCCGCCACCGCCCCTTCAACCCCGCCGGTCATCAAGCCCGAATTTGCCGGCGATGACCCTGACCTCGCGGCTCGTAAGTCGCGCTTGTCGGATTGAGCGAATGGATGAATGCCGAATGAGCGAATAATGTTCGCCATTCGCTTATCCGCCATTCAAATACCCCAACATCGCCTCTAACCCCAGCAAGTAACTCCGCCAGCCGAAACCACTGATTTGCCCGACACAGACCGGGGCGAGCAGGCTTTTATGCCGGAACTCCTCGCGGGCGTGGACGTTGCTCAGATGCACCTCGACCACCTTCAAGCCCGTTCCGGCAATGGCGTCCCGCAGGGCAATCGAAGTGTGGGTATACGCGCCGGGGTTGAAAACTACCCCCGCCGCCCACTGCCGCGCCTCGTGCAGCGCATCCACCAGAGCGCCTTCGTGGTTGGATTGGAAGGCGCGGACCTCGACGCCGCGCTCTGCCCCTGCGGCGATTATCCGGGCATTGATCTCTTCCAATGTCACCGCGCCATATACGCCCGGCTCGCGGGTTCCGAGCAGGTTGAGGTTGGGGCCGTGCAGTAGTAGAATTGTTGTCATATTTGCCTGCTTATAAGGCTGGAGGGTTGGAAGGCTGGAAAGTTACATTCCTTCTGCCTATCCCCCATTTTAGCCCAGTATTTGCCGTATTTTTGCCGCAACTGCCACGCCCAGTTTTCGATGTTCATCCAGCTCAAGATGAATGCCGTCGAGATCGCTGGAGACGATGACCTCAGCGGCGTCGAAAAAGGCGCAGTCCCGTTCTGCGGCTACGCGCCGGTAATGTTTGGAAAATAAGCGCGATTTGGCCCCGGCGCTCTCAAACATTTCCTCGTACTCGGTCAGCCGGGCGACAGGGGGTGGGGCCAGCAGCAGCACTTGGGGCGGCCGCTCCCCCGGCCCGCAATCGCTCTGCTGGATCATCTCGACCAGCACACCGGCGCCCTCGGCAATATCGTAAGCGGATAAGGAGAAGCGCTTTTTGAGATCATTGGTTCCCAGCATGATCGTGACCAGGTCAACGGGCTTGTGGGAAGTCAGAATGGGGATAAGCTGCTCCTTGCCGTTTTTGTACCCTTCAATGGGATCATCCCAAACGGTAGTGCGGCCATTTAACCCCTCGGCAATGACTTCGTACCCCTCACCCAGCTCCCGTTGCAGCACGCCGATCCAGCGCTCATGCCGGGGGTAACGATCTTTGGTCACAGGCCGGTAGCCCCACGTATTCGAGTCGCCGTAACATAGGATGGTTTTCATGGTCTACTCTCCTCGAAAATAGTCGTCAGTAGCCAGCCCATAGGGGCCTTCGGCTCTAGTCAGAAAGATATGTTTCACCTGCTCTCCTGGCCAATCAACCCCAGGTGCAGCCCGGCTCTCAGCAGGCCGGCGATGGTTTTGGCATCCTTGATCTCACCGCGGCGGATCATGGCGACAGCTTCGGCCCAGGGAACGGTCAGCAGTTCGATATGCTCGTCAAATTCAAGTTGGTTGGGACCGGGCGTTAAATCAGTGGCCAGGTAAAGGTGCAGATACTCGGTCAGTATGCCGGGAGAGGCATAGAATCCGTCCAGTTTTTGCCATGTGGCTGCCCGGTCGCCGGTTTCTTCCAGCAGTTCGCGCGGCGCGGCCAGGTCAGGGTTTTCACCCACTTCCAGGCTGCCGGCGGGCAGCTCGATCAGCCACTCTTCCGTGCCGGCGCGGAACTGTTTGACCAGCCGCACTTCGTTGTCTACGGTCAGGGCCACAATCACCACCGCCCCCCGCGTGGCAACGATCTCGCGCTGCGCGACTTGGCCATCGGCCAGCCGGACCTGCCGTAAATTCAGAGTGACAAGCTTGCCTTCAAAAATTTGCTCTTCGCTGATGGTTGTTTCTGGTTGCATAAATCTCCTGAAAAATAGTAAACAGTAGACAGTAAACAGCCCACAGGGGGCCTTCGGCTCTAGACAGGGAAATTACACAGTTCTGCAACCCTGCTACCTTGCTACCTTGTTAATACTGCCTCAACATCCTCTCGCGCCACGTTGTCAAAAATATCCACCCTGCCGATGGCGCGGGGAAGAATAAATCGGAGCTTATCGCCCTGCCGTTTTTTGTCAGCGCCCATGGCAGCCCAGATTTCGGCGGGAGGATAGGGGGGCGGCGAGGTGGGCAGACCCAGGCGGGCCAGCAAAGCGATGATGCGGGCGGCAGTTTCTTCCGCACAGTGCCCCAGGCGGACGGCCAGGCGGGCCGCGCAGACCAGGCCCATCGCTACGCCTTCGCCGTGCCGTATCTCAAAATTGGCCAGACGCTCAAACGCATGGCCAAAAGTATGTCCCAAATTCAGCACCGCCCGCCGGCCCTGTTCAAAGGGGTCTTCTTGCACCACGCGCACTTTAACCATAATAGCTTCATGAAGCAAGGATGAAGGATGAAGGATGAAAGATGAAAGAATTTCTCCCCTGCTCCCCTGCTCCCCTGCTCCCCTGCTTCTGTTTTCCAAGGCTTCAAACAAGGCAGGGCTGTCAATAATGCCGTGCTTGACCATCTCGGCCAGGCCGGCTCGAAATTCGGCGGGGGGGAGAGTGGTCAGCACGTGGGGGTCAATTATTACCATTTCCGGCTGCTTGAAGGCGCCGACCAGGTTCTTGCCCTGGGGCAAATCCACGCCCACTTTACCGCCGACGCTGGCATCCACC
>JAHDWA010000203.1 GCA_023382535.1 Anaerolineae bacterium | reverse complement strand
TACCATGCCTTTGTCTTTTTAGTTATTTTGTTAGCAACATTGCGCTGTAATACTAGTAGCCGGAGCGTAGCGGAGGCGTAGCGAAGGGTGCAGATAATGCCATAAATCATTGAATCGCATCCTTCGATACGCGCTTCGCGCTACTCAGGATGCGATTTTCAATCTTGAAAATGACTTTTAGTCCCGACTTTGGTGACGTTTGCCCCTACTCCCCATCGCTCATTTCTGCTAAAATAAAGCCGGACAATTCACTTGCCATTACCGGACTTAAGCTTTGACCATGTCATTTCGAGCGATCCGCTACGCGGGAGCGAGAAATCCCTATGGTGTCACTTTTTAGCCTAGCTTCGAGGGATTCCTCGTTCCGCTACGCTCCACTCGGAATGACACAAACATCCTAATTTTTACTTCCGCTAAACTCTACCTAATTCACGCGTCGAAACCCGGTTTCGATGCCCCTTAGAGGACCTATGCCATTTTCCATACCAACACCCCTCCTTCGACTCGGCGGCTTGATTGCCCTGCTCCTCCTGGCCCTGGCAGCCTGCAACCGCCTGCCGCTGACCACCCCGCCACCAACACCTTTACCCGCTCTCGCCTCCCCGCCTCCCATCTCCTCGCCTCCTCCGGCCTTCTCACCCGTCCTGGCCGGGACGCCGGTCCCGCTGCCCCAGGAACCCATCACCCCCGACAATGTAGACCAGATCCGCGAACTGGCAATGTGGGGTAAAGGCCGCATCGAGCAACTGGCCTACAGCCCCGATGGCAAAATCCTGGCGGTAGGGACAACCGCCGGGGTGTGGCTGTACGACGCCGAAACGTTGGCCGAGCTTCGTTTCATCAACACGAGTAATTTTGTCGGCAACCTGGCTTTTACTGAGGATGGTCGCGAATTGGTAACCGATGTTGGCGCCAGCACCTTAATGACCTGGGATGTGACAACAGGGGAGAAGTTGGATAGTGTGCGGGTGCGAGATGGTTTTGTGAGCAGTGGAGCCGGTTCAAGTCCACAGAGCGTCTTTTCCACTGAAGCAAACCTGTTGGCAGCTACATTGGATGATTATACTGTGAGCCTATGGGAAGTTGCTACCGGAAAACACATACAAACTGTGAGAAGTAATAGTTCCTTAGAAAATCTGGCGATTTCGCCCGATGGAACCCTTCTAGCAACAGGGGATTACTCCGAAACTACGATATGGGAAGTGCAAACTGGAAAACCCTCATATTCCTTGCCTGGAAGTAAATATTCGTTAGCTTTTTCGACTGTAAACGGGATAGTTATGTTGTTAACCGCAAGTAGAAATGAAGACAAAATCTCGTTATGGGATGCCCGGTCCGGTATCATGGTAAAAACCTTAGATGAGCCAAATGCCATATCAAGCGCCTCTTTTTCGCCTGATGGCAAGCTTCTGGCTTTGAGTATTGATAATGAGATCAGATTATGGCGAATTACCGATGGCACCCTATTACAGACATGGACAACTGGACCAAAATATTTTGCCAGAAACCTCGTTTTCTCACCGGACAGTAAGATTCTAAACTCAGGCTCGCCAGATGGAACTGTACAGCGGTGGAATACTGATACTGGTGTCTGGATTGATAAGTTAGAAGGTTTTGGAAATTCCGGCGGGTATATCTATCCGTATCTTGTACCACTTCCTGCATTCTTATCCAAGGAAAATGTTTTCATTTCAAATCCTTTTAATTATCACATTGATTTATGGAATTTAAAGGACGGGGAAATTGTTAAGACACTCACTGGGCATAAAAGCATCATCTTAAATCTGGTCATTTCAACGGATGGCAGCAAATTGGCCTCAACCGAATTGTGGACTAATACGGTGCGGATTTGGGAACCGGCTACAGGTCAAAATTTAGGTGCTTATGAGGTTTACATTGATATTGGCTACAATAAAGAACTGGCGATTTCCCCGAATGGTCAATTGATAGCTATAGGAGATGCCAGAGCTAGGCAGCGTAAGGTGTACGATAGCACTGACCTGGACAACCAGAAATATCAGTTAACTAAGAAGCAGTATCGACGTTCTGATCCGGTCTTCTCACCTGATGGGCAGAAAATAGCTTGGTTTCCAGAATCTGGGACGGTGGATGTAACGATGACTGTTTCTAAAGCCGCGACTGGAGAACTGCTGCATACTTGTGAACCCACCGGAGATTATGCGCTGACCTTCGCACCGGATAGCCGAATACTGGCCGTTGGCACTCGGGAGGGCAAAATTCAATTCTGTGACTCGGCTACTGGTAAACTGGTTAACACTCTGAACAGTGAAACGGGTAATGAGGTGGTAAGTCTGGCCTATTCCCCAGATGGCCGGGTTTTAGCGGTGGGGATGAAACGCCCTGAACTTGATTTCGTTGGCCCTCCAGCTTCTACCATTGAATTGTGGGATGTTGAAAAAGGCGTACTGCTGCAAACCCTTGAAGAGTATCAGGCCAATATTCATCACCTTGAATTTTCGCCGGATGGCACTTTGCTGGCTACAGCCTCGCTCGACGGCACGATGCGCCTTTGGGGCATCCCGCCCAAATAAAAAAGCCTCCGCTGTGGAAGCTTTCAAACTCTTTCCCAAACTGCGTTCGGGCAGACCTCAAAGGTCTTTGAGACCTTTGAGGTCTTCTTTTTACGACAGCTTACCCAGCGTGCTGACCATCTTGGCAATCGCCTCGTCCGCCGTACCGTACTCTTCGGGGTTGCTCAGGCAGCAGTGGGCGTAATTCTCCACCAGCAGCAGCGAAATCT
>JAHDWA010000202.1 GCA_023382535.1 Anaerolineae bacterium | reverse complement strand
GAAGGGGTAAATTTTTAAAGAGCAAAAAGGGTATCTTGCTACGATTAACTACACAAGGTAGCAAGGTTGCAGGGTCGCAGGTTCAAAGTACCTATCTGGCTACTGACATCTAACTACTGACTACTGTTTTCGAGGAGAGATATTATGGAAATCAACGTTACCATCAACGGTGTAAAAAAGAGCTTCACCTGCGCGCCCGGCGACACGTTACTACGGGTGCTGCGGCGAGAGGGCTATCAGAGCGTCCGCTTTGGCAGCCATACCGGCGAGACCGGCGCTTCGGCGGTGCTGCTGGACGGCCGCCTGGTCAATACCGACGTCATGCTGGCCGCCCAGGCCGACGGCCATACCATCGAGACGGTGGAGGGGCTGTCGCAGGGATTGAACCTGCATCCGATCCAGCAGGCGTTCGTCCGCACCGGGGCCATTCAGTCCGGCTACTCCACTCCGGCCATGATCCTGGCGGCTAAAGCTTTGCTGGAGAAAAATCCTCATCCAACCGAAGCCGAGGTGCGCGATGCCCTCTCCGGCATCCTCGACCGGGAGACCGGCTATGTGAAGCCCGTCCAGGCCGTGCTGGAAGCGGCGGCCATCCTGCGCGGCGAAGAGCCGACGACCGTGGAACCCAATGTCGTCACGCCGATCATTCTGCCGGGTCACGACTTTGGAGACTTCTTTAGTGGAGGGGCAGAGGAGCAGGGAAGCAGTGGAGAAGACATTGGCCCTGAGATGAGCGGCGGCAGTGGCCCCCAGGCTGGTGGGGTCGGCACGCAGCGGATCACCCTGCCCAAGTTCGTGGTTGCCCCGGAAGCACCCGATTTAAAGGTGGTGGGCAAATCGGAAACTAAAGTGGATGCCGTTAAACTGGTCAAAGGCAATCCCGCCTTTGTGGATGATTTTGAGATGCGCGGCCTGCTCTATGCCAAGCTGTTGACCAGCCCCCACGCCCACGCCCGCATCCTGGATATTGACGACAGCGAGGCCCGCGCGCTGCCCGGCGTCCATGCCGTGCTGCATTACAAAAACGTGGCCCGTGTGCGTTATGCTTCCGGCGGCCAATCTTACCCCAATCCCAAGCCCTACGACCAGGTCAGCTTTGACAACAAAGTCCGCCACGTAGGCGACCGGGTGGCTGCCGTGGCCGCCGAGTCATTGGAAATTGCCGAGGAAGCCATCAAGCGCATCAAAGTGAGCTACGAGGTGCTGCCGGCTGTCTTTGACGAGAACGAGGCCATTAAAGATGGTGCGCCGGTTATTCACGACGAGCCGGATATGGAGGGCGCTTACGATGCCGCGCACAATATCAGCCACCATATTCACGCCGAAGTAGGAAATGTCGAGCAAGGTTTTGCCGAGTCGGATCAGGTTTTTGAGCATCACTATTACGTCCACCAGGTGCAGCAGTGCCCCATCGAGCCGCACATCGCCATCAGCTATTGGGACCCGGACGAGCGGCTGGTCATCCGCACCTCGACCCAGGTGCCGTTCCACGTGCGGCGCATGGTCGCCCCGCTGCTGGGGCTGCCGGTCAAGCGCATCCGGGTCATCAAGCCGCGTATCGGCGGTGGCTTTGGGGCCAAGCAGGAGATGTTGATCGAGGATATTGTCGGCCATTTGACCCTTGCCACCGGCAAGCCGGTCCGGCTGGAGCTGACCCGCGCCGAGGAGTTCATGTCCAGCCGCACCCGGCACCCTCAGACTATCAAGTACCGAAGCGGGATCAAAAATGACGGCACGCTCGTGGCCCAGGAAATGACAGTCATCGGCAATACCGGCCCCTACGCCACCCACGGCTTGACGGTGCAAACCGTCACCGGGCTGCGCGGCCTGAGCACTTACCGCTGCGCCCACAAAAAGTTCGAGTGCAAGGTGGCTTACACCAACATCCCGGTCCCCGGCGCCTATCGCGGCTACGGCGCGCCGCAAGCTCTCTTTGCCCTGGAGAGCCACATGGAGGAAATCGCCGCTGCCATCGGCATGGATGTCGTCGAGTTCAAGCGCAAGAACTGGGTCCAGGTGGGCGATACGATGGATATTGCCCCGCAGCTCGGTGAAGGCGAGGCCGACGTTTCCTCGATTCCGGTCATCAAGACCAGCGGCCTGAATGAGTGTATGGCGCAGGGTATGCAGGCCGTCAACTGGAATCGCCGCTACGAGCCGGGCTGGAATATGGTTCCCGGCAAGCCCCACCTGCGCCGGGGCCTGGGCATGGCGGTTTGTATGCACGGTACGGCTATTCCCGGCCTGGATATGGGCGGGGCCAGCATCAAAATCAACGACGACGGCTCCTTCAACGTGCTGGTCGGCGCAACCGACCTGGGCACCGGCTCCGATACCGTGCTGGCCCAGATCGCCGCCGAGGTATTGGGCGTCCGCACCGAGGACATCATTATCTACTCCAGCGATACGGATATGACCCCCTTCGACACCGGCGCGTACGCTTCCAGCACCACCTACATCTCCGGCTCGGCGGTCAAAAAAGCGGCCGAGCAGGTGCGGGAGCAGATCAAAGAGCGGGTCGGGTTGATGCTGGGGTTGGACGACTGGAGCGGCGTTACCCTGCGTGACCGGCGGGCGTATGCCCCGGATGGCCGCTCGGTTTCACTGGGCGAGATTGCCCTCCATTCGTTGCATCAAGACCAACAGCGGCAAATCATGGCGACTGCTTCCTACGTCTCGCCCGACTCTCCGCCGCCTTTTGCCGGCCAATTTGCCGAGGTCGAGGTGGACATCGAAACCGGCCAGGTGACGGTCAAAAAGCTGGTTATGGCCGTGGACTGCGGTATGGCCATCAATCCGATCACCGCCAGCGGCCAGGTAGAAGGGGGTATGACCCAGGCCCTGGGTTACGGCCACTGCGAGGAAATGGTTTACGATGAAAACGGGCGGATGGTCAACCCGGCCCTTGGCCCTTACAAAATCTACCGGGCCGACGAAATGCCGGAGGTAGAAGTCATTTTGGTGCAGACCATCGAACCCAGCGGTCCATTTGGGGCCAAGGCGGTGGCCGAAATCCCCAAGGATGGCGTTGCTCCGGCTCTGGCCAGCGCCGTTTTCAATGCGACCGGCGCGCGCCTGCGCCGCATTCCCTTGACTCCAGAGCGAGTGTGGACGGCCCTGCAAGAGAAGTAAACGTTTGACCGGAGTCCAAAGCGGACTTTGGACTCCGGTTATTGCTGCTAGCCATAAAACTACTTTCGGGGAGAAGCTCAATGGCGACCATCGGGATTATGATCGAAGGCCAGGAGGACCTGACCTGGGAGCGGCTCTTCCGGCTGGC
>JAHDWA010000201.1 GCA_023382535.1 Anaerolineae bacterium | reverse complement strand
GAGATGTCGGGCCGGATGATATTGAGCAAATCCATATCGCGGAAATAGCTGCGGGTGTAAGCTTCGACAACCTCCATTGGCTCGACCCGCTCTTGCCGGGCCTGCTTGCCGATTTTGTCTTCGCCCACATCGCCATCGCCCACCAGGTGGCCGACATCGGTGATATTCTGCACGTAGCGCACCTTGTACCCCAGGTACTCCAGGTAGCGGTGGACCACATCAAAGGTGACATAAACCTTGGCATGCCCAATGTGCGAGTCCCCATAAACGGTGGGACCGCAGACATACATGCCTACAAAACCCGGATGGAGTGGAACAAATTCTTCTTCTTTGCGATTAAGGTAGTTATAGACTCGGAGGGTCATGAGTTACCTTTCCATTTTAGCAAAAATCATGCGCCCGGCACTGGTTTGCAGCACCTTGGTGACGGTGACATCGGTGTTCTGGTCTATAAAATGCTTGCCGTTTTCAACCACAATCATCGTTCCATCGTTGAGGTAAGCTACGCCTTGATCGCGTTCCTTACCCTCCTGGATTATTTTAACGTTGATGGTTTCATGCGGCAAAATCACTGTTTTCACGGCGTTGGCCAGTTCGTTAATATTCAGGACAACCACCCCTTGCAGCTTGGCCACGCTGTTCAAGTTAAAATCATTGGTGATAATGGGATAACTGAGTTGTTTGGCCAGCATCACCAGCTTATCGTCCGTTCCTTTAACCCCCTCGACGTCAATATCGGTAATTTTGACCGGCGCCAGCGACTCCTCTTGCAGGCGACGGAGCAGTTCCAGGCCGCGGCGGCCGCGATTGCGGCGAATCGTATCGGACGAGTCGGCAATATATTGCAGCTCATTCAGAACAAAATGAGGCACCAGCATCGGGCTGCGAATAAAGCCCGTTTTGCTGATGTCGGCAATGCGGCCGTCAATGATAACGCTCGTATCTAACAGCACGGCATCATCCAGCGGCTTGCGGCCAAAATCCAGCGAAGACCCGGCCAGGGTCAGCCGCGGTCCGACCGTGTTGAGAATGTCGCGTTGCCGCATAATCGCCACCGACAGGCCGATGTAGCCAAACAGCACGCTGACCGCTACCGGCAAAATATTGCCATAGGGTTCGGGCAAACCCGACAAAGGCGGATAAAGCAGCGCCGCCACCCCCAGCCCCACGGCTAAGCCAAGCACGCCAAAGAGTAGATGCGAAGCCGGCATCTGTCTCAACTTGGCCCGCATCATAAAAAAGGGGCGAGTGGTTAAATAAGGCGCGACCAGCAGACCAATGGCTGCCCCGGCCAGCGTCAGCGCGATGATCAGGCGCGTCGAATCGGCGGGATTGCCAGTTTGAAAGTACCGGATGGATTGAACACCGATGATGGCAAAAATCACCATCCCAACCAAACGAAAGACAAATTCTACGCTCACCGCAGGTTGCTCCTGGGTCATTCGGGCAAAACCGGCATTACCAACAAAAAGGGCGACTGTACCTAAAGCACATTCGCCCGACGACTCTGATCAAACAACTATTACCGAGGCTGGAGTCAGTGGATCAGAGGTTTTGGAAACGTTAAAGGAGTCGTGCGCCCGCCCAGCCAAAAGCTCTCCCGTGTGTGTCGCTGCGGCTGGGACCAGACCCTGAAATTGAAGCTGTGGAGGATGAAAGCAAATAAAACCCGGTGATCGCTCCCTATAGATTAGCTAATAATCATTGGCCTCTACTAACGTTGTTGTTAACGTCCGGTATTGCGAATAACAACTGATAAGTGCTTATAAATTATGAAATTAATTGGAGCCGGGCACAAAAAATAATAAAAATGAATAAATCTGCGCCGGAAACCTTAAAAATATGGTAGCACAAAGGAAATGAATTGTCAAAAGGATTTTGGGGCCTAATGGATCAACGCCGTCTCCAGGGCCTCATTCAACGACCGCGCCCGCAGCAGTTCCAGGGGCGGATCTTTAATCTGTTTCAATTGGCTCGAAGCCGGCAGCAGGCAGCGCTTGAAGCCCAGCTTGGCCGCTTCTTTTAAGCGCGTTTCCAGATGCCCCACCGCTCGTAATTCTCCCGACAACCCAACCTCACCCACCAGGGCCATATCCGCCGCCACCGGCGTGTTCCGAAAACTGGACGCAATCGCCGTGGCCACCGCCAAATCCGAGGCCGGTTCGCCGATTTGCAGGCCGCCAATCACGTTGACAAAGACATCCTGGTCCGACAGGCGCACCCCGACCCGCTTGGTCAGCACCGCCACAATCAGCAGCAGCCGGTTGAAATCAACTCCATTGGCCGTACGCCGGGGATTGCCAAAGCTGGTCGTGCTGGCCAGGGCTTGCACTTCGACCAGCAGGGGCCGCGTCCCTTCCAAAGTAATCGCAATCGAGGAGCCGGAGGCGTTGGGCAGCCGCTCGGCCAAAAAAGCTTCGCTGGGGTTGGTCACTTCAGTCAACCCGACGTCGCCCATTTCAAAAATGCCGACCTCGTTGGTCGCGCCAAAGCGGTTTTTCACGCTGCGCAGCAGGCGGTAGGCGTGGAACTGTTCCCCTTCCAGGTACAGCACCGTATCCACGATATGTTCCAGCACTCTCGGTCCGGCAATCGCCCCGGTTTTGGTTACGTGGCCGATCAAAAAGACGGGGATATTGCGCCCCTTGGCCACTTCCTGGAAGCGAGCCGCGCATTCCCGCACCTGGCTGACCGATCCCGCCGCCGATTCCAGTTCATCCAGGTACATCGTCTGGATCGAGTCGACAATCAGGAACTGGGGCGACATCTGCTGGACATGCTCCAGAATGGTGGTCATATTGGTTTCGGGCAGGATAAACAGGTTGTCGCCGGGGATTTTGAGACGGCTGGCCCGCAGCTTGATCTGCTGCGCGCTCTCTTCACCCGAAATATAGAGCACCGGCCCGACCGTCGCCAGCCCCGCCGAGATTTGTAACAACAGCGTGCTCTTGCCGATGCCGGGGTCGCCGCCGATGAGGGTCAGCGCGCCGGGGACCAATCCACCGCCCAGCACCCGGTTGAACTCGTCCATTGGCAGCAGGGTGCGCTGGTAGCTGTCGGCGGAAATGGCCGACAACGCCTGGGGCGGGTTCCGTTCCAGCCGGGCCTGCCGCTCCCCCGGCGAGAGACTGCCGGAGCGCCCTTCCTCGACCAGCGTTTCGACCAGGGTATTCCATTCGCCGCAGTCGGGGCAGCGGCCCATCCACTTCGGCTGGACGCTGCCGCACGCCTGGCAAATATAACGGGTTTTGGTTTTAGCCATAGTAGCAGAATTATAGCAAGGTTTGCCCCTTGAGACAAGAACAAGTGTTCAAGTGAGCGCGTTCTATTTTGGTCTCGCCCTTCGATACGGCCTTCGGCCCGCTTCGCGTCAGGACGAGATGAACGCATCCCTAGTATTACAGCGCAATGTTGACCACGGCTGAGAGACCAAGTTGAGCCAATTTGG
>JAHDWA010000200.1 GCA_023382535.1 Anaerolineae bacterium | reverse complement strand
CGCGGGTGGCGTGCTCGTCCTTGCGGAAGTTGGTGAAGGCGCAGCCCAGCAGCGGGCGCACGTCGGGATGGTTGCGCCAGACAGTCCCAAAGCCCCGGATCGGATCGGCTTCGCACAGGAGCAGGTTAGTCGCCGGGTTGATATCGGCCCGGCCAACAGCAAAGTCTAACCACTGGTTGGTGCTGGGGCGGAAGACTTTCAGGGTGATGCTGCTGCCGGCCTGCCCGGCTAGCCGTTCGGTGATCTGGCTGAGGCTGGCGCCGGACAGGTTCTCGCCGTTGAGGTCGGTCAGAAAGTCGCCGATTTTCACCCCGGCCCGGTCGGCGGGCTGGCCGGCCCACAGACCCGCGACCACGGCCCAGGTGCCGTTGTGGCCCAGTTGCACGCCGATTTCGGCCTGGCCTTCAGAGACGGTCGCGGCAGGGACAGCCTGGGCCGCTGGCGCTGCCGGTTCGGCAGCAGGAATTGCGGCATCAGGGTTGATCACCGGCAGCAGGTTTAACAACGCCCCGTCTTTGATCAAGTCCCCGGCCAGCCAGCCGGTCTGTCCCTGCCAGTTGACCTGGAGCCAGTAGCTGTTCGCCGCCCGGCCGGTCACCACGATCTCCTCCTGCTGGGAAACGACGCCCATAATCTCATACTCCAGCCCCGGCCCGCGGCGGATGTTGGCCAGGTAAGTTTCCGCGTTCAAGTGGGTAGCCAGCGTGTCCATCGTCTTCTGCGGGTAAAGGGCCAGCACCTCGGCGGGGACATCCAGTGCGTCCGGCGTCTCACTGCCCGCGGGGGCGGCGATCAGGCTGCCCTGGGTGAAGTAGTAGAGCTGCTCGCCCTGGCGGAGAAAGGTCCCGTCGGGCAGCCCCCAGTGGATGGGCAGGGTCGCGGCGAGCGAAGTGTCCATCCGGCTGAGAGGCAAGCCCCGGTACGCCTCGGCCTCGATGACGGGCCGCCACTCGTTGACCTGCCACAGTTGGCCCTGCGCAGCCCAGTACAGGTTGCCCCGCTCGTCCTCGACCAGCCGGGTCAGCGGATCGGTTGCCGGCAGATTGGCTAAGGCTGCCTCGTCAACCTCGACCACCGCCCTGCCTTGCAGCCCGAAAGCGGCCAGGGTGTCGTGGTCATAAAGGGGCTGGCGCGTCCCCGCTGCGGTTACATAGTAAACAAAGTGGTTGCGCCCTTCGAGTAGAGCGCCGGTGGAATAAATTGCTCCGGCAGCTAGGTGAGCGGCGGGCTGGTTGAACGGGGTGATGGCTTCCATCGCCCGGCTCAGAGACGGCTGGCCATTGCTAAAGAGGGTGGTCACAGCGAGGGCCGTCCCCAGTAAGCCGATGGGTAAAGCTGATTTGAATTGCGACGCGTTCATGGTGAAAGCTCCTTTCAATTTGACGAAAAATGATTTATTGAAGATGCTCTTACTATAATCCATCTCGCCCTAGCGTGTTGGACAAAAGTTTCCCCAAATTCTGACCGAAAGCCGACGGTGGATAAAGGCTAAGGCAGAGTCTGAGGCTGAGACTAAAGGGGTACAATTCGCCTTAGCCTTAGACTTCAGCCTCTTTTTCATCAAATCCCCGGCTGTGTTATACTTGCGGCGATGATCTCCCAAATCCTTAGGTGGGCCAAGCTGTCTCAAAATCCATTAAACCACGGAGACACGAAGATACGGAGAAAAAATAGCCCTTTGTGTCTCTGTGCCTCTATGGTAAAATTTCCCGTCTACCTTCAAAGGTGATCAGCGGTGACTAGATGACTCGATCCTGGCTGACCAACCTGCTCGCTGTAGCCGCTCTTGTCGCCCTCACCCTCCTCTTTTTCTGGAAAATCTTGCTGACCCCTCTCATTCTGGCTGGTGTGGATACCTTTCTCTACTTCTACCCTTACAAAGCTTATGCCAGTGAAGCCCTGCGCCAGGGCCGGCTGCCGCTGTGGAACCCCCACCTGTTTATGGGCGCGCCGCTGCTGGCCAACAGTCAGGTCGGCCTGTTCTACCCGTTTAACTGGCTCTTTCTCTGGCTCGACCCGCCCAAGCAGGTCGCCTGGTCCATCGGGCTGCACATCGCCCTTGCAGGGGGATTCATGCTGGCCTACGCCCGCCAGTCACTGAAGTTGGGCTGGCCGGCCGCGTGGGTTGCGGCGATCCTCTTTGCCTTCGGCGGCTACCTGGGCGCGCAGGTCGAGCACATCAACCAGCTCAACGCCGCCGCCTGGCTGCCCCTCCTCTTTTTGCTCTACGATTTTGGCCTGGAACGCGAGCGCCGCTGGCTCTGGTTTTTGTTATTAGCCCTGGTCATCGCCCTTACTCTCCTGGCCGGACATACCCAGACCGTTTTCATCTCTCTCTTTGGCCTGGGACTGTACGCCCTCTGGCGAAGCAGCGAATGGCGAATGGCGAATGGCGAATGGAATTCACAATTCAGAATTCACAATTCACTATTTTCTCTTCGCTCCTTCGCTTCCTTGCTCCTCCGCCACCTCGCTCCCCTCGCCTTCGCCGCCCTCCTCGCCGCTGCCCTGGCGGCCGTCCAGCTTCTCCCCACCGCCGAACTGTCCGGCCTGTCCATTCGCAGTGGGGGGTTGACCCTGCGCGAAGCGGTTTCCTTCCGCTTGCAGCCCGGCACGCTGCTCTACGCCTTGCTGCCGCCGTTGGGTTTAGACTTATCGCAAGTATTGGGCGAAGCCTTTGGCGAGTGGGTCGCCTATTTAGGGGTGAGCGGATTGATTTTGGCGCTGCTGGGCGGCTGGTCCGCCCTGTGGCGGCCAGAGATTCGCCGCTACCTGTGGCTGGCCGGCAGCGGCCTGCTGCTGAGTTTGGGTTGGCCGTACGCGGTGCTCTATTACGTCGTGCCCGGCTTTGCCCTCTTCCGTGTGCCGGCCCGTTGGCTGCTGTTGTACGCCTTCGCCGCAGCCGTGCTGGCGGGTTTTGGTCTGGATGCTTTGCGCGAACCGGCCCCAACCCGCGAGCGCCTCGCTTCTACCTGGCGCTGGCTGCGGACTCGCTGGTGGCGAGTGGCGATTTTCGTTGGTTTGCCCCTCGCTTTTTTACTCGTTTTGCTCGCCTGGAGAATGCCGCCCAGCCTCACCATTACAGCTTGGCTAGCTTTAGCCATCGTCACGATTTACGATTTACGATTTACGATTTACCCACCACGTACCGCGCACCACGCACCACGCCTCCCCCTAATTATTCTCTTCATCGTGCTCATCTCCGAACTCTTCTTCTCCGCCCAGAGCCTCACCTATAACCAACCGACCGCCCCGCAAGCCTATTCCTCACTACGCAACGCCCCTGCTTATTTATTAGCAGCCGACCCGCCAGCCGGCCAATCGCCGCCGGGCCGCTTTCTCAGCCTGTCCGGCATCACCTACGACCCCGGCGACCTGGCCGAGCTGCGCCAAATTTTTGGCGACAGCCTCTCAGAGAAGGCGTTGTACAACCTGATCGTTGCGACCAAAGAGAAAGAAGTCCTCTTTTTCAACCTGCCGTTGGTTTATGGTTTGCACAGTGTGGACGGCTACGACGGCGGGGTGCTGCCGCTTAAACAGTTTATCACCCTGCAAAAGCTGTTCCTGCCCCCCGGCGACCTATCCATAGATGGCCGGCTGCGCGAAAAGCTGCGCTTTGTGCCGGCGGGCCGCTTGCTGTCGCTGCTCAATACTCGCTGGATCATTACCGACAAGCAGTTTGATGTCTGGATTGACGATATTTTTTATGATTTGCAGTTTCCGGCGCGGCTGTCTCC
>JAHDWA010000199.1 GCA_023382535.1 Anaerolineae bacterium | reverse complement strand
CTAAGGGTGGATGTGTCTCTGTACGCCTGACCCGGTGCGGCTTAACTCAAACGTTCGAGCAAAGCCCATAAGCGGATGTTCCCCCGAACAAATCGTTGAAGCCGACACCTGGACATTAAGAACAACTACCCGGAATTGCTGGCCCAGCTAAGGGTGGATGTGTCTCTGTACGCCTGACCCGGTGCGGCTTAACTCAAACGTTAGGCGGCTGAACGTTATGGTGTAGTTATTTACAAACGACGAAAAAGGTTGGATATCTAAAGGAATATTAGAGAGTGGCAGCAAAAATCCTAACCAGAAGGATGACTGAAGCAGAAATTAAAGATTATCAGGTTACTTTGCAGGCTAGATTCCGTTGTGATGACATAAGCATAGCTGATTATCTGAGGCAAATCAATTATCGCTTTTGTTGGCAATGCTTAAACTGCCACCATTGGATGCCCACAGATGATTCAAACTCGGCAGGAATAATAATTTGTTCAGACTGTGGTACAGTCTATGAAGATGGGTTTTTATATCCGAAAGAGGCCCACTTCCCTGTATTAGATGAAGTTGAAATACTACCACCCCCATTGATAACGCCGTATGATTATTATAAAGATATCAAGGTGGGAGACCTTTGTCCCTACTGTGGTAAAGCACCTATTGAGAAGGGTTATTCTGCGGGCAAAAAGTGCTCAAACCAGGAATGCGATTTCTGGAAATATCACAAGGCTGATTTTGAACATAATGAGCGGAAGAAACCTTACGATTATTACCGGGATATAAGGATTGATGAGCCTTGTCCTTATTGTAAAAGAGAAACTATAGAGGTAGGTTCTTGGGGTGGTAAAATGTGTCCAGATAAGGGCTGTAGATTTTGGCTATATCATAAGGATGATTTTGACTACAATGAGGGAGAAAATGCGTGGGGGGTTATAATGGATGGGTTGAACGATTAAAGTCTCTCAGCCGGAAGGCATCGTTTACCGGCAAGCAGCCTAACAATTCGCTGTACCCGACTTGCTACCCTAGCGTTTATTGAACCATTTGTTGCTGGCGGAGTTGCTGTATAATGAGCATATCGTTGCCCACCCGCAAGCGGGTAAGCTCAGGCGTTAGGCTGTCCAAGAAAAGCCCCCGGAAAGTGGCCGTTTGATGAGGTCAGATTTGAAGAATTTAACCATTGGTTGAAGTCGGTTTTCCCTGGCAAAGTTGGCTGCCATCCGTAAGTGGATAATCAAGACAAAAAAGGAAAAGCGGTTTGCCTAACGGAATCGTATTCAGCCCGTAAGCAGATAAGAAAGACAAAGGCCGAGATAATCAGTTTCCCTGGCGAAATTGGCCGCAATTCATAAGCAGATAATCAAGACAAAAGCCAAAGACAGCACGTTTACAAAAAATCTTGACACCCCTCCAATTCTGGCTAGAATATAGCCAGAATGAGATACGATATTATCTTTGCCCCTCAAGCCGTTCAAGACCTGAAACGTTTACCCGCTCGACATCGAACGCTCATTCGGGATGCGGTGGAAAAACATCTTCGCTTTGAACCGGATAAAGTCAGTCAAAGTCGTATCAAACGGCTACAAGGGATTAGACATCCCCAATATCGATTACGGGTCGGTGAAATACGGGTCTTTTATGATATTGTCGCGGCAGAAGTAGAAGTTTTGGCGATAGTCCCAAAATCAGAGGCCGCCGATTGGTTAGCGGAAATGGGGGAAGCCGAATGAAAGAAATACCTTTATCGGAAATTAAAGACCGTTTATCCGAATATTTACGATTAGCGGAAGAAGAAACGATAGTGATTACTCGACACGGTAAACCGGCAGGGGTCTTAGTTGGTTTTGCGAGCGAAGATGATTGGTTTGATTATCGGTTAGAGCATGATGAACGGTTTTTGAGGCGGGTCACCCAAGCTAGGGAGAGTTTGCGAGCCGGACAAGGGATAAAGCTAGAAGAGATAGATTTTGAAGAATCAGAGGGTAGAGGCAATATTCCCACGGAAAAGGCAGCCTAACAAGCGGTTCCTGAGAAACTGTCTCTCAAGTCGCAGTTGGGGCAAGGGCGTGATCCCTGGGGGCGAGGTCGAAGCCAAGTTTAGCCGCCTTGCGCTGGAGATAGAGCAGGTCGCGCTCTCGTTGCTGGCTTTCATACCCTTCCGCGCCGATGTCTTGATAGGGCACTTTGTATTTGAGCACAAAGTAAACGGTGCGAGCAATCTTGTGGGCGGTGGCCACCAGCGCCTGAGCGGGACCGAGTTGAGCGCGTTTGCGCCGGTAAAAAGCGCCGAAGGCAGAGTGGGAGCGGGTGACGGAGGCCGCAGCCTGGCGGAAGGCCTGTCCGGCCCGGTTGTCGGTTTTGAGAGTGCGGGAGCGCAGGACTTTGCCGCCGGAAATGTCATTGTGGGGGGCCAGGCCCAGCCAGGAAGCAAAGTGTTTGACCCCCGGCCACCTGGACATATCGCTGCCGATTTCGGCCAGAATGGTTTGAGCCAGGGAGGCGCTGATGCCCTCGACCGCGACCAGATCCACGCCGAGGATACGGAACAATTCCTGGCGGGTGCTTTCGGCGGGTTTGTTTTTGGTTCTGGAATTGGGCTTGATCGGGGGGAGGTTAGGGAGGGGGGACGGCGCGTCCCAGCGGGGTTTGATGAGCGTGAAGTGGCGTTCGATGTGGGCATTACAGGTGTTGAGTTGAGTAGTAAAAAAGTCGAACACTTCGAGCGATTGTTGGAGGGTGAACAAATACTCGTCGCGCCAGGAGCCGGTCAGGGCTTTAATAATGGTGGCCTCATCGGCTTTGCAGCCGGGCTGCCGGAAGTGGGCTAACACCTTGGGGTCGCGTTCCCCGGCGACGATAGCCCGGAGAATCTGCAGGCCGGTCACGCCGGTGATGTCGGACAGGACGTGATGCAGGTGCAGGTTCATCTGCTGTAAAGCCTGTTGCATATGCAGGATATGGGGGGCGCGGTGCTGGATCAGTTCAGCCCGGTGACGCAGGTAAGTGCGCAGCACGACCAGCTCAGCGTCGGGCCGGAAGGAGCCGGTGAGCAAGCCCAGGCTATGTAATTTTTGTAACCAGAGCGCTTCGCCTCCCCTTGGGGGATTGACAGTCCAGGACATCGGACTTGCGCCCAGGGACGTGCTTGACGTGGCGGGCATTGACCAGAAAGACCCGCAGCCCGCGGGCTTCCAGCAGTTCACCCGTGCCGGGTACAGGCAAATAGCGGGATCCAGTAGACCCCGGTGGACTCCATCGCCACCGTATCTATCCGGTTCTCAACCAGCCAATCGGCCAGCGCCTGCAAATCGGGGGTGAAGGTGCCAAAACAGCGCACCGTCTCCCCGGCCCGATCAGGCGGTAGGGCGACCCAGATTTCCCGGCTGCCGATGTCAATCCCGGCGGCGTTGGCATGGACGATGCCCAACGTCTCCAGCTTGGCCTTGACTTTAGCGCCACTTTGACGACCTTTGTTTTTGCTCATCTCTATCTCCTGAAGGCTTGAATTTGGCCTGGGCCAACCGGCTTCCCCACGATAAAAGTAGATTCCTGATCGGGGTCGAGCACGCTCGCCACCAGGGGTGAAATCACCCGGAAGCCGGAACCACGTTGCAGCGCGAGACAGACCGGGGTAAACGGTCGTCATCAGGGCTTGTATCGGTCTTATTTTTGGCCTCAGCCAGAGGGTATGATAGCAGAGGGGTCAAATCAGCCCGCCAGTTTCTACGGTGGGGGAATACCCGCCGGGGTAGGGGTCGTTGCAGCCGAATTGCTTTATAATGAGTTGTCAATCCGCCATTTGGCCTACTTTTTGCCTGATGTCT
>JAHDWA010000198.1 GCA_023382535.1 Anaerolineae bacterium | reverse complement strand
CTCCGTCAACAACTCAAAAATCCATCTATCAAAATGTCTCTTGCGTAAGTCCTATTTAGATTTACGATTTGTGATTTAATCGTAAATCCACGCCCATCAGATGGGCAGCCCAAAATCTAAAATTAAAAACTCCCATCCCAACCATGGGACGAGAGTTTAACTGCTCGCGGTACCACCCAATTTAGTGCATGCACTCGCTCATTCGCCTACAAGCGTTAAAACGATTAACGTCCAACGCATTAGAGGCGTGCCCGGCTAACGGGGGGCAAATCCGGCTGAGTCTACTTAACAGATGGGTCAAGATGCCATCTTGTCCTACAGTTTTTCGGTCAGCGGCTCAGGAAGGATTTTCGGCAAGGTTAGTGGGTCCGGCTTGCACCCGCCCGGACTCGCTGGGCCACGCTGCTTGCTTACTCGTTTCCGTCACAGCCTTTTAGGCTAACAATTGTGGCCGAAACTATATCATTGGGTCAAAGTGTTGTCAAATTTCTCTAATATACCTCTGGTCAAGATTTGTAATAAATGATCTTTGGGAAAAATTAGCTATGACTTCTGACCATTTCATTCGCGGCAAAATAACAACCTCTTGAAAAGCAACAAAAATAGCCAAACCTCTTCCAAAAAGCTTGGCTATTTAATTTTCTGAGTCGAAAACTTTAGAAAACCAAAAAGTTGTTTGTGAGTTTGTCAGATTATTATGATTAACCCTGACCCAACGACCCAACGAACGCGCCAGCCCCACCCACCAGGGATAGGATGGCGCAAAAGCCGGCCAGATAGACTAAGAAGCCAATCAAAATAGTGAAAAAAGCTTTGGTATTATCCAAGTCGAGACCCTGCCGTACTGCCACAAATCCGGCTGCCAGCGCCCAAAATGCTCCAATAATCCCTATACAGGGAATAATTCCCAAAACTTGAGGCGCTTGAGCGAAGCCAATGACTCGCAACATTTCACCCATGTCCGCTTTGCCCCCAAATAAAGAGGTCCCCACCAGATAAGTGACCCCTGACCAGATGGCCCAGCCAATAAAAGCCCATACAAAAAAGAGGATGAAACTCAGGAAGAAATTTCCACCTCCCTGAGGATTCATACTGGCGCTAATGCCCCCGCCCAGTCCATTTAATAAAGCCACGATAGCCACAATAATCGCTGCTTGACCCGTTGCAGATTGGTCATGTTCAATTTCCTCAAATGTGTTCGGATTCAACTTGAAAACGCCCATAATTCGCTCGAACATAACAACTCTCCCTTCCTTAAAAATAAAATGTATGGAATTAATAATGTACTGTATAACTTCTTGGTTTTCTGGTTTAATATAATAACATGCAAGGGTACAATTGCAAGAGTTCAGTATCTGCTACACAAGAACAAACCCCACATTGAGTGGGGTTTGTTCTTGTTTGCGTAACATGGACTGTCGCTGAATGTAAACGTGAACCGCATAGACCGAGCAAAAAGGGCGACGACTCAGAGCGATTTGAATCTTGAATTAGATATGACCGTTACGGTAAGTGACTTTATACCGTTTTGAAAGTGGTAAGCGTTTTGAATGAAAATTTGGACCGTAATCAGCTATATGCCGTTTCCACCAATTGGGGAAACTGGGCTTAATCGTCTTGACCGCATACCAGCCGGTCGCAAATACCACAATATCAAAGCTAAGCCAAATAACTAAGAATTCTACCAGACTCATCGTTTATTTCCTTCAAATACGATAACGATGAGAAAGGAGTTCTGTTACGGCTTATATTAAAAAATCGCCCAGATGGGCAGTTAGATTACTCCTCTTGGGAGATCAGCGAAATTGCGGAGATGGCATTCTTGGAAGAAATTGGGCAGTCTCGTGCAAACTCTAAGCTGGTAGCTGGCAGGTCATCACATATAACCTGTTTCCACCAGTTTGGAAAATAGACTCTGGCGACTGTGTTAATATACCAACCAGTAGCAATTACTACGACATCAATACTAAGCCAGGTAATGAGGAATTTCAGTAGCCAAATCATAGAAGGTACTCCGGTAGAATAAGGGGTTGGATGTTTTGTAGTATTATTGAGAGCATCAGGGTTTTCACAACTCTGTGAAAATTATCAAATGTCAATTCTCATTATAGGGCCAGAAGGTTTGAATCGGGTTGGAAATTACATTCGTTATATATCAGTTTTTATTCGAATTGCAATAAATTTGAATCAAAAACCCGGATCGTGAAATTGACCACGAAACTATTAAAACTATAATATGAGGTGGGGGTGGATGTCGCCCGGTGGCGGCCCTGGTCTTCAAAATCAGTGGGCGGTTGCGAGCAGCAGGCGTCGGTGGGTTCGACTCCCATCTACTCCCGTGGGAGTGAAGAAATTTGGAGGACTGGAAGGCCGGAAGGTTGGAAGATTTTCCGTCCTTCCAACCTTCCAGTTTTCCAAAAACGGCTAAGTTTTAGACTTTTAGATATGAATCGCTTCTCCCAAGGCCACATGCGCGGCCTCCATCACTACTTCGCTCAGGGTAGGGTGGGGATGAACGGTATAGGCTAACTCCTCCAGGGTGGTTTCCAGGCCAATCATGCCCGTGGGGCCGGCTACTAACTCGGTGACGTGCGGGCCAACCATGTGGACCCCCAATACCTCATTATACTTATTTTCAGCCACAATTTTGATAAAGCCAATATTTTCGGCCAGACCCACAGCTTTGCCATTGGGCATAAACGGGAATTTACCCGTTTTGACGTCATAACCCTTCTCGCGGGCCTGGGCTTCGGTCAAACCAACAGAGGCAACTTCGGGGTAACAGAAGGTACAACGCGGCATGTTAATATAGTTTAAGGCGCGGGTCTCATGCCCGGCAATCGCGTCGGCGGCCACCAGCCCCTGGGCGCTGGCAACGTGGGCCAGAGCCAGTTTGCCGGTCACATCGCCGATGGCGTAGATATTCGGGACACTGGTCTGCATCTTATCGTCAATCTGGATGAGTCCGCGCTCAGTTTTCACCCCGACCGCTTCCAGCCCCATGTTTTCACTGTTGGGAGCGACGCCGATGGAAATAAGCGCTTTTTCGGCCTTGAGCGTTTCAGTTTGGCCATTCTGGCTGACCGTAATCGTCACCCCGGCTTCCTCCGTCTCGACCTTTTCGACTTTTGCACCCGTTTTGACTTTTATCCCATGCCGGTTGAACTGTTTGGCCACTTCCTGGCTGACCTCTTCATCTTCGAGCGGGAGGACGCGGGGCAGCATTTCTACCACCGTCACCTCAGCGCCATAGCTGTGGAAAACGTGGGCAAATTCCATGCCAATCGCCCCGGCTCCGACGACGATCAGAGAGGCCGGTACTTCGGTCAACTGCAACGCATGGTGATAGGTCAACAATTTTTGGCCGTCAATTTCCACGCCGGGAATACTGCGCGCCCGCGCGCCGGTAGCAATAATGATGCTTTTGGCGGTATGCGTGGTTCCGTTGACTTCAACCTCTGTGGCGCTCTTAAGTTTGCCAAAGCCGTCAATGATCTCGATCTTATTCTTTTTCATTAAGAAATTGACGCCTTTGGTCTGGCGCTCGCTCACCTGGCGGCTGCGCTGCTGGGCGGCGCTGTAATCAACCTTGAGATTATCAAAGCTAAAGCCAAAGGTTTTTCCTTCTCTCAGCAGATTAACCACCTCGGCATTACGCAGCAGCGCCTTCGTTGGGATACAACCCCAATTGAGGCAGATGCCACCCATATGCTCCTTTTCAACCACGGCTGTTTTTTGTCCAAGCTGGCTGGCCCGAATTGCGGCCACATAGCCGCCCGGCCCGCCGCCGATAACAATTGTATCGTAATGGCTCATAATGCACCTTTCTATATTA
>JAHDWA010000197.1 GCA_023382535.1 Anaerolineae bacterium | reverse complement strand
TGCGCAAAGATGAATGGCAAGAAGTCTTCAGCCTAATTTAATTGCCCCGGCGGCAGGAGCATGGTAACATGTCAGGGTTAAAAAGTGTGTGACAGGGGTGAAGAGTGGTTCCAATTAGCCTAAAACTGCGTAATTTTATGGCCTATCACAGCGAGGCCATGCTTGATTTTCAAGGGATTCGCCTGGCGGCGCTGACCGGCGAAAATGGAGCCGGTAAAAGCAGTCTGCTGGATGCGATTACCTGGGCCTTGTGGGGCAAAGCCAGAGCCAAGCGAGACGACGACCTGATTTGCCTGGGCCAGACCGAGATGGAAGTGGAATACACCTTTGATCTCAACCGTGATGTGTATCGTATCATCCGCAAGCGCGATGCCAGCCGCAAAGGTCGCAGCGACCTGAGCCTGCACGTGGCCGACGCCGGGGGCTGGCGCACCCTGACCGAAAGCAACCTCCGGGCCACCCAGACCAAAATCAACCAGTTGATGCGCCTGGATTACGATACCTTCATTAATTCTGCTTTTCTGCTGCAGGGCCGGGCCGACGAGTTTACCACCAAGCCGCCGGGCGAACGCAAGAAAATCCTGGGCGACATTCTGGGGCTGCAAATCTATGATGAGTATGCCGAGCGGGCCAAGGCGCGGGCGGCGGCCAAGGAGAATGAGGCCAATATCATGGTGGCTGAGGTTAACCGGATTGAACAGGATCTGGCCCAGGAGCCGCGCTATCAAGACGAACTGGCCGAGGCGCAGCGCACCGCCGACGGGTTGAGCCAAGCCCGGCAGACGGCTGAAAAAGAGATGGATACCCTGCGCGAGCGTTACCGGGCCATTGATTACAAGCAGCGCCAGCTCGATGATTTGTGCGACCGTCTGAGCCGGACCCAAATAGATGTTGAAGAGACAACTAAAGCGATTGAGGCTATTCAGACTCAGCTTGAGCAATACCGGGAGATGCTGGCCCGCCGGGCTGACATCGAAAGCGGCCTGGAAAGCTTAAAACAGGCCAGAGAGCAGGTGGCTGAATGGGAGCGGCGTTTGCACGAGTCGTTCAAATTGTCCGAACGCAAAAACGAGTTGGAACGCGCCCTGGCCGAGGCCCGCACAAAACTTGAAACAGACTTGGCCCAGGTCATCGCTACAGTTAACTTGCTTACCCCCAAAGCAGCCGCTCTGGAGAGTCAGCGGAACCAATTGAGTGAAGCCCGGACCGAGCTGGCCGCTTTGCAGGCCCTGGAAATGGAACGAGAAGCTGACCGTCAAACTCTGACCGATATAAAGGAAGAAGCCGCCCGGCTGGAGGAGCAAAACAGACAGCTTAAAGTCGAAATGGACGAGCTGAAAGCCAAGTTGACCCAATTATCAGCCGCCGGTTCGAGCTGCCCGGTCTGCCAGCGCCCGCTTGACGAAACGCACCGTGCCGAAGTAGCCGCCCAGTTCCAGAACCAGGGCACGACGAAGGGCAAAACTTACCGCGATAACCAGGCCCGGCTGCGCCAAATTGTTGAGCAGCGCGAACTCTTGCAGCAGCAAACGGCTGAAGCGGAGCGGCAGTTGCGGAGTTTAGCCGCGGTGCAGGGCAAAGTGGCTCGCCTGGAGCAGTCATTGGCCGAGGCCGAGGCTGCGACGCTTGATCTGGCTGCCATCCAGGTGCAGCAGGCCAGCTTGCAGCAGCAGTTGGACACGCAAGCGTTCGCGGCAGATGTCGTCGCCCAATTGGGCGAAGTTCAGGCTGAATTAGCTACCCTGGGCTACGATAGTACGGCGCACCAACATGCCCGAGCAGCGGTTGACAACCTCATCCATTTTGAGGAGCAAGGCCGGGCCTTGATTGAGGCGGAGAAAGCTCTGCCCAGGGAAGAAGAACGGTTGAAAAAAGAAAATGCTCGCCAGGTCCGTCTGCTGGAACAAATTGCTAATGACGAGGAACAGGTGGTCAAACTGGAAGAAGAAACCAAAGATTTGCCGGAACTCCGGCTCCGCCTTAACCAGGCCGGCGAAGCGTTCGACCGCTTGCAGTACGAGGAACGTTTGGCCCGCGACAAAGTGGCGACAACCAAACAGCAGCTCAAATACCTGGCCGACCAGGCCAAGCGGCGCGGCGAGTTGGAAGACAAGCTTCAACAAGTACGCGAGGCGCTGGGACTTTACCGGGAACTGCAGGTGGCTTTTGGCAAGAAAGGCGTCCAGGCCCTGCTGATTGAAAGCGCCATCCCCGAAATTGAGGACGAAGCCAACAAGCTGCTGGCCCGCATGACCGACAGCCGCATGCACGTCCGTTTTGAAACCCAGCGTGAGGCCAAAACGGGCGACAGCACCATCGAAACCCTCGACATCCGCATCTCCGACGAGATGGGCAGCCGTGATTATGAACTCTACTCCGGTGGCGAAGCCTTCCGGGTCAATTTTGCCGTGCGCGTGGCTTTGAGCAAGGTGCTGGCCCGCCGGGCCGGGGCGCGCTTACAAACCCTGGTCATGGATGAAGGGTTCGGCACCCAGGATGTGCAGGGCCGGGAGCGACTGGTCGAAGCGATCAACGCTATTCAGGATGATTTTGAAAAGATCATTGTCATCACCCACATTGACGAATTGAAAGATGCTTTCCCGGTGCGAATTGAGATCTGGAAAACTGCCGACGGCAGCCGGGTAGCGATTCGTTGACCTGCCTTGCAAAAAAATCTGGCCAATTGTAGAATGTTTATCCCGTTTTGCTCATTTGGCTTAAAGGAGGTGATGTTGTTAAATTTTTGGGTCATCCCGGGAATTATCCCATCCGTTTCTACCTAACCATTGTATTACTTTGGAGGAGTTAAGAAATGAGTAAAAGATTGTTTGGCTTACTAAGTTTGTTAGTTCTGGTGGCCTTGATCGCAGCCTGTGGCGCTCAGCCGGCTGCGCCCGCTCAAGAAAAGCCTGCTGAAGCGGCGCCCACCCAAGAAGCTGCGGTTGAAGAACCAACCGCTGCCGTGGAGCCGACGCCGACTGAAGCAGCGGCCACGGAAGAAGTTGTTGCCACCGAAGAGGCCGCAGCGGAGGGCGCTCTGCCCGACCTGGACGGCCGTGAAGTAACGGTTGCCATTGAAAATGCTTATCTGCCTTTCAACTATGTTAATTTGCAGACCGGTGAGCCGGGCGGTTGGGATTATGACGCCTGGGCCGAGATCTGCAAGCGCTTGAACTGCAAACCCACGTTTGTGGAACAGGCCTGGGATGGCATGATTGCAGCCGTGAGCCAGGGACAATTTGATGCAGCGGCGGACGGTATTACCATTACCGAAGAGCGGGCCGAACAGGTAGACTTTTCGGATGGTTATATCAACGTGAATCAACGCATTTTGGCCCGGGTTGACGAAGATCGCTTTGATGGCCCGGAAGCGTTGGCCGCTAATTCTGAACTGCGGGTAGGGGCTGTGACCGGCACCACGAATTATGATACCGCCGTCGAATTAGTGGGTGAGGGTCGTATCCAACCCTTTGATGATTTTGGAGTTGCGGTGCAAGCTCTGATCGCCGGTGATGTGGATGCTGTGATGGCTGAGGAAACAGCCGGCCAGGGTTATGTTGGGGCTAACGCCGACAAGGTAAAATTGGTTGGCGACTCGCTGAAAAGCGATGAGTTAGGTTTTATTTTCCCCAAAGGCAGCGATCTGGTCGAGCCGGTCAATCAAGCCCTGGCCGCCATGCGGGAAGATGGCACGTTAGATGCCCTGGCCCAAAAGTATTTCTCGGATGAATTTCAGTTGACTTACGATGATATTGGTCCCGGCGCTTACGCCACCGAGGAAGCCTCGGCTGAAGCCACGGCGGAAGGGAGTGAGGCGGCAGGGGCGGAAGCGGGGTGTGAATACGGGGGCGAGTTCAAGAGCATCG
>JAHDWA010000196.1 GCA_023382535.1 Anaerolineae bacterium | reverse complement strand
TTGTTTATGTTATGTTACGCTTTTCCTCATTTTACTTATGTTGAGTCTTTCCCTCTATAAAGATGAAGCACCTAACTCCTCATGATACTCTTAACTATCAGTACCAAGCGAATTTCAATGAAAAGTCGAGGCTTTTGGCAATCCGCTAACAATCGTTATATACTGAGCCTATTCTCGACGAGGTGGCACATCCATCGTGGTTCGACATCTATCCCGCTGGAGCATTGCTTGGCTCGGCGTCTTCATTGTGGCCGTCCTCTCTGCTGGCTACTTTGGCCTGCAACTCCGCCGCAGTGTGCCACCTGCCCCTGCCGGTCTCCTCGCCGCCGACAAGGGTTACGGCGTCACCGTTGACCTGACTCTTTACGATGAGAATGTTCTGCCCCAAACGTTAGATACCCTGCACGATAACGGCCTGACCTGGCTGCGCCAACCTGTCGCCTGGGCTGACCTTGAACCCGCTCCCGGCCAGTTCGACTGGGCCAAACTGGACCGAGTTGTAGGGCAAATTAGCAACTTACCCTACAAATTAAAACTCATCCTTGTCTTGCAGACCACTCCTGATTGGGCCAGACCCGCTAACACCCCCCCAACCATCCCACCGACTGAGGTTAGCGACTTCGGCAGTTTTGCCCGCGCTCTGGCCGCCCGTTACGGCGACCGGGTTGACTGCTACCAAATCTGGCACGAGCCAAATCTTAGCGCCAATTGGGGTAATGCTTTTGTTGACCCCGCTGCCTACACCGACCTGCTGCGCGAAGCGGCCCTCAATATCCACGCCGCCGACCCGCAGGCCATCATCCTCACTGCTGCCCTGGCCCCCACTCTGGAAAACGGCCCGCTCAACCTCAACGAATTGACCTACCTCGATCAGCTTTACCGGGCTGAAGCCAACCGCTGGTTCGACATTGTCGCCGGGCAAGCCTACGGCTTCGACGCTGAACCGGCTGACCCTGCCCGACCCAATCGCCTCAACTTTAGCCGTCTGGAACTGCTGCGCCGGGTGATGCTCGACCACGGCGATGCCGATACGCCTGTCTGGGCCACCGCTTTTGGCTGGAACGCCCTCCCTGCCGATTGGGCCGGCCAGCCCTCTCCCTGGAAAAGTGACGTGCCGGAGGTGCAGGCCAAGCGTACCGCTGCCGCCATTGCGCGGGCCAGACGTGACTGGCCTTGGTTGGGACCACTGCTGGCGATCCGCTGGGATGCGACCCCTCTGGCTGCCGATGACCCGGCGCGCGGATTCGCCTTACAAGAGACTGCCCCCGTTCTGGCCGCCCTTCAAGCCGCTGCTGCTACCTTACCTATCGCCCCGGCCGGGCGCTACCCCGCCGACGACCCCAGCGGCCGTTACAGTCCCGGCTGGCGCTTCGCCCAAACTCAAGCCGACATTCCCCGCCACGAGCCCCGCACCTTGACCATCCCCTTTGCCGGCACTCGCCTCGACCTGGCGGTCAACCGCGGCCCGTATCGAGGTTATCTGTGGATCCAAATTGACCGCCAACCAGCCAATGCCCTCCCCCAAGACGACCAGGGCCGCAGCTACGTGGTTCTCTACGACCCCCTACGGGAGAGCGAGACTGTGACCCTGGCCCAACATCTGGCGCCCGGTCCGCATGAAGCGGTTATCGAGGCCGAGGGCGGCTGGGGGCAGTGGGCTATCGGCGGCTGGACGGTTTACAACGAAAGCGACACCCGGACGGCGCAAATCGGGTTTACCGTTGCCGGTATTGTGGCTGTGCTCAGCGGGGTGATTTGTCTGGCCTGGCTGACCCAGAATCCGGCTGCACCGGCCCGGTTAGCCTGGGCCTGGGCTGAAATTCTGGTAGCCCTATACGCCATCTTGGGCGAGCGCGGCCAGGTTGTACTGATCTTTGGCCTGGCGCTGGCGTTTTATCTCATCCCGGGCTGGGGCGCTCTAGTCCTGCTGGCTCTCCTGACCCTGGCTATTTTGCTGCGGCCCGACCTGGGCCTGGCCCTGGTCGCCTTCAGCCTCTCATTCTTTCAGGCATACAAACAACTACCACTCGGAAGCGTTTCCCCCGTCGAATTGGCCCTGGCCTTATCCCTCGCCGGTTTCATCTTTCGTGGACTTCTTTTTTGGGGTCGAATATGGTATGCGCCCTCGTCGTCAAATTTTCATCCTCCATCTTCTATCCTCCATCTTCTATCCTCCATCTTCTATCCTCTATCCACAGACCTCGCTGCTCTCGCTCTGGTCGCTCTGGCCTTCGCCTCCACCCTGGCCGCCGAAAATTTTGGGGTCAGCCTGCGCGAGTGGCGCGTTGTCGTAGTCGAGTCAGTCATCTTCTACTTTCTGGTGCGTCTGGGATTGGATTTTAGTCTGACCGCTGACCGCCGACCGCCGACCGCCGAAGTTTCTCCCCCCCAACTCCCAACCTGGGCCTGGCGCCTGGTTGATGCTTTTATCGCCGGGGCGGTGCTGCAAGCCTCCATTGCCCTTTATCTCTACTTTTTCACCGGCCAATCTATCACCGCCGAGGGTGTCCGCCGGGCGTTAGGATTGGCCTACGGCTCGCCCAACAATCTGTCGCTCTTTCTGGACCGGGCCTGGCCGATTTTGTTAGCGGTGGCAATCTGGCCGGGTGTATGGAGTCTCCGGCGCTGGTTTTACAGCGCAGGATTACTGGTGGTGAGTTTGGCGCTCTATCTTACTTTTTCTAAAGGGGCGTTGTTGTTAGGGCTGCCGGCGGGGGTGCTGGCAATGGCGCTGTTTTATATGGGACGGAGTCAGGCCGGGCGGCGGCAGTGGCGGCCCGTCTTGCTGGCAGCGGCGGGCGGATTGGCCGTGCTGGCCCTGGCCCTCATTCCCCTCAGCCAGACGGAGCGTTTCCGCACTACCCTTGATTTCAACCCGGGCAGCACCGGCTTTTTCCGGCTCAAATTGTGGCAGGCCTCGCTGGCCATGCTCCGCGACCACTGGCCCCTGGGCGTCGGGCTGGACAATTTTCTGTACCAGTACCGGACCCGCTACATTTTGCCGGAAGCCTGGCAAGAACCCAATCTGAGCCATCCCCACAACCTGATTTTGGATTTTGGCACGCGCCTGGGCATCGGCGGGATTGCCCTGCTGCTGTGGCTGCAGGTCGCCTTTTGGCGCAACGCCTGGCGGCTGTACCAAAGGTCGCCGGGACCGCTCGTTTTGGGGCTAATGGGCAGTATGGTCGTCTTCCTGGCACACGGCTTGGTGGATAATTCCTACTTTCTGGTAGATTTGGCGTTTGCTTTCTTTTTAAGTGTAGGGATTGTTCAGCGGTTAGTGGAACAGATTGTTCAGCCCACCAACCACACAAACTGATACGGCTCCAACCGCAGGTCTTCCGCCACCGTAATGGCCTGCCCGCTGACCAGATCGGTGAAGGCATAGCTCAGCCCGTGCAGGCGGATCTCGTTGGCGGCGATGGTCTGCTCCTGCTCGGTAAAGTTGGCCAGCGCCAGTAATCGCTGGCCCTGGTAGCGGCGGACGTAGCCAAAAACATGGTCGTTGTTAGTCGGGATGACCTCCATTTCGCCGTCGGCCAGGGCGATGTGCTGCCGGCGCAGTTCGATCAGGCGGCGCAGCTCGCTGTAGATCCGCCCTTCGACGGTGCTGGGGTCGTGGCGGTGGGCCAAGCGGCCCTCCCAATCGGCAAAGGGGCGATGCACCCAGCGGCTGTCTTTGGCTTTGGCCGGGTCACTGCGGTAGCTGTAATCGTTGAGCGTGCCCACTTCGTCGCCCAGGTAAATGAGGGGAACGCCGCCGATGCTCAAAATAATGCTGTGTAATAACAAAATCCGGCGGACGGCCAGCTCGATTTCGGCCTGGCTCCCCTCTTGCAGGGCCTGTTCCAATCCGGCCAGCGAGGCCAATGTGCCCGAAATGCGGGCATCACCGGTGCGGGGATTCTCCTGGAAAGGCAGGCCGCGGGCAAAGCTGCCGGGAAAGCG
>JAHDWA010000195.1 GCA_023382535.1 Anaerolineae bacterium | reverse complement strand
TTCTACTCGCTTTTGGAGGCTATCACCACCTATTTTTAATTACCGAATACTCTCAAGGTTGTTACAGGAATACTGAGGTGTTTAAGAAAAAAGTCGGGTTTCGTTTCCTTAACCCGACTTACCAGACTCAATATCAAAATTCAAACTCTGCCATAACGGGATAGTGATCTGATGCTTGATGAACAATTGACGGCTTAGTAATAACGTTACATCTCCGCAGATAACTTGCTAGAGATTGGTTGATAAAAATATAATCAAGACGGACATGAGGCTTTGGTGTTGGTAACGAAAAACCAGAGACGTTAGGATGTTGCACACGGTAACAATCAATGAATCCTGCTGATTTTATTCTGGTAAGAGTACTGCGAAAAATGTGACCAAACTGTAAAAGAAGAGCCATCTTTATAGTCATAGGCATGGCAGCCCTATCAAATTGGTCCTTGGGAGCTACAGCGTTGAAATCCCCTGCCACTAAACAATAAGTTCCACTAAATTTTGTAATTTGGGATAGAATTTTTTTAATTTCCCATATCCGCCACCATTCGAAGAATATAAAATGATGAGCCTGTAAATGGACCCCGAAAAAATTAATCCGTTGCATTTCAGGGTGTTCAATTGTTGCTTCCAGTAGGGTATGTTTTAATGGAAACGGATGATAACTGTTTTGATACACAATAGGAAAGCGACTCAATATGGCTAGACGTCGTTTTGAATTACTCTGAGCAAGATAATAATCCATTTTGAGTGCGTTTGCGAAGTTTTGAAGAACTTTTATATTGGTTACTTCTTGTAGAAATATTATGTCTGGCTTTGCTGTTGAAAGAACTTTAAGGATGAGTGGTTCACGCCCTACCCCGCCATCTAAAATATTGTAAGTTATTACTTTAAAGACACTCATTTCCCTTGCTCAGTAGCTTAATTTAGAAGTCCGCTGGTTCCCGATATAAGAGTTTTCCAGTGGGCGAATAATGAATTCTTTCTTTCAAGTCGCCATTTTTTCTGTAGTGATAGGCAATATATTTCGACAACTCCCCATTGAGGGTATACACCTCTACTTTGGTTAAGAAAGAACCCTCCCAAAAGAACTTGTCGTGCGATTGTAGCTGATGGCTTTTGTCATACCTCTCAACCACCTTATAGCGTCCTTGATCATCGTAATAAACTTTAAAATAATCTTCATTGACTTCAAGGGGATCGATTTCGGAGTCGGCGATCCACCAGTAGTTTAAAAATTTAACCATGTTCGACATAATATTCCCACTAACTAGACACTAATCATTTTTCAAGGATCAGTAGATATGGACTACTTTGGATAAAGTGTCTCGTATTCATGTAAGCACGACTTGCCGCTTGAATATTTACTTCTCTGCCTGCAATTGTTTGTAACTGTAGGCGCAGCGGGTTCAAGCTTGGAGCAACGTCTGGGGTTACATTTCCAAGATTAGTGGTATATAACCCTGGAATCTTAAATTCACTGGGATGCCATCTCTTTAATGCATTTCGGCCTATCAGCACTAAGTCAAGATCGCTTGTTCCTGGCCCTAGTCCATCAAATGGGCGACCAGTTACCCACTTATAACCCGTAGTCGAACTACCTCTTACTACTACTGATGTTCCATCTGGCAATCCATCTTCCAACGTTCTAAGGAACTGATTGTATCGCCCCCAGTCTCCATTGAATGCCCTCGAAACAAAACCATCCAGAGTAACAATTGCGTTACGTGCATTTGGATGTCCTACAATCATGGGGGCATATCTTCCCAAAGTTCTACCTACAACATATCCGGCCCCATCAAGCGCGAGGTTAAGTGCTGCATTTCGTACTAACGAAGATCCAAGATCACCGCCCAGGATGACGGTATCAACCAGCGTATCCCCGGCAACGGCCAAAGCAAATGCCCCCACCCCATAACCGGCATATCCCAGGCCACCCGAAGCGACAGCAAATACTCCACTAGCCCCCACTGCGCCATACCACTGTGGACTACCAACTTCATATCCCGCGGAAGTTGCCGCCATGTGACCACCAAAGCCACCCAGAGCAAATAGACCAATTCCCGCTGCAATGAGTAGTGGATTATGCCCTGACGGATCTGTGTAATTAACCGGATTCCCGTAAACATAACTAAATCTATTCCACGCCGCCGGGTTGAGCGGATCGCCAACCACGCTATCTGGCTGGGTGAACTGGCCGGTCAGCGGGTCGTAGTAACGAGCATTATAGTAATACAGGCCGGTAGAAGCGTCATTTTTTCGGCGGGTATTGCGAAGTTAGACCAACATCACCAGGTATTTAATGAATGTAGCCCTCATACCATTCCCCCGTGTAACCGTAAGCATATCAACTACTTGATCCCTGGGAGAAGCCAACCCAAAAACGATTCGCTGCCCCTGCTACTCGACAATTGGGGTAGGTTGTGCTAAACTGATAACACTAATGGATTGATTAGTGTTGCTTGGAGATTGAGCATGCGGAAGGATAATCGGCTCTTGACCCCCCGGCTCCTCATTTGTGGGGTCGGTCTGGTCGTTTCGCTCGTTTTATCGGCGATTGCCTTCTATTATCTCCATGCCACCGCCCCCCTTATTCCTCTATTAGTTGGTCTCATTGGTGCGTTGCCCCTTGGAATAATTCTCGATGATCTACGGCAGCTAGTTAAGGTCAAGAAAACCCAGCAGTCGCATCAACCACCACACCGTTCCTAACAATAACAGCACAAAGGGCGTTCCGATCAGCATCCAGACGAGCCATTTAACACAGCCAGGCTGGTCGTCATCACTGATCCCTTCATAAAATAGACGTCTGCCCTCCTCGGTTCGATTTACAATTGCCAAGCCAATGAGGCCAGCAATTAAACCAACGAGGCCACATTGGAGTCCCCAGGCGGGCAGCAACGCTTCACCTGCGTAGTAAGCTGGGCCAAACCAGAGTAAAACGAGGATCGGGATTAAGCCAGTATCTTTAAGTAATTTCATTTGATAACCTGAGGCAAGAGTATGATCAGGTGGTAACTTTGAGGAAACAGGCTGATCTGCTTGCTGCCTGTCACTACGACCAGCTTAATCTCAGATTATATCACCAAAAAATTACGACAAGAAAATACATCTCCTCCGTCGCTATTCAGCAGAATCAAAAAGCCTCGCGATGATAGGCGAGGCTTTGAGTCGGTATGATAGAGATTAATTATGCAATCCGGTGCGTGGCCCCGGACAAAATCCCTTCGCGGCCGGTGAAAGGTTCTTTGATTTTTAATCCGCCTTTTTGAATTTCAAAGCGGCGGATCTCTTTTTGGTGGGCGCTGCCGCGCATCTTCATCACGGCAATGGCTCGCTGCATGCTGCTGTCCACTTCCACATAGCGCAGCAGCATGACCGTATCCACCAAAAAGGGCAGGGAGGCCATCCGTCCCCGCTGGACTTCTAACACGTTGACCGCCTCATCCAGCAGCAAGGAGGTCATTTTTTCCCGTTTCAAGGCATTGACCAGGGTGTTATAAATTTCGCGCAGTTCCAGGGGGTCATCGCTCATGCGCTGGAAATGGGCCGCGCTGTCAATAACCACCCGCTCCGGGGCCAGCGTGGTCAACATCGGGGCCAGGGGGCTGTCGGGGGTTTTCAGGCTGCCCAAAAAGACTTCCGGCGAGGTGAACAGGATGCGCAGCAGGCCGTCTTTCTCCAGGGCTTTTAAATCCCAGCCTAACTGGAGGGCGTCGCGAATGAGCGAGGCCGGGAACTCCTCAAAGGAAACCAGCAAACCAGGCTGGCCATCTTTGATCCCGGCAATCAAAAATTGCAGGCCCAGCGTCGTTTTGCCTACGCCCGGCGCGCCGCTAATTAGAGCAGCAGTGCCGGAGAGGAGCCCGCCGCCAAACATCTGGTCCAGCTCGGTCGAACCAAAGGATAATCTTTTACGGGGTAAAAGTGTGGACATATGTGACTCTTTCTCGCGATTCAGAATGGGCGAAACGCGAGTGATTTTACCTCAGTTGCCCGTAA
>JAHDWA010000194.1 GCA_023382535.1 Anaerolineae bacterium | reverse complement strand
CGGGTTGAGACCTACCAGGTGGGCAGCACCCTCTTCTGGCGGGTGGATGTGCCCAGGGTCGGCACAGCCGTCCCGGAACCCTTCAGCAAGATTTACGGATCGGCGGCCATCTGGTGTGTCACGCCTTGCACCGAGGACGTGGCCCGGATGACGCTGCTCAGGATCAAGCCGGAGCCGCTCAAGGCGGTCAGTCAGTACAGAGAGGATTATTAAAAATGGAAACGACCAAGCAGGGGTATGTGCTACAAAAAACAGAAAAAAGCTACTGCCCTAGCTGCAACAGTCTGGCCAGTCTTTTTTGCCCAAAAAGCTTTAACGGAACTGAACCTGCCTATTATTTATGCTTTGGATGTGGATATATTGGGCAGGTAGGGGTAGGGCCAGTCACCGGGATAACACGAGGCTGGATAAAAGTAAGCGACCAGATTCCACCGGATGGCAAGTTGATAAACGTTATAATAGTCGGCCAAATTGTACAGGGAAAGCAGTACCCTTTTGATGAACCGGAGATAGCTTGCGGTCATTACCTTGCTGATATTGACCTCTGGTCAATAAGCCGACAAGATTATGGTTATCCAATCGTGTCTCATTGGTCGCTCATACCAGACTTGCCCCTACTCTCCGAAACACAGGAGACATTAAAATGACCCAACTCTGGCAGATCAAACAAGTTGAATCCATCTTCCAGGCCGACCGCTTCGATCTGCATGACTACCTACAAGCCACCAACGCCTACCCTAAACTCGCCGCCGTCAACGACGCGGCCTCCCGCGACTTCTGCGGCCAGCCGGCTCAGGACGCCTTCTTTGACCTCTACAAGACCGCCCCACGCCTGGCCGACCCCTGCCCCCAGGCCCTCAGCCCGCTGCGCTCACTCATCGAGCGGGGCCGGGAAACGCCGGAATACGAGAAGCTGCGCCAGGGCAGCATTGGCGACTACATTTCTGCCGCCGTCGGCGCGGAGGTCTTTGTCGAGCAGGTCATGCGCGCGCTGCCGGAGGAGTTGAAGGAAGCCACCCAACAGCAGGCCAAGGCTGAGGCGAAGGCGGACGAGGCCCGGCAGCGATCCGAGGCTGCCGCAGAGATGGCCCGGCTTCTGGCAGAAATCGCCGATGAAGCAGCGCAGGCCGGTGCTTTACAAAAAGCTGCCGATTTGCAAGCCGAAGCCACTGCGACCGAGGCCCAGGCGATGGAAGCGGCGACCGAAGCGGCTCGCTGGCAGGCCAAAGCGGATACTGCCGGCAAGCAGGCAGAACAGGCTTTGAGCGACTACGCCCCCCAGATCCAGGCCGCGCTGAACAACGCTGCCGCCAATGCGGGCGAGCAGGCCCAGGAATCCAAAACGCTCGTTCAGGGCTTTAGCCTGGCTGCCGGCAGCGAAACCGGCTATGTAGACCCCGATTCCGTTCGTGGTATAATGGAGCTGATGCGCAAGCAGCCGAACCTTAAGCTCCTGGCCGAACTTCTGGGCTGGGCGCGGCAGATGGTCCGGGCCGAGTGGCGCAAGTCGCCCCGGGGCCACGTTAAAATGACCGGCTACCACAAGCAGCCCTTGCAGCCCTCCAAAATGGCCTCCTTCGAGCTGGCCCGCATGGTCAGCCCCGCCGAGCCAATCCGCCAGGACTGGCAGCGCCGGGCCGCCGACAACGCGGTGCAGCACCGGCAGTTTGAGGGCGAGAGCCAGGAGGGGCGCGGGCCGCTGGTCCTGGTGCGGGACGAAAGCGGTTCGATGCAGGGCGGGTCGCACTCGCTGGCCGTCGCCCTGGAATGGGCGCTTCTTGAGATTGCCCGCCGCGACAATCGGGATTTTGTCAGCATCCCCTTTTCGGGAAGCGGGCAGTACCAGGTCTGGCGCGCACCGAAGGCCGGAAGCCCCGATGTGCCGGGCCTGCTGGCCCACCTGGGCCACTTTTACGGCGGCGGGACAGAGCCGTACCAGCCGCTCAGGGCCGCGCTTGCCGAGATCGAGCAGAACAAACTCAAGGCCGATGTCCTGCTCCTGACCGATGGCGATTTCGCCCAACCGCCGGCTGACTTCCTGAGCCGGCTGGCCGCGGCCAGGGAGGAGCGGCCGGTCAAGGTAGTGGCCGTGGTCATTGGCTCGATGAACTGGCAGGCAGAGCAGTTTTGCGATAAGGTGATTTTTGTGAATGACCTGCTGGCCGATAAGGAGAAGCTGCGGTCGGCGGTGGGGGAGGTAGTGTGAGCGTATAACTGGCGGAGCCATTTGTAACGAAAGGATAAACCAACGATGTCCTACGTGAACCGAAACCAAAACAAAAGAGGCCGCATGGCTAAAATCCCCACGGCCGGCCCCATCCCTGTCACCTTTGAGGCCGGCCCCGGGTTTGTGACGGCTGTCATCCACATTGACAACTCAACCCTCGGTGTGAAGTTCGTGTCGCCAGTACAGTTGCTTACGTTTTTCACCGGCCTGATGGAACACGCTGCCATCGCCTGGCCGAATGACCCGTTTATTCAGATGTATCAAGAGGACGAAACCAAACAGTGACAACAAGGAGGCACAAGATGGCAAATCAATCTGAATTGGATTGGTTCTACAACCAGCTAAAAGACCACTATCTTGAACCACTGGAACTCGGCGAGCATGTCAAGAGCTTCTACCTGCGCAAGAAGCCCGATAGCCGGATTATGAGCACGCTCCTGATCTTCTCACCGGAGGGGATTGTTATTACCGGCGATTTACGCCCTACAAACGATGGTGTCATCGCTTTAGGTTATGGGCTTGACTGGTTCAGCAATTCACTTCAGCCGCGCTACCTGGCTGAAAAGTTTCTTAAAGAGAAATGGGTGCCGACGGCTTTTGTTAAAGCGGTCAAGGACTATCTCAACGACCAACTCCAGGCCAGAACTCTATCCATTAAGCGTTATCCTTGGCGTATCGGCCATTACGTGGCGGACAATTGGACTGAGGGTCGCGCCCTACTCTATCTGGTCAATCATAGTGAGTTGATAGAATCACCTTATACTACCTATGACAACCTTCCGGCCTTTCGTCGGGAAGGTATGGGCTGGCATTGCCCCTACGATTCCGAATTCCTCAGCCCCGGCTATGACTACGACCCCGCTGAACTCGGCTGGCTGGCCGCCATCCAGCGCCGGTTTAGTGAATTGATACAGGATGTTCGTGTGGGTCTGGCTCCCTCCCAACCCACTACAAATAGTTTAATACGGGAATAAAGGAGTAACCGATGCCCAACCTATTCCTTGACATCGAAACCGCACCGGATCACACCCGGCTGCACCTCTTCGACCTGCCCCAGCCGCCGGCAGTCATCCCGGATGCAGCCAACCTGCTGGCCGACTCGATTCCGGCCATCGAAGCGTACCTTAACGAATTCGCCGCCTGCCTGGCCCTCGATTACCTGGAAGAGCTGCACACCCACGAAACCGCCAACAAGGCCCGCGCCGGCGTTTTCAAGTGCATCGAGAAAGCCCGCGAAGCCGCCGCCCGCCAGCGGACCGAGCTGTCTGTCACCCCGGAATACTGCCGGGTCGTGGCCCTGGGCTGGGCCGAAGGGGACAGCGACCCGGAGGCTCATGTCGTCGGCCTGCCTCGCTACACGGTCAGCGACGGCCCAATAGACGAGCGGCTGCTCCTCGTTGAGTTCTGGCACCTGGTCGAATACCGCAAGCCGCCCGTCATCGGCTTCAACATCCTCGACTTCGACCTGCGCGTGCTTCTGGTCCGCAGCGCCCTCCTGGGCGTCCAGCCGACGCGCCTCTTTGACCTGAAGCCCTGGGGCCGGGACTGCATAGATCTCATGAAGCTGCGCTTCCCCGTAGGCCGGGCGATGGGTCTCAAGAAGCTGGCCCGGCTCTACGGCCTGCCGTGCAGCGTGGACGATGTGGACGGCTCGATGATCGCCGACCTGATCGAAACGGAGCCGGAGCGGGTGGCCGGGTACGTGAAAAGCGACGTAGACCTGACCCGGCAGCTCTACCGGTTCTATACCGGCTATTTTTGTTAGGAGGAGTATGGAGTATAAATACAGCTTCGTCACATTTCTGGCCGAGCGGGATACCCTCGGAGTGACAATTG
>JAHDWA010000193.1 GCA_023382535.1 Anaerolineae bacterium | reverse complement strand
TACCATGCCTTTGTCTTTTTAGTTATTTTGTTAGCAACATTGCGCTGTAATAATAGCCAATCATTTTTTTGACCGCCTCATCGGCGGTACGGGCCACCGTAATGAGGGCCTGGTGGTCAGGACGAACATAACCGCTGTCAGTAAAGGCAGCCAGCGTCCGCTGCCAGAGACCCCCGACGGTAATGATGGGACGAGGGGCAATCTCGCCGGTTTGGACAAAGCTCCAAATCAAAGCCAATTCCGAGAGCGTGCCAATACCGCCGGGCATAACGATTGCTCCATCGCAATAATCCACCAGGTAAAGCAAACGCCCTCGCAGGGTCTGATGCTTGACTTGCTCTTTGACCCACTGGTTAGGGGGCATCGGGCGATACTGTTCAATTTGAGCGCAGGTCACGCCAATGACATGCCCGTCCGCTTCGCACGCGCCCTGGCTGGCCCCGGCCATCACCCCGGAGTAGCTGCCGGTTTGAACCACAAAACCGGCCTGGGCCAGCAAACGGCCCAGGGTTCGCGCCGCTTCATAATCGGCGGAACCTGGCCGGGGAGAACTGCTGCCAAAAACGCTGATGACTTTCTGGTTGCTTGACATTTTGATAATCAGTATCCCTCAAAATGACCGCCGACTACCGACGGCAGACCGCTAAAGGTAGCTCTTGGCGGTCATTGGTCAGTCAATGTCATTAAGTTAAGCGGAAAGCACCCTGAGTAGCGCGAAACGGAGTGGAGTGCATATCGAAGGGTGCGGCTTGGCGAGATCTACGCCACTCTGTCGCACCCCTCGATACGGTTTCGCTTCACTCAACCTACTCGGGATGCTCCTTAACTTAAGGACATTAAGGTACTCAGCCGTCGTAATCACACGCCGCGCGGATATGACCCCAGCACCTTCAAATAGCTGGTTATCTCCTGCAAGTGGTTCAGCGCGTTACGGCCCGGCTCTTCGTATTGGCTGGCGATGAAGTCAATATAAAAAAAGTATTGCCAGCGCTTGCCCTGCAAGGGCCGGGATTCGATTTTGGTCAGGTCAATATCACGCAGCGCAAAAACGGCCAGACTTTTAAAGAGAGAGCCAGGCACGTTGTTCATTGAAAAGACAATCGAGGTTTTGATCTCGCCGGTTGGCACCACCGGCTCACGGGCCACGATCACAAAGCGGGTGTAATTTTCGGCGTCATCTTGCACGTCAGGCTGGACGATATGCATCTCGTAAATATCAGCCGCCCGCTGGCTGGCCAGCCCGGCCCCGTCGGTGATGTTTTGTTCTTTAATCATTTTGACGCTGCCGGCGGTATCGTAGGTAACGACGCGTTCGGCGTGCGGCAGGAGCTTGGTGATCGAGCGCTCACATTGGGCCAGGGCTTGAGGGTGGGAATAGACCTTTTTGATGTCGCCGAGGGTGACACCGGGCAGGGCAATGAGTTGGTGGGCAATCGGGATTTGGACTTCGCCCACGATGAACAGTTCATGCCGCAGCAACAAATCATAATTGCGATGAATGCTCCCGGCCAGCGAGTTTTCCACCGGCAGTACACCCCGTTCGGTCTGACCGGTAGCGACTGCTTCAAAGACACTGTCAAAATCACTGTAGGGAATCGGCTGCACTGCGTCCCCAAAAAAGGTAACGGCGGCAGCTTCGCTGTAGGCGCCGCGTTCACCCTGAAAGGCCACACGCAAACGGGTCATTAAGGAACCTCTATCTCTAAAACGCGGTAGGGATAAATGTTAACCACCCGGGTCTCCAAAAAATGGGTTTCGGTGATTTCGGCGGGATTGTAGACATGGCGGTGGCCGTGCACCAGGTATTTCGGCTTAAAAACTTTCATCAGCCACAAAAAAGCCTTAAAGCCAACGTGAATGCGGTCCTCGCCGTTATGGATACCGTAGGGCGGCGAATGAGCCACCAGAATATCCAGGTAGCGCCCATGAATAAGTTTATTCATCAGTAACTTTGGTATCAGGTAAAACACATTCAGCCACATTTCCCGCTGGCTGTATTGAAAACAACCATCTTTGTAACGGATGGAGCCTTCCAATCCGGTCAACAATAAGCCGCTCTCTTTGTAAACATGGCAGTGCAGATTCGCGCCGCCGCTGGGGCCGCTGATGGAAGTTCCATCGGAAAGATATTCCTGCTGCGGGTCGTGATTGCCGTGGACGTACAGGAGCGGCACATTGAGCATGGAGAGAATAAATTCCAGGTAATAATAGGGCAGGTCGCCGCAGCCAATAATTAAATTAACATCGTTGTACCGTTCGACAATCCGGGGACTATAGAGGTGTTCGACGACCTTGTCGCTGACGAATAAAATCTTCACCGATTTCACTGGTTAAGGGTTATGTATTTAAGTGTCAAGGGTCATGCTATGCTACTTCTGCCAGAGTGGGGCAATTTTACCACGAAGCACTACCTATGTCAACGAATTTAACAAATTGACAAATTTTAATCCGGCTTCTCCAATTCAAACTCGGCATGGATGACCTGCACCGCAATATCGGCCTGACTGCGCGCCACCACCAGCGAAATATTAAATTCACTGCTGCCCTGGGCAATGGCGATGACGTTTATTTTTTTCCGCCCGAGCGCCCCAAACAGGCGGCCGCTGATACCCGGTGTGCCCTTCATGCCCGCGCCGACCACCGCCAGCACCACCACTTCATCCTCCCAACGCACCGGCTCCAGGTCGCGCCGCTCAATTTCACGGGCCAGCTCCTGTTCCAGCGACTTGGCAACTTTAGTTACATCGGCGCTGGGGATAACAAAGCAGATAGACTGCTCCGACGAGGCCTGGCTGATCATCAGCACGTTGGTATCGGTGCGAGCCACCGCCATAAACGTCCGCCCCGCCACGCCGGGAATTCCGGCCATCCCCGGCCCTTCGACCGTCACCAGGCTCATATTTTTGATGGCCGCTACGGCTTTAACCGCTTTATTGCTCTCTTTGGCCTCGGCGGTGATGAGCGTGCCCGGATGGCCCGGCTCAAAAGTGTTGAGGATGCGCACCGGCATGCCGACCCGCCGGGCCGGGCGAATAGCCTGCGAATGGAGCACTTTGGCCCCAAAATAAGAAAGCTCGCTGATTTCGGCGTAGGAAAGGTGGCTAATCGGGTGTGCTGCGGGGACCACCCGGGGATCGGTGGTCATCACCCCGTTGACGTCCGTCCAAATCCAAACTTCGTCGGCTTCCAAGGCGCGGCCCAGAATAGTCCCGGTGTAATCGCTGCCGCCCCGCCCCAGGGTGGTCGGAATACCGTTCTCGGTTGCGCCGATAAAACCGGTCACAACCGGGACCTTGCCCGCGCCCAAAATGGGCCGCAGCCCGGCCTGGGCCTTGGCCGCCGTTGCCTCAACCAGGGGAACCGCTCCACCAAAGCGGTTATCGGTCACGATCAGTTCGGTTGCGGCCACACCCTGGGCCGGCACCCCGGCATGGTTAAGAATCGCCGCCACCTGCGGCACGCTGATGCGCTCGCCCATCCCGGCAATGACATCCAGCGCCCGCGGGGTCAGCTCGCCCAGCACCCGAATGCCGTGGCACAACGCCTCAAACTCATCCAGTAAGGCATTGATTTGGGCCATCACCGCAGCCCGTTCCGGCGTGTCACCCAAAAAATGCAAGGTGGCCTCGGCGTGCTTTTGGGCAATCGTTGCTCTGGCTTCGTGCGCCGTCTCCTCGTCACCGGCTTCGGCCCGGTGGGCTGCGTTTAACAGCATATCGGTCACGCCGCTCATGGCTGAAACTACTAGCACCAGCGAATGTCCCTGCTGCCGTGTGGCTTTTACAATTTCGACTACTTTTTGTAAGGCGGGCACACTGCCTACGGAGGTGCCGCCGAATTTCATAACGATTAACAAGATGATGTCTCCTTCAAAGACAGATTGTTAGAAGTCAGAGGTCAGCCCCTAGGGGGCCTTCGGCTCTAGCCAGATAGTTTCCAAAAAAATACGGCCTCTGAAACAGCAGAGGCCGTATTATAAATCTAAAATCCAAAATCCAAAATACCCAAAGGGTACTCTGTCTAAAATCCCTATGCTTCCAGTCGCATTGTCGAGAGGCGGATGGCTGCTTCAATGCGCAGGCGCAGTTCCTCTATATCCAGGGGTTTGATAATAATATCACTCACGCCAGCTTCCAGGGCAGCCAGGCGGGCCTGGCGGTCGTTGACGTGCAGCAACATGA
>JAHDWA010000192.1 GCA_023382535.1 Anaerolineae bacterium | reverse complement strand
CTAGGGTCTGCAAGAATTAGCAAGTAATGGAGAAAAAATATGACCATCATAGGCGCAACCATTCGAAATATCCACACAGGCGAACTTGGAACCATCGTCGGTATTGAACAGGTTCCATACCACCCAACACCCGATCGTAAAATCGAGTTTGGTACTGACAAAACCACCGCCAATGTTTTTATTACATCTACGTTCGGTCCCTTGCACGAAGAGGATTATGCTCGGCACTGGACCACTTACCTCGATGTCACCGAAGGGACACCTCTCTTCGTTGTACAAAACAAACACACCGTCGCTAAGAACCTGGCCGATAAGATCGGTATCGTCCAACGATTAAACCCAGGCAAGAATGTGGTTGATTTGCGTTTCGGGACTGAAGAAGAGGGCTTTACCTATCACACCTTGATCTGCTGGACAGACGCCAGACCCCTAATATTATAGAGAAATCAGATGAATCCCCCTCATACAATTTCCGCCGACGCGCCGGTGGGTGGGAACCATCGTAAGATAGTATGACTTTAATCTGAGTAACTTAAGTCAGCGGATGGCGCGTATGAAAATATATAGACAGTCTCTCAACACCTTTATAAAGACCCATCCTTGCAGACGCTATCCACCAGAAAGCTGATTACTTCCCGACCAGGTTTGAGCAATGGCATGGCCGCTCTTGGGATTATTATGATAAAAGAAATGCCTGAACTGCAACCAACCGATACCCTATGCCTATCGAGTATGGCTTTTGAAAATCCCACCAATTCTACGGTCAATCTGAAGCTCTGGGGTGCTTAATGGTAGCATTCCCTGTTAGAAATGTGATATATGGCCAAAATGGGCAGATAGGGCTTGGCTTGAAGATAGGTGATAAAAGTGGATTCAAAATCATCCTTTTTTTCAGAGCCAGACATCGAGGTAACGTTGTCCAGCGACAAACAAGGGCTACATTTGACCAACCCCGCTGCTCCCTCCCTGGCTGTCTGCGGTACCACGGTTGAGCCGGTCCGATATCCCTCACTTAAAACCTGCAAGACCTGTTGGATTTTTGCGGAACCAGAGGATGGTGCATACCTGGTTATCGGTAAAAATGTATTCCATCTGTACCGGCCCGGCAACCGAACCGTATGCGGGCTCCAGGCCTCAGGTAAACCGCTCCTGCCAGGCAGCTACTGCAAGGCCTGTCACCAGCAACTTTTCGAAAGATATTATCGTCTTGATCGGACTTACGGTTTGGAACCCGGTGAGCTTGTTTTTCCAGGCTTTTACTTTGATGAAATAGGTGGCCTAATGATGGCCCGTAGCTTGCATCGTTACGCTGCTATTCATGAATTGGGGCATGCGTATGCCGCTCATAAGCTCGATTACCCTATACTGGTACAGGTAGGTGGTGCCGGCTTGAAGGAATTGAGCCACAACAGAACGGATGATAAGGAGAGGGCCGCATTAGGGGTAACAACTGGAAATTTTAGCGAAGCAAACAAACCTTTTATAGCTGCTGGAGCAATATGCGCTGAGCAATATGCTATAGAGCGCAGATGGTACAAACCTGGGTTTGTAAATACAGCGCTATTGCAGCAAGACGATTGGTGGGTTATAGAGCGCTTTAAATCATCCGAATATCCAACTGGCCAGGATCTGGTTAATCAGATTTACCGCATTCTATTCAGTAACAATGGCTTTGCAGAATTCGTGGAAAAATATGGGCCGGTCTTGATGACTCAGAATAGGATCTTCATTTCTCCCAGTTACCAGAGAGGATAGGTATGCTTGACAAACTTATGAAGAACCTGATACACCATGGCTTTTTAGTTTGCTGGCGGTGGCAGGAAATTGACAAAGATCGGATAAAACAACCTATTTGAAACCCTCTTTTTCAAACAGTGGGGCGATAAGGTCCTCACTTTGCTTTAGTCTACTTCGTGGAGGGGACGCTTAAAAAATTGTCGTGTATATCTGGGAGGAACAAAACTTAAAAATTTGAAATGGAAGAGGAGATGACTCCAGGGTTTATCATGACTGACCAGAAAGGTTTATTCGGCATTGGTGGTCTCGATCTGAGCGGCACCAAGGCTATTCGAAAAATCCAACTACCCCTTAACTCCTCGTGCTCTCCTCACGCTGCCTTCGGTATCGCCGGCGACTTGCACGGTAAACCTGGCCGGGTCATCCGAACCATGCTCGATGGCGAGGAAGAAGATAGCGCCTGCCGGCAGGCTTTGCATCGAGTGGTTAAGCCGGATGTGCCTGCCGTCTATGTCGTGTCGTGGAATTACGCAGTTACGACGGGTCGCCAGGAACCCATGCGCTGGCGGCAGAGTGTGGTTCGAGATGAGCAACAAAGAGCGGTACGTGATGAGAATGGCAAGATCTTGACTTTGCCCAATTTTGAACTGATCTATGGGCGCGATCATCGCCAACTGCCGGTAGTTATGGATACAGCTTTCGTCCAGGCCCATATCCAGAAGACTCTCTCCCCACAGGTCCGAACCCTGGAGAACACGATCCGCGCCGCCGAGATTATTCAACCCGATATGATGTTCAACCACGACGAGCCTGATCCGGCCGCCTGCCGGCGAAATTTCTCTATCCTTCGGGACCGCTTTAGCAACAAAGTGATCCCGGTAATTCAGATACCAGCCCACTGGGGAGATACTCTATCCATCCGGGCCAATGCCAAGGCTATAGTCGAGTCCGAAGAATGGCGTCTTTACGAGTCCATGATTGGGCCGGAAGGTATCATTGCCCTGGGCGGGCTGATCGGATTTTCGCCGTTGCCCCGAAACAAAAGAGGGGAGTTAGCGTGGTGGTTGTGCTACTATACAGGATTTGAGCGGTTTATCTGGCTGCTTGGCCAGGGAGCTTACCTTGTCATCAACAGTGTGGGGAGTTATGTGATTCCCAGCGGGCCGTTTCAAGGCGAACGACTGCTACGCCTCTGTTATATGGACGGAACTCAATGGCTGCTTGATGCCACGTTGGATCGCTTTAACGTTCTGCACGATCACCCCGACGGCCAACTTCTCCACATGATCCAATTGCGCGAAGGAACGCGTCATTTTTTCACCAAGGCAGATTGTATGAGTGCTAACTTAAGGAGCACTTTCGCCGCGTTTTCGGGCGAGATTCGGTTTCCTCTGTCTCCGGCAAATTTACCTGACCCGCGCGACCCGGATGCCATTGCCCAATTAAGAATGGATTTTGAGGCTCATTCGCTCCTGCGAGGAAAGCACGTAGCCAGGGATGGCTCGGTGTGGTTGGTCAGAGGGGAGGTAGATTAGGAAATAAGGGGGCGCATTAAGATCGCCCGCCCAAAGAGAGACACAAAAATCAAAGTGATAATTTGGGGTGAATCCAGTAGACCTCTAAATTTGCAGTCCAATCAAACCTATTTCACCCAGTAACACGCTAATAAAAACTGGTAGCTCATCTACACTGTAGCGGTGTAACAACTCACCCAACCAACCGGATCGGGGACAGAACTTGATCCTCCGATAACAACTCCCATCCGGCTTCCGGCGGATAGGGGCGCAAAACACAGGATCAGAGGGAGAGGCAAGTTTGACAAGTGTGGCCAGCCCGATCAAAAGTGGCGACAGTACTACCAGAATAATGGCGCTGCCAGCAATATCAACCAGCCGGTAAAATCCAGACAATTTCAGCATTGTTTCTCCTTCGGACATCATTTTCCACTTGAGTGCCAGGCGTGGCGACATTATAGCCCTAATCATCAGGCCCGTCCACGAGATGCGTTTAATGTATTTGAGGTAGGGGCCAGACTGAAAGAGTTGGCGCGAGAGGGCGGTGGTAGACCTGCTGGCGAAATGAAACGCAGAAGTACGAGCTTGAGGCGTGTCTTTACTGAATGGCTGAATTGGAATAATGCTTTTTGAAAGTAGGTTTTTTAATGAGATCAACTCAACAGCATCCGTTACTTCTCCTCATTGATGGCCATGCCCTGGCCTACCGGGCCTTTTTTGGCATGCCGGCCACCTTCAAAACCGTTTATGGCGAAACTACCCATGCTGTTTACGGATTCGCCTCAATGCTCTTGGGGGTCTGGAAAGAGTACCAGCCGGACTACATCGCCGTAGCCTTCGATCATGGCAAAACTTTTCGACACGATACCTACAAAGAATATAAGGCTACTCGACAAAAAATGCCCGGTGAGTTGAGAACTCAGATGACTCGGATCGAGCAACTGGTGCAGGCGTTCAATATGCCGGTTT
>JAHDWA010000191.1 GCA_023382535.1 Anaerolineae bacterium | reverse complement strand
ACAATCTGGGTCTGGCTGCTCACGCTGATTGTGATGATGCCGCTGGTGACGGCTCGGGTCAAGCGCCAGGTTAGGAAAAATTCGTAGACCTCAGCCCTACCGGGTATACTTTCCTTGAGAAAGGAGGTGAAACCCAATGGCTAAAGATCCTGTCTGCGGCATGGATGTAGATGAGAAGACCGCCGCCGGCAAATCCGAGTACCAGGGACAGACCTACTACTTCTGCTCCGCCGGCTGCAAGCGAGCTTTCGATAAAGAGCCGCAAAAATATGTGGGCAAAGCGCAAGCTTCCAGCAGTCAGCAACATTAGGCCGTGAGCTTGCTCCGGGGCGGTTGGTTTGACCAACCGCCCCGGCAATTTCTTTCGGCAGATTAAGAGAATGATTAAGATTCGTATTGATGGGATTTATTTTGTGCTTGTACGCTTGTTCAACCTTTGGAGCAGGATTACAATCTATGATACTTGAAGGGTGAGGCTCTTTATTGAAGTTCGGTTCTCTATGGCAGCGGGGGGTAAATGATCACCGGCCTGCAAGAATTTTTCGCCATCAATCGGCCCCTGGTCTTCTTTGTTTATGGCCTGGTGTTCTTTGTTCTGGGCTTGGCAATTACCCTCCAGTCCCGGCGGCACAGCCGGCTGACCCTGGCCCGTCATCTCCATTGGCTGGCCCTCTTTGGTTTTATCCACAGCCTGCACGAGTGGGGGGATGTTTTTATCCCCATCCAGGCCACTTACTTGCCGCCCCCCTTTATCAACTTACTCAAAGCGATTCAGCTAGGACTACTCAGCCTCTCTTTTGCCTGTCTCTTTCAATTTGGGATTGACCTGCTGCGTCCCATGCCCCACCGCTGGGCCTGGCTGCGCTGGCTACCGGCCGGGCTGTTACTCCTGTGGTCGCTGGCAGCCCTGGTCTGGTTGACGGCCGGACCTGTCTCGCTGGCTGAATGGTATCTGCTCAGCAATATCTGGACCCGCTATTTGATCGGCTTTCCGGGCGCGGCGCTGGCGGCGTATGGGCTGCGCCGGCAGGCCGCCCAATTGATTGCCCCTTTTCGCGAACCTCAAATTCTGCAGATGTTGTATCTGGCTGGACTGGCGCTGGCGGGTTATGCCGTAGTCGGCGGTTTGGTTGTACCGCCTGGCCCGTACTTCCCGGCAAACTGGCTCAATACGACCCTCCTGGAAAGTTGGCTCAGTCTTCCCATCCCGGTTTTTCGCAGCCTGCTGGGTCTGACTCTGACAGTGGCTATCATTCGCACCCTGGAAATTTTTGATCTAGAAATTGACCGCAAGTTGAGCAGCATGGAAGAGGCCCAAATTTTAGCCGCCGAACGGGAGCGTTTGGGGCGTGACCTGCACGACCACACCCTACAATCGGTTTATGCCGCCGGCTTGATGCTCAATGCTGCCCGGCATGCGCCTTGTTTAGTGGAAGATGGCGCTGCCGCCGACAACCTGGCTCAAGCAGCGCTAACCCTCGATCAAGCGGTAGCGGACATTCGCCAGCATGTTGCTGAATTGCGCGCCCAGCCAACCAGCGTCAGCCTGGCGGAGGGACTGACCCAGTTGCTGCATAACAGCGTCTTATCGTCAATGGTTCAGGTTGATTTGAAACTAAACCTGCCTGAGGATCAGGCGCTGACTACGCCACAGGTGCGTCATTTATTGGCTATCACCGGAGAAGCATTGAGCAACGTCGCTCGCCACGCCCATGCGCGTCACGTGCAACTTTCTGTCCAAGCCGACGAGGAAACCCTTTCCTTGAGCATTTCTGATGATGGGCAAGGTATCCCCCCAGATTTTATCGCCGGTTATGGCTTGCGCAATATGCGGGATCGGGCGCGACTGCTTGCGGGTGAATTGGGCATCAACAGCCAGTCCGGCTCTGGCACGCAGTTGCAACTCACCATTCCGTATAGAAAGGAGTTAGATCATAAAGAAAATAACCCTTTTAGTGGTTGACGACCATCAAGTGGTGCGCCTGGGCCTGCAAGCGTTGCTCAAGCTTGAACCTGATTTTGAGGTCATCGGACAGGCGGCCACTGCGGATGAAGCAATATCGCTGGTCGAACGGTTGCGTCCTCAAGTGGTGCTCATGGACCTGCGGATGCCTGGTCGCAGTGGGGTGGAGGCTTGCCAGGACATTAAGCAGCGCTGGCCGGAAACCCATGTCATCATGCTCACCTCATATGCCGATGACGAGTTGGTTCTGGAGGCGATCAACGCTGGCGCCGAAGGTTACGTACTGAAAAAGGTCGAAGGCGGCAATTTGGTTGAGGTCATCCGGGCTGTTGCCCGAGGGGAGGCAGTCTTGGACTCTGCCGTCACCCAAAAGCTGCTGGCTCACGTCCGTCAGGCCGAACAAGAGTTGACCGGGCTGGCCTTCCGCACCTTGTCCGAGCGGGAGATCGAGGTTCTGGCGCTGTTATCTGAGGGCAAAACAAATGCCGAGATTGCTCACTGGTTGAACTTAAGCGAAAAAACGGTCGGCAATCATATCAGCGCCATTCTGGACAAGTTGGGTGTGACCAACCGGATTGAAGCGGCCACTTACGCGGTACGTCATCGCATTGAACGTTATCGTCCCGGCAAGTAACCAAAAAGTCCGCGTCATCTCAGCGCGGACTTTTTACTAGAGAGGGTCAGTAATTTCTAGAGCGGCTATTCGGCGGCAAAGAGGGTAAAGATGGGCGGGAAAGTCAACAGGAAGCCGAGCGCGATCAGAATAAGGGTGATGGTAAACGCCTTAGCAAATCCCATATCTTTGTCTTTCCACATCGAGTGGAGAATCACCCAACTAACCAGCCAGACGATGACCCCAACCCCAGTTTTGCCGGTCAACGGCCCGGCCGGATTCCACCAGTTGAGCGCATTCTTGAGACCTTCGCTCATTTCCGCTCCCGTAACCATTAACCCGATGACCAGGCAGCCAATACCACTCGAAACGAAGGCGGCTGAGGCTACTCCAACCGCGGCTTGAGCTTTGGCTGAGACTTTTTCGACGACTTTTACATCGGAAGAGATTGATGCTGTCATTTTAATAACTCCTTATCTTGTATCACTCAGCCCGCTTACATCAACGGGGCGGCTTTGGTAATGAAGGCGCCGAACATACCGGCGATACCTGCGGCGGCAAAAGCCAGGACGAACAGAACGATGAGGGCGTAGCGCAGCTTGGGCATCTCGGCAATCCGAGCGCCGTAGCGCCAGACAACAAAGGCGACGGCCACGGCCAGAATGGGGGAGAACCAGGCCACGTGTTCCTTCCATTCCATCGCAAAGGTGTGCCAGGCGGCGAGATTGGGCACCGACAGCAGGTAGTAACGGGGAAAGTCACTCAGGTCGGTCAAGCCCTCCGGGGGTTTGGCCCGGTACCAGGGGTAAACAATATAGGTACCGCTGACGACGGTCAGCCATGAAGCGACAGCCATCACCCAGGTCCCGATGGTCAAGCGCATCACCCGCTCTTTCACCCCGGTGATCGTGACCCACTCGGGTCTGAGGCTGTACAGCCCGGCCAAGCCTCCGGCAAAAGCGAGCAGGAAAATCGCCCCCAGCCCCATGCCGTGAATAACGGTCCAAAGTTCTCTTACGGTCATTGACATTGTAGTGTGCCTCCTTTGGTCACGTCGTTGATGATTTATTTTTGATTGAATTTTTCAATCTTGGGGATAGATTATCACATCCTGGGAGGCAAGGGCAGAGGCGAACTCCCTATCTTTTATAGGGAAGATTCCCTTCTTCCATTGAAGTCTTGCTGATGATTAGCTGGACACGCCAGCCTCACAAAACAGGTCAATTCGTGATCTTATCAGTCGTCACAATCTGGTAGCCGCTCTTCAGTACATCCTCTTTCGAGCGTAAGGTTTGGGGCTGATAATCACGGGTGACGATCACATAGTTATGCCGCCATAAGGGACTGTAACTGGGGTCGCCCGGTTTTGTATCATAAATCGTGTACTGCCCCTTGACTTCCTCCGGTTTGCCGTTCTCGTCGTCCATCGAGTAAACCATTATGTATTCATCGGCGATATTTGTTTCTGCCGGAGAGACGGCCACCGGCCCGCAGGGGATTGACCAAACCACTTCCCCACCGGCCCAACGAGGGTGGACGACTTGTTGGTGGGGATTGCTGTAATCCAGGTTCCCGTAATGGATGGGTGTGATTACATCATCTGGGGGAGGTAATTGTTGCTTTGTCATTTTAGCCTCCTTTAGGCCAGCGTAGTCCTGACTATCGCCAAGCCTGATCATTCTTTTTTTCGTAGTCCTCAAACACCTTGGCCAGACCGTTCAGCACCTCAGCCGAGGTCTCAAAGAGCGCTTGCGCCTTTGGCTCATTCACTTTGCCCACATCCTGGCGTAAATGGTCCACTAGCTCCATGAAACGGTCCTTCATCTTTTGAGTATGATAGAGGGGATTGTCCTCAGAATATTGATTGTTCATACTGTTATCCTTTCTTTGCCAAAGTTTACCACTTTTA
>JAHDWA010000190.1 GCA_023382535.1 Anaerolineae bacterium | reverse complement strand
ATGCGCATTTTATTAGTTGATGATCATATCCTGTTCCGTAAAGGGATCGCTTCATTGATTTCCTCGCGGAAAGAGATGAAAATTGTGGGTGAAGCCAGTGATGGCATTGAAGCGGTCAGAATAGCCAGAGAAACCATGCCCGATGTGATCTTGATGGATATCAATATGCCCAATCGCAACGGGCTGGAGACGGTCAAGATTATTAAGGAAGAAATGCCCCATGTCGAGGTGGTAATGTTGACCGTATCGGATAATGACGAGGACTTGTTTCAAGCGATCAAAAACGGCGCCAAAGGGTATTTGCTAAAAAATCTGGAACCGCAGCAGTTGTACGAAATGCTCGACAGGGTCCGCCAGGGAGAGGCGCCTCTCTCCGGGGCTATGGCTGCCAAGATTCTCCAGGAATTCCGGCAACCTCCGCCCGAAGTCAAACAGAGAGAAGTAACAGACGAATTGACTTCCAGAGAAATCGAAGTTTTGGAAGAGGTGGTTAAAGGGGCCAGTAATAAGGAAATTGCCGATCTCCTCAATATTACCGAGAATACAGTCAAGATTCACCTGCGTAACATCCTGGAAAAACTTCATGTTCAAAATAGAATTCAAGCCGCTGTGCATGCCATCCGGGAGGGTTTAATTGACGATCCTCTTGACCAAAAATAGGGCAAAGCTGAGTCTCAGTAACTCTAAATTTTTAGCATAAACTAACCGTCGGCCTCACTTTGCAGACCAAAAATTAGATTGCCTGTCTATTTTCCCCTGGTCTCTTTGAGGAAGCTAATTTCAAGATTTAATAATCGCCCCGGTGGGTGAACCAGGTGAACCTTAAGACCGCGAGAGCTATCGAAAGATAGCTCTTTTTTGTGTTCGAAACTACCTGACTGAGTATAGCACTTAAGGAAAGCGCGCCATATAATACAAGCGCAGTTGGGCTTCTCAAGAGCCGGTTAAAGAAAAAACACAGCTTCGTTCTATGAGATTCACTTTAGAAAAGGTGGATATGCACAAACAAAACGAAGTCACAAATTTACCAAGCCAGTTCTATTCGGTTTTCAGCCCCAAACCGGGCGCAGTTGTCAATTTTATCCAATGGCTAACCTGCTCGTACCGCTTGAATAAAAAATTGCGTGTTCTTGATGTTGGTTGTGGGCCGGGTAAAATGCTGCCGGAGTACGCTCGGCTGGGTTGGCGGGTGGTTGGTCTGGAGGTGGATACTGACTTTTATGCTCAGGCAGTTCAACTGGCTGAAACGCTTGAGGGTGTAGAAGTTCAGCAGGGCGGCTTTAACGATATCAAGCAGCGGTCAGCGTTTGATCTGGTCATGGCCGTTAACGGTCCGTTTGCTTACCTGCTTGAGCCAGAGGCGCAGGCGGATGCGGTTGAGCGGGTGTATCGTGCTCTGAAGCCGGGGGGAGTCTTTTTCCTGGATATTCCAAACTTATTATGGTTCCTTAAAAATGATCCGGAACCGCCCCAGGCAGAAAAGGCGATTGCCGGGCATTTGGTTCAACATCAGGCCCATTATGAATATGATGTCCACACGGCCAAATTTACCCAGATCAACGAGTACACCCTTGAAAGCCCGAACGGAGAGGAAATCAAGGTGTGCAAAACCGACGAACATGCTATCATTACTTACCCTGAACTGGTTTATCTTTTGGAAAGAAGCGGTTTTACTAAAATCCGCTCGTATAACAGTTACCGCTCACATCGAGCTGCGCCGTTGAAGGGAAAGCGGATTATGGTGGCTGCTCAAAAACCGCGGAAATAAAAAACCCAGGAAAAACCTGGGTTTTTTGCGCTACTCAATGGGATTGAGTAGATGACGACCTTTATCGGGTTGTGCCGGGTTCAGCCCTGGATAGTTGCTTCTATCAGGAAAAGTGGCAACTAGCGGTTTAGGAGTCTCCCTAATCGGGCTGCTCCAGCAGTCTTCTAAATTTTCTGAAGGCAGTTTGTGATATTCCCACCCCTCAAAGGCGATCATGTCAAGATTGTTGAAAAGTTCTGCGTGTAACATCAAATCCTCCTTCAAATCCCCGGTGCTAACTCAATCCCGCTCTTGTTGCAGATTTTGAATCAATTATAACCAGAAAATTATCTGCGCCTATACTAATCTGGGTGACACGGACTGGTTCAAAAGAGCTATTTTTATTAACTCTTCCCGTAACTACTGTTATACTTTTTGCTCAAACGAGAGAAGCAGCACCAAAACCCTGTATAGCTCTATAGGATTACTCAAAATTCTAAATTTAAGTCAACTGGGCTATTTCATAACATATTATCTTTAGCCAGGTGAATTAGAAGAAGATAACTCTTGTTCTGGCAAAAAACTGCCTAAATGAGTATAGGCAATATGCCGAGAGGATGTTACATTGGAAAATAAGAAACTTTGTGAGTGGTAGGAGGCTTGCCACAATATGTTCGTAAATCCTCTTTTTTGGCTTTTTGCTTTACCGGGCCTGTTGTTGGGCTTGTATGCCCAGGCCCGGATTAAAAGTAATTTTGCTACTTATTCCCAGGTCCGTACACCGGGCGATCTGACCGGAGCTCAGGTAGCCCGCGCTCTGTTGGACTCGCAAGGACTTCAAGATATTACTATTGAGCCAACAGCCGGAGCATTGACGGATCATTACGACCCAGGTAATAAAGTATTGCGCCTTAGCCAAGCCGTTTATCACACACCCAGTGTAGCTGCTGCCGGGGTAGCTGCTCATGAGGCTGGACATGCTATGCAGGATGCAGTGGGCTATCTTCCCCTAAAAATGCGTAGTGCTATCGTTCCAGTGGTTCAATTTGGCAGCAATCTAGCCCCCTGGCTTTTTCTGGCCGGCTTTTTATTAGGCATCCTTGAACTCGCGTGGGCAGGAGTTATTTTGTTTGGTCTGTCTACTATCTTTACCCTCATCACTTTACCCGTGGAGTTTGATGCCAGTAACCGGGCTAAACAACTTTTGGTCAACCAAGGTATTCTCGGTAGGACAGAGGAGACTGAAGGGGTAAAAAAAGTGCTTGGTGCAGCAGCTTGGACTTATGTCGCTGCGGCTGTGTCCTCAATTGGCAACCTGCTTTACTACATCTTTTTGCTTTCCGGCAGTCGCCGTCGTCGTTACGTATAAAAAATAGCTAATAACTAAAATGCTTCAGTACTAAAAAGGAGAAAAGCAATGCAACTTAAAGATGTCATGACTCAAGATGTGGAGATTGTAGAATTCGATACATCCCTGCAAGATGCGGCCAGCAGGATGAGTACGCTCGACGTTGGTGTTTTGCCGGTGCGCGAAGGAAATCAACTGGTCGGCATGCTGACCGACCGCGATATTACCATTCGAGCCGTTGCCGCCGGACGTGATCCCAAGCAGACGACAGTCGGTGAAGTTATGTCACCGGATCTTGTTTACTGCTATGAAGATCAAGATGTTAAAGATGCGGCCCGCATGATGGCCGATCATCAGATTCGCCGGCTGCCGATACTCAATCGTGACCAGCAACTGGTGGGGATTGTCTCCCTGGGCGATTTGGCGGTAGACGTTGCTAATGACCGACTCACCGGCGAAGCCCTGGAAGAGATTTCCGAACCGGCACGGCCTTCGCGCTAAAGCAAAATAGACAGCTTAAGAACCGGTCTCATTCCCACGCTTGCGTGGGAATGAGGTTGTGGAATATCAATCCAAGAAAAAAATCCATCTAAAGTATCCAATAATAAGACCGCAAAGGTTTCACGAGGTATACCTTTGCGGTCTTGTCTGCCAAGTTGTCAAACTACACAAGGAGTACAAATGACGAACCAACTGGAAAAACCGGCCCGCCAGCCTGGAATGGGTGCGATTCCGTATGCTGAAGGGGTAGCCTTTCGGGTGTGGGCGCCCCATGCAGAAAAAGTTTTTGCGACCGGAACATTCAATAATTGGCAAGAAACAGCAACCCCTCTTCACAGTGAAGAGAACGGCTTCTGGTCGGCGGACGTGCCGGAAGCAAAAGAAGGGGACGAGTACCGGTACATCATCGAGGCAGCGGGTTCCACGCTGTCTCGGATTGACCCCTACGCCCGCCGGGTCACCAACTCGGTCGGTAATGGTATTATCTACAATCCTCATGCCTTTAATTGGGATGACGATCACTTTCGCCTGCCTTCGTGGAATGAACTCGTCCTGTATGAAATACACATCGGCACGTTCCACGACGCTCCCGGCGGCCAGCCCGGCACTTTTGAAAGCGCGATGGCTATGCTGCCCTATCTCCAGCAGTTAGGGATTAATGTAATTGAAGTTATGCCCGTCGCTGAGTTTCCGGGTGATTTCTCCTGGGGTTACAATCCCTCTCACCCTTTTGCGGTGGAGAGCATTTATGGCGGACCGGATGCTTTTAAGCAGTTTGTCAAAGGCGCCCACCAGCATGGCATTGGCGTCATTCTGGATGTGGTTTACAATCACTTTGGCCCAACCGACATGGATCTATGGCAGTTTGATGGCTGGAGCGAAAATGACAAAGGGGGGA
>JAHDWA010000189.1 GCA_023382535.1 Anaerolineae bacterium | reverse complement strand
CGGCTTCCATTTGATCCTCAAAAATAGCTTTCGAGTCGTACAATAAACGGCCAATAAGGGTGCTTTTGCCATCGTCAACGCTGCCGGCGGTGGTAAACCGAAGCAGTTCAATTGAATCAAGCGATTCGGGTGATGCACTTGCTTTTTCGAGTACGCTTAGCTGCGTAGCTGTCGTTGTTTCTTCTGATAACATAGTTTTTAAAAACCCCATAGTAATTTACATAAGTGTCAAAGCAAAGCTTTGACCGGCAAAGCGGAGCTTTGCCACTCCAAATTCTATTAGAAATAGCCTTGCTTTTTGCGATCCTCCATTGCCGACTCGGAGCGTTTGTCATCCGCTCTGGCCCCACGCTCGGTAATGCGCGCCGAAGCCACTTCTTGAATAATATCGGCCAGGCTGGAAGCATGCGACTCGACAGCGCCGGTGCAGGTCATGTCGCCAATGGTGCGAAAGCGGATAATTTTGCTTTCAACTTTCTCGTTACTCACAGGGCGCACCACGTCCGAAGCAGCCAGGAGCATACCATCCCGGCGAATAACATCGCGCTGGTGGGAGAAGTAAAGCGACGGAAGCGGTATTTTCTCGGTCTGGATGTACTGCCAGATGTCCAGCTCCGTCCAATTGCTCAGAGGGAAAACCCGGAAGCTTTCGTTGGGTTGTTTCCGGCCGTTGTACAGGTTCCACAGTTCGGGCCGCTGGTTCTTGGGGTCCCACTGCCCAAAAGCGTCACGGTGGGAGAAGAACCGCTCTTTGGCCCGAGCCTTTTCCTCATCCCGCCGCGCGCCGCCCATGGCTGCCTCAAATTTGAACTCGGCCAGCGCGTCGAGCAGGGTGACGGTTTGCAGACCGTTGCGGCTGGCAAAGGGGCCGGTTTCCTCGACCACCCGGCCCTGGTCAATCGAGTCCTGCACATAGCGCACAATTAACCTCACACCAATACGTTCGACCATTTCATCACGGAAGGTCAGGGTTTCGGGGAAATTGTGGCCGGTGTCAATGTGCAACAAGGGGAAAGGGATCTTCGCCGGGTAAAAGGCTTTTTGGGCCAGATGGGCCATCACAATCGAGTCTTTGCCGCCGGAGAAAAGGAGAACAGGGCGCTCAAATTGAGCGGCAACCTCGCGCATTACATAAATGGCTTCAGACTCTAACTGCTTCAAATGGGAACGAAGATAGGATGAATTCATTAAGGGTAAACCTCTTTTTTGCCGATTTTGCTTTAATAACACTGGGACAGATTATAACATGAAAAAGTTTGAAGCAAGTTTGAATGCGTCAAAATTTTGAATCGTGAAATTTACATAGTCTGTTTGTGTTTTATGTAAATTTGTCATAAAATAAGCTCGTGAAAGCGCCCATGCCGAGCACTTCTGCTGCTAACTCCCGATCACAATCAAAGGTAAACGCTCGCCTGCCCGGACGTATCTGGCCTATCCTGTTGGGCTTGATGGGGTTTGCTCTCGTTGCCTGTAATCTCCTGCAATGGGGACAGCTCACTTCCTCCAAGCCGCACATTGTTTTTGTAACGCCGACCCCTCGCAGCGAGATGCTGCTCAGCGAAGGTCAGCGATCTTTGGTGCTGCCGGCAGCTCAGCCCACCTCACCCCCTGCTCCGGTCCCTTATTTTGCTGGCGCCAATGAATTAGGCAAGATAATGGTTTTGGAATATCACCGCATAACCTATCCGGAGCAGCGTTACCAACGTACTCCCGATAATCTCCGGGCTGATTTGGAGCGGCTTTACCAAGAGGGTTACTATCCGGTCAATTTTGTTGACATTATTCACGGCTTGCGCGATGTCCCTCCCGGCAAAAAGCCCATTGCTCTCACCTTCGATGACTCGGACATCAGCCAATTTCGGGTGCTGGATGACCGCACCATTGACGCTGATAGCGCGGTTGGGATTATTTTAAATTTTCATCATCAGCATGCTAATGATTGGCCTACCCGGGCCACCTTTTTTGTTCTGGGTAATGATAACGCCAATTACTATTCTGTTTTTGGGCAATCGGAGCTGGCCAAAGAAAAAATTCAAGTGTTGGTTGATCTGGGAATGGAAGTCGGCAGCCACACCGTGAGCCATGCCGACCTATCAGTGGCAACGGCGGAGCGCATCTATTGGGAACTGGCAGTCAGCCAGCATGTCATTGAAGAAATGGCGCCGGGCTATAAGGTCCAGAGTTTGTCGGTGCCTTTCGGCGGCTTCCCTTACACCCTGGATTTTTTGAAGACAGGCCAATGGGGTGATTATAGCTATAGTTACGCCGGCAACGCCGCAGCCTGGGGTGGACCCAATGTGTCACCCTTTGATGAAACCTTTGAACCTTTTCATGTTTCCCGGTTGGAAGTGACGGCTACCTCGCTGGATCATTGGCTGACCTATTTTGAACAGAACCCTGACGAATATTACATCTCCGATGGCGATCCCAGCCGGGTGACTTTCCCCTCAAAGGTGGAAGTTGTCTCAACAGAGGAGTAAGATTAGTACTTGAGGTCTATTGTCTTTGTTTATTTTTTGATTATAATGTTATATACCAGATTAAATCAATGGAAAATTGTCTATAGAGAGTAAAATCAGTATAACTTTGTAAGGCCATAAACTAAGTTATATAGACCGTGGGTAAAGTTAAATCTCCAATCCAGTTTTTAGTTTAGAGAGATAAGATTGGAAGATAGCAAAGCCCATTTTCTGCCTTTTGGTAGGGAGTGGGCTTTTTTGTTGCTCTTGCTGAGTCATTTGCGAGACTAAAGGGGTGGAAATGACATTACCGAAACCAGCTTAATATGAAGTCAGGGTAAAGCTAACTCTATGTCTAGTTCTGCGTAAGACAAATTTCGAGAAATAGCAAGGCCCAGTTTTTCACCTTAGGTGAAAAATTGGGCCTTTTTTATTAAATTTCAAAACAAATGGAGAAGCCTACTATGAAATCACGAATAACTACGTACGCCGTCATATTTTTAACCCTTCTACTCTCAATGTTCGCGCTAGCCGGGCCGTTTACGGCCACCGCAACTGAGAGCTCTACCTCAACCGCCACACCGACAATAATAAGTACGCCACAATCAGGAGCTCAAGGTAGATTCCAAATTTTTTTACCTGTTGTAGAAAAAGCTAAAGTTATAGCCGTTGAAAATCCTGGTAATCACCAAAATATTCAACCCTTATTACAAAAAGCTATAAATCGTGCCGCTGCTGGTTACACCGTGGTCCTGCCGGCCGGAGAATTTTACGTGGATGGCTCGGTCTATATCAACAAGTTTATTAGCCTGGTAGGACAGGGCAGTGGACCAGGCGGCACTAAATTGTATAGGCGTGAAACCGTTAGTGATGCCACCTTAAGCAGTAATAGTTGGCGCTTTATGATGGTCATTGCTTGTGATTCAAACGCTTCCAGTGGGGTTAGAGTAGCCGGGATACACTTTCAAAGTAAAGTACCCAGCGAAGCTTCGGGAGATGGGAAATCCCAGGCTACAGATTATGGGATTCTGGTGAGACAATGTGTTGATTTTCTCATCGAAAAAAACAAATTTGAGTATTTTGGTGAGGCGGCACTCAATATCAAGCATAAAGATGCGGTGGCTCGAGGGGTCGTTGCCGAAAATGAATTTTTCCACAATTGGAGATACAAGCCCGGTGCGACAGATACCAGGAATTTCACGACCGGTTATGGGGTCCTCGTAGCTGGCGAGGATAGTACCTGGAATAGCGATCCTAAATTTGGTAGCAGTAACTTTATTTTTATTGAAGACAATAAGTTTTTGAGTCATCGTCACAGTATCGCCGGTGGGGGTACGGGCTTGTATGTGTTTAGATACAATGACGTGAGGGATAATTTTAGTCAGGCTATTGATGCGCACGGAGGCGGTCGTTATGGGAATACGCGCAGCACCAGGGCCTATGAGGTTTATAATAACAATGTTGTTAATAATATCTTTGTTGATTCAAATGGGCTTCCCACTGCCAATAGCCCAAGCAAAGATCCGTGTGCGAGCCTGGCTCGAAACGGGATAAAGTTCAGAGGGGGTGAAGGTCTTGCCTATGGTAACAAAATTCAGGGATTTAGAAACGGGATTGCCCTACAGGTCGAGGTGAGCGGCACCTATCCCGTGTATACTCAAATAGGCTATCAGGATGGCGATGTATATATGTGGAATAACCAAGTTAGTCCCTACCCGACGCTTACCTGTGCGAGGCTACTTGCTATTGATACTCCAAGTTTGCTTGTAGAAGGCCGTGATTACCACCAGAATGTGGTCAAACCTGGCTATACTGCTTATCCATATCCTCATCCGCTTCGTTCACCCGCTAACTTTTCTGCTCTTACGGAGACCCTTGAATGAAACTGACAAGCACATCGGCTGGGTGGCCTGGAGTTTCGGCGAGGAACATTTTAGCCATAAAAGAATAACAGGGTTGCTTTCACAAATTATGGGGCCAAGCAGGGGTAGAATTAAGCCTGCTTGGCCCTGCTTTTTGTCTTACTCCCGCAGCACCCGCTCATCCCCAACGCGCTTGGTCAGGCGCTGTTCGTCGGTGTACTCCAGGAGAGCCAAGGCATATTTGCGGCTGGTGTTAAAGGCATCCCGAACCTGGGCAACATTGATGGTTTGATGTTGGCGCAGGTAATTTT
>JAHDWA010000188.1 GCA_023382535.1 Anaerolineae bacterium | reverse complement strand
ATGGTTTATTACACCCTGGACGACGAGCATATTCGGGATTTGTTTCGGCAGGGATTGGAGCATATTGAGCATAAGTAGTAACGTGTTGCGTGGTGCGTATTTCTTTAAGCAGTAAACGGAACACGCAATACGCATCGCGTCTCCGGCTATTGAACAACAAGGAAAACACACGATGACCGAAAAACTTCAACTCTGTATTACCGGCATGGACTGCGCCGACTGCGCGCTTAAACTCGAAAAGGGGGTGGGCAATCTGGCCGGGGTCGAATCGTGCCGGGTAATTTTTGCGACAGCCAAAATGGACGTTGTGGCAGCTGGCGCCAGCGAGGCTGAAATTGTGAAGCAGGTCCAGGCTTTAGGTTACAACGTGGCCCAACCGGACGAGGTTTATCGCCCCCGGACGCAGCGCCAGCAACTGGCCGCACTCCTGCGCCAACCCCGCAATACCTTCACCCTGATCGGCGCCGCCTTTATCCTGGCCGCTTTTGCCATTCAATGGTTTATCGGCGATCAGCTATTTACCGACTCATCTCCATCTTCTATCCTCTATCCTCTATCTTCCATCTTCTTTCTCATCGGCGGGCTGTTCGGCCTCTACTTCCCGGCCCGGTCCGGCTGGGCGGCCCTGCGCAGCGGGCAGGGGTTGGATATGAACGTCTTGATGTGCCTGGCCGCGATTGGCGCATTTGCCATCGGCGAGTACGGCGAGGCAGCAACTGTGATTGTGCTGTTCAGTCTGGGCGAGGCTTTGGAAGGTTATACCATGGAGCGCGCCCGCGACAGCATCCGCAGCCTGACTCAACTGGCGCCGGCTGAAGCGACCGTGCTCCAACCCTGCCTGGACTGCCAGGGCTGCCGCGGGCGCGATCTGCCCGATGGCTCCGGCCCTTATGAGAGCGGTCCATGCCCCTGGTGTGGCCTTCATGAGGAACGTGTGCCGGTCGAGCGGCTGGCGGTGGGCGACCGGATTTTAGTCAAGCCGGGGGAGCGCATTCCTATGGATGGCCATGTGCTCGCCGGCCAATCCGCTGTCAATCAGGCGCCCATCACCGGCGAGAGCGTGCCGGTTGAGAAAAGTCCCGGTGCAGAAGTTTTTGCCGGAACCATCAACGGCGACGGCCTGTTGGAGATCAGGGTTTCGCACCTGGCTGCCGATAACACGCTTTCCCGGCTGATCTACCTGGTGGAAGAGGCCCAAAGCCAGAAGACGCCCACCCAGCGCTTTGTGGATAGATTTGCCCGCATTTACACACCGCTGGTGGTGGGCGGAGCTGTCCTGATGGCCGCCCTGCCGCCCTTATTGTTCGGGCAGCCTTTCCTGGACAGCCCCGCAGGTCACGGCTGGCTCTATCGGGCCTTGACCATGCTGGTCATTGCCTGTCCCTGCGCTCTGGTCATTGCCACGCCGGTAGCGGTTGTCAGCGCGATTGCGGCCGCGGCGCGGCGCGGCGTGTTGATCAAAGGCGGCGCTTATTTGGAGGCATTAGGGCAGGTTACCACCGTAGCTTTTGACAAAACCGGCACCCTGACCCAAGGCCGTCCGCAACTGGTCAGCCTGGCCTGCGTTGATCGCTGCTGCGTCGAAGCTCGCCAGTACAACCTGATGGCCGCCTGTAGCCACTGCGATGACATGCTGGCCATAGCTGCCGCCGTCGAGCGCTACAGCACTCATCCTCTGGCACACGCTATTACTAGTGCCGCCGAAACTCGTGCCCTGCCGCAACTGACCGCAACCGCCGTCGCCAGCCTGCCCGGCCAGGGTGTGCAAGGACAGGTAGGCGACCGGCTGGTTACTGTTGGCAGCCACAGCCTGCTGCACAGCGAGGCGGCTTGCTTGGCCGATTTTTGCCGGCTGGTTACCAGCGCCGAGGCCAACGGCCAGACGACCATACTGGTCCGGGAAGATGAAGCTCTGCGCGGCTACCTGGCCGTCAGCGATCCCCCTCGCCAGGCGAGCCGCAGCACGATTACCGCGCTGAAGGAAACCGGGCTGACCCACACGGTGATGCTGACCGGGGATAACCCGACCGTTGCCGAAGCGATTGGCCGCCAGTTGGCTGTTGACGAAGTCCGGGCCGGCCTGATGCCTGCCGATAAAGTGACCGCTATCCGGGAGCTAATCGCCGCCCACGGCGATTCTGTCGCCATGGTCGGCGACGGCGTCAACGATGCTCCCGCTCTGGCCGCGGCTACAGTTGGCATTGCCATGGGTGCGGGCGGCACCGCCCAGGCGCTTGAAACGGCCGATGTCGCCCTCATGGCCGATGATCTGAGCCAACTGCCTGGAGCCATCCGTCTGGGCCGGCGCGCCGTCCAAACGATCCGCTTTAATATCTGGTTTGCCCTCATCATTAAGGCGGTTTTCCTGCTGGCTGCCTTTTTTGGCGTCGCCACCCTGTGGATGGCCGTTTTTGCCGATATGGGCGCGTCGCTGCTGGTCACGTTGAATGGCATGCGGCTGTTAAAAAGCGACCGCTGAGCATTGACAGCCGGCCGCAGAATTAAGGTGCGTGTTGCGTGTTGCGTCGGACGTGGATAAAATCTATGGACGACGCCAGACGCAACACGTTTTTTATTTATCGAATAGCTTTGACCCGGAGAAACTTATCATGACCCAACCCGTTCGCACCACGCTGATTGGCTGTGGAAGCATGGCTCAGTATCATCTGGCGCAAATGTTACAACAGTTGGACACTACTCAAGTCGTTGTCCTGTGCGACCCCAGCCCGGCGATGCTGGAGCAGGCCGTGCAAAAATTCCACCAGGTTGGACTGGAACCGCCGCCAACACGAACTTCTTTGGAGACTGCCCTGGCTGATTTTGACGGCCAACTCGATGCTGCCTTTATCATCACCCCGCACGTCTATCACCACGACCAGACCATCGCCTGCCTGGAAGCCGGGCTGGACGTACTGCTGGAAAAACCTATGGTGATGAATGCCGCCGAGGCGTGCAGCCTGATTGAGACCCGCAACCGGACCGGGCGCTTGCTGGTGGTTGCTTTCCAGGGCAGCCTCTCCCCGGAGATCCGTATGGCAGCCAACCTGCTCCGTTCCGGCGAGTTGGGCCAGATTCTCACGATTAATGCCGTCGTTTGGCAGCGTTGGAAGACAGTCAGTAACGGTACCTGGCGACAAAATCCGGCGCTTTCTGGCGGCGGTTTTATGTTTGACACCGGCGCGCATCTGTTGAACACCGTTTCGGATTTAGCCGGCGAAGAATTTGATCAAGTCGCGGCCTGGTTTGACCCGCGCGGTACCGAAGTGGATATTCTGGCCGCAGCCATAGGCCGGCTCAAGTCGGGCGCATTGGTTACCCTGAGCGGCTGTGGTGATGTCCCTTCGCGGGATGGTTCAGAGGTGCGGATTTTTTGCAGCAACGGTATTTTGCAGACCAACGCCTGGGGTCACTACCTGCGCTTACAACGGGCTGACCGCAAACATTTGCGCCGGGTTAAGTGTCCATCTTCCCTGGGGGCGTGGCAGCAGTTTCTGGCCGTCCGGGCCGGTAGAAGCGAAAACCCCTGCCCGCCAGAGGTCGGGCTGCGCATGGCCCGCCTGTGGGACGCGCTCAAAGCTTCGGCGGAGTGGAATGGCCTGCCGGTGCAGTGTGGGGAGTGACGGCTATTAGCAGACTCCTTCCCTGTTAGGTGGGCTGGGGGTAGAGCTGCGGAGGGGGCATGGTATTCAGTAACCGCTATCAAGTGGAAGCGACTCTGGGCCGGGGCGGAGCTGGCGTGGTTTATCGCGCCCTCGACCTGGAACTCCAGCGTCCGGTAGCGGTGAAAGCCCTGAATACATCGCCGGCAGGGCCGGACCAGGGCGTTGAACGCCTACGCCGCGAAGCCGACCTGCTGAGCCGCCTGGCCCATCCTAATATTGTCGCTTGCTACGATTTGGGCGAAGAGGCCGGCCAGCCTTACCTGGTCCTGGAATACGTCGCCGGCTGCACTTTGCGCGACTTGATAGAAGCGCACGATGCGCCCTTTCCCCTCGAATTTGCCAATCACATTATCGGCGAAGTGCTGACCGCCCTGAGCGCGGCCCACCAGACGGGGGTGATCCACCGCGATTTGAAGCCGGAGAACATCATGCTGGCCGGCGTGGAGCCGGAAGCTGCGCTCGACCTCGATCTGGCTGCGCTGCGCCCGCCAGTGAAGGTGATGGACTTTGGCCTGGCCTATTTGAGCGGCGACGGGCGCATCACCAGCGAGAATTTGGTCGCCGGGACGGCTCTCTACCTGGCCCCGGAAGCAGCCCTGGGACAAACTGCCGATGCCCGGGCCGACCTCTACGCTGTGGGCTTAATTTGGTATGAGCTGGTCGCCGGCCGGTTTCCCTTTCGCGGCCACGAGCCATTGGTTGTCATTTCCCAACATTTGCATGCCACGCCTGTTTCACCACGCTGGCACAACGCCAATGTGCCGCCTGCCCTGGCCTCGCTCATCCTCAAACTCCTGGCAAAAACCCCCACCGACCGTTATCAAACAGCAGAAGCAGTTCTAACTGACCTGGAAAACGTTCAGTATATCAGCGGAGTAGATCGGCCCCTGACCCATGCCTCGCTGCTGGAAGCGATTGCCCGCGGCAGGCTGGTCGGGCGCGAGGAAGAGATGGCCCGGCTGCGCAGCGCTGTCGAGATGATGGGCCACGGTACGGGTGGAATTGTCTTCATCGAGGGTGAACCGGGTATCGGCAAAACGCGCCTGATCGGCGAAGCCGGTCTTTATGCTCGTCTGAAAGGCGCTCAGGTTTTTACGGGTCACTGCTACGACGCCGAGCTGGCGTTACCCTACCAGCCTTTCATCGAGATTGTTAAAGATTACGTCCAGACCCATAT
>JAHDWA010000187.1 GCA_023382535.1 Anaerolineae bacterium | reverse complement strand
GGATGATCTGGGTGGTTCATATACTGCAAAAACTCGGCACAAATGACATATAGGATATATACCCGATGTGCAACACTTTTTAGCGAAATTAAGCCAATAGACCATCAAGATCAAGGGGATTACGTCCCCACTGAAGATTAAGGAAAACCCCAATGGTATGAGCCAGGATTTTGCGGATCAAGCGATGTTGGTAGTGCCAGAGGTTTCGAACCCGAATGCGAGCAATGGCAAAACGTTCAGTCAGTTGAGAACCGACGGTCTCGACCCGTTTGCGCAGATACTTGCAAGCCCGCAGCAGTCTGGGAGGATGAGTCGTGGTCATGCCCTTGCGGGGCGGGGTGATCACAAAGACGCCCTGGCGCTCATCCAACAAGACGTGACGGAAAGCATCAATGAAACCTTTATCGGCAGGAACGGTCCCGGCAAAACCCTCGACCAACTCTTCCAGAAACTGGACATCGTGGGGACGAGCCGGTAACAGCGGAAAAGAGGTAATCATGCCTGAGCGAGCAATCCGTAAACCGAGTTTGAAGCCATAGTAATCCAAATCCTTGGCCGCACAGTGTCCATAATCGGCGTGGGGTTTGAAACAGCGATCCCGATAGGCCCGGGTGTAGCCGCACACGGGCAAAGGCAGGGTATCAATCACTTGAACGGGATCATCGGCTTGGCCACTGCTGCGGACCAACTGTTGCTGGATCGCGGCTTTCACTTGCCATAAGTTGGCGGCTTGACGCACAAACAGGGTTCGGTCGGTTAAATGGGGAAAGTAATCCTGGTAGTATTCACAAAAATGATCAAAAATATCCTCATCGGTGTGGAGTTTGAAGAACTCGCCACAAAGCTCAATCGTGATGACCTCTTCATCGGTCAATGTTGGGGCAACCCCACCTCGCCGGATTTTGTGTTGGAATTAACGTAGTGATTGCGCACTCAGGGAGGCAATCGTTCAGTAAGTTCAAAATTCGAAACTTTTTCCAGCCGAGGGACAGTGATTTGGCTAAACAGCACCTCGGCCAATGACGGTAAGGACTTGGTGACAGTTATGGTCACTAATTGCTCTTTAACAGATTCAGACGAAACCGGCCACAAGTGGGTCCAAGTTTGGAACAATGGCATCGGGAACTGGTAGGCGAAGGGGCCATCCAGTCGAATTTGAACGCCCGGATAGGGGCCATCATTCGCGAATTCGAGTAGTTGCCCCCGGGTATGGGTCAACACCACGGCTGGAGTATTGGCGGCGACACGGACTTGGGTCCGCACCAGGCTCAAGACCTGAACGAAGCGGTCGGAAAGCCGCTCAGCCAGCCAATCAGCGGCCCAATGGACGAAGTTGGGCCAAAAAAACAAGGCGAACTGGCCCAAGAGCCGGATGCCAGCAGGCGAACGGACATGCAGTTTGGTAAAACTGAAGGTGCCCTTACCTTGCTTGATCCCAGCTTCGACATCTTGCCGTTGGTGGTAGGTTGGGAACAACCCGGCTGTCGGCAAGGTCTCCGTCTCACTAAAGGAAATCAAGGTGCTGTACCTGAAGCCCTTGCTTCCACCCGACCAGCGCAACAAGGTCAGCCGGACCGGGCAGGGACAATCGCCCAGGATGTGATGCTGGCTATCCAACGCCTGAGTGCGAACCCCGACCTGAATCCAGGTGGCGTCGTTGGGGACCTGTTTCAGCAAAGCTTGGGTCGTTTTGCCGTTGTGAGCCATAGCGTAAAGATCATAGCCCCTCTCAATCAGGTAGGTCACGTTGGCAGCATCACCGAAACCACCGTCAAGTAACCAGCGGATGCAGACCGGGTTAGGACAGGTCGCATTATCCACTTCGAGTTGAGCCAACCAAGTGATGAGCCTAGCCCGTTCGGTGATGAGCGCCTCCAAACGGGGTTGATGCTGCTCGATGGCCCGGCAGGCTTGATTTTCCTGGGCCAGGGCCGCCCCCAGTTGCCGTTCCCAACTGCTTTTCCGCTGCCGGGCTTGAGCTAGGCGGGAGGTGGGGCGCACCTTTTTGCCGGCATAGCTGGCCTCCAGTTCGGTTAGCCGCTGCCGCAACGCCTGCAACTGCTGCCCCAACTCTAGCTGACGCTCGACCTGGGCTCGGATAGTGGCTCGTTGGGCCTCAATCCAGGCCTGCTTTTGGCGAATTTGGGCCTCGACCCGTTCAATCCGTTGCCGGACGAGTTCAGTCCGCCGTCGTGGTCGGCAGCCCAGCCGGGCTTCGGTCGCCACCACCATCTCCGCCAGGCATGGCCCGGACACCGTATCGCCGGGATGATGAAAAACGGCCACATGCACCCGATGTCGCAACCCTTTCAAGCTGACCAGGGCCGCTTGGTGACCCTTGCAGAGCTGATTGGCCCTATAGCCAAACACGGCATCTGGCGGGTAGGTAGTGCTGTAGGCACTCACCGGTCGTCCGGTCAGGTCCCCACACAGGGTCAGGTACTCCTGATGACACAACACCTCGTGGGTCGCCTGGCGAATGTACGGCACCATAATCGCTTCCAGTTCAGCCTGGACCTGGGCTGCTGCCGCTGTGTCGAGATCGTACAGGTAACGGCTGACAGTGGTATAGTGCCGCAACTGCACATCCCAGGCATCTTGGACCGCTTCATCCTTCACCAGTGGGTGCGCACCCAGGTTCAGTTCTTCCAGATAGGCACACCCGGCCAGTGAGGCCAGTCCAAATTCGAGGATCAAGTCCCCGCCTGACTGGGCATCCTTATGATGGCGAGGCGGCACAGCAGTACGCAACCGTTCGCTGAGGCGTAGATGGCCAGCAAATCGCCCCCAAGGAATCAACATCCCGTGTTGGGTGGCTTGGCAGACCACAAAAGGTTCGGGTTCGTTTGTTAAGGTCATCCCCTCTCCCCCTTCATCCTCTGATGACAGGATTGTAAGGGAGACGGGGCGGTTGGAAAAATTGTGAAATCCAACCTTCAGAACGATTTAGCGCCTGAATGCGCAATTGCTACGTTTAAGCCTAATAAGGCACTAATTTGGGAAACACTTTTCCCTTGATGCGAAAATTCGATGATTTTCAAATCCAGATAGATCAACGTATTTTGGCTTTTGGCGCGTTTGAGCCGTTCTTCTAATTCTTTTAATTTGGTTTCGTTTAGCTTTACCCTTAACACAACAAATCACCTTTGCTTTTTTAGCAAAGATAACCTTTAACCTACTTTTTGACAAGTTGGTTTTGAAAACTACTTAAAAAGAGTTGCACATTAGGTAATTCTTTACTCACAACTTGGGTTATTTAATTGCTATTCCTAAACCACGATTATTCTATCATGAGTTGAGGTGGTTTCAAAGCTATAACAGAAACCAATTAAAACCTGGCCTGCCCCAAAGTACACAATTTTTGACAAAGTTGGCGAGGGACATAGAATTCCAGCAACCTGATCACTTGAGTCGAAGGGGAGGGACGCCAGTGAGACAAAAACGGCGGTGTTTCATCTTGATTAGCAGCTTGCTGTTACTGGTGCTGCTCGCGGCTGCGCCGGCTGAAGCCTGCGGCTGTGGGGTTTACATTCCGCGCGAGGGCGAAGGCAGCGTGGTTCAGGAGCGCGCCCTGGTCCGCTGGGATGGGCAGACAGAAGATATTGTGATGGCTTTAGGGGTGCAGGGTCATTCCTCCGAGGCAGCCTGGATTATGCCCGTGCCCGCCCGGGCTACAGTGAAATTGGGCGAGGTCAGCCTCTTCGACACCCTGCAAGAGCTGACCCAACCGAGGGTAGAATATCGTTACGGCCTGATGCCGCCGCTGATGTTGGGCGCAGGAGCGGCCCCTGATGGAGTTATTGGCGGCGCGCCGCCGGTCCTGCTACTCAACCAGCAGACCCTCGGGCCGTTTGAAATCAGCACACTGGCCGCCACTGATGCCAGCGCCCTGAGCGATTGGCTGGCAGACAACGGCTATAACTTCCCCGAGGGCCTGGCCGAGGTGTTGCAAGCCTATGTTGAACAGAATTGGTTTTACATCGCTGCCCGCTTGACCTCCGGAGTCGAGGGTGAAGAGTTGACCGGTGACCTCGACCCGCTCTGGATTACCTTCCCATCCGACGAAATAGTCTATCCTATGCGGGCGACGGCCCTGGCGAGCGGAGTCATGCCGGTATTTGTCTATGTTTTGGCGGATCACCGGGTGGAGAAGGCCCAAACTTTTGGCGATGCCCATGTCTCCTTTGCCGATTGGATTGATCCGGCCACCCTGCCTGCCGGTTCGCCGCTGGCGCCGTTTCTTGAACGCAAACTGTTTCTGACCAAGTTTGAGGAGCGTATCTGGAATCCGCAGCTAGTCACCGGTGACTATATCTTCACTTTTACCGACCAAGACGAGATTTACCACGATGTCGAGGTTGAGTATGTCTACGATATTGGGGGAGTACCGATTATTCTGCTGGTCATGGGGGGCGTTTGCCTGGTGGGGTTAGGGTTGGTAGCAGGCTTAATATTACTGCTGCTGTCCCGGCGGCGCCGGCGAGGGGAGAAGCCAGCCTGACTTTACTCATCCCCTTTTCAACGAAGTACAAAAATTGGAGCCGTATGGTTCCAATTTTTTATTTTCTCCAGACTTACTTATAGTCGGGGTGTTCAATTGTTCATCACTGAACAATTGACATTTCAGAAGAAATATGATAAGCTGAAGATTGTACAACTGAACAAGAATGAACAAATGTACAGGTGCATTTATGGCGACGGCTACCGATCGGAAAAAGCTGCTCTACAAGATTGCCAAAGCCTACTACGAGGATAATTTGACCCAAGAGGAAATCGGCAAACTTTTTGGCATCTCCCGGATTAAAGTTTCACGCCTGTTGCAGCAAGCCAGAGACGAGAGAATCGTCCAGGTTACCATTATCCCTCCCTTCGAATCCAATGTTGAACTAG
>JAHDWA010000186.1 GCA_023382535.1 Anaerolineae bacterium | reverse complement strand
CTTGCCGAATCGCCTGGCGGTCGAGGTCGGTCATATCCAGGCTGTCCTTTTGCAGGATCGAATTAACCTCATACTCAAAGGCCACGTTAGCCTCTTTCAAAATCTCCGTCACTTGCGGCGCTCCCACCTGATACTCGCTGCGGGCATCAAAATAGACTTTATCAATTGTTCCGCCGGTAGTAAAGAATTTAATTTTCATTGATCCTCCCCCTACAATCACTTGGCAGACTTGTATCATCCCCATAAAATTATAAAATATGTGCCATATCCCAGTCAACAGGCACTATGCCCAGCAACACTGTTTTGGCCGTAAAACAATACCTGGCCTGGATTATTCTGAGCGGCTTGCTCCTCAGCGCCTGCCAGACCCCCGCTCTGCCTCCCTGGCGCTGGGTGCGAGCTGAGGCTGGCCTGCCTCGCCAGGTCACGACCCTGGCGGTGGTAACCGATCCTGGCGACTCCAACCGGGTCTGGGTAGGCGCTTACGCTGCCGGCGGCCTGGCTCACAGCCAAGACGGCGGTCAAACCTGGACCACCTCAACGGACGGGCTAAGCGATAATCCCATCTTTGACCTGTTATTTATACCCTCCACCAGTGCAGAGACAACAGGCAGCTTATGGGCAGCGACTCGGGCGGGTCTGATGCACAGCCGTGATGGCGGTACAAGCTGGCAGCCCGCCGCCGGTTTGCCTCCAGTGAGTGTTTTAGCCCTGGCTGCCGATGCCACCGGCCGAGTCTACGTGGGGTTGGATGATGCGGGCGTGTATGTGCAAGCAGCCCAGGGCTGGGCGTCACTCATCCCCTCTAACGGAGTAGATGAAGCGGAGAGTCTGCACGCTGCCGCCGTGCTATCCCTCGTTGTTTCGGCGGATGGGCAGCAGCTCTACGCCGGCACGGCGGGCCGGGGCGTGTTTGCCAGCCGGGATGGCGGGCGCACCTGGATCAACAATTACCCCGGCCATTATGCCCCTAACCTGGCTCTGAATCCCACAAATCCAGCCCAGGCGGTCGCCAGCCTGCGCAACCGCCTGGTGCGCACTCACGACGGCGGTAAGTCGTGGCAGACGCTGCCTGTGGCCTGGGCGGGCGACGAAATTGTGTCGTTGCTATGGCTGGCCGGTGGCGCTCTGGGAGCAGGCACGGGACAGGGCCGGCTTTATTACAGCCGCGACGGCGGCGACGCCTGGGTCGAAGGGGGCACAGGTTTGCCTCCGGGAGGGGTATTGGATTTAGCCGGGGCCGCAGGCTCACCCCCATTGCGGCTGTGGGCTGCTACCTGGACCGGCGTCTACGCCAGCGACGATGGAGGGCAAACGTGGCGAAACACGGCTCCGGCGCTGGGTTCTCCGAATGCCTTCACGATTCTGTCCACCGAGCAGGGACTTTTGCTCGGTACTCGCGCCGGTCTCTTCCGCTGGCAGCCGGATAACCGCCAATGGATTTCCGTGCCGGGCGATTTTCCTGCGGGGGGCATCACCTCCCTGGCCCACCACCCGCAGAACTCTCAAATTTTATACGCCGGGACCGGCGGCAGCGGTTTGTACTCCAGCCAGGATGGGGGGGCCGTCTGGCAACGTTTGCCCACGCGAAGCTTCGGCATTCCGGCAGTGACGGTTGATCCCAAAGATGCGCAGCGGATATATGTTTTAGCGGCGTGGGAGCGTGTTTATGAAAGCCGCGACGGCGGGCAGAGCTGGGATGCTCGGTGGAAGGGGTTGGGGGAGACAATTGAAGCGACCAGCATTGCCGTTGACCCGGTGCTGCCGCTGGTTTATGCCGGGACGGAAACCGGTCTCTACCGCAGCTATGATGGCCGTGCCTGGCGGTTTGCCGCGCCCACCCTGGCTGACCAGACAATCCTGGCTTTGCTGGCCCAGGCAACTCCGCCGGGCGGAGGGGGCGGTTCGGTGCTGTACCTGGGCACGACGCGGGGGGTGTACCGGAGTTTAACCGGCGGAATGACGGTGCAAGGAGGCGAGAGGGCGACGAGAGGAGAAGACAGGAGTTGGGGACAGGGTTTGGAAAATATCTCGGTGACGGCTCTGCTGGCCGACCCTGACAATCCGGGCAGTCTCTATGCCGGGACAGCCTATAACGGCGTGTACCGGTCGAGCGATTGGGGTTATACCTGGCAGGCCATAGGCCCAACCGAACTGGCCGAAGATACCATTGCCGGCTTAGCCTGGGGACCGGCGGGCGAGTTATTTGTAGCCGCGTCGAGCGGGGTCTGGGCAGGAGTGAAGGAATGAGCTGGGGAGCTGGGGAGCAACGGAGCAGGGGAGCAAATTTTACATCTCACGCATTACGCATCACACTTCACGCTTTAGCCCTTTGGCTTCTGGTCAGTTGCAACCAGAGCGTCCAGCCCCTTCGTCTCGCCGCCCATACCTTGCGAGCCGATGACTCGTCGCTGGCGCTGGCCCAGGCCGCGGAATTTGATACAGTGTTGCAAGTCTTTCCCTGGCGGGAGATTGAGCCGACCCAAAATCAGTTTCATTGGGAGGTTCCTGATCGGGTGGTGGCCGGGGCAGAATATTACGGCCTCGGTTTGGTGGTCCGCCTTGACCAGCATCCGGCCTGGGTAAGCGGGGTTGATCTGGCCCTCAATGCCCCGCCGGAAAAGTTGGAAGATTATCGTGATTTTGTGCAGCGAGTCGCCGGCCGCTACCGGGGACGCATTCGGGCCTACATCATTTGGAATGAACCAAATCTGGCGATTGAATGGGGCGGCCAGACTCCCGACCCAGTCGCCTTTACCGAACTGCTGCGAGTGGGCTACCAGGCCGTCAAGGCGGGTGATCCGCGGGCGCTGGTCGTCGCCGCCGGACTGGCCCCGACCAACAGCAACGACACCCAGGCAATGGATGAGCGCCTGTTTTTGCAGGCGATGTACCGGGCCGGCGCGGGGGCTTATTTTGACATCCTGGGCGCACACCCTTACAGTTTCGGCCAGGCTCCCGATGCGCCCGAAAGTGACCGCAATCACCCGGCCTTCCGCCGCCTGGCCGAGCTGCGCCGGATTATGGAAGAGCACGGCGACCGGTACAAACCGGTCTGGATTACCGAAATGGGCTGGACAGTAGACCCGCCGCCCGAACAGGCCGATATTGGGGTGAGCCAGGAGCAGCAGGCAATCTATCTGGTCGAGGCGCTGGAGCTGATTCGCCGCGAGTGGCCCTGGGTTGAACTGGTGACGGTCTGGAATCTGTCCCGGCCTACCCCCGGCGATCCTTTTGGCGGCTACAGCTTGCTCGATGAAACAGGCCGGCCCCGCCCCTCCTACAGGGCCTGGCAGCAGGCGGCAGGCCGCCGGGTCGAACGAGGCATACAAGCAGCCAAGATAACCCAACACAATCCTGTTTCCATCCTGGCCCGCGATGCCACTATTCACCTGGGCGATAGTAATCTCCAGCCGCCCTGGTGGCCCCTCTACGGCGGGCGCAAACCCAGCCTCACCTGGACCGGCGGCTTTTACGTACCTGACCCCGGCTCAGCCGGTTGGGTATTGCTGCTGGAATTGATGCAGCAAAATGAGGTGGGAGCGAGAGTGGCCATCAACGGCGTGCCGCTCTCGCCCAACTTGCCGCAGCAAGATTTCACCCGCCGCTGGCTGACCGTGCGTCGAGCGGTGCCGGTCGCGTTATTACGCCCCGGCTACAATGAGTTGACTTTCACCACCGTCCGCCTGGCGCCTGATGTACAGCACAACGAATTTGTTTGGGATGATTTTCAGGTGAGAAACGTGAGGTTAGTGAAGGAGTAAAAATGCCAGTACCGACAACCGATAAAGTCCATCAGATCATCAATGCAGCCGGGCAGGTGGTGGGCGATGTGCCGGACCTGCCGGCAGAGAAAATGTTGAGCCTCTATCGCTGGATGGTCTTTGGGCGCATTTTCTCCGACCGGATGGTGGCCTTGCAGCGGCAGGGCCGGATGGGCACCTTTGCCCCGGCGAACGGCCAGGAGGCAGCATGTGTGGGCCGGGCGGCTCCCCTGCAATCCGGCGATTGGCTGTTAGGTTCGTACCGGGAGAGCCTGGCTTACATGGTCAAAGGGGTGCCGCTGCTGGCTCAACTCAAGCACTGGGGCGGCCACATCTCCGCTGACTACCCTTACGAGGCCGGCTGCCTGCCGTTTCAAATTGTGCTGGGAACGCAGATGCTCCATGCCGTTGGCATTGCCATGGCGATGAAGTACAAACGCGAGCCATATGTGGTGGTCGGCGTTTGCGGTGATGGGGCTACTTCGGAGGGGGATTTCAACGAGGCGCTCAACTTTGCCGCTGTATTTAAAGCGCCGGTCGTGATTGTCGTCGAAAACAATGGGTGGGCGATCTCCGTTTCGCGGCGGCAGCAATCGGCGGCCCAATACCTGGCCCATCGGGCGCTTGGCTTTGGGCTGCCGGGCTATATCGTGGATGGCAACGATGTTCTGGCCGTCTACCAGGCGGTTGCCGAGGCGGCGGCTCGAGCCAGGGCCGGAGAAGGTCCGGCGCTGATTGAACTGCTGACCTACCGCATGGGCGCTCACACCACCTCCGACGATCCAACCAAGTACCGGCCCGAAGGCGAGCTAAAAGAATGGACCGGGCGGGACCCGCTCCTCCGTTTTCGTAAATTCCTGATGGATCGCCAGATACTGACCGACCGGGCCGATGAAGAATTGTATGAAGCGGCCGAAGCCGAGTTTGAGGCAGTTTTGACTGAGTATGAAGCCCTTCCGCCGCCGGACCCTCGCTGCCACTTTGACCTGACTTTTGCTCAACCCACCCCTCAGTTACTGCGCCAGCGGGTGGAGATACTGGAAGAAATTGTGAATGGTCCCAAAGGGATACCCTTGCGGTATGAATAGCCAATTGTGAATGATTAATGATCCTTCAACTCATTCAC
>JAHDWA010000185.1 GCA_023382535.1 Anaerolineae bacterium | reverse complement strand
CAAATTGGCTCAACTTGGTCTCTCAGCCGTGGTCAACATTGCGCTGTAATATTAGGTGAGCATAACGAAAATGACTTCTACGCAGATTATCGAAGCAGTAGCAGCGCTCATTGACCAGGCGGAGCGAATTCTCTTTATCACCGGAGCCGGCATTTCCGCCGACTCCGGGCTGCCAACCTATCGGGGCGTGGGCGGGTTGTACCAGGACCAGGCCACCGCCGAGGGCTACAGCATTGAAGAAGCCCTGAGCGGGATGATGTTTGCCTGGCGGCCGGATATAACCTGGAAATACTTGTGGCAAATTGGCGCAGCCTGTCATGGGGCGCGGTTCAACCAGGCCCACGAGGTTATCGCCCTGCTGCAACAGCGCAAACCGAAGACCGTGGTCTTAACCCAAAACATTGACGGCCTGCATCGGGCCGCCGGAACAACCCGGCTCATCGAGGTGCACGGCCATGCCTTCGACCTGTACTGCACCCGCTGTCATGCTGAGTTTTCGGCGGCGGAGCTGATTGCCAACTATGAGATCGAGCCAGTGTTACCGCCCCGATGTTCAAAGTGCGGCGGCCTGGTCCGGCCCGACGTGGTCCTCTTTGGCGAGCGGCTGCCGGAGCGGGCCGTGCGGGGCCTGGTCGAACTGTCGTCCATGAGCCTGGACCTGGTGATTGCGATTGGTACATCCAGTTCATTTCCCTACATCATCAGGCCGGTGGTTGAAGCCAGCCAGCGCAGGATCCCCACAGTGGAAATCAATCCGGCGGAGACCACTATCTCTGATATTGTGACCTACCGGCTGCCAATGCGGGCCGCCGAGGCAATGGAGAAAATCTGGGCCTTTTTAAGTAGGGGGAACCCGCGTGGTCGCCCGGCGGGACAGATGTGAGGCGTCGCCTTCTGTAAGATATGGAAAGAGAACACAATCACCAAAACCGAAATACCTACACCATCCACTTTGAACCGGGTGGCGAGACAATCCAAGTCCCGACCGGCCTGCTCCTTTCCGAAGCAATGCGCCAGGCCGGCCTCGATCTGAATATGCCCTGCGGCGGTCAGGGACGCTGCGGGCGCTGCGCCGTTATTGTCCACAATGGAAGCGGCGTGCGGCGCCGTTCAACTCTACGTCTCTCCACGGAGGATTTGGCCGCCGGCTATGCCCTGGCCTGCCAGACAGTGATCGAAGGAGATGCAGTTCTTACCGTCCCCCCGCAGGAAAAAATCGAGCGGCGCCTGGTGAGCGACAAAACCGCGGCCAGGATTACACTCCCCTTCACCTACAACCCCGACCAGCAGTCGCTGCGCCTGTTTCCGTTGAACCTCGACCCGCCGAGTATGGCTGATCAAACGGACGACTGGTCACGCTTGAAACGGGCTTTGGCCACAAGCTATGGCCCAGACAATTTTACCGTTGATCTGCTGGCCAACCGGCCCGAAGACTGGGCGCATTTGAAGCGAGAGTTGGAAACTGCCTTTGGCCTGGCCGATTTTAATGTTGATTTGCTGGCTAACCGGCCCGAAGACTGGGTACGCTTAAAGCGGGCATTAACGGTCCCCTATGGCCTGACCGATCTCACTGCCGATTTGGCCACCGTGCGCCGATTAGGAACAACTTTACGCGAACGCGACTGGGCTGTCACGGCTGTCATCGAGTTGGATACCTGGGATCGCCCCAACGGGCCGCCCCGGTTGGTAGACCTGCAACCCTCTCCTCCCCCACCACAGGGGAAAGAGGAGGGCCTATGGGGTGTGGCTGTAGACATCGGTACTACGACCGTCAGCCTATATCTGGTAGACCTACTCAGCGGCGAGGTGGTAGCTAAGGCGGCCGAGTATAACGGCCAGATCAAGCGCGGTGAGGATGTCATCTCACGTATCATCTATGCCGGTAAAAACAACGGCCTGCAAGAGTTGCAGGAACTGGTCGTCGGCACGATTAATGAGTTAATCGGGCGGGCCAGCCAGCGGGCGAAGATCAATCCGCAGGAAATCTACAAAATGACCGTCGCCGGCAACAGCACCATGATCCACCTTTTGCTGGGATTGCCGCCAGCCTCCATCCGGCTGGAGCCTTTTATTACGGCCATTAATCAACCACCTGCACTGCGAGCCGGTGAGCTAGGGCTGAACATCCATCCCCAGGCTACGGTTGACTGCCTTCCTGGCGTGGCCAGCTACGTTGGCGCTGACATTACTGCGGGCGTCGTTGGGTCGCGGATGTGTACCCCCCCCTCTATCCCCCCCACTGGGGGGGATAGAGGGGGCTTGACTCTCTTTTTGGATGTCGGCACCAACGGCGAGATGGTTTTGGGTGATGGAGAGTGGCTGATTAGCTGCGCCTGCTCCGCCGGTCCCGCCTTTGAGGGGGCCGGGGTACAGGATGGGATGCGGGCAACTGCGGGGGCTATCGAGGAGGTATGGATCAATAGCGAAACGTTTGAACCAACTTATCGGGTCATACCGCAGCCCAAGCTCGAGGCTCAAGGCAGGCCAACGCCGCCGCGGGGGATTTGCGGATCAGGTCTGATCTCGCTCCTGGCGGAGATGTTTATTACGGATGTAATTGACAAAGCCGGTAATTTGAATATTACCCCTTCTTTTCAGCAGGATGAAAAACGGAGGCGTATCCGCCAGGGAGCGCACGGCCCTGAGTATGTCGTCGCCTGGGCCGATGAAACCGAGCACGGGCAAGATATTGTTATTACCAAAGTGGATATTGACAATCTGCGGCGGGCGAAAGGGGCCATCTACGCCGGTTATACTGTCTTGGCAGAAAGTGTTGGCGTTGAGCTGGCCGCCGTTGATCGGATGCTCATCGGCGGCGCATTTGGCCAGTATATCAACGTCGAAAAGGCTGTCCAGATTGGGCTGCTGCCCGACCTGTCCTGGGAGAGGTTTCATTTCCTGGGTAATACCGCTCTGCAGGGAGCCTTGCTGGCCCTGCTCAACCGCGATTACCGCGCCCAGGTCACTGAGGTCGCCGCTAAAATGACTTACCTGGAGTTATCGGCTGATAATGCCTTTTACGAGCAATTTACCTCGGCCCTGTTCTTGCCCCATACCGACATTAACAAATTTCCGACGGTAGCCGCCATGCTGGACTAGGGCTGTTCCAAGAATGAGGAGACTCAATTTATGACCACAACCATTGCCGTCGCCGGCAAGGGCGGCACGGGAAAAACGACCGTCTGCGCCATGATTATCCGTTATCTGACCAGGCATGGTCTCGGCCCGGTGTTGGCCATTGACGCCGATCCCAGCAGCAATCTGAACCTAGTTTTGGGGCTGCCCTTGAATGAGCAGGAGACCGTTGGGTACATTCGTGAAGAGATGCTGGCCCAGGTTCAGGCCGATAGCAGCGCCGGGATTATGTCCGGTGGGTTGATCAGCGGCTTAACCAAGCCCGATTACTTTGATTACCATATCCGCTCCATTATGGTCGAAGGCGATAACGTAGACCTGATAGCGATGGGGCGACCCGAAGGGCCGGGCTGTTACTGTCCGGCCAACAACGCGATGCGCCTCGTTCTGGATCGTCTCAGTAATCAGTATCGCTTTGTCGTCATGGACAACGAAGCCGGGTTAGAGCATCTGAGCCGGCGGACTACCCGTAATGTAGAGCATCTCCTGGTGGTCACTGATCCCGGCCAGCGGGGGATCATTGCCGCCCGGCGGGTGGTCGAACTGGTGAAAGAATTAAAGATTGAAGTCGGGCAAACCTATCTTATCATCAATCGTGTTGCCGGCAGCGAAGTGCCAGCGCCGCTCAAACCTTTTGTAGATTCCATGGGAGCGCCGCTCCTGGGGATTATCCCCGAAGATAAGACACTGCTGGCTTTTGAGTTAAGCGGGCATCCTCTGTTGGAGCTGGGTGATGAGTCACCCGTTTACCGGGCTGTCGCCCAGATGATGAGACGAATATTAAGATAGCAGGATATCTTCAGGTCAAAAATTGTGTTCACGAACCTGTGGCACGGCACCAACAATAAAAAGGTAGCAGGGTAGCAAAGTCGCAGGGATGTACCCCTGTCTACTGTCTACTGTCTACCGTCTACTAATTTCTCAGGAGGACCTCTATGCAAATCATCGGCGAAAACATTCACATTATCTCCCCCCGGGTCAAGGAGGCGTTCGAGCAGCAAGATATTAAATTCTTCCAGGACCTGGCGGTCAAGCAGGTTGAAGCCGGGGCCAATGCTCTGGACCTTAACATCGGCCCGCAAAAAAAGGCCGGGCACGAAATTATGCCCTGGCTGGTGAAGGGCGTCCAGGCCGTTGTAGATGTCCCCCTGGCGCTGGATACAACCAATCTGGCGGCAGTTGAGGCGGGTCTCAAAGTAGCCAAAAACCAGTGTATTATCAATTCCACCTCCGCCGAGGAGGAACGCTTGGAAGTGGTCCCGCCCCTGGCCAAGCAGTACCAGGCCAAACTCATTGCCCTAACGATGGGCAAGGCCGGCATCCCGGTCAGCGCCGAGGAGCGGGTCAATATTGCTTTGGAGAAGCTCATTCCGCGGGCCATAGAACTTGACATGCCGATGGAGGACCTGCTCATTGACCCGCTGGTACTGACCGTCAGCGGCTGCCAGGAGTATTGCCCTGAATGTGTCGAGGCCGTGCGTATCCTCAAAATGGCCGGCGATCCACCGCCGATGCTCCACGTTGGCCTGAGTAATGTCTCCAATCGGGTTCCCAATGAGATGCGGCCTCTGCTTAACCGGACCTATGCGGTTATGCTTTTGGCGGCCGGCGTGGATTATGCCATTGCCAACCCGCTGGATGAACAGCTCAAAGCCTTTATCCGCATTGCTGAGGAACGCGACGACAGCACCTGCCTGGGCAAGCTGCTCCTGACCCTTTACGATAAAACAGCCGCCATGGAGAAACTGACCGCCGCCGACGTGGATATGACCGACCCGGAACAGGCAGCCGTCTTCAAGACGGTGCAAATCCTCTACAACGATATTATTTACACCGATTCTTATTTGCGGCTGTGATCAGGGCGATAGCCGGGCCGAAAGTAGTCTGATGACGCGCATTATTATCTTTGGCGACCTGCATGCCAATTGGGAAAGCCTGCTGGCCTTGCAGCAGGCTGAACCCCG
>JAHDWA010000184.1 GCA_023382535.1 Anaerolineae bacterium | reverse complement strand
TCTCGCACCAGGGTCTTGGCCTTAAAAACTATCTCTTAAATTACCGAATACTCTCACCTTTGTTGACCACACCGGCCAGCAAGCCGGCCCTCTCATCTTCGACTCCTCCGGCGAGGTCGTAACCACCACTCTGCCGGCCACCCTGATTTCTGATCCGCTAAACCTGACGGAGTGGAATCGCTAACCTACCCAGGCTGCAATAGCCATTCGTAACGCCTGGACCGTCGCCTGTTGTGCATCGGTGAGGGGGCTAATCTGTAAAAGGTCTATCAGCGACAACAAATGCTGGGGACAAAGTGAGCCAGTTTCGGCGTTGGTCTTCACCGTTAAACGTCGCTCTACCTCTGCCATAACCCGATAATAATCGGCGGCTAGGGTGCTGTCATACAGGCGGGTGTAGCCCAAGGTGGTATCAAGGCGTTTATGCCCCAATAGAGCCTGCACCGTCACGATGGGCGCACCGGCGTTGAGTAACAAGGTGGCAAAACAATGCCGTAACTGGTGGGGAGTGATATGCAAACCGCAGCGTTGCCCATAGGTGCGCAGCCGCTCGCCACAATAGCCGGGGCTGAGTGACTGGAGACGATATAGAAAGAGATAATCGCTGTCAGCCGCGCCACGCACCGGCAAGTAGGCTTCAAGGGTGGCTACGGTCGCCTGGTTGAGACAAACCACCCGGTCTTTACGCCCCTTGCCCTGCTCAATGCGCACCCGTTGGGCGGTCAGGTCAAGATTACCCAGCCGTAAAGTTCGTATTTCGCCTGTCCGCAGCCCACTGTACAACATTAAGAAACACCAGGCTCGATCCATTAGCCCCAGACGTCCAGTAGCCGCTTCGCTCTCCAGTTCGCCCAGTAGTAGGCGGAGTTGGTCAACCGGCATATCGCGGGGCAGCCGCTCCCGGCCCGGCAGCGGCTCGACTTGCAGCATTGGACAAGAAACAGAATATCCCTGATCGGCCAGGAACCGTAGAAATTCTTGCAGCGCGTGAAGATTGGCGTTAAGTGTCACCGGCTGAATCCCCGCCATCAGTCGAGCATCCACAAAATCGAACCACAAGGCTGGGGTTATTTCACTTATCTCAGCCAGTCGGGTGTGCGCAGCAAACCAGCGCAGCGAGATTGTTAAACGGCTGAGTATATCGCGGGTGGCGTGCTGGCGCTGCTCCGGTGGCCAGGTACGCTGGCAGTGAGCGAGGTAAGCCTTAACTTCATCGACCAGCCAGGGGGGCAACGAGTCCAGGTAATAGTCCCAGTTGATGGACCGGGCAGAAGTAGGCCAATGGCCATGACGCCGCAGGTATTGGGCCAGTTTGACCAATCCCTTGTGGTAGTTGGTGCAGGTGGAAGGATAGCAGCGGGTCTTCAGATACGTCCGTACCTGTTCCAGGTCAGCAACCGGATCAATCTGGTGGTAAGGCTTGTTCAATAAGCTCAAGGCCAGGCGCACCGGGAGGCTATAAATGGCGACGGTGGCTTCGCTGTAGCTGCCGGCTTTGAGCCAGGCGCGAAAATCGGTGTAAAAGATGCGATTTTCAGGCGGCCAATGGGCGAATGGAGTGAGGGTTGGGTCAGTGGGGCGGGTATTTTTGAAGTGAGGAGCGCGTTTGCCGGTGGTGCGGGTCATCGGTGGCCTCCGGTTGGGAGGCAAGGGCTTATTAAAAGGGCCAATTCAGCGAACATGTCAAAATACCTCCAGGAATCGAATAGATTTTGGGAGGTATTCTATCATCGGGAATCGTTGAAAGGGCGGGGGGGTGGAGAAAAAATAGAGCGGCTCTCTGGCAGCCGCTCTGTATAAGCATTATTACAAATGATGGCCAACATGCTGCAAATTAGCCATCCAGGTTAGGATGGCTCACCCGTTTCTCGTTCAGAATGACCAAACAGATGTTCATCACCCCTTACCGGAAGCATCAAAGATGATGTGACCGACTTCCTGACTAGTGATGGCAGCAAAGGCCGCACCGGGGTGTTGGGGGTGTTTAAGAAAAAGTCGGGTTTCGTTTCCTCAACCCATCTATGTTATTATTTCAATCGAGATATTAGATCACCTATTACTCTATACCATTCCATAGGAACGTTCCCCATATTTTCTCTAACTTCCCTCAACTCCGAGTCTCGAAGAATTCTAACTACAACTCTCATCGCTACTTTTACCAGATCATCTGATGCATGTAAAGGGTGTAGAGCTAACCAAACTCCTAGTTCCTTCGGTAAAACCTTATTCGGGTATCCCCTTAAGGTAGCTACGACCTCAGCAGCGGCCAGAGCCCTATCACTCTTTTGACCATCGAGGTAACGATCCTCTAAATTTGTTACCTCTAAAAAAGCTGCCTGTACAGGCTTCAGATTATCTCCATGCACTAATTCTAAAAGCCAATCTCTAGCATCATCGTTATCAAAATTACCTGGCCCCCACGAACCCATAGTAAAACACCTCCTATAATAAATTGGTCTGATTTTCTATCTATGGTTTTGAAATCCATTAACGTCTTTTAAGAATCTGGCTATCAAACCAAAACCGAGTAAAACGCACTGATGGAGACTGGAATTAATGCCACCCTTGTGCTCTTGTTTTGCGATAGAGAATGGTCTTTGCTTCCTGAAGTAGGGATGTAGCTGCGTGTATGGAAGGGTAAAATTCTGGATTGTTTATGCCTAACGGCCAACGTTCATTCCATAGGCCACTCCCACCAAAAGCAGTAGGTCCATCAAACCGTTCAACGAGTAACTGCTCTAACCCTGCTGCCTCTCTAGCTGTCAGGTTATTTTCAGCTATGATAACTTGTCTTAAGTGTTCCCATCCAAGACGATCCCTGTGAAACAGGCGTCTATCCCATACATCTCCTTTGCCTATATATTTAATTTCAATGACAGGAAGATTTGTGGGGTCTACAAGTGCGTATAATCCTACTCCAGTATCCATATCGTAAATGTTATCATAAATCCTGGATGCGCCAGCCATTCTTTTTGCAATTGGGCGCACCTGAGGAAGCTGGATCTGTCCGTGCCTTGCCTCCCGCAACAACTTACTGTAATAGATTAGTCCCTCATTACCTAGCTGTGCTCGCCTCGAACTCCCGGCATGGCGTACCATTGCCACATTGGGGAGAAACGGTACAGCCAGGAAAAATGTGTCTACGGCCAGCCAGCCCGCATTGGCCAGGCTGGGATCCCGGACAAAGTCGTTCAGACTTAACAGGAAGCCAGGTATATCTAAAAAGTAATCCGGCGGTATTCCAAAGTGCCCCGACGGATCAACCAGATTGACCGGATTCCCATAAACATAGCTGAACCGATTCCACGCCGCCGGGTTGAGCGGATCAGGGATGACACTATCCGGCTGGGTGAACTGCCCGGTGAAGGGGTCGTAAAATCTCGCGTTATAGTAATACAGGCCGGTGGAAGCGTCATTTTTTCGGCGGGTATTGCGAAGTTAGACCAACATCACCAGGTATTTAATGAATGTAACCCTCATACCCTTCCCCGTGTAACCGTAATTACTCCCTGCCAATCAAGCGCGTCTGCTGTTCCCAATTAACAAAACCAGGCAAATGAGCATGGCAATGACCGAAATAGCCGCTCCAAGCCAAAAACTCCCCGGACTGAAGACCAGTTCCACCGTATGCTGTCCGGCCGGAACCACCACACCCTGCTGGACGACGTTGACCCGCAGCAGGTCTGCCGGCTGGCCGTCAATGGTCGCCTGCCAGCCGGGGTAATAAATCTGGCTGAAAACCAGCAACTGCCGGGCCGAGGCGTTGATCTCAGCCTTGAGGCGGGTGGAGCCAGCTTCCAGCAGGGTCACGGTCGAAGCCGCCGGGTCGCTGGGAGGCAGGTCGAGGGGAGTGGGGACCACGGCTGTCCGGCGCAGGTCAAAAGAATCGCTGCCCAGACGGGTGATGGCCTGCTGGTCAGCGGCTATAACCTCGACATTCCCCACCAACCAGGCACGCGGGAAGGGATCGCCCAGCTCAAACACCTTGAGATCGTCCTCTTCAAAAACCAAGCGCAGGCCGGCATCGGCGATGTTGCGCTTGTCCAGCACGTAGCGGACGCTGAACAACTGCCACAAGCGCCAGGCGGGCATCTGCCGCATAAAGCTCTCGACGGAGGCCAGTTGCAGGGGGGTGTTGCCGGTCAAATCTGGCAGCTTATAAACCGAGGCGGCGCTGTTGCCGCCGGGAAGAAGCCCGCCGCTGGCGATGCGGGTGGGGAGATTGGAGGGCTGGAAGGTTGGAGGGTTGGTTTGAAGAAACTGGGTCACGCCGTTAGGGGTGAAGAGAGGTGGGGTGGGAGGTTTTTCGAGGTTGAAGCGCCAGTTGACGGTGAACAGGTTGAAGACCAGCCAGAGCGCGACCAGGGCCATGCCCCAGGGCCGGCGCAGCCAGCGCCGGGAGCGGAGTAATAACAAGACCAGCATGCCGCCCAGGATCAGTAAGCCAAAAAGGTGGTGCCACAAAACGCCGTAGAAGAGGTTGACTTCATCGCCGCGGGCGGTGGAGGCAGCCGAACCGTAAATAAAAAAGGCGGTCAGGGCCAGGGCGACGGCGGCAACCCGGCGCAGGCGGCGTTCAAACAGGGTCAAGGCGGCGCGGGCCGATTTGGCCAGCGGCCCGGGCAGAACCAGCGCCCCACAGCCGGTCAGAACAGCGGCGCTGAAACTGTAAATCAGGAAAGCGCGTTCCTGCTGGCGAACCGCCTCAAAGCCGGGGATAAAAAGGTAAAAGAGAGGATAAAGAAAGGTATGGCCGCCAAAAGCCAACAGCAGGCTGACCAGGCCGGCGCCAGCCCAGAAAACAACAGGGGGCCGGGGAGTGGGGGTTGGGGGTTGGACTGACAGGGCCAGGGCAATGAGGACCAGCGAAACGATCCCCACATACTGCGGCGAGCCGCCGAAGAAGCCGGGATAGAGGATGGCAATGGCCTCGTTCAGCGGCAGGCCGGCGGAGACGGCTGGGTAGGAGAGGTCGGCCCGCAGCGAGTGAGCGATAAATTCGCGGGTGGGCAGAAGCTGGGCAGCGGCAATCGCCGCGCCGAGAAGCACAATGATGAGCCAGGGGGTAAGAGAGGCGAGAAGGCGTCCCAAGGGGAGGCTGCGCACTGAAACTTGATGCGTGATGCGTGATGCGTAGTGTGTGGCGCGTAAATCGTAAATCGTAAATCGTAA
>JAHDWA010000183.1 GCA_023382535.1 Anaerolineae bacterium | reverse complement strand
TGGTCGGCTTTGGTGTAAACGACAATCAGGTGCTGATTTTCCGGCCGCCCGCCCAGCTCCCGCAGCCCGACAATGTAGGTATTGAGCAGTTGCTGCATCCCGGCGCGAGGGTCTTCCAGATCGGGGACGCTGATGAGCAGCATCGCCGTTTTGGCCCGGCGCACAAAGCCGGCAAACTGGACCAGTTGGGTCGGCTTTTCAAAACACTCGCCGCCGGTATCAAAAAATAACAGGGTACAGTTGGGATGCGTCGGCACACCCTCGGCCCGGACCATGGTCGGGCGGGGGAAGTTTTTGGGAGTCGAATCCGGCAGCGCCCCCCCTTCCAGCAGGCGAGCATTGCCGTAGACGGTATCCAGGCTGTCCTCGTTCAAACCCATCGTGAAGAAATCGGGCCAGTCGCGGGCCAAAGTGAGTTTTTTCAGCGTGTAAAAAAGGGCAGCAAAGTAGACGGTCTTGCCGTGCTGCCGAAAACCGGTGGCGCTAATCACTATTGGCCGGTACTTGCGGTAATCTTGAACGTATAAAGCCGGCGTCTGTTCGTTACAGTCCGCACAAACGTAGATGGAGGTCAATCTACCGGTTGGCTTAACCTGTTTGAATTTAACATCGGCCAGACAGAAAGGGCATAACATCGGGGTAAAGACCTCACAGAGCAAACCACTATCGTTACTGCTCAGGCTAAAGGTGACTGGCACCTGGTTAGGGAGAAAAGTGCCAGTCACCTGAGTATTATCAACTGTATTATGGAATATTGTAAATGTCAATAGCGCCAAGTAGCTGTAGTTCGCCTACAAAAATTCGTAGACGGAGGATTCTTAACGCCTCGCCTCATAGGAGGGAGGTTGGAAGGGGGTCTGAATTTCATCAACTTACCCCGAAAACGCATCCCCTTCGACAAGCTTTGGACACAGCTTCGATACGGCACTCGGCCTGCTCAGGACGCGTTTTCGGGCCGATTTCGCACGCTTCGATACCCTTGGGGCACTCAGTGGGCGAAATCGGCAAATGTCAACAGAACTTAAAGATTCTTTGAGGGGTTAATCAAATCCCGGCTGCCGGTCAGCACAAAGTAATCGTGGAGCAGCCAGGTGGTCCGCTCATAGACTGCCTGCTGCGCCGCCGCTACATCCTGCGTCTGGCGCAGGACAGCCTCATAGGCCTGGCGAATCTCCGTACCGACATTTACCTTGGTGATTCCTCTTTGAACTGCGGCCAATACGTCATCGCGCTTAATGCCGGACCCCCCATGCAGGACTAAGGGAATTCCGGCAGCCTGATGCAGCCGCTCCAGGTGTTCCAGATTCAAACGCGCTTCCACCTTGGGCTGATCTTTCAGCACCCCTGAAACCGCCCCGTGAATACTGCCAACCGCCACCGAGAGCGAGTCGCAGCCGCTTTCCACAACAAAACGGGCACATTCCTCAACATCGGTAAAGCCGCGCCCGGAGACAAAAAGTTCTTCGTAAGGCGGGAGAGGACCGGCTTCGTGGCCCAGGATAGCCCCCAATTCCGCCTCGACGACGACCCCGGCCGGATGGGCTTCGTCAACAACCTGGCGGGTGGCTGCAATATTATCGGCCAGGCTGAGCCGGGAGCCATCCACCATGACCGATGGGTAGCCTAAAGCAATGGCCTCCCGGATCAGGGCGAGATAATCAACCCGCTGGTTGTCCTCGTCAATGACCGGGATGTGGTCCAGGTGCAGCCGGACATACTCCGGCTGGCTCCAGCGTGAAAATTCCTCAAAAACAGCGGCCATACTTTTGGCTTCAAACTTGGTCCACTCCAGGCGGGCCACTTCGAGCAGGGCAAAGGCGTTTTGAGCAGCCACTGCCTCGACGACCGGCCGGACCATAGGCAGGTAGGGGATGTTAAAGGCCGGAATAACGACCCTGGCCTGGCGGGCATTTTCCATAATCTCTTTGACGGTGCGCATCGTTCAGTCTCCCTGGGGTAAAGCTACTTGATAACCAAGATAGTGGGCCAATGCTTCCCGGAGGGGCGCCTGAAAGCGGCCGCGGGTCAGATTAACATGATGGCGATGGCCTTTGCGGCCCAGGTACAGCAGCACGTCCTCCAGATGGTTGACCTCCGCCACCCCGGCCACGCCAAAAAAGTCGGCGGGAATGGGATCTTCGGTAAAACGACCTTGGCCCAAGTAAACGTTGATTGCGCCCTCCTGTGTGAGCAAATTGGCAAAGGTAAAATCCATGGGCGCCAGCCGGCCCACATGGGGACCGTAACTACAACCTTTGCCCAGTGAAGTTTCCAGGATAGCATGGTCAGTTACCCGTCCACCTTCCTGCATCATCGCCTTGGGGGCCGGGCCGCAGTGGAACAGGATACACTTATCTTCCTCGCCGTCGTAATTGTTATTCCAATCCAAACAGACCGGCGGCTCGCCGGAAGCCAGGCTTAAAAGATACATGCTGATGGCGCTGCCCAGATCCACCTCGCAAGCCGCCGGGAGCATGTTGTTATTCAAAGCGCCCAACAAGACACACGGCGAAATGCCGAGTTGCTGTTGAAGTTCTATCCAGCAGCGGATGGCAATAGCATCCATCTGGTAACTCTGGATAATTTCATCCAACACCACCCCCAACTTAATCAGGTGGTCAAACGCGTGGGCCGGCACTCCATCCCACAAAACGTATTCCTTGAAAAAGCTGGCTTTAGCCCGGTACGCTTCGGTGTCAGCCGGTAAGGCTTTTACCCGGGCAATCACCTCGGCCAAATCCAGCGTTTCGACGGTAATCCCATAGCGCTGCAAAGTGACCTCGTCAATCCGAACCGTCTTAAAGGGGGTGGTTCGAGCGCCAATTGCGCCGACCGTCATGCCCCGCAAATGCTTGACCACCCGGCAAACCCGGTCAAAATAGTCAACATTTTCCTTGAACCTGGGACTGTGCGGATCAACCACATGCGGTTTAAGGCTGGTAAACTTGACTCCAAATTGTTGGAAAACGTCCATGACAGACAGCTTACCACAAAACGAGTCACGCCGGAGGGCCGGCCCCATCTTATCCAATTCATCAGGATAAGCCTGGATCAAAATAGGGACGCCGGCCTCTTTGAGCGCCGTCACTGCTCCAAATTCATCGCCAAAGTTGGGGAGACTGAGAATCACGCCGTCGAATTTGCCCTGGTGAGCGCGCAAGAAATTGGCATAACGCTCACCCTCTTCGCGGGTTTCTACCGCCCCATAACGGGTAACGCCCTCGTCGAGCATGACGACTTCGTGGCCCCACGACCTTAAGAGCCGGGGAAGATCCTCCCTGGCCTGGGCAATCAGCGAGGCCGGGAAAAAGCCTCGATTTCCAAAGAAAAGCGCAAAGGTAGATTTGTGGATGTTCATCCTTGAACCTCTTTCTAATGATAATTGGGTAAAATAAGTGGGATTTGAAACCAGCCAGCAGATATAGCGTTGAATAACTCTGAGGCAATCAGGCGATCCACCAGCTTAGGAACGCTGTGGTGCAATACCCTTGGGGCCGGTCACGAGCGGCTTAAACCGGGCAGCTATTCGCCTCCTGGCCCGTCGGGGTCATCCGCTGTGTTGTTCAACTGCCTGATGATTCGCTCTAATTTTTCAACGCTGTCTTTCTTGCGTTGATACCAATGGCGCAAGGCGGTGACTCCTTTATCAAACTCAAAGCAATCGTCTAGCCCTTCGCGATGGAGTTTCTTGAGCAGGTCACAAGTGGCATCCATCAGCGCGTCGGCCGCCTCGCTGTCGGCAAAAAAATCGGTGGGGGTATATTCAGAGTGGTTTTGCATAATTGTTCTTATCCTTTTTGATGTCGTGTCAGAGGTGATGGCACGTGTTGGTTGAATAAGCTCATTATACTGCAACTTCCAAAAAAGGGCTAAGACAAACGAGAAGTGATTTGCCTTACCACTGGGTAAGGCTTAAACTCTTTTCAAACCCGAATGCAAAAGTGCACTATTGCATTCAGGTGACAGGCGCGTTAAGTGCCAGTCACCTTTAGCCTGAGCAGTTACCTTGGGTATAGGAAAAATTATGCCGGTTAAGAATCAGGTACAGCTTATTACTTACCCCGACTCTTTGGGGGGCAATCTCAAAACACTCAATCACCTCCTGCGGAAGTACTTTGCCGATAGCTTTAAGGGCGGTATCCATATTCTGCCCCCTTTTCCTTCCTCTGGCGACAGAGGCTTTGCACCTTTAACCTATTATGAAATAGATCCCCGCTTCGGTACGTGGGAAGACATCAGGCAAATTGCTGAGAACTTCGACATCTTGCTTGATTTGATGGTCAATCATATCTCCCGGCAGTCGCCGTATTTTCAGGATTTTATCAAGAAGGGACGCAATTCTGCGTATGCCGACCTGTTTATCACACTCGATAAAATCTGGCCGGCCGGGCCTCCCCCCAGAGAAGATGTGGAAAAAATATTTCTGCGCAAGCCGGAACATCCGTTTTCCGACATTGTAATTGAAGAAACCGGCCAGGTAGAAAGAATCTGGACCACCTTCAGCCGGCAGGCGAACTGGGCCGAACAGATTGACCTCGATGTATGTTCTCCAGCGACCCGGCAACTGCTCATCCGGTTTTTGAGCCATTTCCGCCGGCAAAACGTCAGCATCATCCGGCTGGACGCGATTGGCTATGTGATCAAAAAGCCGGGCACAAGCTGCTTTATGGTCGAGCCGGAGATCTACGAGTTTATAGATTGGCTGGTCGAGGCGGCCGCTTCGTTGGGGCTTGAGTTGCTGCCTGAGGTCCACGCCCATTATTCTGTCCAATTCAAACTGGCCGAGCATGGTTATTGGGTTTATGATTTTGTGCTGCCCCTGCTCATCCTTTACACTCTGCAGACCAAGTCCAGCCGGAAGCTACGCGACTATCTGAAGGTTTGTCCGCGCAAACAGTTCACCATGCTGGATTGTCACGATGGGATTCCGGTTCAGCCGGACCTGGATGGCATTTTGACGCCGGAGGAAGCTCGAAAAGTGGTGAACGTGTGTTTGCAGCGAGGAGCGAACCTGAATCGTATTCTCTCTTCGGCCCACAAGACCCAGCCCGATTTTGATGCGCACCAGATCAACTGCACTTACTACTCCGCCCTGGCTAATGATGACGACCTGTACCTGGCCGCCCGGGCAATCCAGTTCTTTGCCCCGGGTGTCCCCCAGGTTTACTATGTCGGCCTGCTGGCCGGACAAAATGACCCCCAGGGAGTCCAGGAGACGGGTGAAGGCCGGGCCGTCAATCGGCATAACTACAGCGTCGAAGAAGTGGCCCAGGCGGTGCAAACAAAGGTCGTCCAACGGCTGCTCAACTTGATCCACTTCAGAAACGAGCACCGGGCTTTTAACGGCGATTTTAGCGTGCAGGAGTCGAATGACCAGCAGCTCATTTTGGCCTGGCAAAAAGCCGGGACGTTGTGCCGGTTAGAGGTTGATCTGAACACCGGCCGGGCGGTGATTCTATATACGGGCGACTCGGGAGAAACGATAGAGCATGCTGTATGATGGGCCAAAAAGAAAAGAGCCTCGAAGTTCAATTCGAGGCTCTAAGGTTTCTATCTTAACCCAAGTTGTGAGCTAAAGGAGACGGTCAAAACTAAGGGCTAGCATAAAAAG
>JAHDWA010000182.1 GCA_023382535.1 Anaerolineae bacterium | reverse complement strand
TATTGCTGCTCGCTTATTCTGCCAAATTTAAGTCTAATTTTGCGTAAGTCCTATAACTAAAAGTTTTGGAAACTTTCTTTGGCTCCAATACGTAGAGATAGGTGCCACAGTTGATTTTCTTTCAATGATTGAACCGGATGGGCATATCTTTTGTGGCTTGTGATAGAGTGTAAAAGATCCCTACTTTGCTGCAAAAGCGGCTGTTTGATCGCTTGAAGGAAATATAACTCAACCTGAGAAGGAGACCCCCATGGCAGTGAGTGTATCCACAACATACGGACAACCGGAAGTTCTTCGAGAGGCGGAAAAACCGGTTCTCAAGGACAATGAAATGGCGAAAGCCTTTGCAGAACTCAAACGAGGCGTGCATGCGGCCTTGGAAACTTACGCCAATGTCCACCGCGGCAGCGGGCACAACTCGCTGGTATCTACGCACTTATTCGAGCAGGCCAGGGATATTGTCCTGGACTACCTGGGACTGAACAAAGACAACTATGTCGTTATCTTTTGCAGCCCCAGAAGGGCAGAACTGCTCAAGGCCCATCTTAAGCCTGGAAGTTATCAAAGTTTGTCAAGCCAGGACATCGGCTTGCCACTGGGCGTAAGGGCTTTGGCGGTTGAGCGCAAGGCGCTGCCCAAAGGTGTTCCTTTTCAGACCGGCGGTGGGACCGCCCGGCTGGTCTCCCCTGATTGGGTCATCTGGGCCAAAGCGCCGGATAAATTCGAGGCCGGCACCCCCGCCATCATCAACATCATTGCCTTTGCCAGGGCACTCCGGCTGATCCAGCAGTTTGGAGAGGATGCTTTCCAGGGGGCGACCGCCGAAAAACGGACTGCTGCTGAAATTCTGTACCGCGATGCCCTGGAACAATCCTCCGGGCGAGATCTGCTGGCTGAACTCAGGCAGACCCTAATTGACCGCAATGTTCCTGTCCCCACCGTGGATGGCGTTAAGCCCTACATCAATCTGGACAACGCCGCCAGCACGCCCACGTTCACCCCGATCTGGGACGCTGTCTGCCAGACCTGGGATCAGCCCCGACAAGTCCAGCAAGAGATTATTGATGCTGTCAAATCCATCTGCGCCGGGGTACTGGGTGCGCCTTTGACGGCCTATGAGGTGATCTTCACTGCCAACACCACCGAAGCGATCAATCTAGCAGCCGAAAGTTTGCAGCGGGAAGCCGGGCAGGGGAGTGAAGCGGTCGTGCTTAATACCTTCCTGGAGCATAACTCGAACGAGCTGCCGTGGCGCACGCTTCCCGGTATTTCGCTGGTCCGGCTGCCGGTGGATGCCGAAGGCTTTGTGGACTTACGCGAGCTGGAGACGCTCTTGCGCGCTTACAACCAGCAGGAGCAGCACGGTCAGAAGCGCATCAAGCTGGTTGCGGTGAGCGGCGGTTCGAATGTCCTGGGGGTATACAATAACCTGGCGGAAATCAGTCAGATCGTTCACCGGTATGGGGCGCGCTTGCTGGTGGATGCAGCGCAGTTGGTCGCCCACCGCCCGGTCGAGATGGATCGCTGGGGCATTGACTATCTCGCGTTCTCGGCCCACAAAGTATATGCTCCTTTCGGTACGGGGGTGTTGTTGGCCAGAAAGGGACTGCTTCATTTTAGCCCCGTCGAACTGGAACTGATCCAATTATCCGGTGAGGAAAACGTCGGGGGTATTGCCGCGTTGGGTAAGGCGCTGCTGCTGTTGCAGCGGATCGGCCTGGACGTGATCCGGGAGGAAGAACAGGCATTGACCGGGCAAGCCTTGCGCGGCATGGCCCAAATACCGGGCCTCACGCTTTACGGGATCAAAGACCCCGACTCGCCCCGGTTTGCTCAAAAAGGCGGGGTCATTGTTTTTGACCTGAAGGGTATGTTGCCCAGCCGGGTTGCCCAGGAACTGGCCGAGCAAGGCGGAATCGGGGTGCGCTGGGGCTGCCACTGCGCGCATCTGTTGGTCAAGCGTATGCTCCATATTCCTCCGCTGCTGGAACTGTTTCAAGGTCTGATTGTGGCCCTCTTCCCCAAGTTAAATCTGCCTGGCGTCACCCGGGTAAGCCTGGGCATCGAGAACAGCCCCGAGGAGGTGGATAGCTTGATTCACATGCTGGACCAAATCGCCCGGCAGCCCCGGCCCCGGGTAAGCAACCCTTTCGCTTCTACCCAAACCGATATCCAAAAGCAAATGGACGCTTTCGCCAGGACGGTAGCCCAGAGAGTCTATGGTGAACTCAATTTTTGATAAGTGGTGTCAGATGGAGCGTATCAATAAGCTTCACCCCTTAACCGTGGGGCTGAGCGGTTCCGGAAAGAAGACCAAGATGTTCAGAAGGATTTTAGGCTGGAGTGCGTTAGGGTTGATCGCGGCGGTCATTCTGGCCTCAGCCGCTTATTTCTGGGATATGAGTCGAGCCTATGACCGGGTCCGGGGCAAGAGCACCGTCATCCCTTCACCCTATGGGGATATCGAATACACCGAAGGAGGATCAGGTCCGCCGGTCCTGGTCATCCACGGGAGCGGCGGCGGCTACGACCAGGGCGAACTCCTGGTGCAGGCGGTGCTGGGGAACCACTTCCACTGGATTACCCCTTCGCGCTTTGGTTATCTGCGCTCAACCTTCCACGAAGGGGCTACCTTCGACGACCAGGCCCATGCCTACGCCTATTTGCTCGACCAGTTGGGCATCCAAAAAGTTGCAGTCGTCACTATCTCTCACGGCGGCCCTTCGGCGCTTCTCTTTGCCGTCTTGTACCCTGAACGGGTCTCCTCACTGACCCTCATCTCCGCCGGGGTAGCTGCTTCAAACGTCCAAGATCAGGCGCAGGCGAACCAGAAAGGCGCGATGTTGATGACGATCTTCAAATATGACCCGCTTTACTGGGGCATCACCCGGCTCTTCAAGAAGCAGTTAATGGAGTTGATGGGGGCTAATGACACGGTCATTGCCGGTCTTACCCCTGAGCAGATGGAGTTGGTTGACCGGATTATTGATGAGATGAACCCGGTTTCGCCGCGATCCGCCGGGGCGGCTTTCGACAACAAGGCGGCTATGCCGAACGAGCGGATTGCCGCCATCCAGGCCCCGACCTTAATCTTCCACGCCAAAGACGACACCCTTCAGCTCTACCACAATGCCGAGTTTGCTGCTGCCACCATTCCGGGAGCAAAACTGGTCAGTTTCGAACGAGGCGGTCACCTCCTGATGAGTGTCGAGCAAGCCACCATCCGCACGCTTATGCAGCAGCACATTCTCAACCACACCGGAGAGTAGGGCTACCGTGCCCGGAATACTGTGGCTGACTGCGGCATCAGCCGCGGTGGGTACGCCTGCCTGACCCTCAGCCGGTTCGGCCAGTACATTGTCGGCCTGGATTACCAGCCGGGCGGGTCCGAGGCCGGGCTGAAAGCCGCCGACGTGGAGAACCTGCTTCGTGCCCTCGACAGCCTGGCGATGGAACGGTTGGGCGCTAAGAAAATGTAAAAGATACTTCTTGTTAGGGAGCCTGGTTTTTATAATGGGGGCATCTCAGCTACAGAATTGCGGCTACTTTGTTCGCTGCCCAAAGTTTCAGAATTCCACTTCGCCTTCCAGATAGAACACACAAGCGCCTTCCATCTGCACCCGGTCTCCAACCAGCCGGCAGGTCATTTCTCCTCCCCGTGGTGAGGCCTGGAAGGCCCGCAGCTCAAGCTTACCCAGTCGTTTCGTCCAATAAGGGGCCAACATGCAGTGCGCCCCGCCGGTCACGGGATCCTCCGGCACACCCTTCGCTGGGGCGAAGTAACGGCTGACGAAGTCGTAGGCTCCGTCACCCGGCGCTGTCACGATTAAGCCGCTGCGATCCAGGCGGGCGATGGCCGCCATATCGGGCGCCAGGGCACGAATAAGGTCCGCGCGCTCCAGCCGCGCCATGTAGTTGAAGGCATTGACGAATACTTCGATAGGAACAACGCCCAGCGCTTCCGCCAGGCCGGGCGGTGGCGAGACTGGCTCGGACAGCCGCGCCGGAAAATCCATGATGTAACCGGAGCCAGCTCGGTTCACCGGCAGCGGACCACTCGCCGAATGGAAGATCACCTGGCTGCGTCCCGGTTCCAGCCGCTCCATCACGACCGCGGCACTCGCCAGAGTCGCATGACCGCAAAGCGGCACTTCGGTGACTGGCGTAAACCAGCGCAGGCGATAGTCGCCCCCCTCAGAAACGAGAAAAGCCGTTTCAGACAAATTATTTTCGGCCGCAATGGCCTGCATAACGGCGTCTTCCGGGAAGCTTGGCATCACTATGACCGCCGCCGGGTTCCCGGCGAACCGCCGCGTGGTAAAGGCATCAATCTGAAATATGGGTCTACGGATCATAGTTCACCACAGATCGGAGTTTCTTCATCAACGTCCTTACGTTCGCATTCAAGAGGTCTGGCGGTGGGTCGCTCTCCTGACCGCCAGTTCATACGCCTCGCTAAGCAGTCGCTGTAACTTTTGAAAGGTGGTATCGCTTGGATTGAGCACGCAGATGTACGACTGGGCCGCATAGTCGGGATGGGGCATGATCGTATCCAGCACGGTAAAATCGTAGGCGCTCACATCCACTTTGTCCGTACCGAACAACGATTGGAATGTCTGCTTGCTCACGCCGATGTTCAGGCGGAACACGCCCGGCCGGTCAAGATTCGAGACCCGGTCACCCTCGTTGTCTGTGGTGGCCAGGGTCGCGAACGGCAGCATGCGCTCAGCCCCATAGAAAAAGAACGTGTAGCCCAAATTGGTCAAGGTTTCGACCCCCGCAAACGTGTTAATAATGTAGTCTGTAATACTTTTTTCGTCCATCGTCTACCTTACCTTTCTTACCATATCGTTAAAGTGGAACGGTATGAGACCTTACCTCATGCAGCCAGCGGACGGAGCTGCCGGTTGGCGGTGGGGGGAAGAGGTAATACAAATCCATGTGGCCCGAGCTGTAGCAGGCTTCGACCCATTCCGTGCCGAAAATGCGGCGGCTCCGGTGCATATCGTTGCAGGCGGCCTTCATTTTGGCAGTCTGAAACGGGGCCGGTAGAGTCCCTCCGTCAGTTCGACCACCTCACCGATCAACTGCCCGACACTCTCCACTGCCGCCTGGAGGTCCGCCTCTGAATGGCCCAAATGACCCAGTATCTGCTGGACGCGCGTCCCGAATTCTCGCGGAGCACGGTCGAACGCTCCGACCTCGGCTAATACGGTCTTGTCGTTGATTGGATACTGACGGTTCAAGGCAAACAGCACCAGCACGAGCTGGTGAATGGCCCGGGTCAGGCAAGCGCCCGTCCCAAAGGTATCGGCCCGAGCCGCGAACTTGGAGGCGAACGCCGCCACGCCAAATTCAGCCGCCCAGAGGTAATCCTGCACCACAGCCTGGCGCAAGGCCTCCGGATATGCCTCGACCCGCCGCTTTAACCGAGCGAGGTGCGCCTCGGGGTCGAACAGAGGCAGGCACACCGCGACCTCGCCCAGATAGGTGGCGCTAAAGAAGCCGAAGGGCGGCTGCTGGGCGTAATCTAGTTCGTAGCGGCCCGCTTCCGCCTCGGCGATGACCCGTTCCAGGTGTTCGAGGCTGCGATAGATGAAATCAAGGCGCTGGCCACCGATGGTCAGCCAGGCCCCGCCGTTGACCCACGGACCCCACTCGTAAAAGCCCGTGACGACTGGCTCTGCCATATCGTTGACATCCTCGGCTAAATCGCGGACGCTCTGGACAGAGAAAGGGGCTGCTTCTGAATAGAGGAGGCCGAGGTCAATGTCCGAGCCGGCCCGGGCGCGGCCACGGGCGTATGACCCTGCCAGCACCACTGCCCTGATGCCGGGGATTGCGGCCAGCCGATTGGAGAGCCAAGACAGCAGTTCGCGCTGTTCCGGCGAAAGTTGTTTCACCATTACATCTCCAGGTCCCTCTCACGATTTCGACCGGCTGATCGGGGGGCCCAACGGCCCGTGCATGAGCCACTACCGACTGGGCATGGCTTCTTCTATGTGGGACAGAACATTCACGAGGCGCCCGAACGGGTCACGGACAAAGAAGCGACGCACGCCCCAAGGTTC
>JAHDWA010000181.1 GCA_023382535.1 Anaerolineae bacterium | reverse complement strand
AGCATCCGATAGACGTGGTCCACCAGAATGTCCGGCGCTTACGGCGAAAATTAAAGGAATCACCCTCTGCTCCGCGCTATCTTCTCACCGAGTACGGGGCGGGTTATCGGTTCAAGAAGTAATTCCCTGTGTAAAGGCAACCACTAAGTCATCTTCGGGCCGCATCCCCAAGGCGCGACAGCCCGCCTGCAATTGCAGGCGGGCTATTCTTTTTGGTGTTGGTTAAATTGTCAACGGGGTCACTCCCAGGTATAATTTTTATAAAATTTATTATAAAAATTCACAGAGATTCATGAAACAAAACTATCGCACTATTGACCAAGCGAAGAAAATATTGACTCAGGAAGAGGGCGCCATCCTCAAGAATTGGGGCGGCAAGTTACCCATCGCCCTGGTTTGGCCGAACAGCTACCGGGTCGGCATGAGCAGCCTGGCTTTGCACATTTTATATCGTCTCTTCAACGATGAACCGGACGTCGTCTGCGAACGGGTCTTTTATGGCTTCCAGCAGCTCCCTCAGCGCGACGAGCCGCTTTTGTCGCTGGAGTCGCAGCGGCCCCTGGACGAGTTTGCGGCCGTGGCTTTTACCATCTCCTATGAAATGGATTATTTCAATGTGGTGCAGATGCTGCGCCAGGCCGGTTTTCCTTTGTTTGCCGCCGAGCGCGACGAGAACTGGCCGCTGCTGATTGCCGGCGGTCCGGCCGTTTACACCAATCCGGAGCCGCTGGCTGAGATCTTTGACGCCTTTGCCATCGGCGAGGGTGAGGCGATTGTGCCGCCGCTGGTTGACGCTCTGTGGGAGATTAATGAAATGCCCCGGCCCGAAGCTTACGAACGGCTGGCTAAGGTAGACGGCATGTATTTGCCCGCGCTTCACCCCGACGGCCCGGTACCCCGGGTGTGGGTCAAGGATATCGAGACCCGGCCCACTGTGACCCAGATTTACACGCCCAACACCGAATTTGGCGACCGGACGCTGATCGAAATTGCCCGCGGCTGCGGCCGGGGCTGCCGCTTCTGTATGGCCGGCTACGTCTACCGGCCCATGCGCGAGATGCACCTGGATACAGTGCTGGCCGCAGCCCGGCACGGTCTGAAACACCGCGACCGGATTGGACTGGTCAGCGCCGCCGTCAGCGACCATAGCTGGATTGACCAGATTGCCATCGAACTGCGCCAAATGGGCGCCCGGCTGACAGCCTCTTCTATGCGGGTTGACCCGATCAGCGAGCCGCTGATCAAGGGGCTGGCCGAAAGCGGCAACCAAACCCTGACCATCGCCCCCGAAGCCGGCAGCGTGCGCATGCGCAAAGTCATCAACAAGCCCCAGGCCGACGCCCAGATTTTGCACGCCGTTGAGCTAGCGGCCAAATACAACTTCCCTCAACTGAAGATGTATTTTATGGTCGGCCAGCCGACGGAGACGGAAGAGGATGTCGAAGCGATTGCCCGCATGGTGCTGACCGCCCGCCAGGTTTTTCCGCGTAATATCGCCATTAATGCCACCCCCTATGTCCCGAAAAGCCATACCGCCTTTCAATGGGCAGCTATGCTGCCGGTCGAAACGCTGGAAACACGGATCAAATACCTGCAAGACCGGCTCAACCCCAACGGCGTGACCGTTCGCAGCGACAGCCCGGCCTGGGCCGCGGTGGAAGGGACTCTGGCCCGGGGCGACCGGCGACTGGGCCGCGTGCTGGCCCGCATGCGCAAGGTCAACCTGCGCGAGTGGGAGCGGGCGCTGGAAGCAGAGGGTTTGAGCCAGGATGAGTTTCTGCGCGAGCGCCGCCTGGATGAGAAATTACCCTGGGAGTCGGTCACAACGGGCGTCAGCAAGGCCTTTTTTACCTGGGATTTGCGTCGCGCCCTGCGCGACGACTTGACCCAGGCCTGCCCCCCTGCCGGCTGCCTCAAGTGCCACGCCTGCGACGAGGAATGGGCGCTCCGTCCCAATTACCAGGCCGCTCTCGGCCCGAACATGGGCGCGTATGGGGATAACTACATTCCTTTGGAGATCTAAAGCACGAGATAACCTTCACCATAAGACTCGTAGGAAAGGGGACGCGGATCCGACGGATTTTTCGGATAAAAATGACTTAAATGAGTTCGATCCGTTTAATCCGCGTCCAATAGTGGGGTTTCAATGACTCAAAACCTTATTATGAAAGTTATCTACTGACGATTGATTATAGCCGGGATTGGGAGATTTAGGGATTAATTTTTAAATCTCCTAATCCCCTAATCCTGGCCGTTGAGGGAGTCCGTCATATGGCGACAAACATCGTTAATTATAAGGATTTTGTCGGCGCGAAGGCCGATAAGTTTTACAAAGCCACCCTGTTTCAGGGTGAAAACCTGATGATTGGCCTTAACTGTTTGGAGCCAGGCCAGGTGCAACATGTGCATGAGCATGCCAACCAGGATAAATTCTACTTTGTGCTGGAAGGCAACGGGTGGTTCACCGTTGGCGAGGAGGTCACCCAAGCTGGCCCCGGCCACGTAATTTGGGCGGCGGCGAGCACCCCGCATGGTGTTGAAAATCGGGGGATGGAACGCCTGACTATTTTAATGGGTATTGCTCCTCCGCCAAAGTAAGAGGTGCCTCCTCGTTGAGCCAGAAAAATTAACAAGCCTACATCCACTGCCTTTCAGTGGTTCGTTTTTCGTAGAAGACCATCCAACGGGTGGTCTTTTCTTTTTCAAAGTTTGGTTTGCGCCCATCGGGCGACGGTTTGGCGACGGTTGGCCATCTTTTTAATCGCCAGAAATCAATTGCCTCCGTAACCAGCTTTGACAACAAAAATCCTTTATAATCAGAATAAATTCCAATGAGGGAACAAAAACGCATATCCCTGCGTCTAATAAGGGACCAAATCATACAACTAATTTGACCAAAAACCTGGGACGCGTAAAGACCAACTTTTTAGATCCATCAGGTTAAGGCAGAAGACTAGAAGGATATTACGATGAGGCTTAACGATCTTTATGACCAATTTCAACAAAGTTCTCCGCTCACAAAGCTGTTAATCGGCCTATTGGGGCTGATTTGGACGCTGGTGGTGGTGGGCTTCCTGGGACTGGGCATTCTTTTGTTTGCCAGCCCCAGCCAGGCGCTCCAACCGACGCCCGGCACAGCGGCCGCGGCTATCGTTTTAGAGCCGGCAACCGGTTCCATGGGCAGTTCCGTGACCGTGCGGGGCCAGGGCTGGACACCCGGCAGCATGGTGCTGCTCTACCTGTCTGCGGGCAGTGAAACAGTTAACTACGCCCTGGCTAGCGCCATTGCCGACGCCGAGGGGCGCTTCAGTACCAATTTAATCATTCCGTTCGACAGTCAGTGGGCTACTCCCGGCACAGCTACGGTTCTGGCAAAGACGCAGGACAACGACGAGTCGGCCCAGGCCACCCTGAATATTGCCGGTGAGGCTAATCCGCCAAGCGCGACCCCGGCGGTAACGCTGACCCCCACCTCCACACCGACGCTGGCGGCGTCACCCACGCCGACGGCCACGCCCCAACCCGGCTCGCCTCTGGCGGCGACGACGGCGGATTTGAATGTTCGCAGCGGTCCCGGCACCGGCTACCCGGTCTTGGGTTTGCTGAAGGCCGGCCAAACCGCCGAAATCACCGGCCGCAGCGCCGATGGCCGCTGGTGGCAGATCAAGTTCTCCGGCGTGGCCGGCGAGCGCGGCTGGCTGTCGGCCCAATATGTAACGGCGCAGAACACCGGCAATGTGCCGCTTGTGCAAGCGCCGCCATTGCCGACCGCCGCGCCCGCAACTGCAACGCCCGTGCCGCCCACGCCCACTCCAGTGGTTATCACCGATTGGCGTGGGGAGTACTACAATAATCCGAACCTGAGCGGCGCGCCGGCCCTGGTGCGCAACGATGTGGCCGTCAGCTTTAATTGGGGTGCAGGCGCTCCGGCGGCCGGTCTGCCGGCAGACAACTTCTCCGCCCGCTGGACGCGCAGCCTGAGTTTTCCGGCCGGTCTCTATCGCTTCGCCCTGACGATTGACGATGGCGTACGGGTCTGGGTAGATAATAACCTGGTCATTGACCAGTGGCGCGACAGCTCGCCGACCACCCACATGGCTGAAGCCCGCCTGTCCGAGGGAACGCACAACGTCCGCATCGAGTATTACGAGCGCAGCGGCGGCGCGCTGATTGATCTCCGCTGGCAGCGCCTCAACCAGCAGAGCAATGAAACACCGCGGCCTAATGCCGGCGGTCCCTACATGGTAAACGAAGGCAGCCAGGTGGTTCTGGACGGCAGCAAATCCAAGGACCCCGACGGCAAGATTGTCAAGTATGAGTGGGACTTCAACTTCGATGGGCACGGCTTTAATGCTGATGCGAGTGGGAAAACTCCGGCGGCGTTTTATGCCGACGGCCCGGCCACCCTGACCGTTGCCCTGCGCGTCACCGACGACGAGGGGGCCAGGCAGGTGGCGGTTACACAGGTGACGGTGCTCAGTCTCGCGCCGCAGGCCGAGGCGGGTGGACCTTATGCGGGCCAGGTGGGCAGTCCGATTACCTTAGCCGGTACCGCCAGCGACCCCAGCCCGGTTGACCAGAACAGCCTGCGCTACCGCTGGGAGTTTGGCGATGGCGCGGCGGCCGATGGGCCGGTGGTCAGCCACACGTACAGCCAGGCCGGCAGCTATGTGGCCCGCCTGATTGTGACCGACAAAGATGGAGCACAGGTTGCCGATACCGCCACCGTTCAGGTCAACGGCGCTAACCAGGCGCCCATCGCCGTGATCAGCGGCCCGACCAGCGGCAAAACGGGTCAACCCCTGGATTTCAGCGGTCATAATTCGCGCGACACGGATGGCAGTCTCACTGCTTATGCCTGGAACTTTGGTGATGGAGCGACGGCCAATGGGGTCAATGCCAGCCACAGCTACGGCCAGGCCGGGACTTACGAAGTCACCCTGACGGTGACGGATAACGGCGGGGCAATTGGCCGCTCAACCGTGCTCGTACAGATTAGTGATGTGGTCAAGACACCCCCTGTCGCCGCAATCAATGGACCGTCGAGCGGGATGGTGAGCGAGCCGCTCCCCTTCGACGGGACCGGTTCCAAGGACCCGGATGGCCAGATTGTTAGCTACACCTGGGAGTTTGGCGACGGCGCGAGCGCCGGCGGGTTTAGCGTGAGCCACACCTACTCCGTCTCTGGCACTTATCAGGTAACGCTGACGGTAGTGGATAACGACGGCTTGAGCGCTCAGGCCAGCCAGGTAGTGATGATTGAGGAGCCGGTTCAACTGCAACTGCCGCCCAACGTGGCCCTGAGTGCGCCGAGCGCCGGGACGGTGGGTCAAAGCTTGACCTTTGACGCCGCTGGTTCCAACGATCCTGACGGCCAGATTGCCAACTACTCCTGGAGTTTTGGCGACGGCCTGGTGGAAAACAGCGCCCTGCCGCAGATAACCCACAGCTACACTCAAACCGGCGTTTATACCGTCACCTTAACTCTTACGGATAACGATGGTCTGATTAACACGGCTGTTCAGCCGGTGACGATCAATTAGGCAACAAAAGGACTCCAGGCGTTTCTAAAACGCCTGGAGTCTCACTGACAGATGGAGCTGGTCTTGCGGTCAGCTCTTTTTGCTTAGGCGGGTAAAATATACAGGCTGACCAGGGTAACTAACTGGACCAGAAAAATGAGCAGGTGGGTGCTTTCGCCATCATAGACCTTGAAAATCTCGTCGGCGAGCATGAAGGCGGCCCACAGGCCCAAACTGATGGCAAAGGCCGGGGTTGCCGCATCCAGATCGAGCATGCCGGATTGGAGCGAGTGGAGTGCGGCCTGCCAGAACAAAAAAACGGCCAGACCCTGCCACAGGATCACTCCGGCAAAAAGAAGGCCCGGCAGCCAACCCGGCGCGGCATAACTTTCCGTGGCGTCCCGGATGGCCTGGTAGTTTTTGGAAGCGAAGCGCCACGGCTCCGGCAAGACTCCCAGCGCCTTCAGACCGGCACAGAGATTGGTCAAGAACACCAGAGAGAACCAGGCGGCCCAAAAAAAGAGCAGGCCAAGTTTAAGGGTGGTTAGCGTAATCAGCACCATCAATACCCTGTCATTAAGGTAAAGAAAGTATACCACAGCTCTGCCGCTAAAGTCATCCCATTTTTGAGGAGATTGCCATCTTTAGTTGTCACGATGAATTGCTACAATTAGGCGGGAATGTTCACCCGCCGGATGATCTGCCCATTGCTCTCCCAATAG
>JAHDWA010000180.1 GCA_023382535.1 Anaerolineae bacterium | reverse complement strand
CACGCGCAGCCTCTCGTGCAAATCCAGCCGGACGGCCAGCCAGGCCCCATCCCCGGAAACGGCGAAGGTATAGCGTCCCCCCGGATTAAGGGGCGGCAGGCGCACACCCTCCGGTGGAACTTTGTCCGGCGGCAGGCTGGGGCGGTAGCTCAGAAAAGCGGGCAGGGGCAAGACCCGCCGGTCTTCGCCAAGCTGGGTGTGGACCTCGGCGTCCAGGGCCAGCAGCGCCGTTAACAGAGGATAGGTTCCCGGGCCACCGGCGTCATGCAGGGCTTCGGCCAGAGACAGGTTGCAGGTGGCAGGTTGCAGGTGGCAGGTTTCGACGAGCGCGGCGTGCACTAAACCGTCGGCGAAGGTGGGCAGGGGTTCGTCTTCGAGCAGTTGGCGCAAAGTTGCCTGAGTTGAAAGATATAGGCCGTCGGGTTGATTAGTAGTAACTGACATCAATTTAAAATCCAACATTCCAGGTCATTCTGAGCGACCGGAGGGGGCGAAGAATCCCTCGAAACTTCTCGCAAAATCAATCGCTTAGGAGATTCTTCATTATTATACCCTTTGGGTACTTCGCTTCGCTCCGTTCAGAATGACAGGTAATCGACTCTATTTCATTTACAGCCGTTGGGATCAACGCTGATCGGCAGGGTTACTTCGCCAAAGGTAGGGTACTGGTTATCCTTGACCTGGTAAAGATTGACCACCAGGTTCACCCCCGGCAGGGCCGCCGGCTGGCGGATGAGCATGTCCACTTCGTCGCGGACAATTTCGCCGGGCTGAATTTGGGAGGTAGGCAGGTACCCGCGCATCAGACCCAGATGGTCGTTTTTGTCCAGCACCGTTTCGCCGCCCAAGGGCTGCACCGCCACAAAATAATCCTGATCCAGCGCCTGCTCGACCCGCCAGAAGAGGGTCAGCCGCAAAAAACAGCCGGTGCGCTTGCGAACAATCCGCTCATGGTAGGCGATGATCGAAGCCTGGCCGTCCAAAAACTGGCCGGGTGGGATTTGCGTCCAGGCTTCTTTTTCCGGCAGCACCATGGGCATAGGCCGGGGCAGCAGTTCCCACAGATAGGGATGGCCGGTCGGAGCTAAAAAAATCTGGCCGGTTCTGGTCGCCCGGGACAGCCAGGGAATAAAATTCAAATCAATCGTTTCAATATCTACCAGCACCCGCTGCCCCTGCTTAAAACGGTCTTGCAGCAAGGCGATACTGGCCTCTTCCGGCATGCGGCTGAGGCTGGTCGTCGAAAGCGGCTCGACCGGCTGGCCCAAAACCACCTCGGTATAGATAAAATCCGGCAGCACGCTGTTATCCTGGCCGATAATCGTCAAGGGGGTGCCGGCGCTGGCAATGGCGACCACCTCTTCGACTAAATCTTCAGCCTGCCAGTCGCCGCTTAAATCAACCTCCTGGTAATTGGCCACCGCCAGCGGGCGGAAGACGGCGTAAACGCCGAGAGCCAGTCCCAATGACAGGGCCAGCCGGACCGTAACCCGCAGCCAGCGGTCACGGATGGCTTCCCCCTTAATGCGGATAGCTCCCACCACCCAGTTTATCACCCAACCAGCCAGCGCGCCCAGGCCAATACACAGGGTCAGGGTCAGCGGGATGAGCATACTGTCCAGGTCGGCCACTTTATAAACCATCCCAAACAAAGTCAGGGCCAGCAGGGGCGGACCAAACAAGAGCCAGCGGCGGCCCGTCGTCAGCAGGCCGATGAACCCCAATATAACGCCCGGTGCAGTAATCTGGTCGGCCTGCTGGCGGAACAAATCAGACAGCGCCCGGCCCCAAGCCGCCAGCGTAGCGGGCATTTCGACCAGGCCCCACCATTCGCGGGTAAAAACGACGAACCAAAAAGTGTTCCAATCCGACGTGTTGGCATACAGCCAGGTTTGGCCCACCCGGTAGTGAGCCGCCCAGGGCAGGTAGAGGTACGTCAGCAAAGGAATTAAGGCGGCTATGACCAAGACAGCCCAACGAAACAGCAGGATGAGGATCCAACCCCGCCCCCGGTCGGTTTCGGAAATTGTTTTGATCAGAACCCACAAGGCGACGGTCGGCGGCAGGATAAAAGCCGTCCGGTGGTGAACCAGCCCGGCCCCAACGGCAAGCCCCAGGGCAAAAAGCCGTTGATCCTGGGGGTCATCTTCCCAGATCAGAGCCAGCCAATAGGTAAAGACAAAAATAAAGACATTCAGACTGTAAACTTCGGCCATAATCGCGCCGCGCCAGAAGATAAAGCTGCACCCCAGGATAGAGCTGGCCAGCAAAGCCGCCACGCGATCCCGGCTGAGTTTCCAAACGGTAAAGTAGAGAAAAACCAGGGTCAGCAAGCTGGTGGTCGTTGACCAAAAAGTAACGCGCCAGACAACCGAGGTGGCCGACAACCCCGGCAGCAGGCCAGCCAGCCGTACAAAAATGTTAGTCAAGATGGTGTAGAGGGGGTAACCGGGGGAGTGGGGGACGCCCCAGGTGCTGCCGGTAATCTGCAATACGGCCGAATCCCAGCCTTCGATTATCCATGAGCTAATCCCTGGCGGCATGGTCTGCCAGTAGAGCCAGGCAAACGTGCCGAGCAAGGGAATCAGTTCCCAGGGCCAGGATAATAAAAGCAGCAGGCGCTGCCAGCTTATGAGGGAAGGGGCGATTCGCGCTTGGGATACCATCGAGAGCCTATCATAAAGCAAAGAGGGGGCTTTTAGCAAAAGTTAGAAAGATTGTCAAGGACCAACGGCTGATCACCGGAGCAGTGAGAGCCTTGTAGCTTGCAATCTCGTTCCCACGCTTCGCGTCAGTTTGGGAACGAGATTGCATCAGCCCTATTTTCGGTGTACTATATGGCAGCGCACTTAATCCAACAACGAGGGAATTCACACGTGAAATATCTCAACTACGGCTTACTTGTTTTTGCAGTGATCGCCGTGCTGGCCGAGATTTTTCATTGGTCGCCGGTGATCATCTTTTTTACAGCGGCGCTGGGAGTGGTGCCCCTGGCCGGTTTTATGGGCAAAGCCACCGAAGAATTGGCCGTTTATACCGGCCCCAAGCTGGGCGGCCTCTTGAACGCCACCCTGGGCAACGCCGCCGAGTTGATTATCAGCATTGTCGCGATTCAGGAAGGACTGCTGGAACTGGTTCTGGCTTCAATTACCGGCTCCATTCTGGGGAATCTCCTCTTAATTTTGGGCTTCAGCGTGCTCCTGGGCGGCTTTAAATTTGGCATCCAAACCTTTGACCGGCGGCAGGCCGGGGTCAATTCGACCATGCTGATCCTGGCTCTGATTGCGCTGGCGGTTCCATCGCTTTTTAACTACACGATTGACCGGGTTGACCATGCCGGGGTGGAATATTTGAGCCTGGGCGCGTCGGTGGTCATGCTGGCCGTCTATGCCCTGAGCATTGTTTTCTCTTTCAGATTAGCCGACACCCGCGACGAGCTAGTTGAGGCCCACGAACACCACCCGCCTGAGTGGAGCCTGCGCACGGCGGTGATTGTGCTGATTGCCGCCACGGTAGCTATCGCCTATCTGAGCGAGGTCCTGGTCGGCGCGGTGGAGCCGGTGGTTGAGGAACTGGGCATTACCGAATTCTTTCTGGGCATCATCCTCATTCCGCTGGTCGGCAATGTAGCGGAGCACGTTGTCGCCATCCAGATGGCCTTGAAAAATAAAATGGAGCTGTCGCTGGCCATTTCGCTCGGCTCCAGTTTGCAGGTGGCCCTGTTTGTCGCCCCGCTGCTGGTCTTTATCAGCCTGGCCCTGGGCCACCCGCTGACCTTGACCTTTAACGTGTTTGAACTCATCGCCCTCTTTGCCGCCTCGCTCATCGCCGCCTTGATTGCCCTGGACGGCGAGAGCAACTGGCTGGAAGGGGTGCAGTTGTTGGGGGTTTATGTGATTATCGGTATTGCTTTCTTTTTCCTGCCGACAGGAGTTTAAGGCTTATGAGTTTTGGTATCAGCAAAACCATTCCGGCCCAGGATGGCCTCGAAACGGTCAACACCTTGTACGACGGCTCTCTGGCCGAATACGAGTTTCACATGAAGGGAAAACCGTCCAAATTGAAGGTGGGTGATTACGTTTACACCATTTTCAACGACCAGTTGGTGGGCCGGCTCAAGATCAAGCAATTCATCGAGGGCATGGTCAATCCGGAGTCGGGCCAGCCGCGCACATTGATTATCGTTGCAGCGCCGGGGGAGCGGCTGGCCGCGCCGATTCCCAAAAAAGGCCATCGCGGCACGCGCTACTACGACGGGGCGGAGTGGCCGAAAGATCAGTAAAAGGAGATTTTAGATGAGCAACATTGTATCCATCCAAAACATCGCCCACTACGTGGGCCAGGAAGTGACGATCCAAGGCTGGCTCTACGCCCGCACCGACAAAGGTAAATTGCAGTTTCTCCAGGTGCGCGACGGCACGGGCATTATGCAGGCCGTGCTCTTTCGCGGCAATGTGCCGGATGAACTCTTTGAAGCCGGTAAGCGGCTGACCCAGGAGTCATCCCTGATTGTGGCCGGCACGGTCAAAGAGAATCCGCGCGCGCCGGGGGTGCCGGGCGGTTATGAGATTGACGCCAACAATTTGCAGGTCGTGCAGATTGCCGAGGAATACCCGATTACGCCCAAAGAGCACGGGGTCGAATTTCTGCTGGAAAATCGCCATCTCTGGATTCGCAGCCGCTTGCAGTGGGCGGTCCTGCGCCTGCGGGCCACGGTCATGCGGGCCTGCCGCGATTGGCTGGACAGCCACGACTACGTCGAGATGTCCACCCCCATCCTCACCCCGGCGGCGGGCGAGGGCACGACCACCCTCTTTGAGGTGGATTACTTTGGCGATAAGGTTTACCTGGCCCAAACCGGTCAGCTTTACAACGAGGCCAACATCTACTCTTTTGGCAAGGTCTACTGCTTTGGGCCGACCTTCCGCGCCGAAAAGAGCAAGACCCGCCGCCACATGACCGAGTTCTGGATGCTGGAGCCGGAAATGGCCTTCTGCGACCTGGACGGCTTGATGGCCATGGAGGAGGAATTTGTCAGCTACCTGGTCCAGCGCTGTATGGAAGAACGGGCCAATGAGCTAAAGGTGCTGGAGCGGGATTTCAGCGTGCTGGAAAAGGTGACGCCTCCCTTCCCGCGCATCTCTTACGACGAAGCCGTGACCCGCATTCAACAGGTCCAGGCTGAAACTGACGACCCGGAGCAGAAAGAACTCCTCAACATCGAGTGGGGCCAGGATTTTGGCAGCCCCCACGAAACGGCGCTGACCAAACAGTTTGACAAGCCCATCTTCGTCTACGGCTTTCCCACCATTGCCAAAGCGTTCTACATGGAACCCTGGCCGGGCCGCCCGGAGGTGTGCAAAAGTGTGGACATGCTCGCCCCCGAAGGCTACGGCGAAATCACCGGCGGCAGCGAGCGCATCAGCGACCCCGCCCTGCTGCTGGAGCGCATCCACCAGCACAAATTGCCGCCCGAAGCCTTCAAATGGTATATTGACCTGCGCCGCTACGGCAGCGTGCCCCACAGCGGCTTCGGCCTCGGCGTCGAGCGGACGGTCGCCTGGATTGCCGGCATCCACCACGTAAGGGAGACCAACCCCTTCCCGCGAACGCTGGGGCGGGTGTATCCTTAAGCAAAGCAGGTCACGCTTTAAGCATGACCTGCTTCTAACCTAACTTTGGATAGGTGACGTCGCCTCCCCCTCACTGGTATAATCTCAGGGATCATTTTTACCGATTGACCAGGGAGCGCGACTATGCCTATTCAAACGAATCTCATCGTCAACGATATTCACTCCCAACTCAACCCCACCCAAGTGGCCGAGATTGTCCCGGTTGACTCGCTGGCCGCGATCCAGGCGACTATCCACCGCGCGTCTGAACAAGGAAAACCCATCTGTATCGCCGGGGGGCGGCACGCCATGGGCGGGCAGCAGTTCGCCGCAGGTGCGGTGCTGCTGGACACAACCCGGCTGAACCGGGTCTTGAATTTCGACCCGGCGGCAGGTCTGATCGAAGTGGAAGCCGGCATCCAGTGGCCGGACCTCATTGGCTATCTCGTTGAAATTCAAAAAGGAAAGCCCTGGCCGCAGCAGTGGGGCATCGCCCAGAAGCAAACCGGCGCAGATCGGATCAGCCTCGGCGGCTCGCTGGCGGCGAATGGGCATGGCCGGGGGCTAAAAATGCCGCCTCTCATCGCCGATGTCGAGTCATTTATTTTAGTAGATGCCCAGGGCGAGGCGCAGACGTGCAGCCGGCAGGAGAACAGCGACTTGTTCCGGCTGGCCATCGGCGGCTACGGCTTATTTGTCATACGTCAATAGATCGTTTCGCAAAGATCGAACATTAACAACCATATAACC
>JAHDWA010000179.1 GCA_023382535.1 Anaerolineae bacterium | reverse complement strand
AAACTTTACCTTAAAGTTGACAACATCCCTGATAGGTGACAGATACATGGAGCAACAGAAGCCCGCTTATATTACCATTGTCGAAGGCCCCCCGCCCGAATTTCGGGATGTGGACAATGGGTGGCCGTTGAGCGTTCTGGAAGGATCGGATAGCAGCAATGTAGCGATGTGCGAGATGCGTGCTTTTAACGGCCCAAAACTGGTCGAGCGCTGCCAGCATGCCTGGGGTGAAGGCCGTCCCGCCCGCCTCGATTTTCCTACCGGCGAGGGTTCGCGGGGTGAGCTTGATATTTTAGCGATACGCTGGGAAGCTGTGGAAGAGGGTCATAAATTGTATCTGTGGGTAAAAGTGTAGATAATAGTCAGGGTTCAATTGTCAATGGTTAACTGCCCATCTCTTTTTTTTTCGGTCAATTCGTAGAGACGGGCAGTTTTATTTTGCCCCGGACATCTCATTACTTGGGCCAGGTTACCTTCACTTCGGTCCATGCCCCGCTGGTGTCCCTGCCAAGGGTGAGTGTCCCGCCTAACGCCTCGGCCCGCGCCCGCAGACTGGCCAGCCCGGCTCCCCTCCGATCAACCGGCAGTGCTTCAACTTCAGCCGGATCAAACCCTTTGCCATCATCGGCAATGACCAGGTAAACACTGTCGGAGTCAGCGTCGAGACCCAAGCGGACATGTTTGGCCCGGGCATGCTTGCGAATATTCAGCAGCGCTTCTTGAACAATACGGGTTAAGGTCAACTTTTGGACAGCGGAAAGCCGGAGTATCTGGTCCGGCAGGTTGAGCTGAATTTCAACGGGAGCGCCGCCTCGTTCCCGGTGGGTCTTGATGGCCGCTTGCAGATATTCACTCACCGGCGCTTCTGCTTCAAGCCGGGGGGGGCGCATATCGGCGATGACCTCGCGAACTTGAGCCGAGGCCAGTTGGAGACGGCCCTCCAGGGCGACAAGTTCCTGGCCTAACATCTCCAGGTTGCCCCGCTCTAACAATTTGCGACAAATCCCGGCCTGCAAGCCCAATTGCAGCGTCGTCTGGGCGACACCGTCGTGTAATTCCTTGGCCACATAGCGGCGCTCATTCTCAAGGACATTTAACGCCGTCTCGATGGCTAGGGTCCGTTTGCGGTTCCGTTTGGGGGAAGTTGATGAGGGTGTTTTCATTGAAACTTTCCAATTTGACCTTGATACTCCACCTGCCCCTGGTTTATCGTCAGCATGCTGTTAAATGCCGGTGCGCCGAGGTCTTGGCCAAAGACATGCCGCAGAAAGGCCCGCAAATTAGCCGAATGAGTCACGCAAATATCGCGGCGGAGGGAACTGCCGGAAGTCGTTTCACTCAGGCGCTCGACGAGACAAGCTCGAACCCGCTCGGCCACCGCTTCCGGAGGCTCGGCCAACGGGTGCGGATGCGCCAGCCAGTAAGCCACCGGGTCAGGCGCACCCCAAAATCCGGTTTGAAGGTCCACAAAGGCCTGATTTTCGGGCGAGGGCTGTTCGTGCAAGCGCCAGCGGCCCATATCTAACAGGGGCAGCATCGGATCGTAGCTGGAGCCGTTTAGATAAAACTGGTTGTTTTGCAGCCGGTCATCTACCTCAACCGGCAGACTGATCGCGGCTAATACCTTCATCTCCGCCAGCACCAGGCCCAGCCCCTCACAGAGAAACTTGGCCGTTTCACGGGCGCGGCGGGCCGGGCTGCTGCAGAAGCGAATGGTCTCACCCGGCCTGATGGAAGCCGCCAACCCGCGTCCGACGGTCAGAGCTTCCGCCCGGCCCTCGGCGGTCAGGGGTTGGTCGGCGTCATAATTGGGAATGCGCCCGTGGCGGACCAAGTGGATAATAGTAGACATCACTTGACCACGATATTGACCAGCCGGCCCGGCACGTAAATCACCTTTAGTGGTGTTTTTCCTTCCGAGTATCGTTGAGCGCCATCAGTAGCCAATGCCTTAGCCTTAGCCTCAGCCTCTTCAATATCCGTAGGGACTTCAATTTTGTCGCGGACCTTGCCGTTGATCTGGACCGCAATCTCGACCGTGTCCTCTTTAGCCAGCTCCTCATCCCAGTCCGGCCAGCTTTGCCGGTGAACGCTGTAAGGCTGGCCCAGCTTGGCCCACAATTCCTCGGCAATATGGGGGAAACCGGGCGCCAGCAGCAGCACCAGGGTGCGAATGGCCTCACTCCAGGCCGGCTGGTTAACCACACCCGGCGCAGCCGTGCGGATGGCATTCAAGGCATTGCTATACTCCATCAACCCGGCCACCATCGTATTGAAACTGAAATCCTGGATGTCCTGGGTGACCCGGCGAATGGCCTGGTGCTGCTTCCGGCGCAGGTCGCGCAGTTGCGTCTCTGTCGCCTCCGCGCCTCCGCGCGGCTTTGCCTCACTCGTCACCAAATCCCACACTCTTTCCAGGAACCGCTGCACCCCCAGAATGCCTTTGCTGTCCCACGGTCCGCCCTGATCCCAGCGGAAGCCGAACATCAGGTAGCCGCGCACGGTATCGGCCCCATAAGCTTGCACCAAATCGTCGGGCGCAACCACATTGCCCCGGCTTTTGCTCATCTTCTCCCGGTCTTCGCCCAGGATGATGCCCTGGTTGAACAGGGCGTTCATCGGCTCGTCAAAGGGGACCAGGCCCATATCATGCATCGCTTTGGTGAAGAAGCGGGTGTACAGCAGGTGCATGGTCGCATGCTCGATGCCGCCGGTATACTGGTCAACTGGCAGCCAGTAATCGCCTTCAACCGGGTTAAAGGGCATGTCATCTGCCGACAGCCGCTGGCCGTCTTTCCAATGCGGGTCCATGTAGGCGTACTGGTACCAGCTTGAGCACATAAAGGTGTCCATCGTGTCGGTTTCGCGCTCGGCATCCTCAGCGCCGCACTGGGGGCACTTCACATGGCGGAATCCTTCATGGAACTTCAGCGGCGACTCGCCGGTAGGCATAAAGTGGACATCCTCCGGCAGTTCGACCGGCAAATCACCGTATGGCACGGGCACAATGCCACAGGCCGGGCAGGTGATCATCGGAATGGGCGCGCCCCAGTAACGCTGGCGGCTGATCAGCCAGTCGCGCAGGCGGTAGGTCACGGCAAATTTGCCGATGCCCTGTGCTTCCAGCCAGCGGGTTACCGCCACCCGGCCCTCCGTTTCAGGGGTCAGATGGGCGGGCAGACCGTACTGTTCGGCCAGTTCGGGCGTCCACTCGGCCAGGCTGTATTTGCCGATAGTGGCGAAGCCGGTGAAGGAACCACTGTTGACCATCGTCCCCGGCTCGGTGTAGGCTTCCTTAAAAGGTTGGCCGTCCCACCCTTTGGGCGCTACCACAACTGGGATGGGCAGACTGTATTTTTGGGCAAACTCGAAGTCGCGCTCGTCGCCGCAGGGCACGGCCATAATCGCTCCGGTGCCGTAGGTCATCAAAACATAGTCGGCAATCCAGATGGGAATGCGCTCGTTGTTAACCGGGTTGATGGCATACGCACCGATAAAGACGCCGGTTTTCTCTTTATCCATGGCCAGCCGGTCAATCTCGGTCTGGCGGGTCGCTTGAGTCACGTAAGCTTCGACCGCGGCACGCTGCTCGTCGCTGGTCAAGGTCGCCACCAGCGGATGCTCCGGGGCCAGGACCATAAAAGTCGCGCCCCACAGCGTGTCGGGCCGGGTGGTGAAAATCGGAATCTCATGGCCGCCCTGCTCGGTTTTGAAAACCACTTCCGCGCCCTCGCTGCGGCCAATCCAGTTTTTCTGCATGGCGCGGACGCGCTCCGGCCAGTGCAGGCGGGAAAAGTCCAGCAGCTCGTCGGCGTAGTCGGTGATTTTGAAGAACCACTGGTTCAAATCCTTTTTAATGACCGGCGTGCCGCAGCGCTCGCAGTGACGGTCTTCGCCCCAGACCTGCTCGCGGGCCAGGGTGGTGTTGCAGGTGGGACAAAAATCCACCGGGGCCATAGTTTTGTAAGCCAGACCCATATCGTACAATTTCAAAAAGAACCACTGGGTCCACTTGTAGTAGCTGGGGTCGGAGGTGACAGCTTCGCGCTCCCAATCAAACATAGCGCCCATCGAGCGTAGTTGGCTGCGCATGCGCTCGATGTTGGCATACGTCCACTGCTTGGGGTGGATGCCGCGCTTGATGGCCGCGTTTTCAGCCGGCAGGCCAAACGAGTCGAAGCCCATGGGGAACAGGACGTTGTAGCCTTTCATGCGCATCCAACGGGCGCGAACGTCGCTGGGGGCCATCGCGTACCAATGCCCCATGTGCAAATCGCCGCTGGGGTAAGGATACATGGTCATGGCGTAATATTTTTCTTTGTTATGATCAATCACGGCCCGGTTCAGACCGTCGGCTTCCCATTTTTGCTGCCATTTTTTCTCGATCACTTGAGGGTTGTATTTTTCAGCCATAAAATGTCTCTCAATCTATTAAATATCCGTCTATTGTAAATTGACTATTGATAATTGACAATTGACTGTTGACAATTATGTGTTAAAACAAAAAGCCGGTCTTCCGACCGGCTCTTAAAGGTAGACAAAATTACCGTCAAACCCCAGTAAGGGGAACCGTCGGAAGGGGAAGTTTGCGACTAAGGCTAAGCAACAAAGCCTGTAAAGCGATTGGGTTGGATTCGACGGTCCAAATTCGGTTATTCATGAGTCAATACACCTTCTGTTTCACATTGGCTATGATTATAGCACACTCTTTGACGAAATGCTACCCTTTGATCTTACGACTTTGACTGAAAATCAAACCCGGATGCCAATTCGCTCAAGCTGGGCCAGGTGTTCGCGCCGGTGCCGGCCTCGATCCAGATTGGGCGGATTGGGCAGGCTGCGCATAGCCGCCAGAAATTCATCCGACAGGCTCTCCAGCTTTTGGTCAACCAACCCGGCGCTTTCGACGGCCAGGTGGACGGCGGCGCGCGGCGGGAGCGCCAGAAAAACGGGCAGCAGCGCGTCGTTAAAAACGTCGGCATTGTAGGGCGAGTCACTGACTCCATGCCGTTCCCAATACTCGATTTGAGCCAATACTCGCCGGTCCCAGAAGGCCAGATGGGCAAAATCTACGGCCACGGTCCAGTCGCCTTCAATTTCCTGGGCCAATTCGGCGTCGGTGATGCGGGCGGCTAAAAGCGTTAGCCGCCGGGTTTCCTGGGCATTACTGGCGAGAAAAGAGCGATCCTGAGCCATCTTACTTGACCGGGGTCAGCCAGCCGTGCCGGTCGGGCACTTCGCCGGTGATGATGGAGAAGAACTCCTTCTGGATGTCCGCGGTGATCGGACCGCGCGAGCCGCTGCCAATCGTCACGCCATCCACGCTGCGGATGGGGCTGATCTCGGCGGCCGTGCCGGTGAAGAAGAGTTCGTCGGCGATGTAGAGCATTTCGCGCGGGATCTGCTGCTCGATGACCGGGTAGCCTTTTTCTGCGGCCAGGGTCATGGCGAAACTGCGGGTAATGCCGGTCAAAATCGAGTTGCCCACCGGCGGGGTATAAATTTTGCCGTCCATGATGACAAAAATATTCTCGCCGCTGCCCTCGCTGACGTACCCCTGCACATCCAGGACAATACCCTCAATGTAACCGTGGCGCTTGGCTTCCATGACCACCATCTGCGAATTGATATAGTTGCCGCCCACTTTGGCCATAGCCGGGTGGGTATCGGGGGCCATGCGCCGCCAACTGCTCACGGCCACGTCCACGCCTTTTTCAATAGCGTCGGCGCCCAGGTAAGTGCCCCATTCCCAGGTGGCAATGATGGTTTCGATGGGGCAGTTGCGCGGGTCAACGCCCAACACCTCGTAACCACGAAACACCAGGGGGCGAATGTAACAGGCATTGTGCTTGTTTGCGGCGACCGTATCCACAATCGCCTGGCTCAGCTCTGTCTCGGTGTAGGGCAGGGGCATCATATTGATAATTTTGCAGCTATTGAACAGCCGTCTAACGTGGGGCTTCAGGCCCAACACTGCCGGGCCTGCCGGTGTTTGGTAAGCCCGGATGCCCTCAAAGACACTGGTGCCGTAATGCAGGACATGGGACAAAACGTGGATTTTAGCTTCATCCCACGGCACGAATTTGCCGTTGAACCAGATAAATTCGGATTTTGGTAGGGCCATAATCTAAGACCTCCCCTTTGAGCAAATTTTTGGCATTTTACCGAAGAATCAGCGAAGGGGCAAGAAGGTGGAAGAAGATAGAGGATAGAAGATAGTGGATGGAAGATCAGTCAAACGATTTTTCCTAAAAAACAAAAACCCTCCGCCTAAGTCGAAGGGTTACATCGTAAAATTGTCAATTGGCAATTATCAATTGAAAATTGTTAATTATAGTGTGGAGCTGAGGGGAGTCGAACCCCTGACCTCTTGAATGCCATTCAAGCGCTCTCCCAACTGA
>JAHDWA010000178.1 GCA_023382535.1 Anaerolineae bacterium | reverse complement strand
TTCCGCCTCGGCCCCACGTACAGGTCTACCGGCATCGAATCCTTCCTTCCGGGGCCGATTATACCATTGAGTAAGGGATAAAACCAAAAATGTAATGGGTCTATGCCTCATCACTTATTTTTTGGAGCCAGGACAAGAATATAGTTAGGTTTAATCTCGGTATAAGTTACTTGGCCTGTACTAGCGATTAAGGTAACGGTGTAACTGCCGGCTCCCGTGTAAACGTGGGTCGGGTACATCTCAGTAGCCATCCCACCATCTCCAAAATCCCACTGCCAAGTTTTGATTTCGTCCACGGGTGAGGACCGATCCATAAATGTGACTGTCAACGGCGCGGTGCCGGTTACCGGCGTGGTGGTTGTAAAGTTGGCGGAGTGGTTGATACTAAAAAACGCCTGATCCCCGCCTATTTCAAAGTACTCATATTCACCGGTTACATGAACGCGAGCGCCATAATCACCGCCCCGGGCATTGGCGGCAATCCAGGGGGTTACGATAGTCACCTGCTTGTCTGGCGGCAGCACAATGGGCTGTTCATACGTATGCGCATAAATGTCGTCATAGTCCCCATAAAAAAAGTTGATGAATGTCGTCGCCGATAGGTTGAGGGTCGCTTTAGGCCGCAGACTGGTAAGGGTCGTGGTAATGATGACCGTCTCATCCCGGTCATAAATTGGGCGGTCGGTGACAACCGCCGCAACAAAACTGGGCACATTTACCCCACCGATACGGATGTTGTTATCTTCATAATACTCCGCCACCGTATTTTCGCTGTCGGCAATAGCATAGAAACGGTGCAAGCCCGCTTTTCGGTGCAAATCCCAATTGATGATTGCGGTAAATCCTTCGTTGTCGGGCAGAGGCGGTACGGGCACTGCTTCAATCAGGCTGCCGCCATTGTTGGGGTCTCCATCCCAGAAAGCCACAGTCGTTGCCGCAGCGGGAAAGTCGCCGAAATTGCGTACATCCGTTTTCAATCTAACCGTCTCAGACACAATTGAGGACTCCAACACAGGAAGTGAAAGCTGCAAATCCGGAGCTTCTGTGGCATATTCAAAATTCGTTTGGGCGGCGCTCGTCAGTCTATGCGCCGTAACACGGGCCTGCAATTGGCGCGAACCGGGTTGGATAAGGCCGGGTAAATTAAAGGTTACGGTCTTGCTGCCGGTTATCAGGGTGAGGGGGTGGCTCCAGGTATTACCGTCGTCAAGGTCTAAATCCAAAGTGGCGGTTGTAGCGGTTGTGGCATACAGCATGACTTCACTCGTAACCACATCCGTTGGGGCGACGTACTGCCCCTGATCGGTGCGCACGGCCAAAACAGCTACCGTTCCCAGGTCAAACTCCTCCAGGCCGGTGGCATAAACCTGGGCAGGATTGGCCGGATCGGTCAGTTGGTAGGCAAGGTGGTGCAAGCCGGTCTGGGTGGTAGAAAGGGGCAAAGTGACGGAAATCTTTTGGGGAGCATTGGCCGCCAGGGAAATTTGCTGCACCTGCTCCTGGCTCGTTGCGCCATCGGGGTAGCGCAGTCCCATTCGCAGTGCCAGGTCGAGAGGCGTATCTGAGGTAAGAAACAAGTCAGCCTTTACCTCTTTATCGCCCGGATGAGGCAGATTGAGCAGGCGGGCTTCGATAACACGCACCCAGGGACCATCAACGTCAAAGGGGACACGGTGCGATAAACCATTCAAGGCGTAGTCAAGGGCATAGGTGCCACGCAGCAAATCGGGCGGTAAGGTGAACTGAAACCCGGTATCGTGACCGGGCAAGGTCAGAGTTTGGGAGAAACCGGGCGCTTGAACTTGCAGGCTGCCGGTATAGGGGGTCACTACCGTAACCCGGACCGGATCGCCCGGTTGATAAAGCCGCTTATCAGGATAGACAGCCAGGGGTGCTGCTGGGTTGACCGTGTAAAACGGGAGGGTGTTAAAACGCAGGCCACATTCCGACGCCCGATCATAAATCCCGTAGGCCAAAGGATGGGATGTGGAAACAGAAGGGATCGTAAAAACGAGGGTCCGTTCCTCTTTGTTGGCTAGAGAGATGGGGTGGGCTGCTTCAAAATCGCCGTGGCGCACCCGGGCGTACAACGCGGCGGCAGCCGCTGAATGGTTGGTGAGGGTCAGGGTTAGGGTAGCAGTTTCGCCGGTGGTGTAAACCATTTTGTCCAGGCCCGCCTCAATCGCTACATCCTGTTGGGTTAAGATGGGCTTGGCTAACTTTGATTCATCAAGCTGAGGGAGAGAGGTCCAGGCTGAAGGGTCAGCGACGATAAAATAGGTTATGGAAGAACGGCGCGTGATAGCCCATTTCAAATTGTTTAACATAGTGGCCTGAAGCTGCCAGATCCCCAAAGGAGGTTGGGCAGTGGTCTTAAAATTGAAAAGTGTAACCTCGCCTTTCTCTAAAAGTTTATCCAACACCTGCTCCTGGACAATTCGACGGTCAGGACTAACCAGAGTTAGGCGAATAGCGCTGGCCTGACCCCGCCCCCTGTTAGTAATTGGTACAGTCAGATCAATGGTTTCGCCTGGAGCAAAGGTCGGCATCTCAACCCGGCTAATAGCCCAGCTCAACAGGTCGCGCAGAAAGACGTGCGTATCAGGGCTGACTTGTCCGGTGGCACTGGCCCAATCTTCAGCAAGGGTTGTGGCCATAACCCTCCCTTGCCCGTAAGGGTAAATCAGGGCGACCGGTTGATGGTCAAAGGTGCGCGTGAGCAAGAGCATACTTTCAGCCGGGGCCGAGATGAAATAGCCTCTGGCAGATGCAGAAAACCGAGAATGATCGAAGCCCGATAGAGCAGGATGATGAGCGGCCAGGTCAAGCGGAGCGCTGAGACAGGCAGTATCTTCTTGCCAGCCGGCGCCATTCACTTCTCCCCCGGGCAGTAAATGGTATTCGTAACCATGCTGTTGAGCCAGGACGATAATCGTACCGCCCTGGCGCGTATATTCCTCTAAGCGTACCCGGAGGAAGGTAGAATTCTCCAGACCAAATAAACCGCCGGAGGGAATGACCAGCACCGGATATTGGGCGGCGGTAACAACCGGGTCAAAGTCAAACTCAATTAATGTAACCCGTTCTCCCAGGTCTTGAAGCAACAGTCGAGCCAGGGCGGCGACAAAACCCGTATTGAGAACAGCGACTTTGGTGGGAGGGGAAGTTCCTTCAGGTAGGGTTATCCAGCTTACTGCCGGGACCGAAGGAGTATCTGCGGCAATGGCGCTGTCACCGGGGTGGTCACAGCCGGGGAGGTTTCTAATTTGGGGAAGTTTGAGCTTCGTTTGCGCTAAATCATTGAATTGATTGATGAAGTTAAGGGTACATTGGGCCGTCAGAGGAGGGGTAAATTGAATAAAACCGGCATGAACCCGATCAGCGGCAGCCCTAGAAAGGTCGTATCTCCGGACTGTGGTAGGTCCACATTGGATAAAAGCCTGATTTAGTGGCACTTCCGGATCGTGAACAGAAGAAAGAATAAAGAGAGGTGAGTTGGCACAGCTTTGGGCCGGTAAGATGGGGAATGTAGCACTTGTCCCGTCCGGCGACTGAGCTTTTGCTGTTTTTGGAAAAGTGTAAACAGCCAGTCCTATGAGGATACCTACCAGGAGACTAACAGTTAATAAGACCTTCGTGAGATGTCTAAATATCATGAGTCGTCCCTCCCAAACTCAAGATACCTTATTGAGTATCCAAAAGCTTGACCAAAGTCTGACCAAAGTCTGACCCGTTTTCAAGAGGCGAAAGTTTGTCCCCCGAGGAACAGCATAAACCAGACAAAAAAGAACACACCGAATAGGCCGTGGTCTCATTAAGCCCGGTTAGAATAAGCGCACTCTGAATTACAATCTACCAATCTACTTCTCCCCGCCCAAAGCCTGGGCGACGGCGGCGGCGCGGTTATTGACATTGAGCCGGGTAAAAATGTTCTGGGTGTGCTTTTTGATGGTGTTGACGCTGACGGTCAGCTCGACCGCGATTTCTTTATTGGTCCAGCCCTGGCTCAAAAAGTAGAGCACTTCCAGCTCGCGTGCGCTTAAAAGGGCCGCCACCCCCGGTTCGACCTTCTGGATGAATCCGGCCGGAACGTGCGCGCTCTGCCAGGCAGCTTGGCTTTTGACCACCGCTTCTTTTTTGATCGTCTGCAAAAACTTGCGCCGGTCAAACTCGTCCTTACGAAAGAAGTTGACCGCGTTTAACTCGACCAGCGTCTCAATCGCCAGGTTGACGGTGGCATAGCCGGTGACGACGATGGCCGGAAGCGTTTCCGGCGAGGCGGCGATCTTTTTGAGCACCTTGAGGCCGTCACGGTTATCGTAATTCAACTCCGAGAGGGACATATCCACCACGGCCAGGGCATAACTTTGACCGGCCAGCGCGGCCAGGGCCTCGTGATAGCTGCTCACCACCTTTGGCTTAAAACCGGCATCCTCAATGATCTCGCCGAAGATGGTCTGCCAGTTCGGATCATCCTCGATTACCAGAACCGATTGGCCAGCCAAGCTAGCTGCTCTTTTCCGCGGGCAGCCAGACCGTGAAAGCGCTGCCTTGACCCGGCGCGCTCTCAACCTGCACCCGCCCGCCAAAACGATCCACAAATGTTTTGACCCACCATAAGCCGAAGCCCAACTGCTGGGTTTGCGCTTTCGTCGCAAATTCAAAAAGATGAGGCTGAATGTCGGGGGCAATGCCCGGCCCGGTATCGGCCACAATAACCCCCACTTCAGCGCCGGCCCATACTCCGGTCAGGCGCAGTTCACCCTGGCTGTCCATCGCCTTGAGGGCGTTGTCAATCAAATTGTAAAAGACCATCTCAAGCTGCTGCTCCCCGGCCAGGGCGCAGGGCAGCTCGACCAGGCCGGTCTGCATAATCCTGACGGCCGGCTGAGGCGCCGCCCGCCGCAGGGCGCGCTCCAGGCAAAGCGCCAAATTCACCGGCTGGCGTTCGAGCGGCCGCAGGTGGGTCATTGATTCACGGACAATGTTCATCGCCTGCCGGGCGCTGGCCTCAATTTCGCGCAGATTATTCTCCAGATAAGGCGATGTGTCCAAAACGTCGGCGCATTTATCCTCAATGCCCTGCACCCGGGCGGAGATCGCCCCCACCTTGTTGTTGAGCTGGTGCAGCAGGTTGGCCGCCACGTCGCCGACCGCGGCAAACGTTTCAGCCGTAGCCTGGCGCTCGCGGGCCTGCTTCAATTGGGCCAGTTGCTCGGCATCCTGAATGGCGACGGCGGCGTGATTGGCCAGGCAGATGAGCAATTTTTTATCCCAATCGGAAAAGTCGCGCAGCTCGGTCGCATAGAGGCTGAAACTGCCCAGCGCCCGCCCCGCCTCATCAGGGATCAGGAGCGGAACGACAATGGACGAAACCCAGCCCTGCTCTACGGCCAGCTCCTTGTGATGAAAATCGGGATGGACGCGCACATCGTCAATGGCGATGGGCTGGCGCAGGCGAATGGCCCGCCCGGTCAAACTGCGGTCAAGGGGCAACTGCCTGCCCCGGCGATGGCCGGCCGTTGATTGGCGCAGAACCAGGGTGTTAGCGTCGGCAATGGTCCAGATAGAAGCCACCGGCACGTTAATCAGGTCACAGGCCCGGTCAATCACCAGCCGCAGCAGCTCGTCGAGATCGGGCGCCAGCAGCGCCCCGACAATCTCCTGGAGCGCGTCCAGCAGGCGAATCTCCTGTAGAGCGATGACGGTCTGCATGGCCAGCGCTTCCAGCAGGCGCTGATCTTCGGCGCTAAAGGCCTGGGGCAGCGGGCTTTCGATGTTCAGCACCCCTTCCAAACCGCCGCCCGTCCCGATCAAAGGAACGGCCAGTTCAGACCGCATGGGCAGTCCCACCGGCAGGGGCTTGTAAATGTGCTGCCAGGGCGGCTCCTGCAAATCGGGGATGAGCAGCGACTGCCGCCGTGAGGCCACCCAGCCGACCACGCTCTGCTCGTTCGCCGGCAGCGGCGGCCCGCTGGCAATGCCTTCGGGCCGTCCGGCCAAAGCTTTGATGACCAACTGGTTGCTTTTTTTATCGTACAGTTCAAAGCTGCCGTATTGAGCGGCGGTCATATCCAGGCCAATTGCCAGGATCTCCTGGACCGTTTCGTCAAAGTTAGTCCGGCTGCTGACCAGGCGCGAAGCCCGGCCCAGCTTTTCCATCTCGCTCACTTTACGGGCCAGGGCCCGGGTCATCCCGCCAACCTGCCGGCCATGACGAATGGCCAGGGCCGCCAGGTTAACAAAGTTGTCCAGGAGTAGCAATTCGACCTCGCTAAAGCGGCGTTCATCACAACGGTAAACGTAAAGGACGCCGACAATCTCGTCCGCCACGATGAGCGGGTAACAGGCCAGGGATCTGGCCCCGGCCGCCTGCTTGGCCGGGTGAATGGAACGTCTACGTTCCTCATAGGAGAGCAGCCGCCGTTGGCGCTGGATGGCTTGCGTTCCCAGCCCATCCGGGCGAGGAAAATCGTCGGTCGAAGCGCCGGTTGGCTCGCCGGCCGAGACCCGC
>JAHDWA010000177.1 GCA_023382535.1 Anaerolineae bacterium | reverse complement strand
GTTTTCAACAGTTGAAACTTCAAAGCCATCAATTCCTGCTCGGCCTTTTCCTGGCTCTCTTGCATCTCTCGCCGCAGGTTGTAGACCCGGCTGTTGACCTGGGCAATCCGCTCCTGTAACTCGCTGTTTTTGCGATTAGCCCGCCAAGCCACAAAAATACCGATTAGACCCACCGCCAAAGCAATATAAGTCAGCATCAGACTTCCTCCCCTGGTAAAATTGGAAGATTGGAAGGACGGAAGAATGGCAAATTCCCCTTCCTCCTATCCTCCCAAGAATTATCTGTGTCTACACCTGCACTTGCCCATAGGGGGCCTTCGGCTCTGGGCAGGCGCAAGTGTCTGTGGACCTTACTCTACCCGCCGGCCCCCTTTGAGCTGCTCGGTCAGCACCTTAAAAGCCTCCCAATCCCCCGCAGCCGCCAGTCTGGCTTGCTCCGGCCAGGTGGCCGGGTCGGCCAGCCGGCGCAGATTTGCCTCCACCAGCAGTTGCTCCAGGCGGCTCACTTCGGTTTGGGCCAACTGGGCAAAGGTCGTAATACCCGCCGATTGGAGCAAGGTTGCAATCCTGGGGCCGATGCCTTCGATAACTTTTAGATCATCCGGCGCTGCTGGCGCCTGGGCCTGAACCGGCGGGCGCGTTTCAGCTTGAACTTCCGCCGGCTCAGTCTTAGCCTCAGGCTCAACCTCGATGACGCCCCCCGCCGCTCGCTGTGCCCGTTTTGCCATCATTGCCTCACGTTGAGCTTTGATTTCCTCGGGCGTGCGTTTGGGTTTAGCTTCAGGAGTCTCTGCCCCATCACCGGCGCTGGCTTTTATTTCGGCCCGAGCGGCCGCTTCGGCATCAACTGACGGCGCTTCACCCCCTATTTCCTTTTGCTGTTTCTTGGCCAGCATCGCCTCACGCATCGCCTTAATCTCCTCCGGCGAGCGTTTAGGCTGAGGGGCGCCAGCTACATCACTGGCCGCATCAGCTTTATAAGTGGCCCCTTCTGTGGTAACTTCTTTGGCTTCCGCAACTTTAGAAGCGGCAGCCGCCGCAGCCTTTTCAGCCGCTTTGCGCTCTTTTTCCTCTTCGGCGGCGCGGCGAGCGGCTTCTTCCTTGGCGTTCCAGGTAGGCCGGATAGCGGCGTAATAACTGATCGGCTTGAGCAGCCGGTCCAGGTCGTGTACATGGCCGACCTCCCGTTCGTAGTCGGCCAATTCAAAATCGTGATCCATTTTGATGGCGTCGAAGGGGCAAAACTCGGCGCAGTAGCCGCAGTTCATGCAGATGTCGGTATCAATGTAAAACTCGGCCGGCTGCGGAATGGGCTTGCCGGTTTTGGGATCATCGGTGCGGACAATCCAGATGCACTGCGGCGGGCAGACCTTGGCGCAGATGCCGCAACTGGTACAACGGTTCTGCTCCAGAGCTTCAGACCGGTCATAATCCGGGCTATCTGCGGGGACGTCATAATCCGTGATCAAAAACGGCAAGAAGCGGAAATTCTCCGGCGTTTGCAGCTTCATCTCCGGATATTCGACGGTAAAGATACCCCGGCCTTCCGGCCCCTGCCGCCGGGCGAAGGCTTCGGCGCTGGTGGCGCTGCTGGGGAAATAGAAGTACTTTATATCGTCCACATAGGTGTCAATAAAATGTTTAAGGGTGATGCCTAATCCTTTGACAACTCCTAAGCCAAACATTAGCGGTCTACCTCCCCTAAAACAATATCAATAGCACCCAGGGTGACAATGGTATCGGCCACCTTGCCACCTTTGCACATATCGGCCAGCGCATTGAGGTTGATGAAACACGACGAGCGCACCCGATAGCGCCACGGGTTGCCGGAACCGTTGCTCACAATGTAGTAACCCAGCTCGCCTTTGGAGTGTTCAATCCGGGCATAGGCTTCGCCGGCTGGCACGCGGATGGTATAAGAAGCTTTGCCACCCAGGATGTCGCCGGGCTGCGTGTTTTTGATGCCCTTGAAGGCCTGGTCGAGAATTTTCAGACTCTCCCGCGCTTCGAGAATGCGCTGGTAGAAACGGCAAAACACATCGCTGTCGGGCTGGGTGGGGATGTCGAAATCGAAGCGGTCATAGATGCTGTACGGCTCCACTTTGCGGATGTCGTACTTGACCCCGGCGGCGCGCAGCATGGGGCCGGTGACGCCGTGGCTGATCAGCTCTTCCGCCGAGAGATAACCGACGTCTTTGGTCCGTGACAGCACAATTTCATTGCCGGTAACCAGCCCATCCAACTCATCCAACGAACGAGCCATACTGTCGGTCACTACTTGTGCTCGTTTCAGCCAGTCATCGCTGATGTCGTAAGCCACCCCGCCGAAGCGCATGTAGTTGCACATCATGCGCGAGCCGCTGGCCTCTTCAAACAGGTCAAGCACGCGCTCGCGAGTTTCAAACGCGTAAAACAAGGGAGTTGCCAGCGCGCCGAGGTCGTTCATCAAAAAGCCCAGCAGCGAGATATGGCTGAAAACGCGGTTCATTTCGGCCATAATCACCCGGATATACTCGGCTCGCTCCGGCACCGGGATTTCAGCCAGCTTTTCGACCGCCAGGGCATAGCCCAGGTTGTTCTGCATCGAGTTGAAGTAGTCGAGCCGGTCGGTGAAGGGCATGTTCATCAGCCAGCCGTTGCGCTCACCGATCTTCTCGTGGTTGCGGTGCAGGTAGCCCAACACCGGTTCCAGCTCCACAATCGTTTCGCCTTCCAGAGTGACGACCATACGGAACACCCCGTGGGTGCTGGGGTGGTGCGGTCCCAGGTTGATGACGATGCGGTCGCTGTCAAAATCGGTCGTATCCTTAACATCGCGAGCTTCGATGACATGCTCCAGGTAATCTTCAAACTTATCCGGCGTCCACTTCTCAGGGTCCCACTCCTTGGGATAAACCACATTATGGCTGAAGGGATTATGTTCTTCGGCCCGCTCATGATGACCGCCGGGCCAGCGGCTGGTGAAGGGCTTGACCGGCTCCTCGTAGTAGGCTTCTTCATAATCCTTGCGCATCGGATGGCCGTGGAAATCATCCCACAACAGAATGCGCTTCATATTCGGGTGACCGGTAAAGGTAATACCGTAAAGATCGTAAACTTCACGCTCCTGCAAGTAGCAGGTCTTCCAAACACCATAGAGCGAAGGCAGTACCGGATTGGCTTCAGGCGTTCGGGCCTTGAAGACCAGCACCGGCTTGTCGGGCTGGCTGATACTGTAGACGTGGTAGACCACCTCAAAGCGTTGGTCAGCGTCTCGGCCCAAATAATCTACCCCGGTCACGTTGCTGAGCAATTCATAGTGCAACTGGTCACGCACATACTGGCCAAAGGCGACTAAATGCTCCGGGGCCACAATCAGCGTATCGGCTTCGGGGGTGACGGCCTGAGCCTGCAAGCCTTCGTTAATGGTGTTGGCCAGGGCCGTTGCTCGCTCGGTTGGCGTAGTATCCCACGTGGGTACTTTGGGCGGCTTGACAACCCGCTTGGGGCGTGGCTTGGGGCCTGTATCAGCCACCTGCGCCGTCCCCTGCTGGCGGGCTTTCTTCAAGGTCTCCTTAATCAGGGGCAGTTGGCGCGGGTCCACAATATCCGGCCCCAATATAGGAATGGGAATAGCGCCCATCTCTTCGTCTTTACGATACCAGGGCACGGTTTTGATAGACTGGCCTTTGATTTTTTCTTGCAGCCTGATCAGGCCATGCAGCAGGGCTTGGGGGGTGGGCGGGCAGCCGGGCACATACACATCAACTGGAATGTATTTATCAATTCCGGAAACAACATTGTACCCTTCTTTGAAGGGGCCGCCGCCGGTGGCACAAGCGCCCATACTGATGACGTACTTCGGCTCCGGCATCTGGTTGTAGATACGCACAATCTGTGGCACCATCTTCTTGGTTACCGTGCCCGAAACAATCATAAAATCAGCCTGGCGCGGACTGGCTCGATACAACGCTGCACCAAAGCGATCCTGGTCGTAGCGCGCCGCACCCGTCGCGATCATCTCAATGGCGCAGCAGGCCAAGCCAAAGGTGAGGGGCCACAAAGAATAAGCCCGGCCCCAGTTGTAAAGACTGTCCAGCTTGCTCAAAAATATATTTGACTTTAATTCCTCGGGAATTTCAATCTCTTCTTCGTCAGCAATCGGGCGTGCTTCTACTGTCATCTTCGACGCTTTTCCTCCTCTAAGTTTGCGTTCAACGTTAAACGCTTAAACGTCAAACGTGCTTTTTTGTCCCTTTTTTCACACATAACAACTATACCACAGCGGCCCAAACTTTGTCAATTATTTTTGATAATAAATATTATATCTATTATAATAAAAATTGATTTGAATTTGCTACTGTGGTATAATTGCTTTAGATCGTAAGTTAATTGAGCCAACTCTTTCTAAAGAACTATCCATGCAAGCAACTCGGCAGCAGATCATAGAATTTCTCAAAGAAAAAGGGCATGCGACCGTTGAGGAATTAGCCGCAACCGTGAGCCTGACCCCGATGGCGGTGCGGCATCATCTTAACGTGCTGCAAGCTGAAAACTTAATCACATCTTCGGCCATTCGCCGCCAAAGCGGGCCGGGGCGTCCCTCCCAGGTTTACCAGCTCACCAAAGCGGCCGACGAGCTTTTCCCTGAAGATTATTTCGGCTTGACCGATTATCTGCTGGTTGAATTAACCCAGCAGTTGGGCCGGGATGGGGTGAGGCAAATTTTTAACAACATTGCTCACCGTTTAGCCAATGAAGCCCCAGCTCCCAAAGAAAACCAAACCTTTGAGGAACGGCTGGACGAGGTCGTCGCTTTTTTGTCAACCAAAGGCTTTGTGGTAGATTGGGAGGCAAAAGAAAACGGCTACATGATCCACGCCTATTCCTGCCCTTATCGCCAGGTTGCCAAAGACCACGCCGAAGTTTGTCTGCTTGACAAGCAAATTATCAGCTCAATGCTTGATACGAACCCAACCCGCATCGCCTGCCTGAGCACCGCCGACGAGCACTGTACGTATCGTATTTCCAGACCGATTGAGTTGATTTTGGAGCCGCGCTGATTGCGGCCTATTGTATCATACCTGCCTTGATTGAAAAAATACAGTTAAGGATTATAAGCATAACCGGGGCCCGCTGACCGGTTTTTTAATCAACAGGGTTATGCTATAATAGCATATCGCTTTTGATAAAGCAGGGGTGAGAGATGACAAATCGCTGATAATCCAAGCCTTTTGTCACTACTCCAATCAGTTAAATCAGTGTAAAAATAAGGTAGCAAGGTCGCAGGTAACAACCAACAATTCTGGTTATCTGGCTGCTGACTACTATTTTCTAAGGAGAAGAAGCCGCGTGAAAGATAGTTATGGCCGAGAGATAAATTATTTACGTCTTTCCCTGACCGACCGCTGCAATTTGCGCTGCGTCTACTGCATGCCGATGCATGGCTTAAGTTTTATCCCCGCCCCGGAACTCCTCACTGCGGCAGAATTGGAAAAAGTGGTGCGGGCAGCCGTAGATGTCGGCTTTAAAAAAGTTCGGCTGACCGGCGGCGAGCCGACGCTGCGCCAGGATATCGTCGAAATTGTGCGGCGGCTGGCTCATGTTGAAGGGGTTGAGGAACTGGTGATGACGACCAACGGCTACCGCCTGCCGTATCTGGCCCAGGAGCTGGCCGACGCCGGGCTGAAACGGGTCAATATTCACGTCGACTCCCTGAATAAAGAAAGCATTGCCACAATTATGCGGCTGGGTACCTTCGACAAAGCCTGGGCCGGAATTGAGGCGGCTGAAAAAGCGGGGCTTACCCCGCTTAAACTCAATGCCGTCATTACGCGTGGTTATAACGATGATGCCGCCGTTGAACTGGCCCGGCTCACCCTGGAGAAATCCTGGCAGATCCGCTTCATCGAGTTGATGCCCTTCGCCGGCCCCACCGAAATTCAGCTTGAGCACTATGTTTCCAGCGACGAGGTTAAAAGCCGGATTGAAGCCGAACTGGGTCCGCTATTTCCCATCAACAACGGCCACCTGGACGGAGAAGCGCGGGTCTACCGGCTGGCCGGCTCGCTGGGGACGGTTGGCTTCATCAGCCCCGTCAGCAATCCCTACTGCGACGATTGCAACCGTATGCGCCTGACCTCTGATGGCCGCCTGCGCATGTGCCTGCTGGTTGACGGCGAGCTTGACTTTCGGCAGACGCTGCGCAACGGTGGGTCGCACCAGGATTTGGTGACCCTGTTTGAGCGGGCCATCCGGGCCAAGCCGGTCGGCCACCAGTTGCGGAACGGCCAGTTTGCCGAAAACCGGACCATGAGCCAGATTGGTGGGTGAAGAAAGTGGAGGATTGGAATATCCCTAATTCTCCTACCCAACTTTCCAGCCTGCCATTCTTCCAACCCTCTATCTCTCCGTCTTCTTTTTTGACAAATCATCGCACCTGAGTATACTTGTCTTCGTTGCTGCGGGGCTGTAGCTCAGCTGGGAGAGCGCGACAATCGCACTGTCGAGGCCAGGGGTTCGAATCCCCTCAGCTCCATCAACGATTAACCATTAATAATTAAGAATTGATTATTGACTATTGAAAATTGTCAATAATTAATGGTCAATGATCAATTATCAACATAAGGGGCTGTAGCTCAGTTGGGAGAGCGCTTGAATGGCATTCAAGAGGTCAGGGGTT
>JAHDWA010000176.1 GCA_023382535.1 Anaerolineae bacterium | reverse complement strand
GTACTTGAGGGGCGACCCTCTGGGAGAGTAGGTCATCGCCAAAAAGACCTTTTTTTCTTTTCCCCTGCGTATGACTTTCTAATACTAAACTCCTCTTGCTCTTTTCAGCCAAATTTCTAAAACACATTTGCTAACCGGTAAAGTACCTGATATAGTTAAAAGCACTTAAATATTTAGTGGACTTAACTATGTCGTCTAACACACAATTTTCAGCCGCTCTGCGGGAATGGGCAGAACTATTTATGCGCCGCTCGATGTGCGACTTTATCCATTTCATCAAAGAAACCGGTCTCTCGATGACTCAGCTTAACACCCTCATGCGCCTGTATCACACTGGCTCTTGCGACATCTCTACTGTGAGTGACCACCTGGGTATCACCAACGCCGCCACCAGCCAAATGGTGCAGCGCCTGGTGCAACAGGGTTTCCTGGAGCGCACGGAAGATCCCCACGACCGGAGAGTCAAGCAACTGGCTCTGACCGCTGCCGGCCGGTCATTGATTGAGCAAAGCATCGAGGCCCGCCGCCGCTGGCTGGAAGAGCTGACGATTGCTTTAACTCCCGAACAACAGGCCAATATTATCACCGCGCTGGGCGACCTGACTCAGGCCGCCCGAACCGTAGACCCAGGTTTAAAATAGCTGTTGTACTCTGCCTGACAAACGTAGTTGGAGGTGTCCTCTTGTTTAACTCATCGCGCCGTCGTTCTGCCAAGCCCGATTACAGCGGGCTTAAACGGGCCATTGTTTATCTGACCCGCTACAAGTACACGGCGATTCTGCCCTATTTATTCCTGGTAATTGCCACCCTTTCCCAACTGGCCGTGCCCCGGCTCATCGGCCAGATTATTGATGCCATCACCCGAGGAGTCATGGCTAAAACCCTGGCTCCAAACTTGGGTCAAATTCCCCCTAATGTTCTGCCGGTGCTACTGGCCCAATTAGGTATGAACAGAGAACAACTGCTGGCCGGTCCCGCCGATATTCAACGCACCCTGATCACGACTGGCCTGGCTGTTGTCATTTTTGCCGTTATGCGGGGGGTCTTCGCCTTCCTGCAAGTCTTCGTTGCCGAACGCAACTCGCAGAGCGTCGCCTTTGATCTGCGCAATGATTTGTTTGCCAAAATTCAGCGCCTCTCTTTTTCCTATCACGACCGCAACCGCACCGGCCAATTGATGGTCCGGGCGACCGATGATGTAGAAAAGGTGCGTCTCTTCATTGGGCAGGGCTTGATGTTTCTGGTTCAAGCCTTGTTGCTGCTAGGAGGAACCCTGGTGCTTTTGTTCACCACCAATCTCTGGCTGGCCCTGGTCGTCTTGCCCATTCTGCCGATTACGCTGATACTATTTATGTTTTTTGGCTCGGCCAGCCAGCCTATGTTTGGCTTGGTGCAAGCCAAACTGTCCGCCCTCAACACCGTACTGCAAGAAAACCTGGCCGGCATCAAAGTAATCAAAGCCTTTGCCCGCGAACAGAGCGAGCAGGTCAAGTTCAACCAGGCCGCCGATGCGCTGCTGGCCCAACAAATCACGGTGGCGCGGCTCTTTACCTTGTTGTTTCCCCTCATCTTCCTGATAGCCAGCCTGGGACAGGCCGCAGTCCTCTACTTTGGCGGGCGGCAAATCATTGGCGGCACGCTGACCCTGGGCGAGTGGCAGGAATTTAGCCTTTACTTGATCTACCTCTTCCTGCCGCTGGCCCAATTTGGCATCATTATTACCCAAATGGGCCAGGCTTCTGCCTCGGCTGAACGGATTTTTGAAATTCTCGACGCCAAAAACGATGTAACCGATAAACCCGGCGCAGTCATTCTTCCGTCTATCCAGGGCAAAGTCACTTTTGAAAACGTCTCATTTCGCTACTTCAACAGCGGAGAACCGGTGCTGCGCCGCATCAGTTTTGAGGCCGAGCCGGGCCAGACCGTTGCCCTGTTGGGAGCCACGGGATCAGGCAAAACGAGCATTATTAATCTCCTTCCTCGTTTCTATGACGCCTCGGAGGGCAGCGTGCGGATTGACGGTTACGATGTGCGAGATGTAACGCTTGACTCGCTGCGCTCGCAAATTGGCATTGTCCTGCAGGAAACAACCCTCTTCAGCGGGACGATTCGCGACAACATTGCTTTTGGCAAGCCTGAGGCGACCCAAGAAGAAATTATCGAGGCTGCTAAAGCTGCGGCGGCCCACGATTTCATTACGGCCTTTCCGCAAGGCTACCATACGCCCGTTGGCGAGCGGGGCAGCACGCTGAGCGGCGGGCAGAAACAGCGCCTGGCCATTGCCCGGGCTCTGCTCCTCAACCCCCGCCTGCTCATCCTGGACGACTCGACCAGCAGTGTTGATTTGGCCACTGAGACCAAGATTCAACACGCCCTCGACCACTTAATGCAAGGTCGGACCAGCTTTGTCATCGCTCAGCGCATTAGCACCGTTGTGAATGCCGACCAGATTTTGGTGTTAGATAAGGGCCAGATAGCTGCGCGGGGCCGTCATGCCGAGTTGATCGAGAACAGTCCTATTTATGCCGACATTTACAATTCGCAATTGGTGGACGACGCGGTAGAAGAATTCCAGAATTTGGAGCCAGCTTCAGTTTAGGTTTCTTTAAGGGATGTTCGAAAGGTAGCAAGGTAGCAAAGGAGCAGGGATGTATTACCCCTGTCTACTGTCTACTGCTTACTGTTTACTATTTTCAGGGAGAATTGCTATGTTTGGTGGACAAGACGGCCTGCGCCGGATCATGAGTCAAGATACCCTCAAGCCGAAAAATGTAGCCGAAACGCTGGCCCGGTTTGGCCATTATTTCCAGCCCTATTGGCCGCTTTTAACGTTGAGTGCCCTGCTGGTCATCGGCTCTACCTGGACTCAGGTGGCTTCCCCGGAGTTGATCGGCCAGGCGGTGGATTGTTACCTGAGCCAGCCAGCAGCCAACGTGCTGAGCAGCTTTCCTGGCGCAGAAAATTTCCAGGAGACTGCCGAAAACAACTGCTGGTATGAGTCCAGCCCCACCGCTTTAAGCGCCGAACAAAAATTGACCGGATTGGGTGGTTTAGTTTTGCGTATTGTCGGTCTGTATGTGTTAGGCGCCCTGTTGACAGGTTTAACCTTCTTCCTGATGGCCTGGATCGGCCAGCACGTCTTGCGAGCGATGCGAGAAGATGTCTTCCAGCATTTGCATGCGCTCTCGTTGGGGTATTACGCCGAAAAGGAAGTCGGCGACCTGATGAGCCGGATTACCAACGACTCCGAAACCATTGGCCAAGCCTTTAACTTTGCCCTGATCAATGTTTTTAGCGGCATACTGCTGCTGCTTTGGATTGCCTACAACATGCTGGTTAAAAGCGTCCCTTACGCCCTGTTGAGCCTGGCCATTGTCCCGCTCATGATTGGGGCAACGCTCTGGTTTTCTGACCAGGCCCGCAAAGCTTTCCGCCGCACCCGGACTGAGATGGGCAGCGTCAATGCTGAGCTTCAGGAGAGCATTTCGGCGGTGCGTGAAGTGCAGGCGTTCAATCGGGCCGAGGAAAACATTGAGAATTTCAGGGTGACCAATGCGGCTAACCGCGACGCCAATATTCGCGCTGTGGCCTTTACCAGCGCCCTGGCCCCGACCCTGGAGGCGCTGGGCTACCTGGCTCTGGTCATCGTGACGGGCGCCGGAGGGCTGGCCTTGCTGGGCAACGGAACCCTCTTTGGCAGTGCAATTTCCCTGGGGATTGTCATCACCTTTCTGACTTACATGCAGCGTTTCAATCAGCCGATTCAGCAAATCTCGGTGCTCTGGACCAATGTTCAAAACGCCGTCGCCGGGGGAGAACGTATCTTTGACCTGTTGGATGAGATTCCACAAGTGCAAGACAAACCCGCTGCCCGGCCTATGCCGCCGATCCAGGGGAAAGTGGAGTTGGTCAACGTCTCGGCGGCCTACAAACCGGGCGAGCCGGTTCTAAAAAATGTCAGCCTGACCACCGAGCCAGGCCAGACGATTGCCATTGTCGGCCCAACCGGAGCCGGTAAAACCACGATCATCAACCTCATTCCCCGCTTCTACGACGTAACTGCCGGAGCAGTTCTGATTGATGGTCTGGATGTCCGCGATGTGACGGCGGCCAGCCTGCGCCAGCAAATTGGCGTGGTCTTGCAAGACACCTTTTTATTCAGCGATACGGTGTTGGAAAATATTCGCTTTGGCCGGCCTTCGGCCAGCGACGACGAGGTAATGGCCGCCGCCAGGCTGGCCCGGGCCGACCAGTTTATCGAACGCCTGCCGGAAGGCTACCAAACCGTTCTGGGCGAGCGCGGCAGCGGGTTGAGCCAGGGACAGCGCCAACTTCTGGCTATCGCTCGGGCGGCCCTGGCAAATCCGCGCATCCTGATTTTAGATGAGGCTACCTCCAGCGTAGACACCCGGACCGAACGGTTGATCCAAACGGCTTTGGACGACCTGCTGCGCGGCCGGACCAGCTTTGTGATTGCTCACCGTTTAAGCACCATTCGCACCGCCGACCAGGTTTTGGTGCTGAACCAGGGAGAGATTATCGAGCGCGGCACTCACACCGATCTGCTGGCCCGCCAGGGCTTCTATTACGACCTCTACATGAGCCAGTTTCGCTACCAGGAAGAGACACCTGCGACAGACCAGCGGTCCCTCCGTTTAACTCCAGCGATGAGAAGTTAGCATTTACTCGCCCACATGGGCTATTAAGAGGGGATAAAATCGCCTAATCGGGTATGGACGTTAAAGGGGGGAAATGTTATAATTTCTCGTGGTGATTCTATTACCCCTAAACAATGTCCAGAAAAACAACTTTTATTATCTCCAGCCATTTGATGTTTCAGCACGGTCTCGAAAGTCTGCTCAGCCAACAAAACGGAGTAGATATTGTTGGTCGCGCTACGAATCCAGATTTAGCCATTGAACAGATTAAAACGTTACAGCCCGATATAGTGATTGTAGACAATACCAAGTTACCTGTTGATCTCATCTCGAAGATACTCCAAACTTTAAATGACCAGCGAAATATGAAAGTAATTGGCTTGAATCTCCACGATAACCAATTGACTCTGTATCAGCGCAACCAGTCGGTGGCAGTAGAATACCAAAAGCTAGAATGGCGAGTTGATGGTATAACTGATCTGCTGAATGCAATCGGTTATAATTCAGTTCCCTCTTAAAGAGGATGGCCCTGCTCACATCAAAGGTTACACATTTAAAGGTGAATTTCCACATCCCTGTCCCCAAGACTTAGGTTGAAAGGTGGCACGGGACACAGGAAGGAGGCTTTAACTATGGCTTTCTATTTGACGCGGTTCAGCTATACGCCGGAAACCTGGGCTCGATTGACGAAGAATCCCGAAGACCGCCGTGAGGCTGCACGCAGGTACATCGAGTCAGTCGGCGGGAAGCTGCACGGCTTCTGGTACGCGTTCGGCGCGCATGATGGCTACAACCTCTGGGAAGCGCCTGACGACGTCTCGATGGCCGCAGTCGCAATTGCGATCAGCGGCGGTGGCGCGTTGTCGAAATTCGAGACGACGCGGCTGCTCACAGTCGAGGAGACCCTGGACGCCCTGGGCCGTGCGCAGGCGGTCGCCTACCGGCCGCCCGGAGCATAGGCGAGTGGTATCGTCCTCTGCTCATGGCCCAGGGCGCCACGGCAGTCAATGATGTAAGCAGGTCCAAAAGAATATCTGAAAAACGCTTCCTCCTCTTGTTTCCCAATAGAGCCTGGAAACAAGAGGAGGAGTTGTCCCACCCCTTAATCCACTCAACTATTCATCTTGTGAAAAAACGACAACCGTGTAAGGGCCGATACTGATTTGGCCGTGGCAAGGTAAGCCGTCGGTTTCACCCTCCTGCGCCTCAACATCAGGGCTGGGGTGATTGGCAAAGTCAGGGCCATAATTGTAAGAGTCGCTGTTGAAGCGAGTCTTCCACAGTCCCCCTCGTGGAAAGCCAATCACATAGCCATCGTGGCTTTGGTGGGCCATATTGACCACCACCACTACACTGTCGCCCGGGCCTTGTTCCGCCCAACGATGAAAAGCAATAATTTTGGCGGCGGCGTCAAAATGGAAAATATGGACCTCCTGGCCGCACAAACCGCGCGTCACGCCGGATAAATTGCGCCGCAGGGCGATTAAATCCCGGTACATGCTCAGGATACCGCCCTGTTCCTCGGCGCGCGACCATTCCAGCGGGTCCTGATCGTGGAACCAGCGATCTTCCAGAAATTCCTGCCCTTGAAAAAGCATCGGGATACCGGGCGAGGTTAAAACAATGGCCGCTCCCAAAGTGGAACGTTTTTTAGAGAACCAATTATCCACTTTGCCAGGCCAAATCTCCTCCGGCACCCGCGCTCGGCCGTTAGCCACTTCGTCATGCGACTCAGTGTAAATGACCCGGCAGAAAGCATCCAGATCGTAGCGGTGCTCGATGGCGCTGGCGACAGCGCCCAAATCGCGAAACTGGTCGTCGGGCGAGATGACGGCCTGACGAATGGGGTGGACAAATTCACTGTCCCACTGAGCGCCGAAACCAGCCCCGCCTGCACCGACATCTTTGGTTACCCAGGCGTTATTTCGCAGATCTTCGGCGATGCATAACTTGCCGGGGTAACGCTGCTGAATCTCCTCGTTGATCCACTGCATTAAACCCCACCCTTCCGGAATGTCGTTGGCCGGATTGGCTTCATTACCCTCAATATTTTTGATATAGGCAGTTGCATCCCAGCGTAACCCATCCACGTGGTACTCTTCGAACCACATCAAGGCATTATCGCGGAGGTACTGCCGTACCTCTCCCCGGCCATAATCGGGCCGCGTATCGCCCCAGGGAGTTTGCGAACGGTGGTCGTTATAGAAGTAAATCCCCCCTTTGTCATTTTCGCTCCAGCCATCAAACTGCCATAGATCCATGTCGGT
>JAHDWA010000175.1 GCA_023382535.1 Anaerolineae bacterium | reverse complement strand
CCAGATCCTTGATGGTCGCGCTGTCGAGCTTGCGGCCCATTTCTTCGGTGATGACCGTGCTGCCGGTCACCACCGCAATGTCTTGCAGCATGGCCTTGCGGCGGTCGCCAAAGCCGGGAGCCTTGATCGCGATGACGTTGAAGGTGCCACGCAGTTTGTTCAGCACCAGCGTCGCCAGGGCTTCACCGTCCACATCTTCGGCAATAATCACCAGGTCGCGCTTGCCAGATTGAACCAGCTTTTCGAGGATTGGCACTATATCCTGGGCCAGGGAGATTCTCTTGTCATAGATGAGAAGGGAGGGGTTATTCAGCACCGCCTGCATGGTTTCAGCATCGCTGATGAAGTAGGGGCTGATGTAGCCGCGATCGAACTGCATCCCGTCCACATACTCGGTTTCAAAAGCCAGGCCCTTGCTTTCCTCAACCGTGATGACGCCGTCCTTGCCGACTTTGTCCATCACTTCGGCAATCAAATCGCCAATGGCGGTATCAGCGGCGGAAATGCTGGCGACGTGGGCGATGTCGTCATGGCCTTTGACTTCAATCGAATTCTGACGAATGGAGTCGGCTACCGCCTCGGCCGCCAGTTCGATGCCGCGTTTCAACAACATCGGATTGGCTCCGGCAGCCACATTCTTGAGACCTTCGTTGACAATAGCCTGGGCCAGCACGGTGGCGGTGGTGGTGCCGTCGCCGGCCACATCGTTGGTTTTGGTGGCCGCTTCTTTAAGCAACTGCGCCCCCATATTTTCAAACGGATCGGACAGTTCGATTTCTTTGGCGACGGTGACGCCATCGTGGGTCACGGTCGGCGCGCCCCATTTTTTATCCAGGGCGACGTTGCGGCCTTTGGGGCCAAGGGTGGTTTTGACCGCCTCGGCCAGGACGTCTATCCCCACCTTGAGGCGGTGGCGGGCATCCTCGCTAAAACTAATTTGTTTTGCCATAGAGTTATCTGCTCCTTATGAAAATAGTAAACAGTTATCAGTAGTCAGTTAAACTGTTGACTGATAACTGAGCACGGGCAACTGCTATTGGACGATGGCCAGAACGTCGGTTTCTTTCAAGATGAGATACTTCTTGCTTTCAATTTTGACTTCGGCGCCGGCATACTTGGCGTAGAGGATGGTGTCGCCCGTGCTCACATCCATGGCGATGCGCGAGCCATCTTCTTTGCGGCTGCCGGGACCAATGGCTAAAACCTTACCTCGCATCGGCTTCTCTTTAGCCGTTTCGGGCAGCACGATGCCGCCGGCGGTCATTTCTTCTTGCTCGATAGGCTCGACAATTAACCTATCACCCAAGGGTTTGAGATCCATCTGACATTACCTCTTCAATAAGAATATATTTGAGTATTGACGATTATGGATTGAGAATTCCAGGATTCTCCTTTCTGTCTTTCTTTTCTCTTTTAGCCCGCTTTTTTTCCTTCATGGTTTTGGCCGGCTTTTTCTTGTCTTTCTTTTTCCTGTCTTGACTTTTACTCATGCTTTTTCTCCTTAAATGTGATCTAGGGTCACCATGGCTTATAGTTTGAACTATTATTAAGCCATTCTATAAGTGTAAACGATCCGGCGCCTGAAAACTATCGGTAGAATGCTGATGTTTGGGTAAGGTTTATGCTGATTCGCTTGTCGGTATTTGTCCTACAACTTGAGGAGATCGGAGGGCAGAGGATTTACTCAAGGTGGAGGCCACGATATCCAGGCTAAAGGCCCAGGTCTGGGTTAGCTTGTAAGGCAAATTCCTACAGCCAGACAGGAATTTCCCTGATTGATAACGTCAGGGCAAACGGTTATACTGAAAGGATGGAACAACAACAAAAATCAAATGTCGGTCGAATTGCGTTCATTGGTAACTATCTGCCCCGCCAGTGTGGGATCGCTACCTTTACCACGGACCTGTGCCAGGCCGTGGCCGCTGAGTACCCCGAAGCAACCTGTCTGGCCGTGCCGGTTAATGATACCCCGGCCGGCTACGCCTATCCGGCGGAAGTCCGCTTTGAGTTGGCGGAACAGGAGTTAGCCTCTTATCAACGGGCGGCCGATTTTCTGCACGTTAATAACGTTGACTTCGTCTGCTTGCAGCACGAGTATGGCATCTTTGGCGGGCCGGCGGGCAGCCATATTTTGGCCTTGCTGCGAGAATTGCGCATGCCCATTGTGACCACCTTGCATACCGTCTTGCGTGAACCTGATCCCAACCAGCGCCGGGTGTTGGAGGAACTGGCTACCCTGTCGGATCGGCTGGTGGTCATGAGCCAGCGCTCCTCCCACTTCCTGCAAACCATTTACGGCGTACCGGCAGCGAAAATTGACTTAATCCCGCACGGTATCCCGGATGTGCCCTTTATTGACTCCAATTTTTACAAGGATAAGTTTGGGGTTGAAGGCAAAATGGTGTTGTTGACCTTTGGTCTTCTTTCCTCCAATAAAGGTATCGAAAACGTGATTGTGGCGATGCCGGCTATTCTGGAACAGTACCCTGACGTCGTTTACATGGTGCTGGGCGCGACCCATCCCCACGTCAAAAAGCACGACGGCGAAACCTATCGCCTGAGCTTGCAGCGCTTGGCCCAGGAAAAAGGGGTCAGCCGGCACGTCATTTTTCATAATCGCTTCGTCAGCCTGGCCGAACTGATCGAGTTTATTGGCGCGGCCGATATTTATCTGACCCCCTATCTTAACCCGGCCCAGATTACCTCCGGCACGCTGGCTTATACGGTCGGGGCCGGCAAGTCGGTTATCTCCACCCCTTATTGGTACGCCGAAGAGCTGCTGGCCGAAGAACGAGGTCTCCTGGTGCCTTTTGGCGACTCTGAGGCGATTGCCGACCAGGTGCTCCACCTCCTAAAAAATGAGACCGAACGCCACGCCATGCGCAAACGGGCTTACCTGTTTGGGCGCGATATGCTCTGGCCCGAAGTGGCCCGCCGATACATGGAGAGTTTTGAAAAGGCCCGCCAGGAGCGGAGGCATCAGTCCCGGCCTGTCTTGAGGGCCATAACATTGGATCGGGAACAAGGCCAACTGCCGCTGTTAGACCTGGCTCACTTGCAGCGTTTGACCGACGACACCGGGCTGATGCAGCATGCCATCTTTAGCGTGCCCAACTACGCCGAGGGCTATACCACCGACGACAATGCCCGCGCCCTGATTTTGACGATTTTGCTGGAAGAGCTCAATCGAGAGATGCCGGCCGGGGTGGAGCCCCTGGCCTCGCGCTACCTGGCTTTTCTGTGGCATGCCTTCAATATGGAAACCCATCGCTTTCGTAATTTCTTTGCTTACGAGCGGCGCTGGTTGGAAGACATCGGCTCTGAAGACAGCCATGGCCGGGCCTTGTGGAGTTTAGGTCTGGTACTCGGACGCTCGCAAAACCTGGGGCTGCGCGATACGGCCAGCCGGCTGTTTGAATTGGCCTTACCAGTCGTGTCAGAATTTACCAGTCCCCGCGCCTGGGCTTTTAGCCTGGTCGCTGTGCATGAATACTTCCGCCGCTTCTCCGGCGACCGGGTGGTGCAGGATATGCGGGTGGTCCTGGCGGAACGTTTGTTGGCTTTGTATGATCGCTGCCACACCGAAAACTGGTTGTGGTATGAAGACGGCATGAGCTATGCTAACGCCTTATTACCCCAGGCCCTGCTGCTCTGTGGGCAATGGCTGGAGCGCAGTGATATGGCCGAAGTGGGCCTGACCTCGCTCAAATGGCTGGCGGATCTACAACGATCTCCTGAAGGCCACTTTGTCCCCATCGGCAGCGACGGTTTTTACCGGCGCAACGGGCCCAAAGCGCGCTTTGATCAACAGCCGATTGAGGCCAGCACTATGGTTTCGGCCTGCCTGGAAGCGTACCGAATGACAGGAGATGAGAGCTGGTATCAGGAAGCCCGGCGCAGCTTTGAGTGGTTCCTGGGGCGCAACGACCTGGGCTTGCCCCTGTATGACCCGACCACCGGCGGCTGCCGTGACGGCTTGCACCCTGACCGCGTGAACCGTAACCAGGGGGCTGAGTCAACCCTGGCTTTTCTGATGGCTCGGTTAGAAATGCAATTGGCCGAGAATGTGATCAAATCTTCAACGGCTAAAGTCGGAGCCTCGCCCAATGGCCACCCCCATTTGGTGACAGGCGCCGCCGCGCCATTAGAGGCAGTGGGAATGGATCAGGTCGCTGCCGACATCAAGGGAGGTTTTTAGGATGACCCTCACCAATAACCACTATGAAGTCCTCTTTCACCGGCACCCGCGCAATCCCATTTTGACGGCGGCCGACTGGCCTTATCCGGTTAACACTGTCTTTAACGCGGGGGCAACACGGCTGCAAGATGGGACGACGCTGCTTCTGTGCCGGGTCGAGGATCGGCGCGGCCACTCCCACCTGTGCGCCGCTCGCTCCTCCAACGGTATTGACGGTTGGCAAATAGACCCCCACCCCACCCTGCTGCCCGATCCGGTCAACTATCCGGAGGAGGTCTGGGGCATCGAAGACCCCCGGATTACCTATGTGCCCGAACTGAACAAGTATGCCATTGCCTACACCTCTTTCTCGCGCAGCGGCCCCGGTGTCTCCCTGGCGCTGACTGAGGACTTCCGCAGCTTTGAACGCTTAGGGGTGGTTATGCCCCCTGACGACAAAGATGCTGCCTTATTACCCCATCGCATCGGCGATCACTGGGCGCTCATTCACCGGCCGATGACCGGTTTGGGTGCTCATATTTGGATTTCGTATTCGGCCGATTTGCGCCACTGGGGCAGCCAGCAGCTTATTCTGGAAGCCCGGCGGGGAGCCTGGTGGGATGCCAATAAGATTGGCCTCTCGCCCCCACCGATCGAGACTCCTGCAGGCTGGCTGGTCATTTATCACGGCGTGCGCCAAACCGCCGCCGGCTCCCTGTATCGCCTGGGCCTGGCCCTATTCGATCTGCACACCCCGGAACACTGCCTGCGGCGCGGAGAAAGTTGGGTATTTGGACCCGAAGAGCCTTACGAGCGGGAAGGGGATGTCGGCAATGTGGTTTTTCCCTGTGGCTACACCGTTGGCTCGGATGGCGATACGCTCAACCTGTACTACGGCGGGGCAGACACGTGTATTGCCCTGGCTACGGGCAGTCTTCGCGCTCTCTTGGATTGGCTGGAGCGGCATGGGCAACAGCATGATCAAAGCGGCTGGCGGGAGCAAAACCAGGCCCAGGGCCGCCGAGATTTGAGAGTGGCTTAGATGAGCTTACCAACACGCTTACGCCTGTGGACCATCGTCATTATTGCGGGCGTCATCTATCTCATCGTGCAGTTTGGGGTTGAGTTATATACTGACTATCTTTGGTTTCAACAGTTCAACCTGGAGTCAGTCTTTCTAACCAGTCTCTGGGCGCGGCTTGGGGCAGGTTTGGTTATTGCTATCCCGGTCATCGCTCTCTTTTGGGTCAATATTTTTATCGCTCGCTGGCAGTCGCTTCGTAACCTCCTCTTTTTTAGCGATGAAACGTTGCTGAAAATATATTGCTTGGCTCATCTGGGGCGCGGGTTTAGGGCTGGGTTGGTTATTGGCGGTCGCCGCTTCCGGCAATTGGTTATTGTTTTTACGGTTTTTGCACCGGCAATCCTTCAATCTGACTGATCCGATTTTTAATAGGGATGTCGGCTTCTATATCTTCAGCTTACCTGTTTACCACTTTATCCAGGACTGGCTGATCGTTGCCCTGTTTTTATCATTAATTGGCACAGTAGCCATCTACGCTCTGGCTCAACAAAATAACCTGGCCGAAGGCCGCTTCATTATTTTGCCCCATGTCCAACTGCACCTCTCGATTCTGGGTGTATTTATCTTTCTGACCTTTGTCCTGGGCCATTGGCTGGATCTATTCGACTTGATGTACTCGGCGCGGGGAGTGGCTTTTGGAGCCAGCTACACCGACATCAACGTTTCAATGCCGGCGCTGTGGCTGATGATCGCCATTGCCATCGCGACGGCCGCCATCTTGCTGCTGAATGTCTTTCTACGCCGTCCCGCCCTCAGTTTGTTAGCCATTTTCATCTGGATTGTGGCCGGCATCGTCGGCGTAGGGTTTGTGCCGGGGCTGGTCCAGCGTTATATCGTGCAGCCCAATGAACTGGTCCGCGAAGCTCCTTACATTGAAAATAACATCCGCTTTACCAACCTGGCTTACGGCCTCGATAAAATTCAGGAGCGAGATTTTACCCAGATTGACCCCCTCACTCGACAGGCCCTGACCGATAACGAAGTTACCCTGAAAAATATCCGCTTGTGGGATTACCGGCCTTTGCAGCAAACCTATCAGCAGATCTAGGCGATCCGGCTCTACTATCACTTCCTGGATATTGACCTGGACCGCTACACGATCAACGGCGAAGTTCGCCAGGTGGCCCTGTCAGCCCGAGAACTGGATATAAACCGCTTGCAATCGCCCACCTGGATCACCCAGCGCTTACAGTTTACTCACGGTTACGGCGTGGTGGTCAACCCGGTCAACGAGGTCACCGGCGATGGCCTGCCGCAGTTGTGGGTTAAAGATCTGCCGCCGGCGTCCAGCGTAGGGTTAGAGGTCAAGCGTCCTGAAATTTACTACGGCGAAGGTACCTCAGACTATATTTTTGTAAAAACCCGGGAACGCGAATTTAATTACCCCAGCGGCGAACAAAATATTTACGCCAACTACGAAGGGGTGGGCGGTGTGGTGCTGGATAGCTACCTCAAACGCCTGGCGTTTGCCCTGCGCCTGGCCGATGTCAATATGCTGCTCAGCCAGGATTTTACCCTCGACAGCCGGGTGATGCTCTACCGCAATGTGGCCGACCGGGCCGCTCAAATTGCGCCGTTCCTGCATTACGACCGCGACCCTTATGTCATTATTGGCCCGGATGGCCGGCTCTATTGGCTGCTCGACGCCTACACCACCTCGGACCTTTTTCCCTATTCCGAGCCGATGGGCGA
>JAHDWA010000174.1 GCA_023382535.1 Anaerolineae bacterium | reverse complement strand
GTACGATTCTAGCAATTTTAATGTGCCACTGGCTTATATGCCTGAGTAGTTACGTTTTTAAAAACAACCCGGCTTCTAAAGAAAAAGCAGCCTAAGTTACGGTCGGCGGGGTCATCGCTGACCCGGCGCTGCTTCAAAACCGGACGTGTCCCCCAAAGATCAAAAGTTTGCCCAATTGGTCCAAAAGATCGCTCCACAGAGCAGGTTATACCCAATTTTGTGATATAATAACTTTCATACGTTAATCTTTGTCCATAAAGGTGATAAGATGAATGCCGTAACCATAACTGAAGCCAAAGCAAACCTGGAGCAAATCATTGAGCAGGTCATTGCTGATGTAGAGCCGACGATTATCAGTACCGATACAGGCCAGCAAATTGTAATTATGCCGCTGGAGGAATTTAACGCCTGGAAAGAAACGCTCTACCTGTTATCTAATCCTTTTAATGCCGAACATTTGCGGCAATCTATTATGGAAGCAGAGACAGGCAAAACAGTAGAGCGAGAGCTGCTTGAGGCATGAAGTTAGTTTTCACCGAGTCAGCCTGGAATGATTATGTATGGTTTCAAGAGAATGACCGCCGCCTTTTAAAACGCATCAATACTCTGATTAAAGAGGCGATTCGGACTCCCTCTGAGGGCATCGGCAAGCCGGAACGTTTGAAGGCCAATTTATCAGGATACTGGTCAAGGCGGATAAACGAAGAACATCGGTTAGTGTATGGGGTTACAGAAACGGAACTTGTCGTAATATCTTGCCGATTTCATTATCAGAAGTAGAAATAAACGGCTTCAGCAGATACCTTTATGACCCTGTCCCCCGAAGACAAAAAGTTTGTCCAATTGATCCAAGAATTTGTCCCGCACAGCAGACTGCTGCGAACATGGCCCCTAAAAGGCGGTATCTGCGCCGAGATGACGGCATTGGAGCTGGAAGGCACGGACGGCCAAATCAAAAGGCTGATCCTCCGCCGGCCGGGGGAGGCAGCCCTCAAGCAAAACCCGCACGCCGTCGAAGACGAATTCAAGCTCCTGCAAATCACGCACGGCCTGGGCCTGGCCACGCCCAGGCCGTACTATTTCGATCCTTCCGGCCATATTTTTCCCAGGCCCTACCTGGTCATCGAATATATCGAAGGCCAGCCGGAATTCGCCCCCGCTGATTTAACCGGTTTCACCCTTCAGCTCGCAACCCATTTGGCCAAAATTCACCGGGTGGATGGCTCGAGGCCGGGTTTATCGTTCCTACCTCAACCAGTGAAAGGATTTACCGCAAACTTTGGCCAACGCTCCCCCAGCGTTGATCCAACACTGGACGAAAGGCGTATTCGCGAGACTCTGGCCGCCGTCTGGCCCTTGCCGCAGCGGAATGCGCCCGTCCTGCGGCATGGCGATTTTTGGCCCGGCAATATCTTGTGGCGGGACGACCGGCTCGCCGCCGTGATTGACTGGGAGGATGCCAGCTTAGGCGATCCGCTGGCCGACTTGGCGATCAGCCGCCTGGACCTTCTCTGGATACTTGGCCGCGAGGCGATGGATTCCTTCACCCATCATTATCAATCCCTGATAGATATTGATTACACGAACCTATCTTACTGGGATCTCGCCGCTGCCCTGCGCCTGGTTCGCCTGGCCGGGGCTGACCTGGCTGGATGGGCGGCCTTCTTTCCCCCTTTTGGCCGACCCGACATCACCGAACACACGATCAGGGACCATTATCGCTTTTTCATCAGCCAAGCCTTTGAAAAACTGAGATATTCCTAGCCTTGCCCAACTCAAATCAAACATGACCAACACCACCGGCATTTTCCTTGGCCCAAAAGCAGCCTGGCCCGGCGCCAGCCTGGAACTGGACGCCGTGCAGGGCTTGCACGGCGGCCGGCGTATCTTTATTTATGGCACGGGACAGGCGCTGGTCCAAATAGTGGCTCCCGGCCAGCACGAGCAGCGCTATGAATTCAAGCTGGCCAGGGCCGAAGTGCGTCGCCTGCTGCAGCTCTGCATCGAGCATGACCTGGTGACGATCAAACCTGCCGACCGGCCGGGACAGCCCGACGAGGGCCGGCCAACGCTTAAGCTGGGCAACGATATACATCGGTTCGCGATTGTATCAAAATGGGCCGGCGTAACCGACCCACGCTTCGACGCTATTTATGCCGCACTCCTCCAACTGGAAACGCGCGTACAGGATCTTACGCCTACCGATAGTGGCCGGTTTGACCGCTACTATAAACCCAATCGAGGCTGGAGCGCAGCGACCTGGGCTATCCAGAAAGCCCTGCTAAACCTCACCCAACTCGATGGCCGGGCTATCGGCAGATTCGTACTCGCAGTTATCCTGGAGCTGATCAACCAACTGCCGCTCATCGTCCTGGCTATCGTGCTGTTGATGGTGGCTTATTTTTGGGTCGAAATTGACCCGGCCCACACTTACGGTTTCGGCAGCGCCCTGCTGCACGGCTTCTTCTGGATTCAGAATGGTATTTTGACTTGGTTTACGGGACGCTACGCCTGGGCGCCGACCAACACAGGCCTCTGGTATTATATCGGCTACTGGATTGGCGCGATCGCCGTGCCTTTTTCCATCAGGACGGCCCTCCAGATCTTCGTGCTGTGGCTGAAGCGATAAGGACAACCTGTCCCGGCTACTGTACGATAACGTCCAGCCCCGGCTCAAAGCGCTTCCAGCCCTCGTCAGAACTCAGGCACGCATCTTTACGGTTGAAACAGATGGAAAGCTGAAGCTTATACGCGCCGGGCGCGTTAAAGGCCAGGCCGTCCTCGTGGTGAAAGGTTTGGCCAGGCTGAATGACGCCGTTATCCCAACTGGTCTGGAACTGGCCGGTGCTGGTCAGCAGCCCCAGAATGCCAAAGGGCACCGGCTCGCTGGTCACGTTTATCACCTGTATGCTGACAAAAACCTTTTCCCCGACCGCGTAGGTGTCCCGGCTATCCCGGAAGGTAAGGCTGACCTGCACGCTGTCGGGGTTGGCCATCTGGTTGAAAACGATTTTGGCGAACTGCTGGCCGCTGAGCGGAATTTCGAAGCTCTGGCCCATGAACTGGATTTTGTACGTACCTGGAACGTTGCCATAGGTTTCAAACCCGCCCAGGCCGTGTTCGGGCTTGCTGCCGCTGGTTAATTGATCCACCACCCCGTCCGGCTTGACCACCACCACCCGCTCGTTTTTGACCCCAATGTCGCCCACCAGCAGGGGCAGGCCCTGGCCGGGGGTCAGGGTGTAGGTCCATTGGCTGGCCGGCGGCGCAGAGACAGGGGGGAGAGCGGCGGCAACGGCCACCTCAGACGTCCGCGCCGGGGCAAAGCTAGCCGCTTCCACCACCGGCGCAGCAGCAGCCGCTGTTACAGCGCCCAGCGCACTCACGCCCGTTTCTATGGGCAAAGGGGCGGGCAGCGGTGTCTGGGTCAAAAAATCAGAACTGACCACCTGCTGAAAAGCGGCCAGCCGGTCCATAATCGGCCCCAGGTGCTCAAAGGTCTCCCACTCCGGCTTGCCCGACGCGCCGGTCACAAACAGGCACGCGCCCAGCACAAAATCATCTTTCATTAACTCGCTGTTGTACCAGAGCAGGCTTTGCCAGTAGTCTTCTACAGGAATGGGCGTCGAGACCACGCCGCCGGGGATGTCGGGCGGCACGGTACACTCTTTGGCCCACGGGCCAATATCCAGCGCCGCTCCCCCCCAGACTCCCTGGGTCATGCCGCACTCGGTGATGATGACCGTGTGCTTGTCGCCGTACTGCTGGCGGATGCCGTTATTCATCACCCGGCGGTAGCGTAAGCAGCGCCACATGCCATCATTGCCCCGCCCTTCGCCGCCGGGAACCCGATTGTGCAATTCAACCGGCCCATTCAAACCAAGCTGGTGCAGGCGGTCCATTGCCGGCCAATCATATTCGTGGAAGCCCAAATATTTGTATGTTTCCAACGTGCCGGAGTACAATTTTAGCCACTGCGGGCCGCTGCCGTTGCCCTGGCCAAAATTAAAAGCAACCGGCTCGAAACCGGCCGCCAGCATCTTTTCGCCAAAAGCCACCTGGTACTCGTCGTAGAGCTTTTGAGTGTTTTCGTCGGTCCATTCGGGAAAAACCTCATTCAGCGACTCCCAGGCATGAAAGATGGGTTGGCCGTCAATGTGATGAATGTCCCGGTTAACTTCTTCCCGCAGAATGCGCTCGGCCATCTCGATGCCTTTTCGGCGGGCTGCCTCGGCGGTGCCGCCGCTCAACTGCCCAAAATCTTGAGGGTAGACAAACAAACGTCCAATCAGAAAGACATCAGGGATTTCCTGGCGGATGCGTTTCATCACGTCAACACTAAAATCCAGGGTTTTGACCACTTTAGGGCGGAGGCGGAAAACTGCATCAAAGGCATCCTGCCGGGGGCCGGTAATATGGAAGCCGTATTTGTGATTGTAGAGCGTATTCAACTGGTGATACTTCTGGTTGTACATTTTCCCTCCAGGATGGCTGCCGGTTTTAATACCAATTGCCTTTCCAAAAGCCGTGATTTACCGCAGAGCATGGGGAGCTTTCTTGTCAAAAGCTCCGCGTTCTCTGCGGTGATAAATATGATACTTGAAAGGATAGGTGGTCTACGTTTTTAATAGGTAAGCTCATCATATCATGAGCCGGGGGTAGAGTCAACGCAAAAAAACGGCGACTTTGGGCAAGTCGCCGTTACATGGCTTTAAAAGATTTTGCCCAGAGATTGGTGGGAACGGCCAACCTCTGGGCGAAAGAAGGAAGGAGATGCGCGAGGTGCTCGCGATTTGTTGGATTTAGTATAAGGTTAATTTGGTTTCTTTACATCGGCTAATAAGCGACGATTTAGGTTGCCTCACCTAAGCCATTTGGCGTAGGGCAAACGTAGGGCAAGCATTGACTTATCAGAACAGACGTGCTACAGTAAGTAGACGATAGAGGGGGAGGGTTTCTCCTGTCTCCTGTCTATCTTCTACTAGAGAATGGAGACAGTAATGGCAATACAAAGTGACAACTTACCTACCTGGCAGATCACAAATGGGTGGCGCGAAATTTTTGCCCGCATTTTTGCAGAGTTCGAGACTAAACTGAATGTTTCCCCGGAATGGCTGGTCAACCCGGCCACTAACCGCCGGCTCAAGCTGGATTTGCTCTATCCTCAGATCGGGGTTGCGGTGCGCTTTGAAGGAGCTGAAGTTAAGCAGCGCCGGCGGCGGCTCAGTCTGGAAGAAGAGGCCCAACAGCGCGTTCGCGATGATGCACGGGTAGAGGTCTGCCAGGCGCATGGCATTGACCTGATTTTGGTAGACCTGTCGCTGGAGACGCCCAAGCCCATTTTTCAAGACATAGACCAGAAACTGAGTCGGGCCAGCCAGCGTATCAAAGCGGCGGAGCTGCGCTCAAAAATTAGCCAGGCCAGGGCTACGGCAACAGCTCTGGCTCGCCAGGCCCAGAGTTATAGCAATTTCAAGCTGTATACCGATTTGTGGGAAGACCGGCAGTATCAAGTTGTCGCCCCTGTTTTAACTTCTGCCGCACCTCAAGCTAAACAACCTGTCTCTTTTAGGGTGGGAATGGAAGTTGAACATACCAGCTACGGACCGGGCTTTGTAGTTGCAGCCACTCCCAGTGACGGTGATACCCTGGTCACGGTAGACTTTATCACCGCCGGACAAAAAACCTTCGCCGCCAGCTTGGTGGCCGATAAGTTGCGCCCACGCTAGAAACGGGAGGCAATTATCTCAAACAGCCATTGTTGACGTGGCATTAACACCCGAACTATAATTACCCCAACAAACAGTCTACGATAGACTGGCTCCGCTTTTTCCAGTCTATCGTCCATTTGCTATGGAGGCGTGGATGGAACTAGCCCAATTTATCAAAATTGCCCGAGGGGATGAACCCGCCGACCTCTTGCTCAAAAATGGCCGCGTCCTCAACGTTTTCACCGGCGAAATTATCTCGACCCCTATTGCTATTGCCGACTCCCGCATTGTGGGCCTGGGTGATTACGAGGCGCAGGAAACGGTTGACCTGAACGGGCGTTATGTTGCCCCCGGTTTGATTGACAGCCACGTTCACATTGAAAGCGCCATGGTTACGCCCCCCGAATTTGCCCGTGCGGTTGTCCCGCGCGGCACGACGACGGTCATCACCGATCCCCACGAAATTGCCAATGTCATGGGTTTGGAAGGCATTCGCTATATGTTGACCATGGCCAAGTATAATCCACTCAGCGTTTACGTCAACGCGCCGAGCTGCGTCCCCAGCACCCACATGGAAACCACCGGTGCGGCTCTGGCCTGGTACGATTTGGAGCCGCTGCAGCACGAGGAGTTTGTCATCGGCTTGGCCGAGGTGATGAATTTCCCCGGCGTCGTGGCTGGAGATGAAGGGATTCTGAACAAAATTCGCTCCTTTCATGAGTCGGTCAAAGATGGGCACTGTCCCGGTCTGCTCGGTCGAAACTTGAACGCTTATATCAGCGCCGGTATTGGCAGCGATCACGAATGTACTACGGTCGAGGAAGCCCTGGAAAAGCTGCGCCTGGGCATGTATGTCTTTATCCGCGAAGCCACGAATGCCCATAACCTCAAACCGCTCCTGCCGCTGATTACCGCTGATAATGCCCGCCGCCTCTGCTTTTGCACCGACGACCGCCATCCCGCCGACCTGCTGGAGGAAGGTCACATTGACTTTATGCTCCGCACCGCCATCGCCGGGGGCGTGCCACCTATGGTCGCTTTCCGTATAGCCACCCTCAATCCAGCCGAATATTTCCGTCTGGACGACCGGGGAGCGATTGCTCCGGGCCGCCGGGCCGATCTGATGGTCTTCTCCGATTTGCAAGCTCCACTAGCCGAGCAGGTCTACCGCGGGGGAAAACTGGTGGCTCAGGATGGGGTTATGCTTCCCTGGGAACGTCCGGCCCGGCGCATGGCGCTGCGCAGTTCCAT
>JAHDWA010000173.1 GCA_023382535.1 Anaerolineae bacterium | reverse complement strand
TAAGAAGAGCTGGTGCAGCCAGCGGTCCTCTAAAATATCCGCCGCCGGTGGAACGCGGGGTTCGGCGGGGGAGTGGAAGGTGACGGTAAAGGGTGATTTGGTTTGTTCTTTGAGCATGTTATAAACCTGTAGACGGTAGACAGTAGACGGCCCATAGGGGGCCTTCGGCTCTAGACAGGGGAGAAGAAACAGGCTTGAGTGTACTATCCAGTGTACTTTCTACCGTCTGCTGTTGATGCTTTCGATGAGACGGTAGAGTAGGCGACTTACCGTTTCAGCATCGGCCATTAGTTGTTCGATATCGATGATATACTCTAAATCCCTGGAAAGGATGAAATAATATTTAAGTTCCTCTAATGAAGTTTCGCTGGTATTGTAAAAGCGAATCTTGTCGGGTTGTCCTCGACGTTTGAAACCTTCGGCAATATTTGCCGGAATTGATATGGCCGCTCGCCGCATTTGCGAGACAAGACCATACTTCTCATCTGCCGGAAAGGTTTTTGTCACCCTGTAGACAGCCAACACCAATTGATGTGCCTTCTGCCACACATCTAATCCTTGGAAATTTTCAATTTGCCCCACTTGTACCCTTTCTACTTCCCCCGTCTACTGTCTACCGTCTACTGTTTACGGATTACTAGCAGTGTAAAATCATCGGTTGGTTGGGCTGTGGCGCTGAAGGCATTAACCGCTTCGCGGATTTTCTCCACAATCGTCTGCGGCCCCTCGTTCCAATATTCCTGCAAAATGGCTTTGAGCCGTTCTTCGCCAAAGGCGGCAGCCGAGGCGTCGAAAACTTCGGTGACGCCGTCGGTGTAAAAAACAACGCCATCACCCGAGGCTATCTGGCGCTGGTCCATCTCTGGCTTAATACCCAGTTGTACTCCCAGAACCAGGCCAGGCGACCGCAGAGCTTCCAGTTGGCCGTCAGCCCGGAGCAGAAGGGGCGGGTTGTGCCCGGCGTTGGTGTAGGTCAGTAGGCCGGTTTGGGTATTTAACACGGCATAAAAGAGGGACACAAACATGCCGCGCTGGGTATCCGGCACCAGCAGTTCGTTGACACGAGTCAACACCGCAGTGGGGTCAGTTTGACCGGGCGCCGTCGCCCGCAAAAGCGAGCGGGTCAGGGCCATGTACAGGGCCGCGGGCATGCCTTTGCCGGCTACGTCGGCGATGACGATGCCGAGTTGCTGAGGGGTAACTTCGATAAAGTCATAAAAGTCGCCGCCGACCTCCAGGGCCGAGCACCAAAAAGCGGCCACTTCCCAGCCCGGCGGGGCCGGCAGGTGCGAGGGGATGAGCTTGGCCTGGATGTCGTGGGCCAGGGCTAACTCGTGGGCCAGGTGCTCTTGCTGGGCTTGCTGGTCGTACAGGTAACGGCTTTCAATGGCCACCGCAGCCTGATGGGCAATACCCGTGACAAGGCGGATGCGTTCTTCCCGAATGGCGGCCGGGCCGGCATAAGTGACCAGCATAATCCCCAACATCTCGTCGCGGGCGATGAGAGGCAGCAGTACCAGTGTTTGCAGCCTCAATCCGGCTGTCATTTCTTTGGGCAGGCGATGATCATTTGAGGCATCCGCAATGACGATGGGGGCACGGGTCTGGTCCAGCCGCCGGGCTGCCTTAACTTTCTGGCTGAGGATAGGGTAGCGGTAGAAGAATTCTCGCGCTGCCAGATCGAACCCGGCGACTGCCTGCGGCTCAAAAACATCGTCGCTTTGCTCCAGCCAGATGGCGCAGCGATCCACCTCAGCCAGGAGCAGCGGAATCTGGACAATTGCCGCCAGAACCTCGTCTAGATCGTTAAAGCTCTGGTCTGCTTCGGCAACTTTCAAGAGGGCGTTGTTAATCTGGGCCTCGTCCTGGGCCAGGCGAAAGAGGCGGGCATTTTCAATTGCAATTGCCGCCTGGTTAGCAAAGGCGGTGGTGATGGCCAGCGCTTCCATGCCGTAACGACCCGGCTGCTGGTGGGTCAGGGTCAGCAGGCCCAGGATGCGGTTCTGCACTCGCAGCGGTGCGACGATAGCAGAGTGATCGGTGGGGTAGGCTAAATGCAAGGCCAGTGGGTCGGCGGGATCGCCCTCCTGCCGAATCATCGGTTCGTTGGCTTTTAAGCTGCGCGCCAGGCAGGGATCCTGGTTCGGGTCATATTCGGCCGGAAATTGCAGCGGCTGGGGGGTATCTATGATGCCGAGTTCCAGCGTTTTGTTTCTCAGCAGCCAGACGGCCAGGGCGTCTACCGGTAGATTGAGCTTCAGTTCGGTCAGGATATTCTCAAAAATGGTGCTCAGATCCACGTCGGTGATGAGTACGCCGGAGATGCGCCGCAAACTGTCGGCGACCTGGCGCCGCCACCGCTCCGAATGGTACAGATTGGCGTTACGCAGGGCAACCGCAATATTAGCCGCCAGCGTTTCCATGGTCGCCTGGTCGTCGGCGCTGAACGCGCCGACCTTGTCGCTCTGTACGTCAAGAACGCCGAGGACCTCGTCGTTATAAATCAAGGGAATGATTAGCTCAGATTTGGTGACGGCCGGCAAAATCTCCGAAGGCCGGTAGAGCGGCTCGCTGGTCACATCGTTGACCCGCACCGACTCGCCGGTGCGAGCCACCAGGGGAATCAGCCCGTGGGAATCGTCCAGGGAGTAGAAAAGCTCTTTATCTTTCAGGGCCTCGGCCCGTAAGCCGCTGCCCGTCCGGTAAACCACCTGCCGCCGGCCATATTGAACCGTAAAAACCTGCACAAAGGGGTATTCAAAATAGTGGCGGATCAGCTCGGTCACTTGCTCTAAAAGTTCGTCCACGTCCAAAATAGAAGCGACCGCCCAACTGACTGCGCCGATGGTGGCCAGGTAGTCGCCGCGGCGGCAGGCCTGGGCATAGAGGCGCGTGTCTTCAATCGCCATCGCTACCTGGGCGGCCAGGATGCGCAAAACGAGCAGGTCACTCTCGTCGAAATCCTCCGGGTAATCCAGTTCAACATTCAGGACACCTAACAGAGTATCCTCGACTTTGAGCGGCAGGGCGATCTCAGCCTGGGTTTGGGGCATGTCAAGGCTGTAACGAAAACGCGGCTCACGAGAGACATCTCTGACGACCAGTTCCTGCTGCTGTTGGGCCACCCAGCCGATGATACCTTCACCCAGGCGCACTTCCACCCGCTTGCTTGGCGCAAAAGCATCTTCCACGGCAAAAGTCCCGCCGGAGGGGCCGGCCTGCGCTTTGAGCAAGAGGACATCTTGCTCAAGGGTAAAAATGGAGACGCTGTAAAACTGAAACGTCTGGTATATGAGGCCGACCACGCGCACCAGCAGCTCATCCAGATCAACGATATTGGTGACCTGGGTAGCTACCTGGCTCAACAGTGCCATTTGCTTTAATCGCCACAATTCCTGGTGATTGGCGGCGACAAGGTCAGGGGTGTCACTCATGCGCTTTCTTCTCGACGCTTGAACAATATTAGCTGGTTGCCTGAAGGCGTGCCGAACCTAAATTCAACCTGGTCCACCAGGTTACGGATGAAAAACAACCCCATCCCGCCACTGGGGCGTTCGTGCAGGGGCGCTTCCGTGTTCAGTTCGGGCACCTGGGCCGGATCAAATGGCTCGCCTTGGTCATAGATGACCACTTGCAGACCGTCTTTTTTGATGGTGCAGGACAGACGCAGATCGCCCTTATCTTCGCCGCCATAGGCATGCTCGATGATGTTGGTGCAGGCTTCGTCCACAGCCATCTGCATGGCGTAGACGCCACGATCATCCAGCCCGGCCTGGACAGCGGCCTGCTCGATAAAGTGGCTGATCCGGGCTAAATTTCCAAAATTTCCGGCTACCCTTAACTCATTTTTTGAGGGCATAGTCACAAAAAAAGAACCGTCACCCAAGCCGTAAAGCCAGTGATGACGGCTTCTTACCAGAATTAAATTATCTAAGCCGGGTTAAAAACTGCCAACCGCTTCACTCTCCGTATCGTACATGGTAAACAAAGGGGTAAGTCCGGCCAGATTAAAGACTTCCCGAATGCGCGGGGGTACTTCGGCCAAAATCAATTCACCTCGCTTGAGGTGACGGCAGCTATTTTGGGTGTCAATCAGCTCACTCAAGCCGGCGCTGGAAATATAGGTCACATCTTTCATGTTCAAGACAATTCTATACCGGCCGGCGTTTTTTATCTCTGCCAGCGCATCCGATAGCGTTTTGACCGTAGCGGTATCAATTCTGCCTTTTACGACAACCAGGTCGCAGCGGCGAAGCTCTTTGGTAATGACTTCCATGAGTACTTACCCTCCTCGATCAAACCTGAAGCTGTGGGCCATACAGTTTCAGGATTATATCACGGGCCGGGGAATAGGACAAGAAAATCGAAAGTTTAAGCAACCAGCGTAATGAGCTGGATGACTTGATCTTTACCCCTGATGGCAATCAACTCCTGCCCTTTTTGGACCCGGCCCAGCTTGGGCAGCGATCTGGCAAAGACGGTCTTGTTGTTACCCTTTTGCGACAGCAGCATGACCCGATCTGCACCTTTGACGGTGGCGGCGGCAGCAAGACTGTCCCCGGCGGTCAATTTGAGGGCTATAACTCCCTGGCCGTGGCGGCCCTGCTTGGGAAACTCGCTCAACTCGGTGCGTTTGCCCACGCCCTGCCGGGTGATGAGAGCGACATCACCCCGGGCTTTGACCGGGCCCGCGCCGACCAGCGTGTCGTTACCGCCCAACTTCATGCCCATCACCCCGGCTGCCGGCAGGCCCATGGGGCGGACCTCTTCTTCGGCGAAGCGGATCGCCTGGCCTTGGGCGCTGACCAAAAACAGTTCGCCCTCGCCTGGCGTGGCAAAGGCCGTCAGCAGGCGGTCCCCCTTATCCAGCCCGATGACCACGGCTTCGCTCCCGCGCACCGCCTCCAAATCGCTCAACAAAACCCGCTTGACCTTCCCTTGCTGCGTGACCAGGCAGAGGTAGCCCGGCTGTGCCTCAGCATGACTCAAGGCCAGGCCGGCTACAATGGGCTGCACCCGCCCCGAACTAAATTCACTTAAGCTTGGGCCGTCACCCGGCCCGCTGCCGACAGGCATCTGGTGCATCGGAATGATGATGGCCCGGCCTGCCGCGGTGAACAGGTAGAGGGTATCGCGGGTATGGGCCGGGACCGCCACGGCCAGCGGATCGGCCTGCTTGCCCCGGGCCGGTTCCAGGCCCTCGGCGGCAGGCCAGCGGCAGACTCGCCCACTCTGGCTGACGGCAACCACCACCGCCTCCGCCGGCACCAAATCCCCGGCAGTGACCGGCCGGCCGTTGTTGGCCGTTTGGTCCACAATGGTCGTCCGGCGGGGGGAATCGTACTTGGCCTTTAACTCGGCCAGCTCCTCTTTGATGACCCCCAGAATCTTTTTGGGATTTTTTAGCAGGTCTTCCAGGTATTTGATCCGGGCAAGGACCTCTTTGTACTCGGTTTCGATCTTTTTGCGCTCCAGCGCGGCCAGGCGGCGCAGCGGCATATCCAGAATGGCCGTTGCCTGGGCCTCACTCAGTTTGAATTTTTTGCGCAGGTTCTCCCTGGCCGTGTCCGCCGACTGGGAGCGGCGAATGGTGTCAATCACCTCGTCCAGGTGAGCCAGGGCCGTGCGCAGCCCTTCCAAAATATGGGCGCGCTGGCGGGCCTGGTTTAACTCGTACTGGCTGCGGCGGGTAATGACCTGCTGGCGGTGCTCGATAAAGAGCTGCAAGGCCCGTTTTAACGGCAGCAGGCGCGGCTCTCCTTCGACCAGGGCCAGCATATTGATGCTGAAAGTGCTCTGCAGGGGGGTCAGCTTGAAGAGCTGCTTCAGCACCTCCATCGGCTCGACGGTGCGGGTCAGCTCGATGACCAGGCGCATGCCCTGCCGGTCCGACTCGTCGCGCAGGTCGGCCAGCCCCTCGATTTTGCCGTCGCGGGCCAGTTCGGCGATTTTCTCGGCCAGGGCAGATTTATTGGTCTGGTAGGGCAGTTCGGTGATGACCAGGCGGTGGCGGTTGCGGCTCATCTCTTCGATGTGGGCTTTAGCCTGGACGGTAATCCGCCCGCGCCCGGCGGCGTAGGCGGTCTTGATCAGATCGTTTTCGCCGTCCGGGGACGCCTTTTCCCCGGCGTAACGGTAGACGATGCCGCCCGTCGGAAAATCTGGTCCCTTGATAAATTTCAGCAAATCGTCAATGCCGACATCTTTGTTTTTAGCCATCTGCTCCAGCATAAACGTCAGGGCGTCGCAGACCTCGCCCAGGTTGTGCGGCGGCACGCTGGTGGCCATTCCCACGGCGATACCGGCGGCGCCGTTGACCAGGAAGTTGGGCACTTTGGTCGGCAGCACGTCCGGCTCGGTCAGGCTGCCGTCGAAGTTGTCTACAAATTCAACCGTAGCCTTGTCAATATCGGCCATGATCTCGTTGGCCAGGCTGGCCATGCGGGCTTCGGTGTAGCGCATGGCCGCGGGCGGGTCGCCGTCAACGGAGCCGAAGTTGCCCTGGCCGTCAATCAGAGGCGCGCGCATCGAGAAATCCTGGGCCATGCGGACCATCGCCTCATAGACCGCCGCGTCGCCGTGGGGGTGGTACTTGCCCAGCACCTCGCCGACGATGCGGGCGCTCTTTTTGTAAGGCTGGTTGGCCCGCAGCCCCATATCGTGCATGGCGTACAAGATGCGCCGGTGGACCGGCTTCAAGCCGTCCCGCACATCCGGCAGCGCCCGCGAGACGATGACGCTCATGGCGTAATCCAGGTACGCTTCCTGCATCTGTTGGTCAATATCTACCCGGCGTACAATTCCGACTTCCATAAGAGCCTCCGAAAGAATGGCGAATGATAGAATGGCGAAGAATAGAGATTCGCTATTTGCAGATTTGCTTGCCCATATTTGGCACAAGAACATAGTTTCTATACAATATATGGTATAATAGGAATTATAGGCAGTTTTAAAGTCAATGGCAATATCGCCAAAAGCTTTTTAATGTCTGAATATTATTGTTCATTTGTATAAGTTCAAATAGTAAAACAGCCAATTTCATTTAATTCTTGTTAGGCTACTGAAGAATTCTGTGTAATGTCAGAAATTTCGAGATTAGAACGTCTTTTTGATATATATGCTTTCGACCTATCTAGTTGTACCACAGATTCTAGAGATGTTTTTATATGCCCTTTGTGTTTAAAAAGGATTATCAAATCTCGGCATCTTCA
>JAHDWA010000172.1 GCA_023382535.1 Anaerolineae bacterium | reverse complement strand
ATAGTCAGGAACTTGACCATTGACCGATCAAGCGATGTTAACCTCGGCTAAGGCCATTCAAGGAGAGATTGTCCGTTTGCGCCGGACGATTCACCAAAAGCCAGAGCTTGGCTTCGAGCTTTATGAAACGGCCGGCCTGGTGGCGCAGACTCTGGCTGAATTGGGAGTCGAGGCGCGAACCGGCGTAGGCAAAACCGGGGTGGTGGCCCATCTGGGACGGGGCAACGGCCCGGCCATCGGCATCCGGGCCGACATGGATGCGCTGCCCATTCTGGAACAGACGGGGGCCGAGTATGCCAGCCAGATTCCCGGACGGATGCATGCCTGCGGCCACGACGCCCACACAGCCATGCTGTTAGGAGTAGCCCTGTTGCTCAAAGAGATGGACTTGCCCGGCGAAGTGCGGCTCATTTTCCAGTCCTCGGAGGAGACTTTTGACAGTGAGGGCGTCAGCGGCGCGCCGCGCATGATTGCGGATGGCGCGCTGGAGGGTCTGGATGCGATTATTGCTTTACACGTGGACACGTCCATTGCAGCCGGGACGATCAAAGTTGCCCCTGGGGTGGTTCAGGCCGCTGTGGATGACTTTCGGATTTACGTGCAGGGCCGGGGCGGTCACGCCGCCCGCCCCTTTGCCGGGCTGGACCCCATCTGGCTGATGACTCAGGTATTGCAAGGCTTATATGCCATCCCCTCGCGCCGGTTGAACCCGCTTCGCTCCGGCGTTGTCACCGTCGGGATTGTCAGGGCCGGCAGCGCCAGCAACATCATCCCCGCCGAAGCCTATATTGAAGGCACCCTACGCAGCCACGACGAGCAAGTCCGGCTGCAACTGCGCGAAGAGGTTGAAAAAGCAGCGGCTATGGTCAAAGCCTGGGGCGGCGATTACCGGTTAGAATTTGACTTTGGTTACCCACCGCTGCTGAATCACCCGCAGGTGGCTGGCTGGCTGGCCCAGGTTGGGACCGACCTACTGGGGTCAGACCAGGTCATAGACAAAGATATGGTCACCTTTGGGGCGGAAGATTTTGCTTATATGACGGCCAAAGTGCCGGGAGCGATGTTCCGGCTGGGGGTTAAACCACCCAATGGCGCTTTTGGCGGTTTACATGAGGCTACCTTTGACCTGGACGAGGATGCTTTACCTTTCGGCGCAGCGATGCTGGCCGAAACAGCTCTGCGGTTTGTTAAGAGAGAGCTTGAGTAAGCGTGCTTAACGTGGATTGACAAGTCCACGCTCCTAACCGCTGGATTTGTCAATCCAGCGGGAGCGTAAGGGTGCATTCGTGAATAGTTCTGCTTTGCTCGGCGTGGATTGACAAATCCACGCTATAACCATCGGATTTGCGTGAAGTGCTTGACGAGAGCATGCCAACATCCTGATCATGACCAACTGGCGACCGGATTTCAACCCAGATCACCTCTACTTTGTCACCACTAAAGCCGTTGATTACGCTCACTTGTTGCAACGAGATTTGGTCAAACGGTTATTGGTAGATGTGCTGGACTGCATGCATTTACGCCAACAACTGCTTCTTTATGCCTTTGTGATTATGCCAACTCATATTCACCTAATTGCTCGGTTTTTGCCTGAAAAACCCGTGAACGATTGGATTAGAGATTACAAAAAACACGTCGCTGATCGTCTTATTCGTCAGTATCAAGTTGAAAATAACCAACAAGCATTGAGTTTCTTGGCTGATAAGGTGACTCGTCCCGATAAGCAGAAGTACAAGGTGTGGGAAGATGGTTACAATGCCAAAGATATATTTAGCCCTGAGTTTTTACGCCAAAAAATGGAATATGTCCATTACAACCCTTGTCAGCCTCATTGGAGATTGGTTGCAGACCCGGCAGAATATATGTGGTCAAGTGCCCGTTTCTATCTAACCGATCAATCAACAATCATTCCAGTGGAAAATGCACGAGAATTGATGATTTAAGGGAGATACTATTGCCCGATCTGACAAGCCGGTAGAGATGGCCTGGATTTATCAATCCAGGCAAAGCAAAACGTTTATCGAAAGGGGGTGAGGCGCGGAAGTTAAACTGATCTTACTCAAAGTTCTTTAGTCCAATTAACTTTTGAGGTAAATCTATTTAGGAGGAGACTATGCTGGCAAGACGACCCTTGTGGTCACTCATCGTCGTGATGGTAACATTACTATTTTTAGCGAGTTATGGCAGCGCCCAACTCGCGCCGAATGTCTCTGAGCAGGCCCAAACCGAAGCCACCGCAGAAGCTACTGAAGAAGCCGAACCCACCGCAGAAGCCACGGGGGAAGCGATGGCTACGACCGAGGCCCCCGCAGCAGTCGTGCCGGATTGCGCGGACCTGCCTGCGGCGGTCGAGGTGGCCGCCACTGAGGAAGCAACGGCCACTGAGGAAGCAACGGCTGAGTCCACTGCTGACAGTGGTAGTAAAGTGGTCAGAATCAGCTTTACCCAGGAACCCAGCGGCTCCTTTAATCCACTCTACAGCGAGCACTGGTTTAGCTGGATTACCACGGCTCTCTGGCTGGAACGTCCCTGGAATTTTGATGAAAATGCGCAGCCCTGCCTGGTGCTTTTGACCGAGATGCCCAATATCGAAAACGGGGGTATTTCCGAGGATGGCCTGACCATGACCTTCAAGTTGAAAGACGGCCTGACCTGGTCGGATGGCGAGCCGTATACCGCCGAGGATTGGATTTTCACCTGGCAGATGGTGATGGATGAAAATAATACCGTTATCACCCGCTATCCTTATGATGAGTTTGTCGAGGATGTAAGCGCGCCCGATCCTCTGACCGTCGTGGTCAAGCTCAAAGAACCCTTCCCGGCCTGGCAGTCGGTCTTGTTTGTTAAACCCAACGGCTCGGCAATTTTACCCAAACATATCCTCGAGCCGGTTTTTGAGGCCGAAGGCACGCTGGACAACGCCGAGTGGAACCGCGCCCCTACGGTCGGCATTGGCCCCTTTGTCTTCAAAGAGTGGGAATCCGGCAGTCACTTCTCCTTTACCCGCAATGAAAACTACCACGGCGAACTCGCCAAAGTGGATGAGGTCTTCTTCCGCATTCTGGCCGACGATGCCGCTCAGAACGCCGCCCTCAAAGCCGGCGACGTGGACATTGGCACCTTTGTCAGTTTTGCCGATATTCCTGATCTGAAAGAAAACGGCCTCAACATCATGAGCGCCTCGTCCGGCTATAACGAAGGCATGTGGTTTAACATGCGCGAAGACAGCGCCCACCCCGCCGTGCTCGACGTCAATGTCCGCAAGGCAATCGCCCTGGGCTTTGACCGGGAGCAGATCACCCAGGATTTGCTCTTTGGCCTGACCCAGCCCAACGTCACGTTCTGGGACGGCTCGGCCTGGGTCAACCCCGACCTGCAGCCCTATCCGTACGATCCTGAGCAAGCTCAAGAATTATTGGATGAGGCCGGCTGGGTAGACAGTAACGGCGACGGCACCCGCGACAAGGACGGCGAGGAACTGATACTCCGCTACACCACCACCCCTCGACCCATCCGCAAGGACACCCAGGCGGTGGTGCAGCAGCAACTGGCTGAAATTGGCATTGGCGTCGAGTTGTTCAACTTTGAAGGTGAAGTCTTTTTTGCCGGTTTTGCCGAGGGAGGCCCTGTCGCTACCGGCGAGACAGACATCGCGAGTTGGTCTAACGTGAGCGCCTTCCCTGACCCGAACACCCAGGATTGGCTGTGCAATCAGGTTCCCACCGATGAGAATCCCTCCGGCACCAACTGGTTTATTTGCGACGAGGAACTCGACGCGCTCTTCCAGCAGCAGTCGGTGGAGATTGACGCTGAAAAGCGCTTGGATTTAATGTACCAGATTCAGCAGATCATGTACGACAACGTCTACTACATTGGACTGTGGGGCGATCAAGATCAATGGGCGGTTAACCCGCGCCTGACCGGGATAAAGTTCTCCGGCGTTAACCCCTTCTTCAACGCCAACCAGTGGGACATTAAAGAGTAGTAAGTAGCAAAGTAACAAGTAGCAGGTAGCAGAAAGCAAAATAGCAATTTTGCTACCCTGCTACTTGCTACCCAATGGATTAACGCCGTTATGACTACTTACATCATCCGCCGCCTCTTGCAGGCAATTCCGTTACTCTTGATTATCACCTTTGTGCTGTTTATATTGACGAGCAACATGGGCGACCCTCTCGCCACGCTGGGGGGTCGCCAGCGCATCCGGGCGGCTGACCGGGAGCGGCTGATGCGCCAGTTTGGCTTGGACCAGCCGGTGGCTGTCCAGTATGTTTACTGGCTCATCGGCAATGATTGGACTCAGGTAGATAAAGATGGCGACGGCGTGGGCGACGAACCGGGCAAACGCAAAGGGGTGCTGCGGGGTGATTTCGGCCCCTCCCTCGTTACCCGTCGCCCCGCGTTGGACATCATTCTGGAACGGCTCCCAAATACCTTACTACTTATGCTGCCGGCGGAATTCTTGATTATCATCTTTTCGCTGGTGGTGGGCATTTATTCAGCCCTGCGGCAATACTCGTTTATTGACAATCTCCTGACCTCCTTCTCTTTTATCGGTTACTCGATGCCGGTGTTCTGGCTGGCCCTCATGCTGATGTATATTTTTGCCGTCAATTTTAAGGCCTGGGGGCTGCCCTATTTGCCCACCGTCGGCATGTTCGAGCCGGAAGTGGGCAAAACAATTCAGCAGGTCTTGTGGCATATGGTTTTGCCGCTGGCCACCTTAACCATCATCAGTGTAGCCGGCTACAGCCGCTACGTCCGGGCCTCGATGCTGGAGGTGATTAACCAGGATTACATTCGCACGGCCAGGGCCAAAGGGCTGCCGGGGCGGATGGTTATTTACGGCCATGCCCTCAAAAATGCTTCCCTGCCCTTAGTCACCATTGTCGGCCTGGATTTGCCGCTGCTGCTGGCCGGGGCGATTGTGACCGAGAGTATTTTTGCCTGGCCGGGCATGGGCCGTCTTTTTATTGATCACACCGAACGGGCCGACATAGCCGTTATTATGGGGATTATGGTCATGATCTCGGTGGCGGTGGTCTTTTTCCAGATTGTGACTGATTTGGTTTATGCCTACCTTGACCCGCGTATTCGTTTGGCTTAGGAGCAGTTAAAAGAGTTAACATGACCACTGTTACCGCTACTCCCTCCACGGCTCCGCTAGGCCGGGCCGACTTGGCGGCTAAACCTGTTCTCTCGCCGGGGAAACTGGTCTGGCTGCGCTTTCGCCGCCATAAAATGGCTCTGGCTGGTATTGCCATTTTGCTCGTGATCCTCCTGTACATTACCGTGGGATCTATTTTTATGCCGGAGTCCTACGCCAACTTTAACAATACCAAAATCAAGTTACAGCCGCCCAGTCTGGACCACCCCTTTGGCACTGACAGCGTGGGGCGCGACCTGATGGCCCGGACGATTTCAGGCGGTCAAATTTCGCTGGTAATTGGGGTATCGGCCATGCTGGTGGCTTTGATGTTGGGTACCTTGGTTGGAGCGATAGCCGGTTACTACGGCGGTATCGTTGACAGTATTCTGATGCGCTTTACCGAAGCTGTTTTCAACATTCCCCAGTTGTTCCTGCTGATTGTCGTGGGTAAATTTTTTGCCATGGACATTAACACCATCGAGCTTTTTGGCCGGACATTCAGCGGCAGTGTCCTGGTCATCATCATGATTATCGGCTTGACCAGTTGGACCTACCTGGCCCGTATCGTCCGCGCCCAATTCCTGTCGCTTAAAGAGCGCGATTATATCCAGGCCGCGCGGGCGATTGGCGCCCAGAACGGGCCGATCATCTTCCGCCATATTTTGCCCAACAGCCTGGCCCCGATCATCGTCGCCGCCACGCTGGGGGTAGCTTCAGCCATTTTAGCCGAAGCCTATGTCAGCTTTTTGGGATTAGGGGTGCAAGCGCCGACGGCCAGTTGGGGCAACCTGCTGGTCAGTTCCTATGATCGCCTGCAAACCGCGCCCTGGCTGTGGATTTTTCCGGGCCTGCTCATTACCCTGACCGTTTTGGCGATCAATTTTGTCGGCGATGGCTTGCGGGACGCTTTGGACCCGCGCACGCAAATTTAGTAGATAGAGAATAGAGGATAGCAGGTATCTTTCTATCTACTATCTTCTATCTTCAGTCGGGAAGGATGAGGATGGTTAACTGCAAACCTCGGCGGCTCACCGGATAATATCCGCACCGCTTCTTCCGCCGTTCGCTGGTGGAGCGCCCGGACGCTGGCGGTGGAGTACCAGGCCGCGTGAGGAGTTATCAATACCTGGGGATGGTTAAAGAGGGGATCAGGTGTGACCGGCGGCTCCGTTTCCCACACGTCGAAAGCCAGGCCGCTCAACTGCCCGCTCTCCAGCGCGGCACGAGCGGCCGGCGTATCTACCAGATCGGCGCGCGAAACGTTGACCAGCAGCGCCCCCGGCTTCATCTGAGCAAAAGCGGCTTGGGTCAGGATCGGCTGTCTTCCTGCCTGGCTGGGCAGGTGCAGCGAAATAATATCGGCCTGGGCCAGCAGGCCGGCCAGGGAGACCGGCTCGACCCCCCGCGCTTGAATTTGCTCCGGCGGGATGAACGGGTCGTACCCCAGCACGCGCAGCCCAAACGCTTTGGCCCGTTGCGCCACCCTGGAGCCAATCCGCCCCATGCCGATCAACCCCAGGACGGTTCCCTGCAGCGGTCGGGGCGCGCCGGCGCAGTCAAAATTCCACCCGCCCTGCCGGACTTCGGCAGCGAGCCGGGTCAGGTTGCGCCAGGCGGCCAAAATCAACAGCATGGTGTGGTCGGCAACCTCGTCGGCGCAGTAGTCGCCGGCGTTGCAGACTAATATACCCAGCTCCGTCGCCGCCGCAATATCAATATGGTCCCAGCCGGTGCTGCAGGTGACGATCAACTTCAACTGGGGCCGCTGCCGCAGCAGGTCGCCAGGGACAGGCAGCAGGCCCACCAGCAGCGCCTCGGCCTCGCGGCTGGCTTCAACCAGTTCTTCCGGCGTGCGGCAGGGCCGAAAAGCAAAGCTTTTGCCGGCAGCTTCGACAATGTCCCGCTCGATCAGGCCGTCAGAAGAGTCGTCGGTGCAAATGATGGTCATGGTGGGTTTTCCGTTCGATTGAGAAGATTTTGAAACGTGTTGCGTATTGCGTAAAGAAAACGGAACACGAAATACGCAACACGCCAGTCTTAACGAGTAAGTTCTTTTGCTAAAAACTACCTGCTTTCCAGCAAAAGTCAAACTTTAAGGAGTTCCATGTCTATCCTGCAAACCACACAGCTCAACATCCCCGCTGGTATGATTGACTTTGGCGTCGGCCAGCCATC
>JAHDWA010000171.1 GCA_023382535.1 Anaerolineae bacterium | reverse complement strand
CGCAGCACTTTGCGCCAGCGCGGACTTAGCAGCAGCTTGAACATAAACAACCTCTCATAAATGGCCCTCTCCCCCATCCCCTCTCCCAGTGGGAGAGGGGAGTCGCGCTAGCGACGGGGTGAGGGCTTTTCATCACAGGTTCGTGAACACTCCTTTTTCGATGCTTCTCCCCCACCTTTCACCATAAACCCGAAATGCCCCGAGCCGAAAGTGGCAAATGTCATCGGATCAATTGACAAATGTCACCAGAAAAGCGTCAATTGACCCGGCTCGTTCCCAAGATCTGCCGGTTGATGGCGACATTGTGCAGGAAATCCCGGCGCTGTCCCTCGTCGGGGATGAGGTTGGCCTTGCGCATGGTTTCGGCCTGGGCGGTTTGCAGATAGTGCCGGGCCTGGGCGTCCTGGCCGGTGGCGGCCAAGATCCGGCTGTGATTGTAATAAATCTCGGCCGCGGAAATTTGGAGGGAATGGATGTAGGTCAGCCGTTCAAGCTGGCCGACAGCCAGGCCGGAGCTTTTGAGGGCGTCGTCAAATTCACTTAGTTGGAACAGGCTGGCGCTGCGCAGGTAATGGCCCAATAACTCGTGCTCAAACTGGTCGCCCTCGGCGGCCAGTTTGATGACCTGGTTGCTCAGGCGGATGGCGTAGGTCAGGTTGTCGTCGCCGTCCAAATGTTGATAGTAAGCCGCCAGCGCCTCGTAGCTGCGGAAAACCAGGGTGCTGTCCTGGCGTTCCTCGGCCTGGCGCATAGCCTGCTCCAGGTAGATGGAAGCGGCATCCAACTGGTCGGTTGCCATAAAGACCAGCCCCAGTGAAATTAGCCCGTAAATTTTACCGCGCTGGTGGAGAGAGGTGTTGAAAATCACCTGGGCCTGCTCGTAGGCTGCGCGCGCCTGCTCATAGTTGCCCAGGTTGTACCAGGCATTACCGGTGTCGTACAAATCCCAGCCGACCTGTAAGGTTGCGCCCATGCTTTCGGCAATCTCTTTGGCCTGCCCGTACAGGCTGAGAGCGCGGGGATAATCGTTGACAAACAGGGCCAGGCCGCCCATACCCCACAACGTCCAGGCTTCTTCCAGGCGGTTGCCGGTTTCGCGGCAAATCGCCAGCGCCTGCTCAAAATAAATGGCCGCCCGCTCCGGGTCATGCAGGGTGTCGGTGTAAATGTGGCCAACCAGCTCCGTCAGACGGCCCTCGCGCCGCCGGTCGCCCAGTTCCTGGGCAATCAAAAGCGCCTGGGCGGCAAAGCTCATGCTTTCGGCATCGCGCCGCGTCCACAAAACGCGGGCGATTTGCTCCAGGCAGTACTGCTCGCCGCGCCGGTCGTTCTGTTTCTGCGCCACTTCTAGCGCCTGGCGAGCGATCTTCTCGGCCTGGTTCAGCCGTCCTACCTGCCAGTGATACAGGGCCAGCCGCGACATCACCTCCACCCAGCGGGTTGGATCGTTCAGCGCCTCGGCCACCTCTTGCAAACTTTCCAGCGCCTCCAGCTCGCGCTCGCGGCCGCTCATGAGGTGCAGAATGGCCCGCTCTTTACTCAACAGCTCAAAACGGTGGATCAGGTTGAGGCGCAGCGCCTCGCCGCTCAATTCTATGGCCGCATCTTCCAGAACCTGGCGGGCCTGGCTGTAATAGCCGACCGCTTCGGCATTGGCATGGACCTGGCGGGCGATATTGCCGGCCTGCCACAGATAGCACACCGCCATTTCGTCCTGCGCCCCGGCCATAAAATGATGCGCCAGGACCGCCGGACTCTCGATGGGTTTGTCGCCGGCCAGCTTTTCCATCGCGCTGGCGACACGCCGGTGGAGCAGGCGGCGGCGAAGCGGGCGAAGCTCTTCGTACAGCGTTTCGCGGATGAAGGCATGTTGAAACTGATAGTAGACATCCAACCCATAGGGGCTGCTCTCTCGGGTTTGGTCTACCACCTTGTTCATCTCGATCAACTGGTACAGGAACGCTTCCTCAAAAGCCGCCTCGATGATCTCATCGCTGTAAGGACTGGCTTCCGTTAGCAGTTCCAGGGTAAAGTTGCGGCCAATCGTGGCGGCCAGTTGCATCAGTTCCAGGGTAGACTTTTTGATCCGCTTGAGCCGCCCCCCCAGCACCGACTTGATGCTGCCCGGCACGTGGAGGCGGCCGGTATCGCGCTGCTCCCAGTGACCCTCGCGCAGGATAATCTGGCCGTCAACCGCCAGGCTTTTGATAACTTCCTCGACAAACAGGGGATTGCCTTCGGTCACATCGTAAACGGAGTGAGCAAATTCGTCGCTGACCGGATCGCCCAACAGCGCCTCCACCATCTGCCGGGCCGCCTCCTGCGGCAGGCGGCTCAAGGGGATACGGCAGACCAGCTCCGACAAAGCCAGGACGGCGATATGATGGTTGACCGCACTGGAAACGCCGACGGCCACATCGCGATACGCCCCGGCAATCAGCAGCGAGCTGCCCGCCGAATTGCGGGCCAGGGTTTCCAGCAGTTCCAGGCTGCCGGGGTCGGCAAAGTGGAGATCATCCAACAAGAGCAGGACCGGCCGCTCGTTGGCCATATGGGTGAAGAAATGGCAGACCTGCTCCAGCAGGCGGGCGCGTTCCGCTTCGGGGCTGAGGGGCGGGTTGGGCGGAATGTAACCCAGTTTGTCGGCCAGGTGGGGAGCCAGGCGGACCACTTCGCCGGCGACAAAGCCGGGAGCGTGGCGGCGCAGCGTTTCCGCCGGCTGTTCGCGGACGTAGTTGCGCAGGGCGTTGGCAAAGAGGGTGTAGGGCGTGCCCATGTCCTCCTCGCGGGCTGTCCCCTGCAAAACATAGCCATCCCGCAGCCCGGCATAAACCTGTAACTCGCGTAGCAGCCGGGTTTTGCCAATGCCGCTCTCCCCCGAAATCAGCAGCACCGGCTCCAGATCAGACTCGCCCCGGCGGATGCGGTCCCAGCGGCGCTTCAGTTCGGCCATTTCGGTTTCACGGCCGATCATTTTACCGCGCGAGATGCGGTCGAGCAGGGCCTGCTGGGTGGTGCTAACCTCCAAACTGAGCGAGGGCGCGGCCTCGATAGGCGGCGGCAGCTCCTCACCCCGGTAATAAGCCAGGCTCGGGGCCAGGTCACGGCGGACTTCCGCTGCGTTGGCATAACGATCGGCGGCATGCTTGGCCATCAGCTTAAGAATGATGGTTTGCAGCTCATCGGATACATTTGGATTGTAGCGCTGCGGCGGCACAACCGGGGCGTGGATGTGTTGGGAGACGACGCTTAACGGGTCGTCTCCGGAAAAGGGCAGCCGCCCGGTCAGCAGTTCGTACATCATTACGCCGAGGGCGTACAGGTCGGCCCGGTGGTCGCCCGGCTCGCCCAGGGCCAGTTCCGGGGCCAGATAAGAGGCTGTCCCGGCGACCAGGCCCTCCTGGGTTAGCCGCGATTGGCCCTGAATCCGGGCCAGGCCAAAATCCATCACCTTAACCAGTCCTTCCGGTGTAATCATCACATTTTCAGGTTTGAGATCGCGGTGGACGACATGGTGCGCGTGGGAATATTCGAGGGCGGCTAAAATGCCGTCAATGATTGGCAGCGATACCTCAAAGGGCATCAGACTGGGGGCATAACTATTATCCAGGCTCCACAAATCCTGGCCGGGAACGTACTCCATGACCAGGTAAGGGTGGGCTTCCTGTTCGGCATAATCGTACAGGGTGATAATGTTGGGGTGGTTGAGCTGGGCCACCGACAGCGCCTCGCTGCGGAAGCGGGCCAGCTTGTCGCCGGCCATCCCCCCGTCGGCGGTGAGCACTTTGAGGGCGACAATGCGCTGGAGCTGCTCATCTTCGGCCTTGTAAACAATTCCGGCTCCACCCTGACCAATTTGCTCGCGCAGCCGGTAGCGCCCATTCAGCAGGATACCGATATTAATGGCCTGGGCGGTAGGTTGGTGTCGTTTGAACATGGTACTTTCCTGGGGAGTAAGTAGCAGACCTGGGAGGTTTCCAAAACTCACAGGTCTCACCACGTAAATTTTACCTTACCGGGCCTATAGGCACAAGTGAGCGCCTGTTCTCATCTCGCGTTAACCTAAATTCTATAATAATTCTAATAAACTTGAGCTATACTTGGGCTAAGTTTTATTCTCAACTAAGCGCAAACAAAAAGCGTTGAAGATTTGTAGCGGCGACTTCAGTCGCTTAACTACATACGACTAAAGTCGTTACTACGAATCCAACGCAATTTATTTGGCTGTACTTAGAGCACGGAGGTATAGATAATAACAATGAGTTGGTCTCTTAAATTGGGCCGAATTTTTGGAATTGATATTAAGGTTCACCTGACTTTTCTGTTGATCTTGATCTGGGGGGCGCTCAATTACGGCGGCAGCGCCGGTCCGCTCTATGGCGTTGTGGTCACATTAGCCCTTTTTACCCTGGTATTGTTGCACGAACTGGGTCACAGCCTGGCTGCGATAGGTTATGGTATCCCGGTCAAGGATATAACCCTTTTGCCGATTGGCGGCGTGGCTCGGCTGGAACGCATGCCGGAGAAGCCGCTGCACGAACTGGTGGTCGCTTTGGCCGGACCCCTGGTCAATGTGATTTTGGCGGTTGTTTTGCTGCCGCTGATTATCGTTCTGGCGGTGCTGCAAGGCGAGTCGGTTACGTTAGGGATGCTGACCCAACCGGGACTGCTTGGCCTGCTGGTTTTTCTGCTCACAGCCAATATTTCGCTGGCTGTGTTTAATATGATTCCGGCTTTCCCGCTTGACGGGGGGCGCGTGCTGCGGGCGACTCTCGGTTTCTTTACGGATTATCAGCGGGCGACTCGGGCGGCGGTGATTGTGGGCCGTGTTCTCGCCGTCGGGCTGGGGCTGGTCGCTATTTTCACCGGCCAGATTTTCCTGGCGCTTATTGCCGTCTTCATCTTCTTTGCCGGCGGGCAAGAAGGCCAGCCCGTAGCCGTACGCGGGTTGCTGCGCCGGGTGCGGGTCGCTCAAGCCTTGACACCTCACGCGGTCGCGCTTTCGCCTGAGGCAACCGTAGGGCAGGTGGCCTCGCTGATGATGACCAACCGCCAACCCGATTTTCCAGTGTTGGATCCTGCGACCGGGCAACTGCTGGGGGTGGCGTCGCACCGAAGCGTGGCCCAGGCTATGGAACAGGGCCGCTGGCGCAGCCGCATCGCCGACATCATGCAGCAGGCCCGCCACGTGCCGACCATCGCCCTGACGGCGACGCTGGACGAGGTCCAGGACAAGCTGGCCCAAACATCCAGCCGGGTGATCGCCGTCTACGATGGGCTGCACTTCCGGGGCCTGGTCAGTCTGGAAGATGTTTACCGGGTCTTCCAATTCCTCTCGCGCAGCGGTTCGGCAGGGCGGATTGGCTGGCAGGCTGGATAAGACAAAAAGGAGTGACAAAGCTCTGCTTTGTCACTCCAAAACAAGAAAGCCTATTCAAAGACGCTCTCAGCGAGCGTTTTTTGTTTACTTTTTTGCGGGGATATTGTAATATGGCTTAGCCAATCAACTGAGGTAATGGAAATGACTCTGGAACTCTCCCCCTCTGACCGCGCCCTCCTTGCCGGCGAGCACGGCCCGGCGGCCAAAATGGCGATGTCCATCATCGTGCGTATGGCCGAGGTGCAGGGGGCGGAGCGGCTGTTAAGCATCGAACAGGCTCACATTGACAGCTCTATCTACATGGGCGAGGCCGGGTTGGAATTTGCCGAGCGGCTGGCCAGCCTGGGAGCAAGGGTGGCGGTGCCGGCGACCTTGAATGTCAGCTCGGTGGACGAGCACCACTGGCAGGAGTGGGCTGTTCCGCCGGAGTGGGCCAGGAATGCCCGCCGCCAGATGATTGCCTACCAGCAGATGGGCTGCCGCCCCACCTGGACCTGCGCTCCCTATCAAGTCGAACTGATCCCCAAGTTTGGCCAGCAAATTGCCTGGGGGGAGTCAAATGCCATTGTCTTCGCCAATTCAGTCTTGGGGGCGCGCACCGAGCGTTACCCCGACCTGCTGGATATCTGCGCCGCCATCACCGGGCGGGTTCCGGCGGTGGGACTGCATCTCACCGAGAACCGGGCCGGTCACCTGCTGCTGGAACTGGCCAATATTCCGCTGGCTCTCCAGCAGGACGACTCTTTTTACCCGGTGCTGGGCCATCTGATGGGTAAACTGGCCCGTGATCGGATTCCGGTCATCACTGGCTTACAGGTCCAACCGACCGAGGATCAATTCAAAGCGCTGGGGGCGGCCAGCGCCTCTTCGGGGGTGGTCGCCCTGTTTCACATCGTCGGACGGACGCCGGAAGCGCCGACGCTGGAAGCAGCTTTTCAGGGGCGCCAGCCGGAGGAGACTTTTTTAGTTACAATGGAGCGGCTGCGGGCCGCCCGGCGCGAGCTGACGACGGCCAGCGGGGCCAAGCTGGATATGGTGGTCCTGGGCAGCCCGCATTTCTCGCTGGCCGAGTTCAAGCAGTTGGCCCCCCTGCTGGCAGGTCAAAAGGTTCATCCAGAGGTCAAGTTTTTGGTGACATCCAGCCGGGCGATGGCTCTCCTGGCGCAGAAGGCCGGCTACCTGGCCGCTTTGGAGAGTTTTGGCGGCAAAGTTACGGTAGATACGTGCATTTTGGCCTCGCCCATGCTGCCCCCGGAAATCAAGCGGCTGATGACCAACTCGGCCAAGTACGCTTACTATGTGCCGGGCATGCTCAACACTGAAATTACCTTCGGCAGCCTGGCCGATTGTGTCCGCTCGGCGGTGGAAGGCCGGGTAGTGCGGGATGAAGGGCAGTGGGAGTAGGAAAAGGCGATAATTGTGAATTGTCAATTGCCAATTCTGAATTGTTAACGACTCAGGCAGCTTGACCCCATTATTCACAATCACTGTTCCCAATGCACAATTCTTTCAGAGGTCTAAATGAAATTAACCCTTTCCGGCCATCCGGTGATTCCCGGTGAAGCCAGCGGACTTGTTATCGTTTCCGGTGAACCGTTAAGTTTCTGGGGAGGCTATGACTACCAGACCGGAATAATCATTGACCAGCGCCATCCGTTGGCGGGTCAATGTGCTGCCGGGCGAGTTTTGGCGGTGCCGTTTAGCCGCGGCTCGAGTACCACCACGGCGGTCTTGCTGGAGGCAGTCAAGGCGGGTACTGCTCCGGCAGCGATCATTACTACTGCGCCGGACTCTTTCTTTGCCCTGGCTTCTATTGTCGCCGATGAGATGTACGCCCGGCCGATCCCCATGGTAGTACTCACCCCCGAGGATTTTAGGCAGTTGCAAACCGGCCAAACGGTCAAGGTGACTGCTAAAGGCCAAGTAGTTCTAACCGGGGAGGCTTGATTAATGACAGGACTTACGCGGTTGAAGGGTTTGCCCCCCTCTAACTCCCCCCACAGGGGGGAGAATTAGCTCAAGTCCCTCCCTTTGGGAGGGATTTAGGGAGGGC
>JAHDWA010000170.1 GCA_023382535.1 Anaerolineae bacterium | reverse complement strand
AGAACTCAGATGACTCGGATCGAGCAACTGGTGCAGGCGTTCAATATGCCGGTTTACACTGCGCCGGGCTATGAAGCGGATGACGTACTGGGCACGTTGGGGATTCAGGCCGTCAAAAACGACTTGGAAGTTCTGATCGTTACCGGCGACCGGGACGCTTTGCAGCTTATCGGCCCTTACCTGCGAGTAGTCTTGCCTGGCCGTGTCTTTGGGGAGCGAGATGTATATGATGAAGCCGCAGTACAAAAGCGGTTTGGTCTCACCCCGGCCCAACTCGTCGATCTAAAAGGCTTGATCGGGGATACCAGTGACAATATCCCTGGCGTTGAGGGCATTGGCGACAAAACTGCCATTAAACTCATTCAAGCATACGGATCGCTTGCAGGAGTCTATGCTAACCTTAGCAGCCTAACCCCCACTCTACGAAGTCGACTGGAAATCGGACGAGAGAAGGCCTTTTTATCCTCGGCCTTAGGCTTGATCAAAACCGATGTGCCAGGTATCACGTTCAATCTTGAAGCCGGCAAGGCCTTAGAATTCGACCTGACGAAAGTAGCCAGCCTGTTTGTGGAACTCGAATTCAGTAGCATCTTTAATCGTGTGCCCGGAGCGCCACCCGATAAATTGGCTAAGGACATAGCTGGCCACCATCGCGCTGGTCCCCATAGCCCGATTGCCCCGGACGGCATCTACCACACGGTAGATACAAAAACCAAATTGGACGGACTGATTGTCAAGCTTGCCCAAAGTCGGAGTTTGGCTGTAGATGTTGAAACAGATAGCACCGATGCTATTCGGGCCAACCTGGTTGGTCTGGCTATTACTCCGGCGGCAGGTAAGGGATACTACCTTCCCCTGGGACATCGGACTGCAACGACCTGGTCAGTAGCACCTGCCCAGGAGCAGACCACTCTCTTTGACCAATTGCCCCAAACGGGAGACCGGCTTGCACAACTTGGCCTTTCTGTTGTGCAGCAAGCGCTCGCCCCTATCCTGATCGATCCGGCTATCACCAAGTACATGCACAACGCTAAGTTCGATATTACCGTACTGGAGCGGCATGGGTTGCCGGTGGCGCCGCCTATCTACGACACAATGATCGCAGCCTGGCTGACCGACAATACTCCAGGGGCACGTTACGGTCTCAAAGACCTGGTGCGTCAACACCTCAATATCCAGATGACCGAGATCAAGGAGCTCATTGGTTCTGGGAAAAACCAGCGTTCAATGGCCGATGTGCCTATTGAAGACTGCGGGCCTTACGCCGGCGCCGACGTGGATATGACTCTACGTCTGGTCGGCCCGATGGACCAACGACTCAAAAAGGATGACGAGGCTGCCTGGCGTGTTTTCCAGGAATTGGAACTACCGCTGATTTATGTCCTGAAAGATATGGAGTTGGCAGGGGTTAAGCTCGATGTTGCTCTGCTGCAGGAACTGTCTGGGCAGTTAGCTGCTCAATTGGGCGAATTGGAGCGTGACATCACCGCGGCAGCCGGACGACCTTTTAATATCAACTCAACTCAGCAGCTCTCTGACATCCTTTTTAAGGAATTAAAGTTACCGTCGGTAGGCTTGAGAACAACCAAGAGTGGCCATTTCTCGACTGCGGCCGAGGTTTTGGAAGGGTTACTCGGCAAGCATCCTATCATTGACCTAATTTTACAGCACCGGTCCGTGGTCAAACTCAAGAGCACCTATGTTGACGCCCTACCGGCTATGGTCAATCCGGCTACCGGGCGGGTTCACACCAACTACAACCAGATTGGTATCGCTACCGGCCGGCTCTCCAGTAGCGATCCCGGCCTTCAAAATATCCCCATCCGTAGCGAGCAGGGGCGTGAAATTCGCCGTGCCTTTATCACCGAACCAGGCCACGTACTAATTTCGGCCGATTACTCTCAGGTCGAGTTACGTATCTTGGCCCATATCACCGGCGATCCTGGCCTGACCCAAGCCTTTCTCAATGATGAAGATGTTCACCTTTCGACGGCCGCCGCAGTCCTGGGTATTCCAATTAGCGAGGTCAGCAAGGAGCAGCGCCGGATTGCCAAAACAGTCAACTACGGCTTGGCCTATGGTCAGACGGCCTTCGGTCTGGCCAGAAGCACCGGGATGAGCCAGCGAGATGCGGCTGCCTTTATTGAGACCTATTTCAAAAAGTACCCGTCAGTTGGTCGTTATATTACCCAGACCAAGCAGTTTGCGACTGAACATGGCTATCTTAACACACTTTATGGGCGGAGGCGGGATTTTTCCGTCTTGAAGACTTTGCCTCAAGGGCCGCAGCGGCTGGCTATCGAGCGAGAAGCCATAAACTCACCCATCCAAGGAAGTGCAGCGGACATAATGAAGCAAGCAATGATCAATTTACACTTGGCGCTGCGGGCGCGGGGGCTAAAGACACGCATCCTACTTCAAGTTCACGATGAATTGGTTCTGGAAGCGCCGGAAACCGAGGCCGACCAAGCGGCACGATTGACCCGAAAAGTTATGAGCACAGCCTTTGCGTTAAATGTGCCGCTGCTGGTGGATGTGGAAGCAGGCATGAATTGGTTAGATATGGAAGCCGTCTAAAGGTGATGATACGCCAGCAAGGAGTTGTACAATTTTTCGCATAATAAGCTTACTATGACAGATATCCAGCAAATAGGTCGCCAATATGCGGAATTGAATCGGAGACCGTGAACACGGAGGCATGACCCTTACCTGCCGAGCGTTGGTTGCAATTGTGGCTCCATCACCATGGAATCGATTGAGTTCTGCAATAGTTAGCAGAAATGTTAGCAAATGTGACATTTCCGCTTTTTGTAATTCATGCGACGGTTAATCGCAAGGGGCGAACTACAACGCCCTGGAGGCCGTGGGCAAACGCCGCCGGCAGTGCCTTTCTGATCAGGTTGTAAGCCGCATTGACATCGGCGTGAATGATCCGCCCATTCGCTGCCTGGAACAGGCTCCGGGTAATGCGCTTGCCAAGATAGACCGCATGCTTGCCAATGGTTTCCAGGTCCAGGAAAGAGCACTTGCTCGTGTAGGCTTCTTCCTGATAAATGACCTTGATCCCGGCAAGCTGGGCCTTGTAGGTCAGCACCTCGATAAAACGAGCGTGGGGCAGTTGCACGAAGTTCTGGTTGTTGCGGTCACCCAGTTTGGCTTCCTGCTTCCAGAAGTCGTTCTTGCCAATGACCAACGTCCCAATTCTCTCGGCGACCAGGCGGTCCACAATCCGCCGGCTGGCGACGTGCATATAATGGTTGATCCGACCGTTACGAATCCGGCCCAGACGACGGATTCGGGCCGAGGTATAACAGTTCGCCGGGAGACAGGCTTGCAGTTCAGCTTTACGCTTGTTGTAGAACTGGTTGTCGGCTTTGGCAGGACGACCGTTAATAATGACAGGCTGAAAGCCTGGCTTATTTGCAGCTATCGTCGCCAAAGCATCCACCCCGATGTCTAGACCGGCCACCCAGGCCGGGTTGAGATCGGGATTGGCGGGAACATGAACCAGATAAACTACTTCGACTACATAGTAACCAGGGCGAGGGACAATCCGCACCTGGCGGACCTGACGCTGTTTGGTGGGCACCTCAATTGCCAGGCCGGAGGGGATAATCAAGCCCTGAGCTTCAGGCGCCCGGCTAATGGCCTGATCGGTGTAAGTCAGTACGGCCCGACCGGTCTGTTTGGATTTGTAACGCGGAATACGGGGCGGTCCCAGAAACTTGGCGGGGTCTTTACGGTAAGCCTTGCGGGCTTCCCGAAAGCCCGTCCAGGCCCGGGCAACCTGTAAAACTGTCTGTTGACTAACCTTCTGGGGCAGGGCCAAAAAGGCCTCTGTCCCTTTGAGCCGGTGGTAAAGGGTCTCGTAAGACAGGATGTGCCCGGTCTCGAAGAAGTGTTGCCGGACGTGGTAATTGGTTAGATTGTAGATGTTCTTGGAAGCAAATGAAGCCGTATCAATGACCTCATAGCGCGGGTCAGACGGGTAGATGCGGTGCTGTTCGACCAGCCGAACTGTATTCTCAGGCAAAATGGTTTTCTTCATCAGTTCGCAATTCCGCGATAATCCGTTCTGTCTTGCGCTTACAACGGCGTTGACCGTACAGCCGAGCGCAAAAAGAGGTCACAATGCTGACAAAATCCTGGATCAAGTCCTCTTTGCCATTCTCGGCCTGATTAATCACTTCAATGCGTCGTCCCTGTATAGCCAGCAACTGCTCAATGTAATTGAAGCCAAACCGGGTTAGGCGCTCCTTATGCTCAACGACAATCAGCGTTACCGTGGGGTCAGTCAACAGTTTGAGGAGCTTGGGTCGGTTATCATTGACCCCCGAACCGATTTCTTTGACCACCTGGGCTACTGGCCAACCTTTGGCCGCGCAGTAGTCCTGCAACCGTCCGGCCTGAGCCTCAAGATTGCTTTTGTTCTCAGCGGCCGAGACACGAGTATAAATCACGACCTTTTGGGTAACCGGTACAGGAGTTTCAGGAACCACAGGCTCGGTTACGATAATCGTACCGGTGTCAGCCTGGTAGCCGGCAATTCGACCGGCTTGAAACCATCGCCAAGCTGTATGATAGGAAATGCCTAACTTGCGGGCGTAAACACTGAGTTTCACAGAACAAATGTACTACTAAATTGATTTCTTGTCAAATATATGGCTACATATGTTAATATTTAAAAATAAAATGAGTGACTATATTCAATACCTTCACTAGATATAGGATACATGCAATTAGCCGATATTGATGATGAGCTACAGCATTGGGAAGGTAACTTCTAGGGATGAGTTTTACCTCACCTCTAACCATCAATGGACCATCAAGGGGATTACTTCCATTCTGGATTTGTTCCCCAACAAAGTAGAGATTCTTTAGTTGATTTCTCTTTTTTCCTGGAAATGAACTGGACCAAGACAAAATCATTGCCACCTTTTGGGGATAAACCCGAGTAAATCTACAGTCGATTGGGCGACAAAACTATTCCTTCATCGGGAGAAAATAAGCGGGTTGGCTAACTTTTGCCAGCCCGTTTGTCTTTTTAAAAATTCTAAAACTGAGGTTTAGATATGACGAAAGTCCAAACTCAAGCAGAACAACGCAAATTTACCATTGATCCCTCCATTATATACCACATTATCAGCGCGCAGGCCGGTACGCTGGGAAAAGCGCTTCTGGAATGTGTGATGAATTCAATAGATGCTGCCGCGACCCAGGTCAATATTACTCTTGAACCTGATACGGTTATCATCCAAGACGATGGGCGAGGGTTTCGGAGTCGTCAGGAAATCGAAGAGTGGTTTGAGGTTTTTGGATTTCCCCATAATGAACGAGGATCGAATGGCAATTTGGAAAGGGTGTACGGTCAATTCGGAGTCGGCCGGGGACAACTCTGGTCATTCGCCTCTACCCAATGGCGAACGAACGAATTCTTGATGGATGTGGACATCAAGACTCGTGGGTTGGTCTACGAACTTCAAACTGACCTGACGCCGGTTCCTGGTCTCACCATCGCCGGCAAATTTTATGAGGTTCAGGCCCCCTCGGCTCTGGGCGCAACCGAGCGAGAACTGGCCGAATTGGCAGCTTATGCCCAGATTCCGGTGATTGTTAATGGGCGGCAAATCAATAAGCTGCCCAGTGAACTGAAATGGCCCTATGAAACCAATGAGGCGTGGATACGCCTCAAAGAGTCGGGGGATTTATGGGTTTATAATCTTGGTGTCCTGGTGCGAAAATATCCTGCCCATCATCTGGGGTCGGGAGGTACAGTTGTTACCAAGCCCAAAGTCGAGCTTCAACTTAATATGGCTCGAAACGATATTCTGGTGGCCAAATGCCCGGTTTGGAAAAATATCCGGGCCTTTATTCAGTCAAAATCGGACGAGAGAATCGATCAATCTCCTGCGCTGTCCGATGATGAACGCGAACATATTGCCCTGCGGATTAAAGCCGGTGAAATGGACATCAGTAAACACCTGGATTTTAAAATTTTTACTACCGTCGCCGGTCGTCATTGTGGTCTAAGGACCTTATTTCAGTGTGCGCTGCCTATCACTGTCTCTCCGGAAAATGGCTCTCGTATCGCCGATAAAGTTCATCAGTCAAAAATCGCGTTTGTCCTCAACCGAGCAACTCTGGATCGGTTTAATATTGCAACCCCAACTGAACTTCAACAAGTCCTGTTAAATAGCCTGACATCTCATTCCGACCCATGGGAGCGACACCGGATAACGAACCTGAAAATGGTGGATGATTTTGAAACCTGTACCGCCAGTTTGAAGGAAGGGTACGATCTGGTGCCAGAGAAGAATTGGACCAAGGATGAGAAACGGGTGATGGCAGCTCTAAGGGCAGGACAAAAGAGCTTGTGGATGGCACTGCGTTACCCGGCATCTGCTACAGTCGAGTATGTTTCCAGGGTATCTCAGCGTCGCGCGCTGCAACTTGGTGAGTCAGACCTGGCTGAAGCCTGGACCGATGGTCATTCGGTAATTTGTATGGAACGCCGCCAGCTCAAGCACGCTCGGGCAGGGCTGGCCGGTTTTTATCGACTGATGCTCCTCATTGCCCATGAATATCTCCATGATGCTCCCACTGCCGGCAGTCACCTGCATGACCAGGAATACTTCGAGAAATTTCATGACTTCTCAATCGACTGTTGGGGAGTGCATGCCGCGGCGACTCTAGCCTTCAAAACCTATGTTGAAAAACTTGAGAAAGATGGGGTGCGGCTGAATAAGAAAATCTGGGCGAGCGTTGACGCATTGTCGATTTTGCTAGAGCAAAACGTGAAAGCCGAAGCCGACCTGGATGAGATGTTGGCTTAACAAACGACCTCGAGGACGATAATTTTATGCCCAAGAATTAATTGGGTTGATTGCCGCGGCGCTCACCCAAACGAAAGTCCGTATTGGGCTGACCGCGAGCGCCTTCAGGCGCTTCATGGGGCGAGCTAGAACCTCACGACGACCAACTCACCAGCAAAACCCTCGCGCTCCTGGCCAAAGCGTTGGCTGCCCTGAAATTTCCCAAATGGAGATAGACTTGATGCGCAAAAGCCCCATGTCGTCTGCCATTATCACGCGGCATCTTTTAAGCAGCCCCCCTGCCGAGGCCAAGATCAAGAACGTGCTGGCGCGCCGGGTGAAAAATGTGCTGCGAAAAAAGCGCCAGCCCCCAGCCCACGCTGACTTGTTGAGGCAAGCCTTCTTTTAGTTTCGCTTGAAAACGAGGTTGTAAAACCTCGGGCCATGAGAAAATCTCGATTTTCGAATTAAAGAGAAGAGATGAATAATGGAAAAAGTCCCTCGGGGAGGGAGGCTAACGAGCCTCCCAGAGGGGATGCCCTGCGTTTTGACCCCGCCCCGCTATCCGCTACCCCCTTTCTCGCCTGCTTCTAGGCGCTTTCCTGCCATCTACCAGGCTATTTCCTGTCCATTTCCTGAGGTAGCCCATTCACGTCGCCAGCCAGCTCCACCCGCCCACCTGGCCGCTCACGGCTTACCGACCTC
>JAHDWA010000169.1 GCA_023382535.1 Anaerolineae bacterium | reverse complement strand
ACCCAGCCCGGCGATACCATTTTTGTCGAGGAGCCGACTTATTTCCTGGCGCTGTTGATCTTCCGCGACTACCGCCTCAACCTGGTCGGCATTCCTATGGACGACAACGGCCTGATCGTCGAGGCGCTGGAGGAAAAGCTGGCCCAACACCGGCCCGTCTTTCTCTATACCATCCCGGCGTTTCACAATCCTTCGGCGGCCACGCTCTCAGCCGAGCGCCGCGAGCGGCTGCTCCGGTTGAGTCAAGAACACAACTTCCTCATCGTCGCCGACGAGGTCTACCAGATGCTCGATTATACCACGCCGCCGCCGCCACCGTTGGCTGCCCATATTGACACCAACCAGGTCATATCCCTGGGTTCGTTTTCCAAAATTACGGCCCCTGGCCTGCGCCTGGGCTGGGTGCAGGCAGCGCCCACTCGACTCGACCCACTGCTTCACGCCGGTTTGCTGGAAAGCGGCGGCGGGCTTAACCCGTTCACCTCGGCGGTGGTGCAGAGTCTGATCGAATTGGGCCTGCAGGATGAGTGTCTGGCCCACTTGAAAGCCGTATACCACGAACGGTCCGCTGCTTTGAGCGCCGCCTTACGCCGGCAGGTGCCGGCCCTCTCTTTTGCCGAACCAGGGGGCGGTTTTTTTATCTGGCTGCGTTTACCGGAGGGTTGGAACGCCCAGGACATCCTGCTTAAAGCCAGGCAGCATAATGTCAGTTTTCAGCCGGGGATCAAGTTCTCCAGCGCCCAGGGGCTGCAAAACTATCTGCGCTTGAGCTTTGCCTATTATGATACGGCTGAGTTGCTTGAGGGCGTCACCCGCCTGGCCGAGGTGATTAATAAAGACACGTAAAAGAATAATGTTCGATTATTTCGGGTAACTACTCGGCCTGCGGCATCCGCCCCGAGCTGAAGCTCAGGGCTAATAGCTGAAGTACGCTAAAGCGCACTGATTTCCAGCCGACTTGAGTCGGCTGGAGTTACTTAGCGGGGGGTTTTAACCCCTGGCTCCTCTTAAATCCATTGCGGAGCGTAAAAATGAAAACCTGGCGTTACGATCACTTAACCTGGCCGGAGATGAACGAGAGCTTGGCCAGAGACCCCCAGCCGGTGGTGCTGATCCCCTTCGGCGCGGTGGAGGACCACGGCCCGCACCTGCCCCTCTCCACCGACAACGACATTTTGGCGGGAATTTTGGAGGAAGCCGGCCGCCGGGCTGACGGCGACATTTTGGTGCTGCCGACCATCCCCTTTGGCCTGGACGAGCATCACATGGATTTCCCCGGCACAATTGCCGTAGACATTGAAACCTGCCTGGCCTACGTCTCGCAGGTAGCTATCAGCGTGGCCCGGCACGGCTTCAAGCACATCCTGATTGTCAACGGCCACGGCTCCAACCACAGCATCGCCGATCTGGCGGCGCGGAAATGTGTCATCGTGACCGGGGCCAAGTGCGGGGCCATGAGTCCCAACGCGGCCATTGACCCTTCGCTGTGCGCCGACGTGCTGGAAAAGGGCCGGCGCGGCGGGCCGGGCAGCGTCAGCCACGCCTGTGAGTACGAAACCGCTATGATGCTGTACTTGCAGCCCCACCTGGTGCAGATGGACAAGGCCGAGCGTGACATCGGCCAGCAGGCAGGCAAGTATTTTAATTGGGACCTGGGCCGGCCCAGCTCGATCATGTGGCAGGATTGGTGGAGCCGCATCAGCCGGACCGGGGTGGCCGGGGATGCCAGCGTGGCCACCGCCGAGTTTGGCCGGGAGTTATGGGAAGTGACGGTCGAGCGGTTTATCGAATTATGCCGGGAGTTTCGGAGTTTTGAGAATCCACCCCGGGTAGATCATCATCTTGGAGTTAAACAATGATGCTTTCTCCATTGATCAATTTTATCATTGGCCTGGCCGTATTATTGTTTGGGCGTCACTTATTCTGGTTGTTTGTAGCGGTAGCCGGTTTTGTGTTCGGGGTGATGGTCACACCTCAGTTGCTGCCCGGCCAGCCGGACTGGCTTATTTTGCTGGTGGCTCTGGTGCTGGGATTGGTCGGTTTGCTTTTGGCCGTGGTGGTGCAGCACATAGCGATAGCCCTGGCCGGGTTTATCTTCGGCGGTTACGCCCTGTTATCGCTGCTGGCGGCGGTGGGGCTGAGGGTAAGCCCGTGGGAATGGCTGATCTACATCATTGGCGGGATTATCGGTGCAGTACTGATACTTTACCTGTTTGATCCGGCCTTGATTGTGTTATCGTCCGTGGCCGGGGCTAGCCTGGTAACAGAGGCGGTCAGGCTTTCCGGGATTGTCACGCTTACCCCACCGTTTGACTTGGTGCTGTGGGTGGTTCTGGTGATCGTAGGGATTGTTTTCCAGGCCGGTTTGATGTTTTGGCAGCCGCCCGAACGGCGCCGGATCAGGCGGAGATACCGCCGTTCATCCTAACGAAGCTCTATAACCTGCCTCATAGCCACTGCTCGCCGGCGGTGCGCTCGTTCTGGACGTTGCCGGTGTTGACCGTAGATTTCGGCTCGATCAGGACAACGTGCACCTCTTCTTCGGCCACGGGCAGATGTTCGACGCCTTTGGGGATAATGAGCAGCTCGCCCTCATCCAGCCACACATCGCGGTCGCGGAACTTGATCAGCAGCCGGCCCTTGACCACCCAGAAGAGTTCGTCCTCGGCCTCATGGTGATGCCACACAAACTCACCTTTGAGCTTGGCCAGTTTGACATAGGCGTCGTTAAGTTCGCCGGCAATGCGGGGACTCCAGGTTTCGTTAAACAGGTTGAACTTTTGGGTTAGATTTACCTTCTCCATTATTTGTTCCTTAGGTATTTCACGTCGCCTCGATGACCTTCGCCTTCGTCACCCGGATCAAATCCTGCACCAACAGCTCCAAATTGACCCCTCGCTTGCCGGCGCTGACCAGAATCCGCTCCAACTCCAGGGCGGGCTTATCAATATAAACGGCAAAATTCTTGTGCAGTAAGGCCAGGGCCGAGATGCCGCCGGTTTGCAGGCCGGTCAGGCGCTCGGCTTCTTTGTGGGGGGCCATCTGCACCTTCTTCTGGCCCACCGAGGCGGCCAGCTTTTTCAAATCCAGCTCGCGGCTCCCCGCGACCATGACCAGCATGGGCCTGCCTGTAGGCGGCAGCACCACCAGGGTTTTGTAAACCCATTCGCGTGGCAGGCTGAAGTAATCGGCTACACCATCGGCGGAATGGATGGAATCGGGAAACTCGCGCACGGTGTAACTAACTTTCTGTTGGTCCAAAATCCGCATAGAGTTGAGTTTTTCGGCCACTGGCTCTACCAGGTTTCGATATTGAGATCGTCTATCTGGTCAAAATGCGTATCACGGGTAATTAATGTCAAATGATGCTGTTGCGCAACAGCGGCAATCCAAATATCATTTTCTGGAATAGGCCGCCCCTTCACCTGCAAGATACTCTTGATAAGGCCATATGCCCTGGCTGTCTCAGAATCACACGGCAGTATAGAATTGCTGATTGCAAAATCTTCAATGCGAGTCACATTTATCTCAACCCTACCGGATTTTTGCGCCCCATAATAAAGCTCGCCCAGGACAATACTGGGCAAAAAAACCGCGTCGGTCTGGCTTAAGCGTTTTTCGACAGCCGCTTCTCCGGCAAAGAGGGCAATGACGATGTTAGTATCCAGCAGAACCCTACCACTCATGGGGTTCTACCTGTTCACAATCGGCTTCTATAGCTTGGGACATTGCCTCAATATCCTCACGCTCGATCACACCAGAAAAACGGGTGAGATTCTTGCCCGGAGTTCCTTTGGGTAAGGATAGGGTGAGCGCCTGGGCAAATTCAAATACTTTTCGTTGGAGTTCGACGGGCAGTTGGTCAAGTTGTTGGATGATTTGTTGAGTCATTGCTGAGTGGGTCATCATCATTACCTCCTTTTGGATGGCTTGCGCAGCCTGAGCTGAAACGGAGCGACCGTGCAGGTCGGCCAGGGTCCGGAGCAGCTCATAATGTTTATATTCAATGTAGGTGACTAAATTTCTTTTTTCTACAGTAAATTTGCCGCCAACTGTGCTCATAAAAGGGTCAACATCCTATCAAGCGGGGTAAAAGTGACTTTATTATAGCATCCTTTGGGCCAGGTAAGAAACCTGCTGTAGGACAAGTTGACAACCTGTCCCACGCTCCCCTTAAGGCTAACTTTCGTAGAATTCAGTTCTGGATTATACTATGCCCAAGGCTGGCCCCGTCTTCCGGCGGGGCCTTTGTTCTGCCTGGCTGATTATGGGTCATAGGGGGATCACCGTATCGTTTATGAGTCAAAAACCGCTGGCGCTCGCCGCCCAAAGCCGTCTGATGAATAATGCGCCCCTGGTGGTGATTTGCCTGCTCGTCGTAGACAGCCTCCACTTTGTTTTTGCCCGCTTATTATTACCCCACCTGCCGCCGACCACCTCCGCGATGTATGTTCTGACGATTGCGACGGTTGAGGTCGCGCTCTTTCTGGCGGTTTGGGACAAGATTGATTTTACGACGTTTCGCCGCCACGCCTGGTTTTTTTGGGGCATAGGCTTTCTGGTGGCGGCGAGCACTGTTTTGAACTATGGCGCCGTCGCTTTTATTGATCCGGGCACGGCCTCGCTGTTGGGTAAACTGTCAACCCTGTTTAGCCTGGGCTTCGGCCTGATCTGGCTGCGCGAACGCTTCACCCCTTTTCAATCCCTGGGTGCAGTCATTGCCGTGGCCGGCAGCTTTATCATCGCCTTTCAGCCCGGCGAATTTATCTGGGCCGGCGCGCTCATGGTCATCGCCTCGACCTTTATGTACGCCCTCCATGCCGCCCTGGTCAAACGCCACGGGTATGGCATCAGCTTAACCGACTTCTTTTTGTTCCGGCTGGCCTGTACCACCGCTTTTCTCTGGCTGTTTGCCATTGGCCGGGGTGAAGTCCGGCTGCCTGACTGGACCACCTGGCTCATTTTGTTAACGGCCGGCACGGTTGATGTGACCATTAGCCGAACTTTGTATTACCTGACTCTGCGCCGTTTGAACCTCAGCGTACACACGATAATCCTTACCCTCAGCCCGGCGGCGGCTATTTTGTGGACGTTGCTTTTATTTGGCCTGGGGCCAACCTTCCAGCAGTTGGTCGGCGGGGCTGCGGTCATTGCCGGGGCGCTGATGGTTTCGCTGGGGCAGGCGAGGTAAAAAAGCTACCAAGCATACCATTCCGAGCGGAGCGAAACGAGGAATCCCTCGCATCTTAACCATAGAGTAACTCTGCAGGGATTTCTTGTTTATGCCCTTTGGCTACTCCCTCCGGTCGCTCGAAATGACATATCAGAATAATTGCGCTAATTTCGATTATATTTATACAAAAACATTTGGAGGTATCCTATGAAGTACCGACCCTTTGGTCGCACCGGTTGGCAGGTTTCGGAGATTAGTTTTGGGGCGTGGGCCATTGGCGGCTCCTGGGGTGAGGTGGGCGATGAAGATGCCCTGGCCGCGCTGCACGCCTCCATTGATCAGGGCATCAACCTGATTGACACGGCTGACGTGTACGGCGACGGCCGCAGCGAGCGGCTGATTGCCCAGGTGCTAAAAGAGCGTTCCGAACCGGTTTACGTGATTACCAAGGCCGGGCGGCGGCTCGACCCGCACGTTGCAGAAGGCTACAACCGCAAGAATTTGACCGCTTTTATCGAGCGCAGCCTGAAAAACCTGGGGGTTGAAGCCCTGGATTTGGTCCAGTTGCACTGCCCGCCGACGCAGGTCTACTACATGCCGGAACTCTTTGGAGTGCTGGATGACCTGGTCCAGGCCGGCAAACTCAAATTCTACGGCGTCAGCGTTGAAAAGGTAGAAGAGGCTGTCAAAGCTGTTGAATATCCTGGGGTTCAGAGCGTCCAGATCATCTTCAATATGTTCCGCCAGCGCCCGGCCGAATCGTTTTTCGGCCTGGCCCAGCAGCGCCAGGTCGGGATTCTGGCCCGGGTGCCGCTGGCCAGCGGCCTGCTCAGCGGCAAAATGAGCAAAGAGACCACCTTCCCTGCCGACGACCATCGCAACTTCAATCGCTACGGCCAGGCTTTTGACCGGGGTGAAACTTTCTCCGGCGTGGATTACGACACCGCCCTGGAAGCCGTCGAGATGCTGAAACGCCTGGTCCCGCCCGGCTTCTCGCTGGCCCAGTTGGCCCTGCGCTGGATCCTCATGTTTGACGCCGTTAGCTGCGCTATTCCCGGGGCCAAGAATGCCCGGCAGGCCCTCGCCAATGCCCAGGCCGCCGAGCTGCCACCCCTCAGCGACGAGTTGATGGCTCAGATCCGGACGATTTATAACGACAAGATTAAGGAACTGGTCCATCAACGCTGGTAAAAAAACGCCGGGATTAGGGGATTTGGGGATAAAAAATAAGTGAAAAAATCTCCTAATCCCCAAATCCCGGCCCAAAATACGTGGAAGAAACTGGCCTGAGCAGCTATAACATCACCATGAGCTTCAACACCGAACAACGCCGCTTCAACTGGATTCACGCTTACGGTGAGGCCATGCGCCTGGCTCTGGTCAACGAGCTGGCCGAGGGCCAGGCAGACCGGCTGACCACCTTTCAACAGCTCGCCGGGGCCGAGTGCGCCTGGTGGCGAGTCACTCTCTCCGGCGACGAAGAGTTACGCCGCTGGCTGGCTCACAAGCGGGGCCGGGGCTGCTACTGGTCGGTCCTGCTGGCCCACGACTTTTACTACCTCTACGACCTGGAAGCCGAGCTGTGGGGAGCGAACCCGGCTCAATTTCTGGACTGCACCCGGGTGGACCAGCAGGTCGCCCTGGAACCATTCCGGTTGGTGCTGCTCTTTTACCTGGTCGAGCGCGCCCTCAAATTATTGTTGGCCCACCTCGGCTTTTTGAATTACGAGGGGAGCAATCACTCCCACGCCCGGATTCGCGAGGCGGCTTACACCCACCTGTTTGAGCAGTCGCACCTGGCCCGCTGGCTGCCTTTTCCCTTTAACCTGACCGCGTTATCCAAACGCCTGGTCCACGGTCATGCCGATTACCTGCGCCACATCGGCTATTATGTTGACCCCGGCTGCTTTGGTCCGGTGCGCAAGACCCATTACACCGCTGTGCTGGAAAGCGCCCTCTGCCAGGCGGTCAGTTGGCAGCGCGAGCGCCACACCCAACAGGGCTACCAGCCGCCCCCCGGCAGCCTGCAAGCCTTTTTCTTCGACCCGCTCTGGCACTATTCGGAAAGCTACCGCTACCGCCTGCCCCTGGCCGGCGACACCCTCCGCCAAAACCCCTTCTACTGGAGCCTCAATCTGCGCTGGCTTGGCTCGGCCCTGCTGGGACTGACGGAGCTGTGGCTTTACACCCTCAGCGCCCAGCGCCTGCGCGAAACCTGGCAGACCTACAGCCAGCAGTCCCGCTCGCCCGCCCTCCAGGGCATCCAGCTCCCCCGCTGGCAGGCCATCCGCCGCAGTGTCCCGCAGCTATTGGTTAAATAGAATCCACAGGCAGACCGCAGAGGTTTTAGAAACCTCTGCGGTCTTAAAATTCTAAAAAACTCGCCGGCTTTTTTAGAAATTATACGCCGTAGTTTGGAGCAAAACACGTCGTAGTTTGGAGCAAAACACGTCGTAGTTTGGA
>JAHDWA010000168.1 GCA_023382535.1 Anaerolineae bacterium | reverse complement strand
CGGTGCGGGGATTCTCCTGGAAAGGCAGGCCGCGGGCAAAGCTGCCGGGAAAGCGCCCGCTGTAAAAGGCGTTGAGGAAGCGGCGGTGGTCGTAGCCGTTGATACCCAGTTTGGCCGCATCCTCGTCGGAAAAAGTCCAGCCGATGTCGTCATGCACGCGCACGTAGTTGACCCAGGCGCAGTGAGGGTCAATGCGGAAACGCTCGCGCATCGAGTAGGCCAGCATGCGCACCTCTCGCGTGGCCAGGGAATTCCAGAGCAGGGCCATCAACAGCGGGTTGTAGGAAAGCTGGCATTCGGTCGGGCTAATGTACCTGACCACCTCGTCCGGGTGGACAATCGCCTCGGATTTGAAGAGCAGGCTCGGTGCGGCAATACGGGCCAGGGCGTTGTAAGCCTGGATAATCATATGGGCTTCGGGCAGGTTCTCGCAGGCAGTGCCCATCTGTTTCCAGATAAAGGCAACGGCATCCAGCCGCAGGATTTCCACCCCAACGTTGGCCAGAAAAAGCATCTCTTCCAACATGCGGGTAAAGACAACCGGGTTGGCATAGTTCAGGTCCCACTGGAAGGTATAAAAGGTCGTCCAGACCCATTTGTGCAGGTCAGACCGGTAGGTAAAACTACCGCTGCCCCGATCGGGGAAGATGTCGCGCAGGGACTGCTGGTACTGGTCGGGCACAGTGCGGTCATCAAACATGCGGTAATAATCCTGGTAATCCGGCTGGCCGGACTGAGCGCCACGCGCCCACTCATGTTCGTTGGAGGTGTGATTAAAGACAAAGTCCAGCACCAGGCTGATGCCGCTGCGGCGAAGTTCACCGGCTAGCTTGGCTAACTCCTCCATCGTGCCCAGGGCCGGGTTGACTTCGCGGTAGCTGCTCACGGCATAACCGCCGTCGTTTTCCTCTTCCGGGGAAAGGAAAAGGGGCATCAGGTGCAGATAGGTCAGGCCCAGTTCTTTGAAGTAAGGGATTTTCTGGCGAATCCCGTTCAAATCCCCGGCAAAAAGGTCCACATAGCACACCCCGCCGACCATCTGCTGTGACTGGAACCAGAGCGGGTCACGCTCCCGCGTTTCATCCAGCGCCTTGAGCTCCGCCGGACGGGCCAACGCCATACGGGCGGCGGTGATCAAGATCTGTTCCAGATGATAGAAAAAGTCGTATTGGCTGCCGTATAAGTGATAGAGCAGCCCGAACAGGCGCTCAAAATGGGCCTGCAGGCGGTTGATAAGGGTCTGCCAGGCAGCGGGGTCGGCCTTGGCCTCGCGGCGAAAAGCGGCTTCCAGGCGAGGCAACAACCGGGTCAGGGTTAGATCGGCTTGTCGTTCCAGCCAGAGTGGGTTAGGCATAAGTAGTATCTCGACTCTCTTTGTATATTATTGTGTGATTGGCAAATATTTATCTTCGCTGGGCGGAGTTTGACCTTAAACTCCATAGTGACCACCTACTGCGGCAGGTCGAGTTTAGAAACCGGCTTGGCCCTGACGTAAATGCGATGGGTATACGTGGCGTAAGGCCAGCAAGAAATTAAGGTCAACGCTTCATCTGCTGTGTCGCCCCCCAGTTCAAAATGGCGAGCAAGTTCCCCGGCATCCGCGCCTGTCCATAAGACAATTTCTGAGGAGACAACTTGATAGAGGTAAGTTTCATCAGCCGTATAAACGGTGATTTCGTCGCCAGGCGCTAATTCTGATAAGCGGAGAAAAACAGAGCCAGCCGTATTATTATGGCCTGATAAAACCATGTTGCCCCGCTCGCCGGGTCGAGCGCTGGTTTCACGGTGTCCAACCGCATAATCGGGAGTTTGCCAGCGCAGCGCCGGCCCCTCGAGCCATTCCACCAATTCCACACCTGTTTCGACAATCGCAGTATTCAGCTCAATTTTTGGGATAGCCAGACGCACCGGGATTTGGAGTTCAGGTGTGGCTGTAGGCGGTAAAGGGGTCGCGGTCGGCCAGGGTGTTGAGGTAACCGGCGGTAAAGCTACATGAGGCAGTTGGGTGGTGGGCAGCGGGATGAGCCGCTGGTTATTGAGTAACCAGGTAGAGACAAGCTGTTGATAATAAAATAACAAAAGAAAAAAGACAATACCCAGGCCAATCGCCAAAAAAACATTACTCAAAAATAGTTTGGTGCTGGATAACGAAGGTTTGGGCACAGCCGGGTAAGTATTGTTTATCAATTTCTCTCAAAAAATAGCGTTGCACCATGTTAACAAATGTGTTATAATATGTCAACATGGGAAGGAGGGCTAAGAATGGATCCTATTACTATTGGCACGACTATCGGCACATTGGTGGTGGCCCAGCTAGCCAAGAAGTTAATGGAGAAGGCAGCCGAGCCGGAAAACGTGGCGAAAGGGGTCAATTGGGTTTTTGCCGCTGTTGACAATTTTTTAAAGATACGCCGGGGCGAGAAATCAAAAGACTCGCCGGTCCCGGCTCCCCCTGCGCCCACCCCGCCCGCCTCGCCCCCTGCTCAAGTGGACGACCTGGCAGCCGAAGACAAGGCCCAGGCCGTAAAAGAACTGAGCCAAGCGCTGCCCCAGCAAAGCCAAACCCCGCTTGCGGAGGGGATACACCTGGTTAATGTAGATGATTTTGCCCTGGAGCAACTGGCCAAGCAGGTTGAGAGCGATCTGAGTCTCCTCGAAATCTATCTGAACAATCTCCGCTTTGAAGAAGAAAAAGCAGCCCTGCATGGCGGCGTCGCTTTCGCGCCGGTCGTGGTAAAAAACACCATTCGCCTCCAGCAAGAAGAAATTGCCAAGTCCATCAGGCGGATGAACAAGGCCATGGAACAAGCCTATGGCGTGAGCGCGCCCGATTTGGATGTGCTGGTTAGAGTGACCAAGGACTAGTAGTCTGGTTTTTCACTTCAACCCCAACCAAAAATAATCAAACGGTTTCAACACAATTGGATAAGGGACAGTGCTGATCTCCGGCAACGACTCCGCGAGCCGCCCCAACAGGTCTTGCGGGGTTCTGCCGGCGAATTCCGCCAGGTCCAGCGCGGCCTTCTGCACTTGGTCCGACAGGTTATGGACAGCCAGGATGGCGGCCTGGTCACTTTGGCGCAGATTAGCCAAAACAGCCAGGTTACCAGTCGGCAAAAATTGGTAGCTGCCTTCGCCCAGGACCGGGTTGGCTTTGCGCGTGGCGACCATGTGCTTGATGGTGTAGAACAGTGAATTGGGATCGGCTATCTGGGCGGCGACATTGACCTTCTGGTAGCCGTAGGCGCCGTCGTCAATCAACGGGGCGTAGTAGGTTTCCGGGGGGGCAGGGGAAAAGCCGGCGCCGGGCTCACCCGTCCACTGCATGGGTGTGCGCACGCCGTTGCGATCAAACAGCCAGATGTTGTCGCCCATGCCAATTTCGTCGCCGTAGTAAATGATCGGCGCGCCGGGCAGGGTGAAGAGGATAGAGTTGGCCACCTCGATTTTGCGCCGGTCATTGTCCAGCAGCGGGGCCAAGCGGCGGCGAATGCCGAGGTTCAGGCGCATGCGCGGGTCGGGGGCGTAGAGCTGCCACATCAATTGGCGGTCTTCCTCAGTAACCATCTCCAGGGTCAACTCGTCGTGGTTGCGTAAAAAAACGCACCACTGGCAGTTGGCCGGGATCGCCGGAGTGTCGGCCATGATTTTGATGATATCCGTCGCATCGCCCAGCTTGAGAGCTTTGTAGATGCGGGGCATAACTGGGAAGTGAAAAGCCATGTGGAATTCGTCGCCGGGTATGGTAGGATCATTCAAGTCGCCGCCGAAGTAAGGCCGCAGATCCCAGGGCCACTGGTTGGCTTCGCCCAGTAGAATCGTGCCGGGGTAGTCGGCGTCGAGCAAGGAGCGGACGCGCTTGAGGTAAGCATGGGTTTCGGGCAGGTTTTCGCAGTTGGTTCCTTCACGCTCAAAAAGGTAAGGCACAGCGTCGGCCCGAAAGCCGTCAATGCCCATGTCCATCCAGTACTTTAGCACGTCAATCATCAGGTTGGCCACTACCGGGTTGTCGTAGTTCAGGTCGGGCTGGCTGGCGTAGAAGCGATGCCAGTAATATTGGCCGGTGGTTTCGTCGTAAGTCCAATTGGAAGGTTCGGTGTCCAGGAAGATAATGCGCGTCTGGTTGTACTTCTGGTCGGTGTCGCTCCAAACGTAGTAATCCCGGTAGGGGTTGTCTCTGGATTTGCGCGACTCAATGAACCAGGTGTGCTGGTCGGAGGTGTGGTTGAGCACCAGGTCGGTGATGACACGCAGACCGCGGGCGTGAGCTTCGTCCAGCAGCTTTTTAAAATCCTCTACCGTGCCGTAATCGGGGTGAATGTTAAAGTAATCGGCAATATCGTAGCCGTCATCCTTGAGCGGCGAAGGGAACATGGGTAATAACCAGATGCAGTCCACCCCTAATTCCTTCAAATAGTCCAGTTTGGGGATGATGCCTAACAGATCGCCCTTGCCGTCACCGTTGCTGTCGGCAAAGGCGCGGATGTGGAGTTCGTAAAAGATGGCGTTTTTGTACCATGACGGATCATTGGTTGAAGACATTTTTCGTCTCCGGTAGCAAAAAGTTAAAGGCGATAGTTAGTACACTTCCGGCACAAAGGTCTGGTCGGTGATCGGCGGGCGCACATACCCACTTTCGTCTTGCCGGGGAGGTAACTTTATGGGTTCGGGGGTCAAATCTTCGTAAGGGACCATGCTCAACAGGTGGCGAATGCAGTTCAGGCGGGCGCGTTTCTTGTCGTCGGCGTTGACCACGTACCAGGGCGCCTGCTTGATATCAGTATGGGCAAACATTTCGTCCTTGGCTCTGGAATATTCAGCCCATTTCGAGCGTGACTGCAAATCCATCGGGCTGAGTTTCCAGCGTTTGGTTGGGTTGTTGATGCGGGCCTGAAAACGGCGCTCCTGTTCCTCATCGCTGACCGAAAACCAGTATTTGATCAGGATGATGCCCGAGCGGACCAGCATCCGTTCAAATTCGGGACAGGAACGTAAATATTCGCGGTACTCGTCTTCGTTGCAGAAACCCATCACCCGCTCCACCCCGGCGCGATTGTACCAGCTCCGGTCGAACAGGACCATTTCCCCCCCTGCCGGAAGCTGCGCAACATAACGCTGAAAATACCACTGCGTCTTCTCCCGTTCGGTGGGTGTGCCCAGCGCCACTACCCGGCAGATGCGGGGATTGAGGCTCTGGGTAATGGTTTTGATGACCCCGCCCTTCCCGGCGGCGTCGCGGCCCTCAAAGACAACCACTACTTTCAGGCCCTTGTGCTTGATCCACTCTTGCAATTTGACCAGCTCGATCTGGAGCTTGGCCAATTCTTCCTCGTAAAATTTGGTTTTTAACTTCTGGGGCTTTTCCGCAGCCAGGGGTTGGTCCTTGCCATTCTGGGCTGGGATTTCACTCGTTACGGGTTGTTTCTTTTGCTTTTTAGCCTTTTCGGCTTTTTCTTTTTTCGACATGGGTTCACCTCATCTTTGAGACCGAATGTCATTTTTGCTTAAATCTCACAATTACCGGCAGCAGCGGCAATTGAATCTGTCCGGCTGAGACTATTATCTGGGTATCGTCCAGCAAATTCAGATAAACGCCGTCGGGCAGCTCCACCGAGACAGCCCCTGTTTGGCCTTGAACGTTGAAAATGCCGTATAAACCACCCTCGTCCCCGCTCCAGCGAGCCTGGAAATGCGTCTCAGCCGCCACAATTTCAAACGAGCCGTCCGTGGCCGGGTCTTTTTTTAGCGCAGCCAGCCGGGCGAGAAAACTGCTTAAGACCGGTTGGCCCTCCGGCCACTCGATCAGCTCCACTTCAAAAAGGGAAGGCAGCTTGGTTGCCCCGGCCTCCTGCCCGGCGTAGATCAAAAAAGCGCCTTTGTTAAAGGCCATGAAAGCCGTCCAGCATTTGAGTTGATCAATACCGGGGATAAGCGCAGCGGCGCGGGGTTGGTCGTGATTTTCGACAAAGCGCAGTTTGATGTAGTTGACCGGATAAATCACCTCCTGCCAGGCGATCATCCTGGCGTAGTCGGCCAAAGAGCTATTCCCCCTGAGACAAGCCACCCAATCGTCGTGAATATCGTAATCATAGGTCAGGTCAAACGCCTGGTACACCTCCGAGTCAGACAGAGCCGGGTAGCCCAGGCGGCGCATCAAACGGACAAAGTGCGGATGAACCGACTCGGCCAGCCAGATGAAGTCAGGCTTAATTTCAGCCACGGCGGCCCTGGCTTGCAGCCAAAATTCCAGCGGCACCAGCGAGGCCACGTCACAACGGTAGCCGTCTACCCCCAGCTTGACCCACTTCAACAGCGTTTCAATCTGGTACGCCGCCAGTTCGGGGTGACGATACCACAAATCAACCACATCTGACCACTCCGGGAAGCGGGGTATCGGTTGGCCCGTCTCATCCTGATAAAACCAATCGGGGTGCTGCCGGGCCAGGACCGAGTCAGGGGAGGTGTGGTTATAAACTACGTCAATCATCACCTTTAGCCCCAGCCCGTGCGCGGTGTCAATGAGCTGTTTAAAGTCGGCCTCGGTCCCATACTTGGGGTTGATGGCCCGGTAATCGGCGATAGCGTAGGGCGAGCCTGCGCTGCCTTTGCGCTTTGCCTCGCCGATAGGGTGGATCGGCATGAACCAGACCGCATCAGCGCCCAAAGCTTTGATCCGGGACAAATCAGTCGTGACCCCGGCAAAAGTGCCCTCCTGGCTGTGATTGCGGACAAAGACTTCGTAAATAACCAGCTTTTGAAACGAAGCAGGGGTGTTAGCTGCCATGGACCGCGCGTTGAGCGAACAATAAAGACCCTAAGGGTTTTGTCAGGTGCACCTTTAGGGTCTGATCTCTATAAAACGGGAGTTATCCTTTGACTGAACCGGCCATCAAACCACGCACAAAGAAGCGCTGCAGCCCGAAGAAGACGACCAGTGGCAAAATCATGGTCACAAAGGCGCCGGCGGTGAGCAGATGCCAATCGTTGCCAAAGGTCCCGGTTAAATCGGCCAGGCGCTGGGTAACGACCTTGAAATTAGGATCGGCCCCGAGAAAGACCAGGGCCACCAGGTAATCATTCCAAACCCACAGGAACTGAAAGATGGCAAAGGAGGCCAGGGCCGGCACCGACAGCGGCAGCACGAGGCGGGTAAAGACGGTAAAGTGAGAGGCGCCGTCAATAAAGGCCGACTCCATCATTTCTCGCGGCAGGGTGCGGATGTAATTGAAAAGCAGATAGGTGGCCAGGGGCAGGCCAAAGCCGGTGTGGGCCAGCCAGATAGCCAGGAACGTGCCATTCAGGCCCAATGTATTATAGTCGCGCAAAATGGGAACCAGGGCAATTTGCAGCGGGACAACCAACAACCCGACCACCAGAATGAACATCAACCGCCGGCCTGGGAACTGCATCCAGGCGAAGGCATAGGCCCCAAAGGCAGCGATCAGAATCGGGATGACCGTCGAAGGAATGGATACGGCCACGCTGTTCAGGAAAGCCTGCGTCATGTCCTGGCCCGGGACTGTCTCCGTGGTGCCGTCTGCTTTCTGTATTTCAGTCCCCTGGCCGAGCAAAACCTGCCGGTAATTGTCCAGCGTGAAATTCCAGTTGACGGCCCATTGTTGCTCCTGCACCTCGATTTTGCCCAGGCGCCGGTTGCCTATCCAGGTAATGCGCTTG
>JAHDWA010000167.1 GCA_023382535.1 Anaerolineae bacterium | reverse complement strand
GTACTTGAGGGGCGACCCTCTGGGAGAGTAGGTCATCGCCAAAAAGACCTTTTTTGTCCCCCTTGCCCCGACGCGCGGGCTGTGTTACAATAGTTATTGCTGGATAACCTGCTACTTACCCACACCTTTACAATTTCAGATTGATGATAGTTTACTAGAGAGTTATGTTAGATCCTGCGAGTTTAACGCCTGTAATTGTCTTGGCCGTTTTACTGATTATTCATGCTTTTTTTGCGATGGCAAAAGAGGCTATCGTTTCCATACGCAGGTCTCGGCGCTTGCAGTTGGTGGAAGAGAGCAATCACGCCGCTGAACTGGTCAATAACCTGGCCGAAGATGCCACGCGTTTGCTGACCACTGAACAGTTAATCCTCAAATTCCTTGGATTTTTCTTCATCGGCTTTGCCGCCTTTGTGTATACCCTACCTTTGGCCCAATTGATCTCTATCAATAATTTTGCCGCCATGATCATGGTGACAATTGCGGCTGTCCTGATTACGCTCATCTTTGGGGAACTGATTCCCAGAGAAATTGCGCGCAATTATGCTGAACCGATAGCCCTCTGGTCAATTTACCCTTTTAATCTCCTTTCTTATGTTGCGGCTCCATTAGCCCGCTTGATTACGAAGATCGGGCGAGGGTTGACTGGCCGATGGGATGAACCGGGAGATTACGGTCTGGGAACTATCACCGAAGAAGATTTGCGGACTTATGTAGACGCCGGCGAGGAGGGCGGGCTGCTTAAGGAAGAAGAAAAGGAGATGATTTACTCTATCTTCGACTTGGGCGACACGCTGGCACGGGAAATAATGGTTCCACGTATTGACATTGTCGCAGTTGAGGCCGATACAGCCGTGGTTGAAGCTCTCGATACGATTTTGGAAGCCGGCCACTCACGGGTGCCGGTCTACGATGATAATATTGATAATGTCATTGGTATTCTCTATGCCAAGGATTTGCTGGCCCACTGGCGGAACGGAGGCGACCCACGCCCCGTGAGAGGTTTGGAACGGGAAGTCTACTATGTGCCCGAAACCAAGCCGGTAAGTGACCTGCTGCGGGAACTGCAATCCAAAAAGGTCCATATTGCGATTGTGGTTGACGAGTATGGGGGCACGGCTGGGTTGGTCACAATCGAGGATATTTTGGAAGAGATTGTCGGCGAAATCCAGGATGAGTATGATACTGAAGAATTCCTGATGGAATGCATCTCTGATGACGAGTATATTTTTAGCGCCCGGATAGACCTGGATGACGTTAACGATATCATGGCGGTAGAGTTGCCCACAGATGAGAGTGATACTCTGGGCGGGCTGGTTTATTCAATGCTCGGCCGGGTGCCGGTAGTAGGCGACTCGCTGGAGGTGGCTAATTTACAGTTGACAGTGTTAGCCGTTGAGGGACGGCGGATTGTCAAGGTGAAAGTGCAGCGCATCAAGCAGGAAGAGGAAAATGGTAAGCAGAGCAACAAGGAGAAAAATGAACTCACAGCCGCCGCTAAAAAATCATCCGCGTTTGTTAACAATCCCCGTAATGTCACCTCCAGTTCCTCATAAGCAGGGGTGAATGAGCAACATGCCGTTTCCAGTCTTCCCTTATTTGCAGATAAACCATGACCGACTCATCTAAAACTCCCCAGTGGGATCATTTGCTCAAGGCAGCGATTGAAGCCAGAGAAAAATCCTACTCGCCCTATTCCCATTACAAAGTGGGTGCAGCGCTGCTAACCACAAGGGGGAAAATTTATACGGGCTGCAATATTGAAAATGCTGCCTACACTCCTTCTAATTGCGCGGAACGGACAGCTATCTTTAAGGCTGTCTCCGAAGGAGAGCGTGAATTTGCCGCTATTGCGGTTGTGACCGGCAACGGCGGCGCTCCATGCGGGGTTTGCCGCCAAGTGATGCGCGAGTTCGCTCCCAATTTGACGGTTATTATAGGGGACATCAAGGGCAACTATCAAGTCGTCAGCCTTAACGATTTACTTCCTCACAGTTTCGGGCCGGAAAACCTGGAAATCCTATAAATTTACAAATTAGCCGAGGTTATTTGGTTAATGCGCTGCCTGACATCCTCGGCAAAGCGATGGATTAATTCTTGCACATAAGCCGAAATATCGAGGGTGCTATTTTCGATCAGTGGGGTCAAATCCATAGCGAAGGTCAGGCCAGTGGTGACATCGGTTTCGTGCGAGGCGTGATAAGTGGCGTGCGCCCGGCGGCGGCCCATCGTGGCCAGGTCATACCGCTTGCCGCCGCTCACCTGCGAATCGAACACGCCGACCAGGGTTGTTTGTAAATTATCATGGGCCGAACAATTAAAGGCCACTTTATCCTCGTCCACCATCCAATCCAAATCACGCCAGACTTCGCAGCCGTACAATTTTTGAGGACGTTCTGGCTTCGGCAGGCTGCGAATAGCTTCGATAACCTTCAGGGCCACCCCAACATGGGTTGGATGCTTATCGGCCAGGTTGTGGGTGTAGACCAATTCAGGCCGGGCGATTTGCAAAAGCTGGGTTATGTCTTCAACCGGCTGCTTGTTAGCCCCATCCTTAACCGCGCTGCTGGGATAATCGAGCAAAACCTGGGCGGCATACTCGCCGATAATGGCGGCTTTCTGCTGCTCCTTGTTGCGGACAGCCCACATCTGGTCGTCGCTGTAATTTTGGTACACCCCGCTGCGCGGCGAGCCACGCCCGTCGGTGACCACCACGCCGGTAAACCATTTATCCTCGCGCTGAAAACAGGCCAGGATGCCGTCAACGGCCATTATTTCCAGGTCATCCTGATGAGCGCCCACAGCCAGATGCGTGGTTCGTGACAGAGCCGGCTCGACAGAGCGGCCATCAGGGACAAAAATTTGGGCGGTATCACGATTAAATTTCACAGGATTCTCCTTCAGTTGGTTGCCGGCAGGCTGGCGGCGGCGATGGATTGCCCCACCCGCCGGCTCTTTTCATCCGGCAGGTGCAGGCTGATTTGCCGGGCCAGTTGGGGAAACTCCGCCGTCAGGACTTCATTGGCGCCTGCCAGTATTAACGAGCCGCCGCTGCCGGAGGTACAGCGGCCCAAAATAAGGACGTGCTTCAAGGCGTAAAAGTCAGCGTAGTGGGCAATACCGTAACCCAGGTAGTAGCCCATACTCTGCCAGATTTTTCTGGCGCCAGCGTGTCCTGCTTCAAGCTTTTCCTGGACCAGCTTGAGTTTGGCGGCGTCGGTTAGATCGTGGGCTAGCTCAAGCCCCACCTTTGGCGCCAGGCGAAAGACACACTGCTGCGAGAAATAAAGTGCGCCACAACCCCGGTCGCCCGACCACTCGTCAACAGGAGCGGCAGGGCTGTAGTCAATCGGCGCAAAGGCCAATTCGTTGAGCCAGCCGGTAATGTTGCCCTGGGGCGTGACATAACCTGCCGCTTCGCTCGATCCCAGGGCGATTCCCAGAATCGCGTTATCTTCCAGTGACATCGAGCCAGCCAGGGCGGTGACCTCCCCATCGTTGACAATTTCCAGCGGCACGCCCATTTCTTCACGAATCCGCAGAAACATGTTCCTGACTTCGTCGAACCGCTCTGGCGGAATACCGCGAAAGAGGGAAGCCACCATGACCCGATTATTGATATAGACCCCGGCCGAACTGCCCCCAATAGCGTCTACCCGGGGCATCTTCGACGCCGCCAGTTTCAGAGCGGCCATGAGGTGATGGTAGTGATAGTGCGGGTCGGTCTGCTGGCGCGGCTCCCAGACAATCTCCTCGCTAAAGATGGCCTGTCCATCAATCACGGCCGCAACCTTGAGGTCGGATGCGCCTAAATCAAAGCCGAGGCGGCATCCTTCCAGGTGCCGGCCCAAGGCCTGCTCGCTTTCCTTTTCAGCCGGAACGTCAGCCGCAGCGCACTCAACGACAGTGAAGGGTTTTTGGTAGACACTCTCGCCCATAAAGTGAAAATCGAATGAACGAGCTCCTTCAGGAGCATAACACTGTTTGAGATAACGCCCAATAGATGGGGGACCGCCAACATAAACCTTCCACCCGCCGCGCTGCCAGAGTAGAAATTTAAGCAATCTCTCCGCATACATCAGGTTGGCTTCGGCGCGGGGGTGATGATCTGGAAAAACCCTGGTCTCAAAACGAGAAACAGTGCCGTCGGCCCGCTCCAGGCCTATCACCAGCGGCACGCCTGCCTCTGCCACCTCCTGGGTAAAGGCGTGGTTGGCTAATACAGCCGGGCAAAAGGCCGGGTCGAGTGGGGGGACCAGTTTGGGTTTTGCGAGTTGAAAAGTCATCGTCAGTTCCTTGTAGCTAAGCAACTCCAAGAAATTGTTATTCTAGGCCTGTGATGCGTAAGAAATCTTACCTGGAAATCATCACGCATCACGCGTTACATGTCACGCCGGAAAGTAAATATCATTTTTAGGTGCTTGTCAAATCACCCGTAACCTGAACCGGGACTAATTACACTATCCTTGCTCATCCCCTCTGCCCAGAGTATAATTCCTGCTTATGGCTAATGAACGTCTTTACCGTACCGATGCTGTTATTCTGCGCCGCAGTGATTTTGGGGAGGCCGACCGGCTGCTAACCGTGTTGACCCCGGAACGCGGTAAGTTACGCCTGCTGGCCAAAGGTGTCCGCAAAACGACCAGCCGCAAGGCGGGGCATGTCGAGCTGTTTATGCTGACCGATATGCTGGTGGCCCAGGGACGTACCTGGGACATTATTTCCCAGGCCGAAATTGTCGAGCCGTACCGGGATTTGCGGGAAAATTTGGAGAAGACCAGCCACGCCTACTACCTGGCCGAACTGGTGGATCGTTTCACCGAGGAGCATGATGCCAACGCGCCGCTGTTTCAACTGCTGACGCTGACCCTGGCTCATCTCAGCCACTCGGACGACCCCTTCCTGGCGCTGCGTTTTTTTGAGCTGCATTTGCTCAGTTTGACCGGCTTTCAGCCGCAGCTTCACTTCTGTGTGGCCTGCGGTGAGAGCCTGGAGCCGGTGACTAACTTTTTCCACTTTGTGGATGGCGGCGCGCTCTGCCCCCGGCACGGCGAAGCTCGACCCAACGCCGAGCCGCTGCCTTTGCCGGTGCTCAAAGTGCTGCGCTACCTGCAAAGCGAGCCGTGGGAGAAGATCGCCAAGTTGCAGCTTACCCCGGCCACGCGGCAGCACGTCGAAAGCCTGTTGTTTAACTACATCACCTTCCTCCTGGAACGGCGGTTAAAGAGCGCAGAGTTTTTGCGGCAGTTAAAAAAAGAGGGCGTGAAACGTGAAACGTGAGGATTGTTATTTCTTACCTATTACATTTCACGTATCACGATAGGAGAGTTAAATGGTCGCCCAGCCACAGAAACACTATAGCCCCGAAGAATATCTGGCTTTGGAGGAAACGGCAGAGTATCGCAGTGAATACTATCGCGGCGAAATCTTTGCGATGTCCGGCGGATCGGCCAATCATAACCGGATTGCTAGGAATCTGATAATTGCCTTAGAGGACGTACCAGAAGGTAAGCCCTGTGAAGCCTTTATCACGGATATGCGCCTGCACGTCAAGAAGAACAGTTTATATACCTATCCGGATGTGATGGTTGTTTGTGGCCGAATTGAGTACATCAAGGGGCGAACGGATACAATTACCAATCCGGTCGTGATTATCGAGGTATTGTCAGAATCGACCCAAGCTTACGACCGGGGTGCAAAGTTCGAGCTTTACCGGGCAATTGAGACTCTCCAAGATTACGTACTGATTGACCAGGCTCGCGTCCATGTGGAGTATTTTCACAAGTTGGAGGATGGTCGCTGGCTGCTGACCGAGTTCAATGATCTTGCGGGGGTGCTGATGCTGGAGTCGGTAGGCGTGGAGATACCGTTGAGCCGGGTGTATCAGCGGGTAGAATGGGAGAGTTGATGCCCGAATTAAAAATAGATTGAGGAGAAGATGTCCAAACCGCTCAATTTTCAACAAATCATCATGACCCTGGAAAAATACTGGGCCGACCAGGGCGCAACCATCTGGCAGCCCTACCACGAGACAGTCGGGGCGGGGACGGCCAACCCCGGCACGATTCTGCGGGTATTGGGGCCGGAGCCGTGGCTGGTCGGCTATGTCGAACCCTCCTTCCGGCCCGACGATGGCCGCTTTGGCGAAAACCCCAACCGCATGCAGATGCACCACCAGTATCAAGTCATCCTCAAACCTGACCCCGGCAACCCGCAGGAGCTTTACCTGAACAGCCTCTTTGCCATCGGCATTAAGCGCGAGGAGCACGATATTCGCTTTGTCGAAGACAACTGGGAAAGCCCGGCCCTGGGCGCGTGGGGCCTGGGTTGGGAAGTGTGGATGGATGGACAGGAAATTAGCCAGTACACCTACTTCCAGCAGTCCGGCGGCTTCCCGCTCGACCCCGTGGCCGTCGAGCTGACCTACGGCCTGGAACGTATTGTCATGTACCTGCAAGGCGTGGAGCGAGTCTGGGACATTGACTGGGACGGCCGCCAGACCTACGGCGACATCTTATTACGCCAGGAAATCGAGCACTGCGAGTACGATTTTTATGTGGCCGATGTCGAGGGGCTGAAAGCTGCCTACAATTTTTACGAAGCCGAAGCCAAGCGCTGCCTGGCTCATGGCCTGGTCATCCCGGCCCACGACTACGTACTCAAATGTTCGCACGCTTTCAACATTCTCGATACGCGGGGCGCGATTGGTGTGACCGAGCGGGCCGGCTACTTTGCCCGCATGCGCCGCATGTCGCACGATGTGGCCAAAGCGTTTGTCGAGCAGCGGGAGAAGGCGGGCTTTCCGTTGTTGAAGTACATGCCGGAGCGGAAGAAGATAGAAGATAGTGGACCGAAGATAGTCAAGAGCAAAAAAACAGATGTTCCCGCACCCTTTTTGCTAGAAATCGGGTCGGAAGAACTACCCTCCCATGACGTGACCGATGCCCTGGCCTATTTGCAGGAGGCCGCGCCGAAATTCTTAACCAATCTGCGCTTGAGCTACGACAGCCTGCGTGTTTTGGGAACGCCGCGCCGCCTGGTCGTTCTGGTGGAAGGCCTGGCCCCCCGCCAGCAAGATTTAGAGGAAATCGCTCGTGGCCCCTCCGCCAAAGTGGCCTTTGATGCCGAGGGCCAGCCTACCAAAGCGGCCCAGGGTTTTGCCCGCAGCAAAGGGGTAGACGTAGCAGCCCTGGAAGTCCGCGATATGGACGGCGGCCAGTATGTTGTTGCTGCGGTGCGCACCGCGGGCCGGCCCACGCTGGAGGCATTGGCCGATGCCCTGCCCGATTTTATTCGCAGCATCGGCTTTGGCAAGTCCATGCGCTGGCTGGCCTCGGCCCAGGTGGGGGAGAGCGTGGCTAAAACAACCTTCAGCCGTCCGATTCGCTGGCTGGTCGCACTCCTGGGGGATCAGGTCGTTCCCTTTGACTACGCGGGTTTGAGCAGCGGGCGGGTAACGCGCGGCCTGCGGCCCGAGGGATCACCCGACATCGAGATTGCCAGCGCCGCTTCGTACCTGACGACGATGGATACGCACCGGGTTTTGGTAGACCCCGCTGCCCGCCGCGCTGAAATTAAGCAGCAGCTTGAATTAATTGCCGCCGAGGCCGGCGGGCAGGTCCCGGATGAGCCGGGTTTGCTGGAAGAAGTGACTCATCTGGTCGAGCAGCCGACAGCCTTCCTGGGTCATTTCGAGGAAAGGTATCTTGACCTGCCCCAGCCGGTGCTGACTACGGTGATGAAGAAACACCAGCGTTACTTCCCGCTGGTAGGACAAGCGGACAGCTCGTCCCTACTGCCCTACTTCATTGGCGTGCGTAACGGCGGCAAAGAGCACCTGGACACCGTGGGCCGGGGCAACGAAGGCGTGCTGCGGGCGCGCTATGCCGACGCCGAATTTTTCTTCAAGGCGGATACCGAAAAGAAGCTGGAAGAGTTTTTGCCGCGTTTGGACACGCTGACCTTCCAGGAGAAGCTCGGTTCGATGCTGGATAAGAGCAAGCGCCTGGAAAGGCTGGC
>JAHDWA010000166.1 GCA_023382535.1 Anaerolineae bacterium | reverse complement strand
GGTCAGCTTCTCCAGCAAAGGGATGACCTGAGGGCGAAGATGGTCGTCTTGCCCGGCCAAATCGGCCAGAGCTTGCATGGCAAAGGTTTTGACGATGCGGCTGGCGTCGTTCAGATAGGCCAACAGAATCTCGACCACCTGGACGCGTTCCGCCTCGCTCCACCTCAGCCGGGGCAGCAGTTGGGCCACATGCCAGCGCACCTCCTGCTGGTTGATCTGCGCCACCTGCCCGATGGGTTTGTTTTTATAGGGTTGGAGATAGTCAGGGTGACGGGCCGTTATCTTTTCGACGGCATCGGCGGCGCGCATCCTGATCAGCGGGTCGTCGCCGAGCAGGCCCTCAAAAAGCAGCGGGAAGCGTGAAGGATCGGCCAGCACCTCGGCCACCCCCTCGTCGGACCGCCCAATCGAGCGCCGGTCGCCGCCGGATAATTTTTTCAGCAGGTCGTTCATCGAATAAATTACGCCCGTGATTCCGCAGAATCACCCTCGTGATTCTGGAAAATCACCCTCGCGATTCTATAGAATCACGCTCGTGATTCTGGCAAAACACCTTCGCGATTCCACCGAATCACGCTCGTGATTCTGGAAAATCACCTCCGTGATTCTGACGAATCACCCTTGTGATTCCGGCAAAACACGCCTGTGATTCTACTACAACAGCACAATGATAGCTGAACTTTCAAAGCAATTTTTTTACCTTTAACTTTTCTGGCGTCGTTCGCGAGGGGCATACTGCAAAAGGAATTGGCTATCGCCAGCCAGCCGCCGATAGACTTCTGCCCCTAGTACTTTGGATACTACCTCTTGAAAGGCAGGGTCGTTCATATAACGGGCAAAAATCTCCTCATTTTGATCCATCCGCTCGACAAAGAGGGATTCCAACAGCCGATTGAACAACAGTGAGAACTTGTCCGCGGAATTGACCTGAGCGGCTTGCTGCAATTCTTCTGAGTCGGCGGCAGTTTCGACAATCTGATCAAAGAAAAGCTGGTCGGCTTCATTGAAGTCTGTGCCGAAGCGGTCGTTGACGATGTCAATCACTTTGGATAAGGCTAGCGGACTTTCGTGGATAACAGCCGTGCCCACGGCGGTAGGGCCGTCGAGCGGGCGAGCATAGCCTTTACCCAAATCAATGGAGCCTTCACTGATTTTCTGCAGACGATAATACTCAAGGTAGACATCATTATCAAAATCATATTGGGGGCCGCCCGGTCGCCGGGGCAGCTTGGCTGCAAGATGCCGCAGGAAGGTGTAGAGGCGTTCCATGTTCGAATCTTGATAGGGAATGATCTGGCTGAGGAAGGCATACAAGTTGCGGAAGGCGATAACCTGACCGCGCCAGATTTCAGCTTCTTCTTCACTTTTGTGGCGCAGTGCCTTAAAACGATCCACAGCCGGATCAAGTGCGGCGTTCATGGCCTGATGATCAGCCGGACTTTGGCGCTGTTTTGGTTTGAAATAAATTTCGCAGAAGTGTTCCACTTCTTCATGCAGATAGATACCCGACGCATCAAGTTCATTCTTGATACGATAGAGTTGTTCGGGTTTAGCTTCTTCGCCCAGAGTCGCTCCCTCATAAAACTGTTTGAAGGCTTCTCTGATTTCTTCTTGCTGGTCGAGAAAATCAAGAATGAAGGTATCTTCCTTGAGGGGGTGAATGCGGTTGAGCCGGGAGAGAGTTTGGACAGCTTGAATACCGGCCAGGCGTTTATCCACATACATGGTGTGGAGCAAGGGCTGATCGAAGCCGGTTTGGTATTTCTCGGCCACGAGGAGAACATGATACTCGCCGGTGGTGAAATGCTCCGGTAACTCGCTTTCGCGAATACCCTGGTTCATGCCTTCTTCGGTGTAGGTTTTGCCCTCGATTTTGTCATCCGGCACCACTCCCGAAAAAGCGACCAGCGTTTTGATGGGATAACCTTTGGCTTTGATGTACTTATCAAACTGCTGCTTGTAGCGCACTGCTTCCAGCCGCGACCCGGTGACGACCATCGCCTTGGCATGGCCGCCAATCTTGTGGCGGGTGAAGGTATTGAAGTGTTCGACCATCACCTCGGTTTTTTGGGCAATGTTGTAGGGATGCAGCCGCATAAAGCGAGCCAGGGCACGGGCAGCCTTCTTGCGCTCAACGTTAGGGTCATTTTTAGAAGCCTGGATCAGCTTGAAGTAGGTTTTGTAGGCGGTGTAGTGGCGCAGCACATCCATAATAAAACCTTCTTCGATAGCTTGACGCATAGTATAACGGTGAAATGGTTCGCCGTTGCGGCCAAAAACCTTGAATGTTTTGTGCTTAGGCGTGGCGGTAAAGGCAAAAAAGCTGAGGTTAGCCTGCTGAGGGCGCTTAGCCATACTGCGGAAAAGTTCTTCCAGATGCGCTGCGCCTTCTTCCTCTGCCCGCCGTTTGGCCTCCGCCTGTAACTCCTCGCCGCCCAATACCCCTTTCAGTTCGGTAGCGGTTTCACCCGATTGCGAACTGTGGGCTTCGTCAATGATAACGGCGCAGCGGCGGGTCGGCAAAAGGCCGGTTCCTTCCTCTTGACGTTCCTCGGCCAGCTTGAGCAACTGCCGGGTTACGAACGGGAATTTTTGCAGGGTGGTGATGATAATCGGCACGGCGCTTTCCAGCGCCCGGGCCAGTTGGCGTGAGTCCTGATCTATTTTTTGGACGACGCCGTGACGATGCTCAAATTGGTAAATGGTATCTTGCAACTGCTGGTCGAGCACGCGGCGATCCGTAATGACGATAACGCTGTCAAAAACACGCTGATTTTGCTCGTTGTGCAGGGAGGCTAGGCGGTGGGCCAGCCAGCCAATGGTATTGCTTTTGCCGCTGCCGGCAGAATGTTCGATAAGATAATTATGCCCAACTCCTTCCTGCCGCGCCGTCTCAACCAAGCGGCGCACGGCCTGAAGCTGGTGATAGCGGGGAAAGATCAGGGTCTCTTTTTTGTACTTACGCCCTTCGTCATCCCGTTTTTCTTCGATCTGGAGGTGCAGAAAACGGGCCAGCAAATCGAGCAGGCTGTCCCGCTGCAATACCTCTTCCCACAGATAAGCCGTGCGGTACGTCCGGCCCTGCGGATCAGGAGGATTACCGGCCCCGCCCTCACAGCCTTTGTTAAAGGGTAAAAAGTGGGTGGCGCTGCCGGCCAGACGGGTGGTCATCCAGACTTCTTCCGTATCTACGGCGAAGTGGACCAGGGTGCGCCGTTTGAACTCAAAGATGGGTTCACGCGGGTCGCGGTCCTGGCGATATTGGTGTTTGGCGTTTTCGACGGTTTGACCGGTCAGGGGATTCTTTAATTCAAGCGTGATGACCGGGATGCCATTCAACGTAAGAACCACATCAAGCGAGAGCTTGGAGTAACGCTCGCTGTAATGCAACTGGCGAATAATCCCCACCTGGTTCGCCGCGTAGCGGGCTTCAAGTTCAGGGTTGAGACCGTGCGCGGCCTTAAAATAGGCCACCCGCAGGGTGCGGCCATAACACTTGAAGCCGTGCCGCAAGGTGTGCAGCGCCCCATAGCTGTTCAACCATTTGTCCAGGTCGGCCAACACCTGGGCAGGGGTCTTGTCGCCGTGCAGCGCCTCCAACTTGGCCCACTCCTGGGGCTGAGTGGCCCTAATAAAGGTAATTACTTCGTCGGGAAAGAGAGCAGAGATGGGGTCGAAACGGCTCTCAATTCGGCTGTAGCCATACGTGAGCAGATGCGCTTCAATTACGCTCTCAAAGGCGGTTTCGCTGTGGCGGGGCAGGGTCGTCATGGCTTTTAAGCAAGGGTCAGGGCTGCCTTAACCAGCTCAGGATTATGAGCAATGACTCTCAGCAGCGTCCGAGCTATCGGATCGGGTTGGCTTTTGCCCTGCTCCCAATCACGCACAGTGGGCAGCGCCAAATGAAAAGCGGCGGCAAACTCCTCCTGGCTCAGCCCTAAACTTTCCCGCAGAGCCTTGACATTAATGGCCCGTTGGAAGTGGGATAACGCTTCCGGCGGTGTTGGGGGAGCATCGAGGTCCGATAGAGCTGTCTGCTCTACTTCCTCATCGCTCATGGCGTCAACAGCCTCCCAATTTGTTTCCCCCTCCGGCAGCTTATCCGGCGTTACCTTAATGCGTCTCATATTGTTGTCGCTCATACTTCGTTGCCTTTCTGGCTGAGATAAGCCGAATGCGGCCTTCCCGCCAGGTGTAAACTACAAATAATATCCGGCCTCGCGCCAGGCCAATGGTGCGATAGCGCTCTTCTGCCGTAGTATAATCTTCGTCGTCAAGCCGGTTTGTGTCAAAAAAGACATGGACCGCGTCTCGAAAATCAATGTGGTGCTTTTGTATATTGAGCTGAGCTTTTTGCTCATCCCACTCGAATTCCACGGCCTCATCCTCCGACCCGCACCTGCCCCGACACCGCCGCCGCAATGAGGGCCGCCCGGCGCTCGTAGAGGAGTTCGATTGTCTTTGTGATAACTTGCATCAATGAGTCAATGCTAGTCTTCATTGAAACCAAACTTAAGATGATTTGTTGTTGTTCTGTTAAGGGAGGAAGTGGCACTATTAATTCACCAATTATCTCAGTGTTAAGGTTATCCATTGTTGTACCAACAGACATAATTGACAACCACTGACCCGCAAAGGTATTAGTTACCACTGAGACTAGATATTCCGAATCAAGCTTTGTTTTATCAGGTCTTGCCTGTAAACTACCTGTACCACACAGCCACCCAGCTTCATTTTGAGTTACTAGCGCGCAGCGTCCAATTTCACCGCGCCGAGCAAAAACCACATCGCCGGCCTGCAATTGATGAATTGCCAATCGACTCGCCGTTTCTTCGTCTACTGTTATTCGTTCGTCTGGAATTATCCTACCATTTACAAGATGTGCAGGGTTAATGGATGGGATTCCCCCATCAATATAATCTTCTGCATGAAGCTGTGACCCGAAAGGTCCTGTTTGAAGGGACTCGCATACCGTTTTTAACCTTGCTACCTCCCAATGCTTCGGTATCTCCCCCAACCACTCGACCCCCGAATCTCGCATGGGCACGTTGGGATTTAGCCCCCGCGTCACGGCATAGGTGATGAGGGCGCGACGCTTTTCGGCCAGTAGGTCGAGCAGGCGCTCCTTGGCGGCAATCAGGATGTCAAGTTTGGCGGTCTTGTGGTCCAGGTAGGCGGCAATAGCGTGTTGTTCGGAAAGGGAAGGATAAGGAATCCGGTGCTCTGTAATTTTTTCTGCATTCAGATTGGGTTGCCCGCCACCACTTGCGAGACTGAAAAGATAATCACGTGACGCTTGAAGCGAATATGAAACAAATCTCGGTTCAAATAAGGTGGGCTGCGCTAGTGCGCATACCGCCTGATTAACACAGGCAGGTACGCCAAGAATTCCAACTCGCCCAATTGTCGCCCCATACATTGCAAATAGAATAGTATTTGTAGGATAGATTTTTAGCGATGAGAATTCATTTAGAGCTAACTCGCTCAATGTCTTTTCAGTAGTTGTGATCACATTCTCTCTAAGTTCGGAAGTCGTGACCCAAGGGATTGGACCTCCATAGTATTGATTTTGTCCTGTTGGAGGCGTTGTGCCACTACCAATAAGTTTGAAGCCATATTTGAGAGGTACAAGTTGCCAATCTTTTGGTAGTTCTCCCCAATAGATTTCGGGGTCAACTTGTACAACATTCACGCTGTCACCTCGCGCAATAACTGGATAATCTTTTCTTCCATCTGTTTGATGTCGGCGTCAATCTCGGCTAGAGGGCGAGGTGGAGTATACTCGTAAAAGTAGCGGTTAAAGTTGATTTCAAAAGCACCACGTTTCTTCTCTCTATCTGCCCAGGCGTCGGCAAGGTGTGGCTCAACTTCTTCACAGAAATAACGCACAATTTCCGCTTCGTTTTTCTCTTCATTTTTAACTTCGATGAGCCGCACATTTTCAAAGTCACGGAGCTGGCTGTCTGGCTCGTACATGCACTCTCTACCGTTCAGGGGAAACCACCCCCACACACGGGCATGGGGATCGCCGCTCCGTTTACGCTCTTTGAGAATAACCGGCTGGGCCTGCGGATCAATTTCGGTAAAGACCCGGCGGAAGGCGGCCTGTTCCGGCGCTTTCCAACGGCTGCCCCGCCGCTCCAGCAGCCCGCTTCTCAGCCGGTCAAAGGCGCTCCAGTCGGGGCGCGGCTCCCGGCCCAACTCGCGGTCAATGGCCTGGACATCGGCCAGCAGGTGAGGATAGGCATCCAGAAAATTGCTCTTGCGCTCGACGTTCATTTGGTAAAGCAGTCGGAGCGGGCGCTCGATAGGTACGCGGTTGTAGCCAAAATCGGCGTTGTCAAAGATTTTGCTCGTCTTTGTTTCCTCGAATTTGCCATATTCACATACCACCGCGGCGATGTCCTCTTCGCTTATCAAACGGCGTTTGTCGCCCAGGCTGCGGCGCATGGGTTGCCAACGGTCGCGGGCATCTATCAATTGAATTTTGCCCCGGCGATGGGCCTCTTTGCGGTTGGTTACCACCCATACATAGGTGCCGATACCGGTGTTATAAAACATTTGCTCCGGCAGAGCGACTATGGCTTCCAACCAGTCGTTTTCAATGATCCACTTACGTATCTCGCTTTCTCCGCTGCCCGCCCCGCCGGTGAAAAGAGGCGAACCGTTGAAAACGATAGCCAGGCGCGAGCCTTGTTGATTTTTACCGCGCTCCCCAGGCTTGATTTCTCTAGACCTTACGTTCATCAGCATAGGAATATTACTGGTACGCCGAGAGTTTTTATCACGTTCCCCAGGCTCGAATTTACTAATCATGTGCTGTAAGAAGAGGAGCGCCCCATCATTCACCCTCGGTAAACCGACGCTAAAACGGCCATCCTTCTTTTTGTGCTCGTCCTGTATCTGCTTCTGCTGCCTTTTCCAATCTACGCCGAAGGGTGGATTAGCCAGCAGATAATCGAACTTGCCGTTTGTCACCGGATCGCCTTCAGGAAACTGGTCATTGACTAAGGAATCCCCAAAACGAATTTCACTGTTGGGATTGTCTTTAAGCAGCAGGTCAGAGGCGGCAATGGCATAGGCACGGGGATTGAAATCTTGCCCGAACACCCATAACTTGGCGGCTGCATTCATCCGGCGCAGGTGGTTTTGGGCCTCGGCTAACATACCGCCGGTGCCACAGGCCGGGTCGAGCAGTTTGAAAACTTTGCCCGGCGTGGTCAAAATCTCATCATCCGGGGCCAATAAAATGTCCACCATCAGCCGGATGACCTCGCGCGGGGTAAAGTAGTCGCCGGCGGTTTCATTGGCGGCTTCGTTAAAACGGCGGATCAAATCCTCGAAGAGCAGCCCCATCTGGATAGTATCTACCGCTTCGGGATGCAGGTCTACATCGCAAAACCTGGAAACGACAAGGTATAGAATATTGGCTTCGCGCATCTTCTCGATTTCCCCGTAGAAATCAAAGCGGTCAAAGATGTCACGCACGTTTTTGGAGAAGCCCTGAATGTAGCTGACCAAATGCTTATCCATGTTGTCGGGATCGCCCTTGAGTTTTTCAAAGTCGAGCGGCGAGCGGTTATGGAAGCGCTGCCCGGCCACCTTATTAAGTACGCTATCCAGGGCCTCGCCGGAAAGTTTATCTTTGCGCCGCTCATACTCGGCCAACACTTGCGGTTTGGTCGAGGCCAGCACGCAGTCAAAACGGCGCAGCACGGTCATGGGCAGCATGACCCGCTCATACTGGGGCGGGCGGTAAGGGCCACGCAGCAGGTCGGCAATTTGCCAGATAAAGTTTGAGAGTTGGTGATGATCAGTCATTCTCAGCTCTTTGGGCCGCATCATCTTGCGGCAGGGAAGTGCTTCTATTTTATCACAAATTGGCCCGTGCTGGTAATCTGACCCAACCAGGGCGCATTTCTGAAAATCGGGTTAAAAACCCCCAATAATTGGGGGTGACTCTCAACTCAACTTATGATAATCTGTTCGCTGACTTAATTACCTAAGTTTTGCCCAAAATAATGACAACGTCCCAGGGTGACAGCAAGG
>JAHDWA010000165.1 GCA_023382535.1 Anaerolineae bacterium | reverse complement strand
GAGATTTCTCCTTTATGCCCTCTGGGTACTTCGGTCGAAATGACATGGCTGAGCAGTGATAATCCTTGTCAGAAAAGAAGTGAAGGAGACTATCTCCTTCTCGTTCTTTTAATTTTAATCATTCCAGAACAGGAAATTCTATGTCTAACAACTCTGTTATTCCTTCAAACCGGATTAAGCAGGCCTTAAAATCAGGCCAGTCGGTCGTCGGCACGATGATTGCCGAGATGCGCCAGCCTTCGGTGGTCCAACTGCTGGCTAACGCCGGCTTCGATTTTGTGATCATTGATAACGAGCATGGCGCATTTAACATCGAAACCATCGCCGACCTGGCCCGCATGGCCGTGTACATCGGGGTGACGCCCTTCGTCCGCGTCCCCGACCTGGCTTACCCCTACATTGCCCAGTCGCTCGACGCCGGGGCGCAGGGGATCATGGCTCCGCGCATTTCGACCGCCCAGCAAGTACGCGAGGTGATCCAGATGATGAAATATCCACCGCTGGGTATACGCGGCAGCGCCCTGAGCCGGGGCTACACCCGCTTCAAAGGCGGCCCGGTGGTAGAGACGATGGCCAGGGTTAACGAAGAGACGATGTTGATTGTGCAGGTTGAAACACGTGGAGCGATTGACAACATCGAGGAAATTGTGACTGTGCCCGGCGTGGATGTCACTTTGATCGGCCCGAATGATCTCTCGATTGCCCTGGATGTGCCGGATCAGCAGGATCACCCCGACATGCGGGCGGCGATCCAGAAAATGATTGCGGCCTGCCAGCGGCAGGGAGTCTACCCGGCAATCCATATCAACGACTTGAAGCTGGCCGTCCACTGGGCCAGGCAGGGCATGCGCCTGGTGAGTTCCGGCGCGGAGATAGGCTTGCTGGTCAAGGGCGGCCTGGAAGTAACGAAGACGATTGGGGAGGCGATGGGCCGGTCAGCATAATCAGCCCCTCGTCGTTGGCTGGCGCTGGCCGTACCACCGTTCTTAATTATTGGTTCTGGTCTGGTTTGGGGGAATCTTCGCTTGAACCCGGTCCCGTCAGCACTACGAGATTGCCTCCGGCGCTGTCTACCACCCACACCTGCCCTTCCGCATCAACGGCTATGCCGACAGGCTTCATCTTTTGTCCGTCCGGCTGATGCAGGTTCCAACTCGCTATCGCCTCGCCGGTTGGACCTAACTGCAGCACCTGGCTTTCTTCCGGCAGGGTCAGATACAGGTTCCCCGGCTCATCTACGGCCAGATGGGCGCCGTCAAGACTGGTCGAGTGGGGAATGCTCCAGCTTTGGCGGAGCTGCCCATCCACCCCAAAACAGAGCAGCCGGTCCAGAATAATATCGGTGACATAAATATTGCCGTCCGGGGCCGTTACTACGTCCACGGGTTGGGCGGCTACGTCCGGCGCAACCGGGAACTCGACCAGGACATTTCCGGCCAAATCCAGGGCTACGACCCGATTGGCCGAGGTATTGGCCAGCCATAAATAATTTTGGTGATCAACAAATAATCCCCGTGAATAACCGATGTGGTCCGGCTGGGCCGGTACCTCCCTCAGGTAATTGCCCTCGGCATCAAAGATGCTCAGATGCTCCCGCCCCACGTCGAGAACATAAACCTGGCCGCGATGATCCGTTGCCACATCGGATAACTCGGCGAATGGCGCCGCCCCGCCCTTGACCTCAGACACCAACCTCCCCTCCTCATCCAAAACGAGCAGGCGCTGATTGCCCGTATCGGTCACATAGACCCGGCCATTCGGTCCAACGGCAATACCACGAGGCTGGCTCAAGAGAATTTCTCCCAAATCAGCGGCTATGATTCTCATCTGCCCGGTTGACGGAGATGCGGGCAAAGGTAAAGGAATTGCCTGGGGCGCAGCCAGCGCCTCTGGTGGGGGCAGTTCAGCCGGGGAAGGTTCGACATAACTGCTGCGCGAGGGCCAGAGATAGTGAGCCGGAATGGCGACCATCGCCGCCTGCCCCGGCGGCTGCCAGAGCAGATGCAGCCGGGAACGTCCGGTAGCATCTTTAAAGCGCAGGCGCACGTCGTGCAGCCCTTGCTCAAGGATAAGCGTGGCCTGGGTCAAGGCATCCGGTCCGGTCGTTTCCACAGCCAACTGGTCGTCAACATACAATTGGGCCCAGTCTACTGCCCGCAGACCCAGGGTGTAAGCCCCGCCCTGAGGCGCAGCCAGTACCCCGCTCCACTCAGCAGTGTAGGGCCGGGGTAGAGGGGTGATGTGGAAATATATATCCAAAAAGGGATCAATCCTGGCCAGAGCGGGAGCACCCTCCCAATTGGCATTAGTATAATAATTACCCTGTAAGCCGTGGTTGGTGACAGGGGGGCGGTAAAAGGCCCAGGGTGGTACGACTTCGGTCTGATGGCCCGGTCGCTGCCAGAGGAGGCTGACCGGCCCTATGCCTCCCAGCGCCCGCACCCGCAGCCGGTGATTCCCCTGAGCCAGCAGCAGCGGAGCTATTTGTTGGCCCTCATTTTCCAGCTTCACGACGACATTCCCATCAATTTCCAGGGAAGCAGCCGCCGGAGCGCGCAAGGTAAAGACGTACGACCCATAATCCGGGGCATAGAGGGCGCCGCTCCACTCAGCCACAAACCCTCCCCCCTCCAGCGAACCGGAAGACAGGGCCAATGAGGCCGCATCGGGCCAGAATTGATCAATCATTTTGACGGTTAGGCTGGTCTGAGGGGGGCCATCCCAGCTTTGATTGGGCCAATAGCGTAGTTCTAACCCCTGGAGTTGGGCCAGGTCCTCACGAGTCAGTTCGGCGGTATAGACCACCGGCGTGTTGGTCTGCTCGTCAGAAATCACCTCAAATCTGGCCGATGGATATAAGCTCCGGGCCGAGTCGTAAATCCATTTATCGTCGGGATGGATAAACAGGGCCGCCGGCCTGTCAGCAGGCTGGCGAATGGGCAAAGCATCGGGCAGGATAAGCTGCCGCCGATCGGGGGTAGCGGGTGAAAGAAAACGAATAGCCGGATGCTCGTTGAAAAAGGGGGAAAGATAAAAGGTGTAGTCAGGGCCTAACTGCGCCATGCGCTTGCCGGCGATGCTTTCAGCCGTGGAAAAAGCGTTCCAGGAGCCGAAATCGTGCGCCTGCCGCTCGAAATAAGTATGGGCATTATAGTAAAAGATGAAGCTGCCCAGGGCCACACCGGGCACAGCCAACCAGGAAACGGGCCAGGGCCGCAGGTCTGCCGCTATCTGGCGGCCCACGGTTTCCAGGGCTAAGGCGCAAAAGTAGAAGACCGCCGGCAAGGCGGCAATACTGCGCAGGGATTGGGGGGCTTCAAAATCCAGGCTCAGGATACCGCCCAACAGCCCGGTTAAAAAGAGGATAAAAAAGAATAGAGGGGTGGGCTGCTTTAATCGGGCCAGCGCCAGGCTAAACCCCAGCACAAAAAGAATGCCCGTGGCCGGGTCCAGCATCGGCTCGCCCGGCAAATTGTGGCGACCATTTCTGTCGCCGTGAAAATTGAACATCAATACATGTTGGTAAGTGGTGCGCCAGAGCGCCTTGCCCAAATCAGGTTCATCGCGCCGGTTGATAATCGAAGTTTTTTGCACGCGCGCCCAAAAGTCAGCAGGGTTGTGCAGGGCAAAGTGAATCACCGGCAGTGCCGTCAGCCCCAAAGCCAGGCTCAACAAGGCCAGCCGGACGCCCCACTGGCGCCACCATTGGCTCTCTTTACGCCGAGGCCACCACGACCTCCACCAGATGAGACCAGCCAGGAGGGCAAATACTCCCAGCGCCAGTAAAAACAAGCGGAAGGCACTGTACAGGCTTAAACCCAATCCCAAAGAAATCCCCGCCCAGGCCGCATCCCGCAGACGGCCGTATCGCCATAAGCGGAGCAGAAAAAAGAGGGCTAAAAATTCAGCCAAAGGCGTGTCAATGCCGGGCATGGCGATCCGGCTGAAACTAACATGCCAGCGCGCTACCGCCACAAAAAAGGCCAGAACCAGGCCAAAACGTGGACCCCCTAACTCATTACCGAATAGATAAGCCGCCCCGACTCCGGCCAGGCCCAACGCCACTGAAACCAGGCGAATAGCCGTAGCGTGCTGCCCAAACCAGCGCACCGCCGTGGCGAACAAAAAGATAAGTTGGCCGGCGTTGTTTTCTTCAAATTGGGGGCGATAAGCAGCTTCAGTGTTCCAGCGAACCCCCTGCAAGCCGGAGATCGCCTCGTCATACCAGATCCCAAAGGGGAGGCTGTCAATTTGCCAGAGCCGCATGAAGAGAGCCAGGGCAAAGATTAAAGCCAGCACCCATTGCAGAACCGGCGATCGCGGCCAAAACGGTTGAGTCTCTCCTGTGCGAGTTAGCAGTAACACGCCTATGACCAGGGCGGCCAGGCTGTACAGATAAAAGTTCCAGGCATGAGGTAATAATTCCTTTTGACCAAAGGCATAGTAGGCGATGAGCGCCAAGAGTAGGGCTCCGCCCAGGACAACCAATCCCAGTGTCTGGATGATCCCTTGTTGGATTTGCAAGGGTTTGGCAAGACTTGCCCCCAGATTGTCTGAAGCTGAGATAGAGGCATCCCGAAGCCCTCGCCCCAAGAGCAACGCGGCCAGCAGGTAAAAAAGCAGGCCATCCCAGAGTGAGTTATGGATCAGTAAATATTGACCTGCCCCGGCCAAAACTACAGCCAGGCCGAGCAGCGCCACCCGATTTAAGGTGCGACGCGGGCGCAACCGAAGCTGGGGTACCTCGACGGCAGATGCCTGGGATGCTGCTGCCGCAGCAGTTGCCAGAGAGGCGGCTTGAGAATCTGGATGAAGCGTCTGGAGCTGGGCTTCAAGCTGCTCAATCTGACTGGCAGCCTGGCCGACAAAGGCCCGCACGGCCGGCGGCGTCCGGGTCCAATCGTCATCGGGTATCTCGACCGGTTTACGCTCTGTCATAGTTTTAGGCAAATCTACCGGGGTTTTAGCGAATGAGAGCAGACAAGTTCAGTTTAATCGTGCAGCACTCAAGATTATAACACCGACTGAACTTCTCTTCAACAAGATTAATGAAAACTGCCCTCTTACGTAAAGGTGGCGACTGATGATTATTGTATTCCCTACCTGGCCGCCATTCAGGGAAAGCAAATGGATGGCTGAGTTAGGGGCCGATCCAGTGGACGAGCGGATATAGCGAGACTGTGAACACCTGTTACGGAGTAAAATTTGTTTATTGGATTTTTACACTCAGGTAATGATGCATATAATAACAGTTGTTATGTAAATTAAATATTGACTTTCCGAACAAATGTTCTATAATTTATACAAATGCATTTGCAGGGAGGACTTAACAATATGATGAGCCCTAACATTAGCCTGCAACAACGCCCTGATTTAGGAGTAATAACACCACTTGAATTCATTGAACCGCTTGAGTTACTTGAGAGTTTACCCCAAGCTGTTGAGTTGGTACAGGTAAAAACAACTACTGCCGGGAAGTCTATAGATTGGTATGTTAATAATCAGGTAGATGAAGGTAAGTGGCGTGAAGAGATTATTCCGGCGGAGACCGTTGGCTTATCTCGCCCCTTGACCGTTTTTCGAGCAGCCCGCAAAACTAATTTAGTTACCTATGATTGGCACGGAGATAAAAATACGTTTTGCCCACCTATTTGGTGGGACTTAGCGATTGGTTCTGGCGCTTGCGGATTGGGCTGCCGAACCTGTTTTTTAATGCTGACGCACCGGGTCATGCGCGATCCCTGGCGGCACCTGCTTTATGATAATATTGAGGATTTTGCAGTTGCGTCACGGAAATGGTTGCTTGATTCTACTCGAAAACCATTTCATACTTTAGGTGTGGGGATTGACCGTTCTGACTCGTTGCTGTACGAAGGCGTGACCGGTCATGTCCGTCAATTAGCCCCTCTGTTCGCCCGCGAGAAAACTAATCCTAACAACTGCAAACTTATTTTGCTGACCAAATCAACCAATACCCGCTATTTGGCTGATATTGATCGAGCAGATCGGAGCAATGTAGTAGTCAGTTTTTCACTGAATCCAGAGCCGGTAGCCGATTTATGGGAAGGTAAATGGCCTGATGGGGAGCGTATTACCCGTTCCATTGCCGATAGGCTAAAAGCTGTAACTTTGGCGCAGGAACTGGGCTTTGAAGTACGCGTTCGAGTTGACCCGATTTTAACCCCACCGGGATGGCAGGATTATTATCGAGACTTTGTGCGGCAAGTTCGCCAAACAGGGATAGAGTTTCGTTATTGGACTCTGGGGACTTACCGCGAGAAAAATACCCAATTACAGGCTTGGGCGCAGCGTTGGGGGTTGCAGCCAATGGAATGGCAGCCGGGAGAGGATGAATTAGTTCACGATGGCACGCACTGGCATCTTTCCGTTCAACGTCGGGTAGAAATTTATCGAACTGTCCGAGATCTAATCCGTGAGGAGTTTCCAGAGGCAAAAGTCAGTCTGTGCAAGGAAACACATAGTATCCGCAAGGCGTTAGCTTTGTGTAATGCTGATTGTAATTGCCTCAGTTAACTGCTCATAGACTTCGCACCACATCTTTATGTAAACTTATTTAGACAAAAATCTTTCCTGAAGCCTAAACGCTTGACTTACTTCTTGGGAAAGCTAATCATTACGCGATCTGCAAAGGTATTTTTTCGGCGAGCTTCAGCAGGTGGATCGGTTTCAATTCGACCCTCTTGCTCCAATTGTTTAAGTACATCTTGATAGTTTTTCTTAACATATGGTCTGCCTACTTGGTGCTTCTGGAAAACTTCTTCCAAACTAAGCCTTTGTCCGGCGAATTCAACTAATAACGTTTCAGCTAAATCATCCAGGGGGCGGGAAAACTCAAACAGTAAGGTATAACGTTTATCAGCGGGATTATACTCAAAACTAGGAACGCCTTGCTCAGTTCTGGAACTCTGGCTAGCCATGATATCTTTCATTATTGTATAGCCAAGCACATTCTTACTAACGAATATCAAATGGTGACTTGTTCTATGTCCCCGATCATCTCTAAAGCGAAAAGGAAGAACATACTCTCCACCCATTTTTTTCAACGCTTGAGCAAGTTCTTCTACTATGGTTAATTCGCGCTCATACGGCTTTAGCGGTTCTAACTTAATACGTAATGCTTCCGCTCTAATTTGACCAAACAAAGCCCCCATGTGCTGACGAACCGCATCATTAGACAATCCCATATTGATACGGTTGTAGTTAAAGAAGAAAATGCAATCACACCCCCAATCTTTAAGGACCGACCCAATAAGATTTAGCGATAATCCTTTGTAACCCCATGGATCTACAAAAAATAAAGTTGGCACCAGTTTCATTTGTTGAAATTTCTTTACAATCTGGTCGCCAACCTCAAAATTGTAAACTTGTGGCCGATATTTTAGCGTATTAATCCCAGGCAAAGAGTTGATAGCGTTCTCCAAGGATTTGGAGTTATCTTCATTTTTATCATTAAATATTGTAACCAGTTTGTTACGCATTTTGTCGTCCTGAATAGCTTTCTCCAAAATTAATAGCGGTGTGGATTTTGTCTCGTTCTTGTAACGCCCACGGCCAGCAAATAAATCAATGTAGGCAATCTTATTAGCTCTGGCCTGACGTGTCATTACTGTTGCCCATGCCCAGAAATACTTGGATACAATGGCTGCTTTGATTTCGGATTGTTCTTTTGATTCATCAAAGAAGTTGTGAGTTTGCATTAGGTATCCCTTTCAAGCTGGTGCCATCATCAAACAATTTCACCGAGAAAATTTAACTCTAATTTTATGGTAAAAGTAAAACATTGCTTTGTCAAGGGAGTAAAAAATGTTATTCGGATTGTAAGTCGTAAGAAGAAAGCAAAAGAGGGCAGGTCGTATGACCTGCCCTCAAAAGAGGATTGCCACTTATTTGAGGCTTATGTTACATTGATCGCTTTTCTGTTCGTAATCTATCAAGCGCTGTCTGTCCGCAGCCAGACGCGCATCGCTCCCGGTTCGCGGTTGCCCCAGGCGTAATAGGGGATGGCCGTGATGGGGGCGGGGCGGGAAGCCGGCGGGCCAGGCCGGTACAGGGTGTCCTTCCAATCTGCGTCATCCAGGGCTGCCGCCGTGCCGCGCAGGACGACGACGCCTCCCAGGAGATCAGGCTCGAACTGGCCGCTTAACGTGGCCGCAGGGGGCAGCACCAGCCGATGCAGCGGCTCGGTCTGGTCGCACTGCTCCAGGCAGTAGATCAGGGGACCTCGCTGAAGGGCAATTTGCCCTTGATCGGCCTTTATCTCCGGGTGGGCTGACAGCCGCTCGATCGGCATGGCCAGCTCAAGCTTGACTACGTCGCCGGGCTGCCACAGGCGTTCAAGCCTGACGTAGCCCTGCTCCAGCCGGTCGGTCCCATTGACCGCTGCCCCATTGACCGTCACACTGGCAGACCGGCACCAGCCGGGGATCCGCAGCCGCAGCCCAAACGCGGCCGGCTGCTCCGGAGTAACCTGAATGGCCACCGTTCCATCCCAGGGATAGTCCGTTTCCTGGCGCAAGGTGACTGTCTGGCCGGCGACTGCCAGTTTACCCGTACTCTGAAT
>JAHDWA010000164.1 GCA_023382535.1 Anaerolineae bacterium | reverse complement strand
CCATGCCTTTGTCTTTTTAGTTATTTTGTTAGCAACATTGCGCTGTAATATTAGAGGAATCCCTATTAAAATACGGGTTGTGACTAAAGAAGAAACGTCAGCCGTTCTCGAAGACTATCAACATAATGTCCAAAATGTTGACACAACGACTCCCAAATGATATGGTGGAAATAGTTATGGTTATTTTTGAGCCGTTTTTGGCCCGGAAACGGCCAAAAGCCAACATATTTTTGGGAGGCTTTTGTGACAACGCCAACACTTCACCCAACCATCCTTGAATGGCTGGACGACCTGGCCGAACAGGGTAAAAGCGAGCTGACAATTGCTACCTACCGGCGCGGCCTGGTTCATTTTTGCCGCTGGTCCGAGCAGGTTTACGGCCAGCCCCTCGACCCGGCGGCCATCATTCCCCGCGATGTCGCCGAGTGGAAGGCCCGCCAGCAGACGGTCGAAAAAGCCCCACCGGCCACGGTCAACGCTTGCCTGACCGCCCTTTCGCGTTACTTCAAATGGGCCGTAGCTCGCGGTTACTGCCGCAGTGACCCCACGGCCGGGGTCAAGAGTTTGCGCCCGCCGGCACGCCAGCCCAAAGCGCTGAAGGAGACGTACGTCCGCCGCCTGCTGCGTCACATCCACCAGAGCGGGCAGCTGCGGGATATGGCCCTGGTGGAACTTTTGCTGGGGGCGGGGCTGCGCATTTCCGAGACCCTGGCCCTGCGGGTCGAGGACCTCAACCTGGGCGGCCGCACCGCAGAAGTTACGGTTAGACGGGGCAAAGGTGGGGTGTACCGGGTCGTACCGCTGACCGGTCCGGTGCGCCAGGCCGTCAAGCTCTACCTGGAGTCGCAGCCGGGGTTGCAGCCGGAGGACCCGCTGTGGGTGGGCGAGCGAGGTCCCCTGCACGACCGCAGCGGGGTGTTCAATCTGCTCAAGAAGTATGCCCGGCGGGCCGGTCTCGATTCCGACCTGATCAGCCCCCATATTCTCAGGCACACCTTTGCTAGCCGCTATTTGGCGGCTAATCCCGATGATTTACACGACCCCCGATGCGGATGCCCTGCTCAGCCGGATGGAGAAAGCGGAATTGTGAAATTAAAACGCCAATAAAGTAGGCAACTTCACTTCATTCGTCCAGCCAGGCAGATGTAGTTACGCGGCACTAACCAAGTTTTATCCATCCAAGAAGCGTTATTCTCTGAACATGATATGCTTTTGTGGCCTCGGCTATTGTAATGGGCTTCTTTCGGAGGTGGGCAAACTTCTCCGTAATGATCTCCTCTTTTGTTTTTAGCTTATTATGACCGTTGTTTTCGGCAGACACAAGCAGTTCTCCGGTAGGTAATTGAACTGCTTCAATCTTACCAGCCTGAATCTGTTGTGTCAATACGGTTTCAGGCAGGCCATATTTTTTGGCAGCTTCGGCTAGGGGAAGATAAACAGGGACGCGGGATCTTAAATTCTGGGTTTTTTCATGCCCGCTAAGATCCATTAAACCCTCTGAACAAAAAGAGGAGTTAGTTCCTTTACAGGAAATTGAGTTAACTAAGGATTATTAGATAACCTGGTGGGGGGAAATAAAAAAAGCCCCCTATGGGAGCTTTTAGCTCAAATTGATGAAGCGTAACGGATACAGGCGTTCACCTGGAGCCACCCACTTCGCTCAACCAACAAGGGGTATTATCTTATTGGTTGTAAGGAAGTGGGCGCGACAGGGCTCGAACCTGTGACCTCACGGATGTGAACCATACTTGGCCACCCGCTGTCGTTGAGCGTAGGGTTGCCGCCACAGAGTTTCCATGGGGTTAGCAGTAAAACGATCCATGTGGACAACGAGGCATCTATTTACCACGTGGCTGGAATTATACCGAACTCTTAACTCTTACAGCACCTTCACAGCGGTTAAATGCACTTGGGAGCTGACTATATTTCCACACTCCAACTTTCGTCCATGCGGATATGGCCATTCCGCTTCCGCCAGACACCGATTACCTCCACTCATTTGAAATGATAGTTATTTTTTTTCAATAATCACGTAGAACTGATCCAATTCTAACCACGCCAAATCAAATTCACTAACCGGAATGATTTGAGGAGCATCAGCAAAAGCGGGATCATTCAAGTAAATTAAGTCTTCATCAAAGCCTACCACAACCATCGCATGTCCAGTAGTTTCGCGCCAATATGGTAATTCTTTTGTGTTGACAAACACTATGGGCGGAAAGCCATGCTCTACTCGTTCGCGTAACGTTTCAATTTCACCTCGCTCAATCGAAACCGAGAGTCCTAACGACTCAAGATAGCGTAAATTGCGGAAAGGAGCACCTGCGGGACCAATACGGAGGAGTTTGATCAACCGTTTGTAACTGGCTCTTACCTGAAGGTAAGCCAGTACCATTGCCGCGCAAGCGGCTAAACATTCAGTTTGCTGGCGCTGGGGATAGAGAGAGACGGGTAACAAGGTCATCGGCGCGGCGCTGCATTGCACGAGTTTGCTCAGAGGAAGGGGAGATAACCTCGCCCGTCAGGGCATCCACTTCAACTACCCCTACTGGAGAGACCGCACCCAAACCAGGTAGGTGGAAGAGAGCGGGTACGCGCCACACTGGCCGCGCTTCACCCAAAACCAGCACTGGCTCACCCGGAAGAACCATCAGGGTCACGTGACCAGCCAAAAAACCTCCAGCACGACGCTGGGCGGCCACTGGTGACACTTTAATTTCACCGGTAAACTGAGCCTCGACTCGCAATGAACCTTCTTCGGGCCAAGCTGCTGGATATTCATATACAACTTGGAACATGGACCACCTCCATCTAAGTATTATAGGGCGGTGGGCGCTGGAAGGCAAAATGAAATTTTAGGGATGCTGGTTAGCGTCAGCCTAAAAAGGGCCCACTTATGAGTGGGCCCCAACAGTTACTCTTTTATAGACCCCAATTCGCTACAGGAGAAGCCTTCCGGTGAACCGCCGCACAATCCTGCTCAGACAATTTGAGATATCGTTTGACCATGTCCAGTGTAGAATGTCCGAGTAGTGCTTGAAGTGCATAGATATTCCCACCGTTACGCAAAAAATTGATGGCAAAAGTGTGACGGAAGCGATGAGGATGGGCATCTGAAACACCGGCTCGGTTACCAATCCGTTTAATCAGTTTGAGTAAGCTATCACGGGTCAAGGGTAAGTCATCATCACTGGCAAACAGAGGAGCATTATCTGATAATTCAGACGATCGAGTGACCAAGTAGCGCCAGATCAACTGACCAGTTCGGTTTGAGATTTGCAGAACGCGCTCTTTATCACCTTTACCAAGAACCGTAATTTGTTTGTTTTTGAAGTCCACGTTGTTCATTGTAATGCTACAAAGTTCACTGGCCCGGACACCGGTATCCAGCAAAGTCAGAATGATAGCCTTGTTACGTTTGACATTGGGCAGGGCGTGATTAGATTTCTCCCGTTGATGACGGCGAATGTAGGGGCGAGATCGCTCACAGGCTATAAGAATGAGTTTAACATCCTGCTCACTGAAAGGTTTAATCACGGGTTTTTCCGGGTCAGGTGGTGTAACTCGGCGAATAGTATGTTCATCAACCAAGCCTTCTTCATCCATTGCCCAAGTCCACAGAGCGGACAGGCCAGTGTGATAATTTAGCACCGTTTTCTTACTCAAATGCCCATACAAAGCGAGAAATTCCTGGACTTGATATTTAGTAATTTCAGCCAGGGGCGGATCGGTACCTAGAAAATCCTTGAATTTGGTAAAGGTATTATTGTAATCATTCAGTGTATTTGGGCTGAGACGCCGTGCCTTAGCATAGAGGGCATAGCCCTGTAAGGCCTGGGATAGAGTGATTTGATCGTTCTTCATTGTCAATTTTCTCCAAAAGATCATTGATTTGGGTGAATGTATTTATCCTTTTTGGGTAATGGACAGTTGATCCAATTACCTGAGCAGAAGATTTCCTGAGTGCCTTCAGCTGATTTCATAACGCCCAATCCAGAAGGGCTATAGTTTACATATCAAACTCTATGCTCTCCGATAAATTTGGTATTGGGCTCTGCTTCACAATTTGACCTAATCACTGTTAAGCGTCAGAAATCGGCTCAGACACAGGTACTTCAAACTTTTTCAGAAAATCTCTCAGCGTAGAGTAGTTAAGTTATCTCCACAAACCAATATTGAGTCTGTCATTAGTAAATGCGGGCAGGGCACTGACGCACCCTGCCCTGGCTGAACAGCAGCAAAAACAAAAAACGGCCACTCCCGCCACGCAGGCAGGAATGACCGTCTGATAACCTTGAGCCACCATACGAAGTATGGTAGAATAGGCCTCAGCCCTGTCAACTGTCTTGCCAGTTGGTGGGGTCAGCCGTCGGTTGGTGTTACCAGCACCTGCCGGCGGCGTTTTGTTTTCACTTGTCCAGCCAAATTCATCTTAGTATCAGCGAGGAGATGTGTCAAGCATTTTTTATACTGCGGGGATTGTCAGCAAAGAATTTTAAGGAAGTGGGATACAGGATAACTTCAATCACCTCCCCCTAATTACAACAGCCAGGCTATCAAACTCTTCCCAGGCCAGCAAAAAACCATCCACTGACAGAGAAGTCGGACCCTCATCCAGCGCCGGATCGAGCAGCGATACCTCGGTCGGGGTCAACTCGACCAGCACCAAAGCGTGAAAGCCATCGAAATCGGCCCAGGGTAAAAAACCGGCGTAAACAAAAACGATGGGATAATGACTTTGCCCCAAATGCTCGTGCAGTTCATTCAACGAGGCCGGGCCGAATTGAACCCGATAACCCCACTTCTCCAGGCGAGTGATCCGACTGGCGGGGGTCCCAAAGTCGAAGCTGCCCAGGAGTTTGGAAATTTGGGCTTCACTCCGCTTGTCGCTCAGCGCAGCCAGGACCATCCGGGTGCAGGCCGGGAGGCACGCACCAGGGTTACTCTGCCGGTAATGTGGCGGCATGATAGAGCCAGGTGGCATATTGAATTATTTTATCTCTGTCGACGGTACTGGTCAGGACTTCGCCGGTCTGGGCGTCAACATCAACGGCGCCCACCTGCCCTAAATCGCCCAGCCGAGGCAAGGCCAGGCAGATAGGCACACGCCAGGCGATCTGTTCTCTGGCAATTACCAGTTCTTCCGGGTCACGCGCAATCAAACCGGTGCCGAGTTCGACTACTACCTGGCGATTTACCAGAACTCGGGCTTCAGCAGCCGTAAGGTGCAAGACCACATCCAGATGCAGGCTCAACGAGGGCGGCGAGGTAGGCGAGACGATATTTTTATCTATGATGGTCACCAACGCTTCCTCCAATCATTTATCGGGTAATTTCTCTATCAAGTGGAGTATACCATAAAAAGATGAGGACTGAAACCGATTAATTCAGACCTCATCTTTTTATCAAAGCCGTCACACGCATACGGAGACAAATGTCTGAAGTGACACTAAATAGTGGACTATGAAAAGTCTGTTATCCCCAAAAACAGCCAGTCGCATTCTCAAGTACTTGTTGCACCCTGGCTTTCAAGCTATATTTCTGCCCTATTTCAGGGAGAGGATAAGGCCACCAGGCATCAAACTTCCGCCACCAGTAAAGATGCCACTGTCGTTCAGCCAACGTCAACCGAAATTGGCAGATGGGATACAGATACCTATCGCCAGTCTGCCACCGCTGCTGGATTTCATATAGCCCAATCCCAATCCCTTCATCGGTCAGGCGGTAAGGAACTTGAGCCTGGAAATGCTGATCCAGTATCTTGCTAATAGTTTTAATGGCCTCACGAGCTACATCGGGGGGAATAATATCTGGGGCGTGAATAGCCCGTAGGCCGACCTCGCCGCCATACTCATAAGCGTTGAGGTAATAAACCGCTTCGTTTATCGTTAATTGATGTTTAGCAGCATACTTCGCAAAGGCCTCCCAATCGTCACCCAGTTTTTGAGCATCCAGCGCAATCTGACGCATGGTATCAATACTGCGCCAGTCGGCGCGTTGCTGGTTCCAGTCTTGGCTCCATACATCCGGTTTCTCTGAATTTTGTTTCATTGTAGTCTCCTGAAAGTATGGTCAACTACGAGATAGTAGTAGCGACGGGTATCTCGCTCATAAAAAATGGCCTCTCCAAAATTGTGGGGAATGAATCTCTTCGGACAACGACCTAAAATTACGGGTCTAAATATACCCGTTTGGACCGATCTTGGCGACTTTGATCATTTATAACAGCCATTACGTTTGAGATCCTTACAGAGAAACCCTCCCAGGGCATGTTCAAAGTCAGTTGACAAAATAAAAAAGACCTCGTATGAGTAGAGCAGGGTTTCAATCGCCAAAGAAACTAACTCAACTCAAGGAGGTCCAGGATGAAGTATAATCCAAGCCGAACAGAATTCAAGGTTGAATTTGAGCCATGGCCGGGGAGGCAGTTCGTGTTTGATGTGAGCAGTTTGTATGCTCACTTTAAGGCCTTGACCGATCAGCGCAAAGCGCGGGGGATCCGCTATCAGTTAGCCGATGGGCTAACGTTGATCACCTTAGCCAAGCTGGGTGGGGAAGATGGTCCGACGGGGATGGAAGAGTGGCTCGACTTGCGAGCGGAGATATTGGTAGCAGCGCTGGGGTTAGAACGAGAGACAATGCCGGATCGGGTGACGATCAGTCGGCTACTGGGACAAGCGGTGGTCGTCGAGGAGTTTGAGCAGGTGCTGCAACGGTACTTTGATGGCCAAGCCCAACTGAGCCAAGCGGTGGTGATCGCTATCGATGGCAAAACGCTGCGGGGGACCATTGCCCCAGGCCAAAATCAAGGTCTTCATTTACTGGCGGCTTATCTGCCGGAAGAAGGCTTGGTTTTGCTGGAAGTCGAGGTCGAAACGAAAGAGAATGAAATTGTGGCGGCGCCTAAGTTACTCCGTCAGTTGGATTTACGCGGCAAAGTCATCACCGGCGATGCTATGCACACCCAACGCCAACTCTCCATTGAGATTGTCACGGCTGGCGGCGATTACCTGTGGATCGCCAAAGACAACCAGCCCGAGTTGCATCAGAGTATTGCTCACCTGTTTGAGCCGGAACCCGTCACGCCTGGCTTTGCCCCGACCTCCACCGATTTCAAAACAGCAGTCACGGTCAACAAAGGCCACGGGCGGCTGGAACGTCGCTGTCTGACCAGCAGTGCCATGCTCAAAGATTACCTTGACTGGCCCTATCTGGAACAGGTCTTCAAGCTGGAACGTCGCTTCATCAACTTGCAAACCGGGGTTGTCACCACTGAAATTCAGTATGGCTTGACCAGCTTAACCCCGGCCGAAGCGGGTCCAGAACGCTTACTGACTTTGCAGCGAACCCATTGGGGGATCGAAAATGGCTTGCATTACCGTCGAGATGTCACCTTGAAGGAGGACCGCTGTCGCCTGAAAATCGGGCATGCCGCCCGATCCATGGCCACCTTAAACAATCTCGCCCTGGCCCTCATCCTCCGCCAAGGCTACCCTTATCTGCCCCAAGCTAGGCGTCGTTATGCCGCTCGTCCGCTCGAAGCCCTCCAACTCATTATCCAAAACCCTTATCTATGACTTTGAACATGCCCTGGAAGCCCTCCCAAAAGTATTGACATAACTCCTGTCTTGTGGTACAATTAGTGTAGATACAACAATAACCCTTTAATATTCCCCTGCTACAAAAAACCTAACAAGTTATCCCCATTCTTACGCCGGAGAGACCCCAATCTCGCCGGCTTGTTTGCGTTTGTCCTAAATTTAGCCAAAACGAAAGGAGCCTACGATGGCTGATTTAACCTTACAGCCTGTCTTTTTGGGCCAGGAAACTGCCCTCACCTTCAGCGATGAAAGCGACCGCCTGACCGCAGCTTACAAACAGCGCATCTTTGAAGACTGGCACCGCTTTCTCTACAGCGGTTTCAAGAAAGTGATATTCACCACCGATCTCTATCGCTTCCTCATTGCTGAATGTGGTTTGGTGGGCCGATATAACCAGGACTACTTCTGGAATTTCCACTGCGCCGCTGCCTCCGAACGCCTAAAATTCCTGCTCGGGCAGTTCGGCGGCAACGGCCGCTCGGTGGATTTTGGCACGCTGGCCTGGTTGGGCGGCCCGGCCGCCGATTTGAAACACGCCATGTGCTCCGAAGCTGGCCGCCTCTACGTCCCCTTAATCCAGGTACTCACTGACCTGGAACATAAGCACGCCGAGTTAGGCCAGGCCTGGCGGAATTTCGCCCTCAATTCGGGTCTACCCGATCCTGGCTTTCCCCAGCAATATTTAGTCAGCGAGAACACGCGCAACCTGCTGGCCTACGCGGCCAGCATCGTCTCCGCCGAACAGTCCCGCCCGCCGTTACAGGGCCTCCAACTCGATTTCTCCGTGCCGCTGCTGTTGCAGGAAGCGTGATGCCTGATACGTGATGCGTAATGCGTAATCTATGACGCGTGATACATCTCCTGCTATCCCCTATCCTCTATCTTCCATCTTCCATCCTCTCCCCCCTCCTCCCCTACTCTCTGTCTCCCCAGCCGGGTCGAACGGTGTTCCTGCCGTGTTGCCCCGGCTTTTTTTGCCCCGCTCCTTTGCTCCGGCGCAGCCGGCCGGCGGTACCCCTGATGGGTCTGGATCCACTTCCATAAACC
>JAHDWA010000163.1 GCA_023382535.1 Anaerolineae bacterium | reverse complement strand
CGCCAGGTAATGCTGGGCCATCGCCTCATAGGGCATCTGGTTCAATTTAGCGTATCCATTCCGCAACGCCACCACATCTTCAGTGGCCATCACCTGGTCAGCCCAATCGAACAGGCGCTGGTGGCTCCAGTTGAAAATTTTTGTGGCGTTCTGAGGATGCGCCAGGGGAGCCGCCGCGCCGGCGTGGGTCAGCACGACGCCGGCTCGCGTCCGCAGGTAGAACGGCAGCGAGTCAAACAGAGCAACGACTGCTGCGCGCTGCTGGCTGTTGGCCAGCACCGCTTCAAAAGCCGGGGTATAACTCCGCTCCCCCTTGGTTAGATTGAAGCCATAAATATGCGGCAATTCATGATTGCCGCACAGGTAAATAACCGCCTGGCCGTAGCTGGCCTGTAACGCCAGCACATCCATAACTATCTCCAGCGAGTGGTCCGGCTCGCTGAGTTTTTCCCGGTGGATGAGATCGCCGGTCAAGACGAGCCAATCGGCCTGCCCCTTAGCCTGCAAGGCCACAAAACGGTCACGATAGCGCCGGTAGGCATCCCAATCGCCGTGCAGGTCAGTTACCACCATGGCCAGCCCGGCTTCGAGCGACCACAGGCGGGGGAAGGGTAGGGTCAACGTGGAATTCATAGGCAGAAATATAGACAGTAAATAGTAGTCAGTAACCAGTAGTCAGAAATCTGATTACTGGCCACTGATTACTGGCTACTGAATCCGCGCCTTCATCCACCAGGCGCTGTTGTAAAAATCGGAGACAGCGTTGCCGGGGTGAACCAGGCTGTCGAAAATGGGCCGGTCTTCCTCCTTGAGAGACATTTCCAGCACAGGCAGAGCCTCCTCCACCTGGGCCAGAGTGCGCGGCCCGATGATAGGAGCGGTAATGCCCGGCTGGTCTTTGCACCACAGCAAAGCCAACTGCGCCGCCGAAATGCTGCGTTCGCGGGCCAGCTCGACCATTTTGGCTCCAATTTCGCGGCCGGCTGGGGTGACCCGCTCATTCATAAAATTGCGCCCCTCGGCTAAACGCGAGCCGGGCGGCGCGCCGGCCCCCGGTAGATACTTCCCGGCCAGAATCCCCATGGCAATGGGCGACCAGGGCAGAATCGCCAGATTATGCTTCAAAGCCAGGGGAACCAGTTCATTCTCAATGCGCCGGTCCAATAAATTATAGGGCGGCTGCTCGCTGACATAGCGCACCCAGCCGTACTGCCGGCTGATCGCCAGTCCCTCCATAATAATCCAGGCAGGAAAGGTAGTCGAACCGATCGAAAGCACTTTTCCCGCCCGCACCAGGTCATCCAGAGCGCGCAGCGTTTCTTCATGAGGGATGAAACTGGACGGGCGATGGAGCTGGTACAGGTCAATCCGGTCCGTTTGCAGACGGCGCAGCGAATCCTCGCAGGCTTTGATGATATGGTAGCGCGACAGGTCCTGGTCGTTGGGGCCGTCGCCCATTGGATTGTACACTTTGGTCGCCAGCACAATTTTATCCCGCCGGCCGTTTTCTTTGAGCGCCTTGCCGACAATCCGCTCGCTTTCGCCGCCGTTATACATATCGGCGGTGTCAACAAAGTTGATGCCGCCGTCCAGGGCACGGTTCAACATCTGGATTGACTCCGCTTCCGGCGTCGGCCCGCCAAAGTTCATGGTGCCCAAGCACAACGGCGAAACTTTCATACCACTGCTTCCCAAGATACGGTATTCCATCATTTGGCTCCTTGATAAAATCACATAGGGATTTATAGGAACTCATAGGAACTCCCAGTTCCTACGAGTTCCTATGAGTTCCTTTTTTGCTTTTAATACAAAATCTTGCTTAAGAATATCCTGGTTCGGTCATGTTGGGGATTATTGAAGAGCTGCTCAGGGGTCGTATCTTCGACCACACTTCCCTCGTCCATAAAGATAATCCGGTCGGCGGCGTTGCGGGCAAAACCCATTTCATGCGTCACCACCACCATGGTCATGCCCTCTTTGGCCAGGCTAAGCATGACATCTAACACCTCTTTGATCATTTCCGGATCCAGGGCGCTGGTTGGCTCGTCGAAAAGCATGATTTTGGGGTTCATGGCCAGGGCGCGGGCAATCGCCACCCGCTGCTGCTGTCCCCCGGAAAGCTGGCCGGGGTAGACCTTCTCTTTCTCCGGGATGCCGACTCGATCTAACTGCTGCCGGGCGATGGCTACAGCCTCCTCTTTTTTTCGCTTGCGGACCACGGTTTGGGCGATCGTCACATTTTCCAGCGCGGTCAGGTGGGGAAACAGGTTGAACTGCTGAAAGACCATGCCGATTTCCCGGCGCACCGCGTTGATGTCCCTGGTTTTGCGGCTGAGGTGAATGCCATCCACCCAGATATCGCCGGCAGTGGGGGTTTCGAGGTGGTTGATACAGCGCAGCAGGGTGGATTTACCGGAGCCGCTGGGGCCGATAATCACCACCACCTCACCCGCGGCAATGTTCAGGCTGACCTTGTTGACTGCCCTGACGGGGCCAAAGTGCTTATCCAGGTTCTTGATCACGATGATCGCGTCGTCACTCATCCGTTTTTAGCTTTCTTTCCATCCCTTTGACCGCCAGCGACAGCACCAGCGTCATCGTCAAATACAGAAATGCGACCGCCGTATAAGTTTCCAGGTAGCGGAACGAGCTGGAGGCGTACAATTTGCCCAATTGCGTAATATCGCGCACGCCCAAGGCGGATACGAGCGACGACTCTTTGAGCATAGCGATAAAGTCATTGCCCAGCGGCGGCAAGACCCGCCGCACCGCCTGGGGCAAAATGATGTAACGCATCGCCTGAATATAGCTCATGCCCAGCGAACGGGCCGCTTCCATCTGTCCCCGGCCAATGGATTCAATACCGGCCCGAAAGATCTCGGCGGAAAAAGCGCCGTAACTGATAGCGAGGGCGATAATGGCCCGCGCTACAAAATCCACCCTGCGAATTTGCAGAGCCGCCAGCGGGTTGTCCGCCGGCAGCACTCCCGCTTCGGCCAGCCAGGTCCCCAGGCCATTAATCGCCGCAATCGCCCAGGGTGTCACCACGAAGGCGGTATACAGAATCGTCACCAGAATCGGCACACCGCGCATCACCTGGACATACAGGGTAGCGACATTATAGATAACTGGATTTTTAGAAACGCGGGCCAGGCCGGTCAGCAGGCCAATGGTCACGGCGATGACATAAGCGATCAACGTGACCTTAATGGTGGTGAAAATGCCTTCCTTTAGAAAGACGAAAATTTCGGCATAGGTTTGATCGTTATAAAACGAATAAAACAAGAACAGCCCGGCTAAAGCAATAACGAGAAACCACCAGGGGAATTTTGAAACTGTTTTCATGGGACGAGGTCATCTTTCGGCATGAAAAGTCAGGCGCGGTTCGACTTGAAGCTGCTTGGATGAGGAGCCGGTTAGCCAGTGCAGGTGAACCATTCTACAATCGGCTGGACAATTTGGCAAGTGAACCTTTCTTCAGCCGTTACTACTCAGGTGACTGGCACTTTTCTCCTTTGGCAAGGCGATTGAGAACAGCAAAGCTTAGGGCTGACCAAGTGCCAGTCACCTTTAGCCTGAGCAGTTACCTTCAACTCCTGAATCTGATTGCTCGATTAGGAAATCAATGGTACGATAGGCTGATTATCTTAACTAAGGAGGACTTATGACTGAAAATATTGGTTTTGTTGGGCTGGGCATCATGGGCCAGGGTATGGCTCACAATCTGTTGAAAGCCGGTTTTCCGCTGACGGTCTGGAACCGCACCGCCAGTAAAATGGAGCCGCTGGTCGCGGCCGGGGCCAGGGCCGGGCGCAACCCCGCCGATGTCGCCGCGCAGAGCGATGTAGTGCTGGTCTGCGTCAGCGACACGCCCGACGTGGAAGCGGTCATCCTGGGCGACCAGAGCATTGTTCAGGACGCTAAAGCCGGCAGTCTGCTCATTGATTGCAGCACCATTAGCCCGCTGGCTACCCGAAAGCTGGCCGCTGCGCTGGCCGAGAAAGGGGTGGCCATGCTCGACGCGCCGGTCAGCGGCGGCAGCGAAGGCGCGGCCAAGGGCACGCTGTCCATTATGGTCGGCGGCGAGGCGGCCGATTTCGAGCGGGCGCAGCCGGTGTTTCAGGCCATCGGCAAGAAGATCACCCACGTCGGGCCGATTGGAGCGGGGCAAACGGTCAAGCTGGTCAACCAGATTTTGGTGGTCGGCAACTGCCTGGCGATGTGCGAAGCGCTGCTCTTTGCCCAGGCCGGCGGGGTAGACCTGGCTAAAACGCTGGAAGCGGTCAGCGCCGGGGCCGCCGGTAGCTGGATGTTGAGCAACCGCGGTCCGCAGATTTTGCAGCGCGATTGGCGGCCCGGCTTTACCATTGACCTGCAGCAAAAGGACATCCGCCTCGTCCTCGACGCCGCCGACGAATTGGGCGTGCCCCTGCCCGGTACGGCCCTCATCTTCCAGCTCTACCGCACCCTACAAGCGCAGGGCCTCGGCAGCGAAGGCAACCACGCCCTGGTCAAGGCGCTGGAACATTTGGCGGGGTTTGAGATCGAGGCGGCGGGGGAGTAAGGGGACGACTTATATTCAAAGATTCAGGAAATAAGCAGCAACATCAACCGGCCATGCAATGAATTCTAAACAAAAACAACTGTTTATGTCATTGAGTCTAGGCTTAATATTGATCCTTACCTCACTGGGAGTATTTATTATTCTCAGCAAAGGTTTTACACTTGGCTCTCTCGTCGTCTATGCTGCAGGGCCTCGTTATGTAGCTCCAATTCCGCTGGGTAGCGACAGTAGCAACTGTCTGAATCCCCTGGTTCCCTGCGCTACCGTACAGTATGCGGTAGATCAATCGGTCTCGGGCGATGAAATTCGAGTGGCCGCTGGCGCATATACCGGTGTATTTACGCGAGCTGGGTACAACACTAAGACCGTTACTCAGTCTGTCTATATTAGCAAATCAATTACTATTCGCGGTGGGTATACCATTACCAATTGGGCTATCTCTAATCCCATCGCTAATCCGACTACCCTTGACGCTCAAGGGGCAGGACGGGTATTTAATATTGAGGCTCCTCCCCTTGTACCGTACCCTGCCATTGCACCTATCAGTGTAACTATTAGCGGATTACGCATTATTAATGGAAACGCTACAGAACAGGATAGTTCAAATGGTCCTATCGGTGGGGGTATTCATGCCTTTGGAATAACCGGGACTCTCCAAAACAATTACATTGCTAACAACAATGGAGGTCTAGGCGGAGGTGGAGTCGCTCTGGTTGCTAGTGGACCAACGAGCCTGGTCAACAACACTATTGTGAGTAATACGGTTAATGTAGTTGATAACCTGGCATTAGGTGGTGGGGTAACTCTAGCTGTTTACCCAGACATTAATATGGAAGTTAGTCTCATTAGCAACGTTATTCAGGGTAATCTGGTCAGAGTTATGGGGAGTACGGTAAACCCGAATTATGTGGCAAAAGGGGGCGGGCTATATGTGCAATACGCTAATAAACTGACTATGGAAGACAATATCATTCAGGCCAATCGAGTTGAAGCGATAGGTACAGCAACCGCTCTTGGTGGAGGCGTGTATTTTAATGTAAGTAGCCCAACCCTGACTAATACCGTTATCATTGACAATCATCTATTAGGGCAGGGGTCGGGAGCGGGAGGCTTCATTTCTGAGGGAACGGCTAACCTGTTTCATACCACTGTGGCTCGAAACAGTGGCGGAGATGGGAGTGGCTTGTGCATTTCAACCACTAATCCAACCCCCAGCCCGATGACTCTAACCAATACTATCTTGGCCAATCATATGCTAGGTATTACCGCGTCAAGTGGGAATACAATCAATCTTGACGGTATTTTATGGTTTAATAACGGAAGCAACATGGCTGGGGCAGGGACTTTTAATCGCAGTAGCGAGTTTAACGGGAATCCTATGTTCACTGTTGATGGCTATCATTTAGGAGTCGGTTCAGCGGCAATAGACAGAGGAGTCAGCACTGGTCTGACGGCTGATATTGATGGTGAGCCTCGTAGTTTAACTCTACCCGATCTCGGTGCAGATGAAACAGTAAACTTTCAGCATCTATATCTTCCCCTTATTTTGCAGGGGTCGTAGGTTAAAGAGAGCAAGCCGGTAGGGTCTCCCCCTCCCCCAACACCCTCTGAGGCAGCAAAATCCTGTTAGAGTTCGTGGGGTTCAACTCTTTTGGCGCTGATTAATTCATTCGGCAAACCAGGCGGCAAGGTAATACAACTGTTTTCAATATTTTAGGGTATAATTGCAGAGTGGAGGTAAATACCGATGACAGAACAGCAGTTGCTTGAACGTATTACCCTTAATCCCAAAATAATGGTCGGCAAGCCGGTCATAAAGGGCACGCGCTTAACCGTTGAGTATATTCTTGGCTTATTGGCTCACGGGGCAAGTATTACTGAGATTCTGGAAGAATACGAGGGGTTAACTCAAGAAGATATTCAAGCATGCTTTTTGTTTGCTAATAAAGCTTTGCCGCATCGGTAGTACTCATGCCCAAATATGTAGCCTTCTTACGAGCCATCAACGTCGGCGGGCATACCGTCAAAATGGACCACCTCCGCCGCCTGTTTGAAGCGATGGGCTTCACCAACGTCGAGACCTTCATCGCCAGCGGGAATGTCATCTTTGAGTCAACCGAGCCGGACAAAAAGGCGCTGGAACGGCAGATCGAAGAGGCTTTACAAGCGGCCCTGGGGTATGCAGTGGCGACATTCAACCGCACAACCGCCGAACTGGGGGAAATTGCCCGTTACAAACCCTTCAAAGAGCCGGATGCAGACAGTCACAACCTCTATGTCGCCTTCCTGGGCGACACTCCCGGCGAGGCAGCACAACAAAAACTGCTGGCTTTTACCACGGAAATTGACGAGTTCAAGATCAATGGAACCGAAGTTTATTGGCTCTGCCGCAAGAAGATGAGCGAATCCCAGTTTTCGGGAGCCTTGCTCGAAAAAACGCTCGGCATGCCGGCGACCATGCGCAACATCACGACCGTCAAAAAGATGGCGGCGAAATATGCATAACCTGCTTATGACTGCTCAGGCTAAAGGTGACTGGCACTTGCCTAAACAAAAGCTGGCCCATTTCTCAAAAGAATAGGCCAGCTTTATTGATTCACTGAACTTCTACAACGGACCGCTCAAAGCAGGCCGCGGGGTTTCCCGGCTTACTGGGCCGGCTCCGGCGGCGCGTTCTTGAACGCACCGAAGTAGATCTGGAAGTAAACAAAGTCGCCGCTGCGCCCGGTGTGCAGGGGATGGGCCGCATCCCACTGAACTTCAAACGTCGTCAGCACGTCCTGGGCATCGAGATCGCTGCCATCGTGGAATTTGACGCCGGGCCGCAGCTTGAGCGTCCACTCGGTCAGTTCCTCGTTGACCTCGTAGCTCTCGGCCAGGGCGGGTACCACTTCTGCCCCACCTACGGCAAAACGCAGCAGCGGCTCGCCAACCTGCTCGCACAAACGGGCAGTTTCGCCATCATTTTCATCGGCGCAGTAGGCGCTGATGGGTTCGGCCCCCTGCATCCAGACCAGGGTGTCCTGTCCCGGAATTTCCATCACCGCAAATTGTTCATCGCCCACCGGCGAGGCGTGGGCGCCCTCGACGGTCGCTTTGAAAACAGTGGCCGAACCGCCATGAGCAATCGGCACCATAGGGACATGCTGGAGAAGCAGTTCATTGGCCTGGGCGTACAGTTCGTTGCGCTCGGCCTGATCCGACAGGCTGGCCGCCTGCTTCAAAATATCTTGAATATCGGTAAACCCTTCGCCAAACAGCTCCGTCGCCCCGGCTCCAAAGTGATAATCCATGAAGTTCGTTACATCAGGATAATCGGCGTTTTGACCCAGCAGGTAAAGCGATTCGAGACGGCCCTGCACGGCTGCATCTACAAAAGCGCCGCTTTCCATCACCTCGATTTCCGCGTTAATCCCCACGTCTTTCAGTTGAGCCTGAAGGTCCTGGGCTACTACCCCCGGCTCCGGCAGATAGGCCCGCACCACGTCCCGGTAGGCAATCTGGGTATCAAAACCGTCAGGAAAACCCGCTTCGGCCAGCAGCTCTTTGGCTTTTTCCACATCACGCTCTGGCCAGGCCGGACCCTCACAGCCGCCGACCAGGGAGCAGGGCGTCACGTAATTCGCCACTTCGGAACCGGCAGGAAAGAAATTATCCACAATCCGCTGCTTGTCAATGGCGTAGGAGAGCGCCTGGCGTACTTTTTCATTGTCAAAGGGCGGATAGGTGCGGTTAAAGCCCAGATAAAAGAGGTTGATCCCAGGGCGGGGATAAGCCGTCAGGCTGCTGTCCGCTTCAATCGTGGCAAAGTCATCGGGGGCAGGGTTATCAATGCCATCAACCGTACCTGCTTGAAGCTCAAGCAGCCGCTGCGCCGCTTCGGTGCTCCAGCGAAAGGCCAGATTTTCGCTCTTGGCTGGCTCACCCCAATAATCTTCAAACCGCTGAAAGCTGATACTGTCGCCTTTCTGCCAATCTGCCAACTGATACGGCCCGGTGCCAATCGGCTTATCGAGGAGATCGCCAGTACCGCCGGTTTCTTCCAGGTACTCGGCAGGATAGATATTGAACGAAGGCGAAGCTAATTTGGACGGAAAAGCGACATCAGGATAGCACAGGCTAAATTTAACGGTCATATCGTCCAATGCTTCGATACTCTTGATCTCGCCGCCGTACTCGCAGGCCGGATCAACTGCCGCCGCGGGCTGCCAGAAGGGTTGGGGTGGCCAGGCGCCGTCCACTACCTCGGCCTCGGTCA
>JAHDWA010000162.1 GCA_023382535.1 Anaerolineae bacterium | reverse complement strand
CTTTTTATGCTAGCCCTTAGTTTTGACCGTCTCCTTTAGCTCACAACTTGGGTTATCTTACTCCTAATTGAGGTCCAGCACCCAAATTCCATCGAGGCCCGTACCCTTCGCCGCAAGCAGTGCAATTTTGCCGCCATCGGGCGAGACCCGCCAATCGTTGTTGGCAACGACCAGACCCGTTCCGCCGGGGAAAAGAGAGCGGGTTTGACGAGTGCGAACATCATATTCGTAGAAGTTATGCTCCGCAGCCTGGGGATCAAAGGGGATGTAAACCAGGCGCTGGTTATCACGCCAGCGGTAGGTCCCGAAAAACGGAAGTTTCTGCGGTTCTGGTTTTGAGTCCAACAGGTCCACCAGCCACATTCCATTCTTGTTAGCCTCCGCCTCAAAGGTCACATAATAGACCAGGTAGCGCTTATCAGGGCTAAAAGCCATGCCGCGCATGCGGGGTACCTGGAGCAGTTGGGTTTCGCCGCCATGGGGTAGAGACAGGGTGAACAATTCTTCATCGGAGCCGCCTGGAATACGGCGGGAGGCCAGCAGTTTGTCGTCGGCGAGCCAGGTTAGCAGGTTGGTTCGCCGCGAGCGCAGCATGACCTGGGCGTCGCTGCCGTCCACGTTGGCTCGCCACAGAATTTCCTCACGATTGTCGCTCGGCGCATCGTCGTCGAAAACCTCCCAAATGATGGCCTGGCTGTCGGGGGTAAAGTTAGGGCTGCGTCCCTGGGTGTCAATCTCCCAGGTTTCACCGCTGGCCAGCCGCTCGATGATCGTCATGCCCTCACTCCGGCCCGGATAGGCCACCAGTGCGCCATCGGGGCTAAAGCTGCCCAGCCGTTCGGTCACTAACTGCGGAGCGGCGCCGGCTCCCGTCACGTCTACACCCCAGATGCCCAGCGGCGTCCCCGGTTCGGGCCGGTCAAGGAAACGCACCTCCGTTGAATCTTCATTCCAATACGGCTGGGTACAACAACTGCCGGCTGTGAGCTGGCGTCCAAAAGCGAGGGTAGCCAGGGGAACAGCTTCAGGTGAGTGGCTCACCATCGAAGCGGGTATAATCGAATTGTTTGGCAGCAGTGAGGCCAGTGTCTGGCGGCGCCAGTCAAAGGGAAAGGGATAGGCAAAATCGTTGACAATGGGGCCGCCTGTCTGAACTTCCGGCTGATCGTATAGGGTTTGCCATTTACGCGGCTCTTGCAGGTCACGTTCATAATCACGCCCGGCGTTGCCGATCATGGTTAAGTTATCCCAGTTGGCCTCGATGAGCAATGACGGGTTATATTTGCGGATGTGGCCCAAATCCCGGATTTCAAGGTGCAGATGAGGGCGGCTGTAACAGGTTTCGCCCGTGTCACCCGAAAAGGCAATTACCTGGCCTTGCTTGACCACCTCGCCCGGTACCAGATCCGGGGCTGTTAGCAGGTGGCCGTACATCGAGGCGTAGCCGTGCTGAGGATGGTCAATCATCAAATTGTGCGGCGGCGATCCAAACGGCCCATCTACGGCAAAGACAATGCCGTCGGCAATGGCGACAATTTCCGTGCCGCACGGGGCGGACAGGTCCACCCCAAAGTGAATACCCCCGGAAGCACCGTAGGTGGTAAATCGCTGTCTAAATGAGCCGGTAGTGTTGCCGTAAGGCTGAGCCATGAGCCAGGTATCAACGCTGGGCGGCTCGGCAAAAGGCAGTTGAAAAGGGCGCTCGTTCGGGGCAATTGTCCCACTTTGGAGAGGCGGTGCATCAGCCTGGGCCGGACCGGGTGAACCCATTGAGAGTAGCAACATAAGCGCCAAAAGTAAAGCCACACCGATCGTTAGGCTAAAGGCCGCTTGTTTGGATTGAAGCCGCATTAAATCCTCCTGAGTATCTTTGGGGCTAATACTTTCCAAATAGCAAAATCGGGAGATTTTGCACTCCGTAAATAGGGAGTCCGACCTCTCCCGATGCCAGGTATGTCGTCGCCGCTTATTATATTGAAAAGTATCCTTTTTAGAGCAAGCCTGTTCCCAAATTCCACTTGAGAACAAGCTTGCCGAGATTTTACACCGGTTTCAAATGTTCTTCAAACCAGGCCAGCATATCTTCCCAGGCCTGGGTGGCCTGGGTTTCATCGTAGCGCTCACCCGTATCATTGTGAAAGGCGTGATTGACGCCGGGGTAAACCTTCATCTGATAAGTAACTCCGGCTTCCTGCAGCGCCTGTTCCAAAGCATCCTTACCGGCATTGATTCGTTCATCCTGCTCGGCATAGACGCCAAACACAGCAGCCTTAATGTTAGGCACCTGATCCGGCTCCGGGGCAGGGCCATAGAAGGGTACCGCTGCCTTGAGTTCCGGGATCGCCGTGGCGGTACGCCAGGTGATACCGCCGCCAAAACAAAAACCGGTCATGCCGATCCGATCCCCGGCCACAAAGTCCTGGCCCTGTAAATACGCAAAGGCGGTCTGAAAATCGCCAACATGCCGTTCAGGGCCGGCATCGGTCAGCAAGCCAGGAATTTCGTCTCGATCCAGATTGGCGGTACCACCCTCGCGGGAAAGCAGGTCAAGCGCCAGGGCAACATAGCCGGCTTTCGCAAAGCGGCGAGCTACATCCCGGATGTGGGGAGTCAAACCTCGATTTTCATGACAGACCAGGACCGCCGGATAGATCCCGTCGGCCGCTGGACGGGCCAGATAACCCATAATTTCAGCCCCCTGACTCTCTAACGTGATTTCACTGGACTGCACCGCCGGGTCGCCCTCAGGGACAGAGAGGGGACTTTTTGCGTCCGGCACCGCTCCCGCTGCTCCCTCCGCTGTGGCCGCCGCTTCAGGCGGTGTGGTGGCGGCGGTAGAAGGCGGTGTAGTGGCCGTAGGTTCGGGCGGTGGAACCGTCTCGGTCGGGGCTGGCAGTTCCGCCGCGGCACAACCCAGCGTGCTCATGGTCGTAATCGTCGCGGCCATACTACCGGTGATAAAGAACAAGCGCCGGATAAAGGTTCGCCGGCTCAACAGGCCCTCCCGGTAATCGTCATAGAATTCTTCGACCAGATACTTTTGAAAGGTATCAAGCTCTTTCATGGTTCCCCCTTTGTCTCTTCACTTTTAAAGATAAATTGGCTACTGACCCAGTCATTGTAACGAATCATCTTAAAAATTTTCTAAGAGAATCCTGAGAAGACTCTGAGAGTCTCCCTGGCGAGGATGGGTAAAAGTATTCCAGCCAGCCGCTCTCAGTATTTTCTCAGCTTCGTCTTAGCTTTTACTCAGATATAAACGCCATAATATAGACAGGATTTTAGGCTTCACTATAATAGTTTCTATTGGAACGAAAAATCAGTGACCGGCACTTTTAAGCAATTAGCAGTTCGATAAGTGCCTGTCACCATAATCCAAGTTACTCAAAGCCGATGACAACAATTTTGGTGGCTGACGACGATCAAAAATTACTTAAAATGGTGCGCCGGACCTTGATTTACGAAGGGTTTCAGGTGGTGACTGCCGAAAATGGGCGTGAGGCCCTGGCGAAATTGGAAGTCGAAGCGCCCGACCTGGTTGTGCTCGACTGGATGATGCCGGAACTGGATGGGTTGGAGCTGCTGCACCGCCTGCGGGGGGTTGGCGATGAAGTTCCGGTGCTCATCCTGACCGCACGTGATGCCGTTGAGGATCGCGTCCAGGGGCTGGACCGGGGCGCTGATGATTATCTCGTCAAGCCTTTTGCCCCTTCGGAACTCCTGGCCCGGCTGCGGGCACTGCTCCGGCGGACCCGGGTTCCCCCGGTCAAAACGCCGCTGATTTTTGCCGGTCTTTACCTCAATCCTGTCACCCGTGAAACCCGGCGAGGCAGCCGGCCCTTTGAATTAACCCCTAAAGAGTTCGAGTTGTTTCATTTACTGATGCGGCATCCCCGCCAGGTATTGGTCCGGGATCGGATTCTGGAGGAGGTCTGGAACTACGATTTTGGCGGCGAGGATAACGTGTTAGAAGTGTATATCGGCTATCTACGCAAAAAAACCGAGGCCGGGGGCGAACCCCGGTTGATTCATACCGTGCGTGGGATTGGTTACGTGTTGCGAGAGGTTTAACATGTCCGTTCGACTGCGGTTAACCCTGCTTTACAGTCTTATCCTGGCCCTGACGTTGGTCATCTTCAGCGTCATTCTCTACGTCACCCAGGCCCGAACCACCTTGAACGACACAAAAGCAGTTCTGGCGGGGCGGGCCAAGTATCTCATTGAAGGACCATTGGCCCACGGCTATTGGGATAAAGCGCTCAAGCCCGACTCGTCCAGGATTGGAACTTTTACCCAAATCTGCGATTTGGATGGCCAGGTTTTGGGTTATTCCCCTAATTTGGCTGACGATGCCCCGCCTCTACCCCTGGGCGAGACGGCCTTAAAAGCTATCCAACAAGGCCGGACTTCAGTTGAAATCGTGGCTGTGGGTACTGAACGCCTCCTGATTCATAACCAGCCTTTCAATTATGGAGCAGAGAATACGCCGCTTATCTTACAAGTTGCTGCCTCATTGGCCGAGCAGGACCAAAATTTGAGTACATTGGGTCGAATTTTGATGATCGGCAGCAGCGTGGCCGTGATTGCGGCTTTTGGCGTTGGCTGGTTGTTAGCCGGCGTAGCCCTGCGTCCCATCAACCGTCTGCGCCAGACGGCCCAGGCTATCGGCGTCGAACGGGATTTCGACCGCCGGGTGGATTATCGCGGCCCCAACGACGAGATTGGGCAGCTCGTGACCACCTTCAATGATATGCTGGCCGAACTCCAGGCAGCTTATGTCCAGGTCGAGGAAACGCTTCAAACCCAGCGCCGCTTTGTGGCCGATGCTTCGCACGAATTACGCACCCCTCTAACAACACTACGCGGCAATATCGGTTTGTTGCAGCGGCAGCCGCCCATTAACGCCGAAGATCGGACCGACGTTCTGGACGATATGGTGGCTGAAACCGAGCGGCTCATGCGGTTGGTCAATGACCTGTTGGCCCTAGCCCGGGCCGATGCGGGACGGCCCCTAAGCCAGGAACCCGTTCAACTCAAGCCGTTACTTGAAGATGTCTGCCAGCAGGTCAGATTACTGGCGCCCGAACGCTCTATTATTTGTCATGCCAGCTTCGATGCTACTGTTATGGGTGATGACGACGCGCTTAAGCAAGTTCTGTTGGTTTTACTTGACAATGCCCTGAAGCACACCCCGGCGGAAACCACGATTACCCTGGCGACGCACCAGAATAACGGCGACGTTGCTATCCGGGTCAGCGACGATGGTCCCGGGATCGCCTCGGTCCATCTGCCCCATCTTTTCGAGCGTTTTTACCGGGGCGACACCGCCCGCAGCAGCCCTGGCGCGGGCCTCGGTTTAGCCATTGCCGAAGAGTTGGTCAAGGCCCAAAACGGCGTGATCACCGTCGAAAGCCGGGTAGGTCGCGGCAGTACATTTACCCTGACCTTTCCCCGGCACAACATGGGATAGCTGAAACATACCGGACCAGGTATTGACAAATTTCCTAACATCTGATATAGTGTGCAATATACACTATTTTCTAGTCGTTCACCGACCCATGTACGAACGACTCTTTTTTCAAATCTTATTATTGTAATTTATACACTATCTCAATGGAAAGGAACCGGCCATGTTTGGTATTCGCTATCTCAAAGTTGAACCAACGGTGTTTTTACTGCAATACGTCAATGGAGCAGTTCGGCGTGAGGGGGCAGGACTGTCGTTTTTTTACTACGAGCCGATTACCTCGATTGTCGCCGTACCCGTCGTCAGCGCCGATGTCCCGTTTATTTTTAATGAAGTGGCCGCCGATTTCCAGGCTGTCACCGTACAAGGGCAATTGACCTACCGGATCGCTGACCCCAAGCGGGTCGCTAGCCTGCTCGATTTCAGTCTCGACCCGGCTAAACGGCGGTATCGCTCCGACGATCCCGACAAACTAGCCCAACGGATTGTCAACGTAGCTCAGGTTTTGACCCGCGCCGAACTTAAAAGCCGCGAGCTGAAAGCGGCGCTGGGCGCAGCGGATACCATGACCGCTCAAGTTTTAGCCGGGCTGCGCAGTTCGACAGCCCTGGCCGCGCTGGGAATTGAAATCCTGGACTTCGTCATTCTCAGCCTGAAGCCAACCCCGGAGATGGCCAAAGCCATGGAAGCAGCAGCGCGGGAGGAAACACTGCGCCAGGCTGACGAGGCTATCTACACCCGCCGCAATGCCGCCGTCGAACAAGAACGCAAGATCAAGGAGAATGAACTCAACACCGACATAACGGTGGAGCAGAAAAAACAGCAAATTCGCGAAACCCAGATGGACGCCGAGATGGCCGTCGAAGAGAAAAAACGCCAGCTTCAAACGGCACGGATGGAAGGCGAAATTGCGCTGGAGGAGCAGAAACGCGCCCTGGTCGAACTGAAAGCGGCTAACGCCCGCCAGGAGGCCGACAGCCAGGCTTACGCCGTCGAGGCAACCCTGCGCCCCCTCCTGACCCTCGACCCGGCTGTCCTGGAAATTCTGGCCTCCGGCTCGATGGACCCGCGCCTGCTCATCGCCAAAGCTTTCCGTGATGTGGCAGACAATGCCAGCAAGGTGGGTCAATTGAACATTACTCCGGATTTACTGCGGACATTAATTGCGGATTAGTAAGTAGACAGTAGACAGGGAATCAATCCCGTCTATCATCCGCTGTCTACCATCTACCAGGGAGGTTGAGATGTACGAAAAAATTGTCGTCATCACCCGCAAAACCCGGCTGGAAGAGCTGATCGAGCGGTTCAACTCGCGGGAACAAGCCCGGTTTTACATCGAGCACATGGGGGCTAACTTTGCCGACTACGAGCAAGAACACGAAACTTACCAGCGGGCGCTGGCCGATTTGCGGCACCGTCTGGCTGGACTGCCTGGATTGAAAACCCAGTTCGTTGAACGCGCCTTCCTGCCCAACTTTCTCTTCAGCGACAAGGATATTGTGGTGACGATTGGCCAGGACGGTCTGGTGGTCAATACGGCCAAGTATCTGTACGAGCAGCCGGTCGTGGCGGTCAATCCTGACCCAGCCCGGTTTGATGGTATTTTGCTGCCTTTCCGCGTTCCCCAGGTATCTCAGGCGATCACCACCCTGCTGGCGGGCCGCAGTCAGATACGAGCCATTACCATGGCCGAAGCCATCTTGAACGACGGCCAGATAATCCTGGCCTTCAACGATCTCTTTGTCGGGGTCCGAAACCATACTTCGGCTCGCTACCAGATTACCTGGGGCCAGCAGACCGAGCGGCACTCGTCCAGCGGCTTGATCGTTTCGACCGGAGCAGGGTCTACCGGCTGGCTCAGTTCAATGTTCCAGATGGCCGCCGGTGTGGCTCGTTTTGCCACCGGCGCGGATGGGGGCATCGAACCGGCCCGGTTTCGTTTCGGCTGGGATGAGGCGAAACTGCTTTTTGTGGTCCGGGAGCCGTTTGTCAGCCGGACGAGCCAGGCGGGAATTGTGGCCGGTCTGCTCGCCGGGGGTGAGGAGTTAATCTTGGAGTCACTGATTCCCGATCAGGGCGTCATCTTCAGCGATGGCCTGGAGACCGATTACCTGGCCTTCAACTCCGGAGCGATTGCCCGCATCCGCATCGCCGAACGAAAGACGCGGCTGGTTGTCAGTTGAAGGGTGACGTGATATACTATCATAGAACGTTGGTTCTAAAAAATTAACCCGGGACTTCAAAGCAACTTCTGGAGGCCTGGGGCAAAGCAGGTGCATGATGTGTGGACGATTTACTTTAGCAACAAACACCCAAAAACTGGCCGAAGCTTTTGCCGAGTTTGAGGTACCGGCCGATCTGCCGCCCCGTTACAATGTGGCCCCCTCGCAACCCGTTGCGGTAGTGGCCAATAACGGCCAGCACAAAGTTGAATTTTTCCAGTGGGGTTTAATTCCTTCGTGGGCTAAAGATCCTAAAATCGGCAACCAGATGATCAATGCCCGCGCCGAAACTTTGGCCGAGAAAGCTTCTTTCAAAAATGCCTACAAACGCCGCCGCTGCCTGGTGCTGGCCGATGGTTTTTACGAATGGAAGAAAGAAGGTGATAACACCAAGACCCCCGTGTATATCCGGCTGGCTTCCGGCGAGCCTTTCGCCTTTGGCGGGCTATGGGAAATGTGGCAGACCGCCGAAGATTTCATCCTCTCCTGCACCATCATCACCACCTCTCCCAACGAACTGACGGCCCAGATTCACAACCGGATGCCGCTGATTCTGCCCCGTGAAGCCTACGAGCAGTGGCTCGACCCCGCCGAGCGTACCCCTGACCAACTGAATGGTTTGCTTAAACCCTATCCCGCCGAGCTGATGACCGCCTATCCTGTCTCCAAGCTCGTCAACAGCCCTAAAAACGATTCTCCGGTTCTGATCGAGCCGGCGGTCAGCTAAATCCAAATCATCTATCAGGAGCCTCACCTCGTGTCATCCCTTTCCTTTGAAGAAAAACTACAGAATTATGCCGAGTTGGCCGTTAAAATTGGGCTGGGTCTGCGGGCGGGGCAGCGTCTGCTCGTCCGTGCTCCGGTGGAAAGCGCTCCGCTGGTGCGCCTGATTGTCGCCAGCGCCTATAAAGCCGGGGCCAGGCTGGTGGATGTGATGTGGAATGACGACGCCGTAACCCTGGCCCGTTTCAATTACGCGCCGCGCGATTCTTTTGAGGAGTTTCCCACCTGGCAAGCCGACACCCTGATCAAAATTGCCAACGAGGGTGGGGCAGTTTTATCCATCCATGCCACCGACCCCGACCTGCTTAAAGAGCAGGACCCGGATTTAGTCGCCCTGGTACAGCGGGTCGGCCAGACCCATTTGATCCCTTTTCGGCGCAAGGTCATGTCTGACGAGTTGAACTGGTCTATCATTTCCCTGCCGATTGCCAGTTGGGCGGCCAAAGTTTTTCCCG
>JAHDWA010000161.1 GCA_023382535.1 Anaerolineae bacterium | reverse complement strand
TCATCACCCTATTTATGCAAGTTCGTTGCCACTATTTTGGCCTAAATTTTGGTATCTATTCTTAACCTAAAAGACTAAAAGAACATTAAAAATTAAGCAGGCTTTCTTGAGTTGGTTGACTTCTTTGTTCAAGATTTGTCGAACTCCTCCATTACTGGTTACTCACCGGCTCCGTTGTCCCCTGGAGACTCAGGGTTGCCGTGATTACGGGTGCTGCAGTGGGGAGTTCAATAGTAGAAGTAGCTGTGGGCAACTCGATAGTCGGAGTCTCCGTGGGGGTTGGGCTGGGCGGAACAGGGGTGTCGGTGGGCACTTCGGGGACAGGCGTGTTGGTTGGCGGCTGGACAGTCGGCGTCTCGGTTGGCGGGACAATCGTCGGCGTAAGGGTCGGGGTGTCCGTCACGGGGAGCGGTGTGTCCGTGGGAGCGGGCGTCGAGGTGGCGGCATTGTCCACCAGCACCCGGACTTTGGCATCAAAAGCGCCGCCGCTCTGATCGAAGACGACCAGGCGCAGGGTATAGGGTCCATTCTCAACCTGGGTTGTATCCAGCGTGCCCAAAACACCCTGTTCCACAATCTGGCTGAACGGCCCCACGGCCAGGGCGAACTCCGCCGGGTTGGTCCCTTGACCGACTTCGACTTGAAAGTGGGAAAAATTGGCCGCCGTAGCCGAGCCTTCCAGGGTAATCACACCGCGCACCGATGCCCCATCCAGCGGGCTGGTAATCCCGGCAAAAATGTTAGTTGAGGGGCAGTACTGCTCCGGCGGCTGCTCGATGCCTTGGCTCATAGCCCAGGCGCGCCCATCCTCGCCGGGGTAAACCTGGAAATATTTCTCCTCAACATTGGCCCGGCAAAATTCGTTGGCCCGCAGGCCGGTATTGCGATCAATAGCAATCAGTTGGTGAATATCGTGTTCCGGTCCCAGCGGCGGCTGGTCCTTGAAGAAGATTTCCTTCTTGCGCTGCGGACAGACCGGGCTGGGAATCGTGCCGGAGTCGGCGCAGACTTCCAGCTCGACAATGGTCGGCGGGCGGGTAAAGTCGTGGATCGGCAGCCCTTCATGGGCGCGTTCCATAAAGTTATGCCAGATCGGTCCCGCTCCGGCCAGGCCGCTGACGTTAATCATGGGCGTGTTATCGGCATTGCCAACCCAGACCCCGGTGACAATATCGGGGGTAAAGCCCATGGTCCAATTATCTTTATAGTCATTGGTAGTACCGGTTTTCGCTGCGGCAGGCCGGGAGAGATTCAAGGCACTGTTGGGGCCAAATGTCAGGGAGCGAGCTTCGTTGTCGGCCAGGATGTTGGTGATGAGGTAAGCGTGTTCCGGGCGTAGCACCCGGCGCGGCTGGGCACGGGCTGGCTCGATGACCCGGCCAAAGCTGTCGGTGATGCTCAGGATAGCCGTCGGTGGGACCTGGACCCCACCGTTAGCCATGGCCTGGTACGCGCCGGTCAGTTCCACCAGCGGGACTTCCCCCGCGCCCAGGGTCAAAGCCAGGCCGTAATCATTGCGGGTCAGGGTCGTGATCCCCAGGCGAGCGGCCATCTCCTTGAGGGTGTCCACGCCGATCAATTGCAGCGTTTTCACCGGGGGGATATTAAAAGAATTGGCCAGGGCATAGCGCAGCAGGACCGGCCCGTGAAATTTGTCGTCATAATTTTTGGGCTGGTAGACGCCGCCTGCGCCGTCGGGATACTCCACCGGGGTGTCCATGAGCAGGGTGCTGGGCGTCCAGTTCAGCCGTTCAAAAGCGGCCAGGTAGGTCAGCGGCTTGATGGCTGAGCCGGGCTGGCGCGGGCTGGTGGCCAGGTTGACCTGTCCATCAATAGTCTCGTCGCGAAAATCTTTGCTGCCGACCATCGTCAGAATCTGGCCGGTGCTGACATCCATCGCTACCAGCGCGCCGTTGCTCACGTTGCGTCCGGCCAGGGCGTCTACCTGGTTGCGGACCTCCTCTTCGGCAATGGTTTGCAGGCGGGGGTTGAGGGTGGTCTGGACGCGCAGGCCGGCCTGGTAGATGTAGTCCGGCGGGACAATCTTTTCTAATTCCTGGCGGACGTAGGTGACAAAATGCGGCGCTTGCATGGAGAAGCCCACCGGCTGGAATGGCAGTTCGGATCGGGCGGCTTCATCGGCCTGGGTCTGGCTGATGGCCTGGGCTTCGACCATGAGCCGCAGCACGTCGGCCTGGCGGGCCTTGGCCCCTTCCGGGTTGGTGTAGGGGTCGTGGAGAGCAGGGGATTGGGGCAGGCCGGCCAGCATGCTCGCCTCGGCCAGGGTCAGGTCTTTGGCTTTTTTGCCGAAATAGGTTTCTGAAGCGGCCTCAATGCCGTAGGCCAGATTGCCGTAATAAATCTGGTTGAGGTAAATTTCCAGGATTTGCTGTTTGCTGTACTGCCGGTTAATTTCGACGGCCAGGACCGCCTCTTTAATTTTGCGGGAGAAGGACTGCTCGGTCCGCTCCTCCGGGGTCAGCAGCACGTTGCGGGCCAACTGCTGGGTAATCGTGCTGGCGCCGGAAACAATTTCGCCCTCAGTTAGATTGTAGTAGACAGCCCGCACCACGGCAATCGGGTCAACCCCCACATTGGAAAAAAAGAAACGATCTTCGGTGGCGACGGTGGCATTGATCAGGTCAGGCGAAATCTGGTCAAGCGTAACAATCGTACGCCGCCCGCCGCTGGGGTCAATAATTTCCCAGAGCAGGTTGCCGTCCCGATCTAAAATTTGGGTGGTAGCAAACTGGATGCGCCGGGCCAGCAGTTCTTCGGCAGAGGGTAACTGTGAAGCAATCCAAACATAACCGACCATACCCACGGCCAGGAGCAGCATACCCCCGACGAGGCCCAAAATCAAGACCGCCGCCAACAGACGGCCGATCCCCACCCGTTTCTGGGGCTGAGGCGGAGGGGGTACCTGAAACACAGTTTGGGCAGGGGCGTGGTAGGTAGGTTGGGCCGGTCGCGGTTGAACAGGCGGGGGGTTCCAGGCCGAGCGCCGCCGGGGAGCGGGAGCCGGCGGTTGTGCGCGGTTCGGCCTGGTATCGTGGCCAGGTTGAGCCGGTTTCTGCGACGAGAGCCAGGTACGATCCGGGTCGTCGGGCCGGCGAATGGGCCGGGTCTGCTCATTATCACGATTATTGGGTGGGGTGGCGCCTGCAGGGCGATCTGTATTTGGGTCGTTAATTTCGGTCATGCTGACTATAACACCTGCGAGGGATTATAGCTTCGGGGGACAGGGTGTCAATAAATAAAAAAAGGGTACAGCTTTTGACTATACCCAGGATGATGCTCAAAATAGAGCAGCGGAGGCTATTGTTGGGAAGAGTTATTCTTCTGCCATTTCATCTTCTGCTGCCCGGCCAGCCGCCGTGTTGCTCTTGTAGCGATAGATGATGCGCCCTCGATCCAGGTCATAGGGTGACAGTTCCACCCGAACTTTGTCGCCCAACAAAACGCGGATGTAAAATCGTCTCATTTTGCCGGACAAATAGGCCAAAACCGTGTGGCCATTTTCTAACTTAACTTTGAAGCTCGTGTTGGGCAGGGCCTCGACGATCGTCCCTTCCAACACCAGTTTCTCTTTGGTGACATCAGCCATACAAGCTCCCTTCTCTAATCGGACTTCTATCAATAACCGAGGCGCTGGCAGCCCTCGGAGTCGGTGAAATTTAACTGACCAAATCTAAATTTTGGTATTTTTTGATTGACTCCTCTATTTTAGCAGACAGGTATACCCTTGTCAATTATATCGAAGAAGGGAGGATTGGAAGGCTGGAAGAAGACTGGGTGATCCACCTGCCTTCCGGTCCTTCAACTTCTCCTTTGAATTCCGCTTGACTGGGCCTATAATGGGCATCCCTTAATCCATTATTCCGGAGCAGAAAGCGTAAAAAATGCCTTTACGTCTGGTACAATTCTTGATTCTAGGGGGTCTGATTGTCCTGGTGCTGGCGGTGATTGCTCTGGCTGTCTGGAGTGTCGAGCCGGGCTGGCTGCCGGAGTTAGCCGCTCAAGAAGAGGCAAGCATTATCCTGGCCCCGCCAACGCCCGTCCCAACTTTCACCCTCACCCCCAGTCCGGTCCCGCCGACATTTACGCCCACCTCAACCGCAACTTCCACTCCGACTCTCGCGCCCACACTGACACCTAGCCCCACCAATACACCTGAATCCCTCGTTGAAGTCACTCCAACTCCGCTCCCTCCCCCGCCGCCGACCAGCCCACCCGCACCCGCAGAACCGCCGCCCCCGGCCCAACCGACGGTAGATTTTGTCGTTGTGCAGCAGCGTATGCGCTCCAACGAGGAGAACAGCGTGCTGGGCAAAGTCGCCAACAACTGCGGGGGAGACCACTCGATTTATGTACTGGTGGTAGATGCGGCTGGCCAGCCTCTGACCGGGGTGATTGTGGGCGACACTTATAAAAATGTGCGGGCGGCTTCGGGCAGCGCCGGGCTGGGCAGATTAAGGATAGATTTGTGGAGCAATACTATGGCCCTGGAAGTGCAGGGTAATATTGAGGGTACCCCCTACACCAGCGAGCAAACGCTGCCCCTCTCTACCCGCGACGAAGACATCCCGGCCGACTGGCTCTTTGCCGGCGGTTACTGCGCTTCCATCGCCGATTGCCAACTGCGCCAAAAAACCAACGGTCTCTGCCGGGGGCATTACTCTTATGATGTCACTTTTCAAAGGACGTGGTGAGGTGAAGAGCGGAGGATAGAAGATAGAGAATAGAGGATGGAAGATAGCGGATTGCCCTATAGGGAAGGGCTTTAAATTTTCGATCTGCTATCTACTATCTTCAATCTTCAATCTTCAATCCCCTCTTGTTTCAATCCGTTCCGTTGAAAAACTGGGCTAACTCTCCCAGAGGAATGGGCGCGGTCAAATCAATCGTCATCGGCACAACCGAGACCATGCGGTCAACAGTAAGAATATGAATGTCAGAGTCTGGCTCAAGGCCATTGGGGTTAACATGAACCCGGTAGGTAATCGCTTTTTGCTCATCCAGGCGAGTCCGCCCGCTGGGAAGAGCCTGGTAGTAGCGCTGCCGGGAAACCCGGCCAATACGCCAGGGAGTTTGCGGAGTGGCTCCGGCAGGGATGTCTATTTTGAGAAAATCAACGTCGGGTGGGAGGCCCTCGTTCAGGACTTGCCGGGCAAACTGCTGGGTGAAATGAGCGGCAACATAGAAATCAATGTCGGTGCTGTGGCTGTAATGATATTCCTGCGGCGTCTCCAGGCTGACCGCCAGGGCCGGGATACCGGAGCAGGCGGCTTCAAGGGCAGCACCTACGGTTCCGGAGATTGTCACCCCGCTGCCCACATTTTCGCCGTAATTGATCCCGCTGATACACAGATCAATGGGGCGCTTGGCCAGTTCTAATAAAGCTAATTGGACGGCCTGAGCCGGGGAAACGTCGGCACTGTAAGCAAGGTGAGGTCCTGAATTTAAGGGGATCTCGACGGAATAAATCGCCTTGTCCTGTACCGGCAGAAAACTGCGTCCGGCGCTGGTACGCTGTGTTTTGGGGGCGACAATCAGTAATTCGCCCAGGCCAACAAGGGCAGTGGCCACCGCATGCAGGCCCGGCGAGTCGATGCCGTCGTCATTGGTGACGAGAATGAGAGGACGTTTCGTCATAAAGAACTCCTGATAGAAATGATCAACAGTTGATTATAAACGGGGTTGGAAAGAATGGAAATTCCTTGCAGAAATGACTCTTGAATGGTAAACTACCACCTGATTTTGGATTTTAGATTTTGGATTTACGATTAAGTTTATTAATCGTAAATCTCAAATCGTAAATCGTAAATCTTTTAGCCTCGGCATGCAGAGGATTCATTAAGTTCAATGGCTTCTCAAGCTCTGTATCGAAAATGGCGCTCGCAAACATTCGATGAAATTATTGGGCAGCAGCATGTTACCCAAACCCTGATCAATGCCCTGAAATTGAATCGGATTGCGCATGCCTACCTGTTTGCCGGCCCGCGGGGCACGGGTAAGACCAGCATGGCTCGCCTCCTGGCCAAGGCGGTCAACTGCCAGGCTGAGCCGGGTGTGGAGCGGCCCTGTAATCGCTGCCGGATTTGCGTGGCCGTCAACGAAGGGCGTCTGCTGGATTTGATCGAGATTGACGCCGCCTCAAACACCGGTGTGGACGACATTCGCGACCTGCGGGACAAGGTTGGCTTTCGGCCGGGCGAAGCGCGGGTTAAATTTTACATCATTGACGAAGTCCACATGCTCTCCAACTCTGCCTTCAATGCCCTGTTAAAAACGTTGGAAGAGCCGCCGGAGCACGTCATCTTTGTGCTGGCGACGACCGAACCGGAAAAAATTCCGGCGACCATTACCTCGCGCTGCCAGCGCTTTGACTTTAAGCGGATCAGAGCCAGCGATGTGGCCGAACGATTGGCTTATATCGTGGCTCAAGAAGGGTTCACTGCGGAGCAAACCGCCCTGGAATATATTGCCCGGCAAGGCGGCGGCTCGATGCGGGATGCGATCAGCCTTCTGGATCAACTCACTGCCTATGGTGGCCAAACAATTACGCTGGAACTGGTGCAGACGGTGCTGGGAGCAGTTGCCTCCCAGTCAGTGGTAGAGTTGGTGGGCGCAGTGATTACCCAAAATGTGGCGGCGGGTTTGGATGTTATTAACCAGGTCGTCAATGATGGACTGGACCCGCGCCAATTTGCCCGCGAGATTGTCGAATATTTACGGGCGGTGATGCTGGTCAAGTTAGGCGATGGCCAGAGGTTGTTGAATTTGCCGGAGGAAACCCTGACAGTTATCAAAACCCAGGCGGCTCAAGCTGACGCTGCCGCTATCGTCCGGGCAACGACCCTCTTTAATACAGCCCTGTTCGATTTAAAGTCCAGTTTGCTGGCGATTCCACAACTTCCCTTGGAACTGGCTTTTGTTGAGGCGGCTACACCCGTGACCCTGCCTTCGCCGGTTGTGAGCGAGGCGATCATCGCTGCTCCGCCGCCTGCCCCTAGAATTGCTGTTCCTGTTAAAGTTGAATCTGTTGCGCCGACAAGAGTTATTTCTCCTACGCCATCTGCCCAGATCGCTGCGGAAGTGGTTGGGGTGAGGAGTAGCGGCAGTTTGACCGTGGAAATAGTCCAAGGTTATCTTGAACAGATTCTCAGAGAATTGGAACCCAAAAACAAAACTATGGCTGAAGCGCTGCGGAATCAAGCTTGGTTGCACCGAGTTGAAGGAAACGACATCCATTTTATTACCTCTGAATGGATGAAAGCTCGCTTTGAGAAGCCGCAACCTCGGAGTGCTATTCACGAAGTCTTTGGCAGAGTGCTGGGACATGGTGTTTCGGTGCATTTTTTGTCTGAAAAATCAGTTTCTCTGCCGACTGCTTCAGAAATGCCTTCAGGTGGAGGTGAGGAGCGCAAGGTTGGCGAAGACTCGGAGGCGCTTATAAAGGTGGCAGAGGAGTTAGGTGGAAAAGTTGTAAAATGAATTGAGTCGTCTAGCTGGAGGGCAAGCCTTGCCCTTCACCATTTGTACTTGATAAGGAGCATAAGCGATGGCCAAAAGTAAAGGCAAAGGTAAAGGTTTTTCTCTCGGCCTCGGTGGAGGGGGCGGGGGTGGTTTGGGTCTGCCCGGTGGGGCGAAAGGCGGCTTGGCCGGTCAATTGCAGGCCATGCAAAAGCAAATGCTGGAGGCCCAGGAGGCGCTCGGTGAAAAAACGGTTGAGGTAACTGCCGGCGGTGGCGCAATCAAGGTCGTTATGAACGGGCATCAAAAATTGCAGTCTATCACCATTGATCCGGAAGTAGTCAATCCGGAAGATGTCGAAATGCTGCAAGATTTGATTGTGGCGGCGGTCAACGAAGCTGTCGAAGCTTCGCAAAATTTGGCTGCCGATGAAATGGGAGCCATTACCGGCGGTCTTAACATTCCTGGATTGTTTTAATTAAAAGGTAAGGATACCAAAGTGAGTTAGGTAAAAGGCTATTACGCAGTATGGTGAATTTATGCAAGTAACTCCTGTACCAGTTTTAAAATTAATTGACGAGTTTTCACGGCTGCCGGGGATTGGGCCAAAAACGGCCTCACGGCTGACGTTCTATTTGTTGCGCAACCCGGCGGATCGAGCTGTAGCATTGGCCGACGCCCTGCGCGAGCTGCATGAAAAAGTACTCTTTTGCTCGCAGTGTTTTAATATCACCGAAACCGATCCCTGCCCGGTTTGCAGTGATGAGCACCGTAATCAAGCCATCATCTGCGTCGTTGAAGAGCCACTGGATGTGTTGGCAATTGAACGAACGAGAGATTATCACGGTTTATATCACGTGCTGCATGGTGTTATCGCTCCCGTAGAAGGGATTGGTCCAGAGGACTTAAAAATTGGCGAGTTGGTGGAACGGGTGCGGAACAAAGGGGATGAGGTGCGCGAAATTATTATTGCTACTAACCCCAATCTGGAAGGCGAAGCGACCGCTATGTACATTGCCCGTCAATTTCAAGGGGGAAATATCAAAATCACCCGTTTGGCGCGTGGCCTACCCGTCGGGGGTGATCTGGAGTATGCCGACGAAATTACTTTGAGTCGAGCCTTAAGCGGTCGGAGCGAGATGTAGAAGTGGAACAAGATTCATAAACCTTAAAAGCTTTCAAATTGACGAGATTCGTTATTCTGGGGGCTTGACATCTGCATTAAGATGTGTTAATATGTCCCCTGTTGTCGGGCCACAAAACTAAGGAAAATAAAAAACTCGGTCTTGACAAATTGCAACAAGTGTGGTACACTAATTGTTGCGCTCAGTGATAAAATCGAACTCGTCTACAAATGGTTGTAGGAAGTTCTATTGACAACAGAAAGGAGACGCTGATCTGCATAAGTGGTTCTTAAACCGAGTGTGGTTATGCGTCTCCACCGGCATCCCCAATAAGGGTGTCGGTTTTTGTTTGTTAAATAGCTGAGTGGGAACCTTAACAACTGAGAAGTGACAGGAAGCAAGAGATTGGCTCACGTTAAAGAC
>JAHDWA010000160.1 GCA_023382535.1 Anaerolineae bacterium | reverse complement strand
GGAGGGGTAAGTTTTTAAAGAGCAAATCGAGGTATAACTCTACGATCAACTACACCTGCTACTTCAATTGAAAGAGGAAGACCATGGAGGCAATTATTACGGCTGGGGGGATTAGCGCGCCCGATGATCCTCTCTACGCTCAAACCGGCGTGGCTAAAAAGGCGTTGATCCCGTTGGTCGGCCAGCCGATGATTAACTGGATCGTCGAGGCGCTGATGGGGTCGGGCTTGATTGATCATATTGTCATCGTCGGCCTCAAACCGGATGAACTCAGTCTAAACCATCCCTCACTTTGCTTTATTGATGCTAGAGAGGGGCTACTGGATAACGTTCTGGCCGGGGTGGATAAGATCAGAGAAATTAATCCGCAGGCCAAAAAGATTCTGCTCTGTTCCTCCGATATTCCTCTGATTACGGCGGAAATTGTGTGCGGTTTCATCGAGGAGTGCGGCTCACAGGAGGCGGATATTTATTATGCCATCGTCGAAGAAAAAACGATGGAAGCACGCTTTCCCGGCTCAAAGCGCACCTTTGTGCCCTTTAGAGGAGGTCGCTACACCGGCGGCGATGTTTTTTTGATTGATATGGCCGCAGCCAAAGGCAACGTCGAACTGTTTCGCTCCCTGACCGGCTCCCGCAAGAATTACCTGGCCCAGGCGCAGATGTTGGGCCTGGGCTTTATCCTCAGGTTTTTACTGCGCCTGATGACAGTAGACGAGGCCGCCGAGCGGGCGCGCCAACGGATGAACTTGAACGCGCGGGTGGTGGTGACTCGCTTTGCCGAATTAGGCATGGATTTGGATAAGCCACATCAGTATGGCATCATCAAAGCAGAACTGGAAAAGGTTAAACTCCACTCCTAGCGCCTTAGATCGCCTGCTGGGTCTTGACGCCCGGCTAAGCCGGCAGCTTTACCTACCGCCCGAATCAAGCTGGCGGAGCCAGGTAAGGCTGGTGGCCCACCTGGGTGACGGGCCGCTGGTCTTTGGCGGATTGGGGCTGATCTACAGCCTAGGTTGGCTGGGGAGTAAACCTCAGCTCTGCCAGGCCAGTTTGCTGATTGCGCTGATCGTTTTGGCGGTCATGGGGGTGGTTACTTTGGTCAAATTCGGAGTACGCCGCCAGCGCCCTCGACCACCCGGCGAGTTTGTCGCCTTTCAATACGATGCTTACAGCTTCCCTTCCGGCCATGCGGCCCGTCTGACTGCCCTGGCCGCGAGCGTAATGTTTTTCGACCCGTTCCTGGGCCTGGTTTTGGGGGCGCTTGCCTTGAGCGTTGCCGCTGCTCGTGTTCTTATTGGCGTTCACTACCTGGGTGACATTGTGATTGGCCTGGGGCTAGGGCTGCTCATTGCCTGGGAAGGGATAACTCTTTTCTATTCCCTCCTCCCCTGATGACCGCTGACGGCAGACCACTGTCAAAAGAAACGGCAAGTTACAGGGCGGTCAGCGGTCGGTGGTCGTTCTTAACTGCTTCCCAAAATTTGTGCTATAATGTCCCCACTATTTTAACCAATCGGTTTATGCTTTTTTACTACTCAGGTGACTGGCACTTTTAGCCTGAGCAGTTTATGGTTTTTCAGTAAGTAGCTTGTGAAATGAGGGGGCATCATGAATCAATCACAGCTAACTTCGCCTGTTATGGAGGATGTGCGATGGGCGCTGGCCGCGCCATTGCCCGGCATTGAAGGTCAGATCAAGATGGCGCCTCAACCTCGTGTTGGTCAAGTCAACCGGTGGGAAATCCCGGATAATTATCGCGAGGCGAGTGTCTTGTTGTTACTCTATCCCTCTACCAGCAATGGCTGGGGCGGGCCGGAACTGCATGTCGTTTTGACTCGCCGGCCCGAATATCCCGGCGCGCACAGCGGCCAGATTTCGCTGCCCGGCGGCCGGCGCGAAGGGGATGAGCCGCTGCAAACGACAGCCTTACGGGAGACATATGAAGAAATTGGTCTGGCCCCAACCACGATTGAAGTGATCGGCCAGTTGTCACCTTTATACACGCCGCCGAGCAACTTTTACATTTATCCGTTTATTGGCTACTGCGCTGCCCGGCCTGCTTTTCACCCTGACGCCAAAGAAGTCGCCGAGTTAATCGAAGCGCCGCTCAGCCTGCTGTTAAACCCGGCCAACCACAAAGAGGAAATCTGGCACTTTCCTAACTATGGCGAACGTCGTGTGCCCTTTTTTGATGTTTTTGGCCATCGGGTTTGGGGTGCAACGGCGATGATTCTGAGTGAGTTTTTGACGTCGTTACAGCGCAGCCGGGCTGCTCCCTTGCCGGATAACCGCACCACCGTCCTGGCAGCATAGAGATTGGGCCGGCTAACCGGCTAAGTAATCAAGCCGGGTCAAGTTGCAGTTTGAGGAAACCAATGCCTGAGCTTAGACAGAATCTGGCAACGAGAGATTGGGTTATTATTGCCAACGAGCGGGCCAAGCGGCCGCATGATTATATTGAACCTGAACGGCATTTGACGACCGATACCCAACCCTTTTACGATTCCACCTGCCCCTTCTGTCCCGGCGGCGAAGAACTTGACCTGGAAATTGAACGCCTGCCTGAAACGGGTCCGTGGCAGACCAGGGTGGTGGACAACAAATTTCCGGCGCTTTCCAAAGAAGGGGAATTGACCCGCACCTTCGACGGCGTTCACCGCTGCATCTTTGGCCTGGGCTACCACGAGATTGTTGTGGAACACCCGCGCCATAATACAACCCTGGCATTGATGACGCCGGCCGAGATCCTGGTTGTGCTGCAAACATTTTATAATCGGGGCTGGGCGATTACCCGCGACCCGCGCATGGAGCAAATCATCTACTTTAAGAACCACGGGGTGCGAGCCGGAGCCACCTTAAAACATCCACACAGCCAGATTATTGCCCTGCCGGTTGTGCCGAACACTATTCGCCATCGCATCGAGGAAGCTCGCCGTTATTTTGATGATAACGGCGAGTGTGTTTACTGCGTGATGATGCACGATGAACTACAAAAAGGAATCCGCATCGTCGAGACGAATGAGCATTTTGTCGCCTTTGTTTTGTATGCCGCCTCCTCCCCTTTCCACATTTGGATTGTGCCCCGCCAACACAGTGTCAGCTTTCTATACGCTCAAAAAGATGCCCTGGCCGACTTGGCTCACATTTTACACAACATGTTACGCCGGCTTTTCCTGGGCCTGCGTGATCCCAACTATAACCTGGTTATTCGCACCGCCCCGGTTAAAGAAATCAGCAATGATTACCTGCACTGGTATATAACGATCATCCCGCGTCTCAGCCGGACGGCCGGTTTTGAGTTAGGCAGCGGCATGTTCATTAACCCCTCCCTTCCAGAAGAAAGCGCCGCCTTTCTGCGCGAGGTCAATATCTAATTGCGGTCAGAGGAGCCGTATCCAAAATGCCCTTCAAGCAGACTCTATAAAGAGAGACACGCATGGCAGAAATTCTGGGAAATGCCTCACCCGGCCAAATATTGATGCTTATGGCTGTCCCTGTCATCGGGGTTATTCTTTTTGGGGGAATATTGTTTGTGGCATTTTCGGGTCGAAGGAAGAAGCAGCAAATGAATTTGGGGGTTCCCTTGAAAACGGGATCGTTGTTAGACTCTCCCCGGCCTGTTGGTGAAGTAAACACCGCCCTCCCTCCCCCCAAACAAGCCGCTTTTACCCTGAATGATCCTGTCACAGACAGCCAGGAACCTAATTCAGAGGGCTTATTCCCGGTTTCCGATCTGCCAGCAGACCTCGATTTGAATTTAGGTCTTTTGCACCAGCGAACCAAAACGGAGGCTGAGCTGATGAATGTATCCAAATCATCCCATGAACCAAAAAGCGGATTATCCGCCCGGCTGCATCAACAGCCCCGGCCTGCTGCCGAAGCAACCTCGCCCGAAGCAAGCCAGCCAGCAGTCATTCCGCCAGCCGCCAGCCTACCTGCAACTCATCAACAACCCGTCAAGCAGTCTATTTCTGCAAGTTACTCCAGCGAACCGGTGGAATTGCTGCGGCTTTTGCGTGACCCGCAATCGGGCCAATTGATCGTGGAAATCGCCGGGCGGCGCTACACCAAACTGGCTGAGATTACCGATAAAGAAATTGGCCAATATATCTTAAAGTTAGCGGCTCATCTTCTGGCCTTCACCAATGGCATGATTGCAGCCGAAGCCGGTCTCAGAACCTTCCAGGCCCCTAAAGTGGGTGAGACGCCTGTGCCTCCTTTCGCACCTACACCGGCTGCGCCTCAGCCCAGCCCCCCGGCGCCTCCCGCTCCAATCCAGCCAATCCCGGCTGCGCCTGCCCCGCCGGTCAACCCTGAGGTTGAAGCGGCCTTTCTGGCGACGCTGCGCGCCCAACCGGCCGCGGAACCCCCTCAACCGCAGCGGCGCGGCCTTTTTGGACGCCCTAAACCGGCAGCTCCCACTGAACCTTTGCTGCCCCCGCTGAACCTGGCCGGGCAGATTAACCAAATAGCCCAGGCTCGCCTGCGCTACTCGCCTTTGGCCGGCACTACCAAACTGGAGATTACCTCCGATCCCGGCGGGGGGATTTTGATTAACGTCAACGGGATGATCTATTCCGGCCCGGATGAGATTCCCCAGCCGGAGGTGAAGGAGCTGATCAAGGCTTCGATTAAAGAGTGGGAGAAGAGTTAGTCTATCAAGACCGGCTCTACTCTGAAATTCACTCCGTCAGGCTTGAGGCGGCCAAATGGTATCTGGGTATCGTGCTGAAAAATAATCAACGCGTCTCTTTCCAACGCCCACTGCTGCCAGTAGCGCTTCGTTTCAATTGATTCCATTGGCTCTAAATCATAAGCCGGTACCCAGGCTAAACGCTCCAAGTGATAGTGCAGCGAGGCCATATCGGCTACAAACAGAGCTGTTGCCCCCTCTGACTCCAAAATAATCACCTGGTGGGCGCGAGTATGACCCCGGGTTATCGCGGTGCGCACTTCGCCGGTGAGGCGGGTAGCGCCGTTGATGAGCCGGAGCTGGCCGGTTTCTTCCAGGGGACGGTAATTCTCCGGCAAATAGGTGGCCCGGGTGCGCTCGTTGGGGGCGATGGCGTCGGCCCACTCCAGGCGTTGGACCCAATACTGCGCTCTGGGAAAGGTCGGCCCCAGCCGTTCCCCCTGCCGGATGGTGTTGCCGCCGCAGTGATCACCGTGCAGGTGGGTGTTGAGCACAATATCAATCTCCTCAACCCTCACTCCCTGGCGGGCTAACGCCGCAACCACGTCCCCGTCCGGGCGCTCCAAGCCTGCTCGCCGCCGCGCTTTCTCGTCGAGCTTCAGACCATAGCCGGTATCCACCAAAATCGTCTTACCCTCGGAACGAATCAGCAGGGAGTTGAGCGCAAAAGGAACCCGGTTCTGCGCATCGGGGGGGAAAAGCTCGGCCCAGATAATACGGGGCACCATGCCAAAGGTGCTGCCGCCGTCCACCCACATCCAGCCGTCGCTTACAATATAATATTCAAGGCTGCCTAACCTGGGCATGGGGTCACCTCATTCGGGTTAATCGTCGCTGATCTCCACCACTTCCAACTGGGGGGCAAAGTGACGGAAGGTTTCAAAACGCAGCCCGCAGCGCAGGGCTTCCAGGCCGAGTACATCGCGGGGCTTCACATTGCCCAGGTTTACATTCGGCCCGCAGCGTAAAATCAGGGCGGCCTGCTGCCGCTGCAGCGGCGCTTCCCAGATAACGTCACCCTGGCTATCCCCCAGGCAGTTCATAATGGCCGTCAGTTCATCCTGGCGCAGCGCCCCGTACCCGTCATAAATGCCAACCCCCATCCCCGATTCCCGCGCCTCGACGATAACTTTATCCGCCCCCAGGGCCAGGTCGCTGGCAATCTGGTCGCAGATCTTGGAGGGTGGGAAGTGGATGGAGGGGTCCTTTTTGCCCACCTCGGAGATGACTTTGAAACCGGCATCGAGGGCGCGTTTGATGGCATCATCCCGAACCTGGCGCGACATGGTGATAGTGCCATCGGAAATTTCAAGTGCCGTGAAGCCCAATTCTTTAGCTCGCTTGACGTATTGGGGATAAACGCCCCGGGTCAGCGTCACTTCCATCAAAGTACCGCCCGGATAAATCTCGATCTGGTGAGCGCGAATCAGCTCAATTTTGCGGCGCAGCAGGGCCTCGTCCAAAAACACAGAGGTGCCAAAACTAAGCTTGACCTGATCAATGTAATCGCCGGTTAAAGCCAGCATATCTTCGGTGGCGTACGGCCCCTGGCAGCGATCCAGCACCATGGTCAGGCCCTGCTCCCGTGGTTGGCCTGCCGTCCGGTCCGGCGCGAGGTGGGGTAATAAATTATGCCAGGCTTTTGTGTTCATAGGAGATTGTTCTCAAGTTTTATTAACGTTTCGTAACGGCGTTCGCCTCGAGATGAAACTCAGGCACATTGGCCAGAATAGCCTGGTAATAGTCCGCATGGGCCTGAGCTGTGGCTGTCCAGCTAAACATTTTGGCCGTGGCTGGACCGGCTGCAGCCAATCGCTGTCTCAGGGACTCGTCCTGGACCAGCCGCAGCAGCCCGCCGGCAATCGCCGCCTCGTCCAGCGGGTCAACCAGCAGGGCATTTTCCCCCGAGCGCAGATACTCGCGAAAGACAGGCAGGTCAGACGCTAACACCGGCACGCCGGCGGCCATCGCTTCCAAAGCCACCAGACCCCAGCCCTCTTTAACCGAAGGAAAAGCCAATGCATCAGCCGCTTGATAAAGCACGGGCATCAGGTCGTCCGGCGTGACCCCCAACAGGAAAATATCCCGGTCAACCTGCAGGTCTGACTCGGCCAACGTCTGGAAGAACTCGGCCCGATAGGGGGCGTAATCCAACAGGGTATCGCCGCCGGCCAGCAGCAGCACCGCTGCCTGTCCCCGCGCCGCCAGCGCCTGCCGGACTACCTGGAAGGCTCGCAGCAGGCGGAGGCTGTTTTTGCGCGGTTCAATCCCTCCGATGTTGAGAAAAACCCACTGCTCGCCCAACCCGAGTTTGGCCCTGGCCTCCGCCCGCTCCGAGGAGCTTGCCGGTTGAAATCGGCTCAGCTCTACGCCGTTGTGGATGACAGTTGACTCCACCCCAAATTCTTGCGCCAGGCGCTCCTGCCAGGTGCGGCTGACCACCAGGCGGAAGTCGGGCCGGTAAATGGAGTGATTCTGGCAGTCAATCAGCACGGGGCTGACAAAGTCGTCAATATGATGAATGGTGCGCACAAACCGGGGAATCAGGCCGGCTTCGCGCAGCCGCCACAGGGCATTGGCCGAAATGCAATCCTGGGCGTGATAAAGATCAAAAGGACCGGGCCGGTGGCGGGTCAAGAACTCGTAATACGTCTGGATGTAGCGCTGGATGCGCTCATCCAATGGCTCGTCATCACCGGGAGAGCCGGCCGGAATCAGGGTAAAGGGCGCTAGCGTGGGCCGAAAAAAAGCGCTCCGTTCATCTTTGCCCAGGGCATAGACATGAACCCTGTGCCCCAATGTCTGGAGATGCTCGGCCAGGGCCAGGGTATGCACCACACCCCCGCGCGGTTTGGTGGAGTAAGTAAAGAGGGCAACACGGAGGGATTTTCGATTTTCGATTTTCGACATCGTACCCTTTGGGTATTTTCGATTTTGAACGACCAAATTTCTTACTCCCTACTCTTTACTTCCTACTCCCGACTTCTTGCTCCCTGCTTCCTTCTGCTTGGCCTCTTTGACAACTTCTTTGAGCGTGTCGGGGCTATCGCCCCGGGCGGCTCGTTGGGCCACCTCGCTGAAGCCCTGACCGGGGTCAACGCCGGTCTTATCGTACATGCGGCTCATATTCTCCACGGCCTTGCGCGGGTCAACCGGGCGCAAAGTTCCTGCTTCTGCCCCACCCTGGCTGCGAATCAGCCCCGGCCGTGAAACCAGCCGGGTCAATTGGCTGCTGTCGCAGCCTTTACAGCGAAGCTCCGGCGGCTCCGTGGCTGTTCGCACCAGAATTTCGGAGATTTTTCCACACGTTTTGCATTGGTACTCGTAGATTGGCATAGCTGATCCTTGTGGGACAAGTGGTTAGCTTGTCTCTATACGGACAAACTAAAGTTTGTCCTACAAAATCTTAACTCACAATAGCCGCCGCCGTCCCTGCCGCCTGGGCATTTGTCGGCAGGACCAACACGCCCGCTTCACGTAGGATACGCTCCTGCTGTTGCAATCCTTGCGGGTCTTGAGCGGTGCCGCACACATGGGCGACAACGGCCAGGTAGCGTCCCTGCTCTGCCGCCATCGCTTTGGCCGTCTGGATTGACTCGACCAGCGCGCCGGCCGGGTTGGAATGAGAGCCATAGCCAATGACGACATCCAGCAGGATGACCGCCACGCTCGGGTCGCCGGCTTCTTTGAGCAGGCGTTCCTGGCGCAGGCGGGGGTCTATCATCGGGTGAGGCCGGCCCTGGGTGAATTCCTCTTCACCCATGTCAATACAACTGTGCTCGCGGCTGTGCCAGCCATCTTCCAAAGCCCACTCGGGGCGTAAAGGAATATTCGAGTAGAGCGCCGGCAGCCGGTCGGCCAGGAGCAGCATGGCCTCATCGCACAAACTGCCGCCCGAAAATAGTCCCCGCAAATAGTTCTGGCCTGGCGCCAGCTTGTCCCGCTCGGCAGCGGCCATCGCTTCAAGTTGGTCAGGCGCCAGTCCAAAGTAATCCTGGTCGCTGTTATTGATCCGGCGCAGAGCTGCTTCTGCCGTCTCCTCCAGCGAGGAGGTGAAGGTCAGGCCGTTTTCCTGCCCGGATCGTTTGCTGCCCAGGAAACTGACAATGACCGGCTTGCCGCAGGCCTGGGCCGCCTCCAGGATGGTCTCGGTGACGGCCGGCGCCGGCGGCTTGGAGATGAGGACAATCAACTCTGTCTCCGGGTCGGCGGCCAGCATGGCCAGCCCCTGCTGCATCATCAATCCCCCAATCGTTTCCGACAGGTCGCGCCCGCCCACGCCAATCGCTTGAGAAATACCGCTGCCGCCGCGATCCAGCAGACAGGTGACCTCCTGCAGGCCGGTGCCGGAGGCGGCGACCAGGCCAATCGGGCCGCGCCGGACGGCATTGGCAAAGGCCAGGGCCACCCCGTTGATAATCGCCGTGCCGCAGCCCGG
>JAHDWA010000159.1 GCA_023382535.1 Anaerolineae bacterium | reverse complement strand
TGGGCAAATTCTCCCCCCTCGATAGAACGGATGTTTCCTCGAACAATTTGTAGACCGAAGCTTCCGTCCGATGACTTAGGACGGAAAGTTCCGCTTCACTATCAGGGCCGTTCATCCCAATTCTACCACACCTTCGCCTTGACGGACAACCCTAAAAAAGCCAAACCAGGCAGGGCGAGTCGATTCTAACCGGCAGTAAGGAATGGATTATGAAATTATGCTCTCCTGCCACACCTTGGCATTGCCGCCGGGCTGGCCTAACTCTCCATAGATCCCCAGCGAAAACAGGGTCGAAGCCAGCAGAAACAACTGCGCCCCCGGTGTTATCTCCGTGTCAGCAGCATAGGTCAGGCCGACCGGGCGCAGGCCAGCCTCAACCGCCGCCGCTTCCCAGCCGGCCCGGTCCAACCCCAGCTCCCCGTAGCGGGCCAGGCACCCGTCGTAATTAGCCCGCCGGGGTCCCAGCAAATGCTTGAGCAGAAAAGCGCTCCAGCGGGCCGGCTCGTCGCTGAGGCGGCGTAAATGCTGCCGCGTCTGCGGCCCGCACACCTTCACCCCCTCCTGGGCCGCCATCATCGCCTGCCGGAAATCACCCTGGCGGCTCGTTTTCGGGTCGCGCACCCGCCCTTTCCGCCGCACGTAGCCGCGCCGGTCAAAGATAATCTCGCCCAACGCCCCCGACACCTTCATGCTGAATAATGGACCGATCACTTTAGCCATGCTAACAATCAATACCTCCTGTTTCTTTGCCTGGGGCAATCGCATCCTCGCTTTGCAGCCAAGCCGCTTGGGGCTGAAACCCCAAGCTGAGAGGGCAAAGGACGCTCAAGCGCCCTAAATTTGAGCATCCTTCAGGATGCTTTACCTTTTCAGCCTCAGGCTCGCAGGCAAGGTTAGGCTGCGATTACCCTGTTTCCTTGCCTGACAGCTCTGGTCTAACTCTATCCTACTACGTTTCTGTTACTGATAACACCCCAATTATGAGGGGTTTTGGACGGAGCAAGATGCGAGCAAGATGCGAGCAAGATGCGATCATGATGTGAGCAGGATGCGACACGGGATATTATGCTGCCTGTTGGAAAATATACTTCTGAGAGCATTCGGTAATTACAAAATCATCTCAGCCACGCCGCCCGCCGGGCGTTGCCTGCCCTGGCGGGTAGGCCAGGGAAACGCCGGCTACCCTGGATGGAAGCCCGCTGAAGCAGGCTGCTGAACCGCTTTTAAGCGGTTTTCACCTATGGCAGCCGGGGGCTTCCAGCCCTCGGTGGATAGCTTTCCCTTTTTCTTCCTTGCGACTATAATCCCCGGCCATGAACATTGCCCCTGAGTCCCATGCCCCTGAGCGCCTGCACCCCCTGGTCGCCACCCTGATTGTCTTTCTCTCCAATTTCGGCATCCTGGTCCTGGAACTGGTCGCCGGGCGGCTGACCGCGCCGATTGTCGGGGTCAGCCTCTACACCTGGACCAGCATCATCGGCGTGATCCTGGCCGGCATCAGCCTGGGCAACTACCTCGGCGGCAAAATCGCCGACCGCTGGGCCAGCCTGACCACCCTGGCCTGGCTGTTTGTCATTTCCGCCGCCGGCAGCGCCAGCATTCTCTGGACGATTGATCTGATCCACCCCCTGCGGGAGCTGGAGCTGCCGATCATCGTAGGCGTGCTGCTGGTTTTTACCGTTGTCTTTTTGCTGCCCGGCACCCTGCTCGGCACCATCAGCCCGGTCGTGGTCAAGCTAACCCTGGCCGACCTGAACCGCACCGGCGATGTCGTCGGCAAAATTTATGCCGCCGGGGCCGCCGGCAGCATTGCCGGGACCTTTGCCACCGGCTTCTTTCTGATCAGCGCCTTTGGCACGCGCCTGCTGGTCTGGGGGGTAGCCGGGGGACTGCTGCTCATCGGCGCGGCCATCGGTTTGAGCGCCCGCCGCCGGCTGCGCTACGGCCCGCTGGCCCTCTTTGGCCTGTTTTTGGCCCTGTCGAGCCTGATCTGGCAGCAGGGCTTTCTGGGCAGCCCCTGCCTCCGCGAAACAGACTACTACTGTATCAAGGTCCGGCCCGACGAAAAAGAGCCAAACCTGTACGTTCTCACCCTCGACCGGCTGGTCCACAGCTATGTTGACCCGGACGATCCCACTTATCTGCGTTACGGCTATGAGAAGGTCTATGCCGAGGTGGTCAAAGCCGCTTTTCCCGGCGAACCCTCGCTCGCGGCGTTGTTTATCGGCGGCGGGGGCTACACCTTTCCCCGCTACCTGGAAGTGGTGCATCCCGGCAGCCGGATCGAAGTGGTTGAAATTGATCCCGGCGTCACCCAGACCGCTTACGCCGAATTGGGCCTGCCCGCCGCTACGAGCATCGTCACCTTTAACGAAGACGCCCGGCGCTTCGTGGCCAACCTGCCGGCCGCTTCGCGCTACGACTTGATCGTCGGCGACGCTTTTAACGATTTTTCCGTGCCTTATCACCTGACCACCCTGGAATTTGACCGGCAGGTCGCCGCCCACCTGACCCCCACGGGCCTCTATCTGGTCAACATTATTGACGGCAAGCAGGGCGACTTTTTACGGGCTTATGTCGCTACCTTGCAGCAGGTTTTTGACGAGGTGTACGTCTCGCCTGTCGTCAGCGAGATAGGCCAGCTCAGCCGCCAGACCTACGTGATTGTAGCCGCGAACCGGGAACTGCCCATCCACAACGCCGCCCAACCGTCCGCCCTGGACGAGGAGTTTGTGACCCCCGCCGAGCTGGCGGATTACCTGCAGCAGGGCCGCCCGCTCATTCTCACCGACGATTACGTGCCGGTGGATAACCTGCTCGCCCCCGTTTTCGCCGACTCCGGACTGTAGACCCGGTAACTGACTAATTTCACCGTGCGACTCAAATTAACCGCAGAGAGCGCGGAGGTCGCTGAGAGAACAGTTGAAAATCTCTGTGTTCTCGGCGTTCTCAGCGGTAAAAGCTTAAACCTGTCCGTCAATCAGGGCTAAAATAGCTCATCTGAGCTATACTTTTCCCCCAAATTCACCCAATCGAGTGTAGGCAAACGCTCCTTTAGCCGTTAGAATGGCAATGTTCTTTTTTGCCGGGAACCAAAAAAGAACGTGACAAACCTTATTTTTTTGTTGAAGGAGAGTTTGAGATGCGTAAAAAATTAAAAATCATTTCTTTCATCGTGACGTTGCTGGCGGTAGCCTTGCTGGCAGCCCCTGCCCTGGCTGCACCGCCTGAACAGACGGAAAGCCAAAAGGGAATTGTAGACATTGCGACCGAGCAGGGACAGTTCACCACCCTGGTCGCGGCGCTGGAACAGGCGGGGCTGGTTGAACGGCTGAGAGGTGAAGGGCCCTTCACCGTTTTTGCCCCGACCGACGAAGCGTTTGCCAAACTGCCTGAAGGGGCATTAGAAGATTTGTTCGCCAGCCAACAGGCGCTGACCGATCTGCTGCTCTACCACGTCGTCGAGGGCCGCTTAACCGCAGCGGATGTCATCCAGCAAGAATCCTTCGAAGCCCTGACCGGCCAGGCGTTGACCGTCACCACCGAGGGGGAGACGGTCATGGTCAACGGAGCCGAAGTGATCACGGCAGATTTAACCGGGTCGAACGGCGTCATTCATGTTATTGACACCGTGCTGATGCCCCCAACAGGCGAAATTGTCACCGGGACCGGGGACGGAGCGGCGGACGACAGCGCCGCTACTCCCGGCGGAACCACAGCGGCTGAGGCAACCGCCGCGGGCTGCGCCGAAAACTACGTGGTCCAGGCCAGCGACTCGCTGAGCCAGATTGCGGCCAAGTACCTGGGCGACCCGTTCGCCTTCGCGCAGATTGTCGAGGCGACCAACGCCGCCGCGGCTGGCAACCAAACCTATGCCGCGATTGACGATCCTGACTTAATTGAAGTGGGCCAGACCATCTGCATCCCCGGCTCGCCGGAAGCCGCAGCAGCAACATCGGCAGGCGAGAACGCCCCGACACCGGCTGGCGTCACGACGACGGCCGGCGACCAAACGACCGCTGTTCCCGAAGGCAAAGCTATCGTAATTTTTGAGAACTTCAGTTTTGTGGACTTGGTGTTTGATCTGAGCGGGCCAACGCCCGACTCGCTGGTGATCCCTCCCGACGGCAAGCAGGAATTCATCCTGGAACCGGGCCAGTACACCTACCATGCCCATCAACCCGGCGGGGATTTCAGCGTCGCTCCGGGTGCGTTTGAACTTGAGATCGGGCAGGTTATCACCTTGAGCTGCTCTGACAGCTCCACCTGCGCCATGCAGGAAGTTGCCCCGGAGCAAATACCAGCGGCCGAAGCTGGCCAATCATAGACTATAGTTTGCAGTGAATACAGGAGTGTGGACTGAAATCCGCACTCCTTTTTTATTGATGGTTGGGTAGGGGAACAGGCAGGGGATGGGTCGTGATCACAAATTCGGCCACTGGCTGCCCACCGATGAGGTGCTCCTGGATAATCCGTTCCAGGACCTCCGGCGTGCAGGCGCGATACCACACCCCTCGTGGCATTCGTGATTTTACTCCACCCGCATCAGCACAAACTTCAAATAGCGAAACTCCGGCAGGGCCAGCGGTGTTGGGTGGTCCGCCGGCTGCCCGCCGAGATACAGCACCGTTGCCTTGCGGCGGGCCAGGGAGATGCCTTCTTCGCACGCGCTCAAAAATGCCTCCAGCCCTACATGGCTGGAGCAAGACGCCGCCGCTAACAATCCGCCCGGCGCAGTTACGCCTGCCGCCGCGCCGATGAGTTTTTGATAAGCGGCAACGGCCTTTGGCACGGCGGCCTGCGACGCGGCAAAGGAGGGCGGGTCAACAATCACCAAATCCCAAAAAATTCCCTGCCCGGCGGCCTCGGCCAGAAACTCAAAGGCATCGGCAGCAACCACTTCATGCAGAGTGGGTGGCAGATCGTTCAAGGCCCAATTCGCCTGGGCCGCCGCCAGCGCGGGTGCCGCCAGGTCCACGGTGGTGACATGGCTGGCCCCGCCCAGTCCCGCGCAGATCGAAAAGCCGCCGGTGTAACCAAAAACATTGAGGACACGCCGGCCCGCCGCCATCTCCCGGATTTTTTGGCGGTTGTCGCGCTGGTCGAGAAAGAAGCCGGTTTTTTGCCCCCGCACAACATCTACGGCAAAACTGACCCCATTTTCAAGGAAATGAAGGGGAGCTGGGGGTGTCTCGCCCAGCAAGGCGCGCTCCACGGTATTCCCTTCGACGCGGCTGCGTTCGTAGACCCACTTTACCGGGAGAGCCTGGGCCAGCCACTCGGCAATACCAGGCGTGTGCCAGAAACCGCTCGGTCCCGCCCCGTCGAGTTGCAGCACCGCCCCCTCGCCGTAAATATCACAAATTAAGCCCGGCAGGCCGTCGCCTTCGCCGTGGAACAGCCGGAAGCCGGTGGTGCGCTGGTCAAACAGCATCCGGCGCAGCGCCAGGGCGCGCTCAAAGCTCCGTTGCGCCCAGCGCTCATTCAGCTTCTCCCCTGGCGCCGTGGTGCAGACGCGAAACGCCAGCGGGCTGTGCGGGTCGTAAAAGCCGCGAGCGATCTCCCGCCCTTTCTTGTTATCCAGGAGCAGCGCCGGCGCGCCTGGCGAGGCTGGCGGCAGGTGGCGCAGGGCCTCGGCGTAAACCCAGGGGTGGCCGCGCTTGATCGAACGGGTCAGATCACGGGCCAGCCGGAGTTGGAGCGGCGGCCCGGAGCGGGATTGAACTAGAGCCACGGTAATCTCAATCGAATCTGGGAATCGAGGAAACGTGAAGCGAGAATTCGAGACATCGCCTCTTTGCCTCTTCCAACCCTCGCCTCAGCCTAAAAGGGGAGTGGCCCGCTTGGCCAACTGCAAGGTGACACCCCAGGGGTCGCGTACAAACGCCAATTGATCGCCGGCAGGGGTTGTGGTCGTTTCGCCGTCCAGGGTAGCCCCGGCTGCTGCGAGGCGCGCACGGGCGGCTTCGACGTCATCCACAACAAAGGCAATGTGCAGGCTGAAGGGGTGCATCCCGGCATAATCCGGGGTGGGAACGGCCGGATTGCTGTACAGTTCCAGCACCGTCTGCCCGGCGCTGTCGGCAACAAAGTGGATATAAGGCGACTCCCTGGAGGATCGCACAATCTGCATGCCCAGGTGTTCGACATACCATTGGGCCGCTTTGACCGCATCGGGCACATTGAAGGCGACATGTTCTATTTTCATAGCTGCTCCCTTTTTTAGCTTTTGATAGGGGTGAGTTGACAGTACAAGGCTGTCTGGGGTGTGTACTATACTTGGGTTGTACCTGGCTGTCAATATCATCGTTTCTGTAAGCCGGTCTGCCCCAAATTTTAGGCGGTTCTGTACCTACGGCAAGTTGACAACTTGTCCTACATTATGGGATGTACCCGTTTCCGCAGCAGCACGCCACTTGACCAAATTGGAGCACCTTGCTAAACTTCACGGCGGTGATAAGGATACATTCGTTTATATCCCCATTGTCCACCATCGGGTGGTCTGTCCGCATGACGATCCCCTGATTTTCTACCCTAAACTCCATTTAATCAATCTGAGGTGAACCATGATAAAAATAGCTGACCGTATTTCGCGACTGGGTACAGAAACCGCTTTTGCAGTTTCGGCTGAGGCGGCTGCCTTTGCCGCCCAGGGACACAAAGTCTACCCCTTCCACTTGGGCGACATGAACCTGCCGACCCCCGCCAATGTGGTCGAAGCCTCCTTCAAAGCCATCAAAGATGGCAAAACCGGCTACTGTCCCAATGTCGGCATTCCTCAACTGCGAGCCGTGCTGGCCGAGGACATCAATGCCTCCCACGGGACTCATTACGCCATGGAGAATGTTGCCATCCAGCCGGGCGGCAAACCCACCATCACCAAATTCATCATGGCCCTGATGAATCCGGGCGATGAAGTCCTCTATCCCAATCCCGGCTATCCCATTTACGAGTCGCAGATCGAGTTCCACGGCGGCAAGGCTGTACCTTACCGCTATGTTGAAGGCACAGACAATTTTGCATTTGATATGGCGGGTCTCGAAAAAAGTATTACGCCGCGCACCCGGTTACTGGTGCTGAACGACCTGCAAAATCCAATGGGCGCGGAATGTTCGCCGGCGGAATTGGAACAGGTGGCCGAATTAGTCCTCAAGCATGACCTCTATGTGTTGTGCGACGAAGCCTATTTTGACATTCGCTATGAAGGGAAAAGCCGCTCCCTGGCCTCGCTGCCGGGCATGGCCGAGCGCTGCGTGATTCTCTACACCTTCTCCAAAAAATTCGCCATGACCGGCTGGCGGCTGGGCGCTACCATCGGCCCGAAGGAGATCATTGACGTGATTGCCAAGCTTAACGTCAACGATGAATCCTGCCCCAACCACTTTATTCAGTACGGCGCGATTGAGGGTCTGACCGGCGACCAGAGCGAGGTGAAGCAGATTTTAGCCACGCTCAAGGAACGGCGCGACGCCGCCGTAGACATCCTGAACTCGATTGAAGGCGTGCGCTGCTTCCGGCCCAACGCCACCTTTTACCTGTTCCCCAACGTGACCGGGCTGATGCAGAAAAAAGGCTTGGCCCATTACGACGAATTTCGCAAAGCGATGCTCACCGAAACCGGCGTCTCGGTCTGCACCCGTCTGCACTTTGGCCGCGCCCTGCCCGGCGAAAAGGATTTTTACATCCGGCTGGCTTACTCAGGGATAAATATTGGGGAAATTAAAGAGGGCCTGGCCAAATTCAAAGCCTGGGCCGAAAGTTAATAACTATCTTTTTAACATTGATAAAAATAAAGGTAGCAGGGTAGCACGCCCTTTCCCCCTTCGGGGACGCCCGAAGGGGCGCGGCCTGCACCCGAAGGGGTGAGGTCGCAGAGTCGTATGATTTCCCTGTCTACCGTCTACTGTCTACTATTTTCAAAGGAGATTCTTATGGCTAAACCTAAAGTATTTGTCACCCGGATTATCCCGGATAAAGGCTTCGACCTGGTCAAGGAAGCCTGCGAAGTTGATCTGTGGACCGAAGAATTACCGCCGCCCTACGAGGTCTTGCTGGAACGGGTGCGCAGGGTAGACGGCTTACTCTGCCTGCTGACCGACCGGATTGACGGTCAGCTTATGGACGCGGCCGGCCCCCAATTAAAGGTCATCAGCAACCATGCGGTTGGTTTTGATAACATTGACATTCCGGCGGCAACCGCCCGCAAAATCCCGGTGGGCAACACCCCCGGCATCCTGACCGACGCTACCGCCGACTTTGCCTTTGCCCTGCTCGTTGCGGCCGCCCGGCGGGTGGTTGAAGGCGACGGCTACGTCCGGGCCGGTAAATGGAAAACCTGGGGACCGTCAATTTTGCTTGGCCCGGATATTACCGGGGCTACCCTGGGGATTATTGGCTACGGGCGCATTGGCCAGGCAATGGCCAAACGCGCCAGCGGTTTTGATATGCGCATTCTCTATCACGATCCTATGGTCGCACCCGGTTCAGACCTGCCGGGCACGGCGGTGGATTTGGAGACTCTGCTGCGCGAGTCTGACTTCATTTCCCTGCACACCCTCCTCAACGAGCAAACCCGCCATCTGATCAACCGCGAGACCCTGGCCCTGATGAAACCCAGCGCGGTCTTAGTTAACACCTCGCGCGGCCCGGTGGTTGACGGGCAGGCGTTGTACGAAGCGCTGAAAGAGGACAAAATCTTCGCCGCTGCCCTGGATGTGACCGACCCTGAGCCGCTGCCTATGGACAGTCCGCTGCTCGAGCTCGACAACTTGATCATTGTCCCTCATATCGCCAGCGCCAGCAAACCCACCCGCGATAAGATGTCGCTCATGGCCGCAGAAAACCTGCTCGCCGGCCTCAGCGGCCGGCGGCTGCCTACCTGCGTCAATCCTGAGGTGTACTAAACTCCGCTGACTCCCCCTGGGGACGGCTTGGCCGCTCCCAGGGGGTCCACACCAGGCTAATCTTCTGTGTAAAAAAAGTGGAGCTGCCACGGCGCCGGATTAACCACCACCTTCATTTGTCGTTCCCGGTGGAAGGTGCAAACGCCCTCGTAGTTCATAACGTGATGGAAACGGTGGGTCAGAGTAGTTCGGGGCGCAACCACAAACGGGCCAAAGGTGTGAATAACATCATCTTGGTTTTCAATGACGATAGTGTCCTTCACCCCCAGGGTTAAAACGATTTCGTCCGGCATATCAAAGGTTACCTGTCCTGAACCCACACCGGGCGGAATGATATAGACGACTCGACGCACCGATTCGTACTGTCCGGCGGCAAACCAGCCCAGCAGGCCCAGCAGCAGTAGGGCTGGAATTATCCTCAACAGCAGGCTTCTGTTCATAGTGTACCACCTCTTAACCAGCTTGGCCGATTCTGTAGGGGTTAGTTATGTTCAGCCCCATGGTCGTGCTCGCCGTGTTCGGCATCTTTGTTGTGCTCGCCCTGCTCTTCGCTCCCACCGTGGTCCATCTGGCCCATCGAGGTACCTTCCCGTACCTCCGCTTCCACCGTCATCGGCCCCGCTTTCTCGAAGGTAAGGGTCAGGCTGATTTTGTCGCCCGGCGCCAGTTCTTTTTGCATGCCAATCAACATCACGTGCAGGCCGCCTGGCTGGAGAGTCGCCGAGCCGCCGGCCGGTATGGGAATATTGGGCACGGGTTGCATCCGCATTACATCATTCTCGTCCATTTTGGTTTCGTGCAATTCAACGGTCTTGGCG
>JAHDWA010000158.1 GCA_023382535.1 Anaerolineae bacterium | reverse complement strand
CTTACAGCCATACTCCTGGGCTAAGATGTTAGCGACAGCCGAGCCAACCTTGCCAAAGCCCTGCACAGCTACCCGGACTGCCCTGGGGTCGCACCCCTGCCGGCCCAGCATCTCGACGGCAGCGATGGCGATACCGCGCCCCGTCGCCTCGCTTCGTCCTGGGGAGCCGCCCAGGGAAATTGGTTTGCCGGTCGCAATCTCGGGCATAGCCTGATCCTGAAGCATAGAAATCGTGTCCACAATCCAGGTCATCGTTTGTTCGTTGGTATTAATATCAGGCGCCAGGATATCTCGCTTGCCGCCCAGGATCGGCAGGATCATGGCCGCGTAGCGCCGGGTCAGCCGTCTTAATTCACTCTCAGAGAGGCTAGCCGGTTCGACCACCACTCCCCCTTTGGCTCCACCGAAGGGTAAATTAGCGACGGCGCATTTGAGTGTCATCAGCATGGCCAGGGCGCGCACCTCTTCCAGGTTGATACTTGGGTGGAAGCGCAGGCCACCCTTGCACGGTCCCCGCGCCGAGGAGTGTTGCACTCGATAACCGGTATAAACGGAGATGGTCTCATCATCGCGGATAATCGGCAGCGCCACCGTCAATTCGCGCTCCGGCTGCCGGAGGATGGCGAGAAGGCCATCATCGAGGGCGAGCTGGTCACAAGCCCGATCAAGGTGAGCGAAAATCGTGGTTAATAAGCTACCTTCGACAACCGTGCTTGGGGTAGTTACCCAAGCAGGCGCTTGGACCATTAATGTCATACCATGATCCTGTTGGGAGATAATTTCGTTATCCGACTAACACCCTTTCCATGCATGAGTCCACCTTTTTCAAGAGGTTCAATGCCAGTCCAGGGCTGGCGCGAGCAGGCTTAGCGCAGCATGCGCCGCCAAGGGTAACTGAATTGCCGGCTCGATGTCCTCCAACACGGCTAAGACGGGTGTTACGATTGAAGCATACAAGTCCTCTCTAGCCAGGCTGCGCAGCACGTGGTGCGCACCCTCCCGCAGCCGGACCGAATCTGAATGTTGCTTCAATGCTTCCAACAAAGGAACCAACCCTGCCTGCCCCACGGTAACTAAACCTTCGGCTGCCAGCCAGCGAACTCCGGAATTATCGTCATCCAAAGCTTTCACCAGCGCCAATGCCGCCGTTGGATCACCTATTTGGCTCAAAGCCTTGGCAGCCTCCCAGCGGAGACGATCTTGGGGATCGGTCAGGATTTGGATTAAGGAGGGTACGGCTGCGGTTCCTATCTTCACCAGAGCCTTACGGGCGTGGGAGCGGGTCAAGCCATCGTCATTATTCAACATGGCGATTAGGGAGGCAATAGGGTTTAAGCTGGCAACAAGGTATTACGTCTTTTTCATTTTTCTTTGACCTGTTTAGCCTAACCTTTAAACAATTATGACGTCTTCATTCCTTCGGCCCAGCCGACCGAATCCTCGGGCTGGTAGCCCATGCCTTCAACCCAACCTTCGGAATGACCCACCCTATGTCCCATTCCTTCGGCCCAGCCCTCTGAATCAAACTTCCGTTTCTCCGTCATCCCCTGGGCCCAGCCGAGCCAGCCGACTTGAGTCACTTTTTCCTTGACTCGGTCAAAACTTTCCTCCAAGGCAATCAGGGCCTTTTCGACGCCACTTCTTAAGTCTTCCCATTGGTCGCCCCTGGCCTGCCGCAAGGCCTCTAATTTTTGCGCCACTTCGGCCTGTCTGGCAGCTAACTTGTTATATTGCTCTTGATATATGACTTTAGCTTCGGGTTGAGCTGTAATAGTCTGAGCTTTCAACTGCTCAATTCTATCTCTCCAGACCTTAAGTTCGGTCTCGATTTTGTCTTGAAAGGATTCCTTCACTATCATCGCCGTTCTCCTTTATTATTACAATCGTTTGAAGCCCTCCCACACCCTTATCGTATCATATAAGCAATGAAAAACGCATAGAATCAGACCGCAAAACCATGAAAATAGCATGAAAAACCACAGCTAAATCACCGCGGCCTTTTCGCCTCTGCTTCTTTACGGTTAAATGGGCCAGGTTTTATGAAGCAGTTTCCTCGCTGAATTCACGCACCTGATGGGCCACCTCAAAGCCGCCCATCTCGCCGGCCAGGATTTGCACAACCGGAACATCTTTAGTGGAAAAGGCTGTTGGGAGTATAATGTACTCAAGGATAAGTACTTCAAATCGATGGCTGCTGGCCTACAACGGGACAGCCATCAGGCTGAACAGAGAAGATTATTAATCACCCCATAAAGAGCTGGCTCAACATATTCTTTCAGAGGTATGGAGGATCGCAATCATGAATAGTATCAGGCGTTGGTTAGCTGTCATAGGTGGGGGGACGCTTATCCTCTACGGTCTGACTCGTCCTTCTTTAAAGGGGATTGCATTTATTTGCTGGGGCGGCTACCTGGTGTATCGTGGCTGGGCTGGGCAGCGCGTCTTAGACAAAGGTGAACAGGCCCAACTTGAGGCCGAACCCAGGAGCCACTTCGAACAGGTCCATCAAGGATTGCCAGACCGCACGATTGATCCAGCAGACATTGTAGATGTGGCAGCTTGGGAGTCGTTCCCCGCCAGCGATCCCCCAGCCTGGACGTCTGTCGGGTAGGAAACATGGCTTGACCAGAATGGCGCTGGCTTTACCCCTGATTTTCAGGGTTATTTCACCTGATACGATACATCGGTCACCACAATTCCCTGTTTAAACGAGAGCGCCAGGCGCAGCAGCATCGCGGTTTGGGTGTGGAGCAGGTTGTGCCACCAATGATGTGGCACAAAATGGGGCACGACAATCGTGATAACTTCGTTAGGCTGGCGATGCTTGGAAATCTGGGTAATGTACTGTAGGAGCGGTTCCAGTAGTAGCCAGTAAGGAGAATTCTAGCTGTGGCTTCTGCTCCAATTCCGCCATAGCCTCTCAACGTTTATCAAAGATAAATTGAACTGGTCAGATCCCAGAATACAAATCTATATAAAACGATAGGTTAATCTCCAGGCTGGGTATCCAGGGATAGGAGGTGGTTAAGACCTGTCCAGCGGCGATTGAGTTGAGGAGGCTGGCGAAGTAGATGGCCAGTCCCAGGGGCAGCAGGGCAATGATCCAGCCTGCTGCCCCGCGCCCAACCCTTGCAGCCACGGCGCTGGCAATGACAACCCGAGATCAGACAATACAGCTCCGGTTATTTCCATCTACACCTCCAGTGCAATAGCGTCAGATTGGGGAGAGTCCTCATACCGGCCAACTGGCTGACGGGCAACATCAGCTCTCCCCAAAAAATCGAGTTGATTGAGCCAGGCTATAATATCTGTTTCACTTGCCCTAGCACCTTCTGATCTGCCAGAAGATAGAGCGTGTCTCCCGCTGCAAGCATCGTGCTTCCACTCGGCACGAAAAAGCTGTCGCCACGGCCAATTAAGACAAGTAAAGCGCCTTTGGGCAGCCCCAGTTCGACAATTCGGCGCCCGGCCGCCGCTGATTCCGCTGGTAGTTCGATCTCGACCAATTCACCTCGAATGCCGTTAGTGGACTCAAACTCAAGTGGGGGGCGCTGTCTCAACTGAAATGGCGCGGCCACTCGCAGCCAACGAGCGACTACGGGAATACTACTGCCCTGTACCAGGACTGAGGTTAGTACAACAAAGAAAACCAGGTTAAAAATTGTCTCCGCTTGCGGCACGCCGGCCGTTAGAGGGAAGGTACCCAAAATGATCGGAACGGCCCCACGCAAGCCGACCCAGCCGATCATTGCGGTATTGCGCAGGTTCACTCGAAACGGCAGGAGCGACACATACACGACCAGCGGGCGGGCAATCAACATCAAGAACACCGAGATAAGTAAGCCAATCCCCGCCACAGCAAATAGTTGGGAAGGGAATACTAATAGCCCTAAAGTCAGGAACATCGCGATCTGCATCAGCCAGGCTAGACCATCATGAAAGCGCATGAGACTGCGCCGGTGAATCACACTTGTGTTGCCCATGACCATACCGGCCAGGTATACCGCCAGGAAGCCGTTGCCGCCAATCAGGGTGGTTATCCCATAAACCAGCAAGACCAGGCCGATGGAGAGGACCGGATAAAGGCCATCATATTCCAAATGTAGCCTGTTAATGACATAGACCATACCCCGGCCAAGCACATACCCGGCTATGCCGCCGGCGACCATTTGGACAAAGAACCTGGGAACCAATCCCCAAATAGATGTATCGGGATCGATCAGCAGCCCTATCATGGCCGTGGTCAAAAAGATGGCCATCGGGTCGTTACTGCCTGATTCTAATTCAAGCAACGGCTTTAAGCTCCCTTTCAAACTAACGCCGCGTGAGCCCATAACAGCAAATACGGCAGCAGCATCGGTGGATGAAACAATAGCCCCACACAACAAACTTTCACGCCAGGAAAAGCCAAGGATAACCATGACAAATGCGCCAACAGCCAGGGCCGTAAGCAGTACTCCAACCGTTGCCAGAACCAAGCCATGGGGAAGCACATGGCGGACACTGGCCCATTCTGTGTCAAATCCACCTGAAAACAGGATAAAGATAAGCGCCACTACCCCTAACGATTGGGCAGTGGCAGCATCGCTAAACTCAATCCCGCCTATGCCTTCTGAACCAGCCAGCATGCCGATGACCAGGAAAAACACCAGAGCCGGGACACCCAAGCGGCCGGATGCCTTACTTGCGATAATGCTCAGCAAAAGCAGAATTGCTGCGCCAAAAAGAAGATACTCAAAAAAGGTCATAAGCGTTGTGCTCCTCAACAAGTTGAATAAAGAGCCAGGCGGTGGACATATTCATTGGACGAGAAATCATCCAGTCATTTTTCATCCAAGCTTACCGGCGAAACAAACCCTTCCGGCTTCACCGTCAGCACGGAACAGTCTACTTGATCCAGTACATTTTCGGCGGTGTTGCCGATAATCAATCCGGCTACACCAGCGCGACAGACCGTGCCCATAACAATTAGCTCAACCCCTTTCGCCTGGACCAGTTTAGGGATCACTTTCCCTGCTACACCTTTCAAGAGATGTACCTGATACTTTAGCTTGTTTAAATCATATTGCCGCAGCAGTTCTTTCAGCCAATACCCATGCTCTTTTTTAATTGTTTGCATCAACTGGTACATCTCATTTTCGGATATATCGGTATTCGCCTTTAGCATGGTCTCACCAACAATCGTCCAGGTATGGACGATGTGGAGTTCACCTTGTTCTGTCTGAGCCAGCGAAGTCGCCAGATCCATAATCGTCTTATTGAGCGCGTTTCGTTGCTCATCGAATGGAGGGCTGGGGTCGACTGCCGCCAGGATGCGCCGATAATATCTAGGTTGGTTTCGTTTCATCACCCAAACCGGGCAAGGACACTTGCGCAGCAGGTGGGTCGTAGTTCTGCCGAACAAGCTCTCCTTCAATCCACCCCGCCCCTCGGCCATAATCATCACCAAGTCGTACCCATTACGGAGCACTTCTCGGATAATCTCCAGGAAGGGAGTACCACTGAACACTTTGACCTCAACTTGAATTTCTTTCTGTCGGAGGGGAGTGATAAGCCGCTCCAGCTCTTGACTTCGTTTCTCAATTATATACTGCTGTAGTTCCTCCGGTGACTCCGAGAGGATTAACGCGGATAAAGTGCGGGGCAACTCCGTGACGACATCCATAACAGTCAGGCAAGCCTGGTTTCTCTGGGCCAAGGCCGCGCCTCGTTCCAGGAGTACTTGACTCCTGGTTTTACTATCAACAACGATGAGAATATTTTTAAAGTTGTGCATCATCATATATTTATCCTTCCTACTTAATATCCCTGCTAACTTGCGTTCTTAAGTTAGCTTTTTACCGGCGACCGGCCAGGCCAACCCGTTTAAATTTCTCCATCACAACTAATATCGTTGAAGGCAAAAGAAATAAATAAAAGAATTCTGCCAGCGAGACAGACTCGACTCGCAAAAGGCTTTGCATAAGCAGTTAAACACGTGGAAATTCTGGAACAACACCATCAGCAATTTCTGTGAATTTTCAAATAAACTCAAAAAACGATGCAACAATGATAAGAGAATCCTGGAAGATCAATCATTATTTGGGCGTCAATGGCCAAAAGAGTGGGAGCAATAGCATAATCACGACAAATAGTAGTAGGGTTAACGGCAAACCGACCTTGAAATAGTCGCGAAAACTATAGCCGCCCGGTCCCATTACCAACACGTTCACTGCGTGGCCGAGCGGCGTCAAGAAAGCCATAGACCCAGCTAAGGCCACGCCCATCGCCATAGCGCGTGGGTCTGCTCCAATGCTCTGAGCCGCTTGAATGGCAATCGGAGCCATAACCGCTGCCACAGCCGCACCATTCATCGCCTGCGTCAGCAGGGTGGTCACTACAAACAGGCCAGCCAACAAAACCAGCAGTCCTGCCGCCCCCAAGAAGGCAACAAGCCAATCGGCCAACAGCGCCGCTGCGCCGGTTTTAGTAATGGCAATGCCCATGGGCAGCATTCCGGCCACCAGAAAAACACTCTTCCACTCAATTGACTGGTAGGCCTGGTCCATCGTCAACACCCCGACCAGCACCATCGCCAGCGCTCCGCTCAATGTCACTTCACCCACCCTGGTTGGGTTGATCGCTGCCATTAGCAAAACGATTCCCATAATTACCAGCGCCAACCGGCTCTTGCCCGGCATCATTTTGGCTGCTTCCTGACCATTACCCAGGACAATCAGGTCGGGTTCAGCTCGCAGCACCCGCAGCCGCTCGCGGGGTCCTTGCAGCAACAGGGCGTCTCCGAAATGAAGCGCCTGGTTCGTCAAACCGGTGCGGATTTGGCGATCCCCTCGCCAGAGGGCCAAAACAGTCATGCCATACTTCTCCCGGAAGTTCGCTTGCCGCAGCGTCTGGCCAATCAACCGGGAGCGCGGGGCCAGCACAGCTTCGGCCATCACTACGGCTGGCGACTCCAGGTCTTGCGTGCGCCAGTCACGGGCAGGCAGAGTCTCAAAGTAGGGCTCGATATTGCTTTGGTGTAGCTCTGCCAAATGGCCGGTAAAAAGAATGATATCTCCCTGTTGCAAAATGTAGTCGGGGGGCGGTGACAGGATAACCTGGTCGTTGCGTTCAATCGCCACAACGGTCATATTGAAACGTTCACGCAGGGAACTCTCGGCCAATGGCCTACCCTGCAGGACCGAGCCGACCGGCACGCGGGCGCGAAATAACCGCTCGCCCAAGCGATACACCTCAATCAGGTCGCTGTCAGGTGGATAGATGACTTTCAGGCGGTCCGGAAGACCTTGAGCCGGGAGTAGATGTCGCCCGATCAAGGTTATGTAAGCTATCCCTACGGCGACAATCGGCAGACCAACGGAGGCAAAATCGAGCAGGCTATAACCAGCCAGCCCTTGATCGCGCAGCAGGCTGCTAACAATGATATTCGTCGTGGTGAGCAGAGTCGCCATGCCGCCCAGGATGGTAGCAAAAGCCAGGGGTATTAAAATGCGAGCTGGATTAACGCCAGCTTTCTGCCCGGCCCCTGAAACGGCCGGCAGCAAGACTGACGCGGCGGCGATATTGTTCATAAACAGGGAGAGAAACGCTCCGGCCAGCATGACAATCGTCACCAACCGGCCCTCGTGGTGACCAGTCACCCGCAGCAATAGATTGCCAACTTGCTCGGTCACGCCGGTGCGCTGTAGTCCTTCAGCCAGGATAAAAATTGCGGAGATAGTAATTACCGCTGAACGGCTGAAGCCAGAGAAGGCCTCCTGTGGAGTCAAGATGCCGGTTAGGCCGAGGGCAACGAGGGTGAGGAGGGCAACCAAGTCGGCGCGGAGTCGATCGCTCAGAAATAAGCCAATGGCGATAAAGAGAATGGCAAAGGTGAGGATGAGTTGGAAATTCATTACCTAAAACTAACGGGCCGGGCTTCCACGCCGCCGGATTACTGGGCGCGGAAGCCGTCCCACTTTAATTATTGCCTCCAAGTTATTTGTCGACCTGAGTTGCTCGAAAATATGGGTACAGGTTGAGACGCACTTGCGCCTCTGGTGAGTTCTAGCAGTACATAATCCACAGCCCCAAGCTCACCAGTTCGATATTGTACGGTCTGACCAAAGTGGATAGGCAGTCACGCCAGCTGGCCGACGAGCGCCTCTGATTGATCGCGCTCGGCCAGAATAACGTCGCCCCAAGGAGCCTCGAAATGCGGCTCTTTACTACAGTTCAGGTCCAGCAACACCTCCTCACGATGATATGGAAAGGGCGGCTCCCAGGCAGCATCCGGCGTCACGAAACTGGCGGGGTTGAAATCAGGTAGCTGCGCACATTCCAGCACGGTCAGAGTCAGGAAGACGGCAGTGCTTACAAAATCCACGCCCTCGGCCGGGATCACAATAGTGCACTCCTGCTGAGGCCATGCCTCTAGCAACTGCCTGGGTTTGGCCTGCTGTAAGTCGGGCAGTTTCCCCCGCACGATCACCGCCGACACCCGGCGGGAACGCGGGCTAATGACCACCTGGTAAACTTTACCGATTGAGTCATTTACAGCGTATACCTCCTGGCCGATTCTTGGCTCCACAATTCGCAGGGCAGTCCTGGCTGCGGGTCTCCGCGATATGCGGAACCGGTTCATAACGCCTCGCACCTGAGGCACCATAGCGGCGACCTCCTCAGCCGCCGCTTGTATCTCTAGGGCCGGTACTATACCCTGAAGAAAAATATGTCCGAACCGGCTACTGACTTTCACGAGGTGATCCCGCGTGCGAGGATCGCGGCCAAGAGCCTGGGCAACCGCCACCTCCACCTCGTAGTCAATCACAAGGCGGTTCTCAAGGCCCTGCACCCCTCGCACCTCCTGAACGATGTCCTCAACTCGCTGGCGCTCCCGGCTGGTATTGACGTGGCCTCTCAGGATCGCCAGCCCATTCTGAACTACAATCTCGATCGGGGTGTAGGCTAACACACCCTGGCGGATAAGGTCATCCTTCCATAACGCCTGCGCAATTCTGTTCTCGATTTCCTTATCCAGTAGATATTCCGGCAACGGGTCGAGAGCAACCCGGTCTACTGCCAGTTTCAGATGGTCGGCATGGTACTCACTGACCCACTCGACCGGCACCATGATGTCTCTGCGACGCAGAACACCCTGACGAACGACAAAGTGCGTCACTCGCCCGGTGTGCCCATCAAGCAGGACCCAATGTACTTTGCCGGCAGATCCGTCCCGGCACTCGACCCGTTGCCCGGCGCGGATGATCGCACCCGATTCACCTGAGACGCCCTGGCCGGCCCACATATTGCCGCGGCTCTGACCTAATAGGGAAAGCACGGCCTGAACTGGCTCATATCCTGCGATAGCTGTGATAAAAGGTAGATAATGGGTGGGTTGGGATTGGAGTTGGTCAGAGGAGAAACGCAGGCGTACCTGTTCGTCGGTGGCGTCTTCAACCACTTCAATGGGGACGACGATATTCTGCCCAAATAGCATCCCCCGGCGAACCACCAGTGCCGCAACGTGTTTGTTTCCTGGATTGAGGACGACCTGCTGCACACGTCCCACTGGGCCATCCCTCGCCTCTACAGGCGCACCGATTTTGATTTCCCATCGCTGAATCGACATTAGACGTCACCTCCTTATTCCTTACTTCGAAATAGGTTTATTTGTAGTACTTACCCTGGTGGGGCGACCATAGAGGTGCGCCCTCGCTTGCTGCGCGCAAAAATAATATCTGAACATCTATTGGATAGGTGTCATACGCCAATACATCGTTTCGTGAATAACGGCTAAACCGCCAAAAGA
>JAHDWA010000157.1 GCA_023382535.1 Anaerolineae bacterium | reverse complement strand
GGAAGGCCCTCGGCTACTCCTCCTGGCGCGAGTGTGTCATGCAGGAGTTCGATTTCCAATCCAGCCACGTTTATCGGCTGCTCGACTTCGCCAAAATCCAACGGGTGCTTTCCCCAATTGGGGAAAACGGCTACCCCTTGCCGGCAGCGGAGTCGGTCGCCCGGCCTCTGGCCGCTCTGCCCGATCCGGACCAGCAGCGCGAAGCCTGGCAGCAGGCCGTAGACACCGCACCTGGCGGCAAGGTGACGGCCAGGCACGTCGAGAACGTCGTTAGCTCGATGCGCAACGGCCACAGCGCCGGCAACCTGATCGTGGACGACGCCCGCCCCACCCGCCAGGGGATGAAGCTGCGCTGCCGCTGGGCTTATTGCACCGGCGCCGGCATGTACACCGTGCCGGTGGACACGATGACTTGCACCAAATGCGGCGCGGTCCACGTGGCAGGCCAGGTCGGCCACCATCTCGCCCCCGGCGAGGCCGAGCGGCTCGAACAGCAGCGCCTGGCGGCGCTCGCCGCGAGCGGCCAAGCTGTGGTGGTCCCCAACGTCCACGCTCACGAAGAACCCGGCGAGTTTACCTGCCCCCGCTGCGGCCAGCGCCAGGTCAAACTGAACGGCGGCGCGATGTGTCTCAACGAGGATTGCAAAGCCGTCTGGACCACCCGCACCGCTTACAGCGACGAGCTGGACCAGAAAGACAATGAGATTGCCGAGCAGCGGGCCGAACTCAAGAGCCTGGCCGTGACCCTGATCAACCGGCTGCCGGAGGACATCCTGCCGGTCCTGGCGAACCTCTTAAGCGATATGCAAAGTACCTACCTGGCAGCGGCTCCCGCCGATGCCGTTATCCCTGGTCTATAAAACAAGAAAGGAATCTTATGACCACCACCCTGATTTTACCCCCTGATCGCGTCGTCAAACATGGCGAGGCGTATCTCTCCGGCCGCTACGCCAAAGGCTGCCGGGAGGCCAACTTTGACGAGCTGGGCCTGATCCCGGCCCCGGCCTCGACCGCGACCTGGCATCCGGTCCCCTACCAGACCCTGGTGACGCTGGCCAAGGAAATCCTCGGCAACACCTTGCCCGGCGAGTACGAGTTGGTGGACGAGGGTTACATCCTGGCCCAGCAAGGCAACCAGATGTTTGGGGCGCTGACCTACAAATCGGCCCGGCTGAACCTGCCCTTTGCCTGCGGCCTGCGTGGGAGCTACAACAAAACCCTGACCGAAAGCATCTGCCTGGGCGGGAAGGTTACCGTCTGCTCCAACCTGATGTTTTCTGGCCTGGTCAAAGTGGTCCGCAAGAACACCCGAAACGTTATCACCCGGCTGCAAGATTTGCTCTACGAGGCCGCCCGCGAGGTAACCGGCCATCACGAGCAGTTGGTGCAGGACATTAGCGCCCTGCATACCGCTCGCTGTAGCGACGACCTGGCTTATCAAATGCTGGGCCTGGCCTGGGGCCGGGAGATCATCAGCGACCGCCAGCTTCCGGTCGCCCGCCAGGAATGGCTGGAACCGAGCTTTGACGAGTTCAGCAGCCGCACTAAATGGTCGCTCTATAACGCCATGACCTACGCCATGAAAAGCACCCATCCCTCGGTGGTGCTGGAACATCTCAGCGCCCTGCACCGGCTGTTTAGGGAGTAGGCCATGGATGACTTCGCCCGTAAAATCCATCCCAAGACGCTGATCCCGGTGCGCACTACCCAGGAAGTCAAACGCTCCGACCTCCCGGCCATCCCGGCCGGGAGCGAGTGTAAGGTCTACCGGATTGTGCCGCGTGAAGGGTACTCGCTGGTCGAGGGCCTACCCTGCTATGCGCTCTGGAACTTCGAGTATGAGCTTTTGGAGCGACCCAAGCACCAATGCACGAATCCCCGCTGCGGCGACCTGTTTACCCTGGCGCCCGGCTATGATCGCTGCCCCACCTGCACCTATCCGGTCAAGGAAGTTCCTCAAAAGGAGGCTGAAGATGCCTGACCCCCTCATTACCGACGGCTGGACCCTGGCTGTAATCGGCTGCCAGGAAGAAGGCGTGACCCTCGACGCCTGCCTTATCTTCGTTCCACCTGGAACCGATATGGCCGAAGTCACCCGGATCGCCGGCGAGGCCGGTATTCCCCACCCTTATGTGCGCGGCGCCTTGGTGCTCGGGCCTGACTTTGACCCCGACGACATCCAGGTAGACACAATGTTTGCTTACGTTGGCTAATTAAATTCCCCAATGGCCTCTACGGGCCAGAGCGCTTCGCCTCCCCTTGGGGGACTTCGTTGGGGAATCAGAGAAAGGAGTATTTTTTATGTGGGTGCTTAACACCGAACGCAACACCTTGATCAACCTGGACACTGGCCGGCGCGTGGTCATCCTGCCGGCCAAGGCCGAGGATAAGACCTTTGCCGTCGTCGCCCAAAGCCCGGTGGAGCAGACCCAACCCCTCACTCGCCTTCTGCCGACCGGCTACAACAACACGGTCCTGTTCGGGCCGGCGTCACTGGCCGATTGCCAGGGCATCCTGAACACGCTCCAGGGCAATCTCAATGCCTGGGCGATCCCCCACGCGCCGGTCGAGATAGACATGCCGGAGACGGTCATCCTGCGCTACACCGACCATCACAAAAGCACCTCGGAGTACATCTGCGAGGATGAACTTACGGCCAAACAGTGGCTTTATAAAATACATATCGTTCATTACTGGCCGAAGCATCTCGGCGAAGTTCCGGCTGATGTGGACGAAGCCATTGAGCGTTTTTATGCCACCTACACCACCGAAAGCTGGAGTATCAAGCCGACGACTTATATCAACTGGGTCGCCACGAAAGGAAACTAAGCCATGAGCAGCAACGGGACCGGAAATACTAACTTTATCGCCGATATGATCCGGCTGGCCGAGGAGGCCAATGCCCAGGCTGAAACCCAGCGCAAGGCGATGGTCAATGAGGTCATCAAGGGCTTGGAAAAAGCGGCCCAGCCTTACCTGGAGAAGTTGAAAGCCTCCGGCGTCGAAATCGGCGAAGGCACGGCCCATCTGCAAAACGAGGGCAAGGCGGTCAGCTCGGTGGAATACCCGCTGCGCCTGGCCGGCTTCCTGCCCTTCTACCTGGTCGTCCAGCCGCACGGCCCTGACAGTTTCCAGGCGTACTTTCAAAATAACAAGATCGGCGGCGGCAGCAGCCCCTACCAAAACGAGATGGTTCAAGTCAAGGATGAGGTTGGGTTCGGAAGATTCTTGCTCAAGCGTAAATCCCAGTGGGAAAAAGCCGAGGCCGAACGCCTGGAAAAACAGCGCAAGGAGCGCCAGAGCAAAGCCGGCAACCTGTCCAGCCGGCTGGATAACCCTCACTGGAATGAGTTCCCGGCCACCGTCGAGGCAGCCGAGACGCTGATCGCCGAGATCGTCGAGCTGGACCCGGCGCGGGAGGCTCAGGCGCTGCGGGTCAAGTGGCAAAGCTCCTTTGAGGTTTACCAGCGCCTCCAGGTGCAGCAGCAGGAGCGGAAAGAAGCCGAGTACCAGCAGGCGCAGCTCTACCAGGCCAAACTGGACGAGTTCAAAACCGCCTGGGCGGCCTTTGTCGCCGAGCGGGAGCGGATTCGAGCCATCAACCGCGAGCGCTACCCGGCGCTGCAAGAGAGCTATAACCAGCCGTTCAAGTATTACGAGCTGCATTATGCCCTTTACGTGGCCCCCGATCCGGAGGAAGGCTATGACGAGTACGTGGACAAAGACAAGGTGGATTGCCTGGCTAACAGTGAAGGCGGCTACCATCTGGAGATCCAACGCAACGGCCTGGTGCGCCGGTTCCACTACAAAAGCTCCCACGTGTTCAAAGTGAGCGACGAGATAGAGATTCTCCCGACTGATTATGCCTACGCCGGCCGCTATAACATCCAGAACCTGACCGGCGACATCCCCCACCTGTTTTACACGCCTGGCATCCATCCGGGGATGGTCGAGGCCGAAGTCAAACGCGTGTTTGAGCCGGTCCCACCTGAACCTGCGCCAGACCGCATGTTGAGCTATAACGATGTTCAGAGAGTCATGCGCGGTGATGAGAATTGGGAGGAGCCGCTGTTTTAAAACAGGCCCGCGGATCGCGTGATCACGTGGGCCTGTTTTTATCGAGGTCAAGCCTCAGACAATAAATTTGCCCCAGAGCGCGGAATTATACTTCTTCTCTGGCCGCGAGCAACTGGGCCTGCTGAGCCGCGAGGTTTTGCATGGTCTGTCCGAGTGTCAGGTCCAGACCGGCCACGATGTCGGACAGCAGCGACTCCAGGCCCTCGGTAATGGGCGCCAGCTTGATCTGCTCCAGGGCCAGGCGGCGGGCGTAGACGATGCCGGCAAAGCCGTTTTGCATGTCCTGCCACTTGGCTTCCTGCACCCCGGCCAGTTGATAGGCCGTCATCTGCGATTCGGCATCATTCAATCCCACATGGCTGTCGCGGTAAGCCTGGCTCTCGGAGTGGATGCAGACAAATTCAAGCGGGTCCAGCTCCGTGGGCCGGCCGTAGCGCACCCACTTCTGAGACAAAAAGCCAATATTCGCAATCATCGCCACGTAGAAAAGCTCGTCAATCAGGATTTTAAACTCGATCACCTTGGCGTTAGCCCAGGCGTTGGTTTGCGCTTCGGCTTCGGCCTTGAGCCTCGCGCCCCAGGCGGCCAGGAACTCCGGCGAAGCAGCATATTCGTCCAGTTCTTCCATCGTCGGCTGCGGATCGGGCAAGAGCCAAAGGGAGATAAAGGTGTGGTACTCGCCGGCCTCGTTAGGGATGCTCATCAGCTCGAAATTGCAGCCCTCCTCCATCGAGCCTCTGGCGTTAGGATATTTGGTTTTGATGATAGTATAGTAGTCGGTCATTTAAGCCTCCAGGGAAATTAAGCCCATCATGGCGTAGGCGGTGGTGCAATTGAGGATGCCGTTGACGCCGGAGATCATGGCGTACCCTTCAAAATAGTCGCCTGCGGTCATATAGGTGGTTATAGAGAGGGTGATGAAGGCGTTTACGGCTGAGGTATTGAACCGTTCGTTGTGCTGGGCCTCGATACTGCCGCCATTCCGCAAGAGTCGAGCGGATATCGAGGTGGCGCTGCCGCCATTGGAGTCTATGTTACATTGCAGCCAAATCGTGTGCCAGCCGGTGCGGGCGGCGGTTAGACGAGTGCCGCCATTCCAGTAGCTCCCGGTGTTGTAGAGGTAGTTGGTCCAGGTGATGGCCGTCCACGCGCCCGCGTTCAGGGCCAGGTTGTTGCTGCGGTACATGACCGAGCCGGTGGCTTTGAGCTGGGTCGAGTCGAGATTGTCCAGTGTGCCGGCGTTGCCAGCCTGGTCGGCGTAAGCCACCCGGCACTCGGCATGGAAAGCATCAGCCGCGCCGTAGCCCCTGAGCCACCAGCGCGAGCCGTCATAATGGACTTGGACGCTGTAGTTGGAGTCGTTGTCGCGGCGATAGAGGCGAGTCACGCCGGGCCGGGCGGCTGAAACCCGTTGCAGGTAATTGGCGGCGGCAATGCCCCCTAGATTGGAGGCGTCACCGGCGTCGTAGGCGTAAGCCGCGCCAGCGGCTTCGTTGGCGTATTCGGCATTAGCGGCGTTGAGGGGGACCAAAGTGGTCCCCCCGTCATCCGTCCAGGCCCAACGATTGGTGCTTGCATCGTAGACCAGGCGCTTTTGTTCTCCAATAATGATCGGCCCATCCAGCGCCTTGGCCACATCGGCGACATCGGCGTGAGCCGGTGAGCCGGCCGTGAGATTGACAAAGCGCACGTTCAATTGATTAGACAGCAAGGCCACCGTTCCCCCGCTGCCTACCTCGGTGTCTTGCAGCGAGATTTTGAGATTGCCGGCCTGGATGAGATTGCCCTCGTTGATCGAGGCGTAGACCTTGATCCGGCCGCTATCGCTATCGTACTGCGAGAAATCCGCGCCGATCCAGACGGTTTGGCCATAGCCGCCGCCTGCGGCTGAGATAAAGGCAAAGCTGGCGCTGCCCAGTTCGGTGCGCGTTCCGTTGACCCACTTGACCAGTTTCACGGTGTCACCGACATTATCGGCCTCAATCGCGTACATCGTCCATTGGTCGGGCGCGGTGTCTTTGACGAAGAAAGCCAGGCCCGACTTGCCATTTTCCCGGTGGAACACCCCGGTCTGAATCGTGCCGGTGACGATGTTCAAGGTTGGCTTATAGCTGGCGTACCACTTGGTCGGGGAAGCGACATGCTTGATCTGGCCGTAGCTAAAGGGCTTGCCGGGTTCGCTGTCGCGCTGGCCCTCATAGATGTGCCACTCGCCCTTATCCGTCCCGGTCGAGGCGGCGTAATCCCAGGCGCTGCCGGTGTCGTTGTAGGTCGTCGGGTCATCAGGGTCGGCCTTGACCACGCGCCAGTCGTCAAAGGTGACGTAGGTGGCGTCGGAGCTTTGCAAAGTCACCAGCGCCCGAATACGCACGATACTGGACCAGTCCGGCGACCCCAGCACGCCAAACTCGCTCTTTTTGACTTTGACAAAGTTCCAGCCGGGGGCCAGCCCGCTCGCCATATTTTTGCCATAGCTGTGTTGGAAGCCGGAATCGGAGGCAAAGTCAATTTCAACGGTATTCAGGTTGGCCGGGTTGCCGCTGACAAACAGGGCGATGGCTACATAGTCATCATCGCTAAAGCGCCCTTCCTGGCTAAAGTCCAGTGAAACCGCTTTGCCAATCCAGCCGGTAATGCCGCCGCCTGGCGCGATCCGCATCCCCCCATGACCATCCACCACGTTGGTCGAGTCATAGCTGGTGTAGAGTTCTGCTGCCCAGCTTTCCAGATAGCTAAACTCAGTCACCCGCAGCCAGGACAGGCTTTCCAGGGGGCTGGAAACCAGGCCGCCGTAGCCGTCGAACTTATCCTGATAGGTCGGGCTTTCGCTGGCGCTGCGCGAAACGCCCAAAACCCAGCCGGTGGGCGTGCCGGCGTTCCCGGCCCAGTCGTAAGGCGTGAGCCGGAAGTATTTAGACACACCCTCAGCTTGGGAGAGAACCAGCGGGAAGGCCGAAGCCAGGGCGTGAGCGTCCAGAATCGTCGCGTTTAGCCCCGCGCCATTGTCAGCCATTTCAACCTTATAGTGAGAAAAACCGATGGATTTGGCCGATGGGTCCGAAGCGGTCAGCGTCAGGGCAACCTGGCCCTGGCCATCAACAACGAGCATCTGCGGCTGAGGGGGCGGGTTGGTATCGGTCGTCCAGGCTGACCACGGCCCAACGCTGCCATCGTGGCCGATAGCGCGCACCCTGAACCAGCTAATCCCGCTCACTTTAATCACCGGCGTGGTTAAAGTCGCTCCGGTCCAAACAGAGGTAGCGCCCGTTCCGTTGCTGTCGATGGCGCTTTCAACTTCGTAGGTCGCGGCCAGGCTCACCGCCGTCCAGCTCATCGTAAAGCCGCCAAACTCGGCGATGGTCGCGGTCAGGGTGGGGGCGCTGGCCGGTGTCGGGTCGTACTTCACCGACCAGACAAGGGCCGATTTATTGACCCCGCTCCAATCCACCGCCTGCACCCCAAAGTAGTCCTGCCCATCCACGTAGGCCACGACCGTGTTGAGATTGGCCGTGCGCGTGATCTCGACGGCGCCCACGTCGCTGGCCGAGGTGTTGCCGTAGATAATGAACTCCTTGACATCGGCCGGAGTCCCATGAGTCCACTCCAGATAGTGGCCCCCCGTTTGATAGGCGTGGGCCTTCCAGGCCGGCGCGGCCGGTGGGGTCATGTCGGTCATCCACAGCGAGACATCGCTCTCCAGGTAGCCGCTGCAAGCCTTGACGGCATAGTAAGTAAAGGGGTCCTCAAAGCCCACGGTGTAGCTCAGGGTCGAGCCGCCGAGCTGGATGACTTCCTCCGGCGAATTTCCGTCAGGGGTGTCGTTCTTGTAGAGGATGTATTTGGTCGCCCCGCTGATCGCACCCCAGCTCACCAGCCAGCCGGTTTTGGTCGCCCTGACCGTAACGGAGGGATTGGCCGGGACCTTGACCCCCAGCCCGGCGTAATTGAACATCTCTGGATCGGCGAACTGCTCGAAAATCGCCAGGACGGTCGGCTTGGCCGCCGTCTGGTCCAGCCGGACCGCGTAGCCGATTTGGATGGTATCGGAGCTGATGTGCGCCGGCAGGGCGACGTCGCGCAGGACCGTGCGTGAGCCGACCGGCATGACGTTGACCGTGGTCGCAAAGACCTGGGTGATCAGACCGTCATAAGGGAAGGCCGCGTCTTTGCGGATAATGCTTTCCAGGCGTTCGGTGAGGTTTGGTTCGGACATAGCGTGACTGATAACTGGTAGATAGACTGGTTCAGCTCCTCCGCACAGCGAGGCCTCGGCCTGGCCGGGATACAGCGCCGCAAGGTTGAGCTGAGTAAATAAGACGACGACTAATAGAAACGATGAAATAAGCCGTAACATTTTGGGTTTTGCTCCTTTGAGTATGGTAGGTTTAGGGTTGAAAGTCCACATATTTAGTCGTCAGGGCTGGGGGTGTTTTTCCCCCCACACCCCCAAGGGGTGGGCCAAGGGCCAGGGGGATTCGCAAGGCTTTCCCCAATTGGGGAAATTTAAATCACCACGGATCTCCGCGTCGAGATCGTGCTGGAGGCTTGCGGGTCATCCTGGTCCATCTGGAAGGTGTGGCTCACGTCATCCACCAGGTAATGACCGGCGATATTCTGTTGGTCAACGAAGATTTCAATCTTGTCCTCCGGCTGCACCCGGTAGTCGGGCAGCCCTTCAAAAGTAGATTGGACCTGATCTTCAGCCATACGGGTGCAGATATTTTTCGCTTCCCTGAAAGCGAACTCGCGGTGAAAGATGTCGGGCAGGGAGACCTGCATAAAGCGCCGCCCGAATTTGAGCAGGGCCTCGCTGGCGTAGGTGGCCCAGGTATAAGCCCCGTCCACGCGGACGATGGAGGCGAAGCGGTCGGAGAGCCTGACGGCTGACTGGGTGAGCGTGTCCTGAAAGGTGGGGCCGAGGTCGTGATTCTCAAAATATGAGACTCTGACTGAGCCAGTGGGCTGAAACACACCCTTGATGCTGCGCTTGCCCAGGAGTTTCTTGATCGCGTCGAAGGCGGTTTGATTGACATCAATGGATGAAATCTCAGGGATTTCGTACAGCTCCGGCACACGGACACCCGTGAAGGTGGCGGTTATGCCGCCGATGTTGGTCCCGCTGGCATACAGGCCAAAGTAAGGCCCGCCGGCCAGGTCCTCCAGGAAATGCCCGGCGTAGTTGCCGGCGATCCAGATCGAGTAGATGTTGCCGCGGCTGGTGATCCGGATCGGGACCGGGACATTGTGCGGCACGGTCAGCGGGAAGGGGCAATACTGGACATACTTGGGGTCCTCGCCGCCCCCGGTGAAGTAGCGGAACACGCCGTAGGTCGTGACCTGGCCGCCCGCACCGGGCAGCGCCCCGCCGGCGACGATGCCCACCCGAAAGTGCGCCCCATTGGTCAGCCCGGTGTTGACCGCGCGCACGATCACCCCGGCTTCGTTGCCCGCGGCGGTCAGCTTGACCTTGAAATCAAGGGTCAGGTTTTCCACGGCCGGCGAGTAGGCTTTGATCGCCCCGCTGGCCAGGTTGACCGGGCCGGCGTCGTTCACGGTCGAATTGTAGGTCGTCGGGGTGAAGCCCTGCCAGGCGTGGCGGGCCACCGCTTCTTCGAGCGATTTATCCTTGACCCCATCGCTGACGTTGACATCCCAAAAATCCACATAGTTGTCGTACTGGGGGACCTTTTCGCGCCCGCTGACGTGGCCGGCCTGGTCCTGGTAAAAGAGCGAGTCCCACTGGATGCCGGCATGGCCGCGCCCGACAATGCCAAAGCGGCCCGCGCCGAAGCGCCCGGCCTCGTAGCTGAAGGCGTAGTACCATTGCG
>JAHDWA010000156.1 GCA_023382535.1 Anaerolineae bacterium | reverse complement strand
AGCAGGTCCGGCGCCACCTTGGCTAAGATGTTTGCCAAAGAAGCCAGATTGTACTGGATGGGCTGAGTATGCATGTCGGCGAGGGTGCTCAATAGAGCTAAACGGGTCTTGGTCATCATTCTTCTCACCTGGTTAAGTTCTGTGGCCAGGCTCACCATGAGCATATCATACCTGGCTGTTTGTCAACAGCGTTGAACTACCTGTTTTGAGAGGGGAGAAAATAGGTAATTCTACCTGGTCAAGTAGACCCCAACCAGCCCTGGCGGACAGCGTAGAGGGCCACTTCGGTTCGGGAGTGGAGACCTAATTTGCCGTAAATGTTAGCCAGGTGTCCCTCGACAGTGCGCACGCTGAGATAGAGACGCTGAGCGATTTCTTTGTTACTCAACCCCTGGGACAGCAGGACGAGCACCTCTCGTTCACGCTCAGACAGAGCTTCGGGTAAAACAGTTTCGATGGGGGCCGCTGATTGATGAGCCAGGCGGGTGACCAGCCGCAGGGCCAACGCCTGGGGTAGACTGACCTCTCCGGCAGCCACCTGGTGGATGGTATTAAGCAAGGCCGGCAGGGAGGTGTCCCGCTCTAGGCAGCCAAGAACACCCCTGTCCAGCCAGGTCAGCACCGTTGATTCATTCAGTTCATCGGCAATGATGAGCAAGTTAGAATGGGGGAAAGAAGTCAGGAGAGGGGATAGGAACGCATCCACGTGGCGGCAGTCCAACAAAAAAATGTCGGGTGAATCGCCGACCTGGGTGGGATCGGCCGCCTGGGTGACTCTGGCCAGGTTAGGCTGGCCGGCGAGCAGGGATTGCAGTCCCAGCCGCCATAACGTGGGACCCCCCAGCACGCAGAGGTGAATCGAGATGGTTTCAGCCATCAGTCCAGCCTGAAAGAAGGATCAGGAAAATCAAACTCTGGAGGGTCAGGCTGGTTAATCACTATTTGAAACCCTTCCGGTTATCACCACCATTCTTACATATTGTAGGTCTCAGTATGTAATTCGGACAAATTGAGGCATGATTCTTTTCATATCAGGTTTCGAGCTTCAGGAGCTAAACCGTTCCTCTCACGATAACCAGACCCAAGAGACAATCAAAGTGAACCCTTGTGAAACTGTTAAAAACCCTCTGTTTGCTAGGCTATTAAGCCCGAGTGATAACGACAAAACGATGTGGCCTGACCATTGGGTCTCAGGCAACATCGAACTACGGCTATGGGCTTGCGTGCCAGAGGCTTTATAAAGTACCTCGGACACACCAAAGTTTATTGCCGGATCGTTTGCAGCATTTCTTGATATTGCCCGGTCGTTAACTCCCCCTGGGCATAACGCGTTTGGAGAATTTCTTGGGCCGATAACACCTCTTTTTCGCCGTCATCCGACTTTTCTAGTGTGGGGAATAGTAGCCTGATTAGCCAGACGGCCAGGGCAATGACTCCCCCCCAGAAAAGGAGCATCCAGAATAAGCCAAACAGTCCCATGCCTAATCCAAAACCCATCATGGTTCAATACCTCCTGCTACAGGAACTAAATGTGGTTAGCAATTATGACGAAATATCGCTGAGCCTGGTCTGGTACTCTTCCCGGGTTAATTCCCCTTTGGTGTAACGAATGTCAAGAATCTCGCGAGCCGAGAGAACTTGAGGGGATGAAGCAGCGGGCGCACCGGAGTGGGTTGAACCACTAAACCTTTGCACCGCCCACACCACCAGCAACACAATTCCGACCAGAAGAGCTACATTTAACAGCAAGCCAATGAGTCCACCCATTAAGCCAAAGCTGCCAAAGCCACCCATCATACCACCATCCATCATGATCCACCTCCTAAATTCAGTCATCGAGCCGGTGCAAGCGGCTCGTCTACTTTGTAATCTTGCCTCTATTATAGAGAGTCCTTTTGAAGGACTGATGAAGGGTTGATAAAGATTGTGTAAAGAATTGATGCGAGTTGAAGCCGGGTTGGGTCCTCCAGGAACAGCTATTGGAACAGGTGTAGCGCTACAAGTAGCCAGGAGTAGTATCATAATTCTTGACAACCCTGCTCCAAAACTTATAATGGTCTTATAATTCGTAAGATTTTTACTGGACCTCTCAACTTCCTTCGACGGATGCTCAAAAATTATCGTCACCTTAACCAAGCCTACATCAAGGCAAAACTTGCAGAAATACCATAAGTAGCCTTACTTACTTATGCTGATGCATTTGGTTACCAAAAAGATCTATTAAATGGGTCGGGTTCGGAAAGTGGCATTGGCATAAACCAGCAGACGGCTTGTTTTTCCGGTTGAAAGTGCTTATTTTGCAAAATTAGTCAAGCCCTAAAGACCGGATTTAGGCGAATCTTTTAGCATGGGCAGGGGCGATTATTAAACCCATCAGGTAACTTAAATGGTTAAGGGGAAACATTATGGACAAAACTGAGGCAATTCGGGTGGTGCTGGCTGATGACCACACCGTCGTGCGGAAAGGCATCCGCGAGTTTTTGGAAGAAGAAGGCGATATTCAGGTTGTCGCTGAAGCCACCACCGGCATTGAGGCCGTCGCCCTGACCGTGGAACATCAGCCTGAGGTGGCGGTGCTCGATATTCAGATGCCGGAAATGACCGGGATTGAGGCGGCCCGACAGATCAAAGCCAAAATACCTGACGTGCAGGTGTTGGTACTAACGGCTTATGACGACGATCCTTACATCTTCGCCATGTTGCAAGCAGGAGCCAGCGGCTATGTCCTCAAAACGGCCCCCTCCGGGGAGTTGATCCGGGCGGTACGTACGGTGGCTGCCGGCGGCTCAGCCCTGGATCCGACCGTGACCGCTAAAGTCATGGCCCAACTGAGCAGCGGCAAGCCGCTCGGCGCACAGGCCACTATCGAAAAGCTAACCCAGCGCGAACTCGATGTACTGCGCCTGGCGGCCAGGGGACAGACCAATCGCGCCATCGGCCTGGAGTTGGACATTAGCGACCGGACAGTGCAAGGCCACCTGGCTAACATTTTTGGCAAGCTGGGCGTCGCCACCCGGACCGAGGCAGTACTTTTAGCCATGAAGCAGGGCTGGATTACGTTGGACGAAGCCGTGGAGTAGCCGTGTTGCGACTATTGGGCAGCCTACGCGGGCTGCGGGTGCAGCTTTTGCTGTGGCTGGTGCTGCCGCTCACGTTAGTGCTGGTGGCGGTCGCCATTACCGGGATCAGCATCCATCAAGATTTGATGCGGCAGATCATCGAGGAACTGGACGCTCGATCTGCCCTGCTGGCCGCCAACCGGTTAAGTGATCGACTGGCGGAACGGGTCACCTGGTTAAAAGCCGTAGCGACTAACCCGGACTTGGCTTTTGACAACGCTTCCAGCCTGTACTTTGATGGCGGCCTGGCTCGCTACAATGCGGCCGGCCAATTGGTTAACGCTGCCCCTTCCCTTAAGGCCTGGCAAGCCCGGCCTGTCTTTGAGTTACTGAACCTGGCGTCTCGGCCAGAATTGCACCTCAAGACAAGCCAGAATCCAGCGGGCCAGGTGTTCTTTTCCTCTCCCCTGGAGGACTCGCTTTCGGGCCGCGAGAGCTTGCTTATCGGTCTGGTTTCCACTGATAATGAACTGGTGGTCGGAGCCGTCTCGCTAGAGCAATTAGGGTTGACGGAGATCATCGTCCAGGCCAGAACCCGAAGTGCAGCGAGCTTGAGCGAGTCGCATCCTGAAATTGTCTTGGGGGGCGCCAGGCGTCCCGCCGCCGCTGACATCACCGCCTTCCTGGTAGACGCTACGGGCCGGGTGATTCATCACCCTGATCCAACCTGGTTAGGTCAAGATCTGACCCAACACGAAGGGGTCAGCGAGGTCATTCAAGGTCGAGCCGGAGCTACTTACCATAAGGAGTCGGATGGCCGGGAACTGGCCGTCGGCTTTGCCCCCGTGGTCGGTCCGGGCTGGGGCTTGATTGTTCAGGAGCCATGGGAGGCGTTGATCCCGCCTATCATGCGCTTCTCCCTCTTGGCGCCGCTGACACTAGTGGCCGCCGCTCTGGTGTCCGCTTTGGCTGTCACCTTTGGCCTGCGTTACGTGATCCATCCCCTGCAGACCCTGGACCGGCAGGCCAGTCGGGTGGCCTGGGGCGACTTCGTTGCGGTGAGTACACCGGTCGGCGGGGTACAGGAGATCGAGGACTTGCGGCGAACCTTAGCCGGTATGGCCGACCAAATCCGGCACTACCAGGAAGGCATGCGCGATTACATTGCCGCAGTGACGATGGCCCAGGAGGAAGAGCGTAAGCGACTGGCGCGGGAACTGCACGATGAGACGGTCCAGGCCCTGATCGCCCTCGGTCAGCGGATTGAGATGGCCCAGAAGGCGTTGGACAAAGACCCCGATAGGGCACGCCAACGGCTGGCAGAGTTGTGGGCACTGGCTGGTGACGCCCAAGCCGAAGTCCGGCGTTTCAGCCGTGCACTGCGCCCGCTGTACCTGGAAGACCTGGGTTTTGTGCCGGCTTTGGAAATGCTGGCCCAGGAGATCGAGCGACAGCATGAGCTGGCGGTTTCAATCAGAACCGAGGGTGAGGTGCGCCGCTTGGCGCCTGACCTGGAATTGACAGCTTACCGCATTGTTCAAGAAGGGCTAAGCAATGTCGTTCGGCACGCCCAGGCGAAGACCACTTGTGTGAATGTCACCTTTGGTGGTGAGGACCTCATTTTGCGGCTTCAGGATGATGGCCGGGGCTTTGAACCACCGGTCAACCCGGCTGAACTGGCCCACACGGGTCATTTTGGCTTGATGGGCATCCGGGAGCGAGCTTTGCTCTTGGGGGGACGCCTGGAAGTCCGTTCTAAACCGGGCGACGGGACCACACTAGAGGTTTTCTTGCCGTTGGGAAGCCAAATACAGAGCAAAAACAGAGCTTAACCAAAAGGGTGTGCAACCTGTAACAGTCCATCAAATGGATGCAGGAAAGCTCCCTTTTCGTGCCACACAACTCTCGCTATTCTCGGGACCACTCATCAAGGAGATATTATCTAATGAAGCAGGGATTACTTTTCATTATCATTCTAAGTTTACTGGGATTGATGACTGCTTGTAACGCATGGGTAACCCGACCTGAACCCGACTCCTCCCAACCGACCACCACCACCTTTGCTACCCAGTCAAATGATGAGCAATCGGTCACGGTGGAAGTCACGCCGCTTAACCTGGCTACAGGCGCAGCATCTCTCGATTTTACCGTGGTTTTCGACACCCACTCCGTCCAGTTAAACTTTGACCCCGCTGCGCTCAGTGTCCTCCGAGACGACGCTGGGCGTGAGTATCCAGTGCTGGCCTGGGAGGAGAATGCTTCTGGCAGCGGGCATCATAAATCAGGCCTTTTGCGCTTCAAAGCTCCTGAGCAGGCCCCTAAATTTGTGGAGGTCATCGTCCGCGATGTGGCCGATGTGCCGGAACGGGTCTTTCGTTGGGATTTAAGCGGGGAATGAATTGGGATTTGGACGCGAACTCACCGGGCTGATCGGTTGCAACTTCCTGCACTCCTCTGGCCTTGACCCAAGATAGTAGAGTGTCTACAACGGGAAAGCGCCCTTCCTTTAAAAAACAAGTGGATCGATACAGGCCAATCCTGAGCCTACCAGGGTGGAATAGTATCTGACAAACCTCCTCTTAGCCCCCCACTGAAAATGAACAGCCGTATCCAAGTAAAAAGTGATCGAGTCATCTACTCTATCTGATGAACTATCGGGTCAGGGTAGACACAGATCATTTTGCTTGTAGCTGCCCACGCCAGTTTTCCCTCTATTACAATCTCTGGCCGTGGCCCTATTTTCTGTTGTGAAGGGAGGCGTGGCAGCGAAGCCTGCTGCGTCCTAAAGGACCGGGGAGTTGGTGAATTAAGAGGATACATCATCGCTCCAATCTCCTCAAGACCCTTTTTTCCTCATTTAAATTCCTCAGATGGTCTGTTTGAGAGCATGCGCCAAATGGCCTGTCTCCCCACCCGCCAAACGGCCCTGGGTAAAACACGCCACTTGACGCTGTAACAACTCGCCTTTTAGGAGTATGTTCTAAATAGAGAGCAGGTTTGATCTGGATAAGCCAGCCGGCGATTAGCCAGGAACCGGTTGTCGTTAGAAAGGAATCAACCAACACCTCATGCGGAACTTGGTGCGTGGTTGGAGGAACGACTCGGCTTGAAGTGTCTCACCTGTGCCATTGGCTCTTACCCTCGAGACAAAGAAGGACGCGATGAACGATAGTATCCTGTTTAACAGCGACGGGGAAACCGCCGCGCAAACCGTAACTGCCGCCCTGACCCAGCGGGGCTTCCATGTTGTGCGTACTTTTGACCTGCGTTCGGCCCTAGTTGCACACCCTGATCGCGATGCCTCCCGGTGGCCCTGTAACTGCCCCTATCATGGCACCGACTATTGCACCTGCCAGTTTGTGGTGCTGTTAGTTTACGGTGACACCGCTGAACCACTCGTCGTCACCGCGCACAGCCGCGACACCCAGACGCACTTACAAATCGTTCATGATGCCCTGACCAGGCCCGACCCGCATCTCGCCAGGCAAGTGATGGCTGTCCTGGTAAAGGCTGCTTTAGCTCAGCCGGTCACGGCGATTCCCATCGCGGAGGTAGTCGCCCATGCCGCGTAAGGGTTATCTGGTATGAACGCTCATCTACCCGCTCGGTATCCAGGCCATTTTGCGCATACCGACCCCCACCAGACGACGCTATGGCTTGCCGCCAATCTTTGTTAGATTATAGATAAAGGTGGATTCGATGAATGATAACATCCTATTCAAGTCCGACAGCGAAACTGTCTCATTCCAGGAAAAGGGGTTAGAGATGCCGAATACCCGGCTTGAGGACAGGGCTGAGTGGGCAGGTCGTTTCCAGTGTGTTGAAGGCCGCCTGCACGGTATCACGGCGATGGTCGAACACGACACTGACTGCCAGTGCATCCTCGAGCAAATTGCCGCCGCCCAAGTGGCGCTCCACGAAGTGACTGGCCTGCTGGTCAAACACTACCTGCACGCATGCCTGGAAGAGTGTTTACAAAACCCGAACGCCAACGTTCGCGAACACTGTTTAGCTGACGTTATCTCCCTTTATCAGCTTATGGGCGGCTCCTGACCGCCAGTTATAGAAAGGAACTGTTATGACTACTAATCTAAAATCACTCAGTTTACCCGTACAGGGTATGACCTGCGCCGGCTGCGTCTCCCACGTTGAAGGCGCGCTCGAAGAACTACCTGGTGTGACCAATGTAGTTGCCAATCTTGCGACCAACAAAGTGACCCTGAGCTACAAACCGACCCAAGTGGCAATACCGGAGTTGACCCGGGCCATTGCCGAGGTTGGCTATGCCGTCCCCACCGCCGAACTCACCTTGCAGGTGAGCGGGATGACCTGTGCTTCGTGTGTCGCCCACGTCGAAAGGGCGCTGACGGAACTCGAGGGTGTGACCGGGGCAGTGGTCAACCTTGGTTTGGGCACCGCCCGGGTGACCTACATTCCTGGCGTGGTCACGGCTACAGTTTTGAAGCGAGCTGTGCGCGAGGTAGGTTATGAAGCCCAGGAACGCAGCCCTGGCGTAGACGCGCTCGACCGGGAACGACAGGCGCGCGAAGAAGAGGTCAAGCGCCAGGGAAGGTACCTGCTTATCGCTGGGATCATCGGCCTGCTGGTAATGATTGGCACATTCTATGAGATGCTTGGCCCCTTCAAGGCCGTTGTCCCAGAGTGGCTGTCGTATAAGTGGGTTTTGGGTCTCTTGACCACACCGATCGTCTTTGGGCCTGGCCGCCAATTTTTCACCAACTCCTGGCGTGGGCTGCGCCACGGCGTCACCGATATGAATTTACTCTACGCCACCGGCATCGGCGCAGCCTACGGTATCGCCGTCATCAACACCTTGTTTCCCACCGCCGGTTTTGGCGGCGAGGGTGCAACCTTCTTTGAAAGCGCCGCCCTGCTGACCTGGTTCATCGTGCTGGGCCGCTGGCTGGAGGCGCTCACACGGGGTCGCACCTCGGAAGCTATTCGTAAGTTAATGAAACTCCAGCCCAAATTGGCTCGGGTGGTCCGCCATGGGCAGGAGGAAGAAATCCCGGCTGAAGAAGTCGAGGCCGGCGACCTGCTGCTGGTCCGCCCCGGCGAGAGCATTCCGGTGGATGGTCTGGTCAAAGAAGGCTATTCGGCCGTGGACGAGTCGATGCTGACCGGCGAGAGTTTGCCGGTGGAGAAGAAAGCCGGCGACCCGGTCATCGGCGGCACATTGAATAAGACCGGGGCCTTTAAGTTTGAGGCAACCAAGGTTGGTAAAGATACTGCTCTAGCTCAGATTATCAAGTTGGTGGAGGACGCCCAGGCCAGCAAAGCGCCTATCCAGAAATTAGCCGACTGGGTGGCCGGGCACTTCATCCTTGGTGTTCACATTCTGGCGATCATCGTCTTTGTCTTCTGGTTCTTCCTGGGTTACCAGTTGTTCTTTGACCCCAACAGCGCCTTCATTTTGTCACCCTATAAGCTGGGCGAGATTGGGGTGTTTGGCTTCGCCCTGCTGCTGTCGGTGACGGTGCTGGTCATCTCCTGCCCCTGCGCCGTAGGCCTAGCCACGCCGAGTGCCATGATGGCCGGCACGGGCAAAGCCGCCGAACATGGGGTACTGTTCAAGGGCGCGGAGGCCATTGAGAATGCCAGCAAGTTGCAGACGATTGTCTTTGACAAAACGGGCACCTTGACCAAAGGTGAACCGTCCGTCACAGACGTGATCGGCCCGGCGTGGCTGCTTAAAATGGCGGCCAGCGCCGAGAAGAACAGCGAACACCCCCTGGGTGAAGCGATAGTCCAGGGAGCGCAGATGCGCGGCTTGCCCGTGGTCGAACCGGACTCGTTCAACTCTATCCCCGGCCACGGCGTCGAGGCCGTCGTCGAAGGGCGAACCGTGCTGATGGGGAATCGGAAGTTAATGGCCGAGCGCGGAGTGGATTTTGCCTCACTGCTGCCCCAGGCCGAAGAGTTGGAAGCCGATGGGAAAACGGTCATGTTCGCGGCGGTTGACGGCCAACCGGCCGGGTTAATCGCTGTAGCCGATACGCTGAAGGAATATTCGGTCGAGGCCATCCAGCGGTTGCATAAGTTGGGCCTGGAAGTGGCCATGATTACCGGCGACAATGGCCGCACGGCTGAAGCTATTGCCCGCCAGGTGGGCATTGATCGCGTTCTGGCAGAAGTACTGCCCCAGGATAAAGCCGAGGAAGTGAAGAAACTGCAAGCCCTGGGCAAGAAAGTCGCCATGGTTGGCGACGGGGTCAATGATGCGCCGGCCCTGGCCCAGGCCGATGTGGGCATCGCCATTGGGTCGGGAACGGACGTGGCGAAGGAAACGGGTGACGTTATCCTGATTAAAGACGACATCCGCGATGTGGTTACGACCCTGGAAATCGCTAAAGCGACCATGCGCAAGGTCAAGCAGAATCTGTTTTGGGCCTTTGTCTACAACACTCTGGGCATCCCGCTGGGCGCGGGCCTATTCTATCCGTTTGTCTCACTCATCATCAGCCCGGAATTGGCAGCGGCGTTTATGGCTGTTAGCTCAGTCTCGGTCACGCTTAACACCTTATTGCTCAAACAGTTCAAGCCCTCCATTCGCCGGCGGGACAGGCCACAGCCCGGCGATGCCGACGCGCCGGAAGGTCGGTGGGTCGCTTTACCGGCCGGTCGTTAGCTCATCAAAATTCATCAGTGAGGAATCTTATGGAACACGAACAAGTTGAGAAAGAAATCGCGCAAAAAAGCGCCTCCATTTACTTACCCATTGCTCTGGGAGCAGGCCTACTTTTCTGGCTGGCCGCCAGTCCTGGCGACTATCCACTGGTCGCCCGGATTGGCGGAACAATCTGGGTCTGGCTGCTCACGCTGATTGTGATGATGCCGCTGGTGACGGCTC
>JAHDWA010000155.1 GCA_023382535.1 Anaerolineae bacterium | reverse complement strand
TTTCTGATTTCTGATTGACCATACCCTTTTTTTCGTTATTTCGCAACACATCTATTTTACTGCCTCAATATCAATTTCTCGTTCTATACTGGTTTGAGGGTCTTTGTATAGACGTGATTGTGAAACCACAAAGCCAGCTTCTTTGAATGAGCTTGCCACCTGCATTTCAAGAGGATATCCCTGTTTCTCAAGCCACTCAATAATTTCTGTTTCAAGTGATTTCTTATCGGACATTGAGTTTGCTTCCATATCCTTCAAATTTATCTCCCCAAATTATACGCCTATCTTAACCCAAACCGCATCCCATGCTTCTTAAACACCTCTTTGCGAAAAATCGGGCTGTAGCGCAAATAAACCCCCAGCTTATATAGGGTACGCATGTTAGTCTTCAAATCAAAGGCCCGGCGGACCAACGAACCGAAGCTGTTATAGGTCGAGCGCAAATGCCAGCAGGCTTCGGTCAGCTCTTCCGGCGACATGTTTTTGGGCTGGAAGGCGGCGTAGTTGAAGCGGTATTCGGGATGCAGCCACCACTTGCCATCGTAGAGCAGCCGGCCTTCGGCTTCTAGTTTTCGATATAACGGCGTGCCGGGATAAGGCACCAGGATGTTGAAGGCCGCCAGGGGAAACCTGTTCTCCGTGGCAAACTCCAGCGTCTGCTCGATGGACTCGCGCGTGTCGTGGTCGTGCCCCAGGGTGAAGGCCGCCCAGAGCTGGATGCCGTGATCACGGATGATTTCGAGCTGCGGCCCGTAGCTCTTAAAGCCGCCGATAAAATTGGGCGATTTTTTCATCCAGCGCAGACTGTACGGGTTGATGGATTCAAAGCCGACGACCATGCCAATACAGCCGCTCTTGACCATGAGCGCCATCAATTCCCGGTCCTGGGTCATGTCAATGCTGCCCTGGGAAACCCAGTGGACCTTGAGCGGAACGAGCGCCCGGCAGAGTCCTTTAGCCGCTTCAAAGTTGGATAGAATATTATCGTCCACAAAAAAGATGATCTGCCGCTCCGCCGCCTCGATTTCCCGGACCACCTCACTCACGTCGCGGCAGTACTGGGTTTTGTCAAAAAAGGTACTGACCGCGCAGAAGGTGCAGGCAAAACGGCAGCCCCGGCTGAACTGCATCAAGGTGATCGGCAGATAGCCTTTGCCCTTGAAAATATCCCGCCGGGTCAGCGTGCCCGGCTGGGGCGGGCCGACCGAAGCCTGGTAGACCGGCTTGAGCCGGCCCCGCCGGGCATCTGCGATGACTTCCTGCCAGCGAAACTCGGCGTCGCCGGTGTAAATGGAGTCGGCGTGCTGCTGCACTTCCTCCGGAATGAGCGTCGGCTGCATGCCGCCCATGATGACCGGCACGCCTCGCTGGCGATATTCGGCCCCGATTTCATAAGCCCGCCGGGCGGTGTAGGTCTCGACAGTGATAGCCACCAAATCGGTCGGCTCATCGTAAGGAATAGCCTCCAGCCGGTCGTCGTACAGGACAACTTCAACATCCGGCGGGGTCAGCCCGGCCAGCACGCCCAGTTGCAGCGGCTCCATCCGGCCCTCGTCTACGTAAAGGCTGTGCTCCATGCGGCCGATGTTGGGTTTGATGAGGGTAAGCTTCATAACGCCTTTAATTATTTACGATTTCAGATTTGCGATTTATACCGCGAGGGTATCCTTTAGGACGATTTATAGCTCTAATCGTAAATCCAAAATCGTAATTCTTAAATCAATATCGGCTCCAGCACCACACTCTCTCCTAACCGCCGCCCCTGCTTTTTCAAAATTTCCCGCCGGGAGACGACGTTGGAGGCCAGGTGCAGCCCCAGGCGGTAGGGGTCGCGGCAGTTGGTTTTGACATCCAGCGCCCGTTTCAGGATTGACCCGTACGCGTTGAACTGTTTGCGCGCCCGGAAACAGCCTGCGGCCAATTGCTCGGCGGTCATGCCGCGAGGGTGAAAGGTGGCCTGGCCATAGGTATACTCAGGGGCCAGCCACCAGCGCTCGTAGATAAGCCGGCCTTCGGCGCGGAGACGCTCGTACAGTTTAGCGCCCGGCATGGGTGTCAGCGGGTTAAAATTGGCCAGGTAGAAGTTAGAGTGGATGGCAAACTCGACGCTGCGCTCAAAGGAGTCCACCGTGTCGTGATCGTAGCCAAAAACAAACGAGCCGTAAATCATAATGCCGTGATCCCGAAACTTCTGCACCGAGGTGGCGTAATCGCCGAGCCGCAGGTTCCACTTTTTCTTCATCTGGGCCAGGTTGTGCTCATCAAGCGACTCGAAGCCAATTACGGCAGTCGTGCAGCCGCTCTGCTCCATTAACTTTAGCAGCTCGTCGTCCTGAGCCACGTCAATGCTGACCTGGCAGGACCAGCGAATTTTTAGCGGGATAAGCGCCTGAAACAGCGCCCTGGCTTTAGGCACGTCCACAAAAATGTTGTCGTCCACCAGAAAGATGTGGCGGCGCTGGGCCGCCTCGATTTCGGCCACAACCTCGGCCACGGGCCGCTGGCGCAGGTTGGAACCGTAAAAGGCGTGGATCGAGCAAAACTCGCAGGCGAAGCGGCAGCCCCGCCCGTACTGGATCAGCGCCGCCGGGGCGTAGCGTTTACCCCGGAAGATGCGCCGGTCCGGCTTCAGTCCCGCCAAGGGTGGATAGCCGGGCTGGCGGTAGACTCGTCGCAGCCGCCCGGCCCACGCATCCTGCACCACCTGCTCCCACAAGCCCTCGGCATCGCCGATGAGGACCGCATCGGCAAATTGTAAGGCTTCATCCGGCAGAAAGGTGGGATGGTAACCGCCCATAACCACCGGCACCCCTCGCCGCCGGAACTGGGCGGCGATCTGGTAGACCCGCCGGGCATTATAGGTTTCGACGGTCAAGGCAACCAGGTCGGTCGGCTCGTCGTATGGAATTGGTTCCAGCCGCTCGTCATAGAGCACGGTTTCCACATCAGGGGGAGTCAGGCCGGCCAGGATGGCAAAGACCAACGGTTCCATGGCATCGCCGGAACGCATGTCACTCAGATTGGGGCGAATAAAGGTAATTTTCATGGGAGATAGTAGTCAGAGTTTTTCATCTGGCTGCTGGCATTGCAGACGCAGCGGACAATTCGGCTTAATCTTCCAAGACAGCCCCGGCCGCGCTTGGTTCGAAACCGGCCGGCCAGCGAGTCGAGCCGTTATATTTGGCGCTGCGCAGGCTGGCTTCGTTCAAATCGGCCTCGCTTAAATCGGCCCCCCGCAGATCTGCTTTGACCAGCCCGGCGCCGGCCAAACTGGCGCCGCGCAAATTAGCCTGGCGCAAATCGGCTCCGCCGAGCATAGCCCCGCTTAAGTTCGTCCCCCTGAGACTGGCTCCCGCCAAATCGGCCCCCATTAAATTGACATCACTCAAATCCAGACCACTCAGATCAGCCCCGGTCAAATTGGGGCGCTTGGGATAAGCCGAAGTGACAATTTTTTCAACTTGTTCTCGCGTAAGTTTTGTATTCATGCTGGCGCCCCGCTCGGCAGTGGTTGCTGCCCCAAGTACCAATCGCAGTTGTAATAATCGTGCAGATGGTGAGCGTAAAAGCGATAGCCCATGTTCGCCGCCAGCGACAGCGGCAACTGAATCCGCGCGCCGAGCAGGCGTTTGGCTATGGCGCGATAGCTGTAGGTCTGCTTCCAGGCCCACTCGGTCCCGGCCAGGAGTTCGGCGGGGCTGAGGCGGCGGGGCTGGAAGACGACATGCTGGCCGTCGTAGAGAGTCCAGTCTTCGGTCAAAATACGGCCATCGGCCTTGAGACGCTGAAAGAGAGGCGTGCCGGGGAAGGGGGTCAGGATGGCATAGCGGGGCAGGTCAAGGTGGGCGGAGAGGGCGAAATCAACAGTGGCGGCAAAGGTGTCGGCGGTGTCGTAGTCAAAGCCAAAGACAAAGCAGGCCTGAATGGCAATACCCCGGCCATGCAGTTCCCGCACAACTTCGTGGTAGTCCTGGCGCAGATTGAACGCCTTGTGGGTTTCGGCCAGCGCCTGCGGTGAGAGGGACTCGAAGCCCAGCAAGAGTCCCCGGCAGCCGCTGCGAGCCAGCAGGTCGAGCAGGTCGGGGTGGCGGATGATGGTCGTCGTGACCAGCCCGCCCCAGGTCAGCTTCAGCGGAATGAGCGCGGTGAAAAGCTCTCGCGCGTACTCCAGGTCGGCAATGAGGTTCAAATCCAGAAAGAGGAGCCGTTTGGCGGCCATGTGGCGAATTTCGGCGACCACCTCGGCCACGGGCCGCTGCAGCGGGCGGCGACCCCAGGCGGTGGGGACCACGCAAAAATCGCAGGGGTGGACACAGCCGCGGGTGGCTTCGATGGTGTGGGTGATGGTGAAGCGGCTGCCCGGCAGCAGGTCACGCCGGGCAAAAGGCAGGTTCGCCAGGCTCAGGTTTGACCCCTGAACATAGCGGCTTTGCATCTGCCCGGCCACAAAATCGTACAGAAGCTGCGGCCAGCTTTCCTCGGCATAGCCAACGACGACGCTGTCGGCGTGGCGGGCAGCTTCGTCCGGCAGCAGGGTCGGGTGGACGCCGCCCAGCACGACCGGGATTCCCTGCCGCCGGAAGTGGTCGGCCAGTTCGTAGGAACGCGGCGCTGTGCCGGTGATGGCGCTAATGCCAATCAGGTCGGCCTCCAGGTCGAGATTGATATCAGCGATGCCCTCGTCAAAAAGGGCGACGTCGGCGTTAAGTTCCGGCGGCACCAGCGCGGCCAGGGTGGTCAGGGTCAGCGGCATGTAGCGGAGCGACTTTTTCCAGGCGCCGGTGCGGTGCCGGTACAGCGGCCCGCGCGGGGAGAGAAGGGCAATCCGTAATTTTTGATTTGAGTTTAGCAGGTTATTTGTAATCATGAGGTTTTAGCCTGCTGCCGTTCCAGCCGATGCTGCTGGCGGGCCTCGCCCTCGGCCCAGCGGCGGCGTTCGTCATCGGTTTCCAGGATGAGCCGGGGAACTTCGGTGGGGCGGCCCTGGTCGTCCAGGGCGATGTAGACCAGATAAGCGGTGTTGGTGTGGGTCTGCTCGCCGGTTAGGAGATTTTCGGCCACCACCCGCACCCCCACTTCCATCGAACTGCGGCCCACCCAGTTGAGGCTGGCGTTGAACGACACCAGGTCGCCGATGTGAACCGGCGAGTGAAAGGTCATCGAATCAATCGCCAGGGTGACGACAGGCCGCTGGGCATGGCGGATGGCACACAAGGCCCCGGTTTCATCCACCAGGCGCATAATCTCGCCCCCGTGGACGCTGCCCATGGGGTTGGCATGGTGGGGCAGCATCAACTGGTTGAGGGTCATCTGGCTGTCTTTGCCTCGTTTACCGGACATAAATCCTCCAAATCAGGGAGTAAGGAGTAGGAAGCATATATCCTCTATCTTCCATCCTCTATCCTCCATCTGCTATCTTCTATCTTCCTCATTCCGGCGCTAAAGCGCCCGACCAGGCTTCAAAAGGCCGGCCGCGCCGTTCGTCGTCTTTGAAAAAGGCCAGGTAAGTCATCACGTGGTGGCCGATGAACTCCTGTTCGAGCGGGTTTGCTTTGGCCAGCTCGTGGACCTGCCGCCATGTGCCGGAATTGAAGTACATCTGGTGAATGTATTTGCCGCGCAGATTGGAGTAGTAACTATCCAGCGGCACGATTTCGTAGTGATGGGTATGACCGTTGACGATGTAATGCGCCGTGCGGTCCTTGAAAACCGCTTCGGTCAGGCCGTTTTGGTGGGAAGTCGAGCCGCCGCGCGCCAGTTTGTCCTGAATCCAGGTGACGACCTTGCTGGCAAACTGGGGCGACACGCCCTTGGAAAACTTCAAGACCCACTCCAATTTGTCCACACTGTCGAGGGGATTGGTTTTCGAATCGTGCGCCCGGACAAAGGGCAGATCAATAAATTCGTCCACCAGGTTATCCCAGATTTGCTTGACCTGCCGGACAAGGCCCTGATCCTTGCAGGTCCGCTGTAAAATGGCGTTGACCCAGACCGGGGCGATAAGCGTCGGGCGGACATTATCAATTTCCTTGAGGCCGTCAAGGCAGGGCTGGGGCAGCGCCTCCCCGAGCCGGGCCATCACTTCCGTCGAGAAGCGGTTGAGCAGGTCTATCACCACCGCATCGCCCAGGGAAGAAATATTGCGGTCGCCTTCGTAGTTATAGGCATCAAAAATGTCGCCGTGCCGGGCGAAGAGGCGGTGCTGCCGGTAGATGGCCTGGAGGAGGGGCGACTCGGCCGGGTCGTGGGGAAACGGCTGCTGGGCCGGGTTGCTCAAGCCCATCGCCTCGACCACGCTCTGGCGGATGGCATCGTAGGCCGGTCCCGGCAGGTGGTAAAACCAGTCGTGATTGCCGACCATGTAGTGCAGCCGCACCCTGACCGGAACTCGGCCCGGCGTGTCCGGCTCCCACTCGACCCTGGCCGGTTTGCCGGCGGCGGTGGCCGGGGGGATGGTAATGGTCTCGCCGTCGTTCAGCGTTCTCAAAACGGCCAGCGAGGTGCTGTTGCGCTGCAAAATCTCGGCATTGATGTCCCGGATTTTGCCGATAAAAAGTTCGCTGTGGGGGTCATCCCAGGGACGCACGTAGCCCGGCTCACCCCGCCTGGCTGCCAGCCATTGGGTGGAACGAATCACATCCAGGATATCGCCCAGCAGCAGGATGTCCAGTTCCTCGATCGGTTTGTAGCTGCCATCTTCCCGCCAGGAGGCGTCGTAAGCCATATCGCGCAGCCGGGCGCGAAAGACCCGAAACGCGCCTTCTTTGATGGTTTCGCCGGACGTGCCGTCGGTGAGATGGAGATCGCTGATGATGACGAGCATTCGTAGCCTCCTGAAACGACCGCCGACCGACCCCCTCCCTAACCCTCCCCCTCATAGGGGGAGGGAAGGGTGGGGGTCAACGGTCAGATTTTTGCCGACGCCAGCATCTCTTTGATGAGATTGGCCAGGGTGCGCCGGGTGTCGCGGTCAATCGCGCCGGCCATAGCCTGGTCAAAGCGGCGGGCGCGGGCCTGTTCCTCGTAATAAAAGGCCAGGTCGGGCAGGATGCGCATGGCCTCGCGGCAGAGGGCCTGCAATTGGGTCAGGCTGCTCAATTCGGCGAGGCCGCCAGCCTGGAGCCGGCGGATCTCTTCGGCCAGCCGCTCGATCTCACTTTTCCAGCTTTCGACGCGGGCTTCATTTTTGAGGTAGGATTTGGCGTCGCCGACCAGGAGCGTTTGCAGCATATCCTGCTCGGCCGCGGCCAGGGAGTCGCCGTTCTCCAGCTTGGCCACGACCGGCCAGAGGTGGTCGTTCAGCCGGCTTTGCAGGGCCTCGCGCGCCTGCGCATCCAACTGGCCGACCTGCATCATGGCCGCGTTGTAAGCGGCGCTGTCTTCGGCCTTAAGAGCCTGGCCAGCAGCAGCCAGGGCCTGGTCAATTTGAAAGATCACCTCCTCAGTTGCAGCCATCGGCGGACTCCTTTCTGGGACTGAATTGTTAATAATTGTCCCTTACGATACCGAATTATCGGTTGAATGTCAAGCCTCAAATTTGGGGCGGGTTAGAAACACGAACTTCACGAAAGTGAAAAGGGCACGAAAAGCGCTTTTCGACGCCTCCTGTAATTTTTCGTGCCTTTTGATCAACTTCGCCCTTTCGTGGTTCAGGCTTTCTACCCGTTTCCTGGGGGTTGTCATGGGGTGCGAAGGTGTGTTACAATAAGATGAAGCGAGGCGGCCGGTTAAGGCGGCTAAGGACAAAAGCACGATAAGATGGTGCGTATAAAATCGGTCTAGCTAAAATATCTGCACGTTCATTCGCTGACTAAGGCGTTAGCTGGCTAAAATACAGTATCGCCGCAAAAAGGAGAGCGAATAACTAATGAAAAATCGCAATTTGCTCCTGATTATTTTGGGTCTTGGTGGCATTATAATTCTTGCTTGTTTTGCTTGCTTGGGAATTGGTCTAATTGCTAATTCATCGTCAACAAATTCTGGTACTGTCAGCCAAGCAACTCAAGAAATACGTCCTGCAAACACAGTAGCTGCATTGCCTACCCAGACGCCGTTACAAGAAGTTGTGATACCAACAGAGGAACCAACCCAAACACCTGCCCCGGAACCTACAGCCACTCTGGTTCCCGCACCGGTACCTGAACCCATTGTTATTAATGGAACAGGGGACACTGTTCAAAACATTAATAAATGGTCTGGTCCTGCAATAATTCATGTAGTTGGTAATGCTTCCCAGCGACATTTTGCGGTTATTCCCTATGACTCAAGTGGAAACAGGGCCAGTTCACTCGTTAATACCACTGACTATTATGATGGTAGAAACCTTATTGATTTTGAGCAAAACCAGCATACAAGTAGATTAGAAATTACCACTGAAGGTGAATGGACAATAGAGATTTTACCTCTTGCAAGTGCAAGAGTTTTGCAAATTCCAGGTACAATTGATGGGAATGGCGATGATGTATTACTGTTGATGGGTGGCACACCGGATATAGCAAATATTTCTGGAAATCCTGCTGCCCGCCATTTTGCTGTTCTCCCTTATGGTAATGGAAGAAGATTTAGTTCAATGGTCAACACGACTGACCCGTATGAAGGACAGGTGTTAATAGACAGAGAGGCTGAGGTCTTACAAGTTATTGCAGAGGGGGCATGGTCAATTTCTATCGCTGCTGCACCATAGCCAAAATTGCAGTTTTTGAGAGTTTGTATTAAAAGCAGGACAAAGGGCCACTTAAGTTACAATCGGCGAGATCAGCGCTGACCCCGCCGCTGCTTCAAAACCGGATGGACCCACAAAAGTGCGCTCTGCCACCCCCATCTCGTAGAACAGGAATGAGGAGATGAAAACAAAAAAGGATCTCAAGCAAGCCTACAAAGAGAGAGAGAAACAGGCCGGTGTGTTCCAGGTGAAGAACACCGTGAACGGCAAAATATTACTGGGAAGCAGCCTGAATCTTGACGGACCCTTGAACAGGCACAAGTTTGCGCTAACGATTGGGAGCCATCGTAATAAAGAGCTACAGCAAGAGTGGAATGAATATGGTCCGGACAAGTTTGTCTTCGAGATTTTGGAGGTTGTGCAGGTCAAGGATGAACCGAACTTCAAGCTGGATGATGAATTGAGGCTGCTTGAAGAAATCTGGCTTGAGGAACTTCAACCCTTTGGGGAACGAGGGTACAATACCGACACCAATATTCGCCAGGTGTAAGCGGGACAGCTTGGGTCACTTAAGCGCAGGCTTCGCTGCGGCATGAGAACTGTGAGACGTCCGGCCAGCCACAGGAGTATCAGCGCATCATGCCAGTAGTGCGAAAAAAACAATACTCCATCGAGCACTCCATCCAAATCAACGCCTCGGCCCAGGCCGTCTGGCAGCACATCACCGAGGTGGACATCGCCTCGTTCCGGCATCCGGCCTACTTCTCCCTGTTAGGCATTCCCAAGCCGCTCCGGGCGGAGGTAATCGAGCCGGGCGTGGGCGGAGCAAGAACCGCCTTCTTCTCCAACGGCCGCCGCTTCTCCCAAGAGATTACGGAGTGGCAGCCGTATGAGCGGTACGCCTTTACCTTTCGCGCCGACCCCGGATTTCGGGTGGGCTACCTACTCGACCTGTCGGACGGACCGTTTCAGATGAAAGCCGGGGCTTATCACCTCGCGCCGGGTCAAGGGGGCATACGGCTGACCCTGGCCAGCCGGTACGAGCTTGACGGCCTCGCCGGGGTGGGACTCCGTCTCCCGGTGCGGCTGGTCCTGGCGCTCTTCCAGCGGTATCTATTGAGCGGCATTAAGGCCAATGCGGAACGGCAAGAAATGAATTTGAGCAATCAGAGCGGAACCTCTCGTGCCTAGAGAAAACATTTCTATCGAAATTGACGCGCCCTGCGCCGCCGTCTTCGACGTAATTCATGACTACGGCCGCCGGCTGGAATGGGATACGATGTTACGGGAAGCGCGGCTGCTGGGCGGGGCGACCGCTGCCGGGATCGGCGTCCGGTCGGTGTGTGCCGGGACCTGGCGGAGCGCGTTCCTGGCCCTGGAGACCGAGTACATCCGCTTCGAGCCGGGGCGAGTGGCCGCGGTCAAGCTGACGAATCG
>JAHDWA010000154.1 GCA_023382535.1 Anaerolineae bacterium | reverse complement strand
AAGTAGCAGTTTTTTGTTACCTGCTACCCTGCTACCTTGTTTTATTTTAACTCAATGGAGCAATGAAAAATGACCCTACAACAAAATACTACAGACACCGCGCAGGCACTGCTCTTTGACCTGGCTGAAGGGGAGGGAGATTGGCCGGATTACGAGGAATCGCCGCTCTTGCTGGTGGATACCGACCCGGAGCGAGCGGTGGCCCGGCAAAAGGAGTTAATGGACACCGTTTTTGGCGGCATCGGCGAGGAGACCAAAGCGGAAAAGCGGATGGGACTCGCCATGCAGGAATTGGATGTGGAAAATCGCCACGCCCTGCGTTTGCTGCTGATATTTCAGGACGCCAATCACTTGACCACGCATTTGCAGCGCTGCCTGGCCGATCCTGTTTACGGTTACGGTCCTGACGGACGGGGCGACCAGGGCCGCACTATTGCCCAGGCCATGGCGGCGGTCGGTGGGGATAACCTGGCCGAGGTGGCCACCAACTGGCTGGCCGTTCACCGGGAGTTACAGCAGCGTCTCCTCAGCGGTGTGCCCTTCAGTTTTCGGAGTTTATTTGATTATGCGGACCTCGACTCCTTTACGCCGCTGGTGCAGCGCATCGGCGACCAGGATTGGCGGTTGGGGGTCGAAGGGCAGGGCAAAACACGTGAGTTTCACGGCCTGGTGGAGCAAATCTGGCCGGCCCTGTGTGATACGTATGTCCAGTGGGCTGAAGATGATAACGACAAATGGCTGGAAGCGATCAAACGCCGGGCGGCCCGGTTGCCCGACAGTATCTTCCGGGCGGCGCGGGCCGACCAACTGCGCAAGGAAGTGGACCGGGTGCAGGTCAACGGGCCGCACATCCAGCTTGTGACCGAAGCTAAAGAGATCGATTGGCCGCAGTTGATGGTCCTGGGCAATGCCGAAGGGGAGGGAATGTTGGGCCTGAGCCGGTTATCGGGTCACGCCTTTTATGAGGTCGCCTGGGAAGGCGGCCTGCACGTCCGCCGCTTCGAGTTATCCGGCACTACCCGCAATAAAATACCGTTTGAGCATATTGAGTTAGCCACCCTGCTGGCCGAAACCCTCGGCGCGGAGACGAACCTCCAGCCGGAACCAATCGCTATCGAAGCAGTGGAGGCGGCTTATTTGCGCCGGATGAAGGCCAGGGAAGCCCAACTTGGTCCGGCTAAACTCACTGAACTTCCCTCGGCCGTTCACGGCCAGGCGGCAGCGTCGTACCGCGTGGGCGAAGTCGTGGTGACGATGCTGTGGGGAGGCGAGGATTTTGCTTACGCTATTCTGGAGAGTAAAGGAGGAAATGAGGGGGTATTGCTGCGCCGCAACCAGCAGCGCGGGGTGATGACAGCCCTGCCGGTCACACGGGGGCGGCCCCAGCCGGGCAGTGTGCTGATGACCACGCCCCTGATTGAACTGCCAACCGGTGCTGCGGCTAACCGGGCCTTATGCGCCTGGGCAGCCTGGCTGGTCTGGGCCTTGCAGGTCAAGGGGAGTAAGGTGGGTAAGGAGGAGGATTAACCCTCAGCAGGCGTTGACTCCATTTGAGAGCATCTCAGGGTAAAGCTTTGAAGAGAGCGCTTAATCCTCGTCCCGCTTATCGCGGTGCTGCCCTTGCTTCAAACCCTCGCCTGATATTTGGAGTGGGAGGGCGGCGGCACGAGGGTACGTAAAGTTCTTGTCATTTGATCGGGGTAAAGGTATACTTTTACCTTAGATACGCTTGTTTTCCGCTCAAATAATCCAGCTGCCTGATGGAGCCAAACGATGGTCATTGTCCTTGACTCTTACGTTATCCCCGAAAAAGGGCCGGTTGAAGTAAAGATTGACCGGGCTTTCGAGATTAAAGTTACGGCGGAAGAAGCGCGCCGCCAGGTCCGCTGGTGGCTGCGGGATGAGGTCAGTATGCTCATAGATGCTGACCCGCCCACCCTGGTCGTCGGCGAGCAGGTCGTCTGGCGTGTCCCAGCTGTCTTTAGCCGTCCCGGGGCAGGCCGGGTTGGGATAGTGGGCGCCGTTGAGGTTAATGTCACCACCGGTGAAATGAATGCCACCCTCGAAAACAAGGCCGCGATCGAACGCCAGGCGGAAGAGCTAGCCTCCCACTTGTCTCCCTATCAACCTAAAGGTCCCGTGCCCGAGCAGTACCGCTCTCACCATCTTCCTCCCGCGCCCCAAATCGTCTTCGATGAGCAGGGGCTGCCGGTAGTTGTCCCCTCGCCCTCCCCAAAAGCCGGCTAGCCACGATGGCCCTGGTCCATCTGGCCGTCCCCCACGTTCAACAGCAACAGCCGGGTGAATGTTTGGCTGCCTGCGCCCAGATGATCTTGACCTATCTGGCTATTCCGGTCAGCTATCAGAAGCTGCTCAAGCTGCTGCGGGTAAAATCGGGCATTGGCACGCCGGTGGCTCATCTGCGGTCGCTTAAACAATTGCGGGTGGAGGCCGTTTACCAGCAGGGTAACTTTGACGAACTGGCCATCCACCTGCGGCAAGGCCATCCCTGTATCGTCTTTCTCAAAACCGGAGAACTTTCCTACTGGCCTGAGGCCACCGACCACGCGGTTGTCGTGGTGGGGTTGGACGAGGAGTACATCTATGTCAACGACCCCGCCTTTCCCGATGCACCTCTTCAAGTGGACCGGGGTGAGTTCGATCTAGCCTGGCTGGAGTGGGATGAGCGATATGCGGTATTGATCCCCCTGGCTCGATGAGGACAACCCACCTGCCTGAGGTGAAACCATGGCCAAGAAGCAAAGGATGCCTGCGAAATTATCGATGTAGCTGGCGGCTCGCCAGCGCTATTACCTGACGGATGCCCAAATCCAGATGCCCCGCGAGTTGGGGCTCACCTCAAGAAATTCGGGGGCTATGCCAACCGCCGGCAGGAATCGTGGAAGCGCCCCCTGGGAGAATTCAGCGAGACCCTCTATCTGAAACGATGCAAGCGGTCTGAACCGGAGCAGGTGTTACCCCTGGCGGAGCAGGCCGGAGAAATGCGCCGCAAACAGACCGAAAAGCGAGAGGGCAAATCTTTGCGGCCGACCGCAGCCGCCGAGGCGCCGCCAGAAACCGAAACCCCCGGTGACTGGCATAAGTTAATCTGGTCATCACCCTGAAAACAGGCAGTGGCAAGGCCGTTTAAAATAAAAAACGCCCTGCCACCGGGTGACAGGGCGGGGAGATCAAGCCGAGATTAAGCTGCTACTACTTTCGCGGCCGCGGCTTGCCGGGCCGCGGCCCGGTACATCTCTTCAAATGTGGGGCTGGTTGTGTTCGGGGATGGCGTGAGAATGGCTGCTTGCCTTTCAGCCTGCTGTCGGGAGCTTTGTCGGGCTTCCGCCACCGCCGCTTCCAGTTGCAGGGTGTAACCGTTGATCCCGTACAGCATGAGCGCTGCACGCGCGGCGGCGACCATCAACGGATCAATATCCTGAGCCTGGTAGAGGATTAAATTGTAGCGCACGGCCCATTCCGGGCTGGCCGCGGCATGGGCCATGATCATCACCCCAGTCCCGACCGCCGGTTCTTGCACCAATATGGGATTCAGGTAGGGCGCGGCGGCTGGCAGACAACGATTCAGAAACCAGTCAAAATGAGCGCCCGGTTCGTTCTCTGGAATGGCCAGCGAGGCCAGTAATACGGCCGCTCCTAACACATTATCGGGATGACACAGGGCTTCCTTAACCCGGTCATAGACCATCCGCTCGAGACCGACGTTAAGCATGCGGGCCATACAGCTTGCTACCGCGAACGGAGTCAGAATCTGGGCGAGGCCATTTTTACCGGAGGGGGGGCTGGCCCAGGTCTGGAAAATACATCCCAGAATATCCGGCCCACTGATCCCGGCGATGGTCAGGCTGTTCGGCTCGCCCCACAGGCCGGGAGCGGTAGCTTCCAGCAGCAGGGCAAACGCCTGGCCAAAGTGCTGCCAGACCCGGCCAAGCCGGTCAGGGGCTAGCCAGCCGTTGTCGTAGTGGCGGCGAACCTGATCCAAGGTTTCGGCCACCTCAGGTGGGTCGGGGGCAAAACGGCCAGTCGCGCCAGCCGCTCTGACCTGGCCAGGCAGCGCCCTCAAAGTAGCCTCGGACAGGTAGACAAAATCTTCAAAAACCTGGAGCTTCCTGACCCCGGAGATAGCCCCAATTTGCTCCAACTGCTTGATAATTTCCTGAGGGAAATTACGCCGTTCAAAGGGGATTGCCGCTGGCTGCCGGGGAGGCCGGCGTTTTATTGGCTGTGAGTGGCTCATCATCATATCTCTTCTTTCGTTGGATTACGGCGGAACAGGGTTTCAAACGTGGCTTCCCGACCCTCTTCGACCGGCAGCGGGGGAACACCGGTCAGGCTGAACAGCGAGGCGGTCAGTAGGTCGGCGGGCACCGCCAGTGCCTGGGACTGTGCCGGCGACAGCGCCATCAGGAGAAGCAGGTAGTAACCGTTCAGGCCATAGAGCGTTGTATTGACCTGGCAAATTCGGGCACACAGGGGGTCCGGCTCGAGGGCGGTGAAGGTTACCAGGCCGCGCAGGACCGCCCAGTCAGGAAATTGAGCAGCCAGGGCTAACAGCCTGGCTCCGGTCCCGGCCCAGGCATCCAGGATGGTGAATGGTTCGTAGGTGGTCATCGCCGCGGGGATGACCCGGCGGGTTAGCCACTCGGCCACAGCCTGGGGCTGGTCAGGCGAAGGGGTCTCTCGGAGCGCCGCCTGTCCGGCGGGGTTGCTGGGGTGAGTGCAGGCGGCTCGCAGCCGGTCAAGGATTTCGGTTTCCCCAACTAACCCGAGGGTCTGACCGGCGGTCAGCCGGTGTTCCTGCCAAGAAACCAGGTCATAGGCCGGCCACAGGGGGTCGTAGTCACTGTATGCCAGGTAAACCTCGCCGAGAAGATCCGGCCCCATCGGGCCTGCCTGCGGCCCAAATGACCACAAGCCAGGCCGAACGACCGCGGCCAGCACGCTCAAAGCCTCCACAAAGTGATCCCAAACCCGCATGCTGGGGTCGATATAACCGCCCGCCCGGCGATACCGCTCCCGCAGCTGCGACCGCAGTTCCTGCACCGGGGCAGTGTGGCTCTGGACGGTCCGGGTTACGGTGTTCAAGTGAGCCGGAAGGATCGCCAGTAGGGCTTCCAGCCAGGCCAGCCAATCGGCAAAGACGATTTCGGCCCGGTCGCCGGATACGGCCCCCACTTTTTCGAGCAGGCGAATAATATGGCGGGCTTCCGGACGAATGATGCGCTGCCGGCGGCGGTGGCCGGGATAGACCGGGCTGCGGGTCAGGTTCAACGAGGCGCTCACTTGACCCTCCCCGGCTTGACCGCCTTGACCGGCTGCCGTTCGCGCTTGGATTTGGCCCGCCCCCTGCGCCGGACCAACTCGGTCTTGGGCCGGGGTCGTGCCTCGGCTTCACGGCTGAGGATGAAAGTGGTTTCCCGGCGGCCGGGCGTATGGAGACGGCGAGTGATAATCAGAATCCGCTCCTCGGGCGAGAGAGGGAAACGGGAAATGACCGGCTTGTTGTGGTCCTGCCTGTGGGCAATGGCCCAGCGATTGACCCGGGACCGTTTCAGGTCAACCTGACCCCATTCTCCGGTCAGGTGGCGGGCCAGCAGGCTGACGCCATGCACACCGGCCCGGCGCAGCGCTCGCTGCACCCGGGGTGGGTAGATGACCCGGCCGGGGGAAAAGAGTGAGTTTGGTTTTTTGGTTGTGGACATAAGAGTAATACCTCCAGGAATGAGTATTGAAGTAGTCAGTCGTCAGTAGCCAGATATTAAGAAATCATCAAAAAACTTTTCATTGAAGAAAGGACCGCCGACGGCGGACGGCTGACCGCCTTTATTCTGCTGCGGTCTGCGGTCGGTGGTCCCCCACACCCCCAAGGGGTGCGCGAAGCGCGAGGGGAGGCGAAGCGCTCTCGGCGGCCAGCTGGCTTCAACCAGCGCCGACCCGGAAGCGGAGTTGGATCTGGTCGGGGGGCAGGCCGGTGGCCTGCGCGATGGCGCGTTTGATGATCCCGTGCAGGCGGTGGTCGAGCCAGTCACAGGCAAAGCCGCTTTTGACGGCGACAATGAAACAGTCACCCTCCCTGGCGGCCAGCCGGGTGTCGCCGAGCCAGGTATCAAAGGTAGCCCGGGTCATTTGGAGCTGCAGCTGCGCCAAAACCCTCTGCCACAGGATCTCTTCGGCGCTGGGGGCTTCGACCGGTTCTGTCACTGCGGGCGACTCCACCACCAACAGTGGCAAGGGGGTTGGAGCCACGGGTGGCCGGCGGCCCTGCCTGATTTGCAGGTTGGCCCAGCCGGCCGGGTTGCGCAGCCGGCCAAACTGCCCGGCGGCCCACCACGCATCCCAGGCGTGCAGATAGCCTGAAGTGCAGTGGGGCTGGGCCAGCCGAGCCTGGCGCTGCCCTTCGTGCAGAAACAGCAGGTGCGAGTTGAGCTTATTAGCTAGGGTCTCATCATCATGTTCATGACTCATGGGGGACTCCGCCCGCTGCGCTGCTGTTCCTTCTTTAGCGGACGCAGTTGAGTCCGCCAGAGCCGGGCTGGCGGACTCTTTGAGGGCCGCCAGCAGCGGTAGGAAGTAACCGTTAGGCTGGGGCCGGGGATAGGGGTGGATGTGGACCAGCCCGACAGCAGCCAGGTCGGCCAGCAGGCGGCGCAGGTGGCGAGGGGACACACCCACCAGGGTGGCTAACTGTTCCTGGTAGAGCCGGCAGCGGCCGGCAGCGTCGCTTTGGCCGAGCAGGACCAGGTAGAGCCGGACCCGCCGCTCCAAGCGGTGGGACGAGACGATCAGTTGGCCGAGGGTGATTGCCACCGCCTCAACCAGAGGAGTTGGCCCGCGCAGACGATAGCAGAGGACCAGTCCGGTTCCCGGCTCGTCCAGGCATAGTTCAGCCATACTCTCGCCAGCTAGCGGTGGAGAGGTCATGGCCCTGCTCCCGAAGTGTCGCAACGGATTTCCACTTTGAGTGTAGTGCCTGATCGGCTGTGCTTTAGCAATTGACTAAAGCGCCGAACCGCCCGCTCCGGTTTGACCGGCCGGTGGCGCTGCCACTCAGCGTTGACGGCCTCGAGCAGGCCGGGGTAGAGGCTCGGCCAGTGAACCCCGGCCGTGGCAAAACCGAGACAGCAGGCACGGGTTATGGGATCGCCGGGGTAAACCAGGGCGGTGCGCAGCTTCAGCGCCGGGTTGTAGATGGCCAGAATCTTCCCGGTTTCATCCGGCTCGACGGCCAGACCGATCCGGGCCAGCCAGGCCAGGGCCGTTTCGGGAGGAGCAAACACAATCTCCACCAATCGCTGCATCAGCGCCGCTTCCGGCGAATATTTCGCTTGTCTGGGGGCCATGGCTGCCTACCTTTCAAGGGGAGTGCCGGGTGGGGAAGACGACCGTAACGTCTTGCCCCTCGCCCGGAGCGGGAAGCTGGCCCGGCCCGAGCCGCTCATCTGCGAGCAGAGGGAGGGCAGTGTTAAGCGAAGAACCGGCCAGAGCGGCCATGGCAGCGGCCGCCGCCTGGAACAGTTCGGCCATTTCCTCCAGGGTTAGCACCAGAGCCTGGTTCGTCTCGATGGTGATCAGACTGAGGATGATCAGGGGTGGTTCTGATGGGTCGCCCGCTTGCAGCCGGGTCTCAAAAAATCGGCCGGCATAGAGCACAATTCCATCGTCGTCGCGGTTAAGGTTCATTGTTAGACACTCCTTGTCACTACTTTCGGAATAACTCTTCAAAACTGGGACCGCGTCCGGTAGTGGCCCGTGCGTCCAGCTGGGGAGCAGGCATCCCGTCGCGCTCCGGGACTGGCTCGGTCTCGGCCGGAGGCGGCGCAGGGGCAACGGCTATTTGATTCTGATAGTGGTCAATGAGATCATTGTGGGTCTTGATCAGATCAATGGCGTAGCCGTTGAGACCGTACAGCATCCCGTTCAAGCTCATCATCCGTTCCAACAGCGGCTCCGGGTGCGGCACATAAAAGCGGACCAGGCCCCAGTGGCGGGCCCAATCCTGGAACTGGACGGCCAGAGCCAGTAGCATCGCGCTGGAACCAACGAGGTTGGGGCCAAAGATCAGCGGCTCGACATAGGGCAGGACGGCCAGAAACCATTCCTGAAAGCGTTCTCCCGGCTCCGGGTTGAGGGGGTTGGGGGTGTCCTGGCGGTAGTCCAGCCCGGCTTGAATGAGCCGTTCCAGGATTTGATCGCGGCCGTTGGGGATGAGGGCGCGGCCAGAGGCCAGCGCCTCCGGCCAGGGCGGGAAGTAAGGCCACCAGGCCGGGCCGGGGTTGATACAGCGCAGGAAGACCTGGCCGATGATATCGGGGGTCTGGCTGGTCTGGACATAAGCCTCCAGACCGGGCTGAGCGGCGGTTTCCAGCAGGGCCAGCACCTGGGTAAAGGCGGTCTGCATCTCGCGGTAGGTGGCCGGATAGGTGCGGGAGGCGGCGATATACCGTTCCCTGGCCCGGCGGAAGATGTCGGCCACGTCGGGCGGGTCGGGGACGAACTGGCCGGTCAGGGCATAGGCCTTGAGATTGAGGGTTTGCCGGCGCATGGCCGCCTCGGCCATCCCCAGCCAATCTGAGAAGACCACCCAGGGGCTGAGGCGGCTAATAGCGCAGACACGCTCGATCAATTGGCTGATTTCGACGACCGGGGCCTGCCGGACTTCGGCGGGATCCGGCGGGTGGGGCCGGCCCGGCTGGGAGCGGGTTCCGGCCGGGCGAGGCATGCGGCGGGGACGAGGGGAATTGGGTTTCAATTCTGACCTCCTTCGGCTTCACCCAGGAGGTAGCCATCAAGCAGCCCCAGGCCGGCCAGGCGCGAGGCGATGATGCCCATGATCCGCCCGGCTTCGGCCAGCAGATCGGCCGTCAGGGCGGCCAGGTAGACGGCTTCCGGGTCGGCGGCGCTTTGGGCCTGAGCCAGTAGAGCAGCCGCCGCTTCCTGGCCGAGGGTCAGGACGGCCAGGTGCTCGCCAGCGGTCATGTCGGTGAAGTTGAAGGCTAGGTCGTCCAGGGTTCGGTTCAGCCACAGGTCGGCCCGGCCGCGGAAGAGCCGAGTCTGGCGGGCGGTCCGGGCGAAGTCGGTCCGGCGCAGATCGGCCTGGGCGTCAAACAACCTGAGCAGCAAATGCTGGTAGGCGACCAGTTCCGGACGCAGGTCATATTCAAGGCTGAGCAGCAGGGTCATTGGCGACCTCCTTTCTGAGCTGATCGCGAAGCTGCATCAACAGGCGGCCCAGGTGGTTCTGGCCGCGCCCGTCGCCGCCGTCGCCCCAATAGGCGTCGCGGCGAGTGCGCTCGACCAGACGGGCGCTGCCGGTGGCCAGGAGCTGCCGGCGCAGGCGGGAGTGCTGGCTGAATTTGGCTCGCAGGGCTTCCCGCATCACCTCCAGGCGGACGTCAGGCCAGTCGGGGCGCAGCGGACGGGTGCGATCGCGCCCCAGGTGAGCGGCCAGGGCCGGCGAGGCGGCCAGACGGATGAGCTGCTCGTGCTCGGTCCCGGCGAATTTCTGGGCCTGGTAGTAGTGCTCAACCGTAGGCCAGATCGTCTCTTTCAGACGGAGGGGCGTGCGGGCGAAGTTGGAGAGAAAACCGTACGGCCCGCTGGTCCGGTTGAAGGTGATCACCGCCTCGGACTTTTTGGGCGCGGTCTGGCCCTGGCAGGCGGCGATGAGGTGATCGGCCAGGCGGCGGGCCTGAGTGGGCGGCAGGTGCAGGCAGGCGTCGAGCCGGAGAGCGGCCCCATCAGTGACGATAATCTGGACAGAAGCCGTTCGGAACAAGTCGTCCCAGGCCGCCACAGCTATTTCGAGAACGGTGAGGGTTTCGGGGCTGACGGCCAATTGCCCGTCGAGGCGATAGCGGGCCGCATCGGCCAGGACCTGCCGGGCGGCGGTGAGCAGGCGCGGCAAGGGCGTGTCAGGCGTGGCCATCGCGGACCTTCCCTTTCCGCCGGTAGCGGTCGGCAAAGGTGGGCTGGGGCGTGTTCCTGGTGCGGGGCGAGGCCCCGCCCTCAGGCAGCACTTCCAGGTCAATGATCGTCGTCCCTTTTTCTTGTTGGCGCGACATCCGCACCCGCTTGGGCGGCAGGGTGGCGACGATCGCTTCGAGTTGTTCGATAAGAACACCCGTCAGATCCGCCGCAATATGGAACGTTTCGTTCAACGTCACCTGCCCGGTCCGGGTATTGGTCACGCTCAGTTGTACAGTAGTTGTGGTGGACATTTGTCTTTCCTTTCTAAATGATTTATGGAGGCAGGGTAGCAAAGTAGCAGAGTAACAGGGGAATAAAGGAACAAAGTAGCAGAGTAGCAAGTAACATTTTGCTACCTGCTACCC
>JAHDWA010000153.1 GCA_023382535.1 Anaerolineae bacterium | reverse complement strand
CCAAATTGGCTCAACTTGGTCTCTCAGCCGTGGTCAACATTGCGCTGTAATACTATTTATCGTAAGAAAATACCAGGGAGCACTTTGCTCCGGCAAGGAAACGACCATGCTCGACTCTGTCACGGTAAGACCCATTCTGCCCGATGAATTGGAAAAGGTGGCCTACGTCCGCGCGACGAGCTACGGTGGCAGTGAAGCGGAGTGCCTGGCCGACCTGCAAGATAATCCCCGGTACAATTCCTCGAACATTATTGTGGCCGAGTACCAGGGTGAAGTCATCGGCAGCGTCGCCGTCTTTCCGGCGCAAATGTGGCTGAGCGGGGTACCGATCAGTGTGGGAGCCGTCACCGGGGTAGCGGTTTTGCCCCAATTTCAACGCAGAGGCGTGGCCGGCAAGATGATGGATTTCTCCATTGTCCGTATGGTCGCCGAAGGCCGGGCGATGTCGGTCCTTTTTCCGCACTCCCATAAATATTACCGCCAGTTCGGCTATGGTCCCATCGGCGACCTGCACGCCTATCGCATCAATCCTCACAATTTAACTGTTTTTTCCGAGGGACATCAAGTTCGGCCTTTCACCCCGGCGGATCTACTGATGATGCGGGTGATGTATAAAGGTCAATTGACCTGGCATAACGGCTGGTTCACGCGCAGCAACGAATGGTGGGACAAAATAATTGCCCGCTGGCCCAACATCATGGTCTTTGATAATGACGGTACGATTGAAGGTTATTACGCCTACGAGATCCAGTTTAGCAAAACCGGCGAGCGGGTGCTGCAGCTCAAGGAATTTTTTGCCGCCGAAGATAAGGCTTATCGCGGCTTGATCGGCTACCTGGCCGCTCAGAATGAGGCAGATGTGATCGAGTATCTGGCCCCGCCCGACACGCCGCTCCGCCACAGCCTGCGCCAGCCCAAAGCCGAAGACGCCCAACATCGCAGCCATATCTTTTATGACCTGTGCCATGTTACCCCCGGCCCGGTAGCGCGGATCATCAACTTATCCATGGCCCTGACCAAACGTTTTTATGCCCGGCATATGTCGGGCGAGCGCGTGATCCGGGTCAGCGATCCGCTGATCCCAACCAATGAAGAGCCGCTGCTCTTCCGTCTTGTTGACGGCCGGGCTGAAACTCGCTCCGCCGATGGCCGCAAGCCTCACGTGGAAACCGATATCGGCACAATGACCCAGATTCTGTGCGGTTATCTCACGGCCCAGGATGCCCGCCGCCTGGGCCGGCTGCAAGGGAATGAAGATACCTGCTCCTGGCTGGATAAAGCCGTCGCCGATAGTCCGGTCTATATTCAGGCCGGTGACTGGTTTTAGATCAAAGCTTTGCAAATGGGCTGATGTTATTTGCATTTATGGTTAATTGTGGTATAACTCAGCGCCAAATTTGGCACTTTCTCTATTTATAGAAATTTTTTGATCAGGATATCAAAGGCGATACCAGACAAGATGTCTGAGGGGGAATGCTTTAGAAGATACCTGGATTTTCCCATTTTTAGATGATACGCCGTCATCTAGAAAGGAGTAAGGCAGCAATGACTAAAAAGGTTACCAAAACACAACTGGCGCTGCTCAAGCAGGAACGCGAACACACGCTGGCAGAACTGGAGAATTTGCGCCGAGAGCTCCGGACCGAAGTGGAGATTGAGGATGTTGACGAGGTGGCCTCCGAGTTGATCGAGCGAGACAAAATGTATTCGCTCATCCTGTCGCTAGAGCGCAAGCTGGAAGACATAGACCACGCCATCAAGCAAGCTCAAGAACGCGGCTATGGTATTTGCGAAAGATGCGGCAAACCGATTGATCCGGAGCGATTGGAAATTTTCCCTGAAACCACTCTCTGTATTGATTGCAAACGCGAGACAGAACGTTTGGCGCGAGCCTCGTCCTCATAATCTTGCCTTTGGGATTGTCCAGTTGAAATATAAAAGGCGGGAGGGTATCCCGCCTTTTGTATTTCCAGTTGACACTGCGATATTTATATTGTAATCTAAGTTAACCACAAACCCTACCCCTTTTAGTTAGTCTACTTTTCCCCTTCACGTATTCGCTTGTTATTAATAAATATTCCAATGGAGCCAAAGCTTGCATGCCAACCAATGCAACCCGCCGTTATCAAGGCGCTTTTCGTCGGAATGAGATTGAGTTAATTATCCGCTTTGCCCGGCGCGGCGAATCACTGGCCTTTGTCGGGTTGGCCGGGAGCGGCAAATCCAATATTGTTAATTTCTTGCGCGAGATTGACGAGCATGCGTCTCAATTGAAGCAAGATGTAACCCGGCTGCATTTTCCGATTGTGGATACCACTTACTGGGAAGAGACGCCGATCAGCTTGTGGAAAATCATGCTGGATGCGCTCAACCAGGCGAGCGAGGCCCTCTCGCCGCCTCCCGACGCGTCGAAAATTATTCCGATTTCCGAAGAAGAACGAATCCTGAACCTGCTGCGCTCGCGCCTGGAGTGGCTGTGCCAGGACCTGGGACACCAGGTGATGTTTGTGCTGGACGATTTTGATGCGGCCCTGGAAGCCGGGCCGCTGGCGATGCTGGAACGGCTGAACGGCCTGCGCAGCGAAGGCAACCGCGAGGCGTTGAGTTACCTAGTTTTTACCAAGCGCCTGCCCCACGTGCTGGGGCGAAGCCATAACCTGGAAGAAGAGTCAAAATTTTACGACCTCTTTCGCCACCATATTTATGCCCTGGAACCGTACACGGCCGAGGATGCTCACCAGATGCTCAAGCACCTGAACGAAGGGGAGGGGAACCCGCTGCGGGAGCGAGACCTGGCCGAGATTCGCCAGTTGGCCGGGGGCCATGCCCGGCTGCTGAAAATCGTCTTCGATACCTGGGTTTCCCAGGGGATGGCCGGGGTCAACCCGGTCACTTACCTGGCGGCGCAGCCGGACGTGCAGCAGGAGTGCCAGCGCATTTTGCGCGGGCTGCACGAAGAAGAGCAGCAGGTGTTGGCCCGGGTGGCCCGCGAGGCGGTCACCGGCGAGGATCAGGACCTGGTAGACCATCTGGTGCGCCGGGGGGTGCTGACCGCCGACGGACAGAAGCTGTTCAGCCCGCTGTTGGATCAATACCTCAGCCAGTATGCAGAACAGGAGTTGTAAGGGATGCAAACGCTTTGGATTATTCTTGGAATTATTGGCGCTGTAGTCCTGATTTTCGTTTTTATCAAGCTGTTCATGGCGATGATGCATATCGTACCTGAAGAAAGGCGTCTGGTGGTCTACCGGCTCGGACGGTTTAACCGCGTTACCGGGCCGGGCATGGTCTTTGTTGTGCCTGGATTGGAGCAGATTGTGCGGACCCTGGAAGTGCGGGATCACCCCATGGAAGTAACGGTGCCGGGCATTTTTGCTTACAGCGTGCCTAATGATTTGACGCTTGACCTGTGGTGCAGTTTTGACCTGCTGCGGGCGGCGGGCGGGAACAGGGCCAGATTGGCCCAATTGGTGCAGGTCAGTGATGCCGAGCGCCGCCAGCAGGTTCAAGTGAAAATGCGCGAAGCCCTGGTGAATCAAGTGGCCGCTTTGGAGAAAAATAAGCCGCTGGCCGCCGGAGCGACGTCTCTGGATGGCGTGCTGGCCCTGGCTCCGGGTACGGAGCGTTATAACACCCTCCTGGCCGGGGTTAAAAATGAGTTGGAAAAAAGCCTGCCTTCCGTCGGGGTTATCTTAAACACGACCCAGCCCATCACCTTGACCGGTCGGGTTATCCCCGACGCCATTATTGATGCGATCAAACGTATGCAGGGACGGCAGATTGACAGCCAATGGCTGACCCGATATGCCAGCCAGCTCCAGCAGCAGTTCCCCGAAATCTCAAACGTAGTCCTTGATCAAATGCTGGCTTCGGTTGACGGGGTGGACGTGGGGAACGTCCAGCGGCTGCGCCTGGAGCAGGACGAGCGAACCGACACCCAGGTCGAGCTTGAGGTGCCGATGGGTGGCAGCGATACCCCGGAAGTTGTAGCCAAACCGAAAATAAGATTAGGGGATAGTGACACCAGACGCCCCGCTATAGCTGCCAAACCTGTCCCCCAGTTGCCCGCAGCCCGATCCGATCACTTAACTAAAAGCGATCTGGCCGTGCTCAAACGAGTGCCCCGACCCGACGACCGCGAGAAACAGCGGCTGAGCGCGTAAAAGACGACCGCTGACCACCGACAGCCGGCAGCATTAATCTTCGGTTGACCAGGCTTGCAATAGAATTGGCAGAATTATTCCCGCAGCGGCGTGAATTTTGTAATACTTTGAGGATAGGTTGGTTTGCACATCTAGATTTATGATGACTACCGTCGCCCCCTTTTCCATCGCACGATAGGCCAGCGAGGCTGCCGGCTCAACCACTCCTGATGTGCCAATCGAAAAGAAGACATCGCACTCTTTTGCGGCTGTATTTGCCAGGGCCAGGGCTTCTTTAGGCAGCATCTCGCCAAACCAGACAACATCTGGCCGGAGCAATCCCCGGCAGTGAGGGCAGCGCGGCGGTATTTCCCCTGTTTCCTCCCAGGCCTCCACTATAACATCTTCATCGGCGCATTTTGTCCGAGCTATATTGCCATGAAGTTCAATGACATTGCGACTACCCGCTCGCTGATGCAGCCCGTCAATGTTTTGAGTCAGTAAAGTAAACTGAGGGATTTTTTGTTCCATTTGCGCTAAGGCTAAATGCCCGGCATTGGGTACAGCTTCGGCCATAGCGCGACGTAATTCAGCGTGCCATTCCCATACCAAGCCGGGATTATGACGAAATGCTTGCGGGGTTGAAAGTTCTTCGGGCTTGTATTGCGCCCACAAACCGGTCAATCTATCCCGAAACGTGGGTAGACCACTCTCCGCAGAGATGCCAGCTCCGGTGAGTACGACAACATGACGGGCAGTTCGTAGCGTGTCAATAAGCTCTTGGGGCATAACAAAGCGTTGTTCTTCATTCATTTGTAGTCCTCACACCTCACGCTTCCTGTCCCCCACTCTGCTGGATCAACTTCGCCACCAGCGCCGTCCAGCCGGTTTGATGGCTGGCCCCAAGGCCGGCCCCGTTATCTCCGTGGAAATATTCGTAAAAGGGAAGGTAGTCGCGCCAGTGCGGGTCGGTCTGGAACAGGTCAATCCCGCCGAAGACAGGCCGCCGAGCGCCGTTGGCTTCGTCGCGCCGGAAGATGCCCATCAAGCGGCGAGATAGATCCGTCGCAACCTCGTCCAAGTTGACCCACCGCCCCGAATAGCGCGGCAGTTCCACCTTGAGCGACTCGCCGTAGTAGTGGTGGTACTTCTGCAGCGACTCGACCATCAAAAAGTTGACCGGGAACCAGATCGGCCCGCGCCAGTTGGAGTTGCCGCCAAACAGCCCGCTGCTCGACTCCGCCGGTTCATAATGGACGATATGGACCTGGCCGTTGGCGTTAAAGTAGTAGGGTTCCGTCGCGTGCCGCTTGGAGAGCGCCCGCAGGCCGTAATCCGACAAAAATTGGGCCGGGTCGAGCATGCGCGGCAAAATCAGCTCCAGCTTGGGCCGGTCGGCGATGGCCAGCAGGCGGCGGCCGCCTTCGCCGGGGGCGGTCAGCGAGGCGATATTCTGGACGAGTTTAGGCCGGTATTCCAGAAACCACTCCATGCGCTGGCGGAAGCGCGGCAGTTTTTCCAGCAAATCCGGTTCCAGCGTCTCGACGGCAAACAGCGGGATCAGGCCGACCAGGGAGCGAATCTTGAGCGGGACGTGCCGGCCGTTGGGCAGGTGCAGCACGTCGTAGAAGAAGCCATCCTCCTCATCCCACAGGCTGAACCCGTCACCCAGGTTGCCGATGGCGTTGGCGATGTAGATAAAGTGCTCAAAAAATTTGGTCGCCACGTCCTCGTAGGCCCGGTCGTGGCGGGCCAATTCCAGGGCGATGGCCAGCATGTTCAGGCAGTACATGCCCATCCAGGCCGTGCCGTCGGCCTGCTCGATGAAGCCGCCGGTGGGCAGTGGCTTGCTGCGGTCAAACACGCCGATATTGTCCAGCCCCAAAAAGCCGCCCTGGAAGATGTTGTTGCCTTCGGTGTCCTTGCGGTTGACCCACCAGGTAAAATTGAGCAGTAACTTGTGAAAGACTCGCTCCAAAAAGGTCAGGTCGGCCCGGCCGGTCACATTGCGGGTGATTTTGTAGACCCGCCAGGCGGCCCAGGCATGCACCGGCGGGTTGACATCGCTAAAGGTCCATTCGTAGGCCGGAACCTGGCCGTTGGGATGCATGTACCACTCGCGCAGCAGCAGAATGAGCTGGCGCTTGGCCAGTTCCGGGTCAATCATGGCAATCGGGATGCAGTGAAAAGCCAGGTCCCAGGCGGCATACCAGGGATACTCCCACTTGTCGGGCATGGACAGCACGTCGAGGTTATAGAGGTGGCTCCACTCCATGTTGCGGATATATTTCCGCGAGACCGGCGGGGGGGGGCTGGACGGGTCGCCGTCCAGCCAGAGCTGGACGCCGTAGTGATAGAACTGCTTGCTCCAGAGCAGCCCGGCAAAGGCCTGGCGCTGAATGCGCTGTTCGTCCTCGCTCAGGGTGGGGGCCTGGATGGCCGCGTAAAACTCGTCAGCCTCCCGGATACGCTGGGCAAAAACCGGCTCAAAATCGTCAAAGGGCGTATCCAGCGGGATATTGGTAAAGCGGACCTGCACCACCGCCGTTTCCCCCGGCGCTACCATTGCCCGAAAATGGGCAGCGACTTTTGTGCCGGTGCAGGCCGGGTTGACGAGGTCTAGCCGGCCATGCACGACCGCCTCGTGAATGCCATCTTTGACGTAGGGGCTGGCGTTGGGCACGCCGAAAAGGCGCTCGGTGTTGGTGTCGTTTTCGGTAAAGAGCAGAAAAGCCGCCTCTTGCAAGGGTAAGTTTTGCAGCGCCCCCAGGCCGCTGACGTGCCACCAGCGGTCGCCCAGGTGGCGCTGTTCCGCATGGACGGTGCCAAAATCAATGGCTCGCAGCTCCGGCCGGGCCGGGTTATGCCCCCACGACCAGGTGTTGCGATACCACAGGTGCGGCAGAATGTGGAGCGGGGCCGGCTCCGGCCCGCGATTGACCGCGGTGATGCGGCATAAAATATCCTCCTGGTCGGCCTTGGCATACTCAATAAACACATCAAAGTAGCGGCCGGCGGCGAAAGCATCGTGCAGCGCGTCAATCAACTCAAATTCGGGGGTGGTGCGCCCGCGCCGCCGGTTCTCGTCAACCAGCCAGGCGTAGGGGTACTCGACCTGGGGATATTTGTAGAGCATTTTCATGTAGGAGTGGGTGGGGGTGCTGTCGAGGTAAAAGTAATACTCTTTGACATCCTCGCCGTGATTGCCTTCCGGGCCGCTCAAGCCAAACAGGCGCTCTTTGAGGATGGGGTCGCGCCCGTTCCAGAGGGCCACCGCCAGGCAGATATTCTGGAAGCGGTTGCATACCCCGCCCAGCCCGTCCTCATTCCAGCGATAGGCCCGGCTGCGGGCGTGGTCGTGAGTCAAGTAGTCCCAGGCGTCGCCGGTGGCGCTGTAATCCTCGCGGACCGTGCCCCAGGCCCGCTCGCTGACATACGGTCCCCAATTTTTCCAATCACTCTGCCGCTTCTCCGAGTCGGCCAGGCGTTGGTGTTCGGCGGTTTGAGGTGGTGGCATGCAATCCCTCCCAATTGTCAATTGTGAATTGTCAATTGTGAATTATTAATGAGTTTCTCCGGCTCTTTTCACTCGCAATTCACAATTTATTCTCCTTTTACCCCCGGCACATCCACCTGGCGCTCCAGCTTGCGGCCATCGGGCAGGGTGGCCCGGACGAGGATGAACCAATCGCCGGCCATGGTGAAGTCAAGGGCGGCTTCGTAGCGGCCCGGCGATACTTCACTGGGCTGGGCCAGGGTCGGGGCCATCCCGGCATGGGTCATGTTGCCTTCCAACTCGACCTCTGCCCCGGTAATAGGCTGGCCGTCGGCCTCGCTGAGGGTGACTGTCACTGCCGCCTGGCCCACCTGCGGCGGGTTAGGATTAACGGTCACATTGACCCCAATACCGGCTAAATCATTCTGCCCGGCCCGCCGGCAGCCGGCCAGCAAAATCAGGATAGCCAGCAGCACAACCAAAAGGATGAAGGATGAGGGACTGCCGAGCGCGGGGCGCCCGACGAGGATGAAATTCTTAATCTTCATCCTTCCGCCTTCCGCCTTCATCCTTCCACAGCTCTTCCATCTTCACATACTGTTCCGGGAACTCGCCGGTGTAGCTCAGAAACTTGGGGATAGGGTAGCGAATCCCGCCCTGGTGCGTCCCGGCCAGCCCTTCCAAAACCATCTCGATCTTGCCGAAGGGGATGGTAAAGGCCATCTCGCCGTCGCCGGCCTGGGCAAAGACGCGGTCGCCGTAGCAGGGCAGGATGACCTGGCACTCGTCCGTTTTCATGGTGGTGATGACCGCGTCGGCGCAGTCAATCCGCCCGGAGAAGCTGGACTCGATCCGCCCGCCCGTTTTCCACAGCCGGGCCGTGACCAGCCGCATCACCTGGGCCGAGTTGCCATAAATGACAACCACGTGCGGCTCGAAGGTGCAGCGTGACAGCGGCGCGGCGGCCACGTAAGCCCACTGCCGGTAATCCCACTTGTCCACCCCCGCCTCGGTGACGGCCCCGGCCGCCGGGGTTTCGGTGTACATGCCGGCGCAGGTCATGCCGTTGAGAAAATAGCCCAGCAGCGGCTCAAACCCCCAGACCGCCTTGGCCAGCGGGCAGGACAGATCCTCGCCGTTCATAGCAATGACCCGCCCGGTGTGGCGGACCATGGCCAGCGCCTGGCAAATGGCCATCTCTTCGCCAAAATCAGCCTTGGGCCGCTTGGCTCGTTCCGGCAGCGCCTCGCCCTCGGCGATCATCCGCACCGCCAGCGGAAACGTCGCCGGGCGGATGTGGGTTTGGAGGGCGTGGTCGAGAGTTTGGAGAAGGTTTAGAGTCATCGGATAATTCCTTTCGGTCTGTAAAAAGCGAGGGTTTATATCTTATTGTAACGCTTCAACCACTCGAAACACTTCTCAATTTTAGGCCAACTTTAGCAGCGGGGCAAGCTTCACTTACATTGTAAGGAAGTCACACTGACAAAGGGAATGAATCAGACCAGCGCGGCAGTTGAGGGATGGCGACGTGTACATAGTGTCCAGCGCGGTGATCTTCCCTGGCTTGTTCGTACACTGACACAATTTTACCAGCCTGCACCTCAATATTGAAGGTTTGTACCCGTTTCAGGGCAGCGTCGGCCAGCCGGTTCCTTAGAGCCGGACTATCCAGTACCCGACTTATAGCCTGTGACAGGGCCAAATCCTGGTTTGGGGTCAGGAGACCTTCGCTCTCGTGAGTCACTGCATCGCAAGTGCCGCTGGCATTAACAGCTACTACGGGCAGCCCGGCGGCCATTGCCTCCAGGGTCACAAGCCCCTGGGTCTCGGTGATTGAAGCAAAACAGAACAAGTCAGCCGCTTTCAAGTGGGCAATAACCTGCGAGTGGGGAAGGACGCCGGTAAATTCAACCTGTGGCGCGATGCCCAACTCCTGAGCCAGTTTTTCCAGCGATTTTCGTTCGTTCCCGTCGCCGATGAGGACAAAACGAGTTCCCGACCGAGTTTTAAGGGTTGAGGCCACCGCCTTAAGCAGGGTTGGCCAATTCTTTTCTTTGGCCAATCGCCCCACCGAAATCAGCACGGCATCATCCGCCCAGCCTCGCGCCAGGCGCACCGGTTGACCATCCGCCGCAGCCCACAGGGACAAATCCAATCCCATGGGAACCACTGTAATCTGGTCGGAAATGCCATAAACATTAGCCAGTTCCTCTTTACTGCTGTGGCTGGAGACGATAATATGGTGGCATTTCTGCATATAATCTGACAGATGTCCTCTAATCACAGCCTTGACCAGTTTCTGATTCAACGGCACGTAATGGCTGTACTCCTGATAGCGAGTGTGGTAGGTAAATACCAGCGGCACATCCAGTTCAGACGCTTTTTTGGCTGCAATTGCGCCCAGCAAAAAGGGATGGTGGCTGTGAATTACGTCCAGTTTGAGCGTGGGCAGCAGCCAATTAACCTTCTGCGAAATCGGGAGAGTGATCGGATAGTTGGGGTGCATGGGCAGGGTAAAGGCCGGATAGCGAAACACAAATGGTTCTTTATCCTGGTAGCCTCTGCCATCCTGGGCAAAAATGAAAACGTTGTGCCCCTGCTGGGAAAGCATGCGCCGGAAGGTGTGAACGGCTTGCACCACGCCGCTAACCACAGGCAAATAGGTGTTGGTAAAATAGGCAATCTGCACGGCTGCCTCCTCTAAAACTTGATTAAGGGCCATTTCTGTGTTTGATACCTCCATTATCAAACAAAGC
>JAHDWA010000152.1 GCA_023382535.1 Anaerolineae bacterium | reverse complement strand
ACATCGTTTGGATCAAGCTGACCACTTCTTTTTATGTGAACGCCCATTCCAGTCACGCCCATGTGGACTGCAATTTCCGCACTGGAGGTGACCGTCGCATTCGAGTAGAGCACATCTGGGTCAATCTAACTTAGGGTATCGAACTCTTCTTTGAGTACGCATCTTAAATGTATCACGTTGTACAACACTCGCTCAGCTGGCCGGACTGGCTGGAACGAGCGCAACAACGCCGGGCCATCGCCCGCATCTATCCGTCTTTTGCCCGGCAATACCCGGATGCTTGAACAATTTTTAGGAAACAAACCTAAGCGCGGGTAGTTGACAGGGTAATGACATATCGAGGTTTTCCGGCCAAAAAAGCTTCGACATTTTGAACGCATAATTCGCTCAGACACTCAAAGGTCTGGCGGCTCGAACCCCCGCTGTGGGGAGTTAGTAAGATATTCTCTAGTTTCAACAAGGGTTCAGTGACATCCGGCGGCTCCTCGCGTAAGACATCCAGCGCCGCAGCCCGGATTTGCCCCGTTTCCAGGGCTGTCAATAAAGCTGTTTGATCAACTACCCTGCCTCGGGCCGTATTGATCAAAATGGGCCGTCGCTCCATCTGGGCAAATTCTTTTTGACCAATCAAACCGGCTGTTTCGGGGGTCAAGGCAATATTAAGCGAGATGATGTCACTCTCTCGAAGAAGGGTTTCCAGCTCTACAAAAGTGAGAGCCAGGGCAGCGGCCCGTTCCGGCGAAGGCCGGCGGGTGTAGGCGATTATTCTACAGCCCAACGCCCGAGCATATTCGGCCACCCGTGTTCCAATACGGCCCAGGCCGATGATCCCAAAGGTCTGTCCACGCAGTTCGGGGGTATTGAAGGCTTCCCATGAATAGCCCCCGGCCCGTACGTGGCGGTCGGCTTCACCGAGCCGATGGGTAAAGTAAATTGCCGCAGCGATAGTGTGCTCTGCAATGGCCGTGGCCGAGCAGCCGGGCGCATGACAGACGGTGATACCCAATTCTCGAGCGGCCTTAAGGTCCACATTATCAAAACCAGCCGACCAGAGCGAGATCATTTCCAGATGTCTGGCCGCTTTCAGTAAGTCGCCGTCGAGGGGAACTTCGTAGAGGAGGGCAATATTAACGTCCTCCAAAAGTCCCAGCAAGGCTGCTCGGTTTGCAGGAAGCTGTTGGTGAAATTTCAAATCGCCATAGGCAGCCAGGCGAGCTTGCTGATTACGATTCAAGGAAATGGCGCCCATCACCAAAATCTTTTTCATCCCTAAACCTCTTAGCTCGTATGCTCGCCGCCACCAAGCTGAATAGTTCCATAGGGCAGCACGACGACCCGGGTCTGGCCGGGGTATTGCACTTCCAACATCTCGACGAGACTCGGCCACTCCTTAAAGAGCAAAGTGCCCTCCGGACAGAATCGTTGAATGTCCGCCCGGGTTAGGTTGGGCGAATAGACAATCAAACGCCGCCCCCAGGCTAACTCCGGGCTATAGGCAAATCCCTGGCGGGTGTTAATAGAATGAAAACCATATCCTTCGGAGGCAGCCATTGTGACCACGACCGTGCCGTCCGGCTGGACGAGTTGCTCGCCAATCCCATAACCGGGATTGAGCGCGTTAAACCCTAGCATCAGTTCGGTATCTTTGGGATAGGCATTGAAAACGGCTACATCCATTTCGCGGGGCAAGTCGGTCGCATAGACATGCCGTGCCAGCGCCACCGCGGCTCGATGGGCTTCAATTGGATGGCCGGCAAAAACACCGGCAATATCACGCTGCGAATTAATCACCACATTGATGGCCATCTCCAGACCGGCCCGGAGGGCAATATCCTCAAAATCGGCCCGGCAGAAATTCCCCTCAAGCCGGCCCAGGCCCACCGGTCCTTCGGCAACCGTGCGCCCGTGAATCACCGCCAAAGTTTCCACTCCGGCCAGGCCAATCCCGACAACTTTTGCTCCGCCACCAAAGCCGGCATCCTCGTGCGGCACTACTGTGCCAATAGCGATTTTCAAGTCGGCTTCGACAAAATCCCGGTTCATGAGGATGGGGGTGCCCCGTTCCGACATGCCCAGCGAAACCAGGTTTTCGTAGGGATGATGGTTCCGCACCTCAACCGTTTCCACGATCTTGCGGCCCAGCTTTTTAACAGCGTCTTCCCGGGTATTGGGCCGGTGTGAGGCCGAACCGATCAAAATGCGGACTCGTTCTCCGAGAATACCTGCGGCTTCCAACTCGGCCAACAGAGGCGGCAGCAAGCGGTAGAGGGGGGTGGGGCGGGTAATGTCTTCGACGACAATAACAGCATTCTGCCGGTGCTGAGCCAAATGTCTGAGCGGCGCTGAAGCAATCGGCGTTTTGAGCCGCTCGCCAATCTCTTTGTCTGACAGAGCAGGCGCATCCTGCATCCGCGCCTCTGTCACATCCCAGGAAGCTGGAAAAGTCAACTCGATTTGATAATCCCCGTGCCAGGCCGCCCAGGGTATCTGAATTGCTGCCATAACCCCCTCCAAATTTCAGTTTAAGCCGTGGCGAGTTCCGCAATCTCTCCAATGGTCAAGGCCCGCCGGTAGAGGCGCAAATCGCTCATAGATCCTTTGAAATAATCATAAGCCCCAAAACCAATTTGTAAGGGCTGTTCGTTATCCAGATTATACCCGCCGGAACGAATGCCAGCAGCAGAGGCGACCAGATTACCATCAACATAGAGTTGTAAAACATCGCGATGTTTGATGGCGGCGAGGTGATGCCAGCCGGCCGGAAAGACATGGTCCCAGGTAGCCAGCTTACCCGCTTCGATCGAATAAACCCGCCCGGAGGGCAGCGTGCCGGCAAACAGCCGGCCCTGATAAACAGCCATTGACCAGACCCGCCGCAGCGAGGTCGCGGTTGCATCCAGGTTGCCGACGAAGGTAAAGTCTCGACCATCCATCCGCCAGACATTGGCCATCGGCAGAGAGCCGATGTAAACTTTGCCGTTATAAAGGGCTGTCGCCATCAGCTCTCGTTCATAACCTACCCGGCCCTCTTTGGTGATGGGCGTCCACGTTTTTTCACCGTCGTACCGATAAACCTCCGCTTCGGGCCAGGTGCCGATATAGAGCTGGCCGCCACAAGTCACCGCTGAATAGGATTGAATCGCTTTCTCCGGGCGGCCGCAATGAGTCCATTCGGCGCCGCCTTCGTAACGGTAAACGGGGCCGCCGTTGATGAGGGCATACAGGTGGTCGTGATAAACGGCGAAGCTGAGGATGCGCTCATCCGGCCCGATATACTTCCAGTTCTGGCCGCCCTCATAGACAAAAGCCCCGCGGCGATGATGGCTGGTGCAGTAGAGATTGCCGCGGTAAACCGTCAAGCCGATGACATCGTCGGCTTTGCCGGTGCTGAAGGCGGAGGTGGCCACGCCTTCGGGGCTTTTGGCATGCACGTGCTGGCTAAAATCGGGCAGGCGGTCATCTTCGGGCGTGGCGTCTTCCGCCCCGGGATGACCACAGAAAACCCAACGGCCGTCCGCCTCAAGCCGGTAAACCTGACCACCGGGGATGCGATTGGGCAAATCACCCAAATCTGACCCTTGCCCGATGTAACGTCCCAGGCCGCAGTAAATCTGGCCGTCAAACTCAACGATAGAGCTAATGGTATTGCAGCCCTGCGGATTCCCCAGGTCAAGCCACTGCCCATTGCCTTCATACCGCCACAGATGGCCCATTTCCTGCGCCCCAATTTCCAGGGTGCTGGCATAAAGCGCGCCGCCGGCCACGGTCAAAGCCATGATTTGGACGGCGTTGCCGGGACGGCCACAGTCGGCCCAAGCCCGGTCGAAGCGGGCATTATCAATCCCAAAATGGAGATTGCGGTAGTTAGGCTGGGCGGTCGAAGTGACGCCGGTGCTGCTCAGAATATAAAGCTGCATGCCCCGGCGGGTGTGCGGATCAAACTTACTGACAATGTTGCCAACCACGTCGCTGCGATTGGCCTCGGTATAAACCCAACCGGCAATAGAAAAGTCTTCCGTACCCAGGTTCAATGCAGGATGGTGTTCGACTTCCAGGTAAGCATCTTTGCCATTGAACATGGCCGCCCCTGACCTTCCCGCCGGCCCCTCAGCACCCAGCTTGACCCCATGATTGCGCACACTCAGGCTATGACCGGCTCGGTCTTCAAAATCCTGCCTCAAGGGCCAGTGCGCAATCAAACCATTAGCCAGCGCTTCGTAAGACATTTAAGAGTTCCTCCTCGTTTTGGGTTAAATTAAGTTTTCATCCACCTTAAGCTAATCAGGTGGGTTCATTTTTGCTGAGGCGATATTTGCGGCAAAGGCGCAAAACATGGCGCAACTGGGAGCGGGTCAGGCCATCGTGGCTCTCCAAGCCCGGGCCAGGCCATTCATAGCCGATGGGCACGTAATAGGACTCTAATGCCCCAGCAGCGTGCTCAACCCGGTTCCAGGCCACCCCGGCAGCTTCGTCGTCATGACGAAAAAGGGCATCATGATAAGCCAATAGTTCGACCATCAACATCATGGTATCAAAACCATAAACCAGAGACCGCTTGGCTTCATCAAGTCGTAACTCAAAGGGGCTCTCCGGGGTTAAATTTCGTTCTTCTTGCGGGTTCACCCCTTGCCCGGCAGGTTTGACGGCTGTCTGGGCCGCTCTTATTCTTTCTTTGGCCCGAATATCACCGAGAATGGCTGCGGCAGCCTGCATGAGTTGCAGCGAACGGCGACCACTGCTAATGGCTGCGGCAGCCGAGGCAAAGTGTTCGTTGAGAGGCAGCGGCTCCGGCGGGGGAGCGCCATCCCAGGCCAGAAGTTGAGATAAGATACTTGACGGTCCCCAGGCCCGCCACTGAGCGATAGATAACCAGGCCTGTTCCACGTAGGCGTATACCTGCTGCATCGCCTCGGCGTAAGGGCCGTAGCGATGGGCAAAGTATTCCTGCAAAAGCAGGCTACCGTCAGTCGAAATATCCCAGGCAAGCTGGGCGTGCAACAATTGGGTGATTGTCCTTAACCCCCAGTTAACCAGCGGTACGTGCATATAGGTCAAACCTGCCGTACCGGCCCTCACGTAATCTGGAATGTCTCGCTGCATCCGGGTGGTGAAGAGAACCGGCAGATCTTGCCATTTTGAAACATTGTAATATTCACCGATAATCACCGGCATGGCCGGGCGATGCTTCAGCCAACAGGTTAAAGCAGTGTGGTAATGAACATTTCTGTCACACGCTGTATCGGCCAGGTCATGCGCGTAACAGCGGCTAATGGGATAGAAGATGCAGTAATCTCCAGCTTCAAGCAGATTCGCCGGAAACGGCCGCTCCGGTCCCGCCAGCGTGGCGGTACCCTCGTAGGCGCAAACCGCCAGTTTGACCTCATGATCAAGCCGTCCCTGGCGGCGCATTCTATCCAGGAAATTACGCAGTCTCGACAGAAAATAGAGCGTTTGATCGGCGGTATTACCCAAAGATTGACAACCTGGACAGGAACAGGTACTCCCCCAGGTATCGAAGCCCCAAATGTCAATAATATCGGCTTCTCGCCACTCATCCATCAGCTTTTGAAGAATCTCCTCGCCGAGAAATTCAGCCAGGTCTTCCTGAGAAACGCAGAATTGAGTTCGTAAGGCGGATTCTTTACGCCGTTCGCCATGGCTCGGCAAACCATACCAGGGCTGGTGCGCTTCCCATAATGTCTCGCCTGACATTAGACGGCGGTCTGGGTCGAGCATTGTTTCAAAGATATGACCGCCAACACGGGGGGTCATACCCAGCTTACGGCCCAGCGGCCCTGTGGCCGGCCGCCAGCCGTAGACGTTCAGGCGATTACGAGCCATCCACAGCAGTAATTCGGCGGACTCCATGGAAGCAAAGGCAAAATCAAAGCCTCGCCACGGCAGGGCCGGCTGCCCCTCAAGGGGGTGCAGGGGTAGCGCCAGTTCGTCTCTTGGTGCAGGCGCGTGCTCCCCTGTGGCGCCGGGCGCGTACCAGCGCCATCCTTGCAGCCGGAGCAGTTCATAAACTCCGTACACCAGCCCGGCCCGATCTTTACCCTGAATGACAACTCCCTGCTCCGAGGGTCTGATAGCAAACCCGCCGTTTTCGGCTGCACCGGGTTCGATTTTGAGTTCAATCGTCAAGCCGCTTCCCGGCGGGGCAGCCAGGAAGTAAATTTCAACGGCTCTCAACGTTCGGGCCAGGTAACGCTTCAGTTCAAGCGCCATAAAGGCCGAAGTACAGCGGCAAGCCCGGGCCTGGTCGCGCCGAAAATTGATACTTCGTTCTTCGTTGGCCCAAAGCTCTACTTCTTTTTCAGCATTTTCATAAGGCACGGTAATAAAAATTGTTTGCACCAGCCAGGCCTGTTCCGTTGCAGCCGCGACTACACCGGCCCGTGACTCCAGATTACTTTGATCGGCCCGCTGTCGGGATTGCGTTTGATGGAATGGGGAACTCCTTTGGCCGCGATAAAGGCACTGCCGGGACGGATATCAAACTCTTCATCGCCAACCCTGGCCTGGCCGCTGCCTTCAACGACATAGAACCCTTCCTGATCATCGTGGATACCCGGCTCATTGTAGGTATCCCTAAAATAAATGGCGATCCCCAGCGAGTAACCGTTGACCGCCCCCTGCTCCGGCCCGATAAGCTCGGCTCCACTATGGTGCGTATCGCTGGTTTGTGTTACCTGATCTTCGTGATTATGGATTGTCACTATTTATTCTCCCGTTAGATGATTTGATTTTACCAGGACTTACGCGGTTGGGTGGTCCAGTGGCGGAGCCAGGTTGACCGCAAAAGGCTAAATTGCATCAACAGCATAGCTCTCATTTACTTCGACCGAAACGCCGGGTTGAGGAGCGAGCAAGCCGGCGTTAATCATAGCCCAGGTGGCATCACCGATGGCCGAGGCTTCCAGGCCGAGTTTGGCCGGGACAATCCGCACTCGACGCGCATGGACTTCAAAGGCTCGCAGCTTAACCGCCTGGCGCAGGGGTTCAAGCAGCGTCTCGCCCGCGGTCTCCGCGACACCCCCGCCGACGATGACGATCTCCGGGTTGAGAAAATTGACGACGTTAGCGATGCCCATGCCCAAATAACGCCCCGTTTCATTCAGAATGCTCCGGGCAAAATCATCGCCCAACCTGGCGGCTTTGACCACGGTAGCAACGGTTACATCCTCCAGCTTATCTCTGACGAGGGTGCGGATAGAGGAGGCCGCGCCTTGCTTTAAGCCTTTGATCGCCCGCTCTACAATCGCCGGCCCTGCCGCCAATCGTTCCAGGCAGCCGTAATTGCCGCAGCGGCAGAGAGGTCCATCCTCGTCCACCGTCATATGCCCAATTTCTCCGGCAACGCCGTCAGCGCCCCAATATAATTGTTCACCGATGACAATACCCGAGCCAATACCGCTGCCCACATTGATACAAATCAGATTCCGGGCGCCCTTGCCGGCCCCGAAATGAGTTTCTCCTATGGCCAGCGCGGCGCTTACATCGAGGATATGAATGGGCAGATTAAGCTGCTCTCTTAACAGGGTGCGTAACGGCACCTGTTCCCACCCCAGGTTGACCGCTTTGACCACCATCCCATTCGCGGCGTCAATCATGCCGGGTACAGAAATACCCAAGCCCACCAGGGCTTCAGCAGGCATCCCCGAAACGCGGATTACCTCTTGGGTCGCTTCATGGATGAGCCGCGCTCCCTCAGCTCCATCAATTTCTCCCTGGTACGTATGGACAATTTTGGCAAGCGGGCGAGCATCCAAATCGGTGATTACCGCGACCAGCCGGTTTGCCCGCAGGTCAACCCCCACGGCGGCAAAAGCGTTTGGATTAAATTTAAATAATTTCGGTTTCCGGCCCCCGGCGGAACTGCCAATACCATCCTCTTGAACCAGTCCCAAATCAACCAATTCCTCCACAATGGAAAAAGCGGTGGCGGGGGTTAGATGGGTTAAACGGGCCAAGCTCACCCGCGAAACTGGTCCGTTCTCCCGGATGAGTTGCAGAATGGCGGACCGATTCATTTGCCGGACCAGATGTACGTTGCCAGATTTCAACTTATTGCCCATGTGTGCAAACTGACTTCTGTGATTATCTTGCCTATTTTCGGCCAAGTAAATCCACAGGTATAAATCTTTTATTATTATAGTCATTAAAATAAGTCAAAGTGTAACACGAAGTTTTATTGCTGTCAAGGGCAAATTGAGTCTTGCAATTAAAGAAAATGTGTGTTATACTCGGCTCATTCCCATATAGTTTTTATAACTACTATAAAATGTTTGGTCGAAGGGTCAGCTATAGCCGATCTTACCGGCGAGATGGAGGTGCTGATTGAAAAAATCTCTATCGAGCAGTTGAAGAAGTTTTATTTAATCTGGCAATATTATTAGTATGTCCTGTCCATAGGAGGAAGAAGTCATGTCAACAAAATGGGAGAGTATCTTTGTCCGAGGATTACTCTGGGGCCAAAATCAGCGAGTGATTCTTTTACTGGCAATCATCACCGCCCTCTTGGTGTTAGGCGCTCAGTGTGGGGCGCCGGCCGCTCCTGAAAGAGTTGTCGAAACTGTCGTTGTCAAAGAAACCGTCATTGTTGAGAAAGAAGTGATTGTAGAAAAAGAAGTTGTGGTCACGGCTGCGGCGCCCGTTGCCGAGACAGAGGCAGAAACAGAGCCGGCCGACCTTTCGGCCATCATGGGCGCCCAGCTAAACTTTATTGGCTGGTTAGGTTATGAGGATGCCGAAGCGTTCAAAGAGTTTTACGATGAGACCGGGATTGTTCTCAACGCCACCTATCCCAGCAATCTCGAAGAGGTCAGCAGCCTCTACAAGGCGGGAGGTCCTGGCAGCTACGATATCGGCGTTGGCATGAACCGTTATATTATGGTTATGTACGACCAGGGGATTCTGGAGCCTCTGGATGAATCCAAGTTACCCAACCTCAAAGAGATGTTACCTGTTTTTCAGGATGAGAATTGGTGGGGACGGATTGACGGCAAACTCTACGTTGTACCGGCTTTTGTTGGCTTTGACGCCATCTGTTACCGAGCCGACCTGGTGCCAGAACCGGATTGGAATTTCTACCAGAAAGAGGAGTATATCGGCAAATATGGCATGACCAACAATCCCCTGGGCAGCATGTACTTGTGGGCGATGACTTTAGGCAAAAGCCTGGATGCCAGAACATGGACGCAGGATGACCTGGCCGAGATTAAGGCGCTTGGGATGGAGCAATTTAAGAATGCCAAGACCATTGTTAACGGCGAAGGCGAGACCCAAGATTTGCTCATCCGCGGCGATATTGTGCTGAACAATAATTGTCATGAGGGTATTGCGGCCCGCGCTCGAGAAGCCGGCGTTGATGTTGTTGCCGTTGTCCCAGAAGGGCCGGTGAAAATGTGGGCAGACTATTACTTTATTTATAAAGATTCCAAGAATGTAGAAGCTGCCCACGCCTGGATCAATCACGCGATTGGCGCTGAAGCTATGGCCCACATGACCACGGCGATGGGCTTTGCGCCTCCCAACGAAAAGGCTTATTCCCTCATTGACCCTGAACTTGCCAAGAAATTGGGCTGGCCGAATGTTAATGAGTTGATCAAAAATGCCCCCTTGAGTGTATTGCCCGATCCCGATGCCCAACCTCCTAATGTTACCGTTGATGAAATGTACAAGGCCTACGACGAGATTGTAAGTTCAAGCAACTAAGTCCACAGGATGAGTTGCCTGGAAGGCAGTAATCTGCTTCGATACAGGTGCTGCCTTCCGGTTTCTACGGTGAGAAGGTTACTGGACTCATGAGTCAAACCGTATCTTTTGCAGGGGTAACGAAATACTTTGGTGAGGTTAAAGCCCTGGATAACATCAACCTTGAAGTTCAAGCCGGCGAGTTCCTGTCGCTGTTGGGGCCGAGTGGTTGCGGCAAAACAACTTTACTGCGCATCTGCGCTGGATTGGAAACTCCGACAAAGGGGCGAGTTTTCTTGGAAGGTAGGGACGTGACGGATGTGCCGGCCTATAAACGTCCGGTCAACATGGTTTTTCAGCGCTGGGCGCTTTTTCCGCACAAAACTGTGGCTGAAAATGTAGCCTTTGGTCTCATCGTGAAAAAGGTTCCGCGCGCCGAGACTGCCAGGCAGGTGCGTTTCATGCTGGAACTGGTAAAAATGGCGGGGTACGAAGATCGTTATCCCAAGCAACTCAGTGGGGGCCAGTCCCAACGGGTCGCCCTGGCCCGGGCCCTGGTTATGCAGCCCAAAGTATTACTGATGGACGAACCCCTTGGCTCCCTGGATTTAAAGCTGCGCCGGGAGATGCAAATCGAACTGATTAATATTCATAAACGTTTGGGCACGACTTTCGTCTATGTTACTCACGACCAGGAAGAGGCGCTGACGATGTCGGACCGGATTGTGGTCATGAGCCATGGCGTCATCGTCCAGGATGGAACCCCAACGCAGATTTATCAAAAGCCCAATTCTGTATTTGCCGCTCAGTTCATCGGCGAGACTATCCTGTTCAAAGGCAGAGTTGAGGCCCAAGATGAAAGGTATAGCCGGGTTGCGGTTGGCGCCTTTACCCTCGTTTGCCCCAGGAAAGACGACTTGCAGCTTGACCAGGAAGTGTTTGTATCCATCCGGCCAGAGCGAGTTCGGATTGCCCACGCACCCGGCAACGGCCTCGATAATCATCTTGAAGGTCATATTGTCAATACAATCTTTAAGGGGCCGGCGGTGTACTATCAGGTAGAGATACCGGGCGGCCAACTTATTACGGTTCAACAGAATT
>JAHDWA010000151.1 GCA_023382535.1 Anaerolineae bacterium | reverse complement strand
GGCGAGTACGGCCGGGTCAAGGGCATCGAAATTGACCCCCGCCCGGTCAAAATGGCTCGCCAGCGCGGTTACGACGTGGACCAGTTCGACGCCACCCAGCCCATGCCCTTCCCTGACAACTGCTTCGACGCCGTGACCGCCCTGGACGTGATCGAGCACAACCAGGATGATCTGGCCATCCTGGCCGACAGCTACCGCGTGCTCAAGCCGGGCGGGCACATGATTATCACCGTTCCGGCCCTGATGTGGCTGTGGAGCCACAACGACGACATCAACGCTCACGTCCGCCGCTACACCGCCGCCGAATTAAAACAGAAACTCGCCCAAACCGGCTTTACCGTCAGGCGAGTCACCTATAACAACTTTTTTGTTTTTCCCCTGGCCGCTGCCCTCATTTTGCTGCGCCGCAAAGCCAAAGCCGAACCGCAACTGGCCTCGCATCATCTCAGTGAGGACGAGTACCAGGTCGAAATGGAACCGGCCTCCCCGCCGGTCAACGCGCTGTTGACGCTGGTCGGTAAAATCGAAGCGGCCCTGATCGGCCTGGTCAACTTACCGATTGGCACCTCGCTCATTGCCGTCGGCCAGAAGCCTAAATAACCTGAGTTCGGAGTTTTTGTAAACGCATCCTTCGATCCGCCCTTCGCTTCGCTCAGAGCTACTCAGGGTGCGTTTGTAAGCCGAAAATCATCCTGAGCAGGGTCTTACTGAGCCTTAGACTCAGCCTGGTATGAAATAGCAACCTCAGGAGCGCGGCGCAGGGTTTGATAGACTACGCAGTACCGCTCCGTCAGCCGGATGAGCGACTTAAGCTGCTCCTCGTCGGCGTCGGTATCCAGGTCAAAATTCAGTCGGATGTCTCTGAAGCCCACCGGCGCCTCTTTGGAGACACCCAAGGTCCCCCGGAAATCCAGGTCTCCCTCGGCGGAGACGAGGGCATCGCGCAGATTCACCCCAATCGCCGTGGCGACCGCTTGCAGGGTGACGCCGGCGCAGGCCACCAGCGCCTCAAGCAGCATATCGCCGGAACAGACAGCCAGCCCATCGCCCCCCGTCGCCGGGTGAAGTCCCGCCGCTACCAGCGCCTTGCCGGTTTCGACCTTGCAGGTAATCCCCTCCCCCACCCGGCCTTGCGCCCGCAGCGTTACCAGGGCAGCGTCGGGTTTTTCTCGATACTTTTCTTTTAGCGGTGCTTGCAGCGCGCGCAGTTGCTCTGCATTCATCAGTTATTTCCTTCCCGTTGGAACTCACCCCACCCTAACTTAGTAGTGATGGAGGAAAGTCTCATATAACCAACTTTACCGCACCCCGCGCCCAGCCCAGGCGCGAGCGACCAGTGGAATCGAGCCATCCAGGGCAAAGGGTAAGGCTTCCCGGATTCTGTCCCGCAAGGCGGTGCGTCGTTCTTCGCTCAGAGACATGGCATAACCGGGCGCCGGCCCCTGGCCACCCAGGAAGGGTGTCCAGTAATCGTCAAAATCCCGAAAATCGGTGGAGATGTCTATGGGGCACACTTCAACCTCTTTTAGTCCAGCCATCTGCAAAAGAGTTTGCAGTGGTTCAGGCTGGCAGAGGGGGAAGCGCCGCCCTTCGTCGAGAGGATAGGCGGCAGGGTCGAGGGCGGCCGCAGCATTCCAGAAGTGGCGCATGAATTGCATTTTGCCCGCATAATCCCATAGATAGAGAGCTACCTTCCCTCCTGGCCGAGCGGCGCGAGCCATTTCCACCACTGCCTGCTCCGGCTTGGGCACAAAGTTGAGGACGAGACCGGAGACAACGGCGTCATACGTTCCATTCTCGACGGGGAGAGCTTGGGCATCCCCAACCTCAAACTCGGCTTCTTCTTCCTGTATTTGGGCCTGGGCAAAGGCAATATAATCATCAGAACGATCTACCCCTTTAACTTTGCCAGGGCTGGCCGTTTGCAGAATGGTTTGACTCAGCGCGCCGGTGCCACAGCCAACATCGAGCCAATCACTGCCTGCTGGCAGCCCCAGCCAGGCCAAAAACTCGCGCGCTACCAGGCGGCTCCAGCGGCCCACATAGGGTTCGTAAGAGTCGCCGCTGGCCCATGCCTCGGCTCGCTGAGACGGCAATTTCATATCAGCCATAGGGAATGACCTCCTATTCGCCTGTCACATCAAATTCTTGGAAAGGCTATATGACCAACGATTAAGTTTTACAAAAAGACTCCGCAAGTAGTAAGCAGCATCGAGCGATGGTGAAGCCTGAAGTGGGAAAAAGCGAAAACCGTAGAAATAAAGCTTTCAATAATTTTGATTATAACCTTCTGCACGAGCGAGTCAAACAGGGATGGTAACTGCCCAGGCTAAAGGTGACTGGCACTTGGTTAGCCCCAAGCGTTGCTGGTCGCAACCGTCTTACCACAGGAGAAAAGTGCCAGTCACCTGAGTCGTAACCGGGGATGATAGTTGGCAAGACTTACTGTCCCCCTATCCCAACGCCCCAAACTCGCTTTTCGCCAGGGGACGACCCTCGGCAAAGCGGCTGGGACGGAAGGGGGCCAGCAGTTCGGCAGCCTCGGCCTCCCCGGCGATCAGCCCGGCCATCAAATCGCCCACCGCCGGGCCGATTTTGAAACCCTGGCCGCTAAAGCCGGTCGCAATATACAGGCCGGGAACTTCGGGAATCGCCCCTAAGACCGGCTGCCAGTCGGGCGAGATGGTCATCAAGCCCGACCAGCCCGGACGCAGTTCGCTGGTCTCCAGCGCCGGGTAGCGCAGCACCAGCCGCTCGGCTACCCACCAGGTATACTCCGCCGTAACCTGCCCCCGGAAATCCTCAAGCTCAATCGGCTCATACCCAACGCTCCGGTCCATCGAGCCGGCCAAAGTCAAGTGGCCGGTTTCGGGGCGAGCATAGGTCTGGTAGGGCAAATCCAGGAGACTGAGCTGCGGCGGGCCAACATCGGCCGGACCATGCATGGAAATAACCGGATGATCACAGGCGTACAGGCCCAAATCGCTCAGCCCGAACCGCTTGAGCAGGCGCTGGCTCCACGGCCCGGCCGCGCTGACGACAATCGGCGCAGCGATAGGACCGGAAGCTGTTTCCACCCCAATGAGTTGATCGTTCTGACGACGCAGGCCGGTCACAGACCGCCCCTGCTGAAAGGTAACGCCGGACTGGCGGGCTGCCCCGGCAAAGGCGTTGGTGGTCAACATCGGGTCGGCGTAGCCGCCACGAGGGGCATAATAGATAGAGGCCAGGCCGGTAACATCGGCGGCCGACTCCAGAGCAGCGAACTCGGCTGGAGTCAGCAGGCAGGCTTCTATCCCGGCTGCCTCTGCCGACAGGACCGCTTGCTGCAACCCCGCCTCGTGTTCGGGTCCTCCCAGCACGGCCAGACCGGTGGTGACCAGTCCACATTCCTGGCCGAATATTTCTTCAAAGTGGGCAAAAACCTCATAGGCCCGTGCCTGCAAGACTACTGCCGCCGGCTGATGGGAAAACAAGTCAATACTGGCGACCGAGCGGCCCGTGCTGCCGCTGCCCAGCGTTTCCCGTTCCAGCAGCACAATACGCCCCCGCTTGCGCCGGGCCAGGTAGTAAGCCGTGCTGACCCCAATTACCCCGCCGCCAATAATGACCACATCCGCCGTTTCCACTGAACTCATCAGAAAATCCCCGCTATTGACGAATTACTCCGTCAAAGGTATAGTATTGATAGACCAAAATAACTATTATTTGCCAAAGAGGGTAAAGCGATGGCCCAAAAAACGTATAACCACGAGCCGGTTGAAGCGTTCGATTTTGAAGATTGGCTACGCGACGGCATCAAAGGGGTGCGGGATAAGGTTGAAAACCGCATGTCCAGCAAGCGCAAAGCTTTCGATGCCTCAGAATTTCGCCAGCACATGCGCAACGCCCGTAAGGAACAACTGCTGGCCGTGCGCAGCTTGCTTGACAGCGCCATCAACTGGCTGGATCAAAAAGAAGAAGGCCCCAAGCAGGAAGCGTAAATCCAGAGAGTAGAAGGTAGTGGATAGAAGATAGAAATCTGCCCTTTTGACTGTCTACTATCTTCTATCCTCAATCTACTGTAACTCCGGCCCGTCTTAACAAGCTGCTGGCCGCGCCTCGACACTCCTCCAACAAAGCTGCCTCGTCCAGCATGGTAACCCGCCCGGCATCGAGCAGAACCCGGCCGTCCACGACGACGGTATGGGCGTCTGCACCGCTGGCATTGTAAACAACCACGCTTTCCGGGCGATGGACCGGCATCGAACGGGTGGTATTTAAGTTGACCAGGGTCAAATCTGCTTTGGACCCAGGGATGATTTTCCCCAAATCCTCACGCCCCAAAAGACGCGCTCCCGCCGTTGTGACCATGCGCAGCGCCTCCCAAGACGATAGAGCCTGAGCATTATTCGTGCTCAACTTGGCCAGTAAAGCCGCAACCTTCACCGTTTCCAATAAATCCTGGGAATTATGAGATGCCGGGCCGTCGGTTCCCAAAGCCACGCTGACTCCCCGCTCCAGCATCCGCCGCACCGGCGCTGCGCCCGAAGCCAGGTACATATTGCTGATCGGGCAGTGGACCACCACCGCTCCGCTCTCGGCGATCAGCTCAATTTCCGCCTCGCTGACCCAGACGCAGTGGACCAACTGCATCTTTGGGCCGAGCACCCCCAGGGAGTGTAACCATTCAATATGGCCCAGGCCGTTGCGCTGCCGCATCAGTTCGATTTCGCCCCTGGCCTCGGCCACGTGAATGTGCGTCCGCAACCCCCATGCCTGGGCCAATTCAAAGGTCTGGCGCATCATTTCGTCAGAGCAGCGCCAGGCCGCCATCGGCCCAAAGGCGACGGTAATTCGCCCTTCGGCCCGGCCATGCCAGCATTCCCGCAGGCGGGCCATATCCGCGATAATCGTTTCCGGCGGCTCTGCTCCGCTGCCCAGGTCAACCCAGCCCCGCGCCAACTGCATACGCAAGCCGACTACCTCAGCCGCTTCGGCGGCGGCGTCCACATGGGCCGGGGAAGTTGTGATTTTATGGTGCTGGCCGACCGCCGTGACCCCGCAGCGCAGATTTTCGACCAGGCCCAGCAGGCAGGCCAGGCGCTTGTCCTCCGGCGTCATCGCCGCCTGGAGCGGCCACATGACCTGCTTCAGCCAGTCGAGCAGCGTCTTGTCATCCCCCAACCCGCGCATAAAGGTTTGCGACAGATGGGTATGAGCGTTAATCAATCCCGGCAGTACGGCCAGGTGCGTAGCGTCAATAACCCGCTCGGCGCGGGCTGACAGCTCTGCTGGCGGCTGGCCCGCTCCCACTGCCCCGATCCGGTCACGCTCGATCCAGACCCAGCCGGGCGTGTAGCTCGTATGCTGCTCGTCCATGGTCAGGACGGAGCCATTTTGAATTAAAAGCAAAGCCTTACTCCTGAAAGGGATAAGGGTCCACAGATAGACCCAGATGGCACAGATAAAAATAAAGAAAAAATCCGTGTTAATCTGTGTTAATCTGTGGACCTGATTTCTTCTCTGTCATGTCAAAGGAAATAGTTCTTTGGTGCGAGCCAGGGCCTCGGCCTCGGTCGTAGAAGGGCGAAACTCCAACCCCACATAGCCATCAAAGCCCAGCTCGCGTAACTTGGCCCGGATATTGGGAAAGTTGATCTCGCCGCTGCCCGGTTCCTGGCGGGTCGGCACATCGCCGATGTGGATAGTCGGGTACAGGCCAAAGTATTCTTCCAGCCCCCAGATCAAATTGCCGGAGCCGCGCTGCTGGTGGTAGCAGTCAAAGGCCAGGCGGAATTGGGGGTGGTCAATCCGGCGAATCCAATCGGCGGCCAGTTCGTGGTTGTGCACCAGCACCCCGCCCTTGATGTGAAACTCGTTCAGCCCCTCGACCCAGACCTCGACCGGCGTCTGCTCGACCCGCTTCATGATCTTCTCGGTCTGGCGCAGCAGGTTGGCGTACTGCTCGGCCTCGGAGTAGTTGGCCGACAGGCGGCGGGTCCACTCACCGCGCTCATTCACCTCCACCTGATTGGAAAAGATGAACAAATGCTCAATGCCATACTTGACCGCCACTTCCAGGCTTTCGGCCCAGGAGCGAAGCGTCTTTTCGTTATCGCCCGGGTCGGCCAGGCTGCCCATGTCGTCGTCAAACGTCGAGTTGATAACTGCCCCCAGGCGGCGGCATTCGGCGGCAATCTCGGCCAGGGGAGTATTGCGCCAGAACCAGACGTCAAAGCGGGTGATCCCCAGGGCGACAAATGCCTCCACCCGTTCAACGATGGGCCGGTCGGTGAACCAGAAATCGAGATAGCCGGTGTATTCCATCAACTCATCACCATGCCGCCATCCACTTCAAGCGCCTGGCCGGTCAGGTAGCGCGAGTCGGGCGAAGCCAGAAAAGCGGCCACACCGGCCATTTCCCACGGTTCGGCCATGCGCTTCATCGGGCAGTCGTTGGCCCGCAGTTGCAGCCACTCCTCGCTGGTCAAGCCATCACGCGGGGCCACCTGGCTGGCAACATTTTTGACCATTTCGGTCCTGGTGTTGCCGGGGCAGATGGCATTCGCCGTCGCCCCATAGGGGGCCAGTTCCATGGCCACCGAGCGCGTTAAGCCGATAACACCGCTCTTGGAAGCCGAATACTCGGCGGAAGCGGGCCAACTGGTCTTGCCGGCCATCGAGGAGATGTTGATGATGCTGCCCGACTTCTGGGCCATCATAATCGGAGCCACCGCCTGGTTGCACAGGAAAACGCCGGTCAGATTGATGTCAATCAACCGCTGCCACTGCTTTAACGGCACCTCGACCAGCGGCGAGCCGGAGTAGATGCCAGCCGCAGCCACCAGCACGTCCAGCCGGCCCCACTTGGTCATCGCTGCCTCTACCGCCGCTTTGACGCTGTCGGCGTCGGCGACATTGCAGTACAAGGCTAAGGTCTCGACGCCCAAATCCCGGCATTCAGCCGCCGTGATCTCATTGGACGCATCGCCTACATCAAGGCAGGCCACGTTAGCCCCTTCCTGGGCAAAACGCAAGGCGCATGCTTTTCCAATCCCGCTGCCCGCGCCGGTGATAACTGCAACTTGTCCAGTAAAACGTTTGAGTTCCATAGATTTTACTCCATTCATCAATTTACGATTTACGATTTGGGATTTACGATTAATACTTTCAATCGTAAATCGTCCTAAAGGATACCCTTGCGGTATAAATCCACGCCCAAAAGGGCAGTCTAAAATTATTTCAGGGCTACCCACACCGACTTGACCTCGGTGTAGTGTTCAATCACTTCTTCGCCATTATCCCGGCCGTAGCCGCTGCCTTTGAAGCCGCCAAAGGGCACCGCCGGGTCGAACAGGTCATAGGTGTTGACCCAGACCACCCCGGCCTTGATCGCCGCGCTGACCCGGTGCGCCCGGGCCACGTCGCGCGTCCAGACTCCGGCAGCCAGGCCGTAGTCGGTCGCATTGGCGCGGGCGATGACTTCGGCTTCCGTCTCAAAGGGGAAGACAGGCAAAACCGGGCCAAAGATTTCCTCGCAGGCCACCGCCATCTCGTCACGCACCCCGGTGAAGAGGGTCGGTTCGACGTAAAAACCCTGGGCGTAGTCGCCGGCCAGCATGCGCCGGCCACCGCAGAGCAGTTGAGCGCCCTGCTCCAGGCCGCTTTTGATATAAGTGAGAATGGTCTCGGTCTGCACTTCGTCCACAATCGGCCCGAGTTCTGTCTCCGGGTCCAGCGCATGTCCGATCTTGACCGTCCGGGTCATTTCGACCAGCCGGGCCACAACCTCGTCGAAAACAGGCCGCTGCACAAAGAGACGCGCCCCGGCCACGCAGCTCTGGCCGGTGTTGCCAAAACCGGCCTTGAACGCTCCGGGAACGGCCGCCCCCAGGTCGGCGTCGGCAAAGATGATGTTGGGCGCTTTGCTGCCCAGCTCCAGGGCCAGCCGCTTGAGATTGCCCGCCGAAGCCTGGACCACGCTCCGCCCTACAGCCGTCGAGCCGGTCACTTGGATTTTATTGATGCCAGGATGAGCGGCCAGAGCTGCCCCAATCACCGAGCCGCGCCCGGTGATGATGTTGACCACGCCCGGCGGAAAACCGGCCTCCTGGATCAGCTCGCCCAGGCGCAGCACGGCCAGCGAAGCCAGTTGGGCCGGTTTGAAGACAACCGTGTTGCCGCAGGCCAAGGCCGGGCTGAGTTTCTGCATGGTGTGAATGAGCGGGTAATTCCAGGGGATGATGATGGCGACCACACCCAGCGGCTCGCGCCGGGTGTAGACAAAGTGGTTGGGAATCGAGACCGAGGGGGTCTGGCCGCCGATTTTGCTGGGCCAGCCGGCAAAGTGGTAGACCTGCCGGGCCGCGACCCGGCTGTCAATAGCGCGGGTATGGTGGATGGGCTTGCCGTTATCCAGCGACTCCAGTTCGGCCAGCTCGTCGGCATGGGCGGTGATCAGATCGCCCAGGCGGCGCAGGAGGGCTTCTCGTTGGGCCGGCGGCAGACTGCCCCAGCCGGCTTCAAAGGCTTGCCGGGCTGCAGCCACTGCCCGGTCCACGTCTTCCGGATCTGCCGCAGCCAGTTCGGCCAGCCAGACGCCATCGGAAGGGCTGTAGCTGGTAAAGGTTTCGCCCGAAGCTGCCGTGAGCCACTCGCCGCCAATCAACAGCTTCAGCGGCGACTGCGCCAGAAAGCGAGTCGTGCCGGGCGATAAGGGTTGGATTGACATGGTATACTTATCCTTCACATAAAAATAGTCCACAGATAAACGCAGATTTTCACAGATGTCTTTCGATCTTTTTATCTGAGCTATCTGTGTCCATCTGTGGACCGTTACTACGAACGCATCTGGGCCAGGAGGGCCTCGCAGTCCGCCGCTGTTGCCGGGTGGGGATTATTCTGCAGCAGCACCATGCGCGTCGTTTCCTCGGCGATAGCGGCCCAAGCCACGCCCTGGAGCGGCTGGTTGAGTTGGCTCAGGTGCGTCGGCAGGCCCAGGCCGCGTACAAATTGAGTTAAGGCCGCGACCATCGTTTCGCCCTCGGCATCTGCTGGCAGATTAAAGGCCAGGTTGAGGCGCTGCCTCCGCGCCGGGGGAACCGCAGGCAGGTTGAACCGCATGGCGTAAGGCAGGATCAGGGCATTGGCCAGGCCGTGATGCAAATGGAGATGACCGGTCAAGGGGCCGGACAAAGAGTGAATCAGCCCCAGTCCGGCGTGGTCCATGGCCGTGCCGCCCCACAGCGCCGCCAGCATCATCGCCTGCCGGGCAGACATGTCACTCCCATTAGCGACGGCCTGGGGCAGAGCAGACCAGGCAGTCTCCAGGGCTGCCAGGCAAAATTGGTCGGTGTAGGGATTGGCCCGCCGCCCGATGTAACACTCCAGGGCGTGGATGAAGGCGTCCATGCCGGTGGCCGCCGTTAAGTGGGGCGGCAGCGAGCGGGTCAGCTCCGGGTCCACAATGGCGGCATGCGGGAACATCTGCTGACTGAGCACCCCTTTTTTGAAGGGATTGTCCGGGTCAACGATGACCGCCACCCGGCTGACCTCGCTGCCGGTACCGGCGGTGGTCGGTACGGCCAGCAGGGGCAGACTGCGCTCGGTGATCCGCTTGCCCCCCCACTGGTAGTCGCTATAGCTGCCATCGTTGGTCATGAGCATAGCGACTGCCTTGGCCACGTCAATGGCGCTGCCGCCGCCCAGCGCTACCAATGCCTGGACGTTCTGCTCACGGGCCAGGGCCAGCCCGGCCGCAACCTCGACGGTGGTAGGGTTGCTGCTGACTGCGGTAAAGGTCGCCACTGCCCGCCCCGCTTCATTCAGACTCGATTGGACCTGGTCTACCAGCCCTAACTGGGCCAGGCCGGGATCGCTGACGAACAGGACTCGTTCGGCTTTAAGCACCGCCAGCTCGGCGTTAACTGCTTCGAGGGCCGGCTGGCCGAAGATGATTTTGGTGGGTAAGTAGTAGGTGAAGGTCATAGGATGAGTTCTTTCGGAAGGAGTAAGGTATATATCAGAATAATTTTTCCGGTTGATTGTATGACTCCTACCCAAATCCAGGCAAATTGTCAGGCAATTATAAAAGATGTTCAACCCGCAAACGGGCAAACTCCGCCAGGAACTGCCGCTCTAACTCCAAACGAGCACTGCCCGGCAGCAGCGAAGCCCGAACCGCGTTGAGGGTTAACTGTTCGAGGATTTCCCGGTCAAAGTGGAAGGTATTCGCCACCTGGAGGTACTCTTCGGTCAAGGTAGTGTTGAACATGGGCGGGTCGTCGGAGTTGAGCGTTACATAAAGCCCTTCTTCCAGCAAGCGCGGCAAGGTGTGACCGGCCAGGTGGGGGAACACCTTCAGGCAGATGTTGCTGGTAGGGCTGACCTCTAACGGGATCTGGCGTTCGCGCAGTTCAGCCACCAGGGCCGGGTCTTCCAGGCAGCGCACCCCGTGCCCAATGCGGACGGCGTGCAACGCCCGCAGCGCGCCCCAGATGCTCTCCGGTCCAACCGTTTCGCCGGCATGGGGCACACTTGGCAGCCCGGCCGCCTGCGCTCGATCAAATGATTCTTTGAACTTCTCCGGCGGGTTATCCACTTCCGGCCCGCCCAGCCCCAGGGCTACCACCCCGTCGCCCATTGCACTGATGGCCCATTCGGCGGTCAGCAGACCCTCTTGAGCGGAAACCGAGCGAGGAATATCCAGCACCAGGCCCATCGTCACCCCAACCTCCGCCTCGGCCCAGGCGCGAGCGCGCTGGAGCGCGGCCAACTGCTCACGAAAAGGCAGCTTGCGAAAGAGGTAATGGGTGTAAGGGGTGTAGGTGACTTCGCTGTAGCGAATGTTTTGGACAGCCTGCCCGGCCAGAAACTCGCGGGCAATCAACTCGATGTCGTCGGGCGTGCGCAGGCAGGAGGAGACGGCCAGGTAAACTTCGATAAAGTGAGGGAAATCGGTGAAGGTGTACCAGGCCCGTAATCCTTCGACCGTTTTAGCCGGCAGGTCAACCCCGTGGCGCTGGGCCAGGGTCAGCAGCGTTTCGGGCCGGATGGAGCCTTCCAGGTGGACGTGCAGTTCCACCTTG
>JAHDWA010000150.1 GCA_023382535.1 Anaerolineae bacterium | reverse complement strand
TACAGTTATCAAGCGATAGAAAAGTATGGTCTGATTAAAGGGGGCTGGTTGGCCGTAAAACGTATTGGCCGCTGCCATCCCTTTCATCCTGGTGGCTATGATCCCGTGCCGTGATGATGCCTGTCGGTTTTTTTAGGTTGTTTTAGGAGGATGGAAAGAAATTAGTCGTGAAATCTTTAAGGTTGTTGATTTTACCCCTCATTGTCGTTGGTCTTATTCTGTTTTTAGCGTTATTTAAGCCCGCCACCGCGGCTTTCCCCAACCCGTCACCCACTACCCTTAACCCTATAGCCCAGGCCAATGGTGTGACCCTGGAGAAGAAGGCCAGTTCTGAGACCGTCCCACTGGGTCAAGTAGTTACCTATACCGTTACTGTTAAAAACGGCAGTAACCGGGATATTGATTTTACTCTCACCGACGTGATGCCGAAAGGGCTGTCCCTGGCTCTGCAAACTCATTCCATTTCGGTTACACTTGGCACGTTTGATAATCATAATAATACAGTTACCTGGTCGGGCAGCTTGCCGCAAAATCAGGCGGCGACCATCATTTATCATGCCATTCCCCCTTCGACGGCTGAACCCGGCGAAACGCTGAACAATGTGGCCCAATTAAAGTTTGGCGAAACTACCCTGGAAGCCAGCGCCACTGTAAAAACTACGCCCCAAGAGCTGGGTATCTGGGGATCTTTTGTCAATTTCATTGCCCTGTCTCTCGTCTATCTGGACAATGTGCTAAAGGGCTGGGGCCTCCCTTATGCCTTCGGCTTCTCTATTATTCTCTTCACCATCCTGGTCCGTGTGGCTACTTTCCCTTTGAATATGCAGCAAATCAAATCGTCTAAGGCCATGCAAGAGTTGCAGCCGCGGATGAAAGAGCTGCAAGAGAAGTATAAAAATGACCGGGAAAAACTGGCTCAGGAGCAGATGGCCCTGTACAAGGAGGCCGGGGTTAATCCGTTGGGCGGCTGTCTGCCCACCCTGGTCCAGATGCCTATCTGGTTTGCGCTTTACCAGGCCCTAACCCAACTCTCGCACGAAGGGTTATTGTATGAGGGCTTTCTATGGATTCCCAGCCTGGCTGGGCCAGTGGCGGACCGTGGCGGCGGCCTAAATTGGTTGTGGCCTTTACCTCCTTCGATTGGCTGGGGACCGGCTCTGGCTTACCTGGTCTTGCCGGTACTGCTGGTGGTGTCGCAGTATTATATGCAGCAGATGATGACCCCGCCCAACCCTGACCCGCAGCAGGCGTCCATGAACTCGATGATGAAAATTATGCCGATTATGTTTGGCTATTTTTCGCTGATTGTCCCCTCAGGCCTGACCCTGTACTGGTTTACCAGTAATCTGCTGGCCCTGATTCAACAATATTTTACCCAAACAAATATGAAACCGGCGACAGCCCCGACTGGAACACGTCTCAGCGCCCCGGTGACGGCCAGCAGCCCGGTTGCGGCTAATCCCGAAGAAAATAGTAAAGATACCCATGTCAAATCAAAACGAAAGTCTCGACGTAAGCGCTAAAACAATTGACGAGGCCATCGAGCAAGGACTGGCTCAACTCGGCCTCACCCGCGAACAGGTTGATGTTGAAATCGTCAAAGAAGGAAAACGCGGCGTTTTTGGCATCGGCTCTGAAGAGGCCCAAGTTCGCCTGACCCGGAAAAGGACCACCCCGGCCGAGGCTGCTCCAACCACTGAAATTGCTGAGGCGGAAGGTATTCCTGCTGTTGAAACAAGAGCAACCTCCAAACCGGTCGAACCGGCTCTGCCCGCTCCAAGTGAGGTGGAGCCAACCCAGCCGACCGAAATGGGAGAGATTGCTGCCCAGTTTTTAACGCAGTTGCTGAAGTTGATGGGTATCAAAGCCAAGGTATCCTACCGCCTGGGTACTGATTTGGTGGAGCCGGGTGAAGCACCCCCTCTGGTGTTGGATATTACCGGCGGTGACCTGGGTATTTTGATTGGCCGGCGCAGCGAAACCCTCCAGGCTTTGCAAGATATGGTCCGCCTGATGGTCAGCAAAGAGCTGAGCGCCTGGCAGCCGATTGTGGTTGATGTTGAGTCTTACCGGGTGCGCCGCCGTCAATCGCTGCGCCAGATGGCTGAGAAAATGGCGGAGCGGGTCGTTGCCACCCGTAAAAAAATCGTACTCGAGGCGATGCCGGCGCATGAACGGCGGATCATCCATATTACCCTCCGCGATCATCCGTTGGTTACTACCAAAAGCGTTGGCAGCGATGATAACCGCAAAGTTACGATTATTCCCAAGTAGGGTGTCACACCGTATTTAATGATATAGTGTTTAATCCTGAACCCACCCCCGGCGGTGGGTTTTATGTGCTTAATCCATTGAGGGAGATTTCGTTGCATGGCTCAAAACGGTAAGCCACCTTATCTATTAGTTGGAACTGTGACCAAGGATTTACTGCCGGATAATCGCTTTACCATCGGTGGTACGGTGTCTTACGCGGGTGCAGTGGTCAAACAGTTGGGCTGGCAGCCGGTTATTATTACCGCTGCCGCTCCTGATTTTGTGCCACCCGCCTACTTGGCCGATGCGGATTGGCATATTCTGGCTTCGGCGGCGACGACGACTTTTCGGAATGTTTACACACCTCACGGGCGGCAGCAGACAGTTGGGCCGATTGCTCGTTCTATCGGCCCGGCCGATATCCCGGCTGACTGCCGGACTATTTCGTTGGTCCATCTTTGCCCTCTGGCTCAGGATGTCGAAGCTGAGGTGACCACCCTGTTTCAGAAATCATTACTGGTGACCACTCCGCAAGGCTGGCTGCGCCAATGGGACGCGCACGGGATTGTGTCGTTGGGCGACTGGCAGGGCGCGGCTGAAATTTTACCCCAGGTAGAGGTCACGGTGATTAGCATTGAGGATATCGAGGGCAATTGGGCCGTGGCCGAGCGCTGGGCGGCGCAGACTTCCATTTTGATTGTCACCCAGGATAAAGAAGGCTGCACCGTGTTTTGTAAGGGCCGGCGTTGGGCAGTGCCGCCTCGTCCCGCCGTGCCGACCGACCCCACCGGGGCAGGGGATGTTTTTGCCGCCGCTTTTTTTATCCGTTACCATGAAACTGACGACTTGTGGCAGTCGGCCTACTTTGCCAATGTGTTTGCCTCCATGGCCATCGAGCGCGCCGGCCCGCAGGGAATACCCACGCGGGAGGAAGTTGAAATGTACATGGTCGAACATCCGGCTGAAAGAGCTTGAGGCGAACAGGAGTTCTGTGTACATTTTAAACTCCTCACCCTCTCCCGTTTTGTTTGTCGTCCTGGGCCATGTTACAATCAAAGGCTAGCTTTCAACCTTAACCGGAACCGGCAACAATCATTAATGTGATCCAACCATGACCGAGCGTTCGGCTTTTGTTTATACCATCGCTAATCAAAAAGGTGGGGTGGGTAAGACAACGACCACCGTTAACCTGGCCGCGTTTATGGCCGCCCGCAAGGCGCGAGTTCTGGTTGTTGACGCCGACCCGCAATCCAACGCAACCTCCAGCCTGGGGCTTAAGCCTGACGATGAGATGCTGTCACTCTATGATGCGCTGGTCAATAAGGTTGCGGTGAGCGAGATTATCCGGCCGACAAGCCGCCAACGCTTGTTTATTGCGCCGGCCGCGCCGGAACTGGCTGCCGCCGAAGTCGAATTGGTGCAACTGCTGGCGCGGGAAACCTTGCTCCAAAAAGCTTTAAAACCCATCCTGCCAGATTACGATTTTGTGTTAATTGATACCCCGCCGAGCCTGGGATTGTTGACCATCAATGCCCTGACCGCTTCTACTCATGGCGTTATTATTCCGGTCCAGTGTGAATACCTGCCCCTGGAAGGTTTGGGCCAACTGGTCCACACCATCAATCTGGTCCGGGAGAATCTTAACCCTGCTTTGGAGGTGGCCGGGGTCGTCATGACCATGTTCGACAGCCGCACCAATCTGGCTATGGATGTGGTCAACGAGGTGCGCCAGCATTTCCCGGAGCAAATCTTCAAAACTATTATCCCGCGCAATATCCGCCTGAGTGAAGCGCCCAGCTACGGCGAGGATATCTTGGCCTATGCTCCTGACTCAGCCGGCTGTAAAGCTTACCAGGCATTGACCGAGGAAATGTTGAGCCGGGTGCGTAAGCAAGTAGCAAAGTAGCAGTGTCGCAGAGTTGCAGGATGTAGCTTCATTATTTTGCTACCTTGCTACCTTATGATGTGTTGTCCTTAGAGAAGGTATCTATGATGACCAAAAAACGAGGTTTGGGTAAAGGATTGGAGGCCCTCATTCCCCCGACCACAGCCAAGCTGGCCAGTGCGGAGGTGCAGGCTGGGGCGGTCGAAATCCCGGTCGAACAGATCTCGCCCAACCCGCACCAGCCCCGGCAGGCGATGAACCAGGAAAAGTTGCAGGAATTGGCCGACTCAATTGCGGCGCACGGCCTGATTCAACCCTTGGTGGTCACGCGCACGGGTGGGAGGTATCAACTCATTGCCGGGGAGCGGCGCTGGCGGGCCAGCCAATTGGCCGGGCTGACCACTGTGCCCGTGATTGTCAAAGAGACCACTCCCCAACAAATGCTGGAACTGGCTTTAGTCGAGAATATCCAGCGGGCCGACCTGAATCCCCTGGAAGAAGCCGAAGCCTACGCCCAACTGATGGAGGAGTTCGGCCTTACTCAAGAAGCTGTCGCCGAGCGGGTAGGTAAAAGTCGCACCGCTGTAGCCAATACTGTTCGGCTGTTGCATCTGCCCGAGGAAGCCAGGATGGCGCTGGCTTCCGGCGAAATTTCCGAAGGCCACGCCCGCGCCTTGCTCAGCCTGAAGAAGCAGCGCGACCAACTGAGCCTGCTGGCGACGATTATCAACCGCGGCCTCAATGTTCGCCAGACCGAGGCGCTGGCTCGCCAGCTCCTGCTGGGCGACGACGCCGACGCCAAGCCCAAACGCCCCCCTTTGACCCCTCACGATAAAACCATGCTGGCTAAGTTTGAGTCGAAACTGGGTACCAAAATTGAACTCAACCGCGCCGAGGGGGAGACCGGCCGGCTGGTCATCCACTTCTATTCTCAGGAAGAGCTGCAAGCGATCTTTAACGCGATTTTGGGGGAGGATGAGCAGTTGTAAGAATAGGTTGGTTGTAGATCCCAATAAATCTGAGGCCAAATCTTTGATTGCTTGGGGAGGATGCACCATTGTTTTGCCTAAATAAAAACGGGCTGTCGTGCTGACAGCCCGTTTTTGAATCCATAGCTCAGTTATCACGGCGTTAAAGGGATCGTTTTGATCACGCCAAAAGGCGAGGCCGCATTCAACACTGTCACGGAGTTGCTGCCGGTATTGCCCACATAAACCTTCTGAGTGACCGGGTTAACATCCACTCCCTGTGGCTTTGTCCCGGCGGCCACGGTCGTCATGTAGGCTGGCGTGGTTCCATCCTGCAAAATAACCAGGCTGTTGTTCTGCCCGTTGGTAATAAAAACTCGCCCGGTTGAGGTGTCTACCGCGATGCCTTCTTGCCCCAGGTTTGCACCATTAGGGATACTGATGTCTGCCAACCAGGGAGCGGCCTGTGGGGAGACCACCAGGGCCAGAAAGCCGTCTCGTTCTTCCAGTGCCCCTAGAGCTTCCAGGTCCAAAACAGAAACCTGGCTCTCCTGGAGCACAAAAACCTTGCTGAGTTGGGGGCAGGGCACAAACACGTGGCCTGTTGTTTCATTGACAGCCACGCTCCACAGGCTGCACGCCTGCGGCGGTTTCACGTGCGTCGGGATGTAGTTGCTCTGGAGCAAACGGTCGCCATTGCCGTCGAAGACGACCAGTTCACCGGTATCACGAGTGGCCAGATAAACCCGGTTGGTGGCAGTGCTGGTATCAATCCCGTAGGCGCCCTGAAACGCTTTTTGGACAACCCACCCGACCCGCGCCTCCGGCGGTCCGGAATTTCCATTGAAAACGGCCAGTTTGTCAAAATAGTTCGACACGTACACCCGGTTGTTATTAACGGCGTTGGCTGCTGTTTTGATGGGGGCAGCACCAGCGTAACCGCCGTCGGCGGTAACATGCGCCGCTGTATCGTTGACCCCAAATGCCATAAACCCGGGATGCCACTGGTTGGCTCCGTACTGGTGCGCTACAAAAACTTTATTGTTGGCCGGAGCGCTGCCGTCAAGCACAGTCAGGCCGGTTGGGCCATGACCTACCGGTACATTGCGGGCCAGGGTATCGTTGCTGCCGTTGATGACATAAACCCAATCGTGGCGCGGGCTGGCCACAAAGACCTGGTTGGTATCCGGGTCGGCTTTGACATCGGAGACGTGGGCTAACGGTGTCGGGGTAGGGGTTGGGGTGGGGGTAGAAGTAGGAGGAGGGCTTGTTTGGCTGGTTTTAAAGATAAGGGGTAGATAGACAGTCATTGAACCCACTGTCGTTCCATCAATCCGGGTAAACTCACGGCTGATATTATTGCTGGTATCACACTCTGATAGCCCTGTGCCTGCTATCTGAACCGTGTTAGTGACTCCAGGGGCGCCTGTCGGGAAGGGGTTAGCCACCCGTACCCTGAAGTCCAAATTGCCACCATTACCGGGCAGCAAGGTCGAAATAGTATAGACATAAGTGTTGGCGTTGACGGCTGTCCAGTAGGCTGGGCCGAGGAAGGTTGTGTTGGCCGGCAAGGTTTCGCTGATGACCACATTGGCGGCCGGGCTGGTCCCGGCGTTGCCAAAAGCTATGGTGTACGAAATGACATCGCCCGGTCTGGCCGCGATGGCCTGGGAACTGAGACCCTCTCCTTTGACCGCCTCCAGCCAGGGCAGCGGGCCAAGTTTCTGTTCCAGGCGAGCGATGGTTGCAGCGGTAGCGGTACTGAGCAGCTCGATGTTGTCATTTTTGATGACGTACAGGTCGGGGGCACTGGTCGAGATAGGGGTGGTTAGCGTAAAGTTTAAGCCGGTTGGCTGCAACGTCACCACATTGGTGATAGCCGAGGCGGTGGTAGAAGTGGCAACCTGGACTGAGAAACCGGTGGTATTAATCTGGCCGCTATTCAGTGTCCCGATGTTGTGAGTATAGGTATTGCCTCCAGCCGGTGTCCACGTACCTGCCGGGCCTTGGAAAGAGGTGTTAGTAGGCAAAAATTCGGTCAGGATCAGGTTGTTAGCTGGGACCGTTCCGGTGTTATTTACAGTGATCGCATAGTCAATGAGTTGGCCGGGAATCGCGCAGGGAACGAAATCCTCTTTTGACAGTTGCAGTGTGGTGGGAGCGCAAACGACGGGCGTCTGTTCGTTAGATGTGTTATCGGGAGGATAAATCTCCGGGCCGTTGCTGCTGGCTGTGGCCGTGTTGACCGTCTGCGTGATGGCACACGACAGGTTAGGGTCAACCTGCGCCACAAAGTAAACCACTGTGCCGCCGCCGTTACCGGCCAGATTGCCCAGGTTAATAGTATAAACGCCACCGGCCAGAGTCCAGCCGGAAGTGCTGCGCGCGGCATTAAAAACGGTATTGGCCGGCAGGGTGTCGCTGAGGATGACGTTTGAGGCTAGTTGGTTGCCCATATTGTTGACGCTGATAGTATAGGTGATGTATTCACCCGCGGCCGCGTTGAGGCGCGGATCGTTGATACCTACGCCGTCATTTTTGACCACTACCAGATTTACCCCGCACAAGATCTGCCGCGAGGCCGAACTGGAATTGTCGCTGAGGTTTGGTTCACCGCCAGCCCCGCTGATAAAAACGGTATTAGTGATGGGATTGTTACAGGTGGCCGTACTGGTTATCGAAGTAGTCAGGACAAAGCTGCCACCCGTATGGGGTGGTAACGTCCCTACGGTCCACGAAACAGGTCCGGTACCTGAACCGCTCCGGGTGAAAATACTGGTATCACCTACATAGGTGCTAAAAGCGGGCAGCGCATCGCTGATGACCACGCTGGAAGCTGGATAATTACTGGTATTGCTGTACTGGATGGTATAAGTGACGACCTGCCCCGGTACAGCCCAGGTTAGAGCCGTAGTTTTAGTAATTGCCAGGTTGTAGACAGGGGTAAGGGCCAGGGTAGTTGTCAGCAAGGTTGAGGTGCAGATGTCGGTAGCAATTATTCCCACTGACCCGGGTGTGAGTGCGGAGGTGTAAGTTGCCGTGGCGATGCCGCTGTTATTGAGGGTAACGACCGAGGGTGAGATAGTACCCAGGCTGGTGGTCAAGGTGATGGCGCGGGCGCGAAGCGGCACCGTTTCGCTCCCCCCTTGTAAGGAAACCGTCAGTGTAGTGGTCGAAACGCCATTAGCCGGGAGGGATGAGCTTCCTGCCGCCGCCGAAAGGACCATATAAGGGGTAATCACCACCGGCCCCTGGATGTCCGTACCGATGCCCGGATTATTTTTGCCCCACCAGTTAGGGGCGGCGGCGACGCTGGCGGCATCGTTGTTGCGGAAAAGGTAGACCGGATTGCGACAAATAACGTTACGGGTGATTACGGCGCTGCCCGGATTATTATTCAAATCCCACAACATGCCCTGACCATTATTCAGAACCAGGTTTTCGCCTAAATCAAGGCCAGCGGTGTCGGTGATATACAAGCCGAAACCGCTGTTGCTGTAAACATCATTGCTGCGAACGGTGACACGGCGGCCGGTGGTAGCGTTTTGATCTTCAAGTCCAATACCACCAGCGGTGTTACTAAATACTTTGTTATTGAGGATTGAATTGTTGTCGCCCACTGTCATGTAGATGCCAAATGTGCCGGCATTACGCACAGTATTGCTGACAACCGTGTTATTACTGGAGCGAGTACCGGCCGAAGGGAAGAAGGACAGGCCCACCTGAGTTGTCGTCGAGATCAGATTGCGAGCGATTGTATTATTAGAAGACTTGCTCAAGTAGATGGCCGTGTTGTTTGTACTAAAAATATTATCGCTGACGGTGCTGTTATCCGTTGAACCGACTATGGCCCCGCTGAGAGGGTTTGAGGCACAGCCGCCATTATTTTGAAAGGAGTTGAAGGTAATTGTGTTGAAATCGGAACCGACCTCAATTTTGATAGCGTGCTTGGCGTATTCAAAATAGGCATGGTCAATAACATTGTTATCGCTTTGTAGTTCAATGCCGAGCCAGGCGCAAATCCCTGGACTGGAGGTAAAGGTGATGGGTTGAGTGGGTGTGCCGCTGGCTAGCAACTGGCCGGATGGTTGAACGATCAATTGGCCAACACTGGTGAAAGAAACAACCACTCCTGGCTGAATGGTCAGAGGCGCCTGTATATCCACCGGGCAATTAACCGTGTAGGGACTACCAGCCAAGGTAAGGGTGGTCGGGCTTGAAATGGTACAACTAAGGGGGGTGTTTAGCGGCGCTGCTGTTGCCGGTGTGGCTAACCCGCCCAATAACAACAAAAGGCCACAGACCATGCCGAGACCTAATCCCGCCAAAGCCGTGACCTTAGCTAACGAACGAAGGGGTCGCTGAACTAACTTCATTGTTTACTCCTTGTCAGCCTAATTCCAGGGACTAACCCCCTATTTTTTTAAAAGTGCAGCTAATTTAGTATTAGTGTACCATTAATTTAACTTCTCAGACAATAGGACTCCCATCTTATACGGTTTGAGTGATTCTAACATATTTTTAACCATTTTTATGTCCGGCCCAACTTGACCTCTTCCAACGCTTCCAGGCGATCCTGCAACAAGCGGACCTCCTCATCCACCTCAGCCGAGAGGCGGCTGTAATCGGCGACATGATCGGTCGATTCGCCGGTGAGGAGCTGGGAATAGATAGTTCCCAGGGCGGAGAGGGTGCTTTCGATTTGAATCTCTGCTCGCTTCATGGTGGTTTGCAGCCGTTCCAGGGAGGCCAACTGGTTGCGGCGGCTGGTTAAGGTCCGTTCCAGTTGGTTGTGAATGGCCGGATCGCTTTCCTGGGTTAGCTGCGCTTCCAGTTTGGCAATCGCTTGCGGCACTGCTTCCAAATCCTGGCGGATCAGATTGTTTCCCTGAAAACTGTCAATCCGTTTCACCAAGTCCTCAATTGCCTCAATCCACTCGCCCACCTGGGCCGCCAAATCCTGCAAGCGAGCGCGGGTGTTAACAGTGGAGGTAGACTTAATCAGATTTTCAATTTGCGCCTGGTACGCCAATGCTTTATCTAAATGGGCATGGATCACCGGGTTTGTCTGCTCCTGATTGATGGAGGGATATGCGACTTGCCGGGGGCGTTCTTCTTTTTTGCGTTCTGAAGGCAGGTCAGCCGAACTTTCTGCCTCATCTTGCCGAAAGCCCCGTTCGCGGCGTTCCCGCCGTTGCTCCCGGTGTTCGCGCCGTAGCCCTTTACGAGCTTGCCGTTCTTCTTCGGTTTCCTCTTTGCCCAGCAGAATTCCAAGAAAGTGAAGCGCCAGCGCAGCGCCCCAGCCAGTAGCCGGAAAAAGAAACCAAAGGTCAGGTGACTCTGCGAGCAAATTAATTAGGCCCAGCATACCAATGATAATAATATATGAACCTAAATGTCCTAGAAACCCCCGCCATTTTCCGCTCATATTCTTTAAGGATGCTAAAAAAATACCCATAAGATGAAAGGCCAACCCGGCTCCCCAACCCACAGCAGGAAAGAGAAACCAGAGATCAGGCGATTCTGCGAGCAAGTTTATCATCCCTAACATACCAATTACGATAACATACACACCCAAATGTCCCCAAAAGCCGCGCCATTTTTTGCTTAGATCTTCCATAAGTTATCCCTCAAAAAATCATCCAGATAAGAGGGTATTATAGGATTGGAATCATTTTTTGAAAACCTATGGAGGCCAGTGTTTTACGTGGCGGGCCAGTTACGATAACTCATACCCACTTCAGCAAACTCAAAATTTACCACAGAAAGATGAAGGCACACAGAAAAGTAACAAAAATCTCTGTACCTCTGCTCGCTTCGCAGTCTGCAGTGAAAATCAGTCCAGGGTGGCAATCTTGGGTTATGAAAAGAAGATCATCGGCATGGGAATATTGTAGAGGATAAATCCGACAATGATGGCGGAGACAAAACTGGTGACCACTTTAGTGATCATTGTGGTGCGATTGGAGTTAGCCTGGCCCTGGTAAATCATCAGGGCCAGCCGGGGCA
>JAHDWA010000149.1 GCA_023382535.1 Anaerolineae bacterium | reverse complement strand
TTGATGGCTAAATGCATTGTTTTGCCCACCCCCCTATACTATGTTAGAATGAGCCGCGAGTCAAAAGAAGATGATACAGCTCTCTGTGGTTATTCTAAACTGGAACGCCGCGGCGGATACGATTCGCTGCGTCCGCCATATAGAAGCCTGGCCGCAGCTCAAACCGGCGATCTGGGTGGTAGACAACGCTTCCGGCGACGGCAGCGCCGAGATCATTGCCGGGGAGTGCCCACGCGTTCATCTGGTGCGCAACAGCAGCAACCTGGGTTTTGCCGGCGGCAACAATCGGGGGATTGCCGAGGCGCTGGCCGCCGGAGATGCGCCCATTCTCCTCTTAAATAACGATGCCGTGATCGGGGAGACAGACACGCTCCGGCTGCTTGAAACCCTGGCCGCGAATGAACGCATTGGTTTTATCGGGCCGCTGCTCTTTGATGCCGAGCAGAAGGAGCGGCTGCTGGCGGCGGGGGGTGGCAGCCCGGTTAAACACCATCACTCCCACTTCCATACCTTTAACCCAGATAAGCCGGTATTTTCCGTCACCTATATCCCCGGCACCGCCATCATCGGGCGGGCCGAGGTTTTTCGGCGGGTGGGCCTGTTGGATGAAGCCTTCTTTTTCAGCGCCGAGGTCGCCGATTTATGTATGCGGGCCGGCCGGCACGGTTATCTGAGCGTGATAGACGCGCGGGCGCGAGCCTTTCACACCCTGGGCCGCTCCTCGCAGTGGCGTGGCACGCTGTATACCTATTATATCATTCGCAACCGTTTTATTCTGCTGCGCAACCATCACCGCCGGAATATCTTCCTCTATGCTTTCTGGACGCTTTACAGCGCAGCCCTGGCTCTAAAGCTCCAATTAAGCGGCCAGGTGCAGACGGCTCAAGCGGTGCGCCTGGGGCTGCTCGACGGGCTGCAAGGGCGTTTTGGGGGACAGAATGAACGGCTGCTGGCAGCCGTTAACCCGCAGCCGCCACTTCCGGTCATCTCAAACGCCAAAGCTGACTTATGAGGGCTGAACGCGGCGCATGAAGATTCTCTATCTGCTGTCTACCCTGCCCCCCAAACTGCCGGCGGGTGAAGCCATTGCCCAGGAGATCAGCGCGCTGCAAGACCACTTCGGCGGCGCTACCGTCTATGTCAATCCTAACCAGCACTCGCCGGTCTTTATTCCACGGCTGTTGTTTGGCTTTCACAAGTTGAGGCAGTTGCACGCGCAAGCGGCTCAGGTTGCCCTGTACCACTTCTACAACCCCGACCCCTTTCCTTTTCCGTTTCTACGCTATCTGCGGCGGCCGGTGGTTTACTCGGTGAGCTGCGGGGTTAGTGATAAAAGGCCGCCGGCGGCCTTTTTCAATCAATTGGCCGCTGTCGCCGCGGCCGACGAGCGCAGCCTGAAGCGGCTGCGGGAATGGGGGGTGACGAATGTGGCCCTGGTCCGGCCGGGAATTGATACGAGCCGCTTTACCCATTCACCCCTGCCGCTCCGAGGGGAGATCACATTGTTGGTCGGCTCAGCGCCGTGGACAAAAGGGCAGTTTCGCACCAAAGGGGTCGAGGCTCTGCTGGAAGCAGCCTGTCAGAACCCGCGGCTGCGCCTCATTTTTCTGTGGCGGGGCGTGCTGGCCGAGGAAATGGAACAGCGGGTCCGGCGGATGAAGCTGGGGCAGCAGGTCGAAGTGTTGAACCGGCTGGTGGATGTCAACCAGGTGCTGGCCGGAGTCCACGCCAGCATCACCCTGGCCGCCAATCCCGCGATTATCAAATCGTATCCGCACTCCCTGTTAGACTCGCTTGCTGCCGGCAAGCCGGTGCTGGTCAGCCGCTCTATCCCTATGGCCGATTACGTCGAGCAGACTGGCTGCGGTGAGGTCGTGGCAACCGTCACCCCGGCTGATATTCTGGCGGCGGTTGAGACCCTGGCCGGTCGTTATGAGGACCGGCGGCAGGTCGCCCGGCAGGTGGGACAACGGGATTTCTCGCAGCAGGCGATGATTGCCTCTTTTCGGCAGGTTTACGAGCAGGTTCTAAAATCAAGCCCCTTAGCGGTAAATAGTCTATGACAAATATTCCCCTGAAACCGCCGCCAAAACCTGGTCTTCTGACCAGGCTGAGTGATTATGCCGCTCGTGCAGTGCGGGGGCAGCTTCATCTGCCGCCCTGGTGGCTGCGCGACGTGGGCGGAGGGGACTTTGAAACAACCGGCAGAGAATTTTTGCGGCTGTTTATTGAGCTGGCTCACCTGCAGCCCACGGAGCAAATTCTAGAAATTGGGTGCGGTTCCGGGCGTATGGCCCTGCCGCTGACCGGCTATTTAAACCAAGCCGGATCATACACCGGCATGGACATCACCTTTGAGTCTATTGTCTGGTGCCAGCGTCACATTACCCGCCGCTATCCAAATTTTCGGTTTTTGCACGCCGACTTGTATAACCAGCGCTACAATCCCCAGGGACAGCATCAGGCCAAGGATTATCATTTTCCCTTTGAGGATGAGAGTTTTGGCTTCATCTTCCTCACCTCGGTTTTTACCCATCTGCTGCCCGAGGATGCCGAGCAGTACTTGCGGGAGGTTTGCCGTTTACTACGGCGCGATGGGCTGGCTTTCATGACGTTCTTTTTACTCAACGAAAATCAGAAGCTCTTGGCCGCTCAGGGTCAAAACAGCATTGATTTCAGGTATGGATCAGGTCCCTATCGAACGCGCAGTGAGACCACTCCAGAGAGCGCCGTTGCCTACGACGAGGTTTTTCTGCGCCAACTCATTGCTCAATGCGGATTACAACTGATTGAGCCAACGCGTTACGGGGCCTGGAGCGGCCGGTCCGAGGGCTTGTCGTATCAAGATATTTTGCTGGTTCGGCCTATTGGAAGCTAACCATGCCGCCACCCAAAGCTGCCATCATCATTCCCAGTTGGAATACGCGGCGCTGGCTGCCGGGGTGCCTGGACGGCCTGCGCGCCCAGCATTTCCGGGACTTCCGGGTCATCCTGGTTGACAACGGTTCGACCGATGACTCGGTTGCTTATGTCCAACAGCACTACCCCGAAGTTGAAATTATCTGTCATGCTAAGAATCGAGGCTTTGCCGCAGCAGTAAACGCGGGTATTAAGCGAGCCGACAGCGAGTATGTCGTCTTGCTGAATGTAGACACTCTACCGCAGCCGGATTGGTTAGCCCAATTGGTGGAACAGATAGAGCAGAGTCCAGTGGAGGTTGCTGGCTTATCCTCTAAAATGCTTTCGCTCAGTACGCCAGGCCTGATGGACGACGCCGGCGACACATTTAGCTGGTACGGTTCAGCCCGCAAGCGAGGAGCGGGACAACCGGCTGAGAATTACACCGAGGTAGAAGAGGTTTTTTCGCCGTGCGCCGGGGCGGCCCTGTATCGGCGCAGCTTTCTGGAAGAAGTGGGCCAGTTTGATGAAGGCTTTGGCAGTTATTTGGAAGATGTGGATTTGGGTTTGCGCGGCCGGCTGTTGGGTTATCGCTACTTATTTGCCCCGGAGGCCCAGATTTTTCATAAGAGTCACGGTGCAGGCATAGGACGATCTCGCTACGTATTTCTAATGACTCGTAATCGGCTGTGTTTGCTGGTCAAGAATATTCCCTTGGCCTTGTTGGTCAAACACAGCCGGCAATTGATTTACGGTCAGTTTTACTTTTTTCTGGTTTATAAGAGACCGTTGCATTCACTCGCCGGGACCTTCTCCTTCTTAATACACCTACCTCGCATTATACAACAGCGACGGGCTATCCAAAGCCATAAGCGCGTTTCAAACCAAGCATTGGAGGTGATGCTCTCCAATGATCTGGGCGAGCCGGCTCTGAAAGCCATTCTTCGATCAAAGTTACGGTTTAGTTAACGATAGATCCCCAGGCGAGAGGTCTCCAAGCTGCTAACTTTCCCGGCCTTCTCTGCGTTGCTCGCACTTGCGAAAAGGGAAGCTTAAATTTTGGGTTTTATTAAGGATCGCTATTTTTAGGGAGGCTGACTTGTGTTATAATGAATGCGAGTTGGGGGAAGGAGCAGTCATTGAACAAAATTGCTGTGGAATTTGTCCGTTATGTACTGGAACAAAATCCAAAGGCTGATAATTTTGTGGCAATTTATGATGCCATGTCTCGAACCGCTTGCGCCCGGTCCTTTCACAATTTGGGCCATGAAGAGTTGGCGATGGCGGGGATTTCGTTTTCTCTTTTGGATACGAACAAACTCGAAGAGTTGATCGCTCAAGCTCAAAGATTAATGGTTTCGAAATAGATGCTTTGCCGGGCTGGTGCTTCTAAGACGAGAATTTTTATTTCGATTTTATAAAATTATGATTTTATGACTTTACGAAATCAGAAATAAACTGCCGAAAACCCTCTATATCTCGAATTTGACTGTGTTCAATTGCATCTTTGCCTCTTTCTTCCAACAAAAGCGTCATAACATCAATCGCTACACCGACTAATTCACTCCGATTGACAGAGAACTGTTCATTGACTAAAAGATGCAGTTTGTTCAAATTTCTGGCTTCGGTTTTGGTCAAGTGGACAGTAGTAGGTTTGCGTTGAATCTTTTTGGGCGGTCGCCCTAAGGGTTTAGTGCCGCGCCGGTTTAATTGCTCTTGCACATCATAAAGCTGAGCAAAGGTTCCCTGTCCTTCTCTGGTCACTTTCTTCTCGGTCATTACCGCAACTCCTCGATAACCTGCTCTACCAGCGGCTCATCCACAACAGCCACTTTATTTAAGATGGCAATCGGCAAAATATTCAACCCAATCACACAAATATCGCGCGGCATGCCCCGGCTGTAGTTGTAGATTCGCACCAAAGCTGACTCGGTGAAAAGCGCTTCCTGGCGACCGGCGACCATCACCCGAAAGTTAATCATCGAACGGGTGTCATCAAAGTGCAACGGCTCAAGCGTAGAGCGGGTTGCTACGCGTGAAGCCAAGGCGCGTTTGAGGCGCAGTTTGTTGCGTAACTCATTTTGACCGATCAATACAATCTGGATCAACTTCTGGGTGTTGGTCTCAAAATTAAGCAGTTGGCGGATCAACTCAAATTGAGGCCCGATGAGTCCCTGGGCTTCGTCAATGATCAGCAGCACATTCTTATCTTCTTTGAAGGCCTTGATCAAGAACTCCTCAAAAGCCGCCAATTGAAGAAGTTTGCTGCGCTTGGGATTGAGATTGAACTCCGCACAAATGCTCTTGAGAAACTGGAAATCAGAAGGAAAAAGGGGCGTTGGAATATAAGCGGTATGGTAATCTGACCGGTCCCGATAGACTTGATACAAGCGACGGGCAATAGTAGTTTTACCGACCCCCACATCGCCAAAAATGACTGAAATGCCTTGCCGCTGCTCGATGGCGTAGGTGGCCTTGGCCAAGGTAGCTTTGTGCTGAAGGGATACATAAAAATAGCGAGGATCAGGCGAAAGTGAAAACGGCGGCTCAATTAACCCGAGTGGACTCAAATCGAGCATTAAGAAGTTACCTCCCCTACAAAGGTAGGACTAATTATAACACCTACCCCCCAAAGTTACAAGTAACTCTTGACATTTTATGTAGATATGTTTATAATTCTGGGTAGTAAGGCCTGGAGTAAAGCTAATCTTTGGCTATACTTAGCCAAATTGGCTCTACACGGAGATAGAAAAAGAGACCCGTTGCCGCGAGCCTCTTTATTCTGAGAGTTTAGCAGTTTTTCATGGCTCAGAACGGTTGCCGCCCTCTGAGTCATCCGTGAATAGGCAGATTTTGTTGTTGCTACCTCATCACTCTTTCTGGCGATAAATATACCATAAAGAGGTGAGTTCTGTCAAGTACACAGGCCAACATGATTCAACTACATTAATAAATTAACTCAATAGCTGGCTCTGTTCGATGTGTGAATGGCGCTCCACAGCTAGCGAGAAAAAATTCAATTAAAGGTTCAGTCATGTCTGACCTGTCAATTCATCCGGTATATTTAAGTGCCCGAGCAGCTATTGTTGCTCCAGAAAGAGCGGTCCCGGTAACAATCTACTCGGCCCAAAAGTGGCTGCCCCGGCTTGGCCCTGAGCGCTGGTGTCTGGTTATTTTGCTGCGGGGTTTGTGTATTGATGCACCTCGGCGGGGTGACGGCACCAAGCGGGTCACGTGTAGCTGGCGTGACCTGGCCGAAATGCTCGATGTCCACGAAGAGACTATAGCGAGTTGGCTGAAGCATCAACCGATCCCCAATGATAAACCCTGGCGAGGTATCATCCCCAGCGATGAGAAAGCCAGATATTTATCCCTTTTTATCCCTCGACTGCGTTACGCCTATGAAACTTATAACGGGAAAACTCGGCGGGTCGGGTTTTTACTGGAAATTTTAATGGAAGATCCCGTGGTGCCCGAAGATGAAGCCCGCCTGCAACAGCAGGTTGAACTGCTCCGAATGCAGCAGGGCGAGTTAGGCCTGGAAACCTATCGTTTACCTGAAAGTGTAAGGGGAGATAAATCCGGCTTACCTAAAATATCTGAAGAGTGGCGTGAACTGCAAAAAACCGATTTACGTTATGTAAATCAAGGAAACCCCGAATTAGAGGATTTGGCAAACTCGAAACAAAGAGGTTTACCTACCTCAGTAGTAAATCAAGAATTTTCCGATTTACCGGCTAGCGTGAAACAAAAGAATTCAGTTTCAGACAGTTATGTAAATCTATCCTTCTCAGGTTTACCCAAGAGTAAATCGGAAGAACCCGATAAGAACGTTAACGAACTTGACATATTAATTAAACAGATTAAACAGATTAATCTAAATAAAAACTCGAAGCGAAATGCTTTTGAACCTGTTGTTCGTCAAACCGAAATTCTGTTAAACGATGACCATTCGGAGGCGATGTTTTACAAGGTTCTGAATGCTTTATATCCTAACCGGATGGATCTTTATGTGGCTGCTGTTCAAGCTGCTCTGGACGCAGCAGAGATTGAACCACAGATCAATCAGGGATCCGTTTTTGTACGTGCTGTACGTGATTTTGCAGAGGAGGCCGGCGTGGAGTTGGGCCTGAAACAGACTCCAATTCGAGAATTAGAAGGTCAAGAAGATGACTCTCCGGGAACCCAGGTTCCCAAAATGCAAACTTCGTTTCCTCCGTTAGCTTTGCCCTCAGTCAGCGAAGCAATCTGGGCTGAAACCCAGTCGGTACTGCGTCCCCAAATGACACGAGCCACGTATGATACCATTATTCAAGGTACTATACTCTTGGGTCGTGAAAACGGAAATTATGTAGTGGGAGTACAAACAGAGATGGCCAAAGAGTGGCTGGAGAATCGCTTGCGGGATATTGTCCGCCGAGCACTGTCTAGTGTGATTGGCGTCACTGTAAATGTTGAATTTAGATTGATAGACGTCAATAAATAGTTTATAATACTTGCGTATTTTTTAAGCTATCAAATTCGGGAATCTATTTATGGTTGTAGTAGCATTGGCGAATTTGAAGGGTGGCTCAGCCAAAAGCACAACTGCCTTTAATCTGGCGGGAGTATTGAGTGAAGCCGGCTTTAGAGTGTTATGCATTGATATTGACCCCCAGAAAACGCTGGGAGAAGCTTTTTTTGGAGTTTACGCGGCTCAATCTACCCTGTCGTCAGTGCTAATCGAAGATGGGTTGATAGGAACAGCGGTTCAACCTACGAATTTTGCCAATCTGCATATTATTCCGGCTGACGATGGATTAAAGGCGATCAAAAGTGGTCAAACGCAAATTGAAGGGGGAGAGCTACGTTTGCGCAGTTGCTTGACGCGAATTAAAGCCAGTGTAGACCGGAATAATAATATCAATCAGGTTGACTGGGTTCTGATTGATTGCCCTCCCAGTCTGGATAGATTGACTATGAATGCGTTAGCAGCCAGCGATTATGTTTTAATTCCAGTAGACCCCGGGGCGGGTGGCCGAGGCGCTCTGGGAGATACCATTGAATACGTTTACTCAGCCCAAAAGTGGTATAACCCGACGTTGAAGATACTGGGTTTGCTGATTAACAATACCGATCCGCGCACGGTTTACGACCAAACTACTCAAGAACTTGTTCGAGAAACTTATGGCGAATTAGTCTTTAAAACCGTTGTTACCGCATCAGTACGAGTCCGGGAGTCCTCTGAAGCCCAGGTACCTCTGGTTTTTTGCGAAGGTGCAGAATTTGTGCGATATGCTAACATGTACCGCTCGTTGAGAAGTGAGGTGCTTCAACGAGCGGGGTGGCAAAGGGGGGTGAATGGCCAGGAGAAAAGTTAGTATTCAGCGCAATTTGGGTACAAGAGGGCCAGTTGTTGAGCAAACGGCTGAAGGCAGTGTGATTGATAAGTTAGCTGGCAGTATGTCGAATGTAGATATTGGCTTTCGGCCGACTGAGCAGAGGGTTTATGAAATAAACCTGGATCGGATCAGTCCAGATCCGGCTCAACCCCGCCACCTCCTTCCAACCGATTTGAGAACAGCCGTACACAAAAAAAGTATTTCTCCAGCCGAAGCGATGCGCGAGTTGGTTTTGCGAGCAGAACAGGGAGATACCGTAGCTCTCTTAATTTTGGGCGGGCGGCAAAAAGGACCGGTTGAAGAAGAGGATGAGATAGTTGAAGATACGGGACTGCTGGCTTTAGCTCGATCAATTCGTGAGGTTGGATTGCGTCAGCCGCTCAATGTCTATCGCATAGACGATCCAGAGCAGCCCGATCGGACGGCCTACCGGCTAGGTGAGGGTGAGCGGCGCTTCTGGGCGCATCATCTCCTGATACAGCAGGGTTACGAGGAGTTCAAGAGTGTCAGGTGTATTGTCGAGACTTTACCGGAAGATGAAGAGGTTATTCATCAACGACAAGAGGCTGAAAACGCAGCTCGAGTGGACCTACCGGCCTTGGCTCGAGCTCGTTCTATGCTGCGAATAAAAGAGCGGCTGAATTTAGAAATGGGAACCCGGGTTCCCGGCGAAAATACGATAAAACTACCCAGCCAGCGGGAGTTACAGGTTGCTATTGGTCAACGAGTAAAGAGCTTTACCGGGCGGGCTATTGGTGACCGGATGGTCCGTAATTATCTCGCGCTCTTGAATCTTTCCCCTGAAGCCCAAGATTTGGTCGAGGCTGCCCAATTAACCGAAAAACAATTGCGCCCGGTCTTGAGATTACCTACCGATGCCGAACAATTGACGATGATCCAAAGAATTGTGGAAGAAAAGTGGAGTGGGAGCAAAGTTTTGCAGCAGGTGCTAGCTCCCCCCGCGCCCAAGCTATCGTTGCGAGAAGTATCGCAAACCACTGTTGAGCAGCGTTTTGAGAAACGAGTCCTCGATGCAGCAAAGACCATTCATTCTCTCTTATCCTTGCCTCCAGAAAATTACGAAGAAGCGGTAACAACGCTGGCCCTTAGAGCTAAAGATTCAAAGACTCGCCAAGCTTTACAGGCGCTTCGTCAAGCATTAGAGGAAATCTTGCTGAAAGTTGAAGATTTAACCGAGGCGAGCGTTGTGGAGGTCCCTTTGCTTGCGGTCATCCCCCCCCTCGATGGCTTGAAGCGTCACCTGCCTCCTGAAAAATTCCAGGCTTTTGAAAGGGAGGTTCTGACCGGTAGCCAAATCCTTGAGCAACTCATAAGTTGGCGGCAAGGTGACAGTATCATAGCGAGTCGCTTAGAACCATTTTTCAACCAGATCGAGTTTGATGCTGAAGCTCTACGCGCCGGTGAGCCGATGCCTCTTCCCAGACTCAGTGGGGAAAAGAAGCCAAATTATGGTGATTTGGCGGTTTACAATGTGGAGTCAGGTGTTTCAATCTACTGGGCACACGAGCTTTTAGTAAAGCGAGGCGAAAGCCAATTCAAGCTGATGCGAGCTGAGATTATTAGTATAAACATCGTGGATGATAACTAAAAAACGGGAACCCGGGTTCCCGTTTTTTAGTTCGCTCTATTATTCCAAGTTCCTACCCTTCCCGGTCAACGGATAATTTCCCGCACGACCACCTCTCCCTCTAGCCATTGGGCTGAGGTGAAGCGAACAGGAAGTAAATCGGCTCGACACAACTGAATTACGAGCTACAGAATCACCGAGCCACAACCCTACTAGACCTAAAATAGTGAGTAAGATCAACGTCGTTCCCGCTGCTGATAACCTCAGTATGACAATCTCTGGTGGAAGCTCAGCGAAGAATTGTGCCCCAGCGAGGGTAATGACTAACAATGAGCCTCCATTCCACAGGGCGTGCAGGCCTACTGCCACTCCAAAATGGGCCAACCAATTAGGCCATGCTTTTGGCTCACCACGCAAAACATCACGCCAACCCAGTGCGACCAGGCCTGAACCCAAGGGATGAACAGCTCTGCCCAATGCCCGTACCACCAAAATCCCGGCCCAGAAATAGTAGCCAAAACCTGCACCAGCCATCGCTCCCCCTAAGAAAGCATCTCGCCTGGAGAGACGACCCGTAAATGCTAACGCAGCCAACGGTTTAGCCAACTCTTCAGCTATAGGCGCAATGATTATTACCTGAATGAGTACATAAATAAAACCTGGACTCGTAACAGGGGTGGCAATGTTTTCGCCAGCCAAAGTCTTGAATAACTCCTCAATATTACTGGTCACTATTTCGGCGAGATTAAAGACTAAGACCAGAACAATTGCTGGGAACATTATTTCCAGTACAAGAGCAACCAGAACTCCCAGGGTTGCTCCGCCAACAAAAGCTACGGAAGCTTGCCGCCAGGTCAACGTGTCGGCATATTGGCGAGTAAACCAAGAAGCAGCCAGGAGAGGAGGCAGTGAAGCCGCAGCCGGCAAGATTGGTGGAAACAACAGTCCAGAAATAAAATTACTGCCGGACAAAAACAGACCCGCTGCCAATAAAAGCGCAAAGCTGCTGGCGATAATCCAGGCGGGTGGCAATCTAAAAAAATTTGACTTCTTTCTCTGCAATGATCGGAGACTATGCCAGGCTATCACTCCCCCGGCTCCCACAGTAACTGCGATGAGCGTAAAGCTAATCAAACCGGCACTGACCGCATCGCGATCTCTCTCTACAACAAGTGTCAAGGTAATGCAGAAAAAACCGAAGGCAAGCGGTAAGCCGGATAGTAACAAAAGTAAGCCGACAAAAGCGCTAGCTCGTTTCAGCCAAGTTGGCACAGACCTCGTTGCAAGCTTTAACAACATATTACTCCCAACTATCTAACACCTCTTGCCAGGCCTTGATGTTATCCAGTTTGCGCTCGACTATAATTGCCACAATGACTAAGATCAAACCAATGAGGCCAAACACAATCCACTGGTTAATTGAGCGCAATGAGTTGACCAATTGCCCTACAGCCGCCAGGATGACTGACACCATACCAGCATAGAAAAAGCGGCGTAAGCGACGGGCGCTGCCCCACTAAAAAGCCGAAACCCCTCAGTAGCCAACAGTAGAGCATAACCCCAGCCAAACAACAGCGTTTGCCAGAACAACGAGCCTAACATTAAGAGCATAGCTGCGTAATCGAGCCAGCGGGCTGGAACCTTGTTGCCCCGTCGCCATTCCAAATAAGCGACGGTCAGTAAATAAAGGCCGGCGGGTAGTGCGTACCATTGAACATTCCCCCACTCTTGCACGTAAAATATGTGTAGTATCCACGTCGCTATCAACATTCCCATAGTCACGTACCCTAGTCTCAATTGGCGATAAGTAAACGTAGCGGTGACATATAATAATCCCAACAAAGCTAGAACCTTAACCACCGTTTGTACCGTCACCCACTCCACTACTTCTCGAAAAGGGAATCCGAAAACTGCTCTTATTGTCTAGCCCAACAAATCAACGTCTAACCAGACGGTTAAGCTTAGTATTACAGCGCAATGTTGACCACGGCTGAGAGACCAAGTTGAGCCAATTTG
>JAHDWA010000148.1 GCA_023382535.1 Anaerolineae bacterium | reverse complement strand
GAGATCAAGGTGCTGCGCCAGAAGATCGAGAACGGGGCCGACTTTGCCCTGACCCAGCCGCTCTATGACCCCGCCGATCTGCTTGGCTTTATAGCACGCTATGAAGCCGAGCATGGCCCGCTGACCCTGCCTCTCCTGGCCGGGGTGCTGCCCCTCTATAACGCCCGCCACGCCGACTTTCTGCACAACGAAGTTCCCGGCATTCATATCCCCGCCGAAGTCCGCCGGCGCATGCGCCAGGCCGGGGAAAAGGGCGCGCAAGAAGGTGTAGCTATGACCCGCGAGTTGATCCAGCAGCTTCGCCCCCACGTGCAGGGTGTCTATCTCATGCCTGCCTTTGACCGCTATGACCTGGCTGCCGAAGTGATCGAGGCGGCACAAGTGTCATTTTGAGCAACCCATGGGAGTGAAAAATATCCTAAAACGTCAGTTGCAGGATACGTTACGGCGGATTCTTCCTCGCTCCGCTCGTTCAGAATGACATGCCGATGTGTAAGTACAGCTTAGTGTAACGTTCAGAGCGATCTATTCATCATACAATCACCATTTGACGCTCCATCTAATCGGGATTACTATTGGCGGCGTTTGATGCTGTCCCTTTCAAAGGAGAAATATGAGCCACAAATTAGAGAGATTTGCGACCGACATCCGCCAGGGGCGGGCCAGTCGTGCCGCCTTGTTCTGGCTGCGTGTCTTTGTGCAGTATGCCCGGCAGGGAATGCTGCGGTCTGATGAGTGGGTTGAAACTGGGCTGCGCGCGGGCGCAACTATTCCCGGCCTGGACCCGACCGACCTGGCGCCCCGCCTGTCCCTGCTAAGCGATTACGACCTCTTCCAGGCCATCCGCTTGAAAGACCAGCAGTTATTTGTCGGCTCGGAACTGGCCGACCTCGATTGGAGCCGCAAATATGAGCTGTCGTTGCAGTCCGACGTGGCCGGCGTGGACACCCCCGCCGACTGGGACTGCTCGGAAGTGGCCGAGTGTGTGGAGAAGCTGTGGCAGGAAGTCGGCCCGGTTTCGCCGCAGGATAAGGCTCTGGAAAAACTGCTGGCGACCGGCTCACCGTTGTGGGGCGGCAACGGCACGGGCCGCTCCGTTTTGCTGGAAGTGCTGCATGAGGCCCAGGCCATCTACGGCGGCTGGCTGCCGCGCCATGTCGTCACCCGTATTGCCCGGGCGCTGAATGTCCCCCTCTCAGACGTGTACGGCGTAACCGAATTTTACACCATGTTTTACACCGGACCGGTCGGCAAAAAGATCATTCGCCTTTGCGAGGACGCGCCCTGCGCCATTCACGGTGCGGCCAGGGTCGAGGCGGCGCTGTGCCAGCATTTGCAGATCAAGCCGGGTGAAACTACCACCGACGGCGAGTACACCGTCGAAACGGTGCGCTGCCTGGGGTTGTGCGACCACGCTCCGGCGGTGCTGGTCAACGAGACCCGCCATTTTCAGGCTTCGCCCCAGCGTATCCACGTCCTGTTGAACAATGCCCCCCGTCACGGCCAGCAGCAGACCAATATCGGCGGGTTGGTCAAGGTGGCGATGGCCAACGTGAAGGTGGTTGACCCGACCAGCCTCAGCGAATACCGCGCTCAGGGCGGCCTGGCGGCGCTGCGGCGGGTGCTGCAAGAGCTGACCCCGGCCGAGGTCATTGAGGTGGTCAAAGCCAGCAAGCTGGTCGGGCGCGGCGGCGCAGCCTTTCCCGCCGGGGTCAAGTGGCAGTTCGCGGCGTCCAACCCGCCGGGACCGCGCTACTTTATCTGCAACGCCGACGAAAGCGAAGTGGGGGCCTTTAAAGACCGGGCGCTGATGGACGGCGACCCGTTCCGGGTGGTCGAGGGGCTGATTGTGGGCTGTTACGCCATCGGCGCGGCCCAGGGCTACATTTATGTGCGCGGCGAGCATCGCTCCGGCTACGAGCGCTTCTGCCATGCCGTGACCGAGATGGAGAAAGCGGGCTGGCTGGGCGACAACATCCAGGGCAGCGGCTTTAGCTGCCGCATCGCCGTGCGCCGGGGCGCGGGCGCTTATATCTGCGGCGAAGAGACGGCCCTGATCGAGTCTATTGAAGGCAAGCGCGGCTTTCCGCGCCTGCGCCCGCCCTTCCCGGCCAATTACGGGCTGTGGGGCAGGCCAACGGTCATCAATAATGTCGAGACGCTGGCCAAAGTGCCTTCGATCATTATGCACGGGGGAAAATGGTATAACTCTCTGGGTACGGAGGAGTCGGCGGGGACCAAGCTGTTTGCCGTGAGCGGCTCGGTCAGGCGGCCCGGGGTGTATGAAGTGCCGTTTGGCGTTCCCCTACGCCACCTGATTTATGACCTGGCCGGCGGGCTGGCCGAAGGAAGAGCCCTGCAGGGTATCTTGACTGGCGGCGCAGCCGGCACTTTTTTGCGACCGGAGCACATAGACACGCCGATCACCTTTGAGGATTTCAAGCGCGTGGGCGGGACCATCGGCGCGGGAACGATGATGGTTTTTGACGATACGGTTGAGCTGGCCGATGTCCTGACCCGCATCGCCGAGTTCTTTGCCCACGAAAGCTGCGGCAAATGCTATCCCTGCCAGATGGGCACGCAGCGCCAGGCCGAGATATTGCAGCGTATGGAAGCGGGTCTGGTCCAGCCCGGCGACGTTCCCACCCTGCTGGAACTGGGCCGGGTGATGACCGACACCAGTATTTGCGGCCTGGGCCAATCCGCTGGCTGGGCTGTCGCCGATGCGCTCAAGCGCTGGCCGGAGATGTGGCCGGTGGGTGAGGAGTAAGGGTTGAGGCTGAATCATCAGCACAGTATAGTAAAGGGCGATGCATGTCTACTACTCTTACCGGATACCGTTACACTTGGTGGCGGGGTGATACGCTGCCTATCCTCGCCCCCCTGGCGGACTGGCACGTTGAACATATGCTCGATGTTCCGCTGCTGGCATCGCTGCAACACTTATATCTCCAGGCCATCGAGGCGCGAGTGCGGGCGGGCCATCGCCCCTATGTCGCCTTCCTGCAAGGAATGCCTGTGGCCTATGGCTGGGTGGCCACACGAACGGAGCGGATCGCGGAAGGGCTGGAATGGCCTCTTAGCGCCCATGATCGCAGTCTTTGGGACTTCGCAACACTGCCGGCATGGCGGGGACAGGGGATTTATCCGCGGCTGCTGCAGGCGATCCTTCACGCGGAAGTCGCCGAGACGGAGCGGTTTTGGATTGGGCATACGTTAGAGAATAGGGCTTCCCGCCGCGGGATCTTAAAGGCCGGCTTTCAGCCCACCCTGCTGGGGACGCCGACAGCGCAGGGACCGACGCGCTGGGTGCTCCAGGGCGATCGGGAGCGGGCGTTGGCTGATCCGATGGTCAGGCATCTCAACATCCGGGTAGCAGGGCTGGCTGACGGAGAAGGTGTACAGGATTAACTACTATGTGCATCCGCGGCCACTCAAATATCCCTTGAGGTCAAGCTGGTGGCGGATATTTCCTTTAAAGCTGGGCTTTATACCTTTAACTATCGCGTCGCCGCTCTCGTCGAAGACCGGGGGAGATACCTGCTTACCACGACTTCGGAGATAGATTTCTGGTTTTTGCCCGGCGGCCGGGTCAAAGCGGGGGAGCCGGCCCTCGAAGCGATGAGCCGGGAATTACAGGAGGAATTGGGCATAACCGGTCAGAACAGCCAACTACGATGGGTCGTCGAAAACTTCTTTACCCTCGGCGGCGAGCGATTTCACGAAATAGGCTTTTACTTTGCCGTGGCTCTGGAACCGGGTACTGAACTGATTGGGCAAGAGTCGTTCACCAGGGACCCCGCCTGGGAATTTCGCTGGTTTGACCTGGCGGCAATCCAGGCGCTTGATGTCCGGCCACAATTTTTGAAGTGGAAACTGGCCCAGATGGGGCCAGGGTTGAGCCACATTGTCTTCAGGCAAGAAGAACAGGATTACGTGGAAATCTAAATGATCGAACTTCTAGGAACCTTCTTTATCATCAGCCTCTCCGGCGCGCTGTCGCCCGGCCCGCTGACGACGGTGGCGATTGCCGAAGGCTCGCGGCGGGGCAAGTGGTCGGGCTGGTGGCTGTCGTTGGGGCATGGCCTGGCCGAGGGGCTGTACGTGGCCGTGATTGCCCTGATTTTGTGGCTGGGCCGGGATTCGCTGCTGAACCAACCGCTGGTGGCCGGGGTTATTGCCCTGGTCGGCGGGGGCTTTCTGGCCTGGATGGGCTGGAGCCTGGCTGTGGCCGCCTGGCGGCGTCAAGTGACGCTGGCCGGCGAAGCCGCCAAAGAAGCTCGTTTTGGCCTGGTGCCGACCGGTATTTTTTTTAGCCTGAGCAATCCCTACTGGTGGGTCTGGTGGGCGCTGATTACGCCGCTCTACATTCGCCAGTCTATGGCCTGGGGATTGGTGGGAGTGGCTCTGCTCTTTGTGGTCCACTGGCTGACCGATATCGGCTGGCTGACCGGCCTGGCCTGGCTGACCGGCAGCGGGCGGGCGCTGATCAGTCCCTCCGTTTATCGCTGGATCATGCTTGTTTGCGGGGCGGCTCTGGCCTTTTTTGGGGTGGGATTTATGATTGCGGGTATTAAGTTTTTAGCTACAGGGCAGGTTAACCTGGGCTAGCGCCAATATTTATGACATTTGTTCCTCTCATTCAGGACGGATGACACTTATCAACTTCGGACGATAATTCTACTATAGTAAAATCAAGTATCAGTTCACAGGAGTAACGGGAATGAGCACAAGTGACAACGGCGCATTTGACTTCTCGTTGATGGACGAAGTTTTCAAGAAGTATCAGGGACAAAAGGGTAGCCTGATCCCGATTTTGCAAAAAGCACAGGCTCTCTATGGCTATTTACCGGCAGAAGTATTAAAACTGATTGCCCACAGGCTCGGCGTTTCAATCGGGAAAGTCTACGGGGTTGCCACCTTCTATGCCCAATTCTACCTGGAAAGAAGAGGCCGGCACGTGCTGAAGCTGTGCGATGGCACTGCCTGTCACGTCAAAGGCACGCCGGGGCTGCTGACCGCCGTCGAGAGTGAATTTGAGATTCAGCCGGGAGAAACGAGCGGTGATAGTCAGCTAACCGTGGAGGTTATTTATTGTTTAGGCTCTTGCGCCCTGGCCCCGGTAGCCGTACTGGATGATCACGTCATGGGCCGGATGCGGGCCGAAGTGCTGGTGCGTCAAGTAAAAAAACAAATTACCGCAGCCGCAGAGGCCGAAACGGCCTGAGAGGATGATTGCCGTGAACGTACCAGAAAAGTTGCTGACCATCCCGCCAGAGGCGTTGAAGGCGGTTACCAATCCCCAACATCGGTGGGTGGCAATCTGTATGGGCACCGGCTGCAGTTCCTCGGCCAGCGCCGAGGTGCGCCAGGCCTTGCAGGAGACGTTGGACCAACACGGTCTGGGCGAGCAGGTGGAAGTGCGCCGCACCGGCTGTTTCGGTTTTTGCGCCCAAGGCCCCATTATGGTCATCTACCCCGACGAAACCTTTTATAATCAGGTTAGCCCCCAGCACGTCAAAGAGATTGTCAAAGAACATCTCATCGGTGGTCAGCCGGTTGAGAAAATCTTGTATCATGATCCAGCCGACGAAACTGTCATTGAGAAGTGGCACGAGATAGGTTTTTATGGCAAACAACAGCGGGTGTTGCTGGAGAATTGCGGCATCATTGACCCGGAGAATATGGATCATTACCGGGCCAGGGCCGGCTATCAGGCCCTGTACACAGTTTTAACAGCCCTGACTCCCGATCAGGTCATTGACGAAGTGACCAAATCTGGGGTGCGAGGACGCGGCGGCGGCGGATTTTCCACCGGCGTAAAGTGGGGTTTAGCCCGTAAAACGCAAAAATGGCCCAAATACGTCATTTGTAACGCCGACGAGGGCGACCCTGGCGCCTTTATGGACCGTTCAATGCTGGAAGGCGATCCTCACTCCGTGATCGAAGGCATGCTTATTGCCGGCTATGCGATTGGCGCTGAGATGGGTTACATCTACTGCCGGGCGGAATACCCCCTGGCCATCAAGCGGCTGGAAATCGCCCTCGCCCAGGCCAGAGCTTTGGGCCTGTTAGGACAGAATATCTTAGGGTCTGAGTTTAGCTTTGATATCCTCATCAAAGAGGGAGCCGGGGCATTTGTGTGTGGCGAAGAAACAGCTTTAATGGCTTCCATCGAGGGTGAGCGAGGCCAGCCCTGGCCGCGGCCGCCCTATCCGGCGGTAGCGGGCTTATGGGGACAGCCCAGCAATGTGAATAATGTCAAGAGCTACGCGTTTATTCCCCGTATCATGCGGCTGGGAGCCGAATGGTTCAAAAAGCTTGGAACGGAAGGCAGTCCTGGAACCGCTGTCTTTGCTTTGACCGGGATGGTCAATCGGACCGGTTTGATCGAAGTGCCGATGGGGATCACACTGCGCGACATCATTTTCGATATTGGCGGCGGCATCCCTAACGGGCGCAAATTCAAGGCAGTCCAAACCGGTGGACCTTTAGGTGGTTGTTTGCCGGAGGAGTACCTGGATACCCCGGTAGATTTTGATTCGCTGCGGGCTGCCGGGGCGGTGATGGGTTCAGGCGGCATGATTGTCGCCGACGAGACGACCTGCATGGTTGAGTTCACTAAATACTTTTTGCAGTTTGCCTGTGATGAGAGTTGCGGTAAGTGTCCGCCATGCCGCATCGGCAGTGTCAGGATGCTGGAGATTCTGGAGCGTATCACGGCCGGTAAAGGAGAACCCGCCGATATTGACCGCATTCGCTACCTGGCCAAAGGGATGCAGCGCGGCTCTTTGTGCGCGTTGGGTCAATTAACTCCTTCGCCGGTTCTATCGGTGCTGCGCCATTTTGAAGAGGAATTTTGGGCGCACATTACCGAAGGCCGCTGCCCGGCGGCTAGTTGCCAGAAGTTGGTGCGCGCTCCCTGTGTCAGCGCCTGCCCAGCTGGAGTGGATGTTCCGGCTTATCTGGCTCTGGTTGCCCAGGGACGGTATGCGGAAGCGCTGGCCGTCCATCGCGAAGCTAATCCCTTTGCCATGATTTGCGGCCGGGTCTGTCCGGCTTTTTGTGAAGGCGTCTGCCGGCGCGGCCAGGTTGACGATCCTATTGCTATCCGGCAGGTCAAGCGGTTTATGGCCGATCAGTACTACATCGAGCCGTGGACGCCTCCCCGTTTAGCGCCGCCCAAGAGCATCAAAGTTGCAATCGTCGGCGCCGGACCCTGCGGCTTGACGGCCGCGCTGCGCCTGGCCCAACGCGGCTATGTAGTCACTGTCTTGGAACGGATGCCGCAGCCCGGCGGGATGATGACCTATGGCATCCCGGCCTATCGCTTGCCGCGTGAGCCTCTCTTTGCCGAGATTGATCACATCCGGCGGGCTGGCGTAGAGATCCGCTGTAACGTGGAGCTGGGCACCGATTTTACCATCAAGAGCCTCCAGGCAGACGGCTATAAGGCCATCGTGTTGGCTTTGGGCGCGCATAGAAGCCGGAACCTGGGGGTTCACGGTGAGAAAAAACAGGGGGTCTACCATGGCGTCCAGTTGCTGCGTGATATTGCCCTGGGCCGGCTGCCGAATTTGTCCGGTAAACGGGTGGTGATAGTGGGCGCCGGCGACACCGCAATGGATGCCGCCCGCTCGGCCTTACGCCTGGGGGCCAAAGAGGTGCATGTGGTCTACCGCCGCACTGAGCATGAAATGCCGGCGCTCAGAGAAGAGATTGAGGGCGCCAGGGAAGAGGGTATCCAATTCCACTTCCTGGTGACGCCTGTCACCATTCTGGGCGATGAAGTAGTGACCGGGGTGCGGTTACAGCGCCAGGCCCTGGGTGATTTTGACACCAGTGGTCGCCGGCGCCCGGTGCCCATCCCTGGCTCAGAGTTCGATATGCCGTGCGAGGTACTGGTGCCGGCCATTGGTCAGATCACCTGGGTGGACGACGAAAGCCTGGGTGTACACCACAAAGCTACTTTCGAGGTGGGAAAAGCGTTCGAGCTTGACACTGTCCCTGGTGTATTTGCGGCCGGGGATGCGGTCAGCGGTCCGGCTACAGTGGTCCAGTCTGTAGCGCATGGCAACCGGGTTGCACTTATCGTAGATCACTGGCTGACCACCGGCCAACTGGGCGGGGTCCATTATCAGCCCAAGCGACACGATATTCCTCAGCTTTTCGATCTGGCCCAATATGCTGACGCCCGCCGTCCCAAGGCCAAAATGTTATTGCCCCAGGAACGTCTGGCCCGCCAAAACTTTACCGAAGTGGAAATGGGCTTTGATGCCCGAACCATCCAGGAAGAGTGTAAGCGCTGTTTGCGGTGCGATCTGGAATGGCTACAGCGTATCGGCGAGCCAATGCCCTAGGGGAGTAATGCTATGACTATTACTTTGACTATCAATAACCAGCGAGTTGTGACGACCGAGGGAAGCACCATTTTAGAAGCGGCGCGGGCTACCGGGATTCATATTCCGACCCTGTGCCATCATCCCGACCTGACCAACGTGGGTGCGTGCCGCATGTGTGTTGTCTCTGTAGAGAAAGCGCGAGGGCTGCAAACGGCCTGTACCACTCCTGTCTTTGAGGGTATGGTGGTTGACAGCGAGAGTGAAGAGGCTCGTGAAACCCGGCAATTTGTGCTGGAGATGCTGTTGACCGATCACCCCAACGAGTGCATGCGCTGCGAGGTAAACGGCAACTGCGAGTTGCAGGATTTGGTTTATGAGTATAACGTGACCTGGCCGGAACATAACGGAACGCACCATACTTATCCGGTTGACCCGGACCCGAACCCTTTTGTCTTCATTGACCGAAATAAGTGTATTTTGTGCAGCCGCTGTATTCGCGCTTGCGGTGAAATTCAAAACCGGGATGTCTGGAGTTTTGCCCACCGCGGCTTCAAAAGCAAGCTGGTGGCCGGGGCCGACCAATTATTGCTCGACGCTCGCTGCGAAAGCTGCGGCCAGTGCGTGGCCTACTGTCCGGTCGGCGCGTTGTACGATAAGATGAGCTTGGGGCTGGGGCGGGCCAGCCAGGTGACTAAAGTCCGGACCACCTGCTCCTACTGTGGTGTGGGCTGCAACTTTGACCTGAACGTGCGCAGTGGCCGTGTCGTGCGGGTCACCAGCGCCCCCGATGCCCCGGTCAATGGCATGTCTTTATGTGTCAAAGGGCGCTATGGCTACGACTATGTTCACCATCCCGATCGGCTGACCCGGCCCCTGGTTCGAGCCAAGTGGCTGACAAACGTGGCCGAGCAGGTCGAAAATGGCGCGTGGCAGGTCGCCGCTGTTGCCGAAAAACGCACTCAATCCGAAATCGAAAATCCGGCCAAGGGCGGACAAGCGAAATCGAAAATCGAAAATCCCGACACCTTTATTGAAACCGATTGGGATACGGCTCTCGATTTGGTCGCCGGCAGGTTTGCGGCAGTTAAACAGGAACACGGCAGCGATGCTTTTGCGGTACTGGCCTCAGCCAAGTGTACCAATGAGGAAAACTACCTCTTTAGCAAATTTACCCGGCAGGTGTTGGGAACAAATTCTATTGACCACTGCGCCCGTCTCTGACACAGCGCGACCGTTGCCGGTCTGGCGACAAGCTTTGGCAGTGGGGCGATGACCAACTCCATCCGCGATATCGCCGAACAGAGCCGCTGTATCTTTATCATTGGCAGCAACACCAGCGAGCAGCACCCGGTGATTGGGACGAAAATTCGACGGGCCAAGCGGCAGCGGGGAGCCAAACTCATTGTAGCCGATCCGCGCCGGATTGACATGGCCGATTATGCCGACCTGTACCTGCGTCACAAACCGGGGACCGATCTTGCTTTACTTAACGGCTTGATGCATATTATTCTGCGCGAAGGCTGGCAGGATGACGTCTTTATCGCCGGGCGGACGGAAGGCTTTGCCGAGTTCAAGGCGGTCATTGAAAAGTATACGCCTGAGGTAACAAGTGCGATTACCGGCGTTCCGGCTGAGGATATCGAACAGGCGGCCCGGCTGATGGCCGAGAATAGGCCCGGAGCGCTGCTCTACGCCATGGGCATTACCCAGCACATTGTCGGGGTGCCGAACGTGATGGCCTGCGCCAACCTGCAAATGCTGCTGGGGAATATCGGTGTGCCGGGGGGTGGGGTCAACCCGCTGCGCGGCCAGAACAACGTCCAGGGGGCCTGCGACATGGGCGGCCTGCCCAACGTCTACTCCGGTTACCAGCGCGTCACCGACCCGGCGGCCCAGCAAAAATTTGAGCAGGCCTGGGGCGTTGCGCTTTCAAACCAGATTGGGCTGACCGTCACCGAAATGTTGAAGGCCGCCGAAGCCGGCAAAGTAAAGTACCTGTATATTATCGGCGAAAACCCGATGACCAGCGATCCGGACCTGAACCACGTGCGCTACTCGCTCCAGCAAACAGAGTTTGTGGTGGCCCAGGAGATCTTCTTTACCGAAACCGGCAATTTTGCCGATGTGATCTTCCCGGCGGCCAGCTTTGCCGAAAAAGAAGGGACCTTTACCAATACCGAGCGCCGCGTCCAACGGGTGCGCCGGGCCGTGGCATCGCCCGGAGAGGCCAGGCCGGATTCCTGGATAGTGGCCGAACTGGCCAAGCGAATGATGCTCCTGGGGGCAGTGTCGCCCCACCCAGACGCACCGCATGCCGGTTGGAACTACACCACAGCCGCCGACATCATGGTTGAGATCAACCAGCTTACGCCCAGCTATGCCGGCGTTACCTACCGGCGCCTGGAAGCGGGCGACCAGCTTCAATGGCCTGTTCCCAATGAAGAACATCCGGGAACGCCCATTCTGCATGTTGACCGGTTCACCCGGGGCCTGGGCTTTTTTGTGGGAGCGGACCATGTACCCCCGGCCGAGCTGCCTGACGACGAATATCCGTTAATGCTGACGACCGGCCGGGTTATCTATCACTGGCACGGTGGTGAAATGACCCGCCGCGCCCGCGGGCTGGAGGCGGTTTATCCCGAAGCGCTGGTCGAAATCAATCCCAAGGATGCCGGTAAAGCCCGCATCGGTGATGGGCAGTTGCTGCAAGTCGCCTCGCGCCGGGGGGAGATTACGGCCAAAGCGCAGGTCACGGACCGGGTCGAGCCGGGATTGATTTTCGCTACGTTCCACTTTCCCGAGTCTGCGGCTAACTTTCTGACCAATCCGGCCCTCGACCCGCAGGCCAAGATTCCGGAGTATAAAGTTTGCGCTGTTCGAGTAGCCGCGGTGCAGGATTGAAATAAGTATTAGGGGGAATACTATTGAGCGATACCGTTACTTTAACCATCAATGACCAGCCCGTCGTTGTACCCAAAGGGACGACCATTCTGAACGCAGCGGCCCGTGTCGGGATTGACATTCCGACCATCTGCTACCACCCGGCACTGACTCCGCCAGCCGTCTGCCGGCTCTGTATGGTCGAGGTGGAGAAGCAGCGGGTTTTGCAGCCGGCCTGCGTGGTCCAGGTGGCCGAGGGGATGGTGGTCCATACCAACAGCGAACGGGTGCAGATCGGACGTAAAGTGATTCTGGAACTGCTGGCCTCGACGGTTGATCTGCATGATGCGCCGGAAATCCTGGCGCACCTGCAAACGTATGGGGCCGATCCCGCCCGTTTTGCCGGGGGTGTGTCGCGCCAGGCCCAGTTTGACGTTTTTGAAGATAACCCTTTTTATATTCGGGATTACAGCCAGTGCGTGATGTGCTGGCGCTGTATCCAGGTTTGTGCCGACGATGTGCAGCATACTTACGCCCTAACCTGGGGCCAGCGTGGCATCAACAGCCATGTAGCCACCTTCTTTAATGAAGATATGCCTGATACGACCTGCGTTTTCTGTGGTAATTGTGTCGGGGTTTGTCCCACCGGCGCTCTTAAAGGGGTGATTGAGTGGAAGATGGAGCAGCAGCTTGACTAATATT
>JAHDWA010000147.1 GCA_023382535.1 Anaerolineae bacterium | reverse complement strand
GGCGCTCTTAAAGGGGTGATTGAGTGGAAGATGGAGCAGCAGCTTGACTAATATTCCGGCTATTATTTCTGATTTAAAATATGGCCGCACTCGTTTATTGCAAGCCATCGAAGGCCTCTCCCGGCGGGAACTGACGGAACTGCCGATTTATGAGGGCTGGACTATCAAAGATGTCCTGGCGCATGTCGCCGGGTGGGACCAGCGGGTTCTCAGAACCCTGCCCTTGATGCTACAAAATCGGGCCAGCGAAGTGGCCAGCGTAGAGGTGGATGACTTTAACCGTGAGTCGGTGCAGAGTTGGCGCGATAAATCTTTGGCCGAGGTGTTGAGCGAAGTTCAATCCACGCACCAGCAAATTTTGGAAATTCTGGCCGGCCTGGACCACAAAGAAGTTGACATGCGCCGCGAGCGCCACGGGCGAATTATTACCATTCGCAGTTATGTTATTGACGTGATGATTGAACACGACCGCGAGCACGCCGCCGAAATTGAGTTGTGGCGCAAAAATTTGGAGCAGAATATTGATTCCAGAGCGGCTGAAGCCAATCTGGCGCAAGAACGGGCGGCGTTCCTGGCAGCGATTAAGGGCCTCAGCGAAGCTGACCTGGTGGAGCGGAACGCCTCCGGCACCTGGTCGGTTAAGGATGTGGTTGGCCACATCACCGATTGGGAACGGCTGATGCTCAACGCGGCCCGCCATATCCACGATCCGTCCTTGCCTGTGGTCATACCTGTAACGGAGGACGAGAACGAAATCATGGCGTCCCGGCGGACCAAAGAGTCCTGGGAAAAGGTACTCCACGATTTTTACGAAGTGAGTCAGGCGGTAGACAGCTTTGTGGCCGGCCTCAAGATGGGCGACTGGTCCCTGCGCGGCCCCTATCCCTGGCCCAACGACCAGGGCACGCTGGCCGAACTGTTGTGGCATATCACGACTCATTATACGGATCATCTGCCTGGCCTGCAGCAGTGGCGGAACCAAAAGATAAATCATTGACCATTGCCTGTTGATTACCTGTGCCCGTTAGGGTATTGACAATTGTCAATGGTCAATAGCCAATTGAGGATCATAGAGGAGGCTCGATGTTCAAAGTAAGAGTGTTAACCCCTGCCTATCTCCTCACCGGCGAGGTTGAAGAGAATAACGCTTTTTTGGGCTGGCTCAACAACAAAGACAAAAGCACGCTCGACCTGCGTAATGTCGAGGCGCTGATCCTCGACCCGAATGCTTCAATGCCGGCGAGTTCGGCCAAAATGGTCACGCTGGCCAAGAGCCAGGTGGTCGGCATTGATATGCTCGATCCGGTCGGCCAGCGGACCATCAACCTGTCGGGCCGGACCCAATTAGCGGTGCTCTATACCAGCCGCTTTATCATCCAGGCCAACCTGCACCCCACCGGCGATATGCCGATTAGCAATATCCCCAATGTGGTCAAAAGTGACTTTGTGCCGGCCAGCCGGGTTAAATTCCACCCGCTGCTCCCCACCCGCAAGCTGCCCAGCCTCGAATCGCCGCTACTTATCTTAAACTGGCGGCATATTGATTTTTACCACGAACAGTCTGGATAATAACCCATTCTTTGAGATTGTCTCACATTTACATATGTCCGGTCTGCATATAACGTAAGTGCCAGTTGAAAGCCTCTTCCAGCAGGTGTGGTGTCTGCTTGCCGGGGGATAGCTCCAAGGCCCGCTGGTAATACTCCCGTAGGGCGGGCTTGTAATCTGGGTGGGCGCAGTTCTCGATGACTTGCAGGGCGCGCTGCTTGGGCGAGAGGCCGCGCAAATCGGCCAGGCCCTGCTCGGTGACAACGACCTGGACATCGTGTTCGGTATGGTCCACATGAGAAACCATCGGCACAATCGCCGAGATAGCCCCTCGCTTGGCTGTCGAAGGGGTCATAAAGAACGAAATATAAGCATTGCGGGCAAAGTCGCCGGAGCCGCCGATACCGTTCATAATCTGTGTGCCCATAATATGGGTTGAATTGACATTTCCGTAGATATCCGCCTCAATCATGGCGTTCATCGCCAGGCAGCCCAAGCGCCGGATAACTTCAGGGTGATTGCTGATTCCCTGTGCCCGGAGAATGACCCGCTGGCGATAGGCGTCAATATTTTCGTTGAGGTGGGCTAATGCGGAGGGGCTGAGTGACAAAGCCGTGGCCGAGGCGCTCAACAATTTGCCGGATTGAAGCATGGCCAACATCCCATCCTGGAGGACCTCGGTATAGGCCATCAGGTTGTTGAATTGGCCTTCGTTCAGCCCGGCCAGAACTGCATTGGCAATGTTACCTACCCCGGATTGGAGGGGTAACAAGCTTTCGGGCAGGCGCCCTTTTTTAATCTCGTAGGTAAGAAATTCCAGGATGTGACCGGCAATGCGGCGTGAAGTTTCATCGGGCGGGGTGAAGGGCGTGTTGCGGTCGGGCGAGTCGGTCTCGACGATGGCGATAATCTTTTCGGGCGAGCAGAGCAGGTAGGGAATGCCGATGCGCTCGTCGGGCCGGGTAATGGGGATGGGCTGGCGGCCAGGCGGGCGGCGGGTGTAATAATAAATGTCGTGCATGCCTTCCAGCTTTTCACTCTGCCAGGCATTGACCTCCAGGATAACCTTTTCGGCCTGGTCGAGCCAGGTTTTGTTATTACCGACGGAGGTGGCGGGGACCAGCCGTCCCCCTTCCAAAATGCTGGTTACTTCCACTACGGCAAAATCCAGCTTACCCAAAAAGCCAAAGCTAACAAACTGGGGCACATGGCTGAGATGCAGGTCAATGTATTCCATGCGGCCGGCATTAATCCGCTCGCGTGAAGTTGGGTCCGACTGGTAGGGCAGGCGCAACTCGATGCCATCCGCCTTCGCCAGCGCCCCATCCAGTTCAGGGGCAGTTGAAGCGCCGGTCCAGACCTCGATTTTGAAGTCTTGACCTGCCTCGTGGGCCTGCATAATGCGCTGGGCCAGGGCCTGCGGGATATCTTTGGGATAGCCGGAGCCGGTGAAACCGCTCATGCCGACCGTGGTTCCCGAGGGGATCAGAGCGGCAGCTTCCTGGCTGGTCATCACCTTGCTGCGTAGATTTTTATCGTAGATTCTTGATTGATTTGACATAGGTCGTTTTCCCTTCAGGTAGATTGGGTTAATTCTTTCCCGGAATAATCTTAACAAAAATAAAGAACCGGTCAAAGCAGCTTAAGTAATTGCCGGCCCCGAAAATAAAATTGGGCATCTCCTCAGCGAGATGCCCAATGCTTATACAAGGGTTTCCTAATACAAGTCGAAGATCAAGAAGTAGAGCATGTCGAAGTACGAGTCATAGAATAAGAAAGGGAGGTGGTCTGGCTACGAGTTGTCGAAGAAAAAGTTGGGGTTTCCGGATGCCGGGTCAAAGAGCACCCTTGTTGTGGGTTATAATACATTAGAAGTACGACCAGGGATAGTGATATAAGTCATCAAAAAATGCTCCATTTGTCACATGATGGCTCTCATCTCCTCAGTGGTGGGATAGATACCCTGGATATGACAAATCTCACTAAAAAGGAAGGAAATAAATCACTACCTCTATTGCCTATTTGTGTTAGACTGTAGTTATGGATTGGCTGCTCAAACTCCTCGTAATTTGGTTTTGTGTTGACGTGCTGATAATTGCCACAGGCTGGTATAGTGTCGCCGTTATTAAATTGCACTTTCCAGATTGGTGGAGACGAACCATAGCTGATGACGTGCTTGTAGCCTAGTGAAAACTGGTCTACATCCCCCAAGACCCTTTATCCTTTAGAACCGAAATTCCTATGCACATCCCCTGAAAAGAAGTGAGCCGCTGTTTTCGGTGGGCCTCTCCCTCTGATAATTTCTATTCCCTACACCAGAACAAGCTGAATATCATCCTACCCCGTTGTTAAGATTCGCAATACTCCAATTCTAGAGAGTCCTGATTGCGAAAATGAAAAATCAACCGGTTAAGTTGGCTCTTTTATTTTCTTGCCCAACAGAATTTTTCGTGTTAGACTTGGGTTTTGGGTTGGTTTTCAGTAAAGGGAAGATGCGCGCAAAGCGGAATAGCCTAGCAGCGGGTTTGTTGGTTGCGTCTTTCCTTAGTTATCCTATAATCAGCCTTGTTAAGAATATTAATTTCACCACATTTGCTGCATTTAACCAGTTAAACCGATTAAAATGAGGTAAACCATGATAGAACCCTCCCTCAGGGCTCGACTCGACCATCATGTCATTGCGGCCCAGGCCAGACTTTACCGCGCGGTAGCGGGCGGCTCATTTGAGATCACTTCCCATTGGGCCCGCGGTTTTAGCGGCCTGCAAATTCCCACCTTTAATATCTTTCTACCCCTCACCGATGAGGGCCTTACTGATGAGTCTCTGGCCGATACTGCGGCCTTCTTTTCCTCCCGTGAGACTGTCTACGCCATCGAGTTGGTTCACGATCGCTTTCCCCACGGTCCTGACTATCTCAGTCAACGGCGGTATCAACCGTTACCGCCCCAGCCGGCCATGTACCGCGCTGCCCCGCTCCAGGACGTGCCTTTGAACTCCGCTGTTAAGGTAGAGCGGGTCGCTACTGTGCCGGGGCTGACTGCTCTGTGTTCCCTGCTGTACGCCGTGTTCGATTTTCCGCTGGCGGATTTAATTAAACTCTACTCGACGGCACACTTCAAAGACGACCTCAAAAACAATATCCGCCATTATCTGGCCTTTGTTGACGAAAAGCCGGTAAGTGCCGGCACTATCATTTGTATCAATGGTGCAGCCAGTATTTGGAACGTATGCACCCTTGATGAATACCGGCGGCAAGGGATAGCCACAACCTTACTCCAGCGTATGCTCAATGATGCGACGGAAAGTGGTTACGAGCTGACCATGCTCTATGCGACCCCGCTGGCCTACCACCTGTTTAATAAAATGGGCTTTGGCCTCTTTGCTCAGCGCCAATGGTTCCTGCCGCCGGAACTTAACTATGAGGAAGAGTAAGCCATGAAGCCTATTTATATCTGCGTGCCCTATTTTATGGGTGAGTTCAATCCCGCTCGGGCCGCCCTGGCTCGCCATACCTGGCGGCTGGTGACGCCACCGCTCCCGGAAGCTTCTTCCACCGAGCGGATGGGTGCGCTTGGCCAGGCCCTGGCGGCTGAAGTGGCGGCGACTCGCGCTGCCGGAAACCTGCCGGTCGTGATAGCTGGCGACTGCACTGCCAGCATCGGTGTGGTAGCCGGACTGCAACAGACAACACCTGATTTTATCCTGGTCTGGTACGATGCTCACGGCGATTTTAATACCCATGAGACAACCCCAAGCGGCTTTATCGGGGGGATGCCACTGGCGATGCTCTGCGGCCACGGGGAGCAAACCATAATGGCCGGGGCGGGAGCCGCTGTTCATCCTGAGAGCCAGGTAATTCTGACCGATGCCCGCGATCTGGACCCGGGCGAAAAGGAAGCCGTTGCTGCTGCCGACTTGACCCATTTGTCCGATGTCGCCGGCTTGCTCACCCTCAGCCTGCCCGACAAGCCGATTTACATCCACTTCGACAGCGATGTGCTGCGCCTGTCAGATATGCCGGCAGTTAACTATCCCGCCCAGGGTGGTTCTGACCTGACTACCGTCGAAGTGTCGCTGGCCCGACTGGCTCAAACAGGCCGGGTAGCGGCCATCTCAGTGACCATGTGGAACCCGGAGCTGGATGAAGAGGGTACGGCAGAGGAAATAGTGCTGGGATTGGTCGAACGGCTGGTTGAACAGCTTTCAGGGCATGAAGCTCATTGATAGTCCCACCGAGCAGACCACGGCAGTCACTGATGCTGTTCTGGCCCTGGTAGCGTTAGGCGGCCTGTTCTATCTGCGGCAAATCGGCGAGAGAGACCCCTGGAAGGCGGACCTGTGGGCGTGGGCTTTTGGTCTGCTCGCTCTGGCCGCCGGGTTAGGCGCCGTTGCCCACGGATTCCAGATGTCTGAAGCCATCAATAAATGGTTTTGGCGGCCGCTCAATCTGGCTCTCGGCCTGATCGTTGCCCTGTTTGTGGTTGGGGTCATTTACGATCTATGGGGACGGGCGCTGGCCCAGCTTGCCCTGCCGGTCATGCTCGGCGTCGGCGTTATCTTTTTCGGGATTGTTCTTCTTAAACCCGGCAAATTTCTGACTTTTATCGTGTATGAGCTGGCGGCCATGCTATTTGCTTTGGGGGCCTACAGTTGGCTGGCCATTATCGGCCGGCTGCCAGGCGCTGGCTGGCTGGCTGCCGGAGTATTGGTAACGATTATTGCCGCAGCGGTTCAGGCCGGATGGGATGGCAAAGCAAAACCGCTAACCTTCATCTGGCAGTTTGATCAGAATGGCCTCTATCACCTCGTCCAGATGGTGGGCGTGATATTCCTCTTGATCGGACTGCGAGGGGCGCTGCTGTCACTTTAAGGAGGTATTCTTGGAGTACAAATTTTTAGGTAATACCGGCGTTCAAGTTTCTCCCTTGTGCTTTGGCGCCATGTCCTTCGGCGGCGACGCCGACGAAGCAACCTCAGCGGCCATGTTTCGGCGCTGCCGCGAGGCCGGGATCAATTTTTTTGACTGCGCCAATGTCTACCAGCAAGGTGTTTCTGAAGAAATCCTGGGCCGGCTGATGGCCGGCAGCCGGGATGAGTTGATCATCACCAGCAAAGTTTATTACCCCATGAGCGACGAAGTCAACGCCAGGGGCGCTTCGCGCCGCCATATTATGGCTGCGGTGGAAGCCAGCCTGCGGCGGCTCCAGACCGATCGCCTCGACCTGTACTTCATCCATCATTTTGACGAGCATACCCCGTTGGAAGAGACACTTCGCGCTCTGGACGATTTGGTGCAGCAGGGCAAGATTCTTTATCCTGCCGCCAGCAACTTTGCTGCCTGGCAGGTGGCTAAAGCTCTGGGAATTTCGGCCAGGGAGGGCTGGGCGCGCTTTGAGTGCTTGCAGCCGATGTATAACCTGGTCAAACGCCAGGCCGAGGTGGAAATTCTGCCCCTGGCCCAGTCCGAAAAGCTGGGCGTCATTCCTTACAGCCCGCTGGGCGGCGGCCTGCTAACCGGCAAGTATGGCCCAACTCGCCGGCCCGAGGGGGGACGTTTGGTGGAAAACGAGATGTACCAAACCCGCTACGGCTCTCAGTGGGTCTACGAGGTGGCCGAGCAATTCACCAGCTTTGCCCAGGAACGTGGGTTTGAACCGGCCAGCCTGGCCGTAGCCTGGGTGGCCGGCCACCCCGCCGTCACCGCGCCGATCATCGGGGCGCGCAGCGTGGCCCAGTTAGAAGGTTCGCTCAAGGCGCTGGAGATCAAGATGACCCCCGAACTCCGCGCCGAGATCTCGGCCCTCTCGCCGGAGCCGGCTGTGGCCACGGATCGGGATGAGGAACGGGTGACTTTTTGACTCGCAGATTCTTACCAGAGGATTGATACCAGATTGGACTCTGAAATACGTTGATCTTTGCTAATGAGAGGCAAATTCAAAGAAAGCGCAGTTGCTGTAATGATTCGGTCAGCCAATTCGGGGATAACAGACCATGGTACGTGCTGGGCCATGGTGCGAGTGACTGTCTGATCGAGAGGAGCAACGGCATAGCTAGCCATAGGTATATCAAGAAGATCGAGAATCTGATGGAGCATGGCGAGCGGGATAATGCCTTTTTCCGCCAGATAAACCATTTCGATAAGCACGATGCCTGGCAGTAGAATTTGATGAATACCGGCATCAGTCTCAGTAAAAATACGCTGCGTGTTTGAGGAAAGCCGAGTGCTTTTGGTGAGATGCCAAATTAAAGGGTGAGTATCAGTGACAAATTGGCTCATTCAGGTGCTTCTCCGAAATCTGTCCACATTTCTTGTCGAACCCTAGCAATATCTTCATCCGTAATTGCCAATCCTTCCCAGAGTCCCCCTAAAGTCACAGGGGTGTAAGGCGGCTCTTTTGTCTGCTTATCTAACTTAAATTGGATAAATTCAACAAACTGAGCCACCTCAGGAATAATCGGCTCTGGCAATTCGTCAATTAAGCGATGGAGTTCGGTTCGACTAATAGTTGACATGGTTAAACTCTTCCAATTTAATTCCTCATATTACTAAAAACAGGTATTATCTACATACATTGTAACATGACCGAGAGTATTTTAAAAGGTGGAAAATTTTCCCTTTATATAAAAAGCCCCTGCCGGTCGGCGGGGGCCTCTTTTTATCATCTCACCTCGCTTCGCCTCATCTCTCACGCCACCCGCTTGACCCCCAGCATCACATCCAGCCCGTCCACCTTCTCTTTGCGTTGAAAAGCGGATTCGGGGATGAGCTGGTGGTCAATTTCAACGGCCAGGGTTTCAACCTTGATGTAATCGGCCCACTGCCGGAAGACGCGATGGACTGCGCCTTCGGCCTGGTAGTAGATGGCGATCTTATCGGCAATGTCAAAACCGGCGTCTTTGCGCATGTTCTGGATGCGGCGGACCAGCTCGCGGGCCAGCCCTTCGGCAGCCAATTCATCGCTGATAACCACGTCCACGCCAACGGTAATAACCTTATCGGCGGCGACGGCCAGCCCCTCGGCGGGTTGGGTTTGGATGAGCAGTTCTTCGGCGGCTAATTCAACCGGCTGGCCCTCAACCATGAAGGCGACAGCCTCGCCGGCCTGGATCTTGGCGGCCAGTTCAGCCGGGTCGGCGGCTTCGATAGCCTGGCGTACTGCCGGCAGATCTTTGCCCAGTTTTGGTCCCAGCAGCTTGAGATTGGGCAGCACTTTGTAGGTGACAAGTTCACCCGCTTCGGCCACAAATTCCAGCTTTTTCACATTTAATTCATCAACGATGATGGCCTTTAAATCGGGGGACAAGCTAACGGCTTGACCTACATGAGCTAAGGCCCGCGCCAGCGGCTGGCGAACCTTGATATTGGCGCTGCCGCGCGCGCTCAGGCCCAGGCTCGCAATCCGCCGGGCCAAATCCATTTGTTCCAGCAGCGACCGGTCAACCGCGGCTTCGTCCGCCTCCGGCCAGGGACAGTGATGGATTGATTCCGGCGCGTTGCTGTCCACGCCGCGCACCAGGTTCTGGTACATCACCTCGGTCACAAACGGGGTAAAAGGAGCCAGGAGGCGAGTCAGTATGGTCAGGACGTGGTAGAGAGTAGCGTAGGCGGCGTCCTTATCGGTATCGTGCTCCGATTTCCAGAAGCGGCGGCGCGATCTCCGCACGTACCAGTTGGTCAGATCTTCAATCAAATCCTGGATGGCGTTGGTCGCCGTGTAGGCGTCGTAATTTTCCAGGCTGTCGGTCACCTGGGCGACGACCTCGTTCAGGCGGGCGATGATCCAACGATCCAAGAGATTTACGATTTTAGATTTTGGATTTACGATTGAATTTTCTGAGTCGCGTAAATCGTAAATCGTAAATCGTAAATACTCAGCCGAAGGTGTCCACTCATCCAGCTTGGCATACGTTACAAAAAAGTTATACACATTCCAGAGCGGGATGAGGAACTGGCGGCGAACCTCGTCGGCGCGATGGTAGCCGAAAAGCAGGTTTTGCTCCGGCTTGTGGTTGCAGTACATCCAGCGCATGACGTCCACGCCCATTTTATCGGCGGCCTCGTTGAACTCGATGGCATTGCCCCAGCTTTTGTGCATGGGCCGGCCGTCCTCGGCCCAGAGGGTGGCGTAGCCAAAGTTGCTCATGAACGAGGGGCTTCTGTCAATGATCGCCCCCATGACCAGCATGCTGTAGAACCAGTTGCGGAACTGGCCGGGGAAGCTCTCGCTGATCCAGTCGGCCGGGTACCACTTGCGCCAATAATCGGGGTCCTGGCGGTAGCGCAGGGTACTGAAGCTGACGATACCGGCGTCGAGCCAGGGGTTGCCGACATCGGGGATGCGGGTCATCAGACCGCCGCATTGGTCGCACTTGAGCTTGACCGAATCAATCCAGGGGCGGTGGGGCGTGTGTCCGGCAAACTCTTCGTAGCCGGCGGCGGCTCGTGCCTTCAGCTCAACGTCATCGCCGACGACCGTCCAGGCATCGCAGCTATCGCACTGCCAGATGGGCAGAGCCAGGCCCCAGTAGCGCTTCTTGGAGATCATCCAGTCGTGCATGTTGCGCAGCCAATCCAGTTCGCGTTCCAGGCCAAAGGATGGAATCCAGCGGATCTGGCGGGTGATGTCCATAAGCAGCGGGCGCAGTTCGTCCATGCTGATGAACCACTCGTCCACCAGGCGAAAGACCAGCTCGGTTTTACAGCGCCAGCAGGTCGGGTAGCGGTGGGTGTATCTTTCGATGTGGTAGAGCAGCCCCTTTTCCTCCAGATTTTTGAAGATAGGATCGGCTACCTCGCTGACGTGCAAGCCGGTCAGGTAATCGAAACCTTCGACAAAGTAACCCTCGTCGTCGAGCGGGGCGACGATGGGCAGGTCGTTTTCTTTACCCAGGGCAAAGTCTTCCGCGCCCGCGCCGGGGGCGATGTGGACAATGCCGGTCCCTTCCTCTTCGCCGACTTCGTCCCAGGCGATGACCCGGTGAGCGTCTTTGGCGCTCAGCTTGATCCCTTCGATTAACTCCTTAAGATGAGTCCAGCCGCCCGGCTGCTGCTCGGCGGTCAAGTCGTCGAAAGGCCCGTCGTAGCTCCAGCCGAGCATATCCCGGCCCTTAAGCTCCTGCACGACTTCATACTTGCCGCGCAGCATCTTGCTGGCGCCTTTGCTGAGGTAGAAGATGTCGTCGGTCAGCATCATCTTGACTTTGATGTAATCCAAATCCGGCCCGACGGCGGCGGCGACATTGCTGGTCAGCGTCCAGGGGGTCGTGGTCCAGACCAACAGGGCCTCGCCCGGCTTGTCCCGCAGCGGAAATTTGACGGTGACGCTGCGGTGGGTGATCTCGGCGTAGCCGTCGGTGACGATTTCGTGCTGGCTGATGCCGGTGGCGCAGCGGGGACACCAGGGCATCACGTCCGCGCCGCGATAGAGCCAGTTGTTCTCGTGGCAGATTTTGATGGCCCGCCAGATCATGTAGTTGTTTTCGTTGGACAGGGTGTAGTAACTGCCGCCCAACTCCGGCATGCCCAGCCGCCCAACGATATTTTCAACCGTGTCGGTGACCGGCCCCTCCGGCCCCTCGACGGTGATGACCTCGGTCGGGTTTTCGATGATTTTCTGGCCCAGCCAGCGCAGTTGGTCGGTGTCGTTCCAGTCCATCCAGTAGCCCAGACGGATGGATTGTTCGGTCTGCACGGCGGAGAAGCGCAGCACCCGCTCTTTGCACTTGTTAACAAAGGCGGCCATGCCGTAAGCTTCGATGTCCTTTTTGCTCTTGAAGCCCATCTCTTTTTCCACTTCCACCTCGACCCACAGGCCCTGGCAGTCGAAGCCCTGCTGGTAGCGCAGCTCGTGGCCGGCCATAGCCTGGTAGCGGTTGTAGAGGTCCTTGTAGGTGCGGCCCCAGGCGTGATGGACGCCCATCGGGTTGTTAGCCGTGATCGGCCCGTCCATAAAGCTCCACTTGGGCCGGCCTTTTTGCATGGCCCGGAGTTTGTCCAGCGATTTGTTTTCTTTCCACCAGGCCAGGGTCTCGCGCTCCTGGGCCGGGAAGTTTACGTTGGAAGGTACGTCCTTGAATGGCATAGTTTTCTCCTTTAATCCCCAATCTCCAACCGTATCCGCTTATTAATCTTCCCCTTGCTCTCATACCCCGCGACCCGAATCGTCCCGACCTCGCGGGTGTTGGCGACGTGCGTGCCGCCATCGGCCTGCAAATCCAGCCCTTCGATTTCGACGGTGCGGACCTCGGTTATACCTTCGGGTAATAAATTTATTTTGGTGCGGATCAGGTCGGGGATCTGGAAGGCTTCTTCGCGGGGCAGAATTTTGACCCGCACGGGGCGGGCGGCGTCAACTTCGACGTTGAGCTTTTCTTCGATCTCCTTGACCAGTTCCTGGCGCAGTGTTTCAAATTCAAAGTCCATGCGGCCGCTGAGTTCGTCCATGTTGCCGCCGGTCACCTGCGCTCCGTAATCCCGCCAGACGACGCCGCAGAGGATATGGAAGGCGGTGTGGGTGCGCATCAGCTTGTGGCGGCGCTCCCAATTTATTTTGCCGTGCATCCTCGCGCCAACGGCGGGCAACTCACCTTCGAGCCAGTGCCAGATAAGGTCTCCCTGCCGTTTGACCCTGGTCACGGGCTTCCCGTCCAGCCAACCCAGGTCGTGCGGCTGGCCACCGCCGCCGGGATAAAAAGCAGTTTTATCCAGGGCTACGGCCTTTTCCTCAGGATTGGCAGCAACTACAGTCGCATCAAATTCTTGTAAGTAAGCATCGGTGTGAGCTAGTAACTGGGTCATCGTTCCTCCAACCATTTGCGATTTGCGATTTTAGTAGGACTTACGCAAAATTAGACTTAAATTTGGCAGAATAAGCGAGCAGCAATAAG
>JAHDWA010000146.1 GCA_023382535.1 Anaerolineae bacterium | reverse complement strand
ATCGTGGCCAGGGTAGCGCCCCCGGCGGCGAGCAGCTCTCGCCGGGATAGGGTAGGCTTTTGCATAATGTTCTCCTTTCTTTCATCGCTTAAACAAGGTTTTTGATTTTGGTAAGGGTTTCTTTTTATGTTTTGCAAATTATCCAGGTCACTGCGGCGGCGCTCGTACTGTCACTTTCTGCCTCCTATTTGGGAGATACTCTAATCCCTGAACTTCCGCTCTTATTGCTTTACCGAGTAAAGTCCTACTGCGTGAGCATAAAGGCAACCAAGTCTTCAATTTCTTCTTCGCTCAAAAAGAATTTATAGGCTTTCGGCATTCTATTACTGCTGAAACCTTCCACCACATAAGCGTTTGGGTCCACAATGGACTGCCGGAGATATTCAACCGCGGCCAGTTCCGGCGCCCGGTTGCTAGCGCGCTCGGAGATACCCTGAAACGACGGCCCAGCACTACCATGTTCCTTTACAGTGCCATCCAGAGAGTGGCATTGTGAGCAACTATTTTCTACCGAAATTATCCCGCCACCGGTTTCAAAAATCTCGCGACCCCGTTCTGGATTCCCTGCTGTTAGAGGATTGATTGCTGACTCTTCCGCAATTGCTGGGGGTGGTTCTGCTGTGGGCGTTGACACGACTGGCTCTAAGGTCGAGGTTGCTGTCGGCGGTTCTGGTGTTGAGGTGGGTGGTTCCGGTATCGGTGTTGCTGTCGGCGATTCTGGGGTTGGCGTGACTGGCTCTGAGGTTGGTGTTGTTGTTTGTTCTGGTGCAGCCGTCGCTGCCGGGGCTTCTGCTACAGAGGCAGGTGCGTTACCCCCACACCCGGCCAACAAAATAATCAAAACTACTATCGTTCCCCCTTGTGATACTTGCTGCTGACTCATTTAGCCCCCTTTCCCGGCTTCTCTGCCGCCCAACCCGTAATGAAAATACCTGAAATCCATCTTAAACTATTCAAGAAGTGCGGGAGAGCAATCAGGCAGGTCATCCTGATTGTTATCCAGTTCGGTTTGCAAAAAAGTTGTCATCTCGCTCATACTGCCAAAACCATAGCGCCGCCCACTGTGTGGGTCTTGCAGGCTGAAGCGCCAAACCCGGGGCGCGGCAGGGTTCTGGCTCCGCTCCTCCCAGAAGGTCAGGAGGTAGGAGCGGTAGCGCGGTGGTTTGTCGAACAGAGACATCAGTTCCTCATAGGTTTCGTGTCGTCCACCAAACATGGTATAATGGCAAGATACCGTACAGTATAACAACCGATCATTCCTAAAACATTCCCAAATCGTTCCCTACGCGTGACTTGGGGGAGACCGATGCTAAACGAGCTGCAACTGAAGTTATTGGGGAATGTCGAAGTTCGTCTGGACAAAGATGTAGTCAGTGGTTTTCACTCCAACAAGGTCCAGGGGCTTCTGTTCTACCTGGCCGTGACCGGGCGACCCCACCTGCGCCCAACCCTGACCGGGCTGCTGTGGGGAGATTTGCCTGAGGCCAGCGCCCGCAATAATCTGCGCAAAGCCTTGACCCAGTTGCGCCAATTGGTCGGACCTCACCTGAGCATCACCCGCCAGACTGTGGCCTTTAACCGGGACAGTTCCTATTGGCTGGACGTAGAACGCTTTGAGGGTAAGGTCGGGAGTAGTTCGGCTGAGACAGACATCGAGGGGCTGCGCGAGGCAGTCGAGCTGTACCGGGGTGACTTTCTGGAAGGGTTCTATGTGCGCCAGGCCCCGGCCTTCGAGGAGTGGGTTCTGGCTCGCCAGGCCCGGCTGCGAGAATTGGCTTTGCAGGCTTTGCACCGCCTGGCTACCTTTTACGGGGGGCAAGGGGAAATCGGGCTGCTGGAAGGTATTGACTACACCACCCGGCTGTTGTCCCTGGACCCCTGGCGAGAAGAAGCCCACCGGCAATTAATGCTGCTGCTGGCCCGCAGCGGGCAGCGCGGCGCAGCCCTGGCCCAGTATGAGACCTGCCGCCAGGTCTTAGCCCAGGAGTTGAGTGTCGAGCCGGGGGCAGAGACAACGATGTTGTATGAGAAAATTCGGGATGGGGAAGTAAAAGTAGGGTCTAAAGAAGTAAACCCTCACCTCCCCAGAACCGTAACGCCCCTGCCCCCTCACTTACCTGTGTCTTCGCCGGCTCGCTTTCCAAGCAGGCTGGTAGGACGCATCGCGGAGATGAAGACCCTGGGAGAAGTCTGGCAACGCGCCAGCCAGGGCAGCGGTCAAATGATTTTGGTTGAGGGAGAACCGGGGATCGGCAAGACCCGCCTGGTTGAGGAACTGCTAACCGAACTCTTTGGTTCAGCTACAATCTTGCGCGTCAAGTGCCCCGAAATGAGTGACCCGCTGGCCTATACTTTGTTTGTCGGTCCCTTGCGCCAGGCGTTAAGCGAAGATATATTGCCCAGGCTCAGTGATACCTGGTTGGCTGAATTGAGCCGGCTGCTGCCAGAGATCCAGGCGCGCTACCCGAGCTTGGCTTATCCCCCCCAACTCGATCTGGCTACCGAACGGCGACGGCTCTTTGACGCGGTGGGGGCAACCTTACACTTCTTGACCGATACTCAACCGCTCATTCTCTTTTTTGACGACCTACAATGGGCCGATGGGACGTCGTTGGCGTTACTCAACCATCTGGCCGACCCGATGAGGGAGGCTCCGGTTCTGATTATCGGCACCTTCCGCTCGAACGAAGTTGGGCCGGATCATCCTTTGCAGCAAATGCAATCCGTTTGGCAGCGCCTGGGCCGTCTCACCAAGCTTCACCTGTTCCCTATAACGATAGAAGCGGTGATCCAGTTACTGCAAGAGCTGACCACCTGGGCCGGGGATGACCCTTCTTTTGGCGAGCTGCTTAATCGGGAAACCCAGGGAAATCCTTTATTTCTGGTGGAAATGATCGCCAGCTTGCGTGATGAAGGGCGCTTACCGCAAAGCGCCGAGGCCTGGCGGCGGGATTTCTGGGCCGAACAGATTTCTATCCCTTTCCAGGTACAGACCATCATCGAAAGCCGGCTGCAGCGGCTGGATAATTTAAGCCGCCAGATTGTCACCAGCGCTGCCGTGCTCCGTAGTAGTTTTGGCCTTGAGACCATTATGCGCATGAATGAATACAGCGAACCTGAAGTTCTGGAAGGGTTCGAAACGTTGTTGCGGAGCGGCTTGCTGGTTGAGCAGGAAGGGCACACCCTCACCTTTAGCCACGACAAAATCAGGGAAGTCGCCTATAGTAGCCTCAGCCATCTCCGCCGCCGGTGGCTTCATCGGCAAGCCGCCGAGAGTTTGGAATTGGACTATCAGGAACGCACCGAGGCGGCGGCCGACCAGCTCGCCTACCATTTTGAACGGGCCGGCCTGAAGGACAAAGCCTGGACTTATCATACGCTGGCCGGCCATCGGGCCAGAGCACAATATGCCCACGAAGCCGCGGTGTACCATTACCAACAGGCTCTCGCCCTGGCCCCGCATGAGCTGACCACCCCTCAGATCGAGCAGCAGATCAAGCTCTATGAGGGGTTGGGTGAAATCTTGCAGGCACTGGGTCGTTATACTGAGGCAAAAGCCGTATATGTGAGCATACGGACCACCGCCATCGCGGCTAATGATACGCTCGCCCAGGTTCGAGCCTGGAACCTACTCGGGCTGACCCAGTGGTGGTTAGGGGACTATCAAGCAGCGCTGGAAAGTGAAAAGCAGGCCGAAGAAATGGCTCTGAAAGCCGGGGAGGCCGCCCGGATTGTATTGATCAAGGTGTTAGCGATCAAGGCATGGGCTTTGATATACCTGGGCGAGATAGCGGCGGCGTTGACCGAGGCCGAAGCAGCGGTGAGCCTCGGCGCCTCGCTTGATCCACCCCCCGTCCTGGAGTTGGCTGAGAGTTTTTTTGTGCGGGGACGAGTCCATCTTGGTCTGAAACACCTCGCCCAGAGTGCAGAGGACCTGCAACAGGCCCGTACCTATTTCCACAAGGCGGGCCAGCGCCGGAAAGGTTGCGAGGTGTGGGCTGTTCTTGCCGCCGTAGTGAGCCATCTTGCCGGTTATCAGCAAGGGTTATTCATCGCCCAGGAGGCGTTAGGCGAAGCACGCGAAATTGGCCATCTGCAGGCCGAACTATTGTGTCTGCAATTTATTGCGATTGCCGAACTACGCTTAGGTCAATACCGGGAAGCTGAGGCAGTGCTGCGGCAGGTCCTGGCCCTGGCGGAGACATCGGAGGCCCACTATGGACTTCCAGAGACCTATGCCCAGCTAGCGGAGGCTTGCTTAAGACAAGGCCGTATTGCCGAGGCCGTAGAATTGGCACAACACGCTCTAATGTTGAGCCAAAAAACGGAACAACGGGGCTGGATCGCTAAGGCCTGGTGGTGTTTGGGATTGGTCGCTGCCGAATGCGGAGGTTCTCTTAAGATAGCGGGGCAAAATTACGATGCCACCGCTTGTTTTACTAAAAGCCAACAAAATTTCACAGATGCCTATGAGGAACTCGAGCGAGCCTGGTTTCTGCGTGACTGGGCCGCCTATGAGTTACGTCAGGGCAATCGCTCCCGTGGGGAAGCCCTGTGGCAGGAGGCAAGCGCCATATTTGAGGCAGCCGGATTATGAATACCAAAGAGTTACTCCATCTGGCCGCCGAACGGTCCAGCACCTACCTTGAAATCCTTGACCGGCGCGGGATCGCCCCTACGCCGGAAGCGCTGGCCCGGCTGGATGAACTGGACCAGCTTTTGCCGGCTGGCCCCACCCCGCCTGAAGTGGTGTTGGCCCGGCTGGACGAGCTTGGCTCGCCGGCTACTGTCGCGTCGGCTGGCGGCCGTCACTTTGGCTCTGGCGCGAGTGGATCGCTCCCGGCGACCCTGGCCACCAACTGGCTGGCCGGAGCCTGGGACCAGCCGGCCGACATGGTTGCCGCCTCGCCCATTGGGGCCAGGCTGGAAGAAGTAGCCGGGCACTGGCTGCTCGACGTGCTGGCCCTGCCCCCTACGGCCGCGGTTGGCTTTGTGACCGGCGCGGCTATGGCCAACTTTGCCGGTTTGGCCGCTGCCCGCCACGCCCTGCTGCGCCGCCTGGGTTGGGATGTCGAGGCGGCCGGCCTGTTTGATGCGCCGGAAATCCGGGTGATCGTCGGCGAGGAGGTTCACGAGAGCGTGCTCAAGGCGCTGAGCCTGCTGGGCCTGGGGTGCGAGCGCCTGATCCGCGTGCCGGTAGATGAGCAGGGCCGGATACGGGCCGAGGCGCTGCCCAAGCTTACGGCGGCGACGATTGTTTGCCTGCAAGCCGGCCACGCCAGCACCGGCGTCTTTGATCCCGCACCGCAGATCTGCGCTGCCGCCCGCCGGGCCGGAGCCTGGGTGCACGTGGATGGAGCTTTTGGCCTGTGGGCCGCCGCCGCGCCCACCCGCGCCCATCTGGCCGCCGGCCTGGCTGAGGCGGACTCCTGGGCGCTGGCAGCCCACCATTGGCTCAACGTACCTTACGACAGCGGGCTGGTCATCTGCCGGGAAGAAGCTTACCTGCGGGCGGCCATGAGCTTCAGCGCCGCCTATCTCACGTTAGGGGAGCAGCGCGAGCCGGGCCTGTACACCCCGGAGATGTCCCGCCGGGCGCGAGGGGTCGAGGTTTGGGCGGCCCTGCTGTCGCTGGGCCGGACCGGCCTGGCCGATTTGATCGAGCGCTGCTGCCGCCACGCCGCTCGGCTGGCCGAGGGTCTGGCCGCCGCCGGCTACCCCATTCTCAACGAAGTAGTGCTAAACCGGGTCCTGGTCTCCGTTGGCGATGCCGAGACCACCCGCCGGATTGTCGCCGCGCTCCGTGAGGAGGGTACCTGCTGGTGCGACGCTGTGCTCTGGCAGGGCCGGCTCGCCCTGCGCCTCGTCATCTCCTCCTGGGCCACTACCGAGGCCGACGTCGAACGCAGCCTGGCGGCAATTCTGAGAGCGGCAGCCAACTACACTCGACTCAAAAGGCTTTAATAATCAAGAATTAAGGGTATGACCCCCTTTCTAAATTCTTGAACAGTGAGCCGGCCTGCCCGTACTTCTTCGACCAAGCCAATAGCACTTTCATAATCCCGGATTTGATTCTGTAAGGGTAAAGGCACGTCAATGCTGCCAAATTTTGCGGCCCTTTCTTGCAAAATGTTACGGTTCTTATGAAATTGTAGCAGCGCCCCCTCGAAATCAGCCCGAGTATTTAGCGGTCGCCTAAGGATGGAAGCTGAAGGGGAATTAAGATTAAGATTTGCGATTCCCTTTCTAAATTCTTGAACACTCAACTTGCCTGCCAGTACTCCTTTGGCTGAGCCAATCGCCAATCTATAGTCTTCGATTTGGCTTAACAGTTGTAGGGGTGCGTTCCTGCCAAAATTAGCTTCTCTTTCATTCAAAATATTAAGGTTCTTCTGAAGCCGTAGAAGTTCCCGTTGGAAATCATTCTGGGTACGCATCAGCCTCTTTAGCTTCGAAGGTGAGGGGAGATCAAGAATGAGGTCGCTCGTTCCCTCAACGAATTCTTGAATACTGCGCGTGCCTGCCAGTACGTCTTCGGCTGAGCCAATCGCCGATTTGTAGTCATCAATTTGGTTGACGAGTTCAAGAGGCGGCATTCCGCCATATTTTGCTGCCCTTTCTTCTAAAATGCCACGATTCTTGTGAAGCTGCTTAAGGACGCCGCGGAAATCATCCGGTGTTTGCAGGTTATCGGCCCATCGGTTAAAAGAAGTATTAAGCCGAAGGTGGTTGGTTTCAGCGGCGAATTTTTGGACACTGATCTTACCGGCCCATGCCTTTTCAGCCGATGCAATGGCATGTTCGTAGTCGTGGATTTGATCAAGGAGAGCCATCGGTGCATTCCCGCCATATCTTGCTTCTCTTTGGCGCAAAAGGTTCAGGTTCTCTTGATATTTCGAATACCTATCCTTTAAGAGACGATGGCTCAGAGCTTGGTCAGAGCCGCCGGATAACATCCGGCGCGTCTCTACCTGGCTGAAAACAGGCCGCTTGCCCATCAATGTGTCCAGGTCGTCCAGGCGGCTGGCTGGCACGTCGTCTAAGTGACTTAAGCCGCGCCTGGTATCAAGAACGGCCTCGGCCATCTCATCGGTGTGACTGGCCCCCCTTCTAACAGGGGCCACAGCCCCCGCTGCCTCATCCGCACCTTTTGACAGCCCACTCAGCGAGTTTAGTCCCTGTTTGGATAATTCGCCCAGATTATCCCGGACCCCCTTCGTTTGAGATACGTCTACCAGGTTGCCAAGCAGTTTCTTGCCTGCCTTACTGGCCGCTGCCGCTTCATCCAACGCTTTGAGCTTCTTCAGAGCATTGCCTGCCTCGATCACATCATCCCCGAAACCCAGAGTGAGGAAGCCGGCCACGATAGCTGCCTTTTCCCATTGGCTCAGAGCCTCTCCGCTGACAATATCCCGGCCGGTCACGAGCGAACCAAGATCGTACAGCCAGTCGAAGGGACTGAAACCGATCGCCAGTTGGAAGCCCAACTCCCACATGGCCATAGGCATAATGGAAAGCGCGATTTCGCGGCCATGCTGGGCAAACTCAAAGCTGTCTTTGAGCAGGTTGCCGTTCAGCGCCGAGCTGCCAAAGCCAAATAAGACATCGCTGAAGCCGCACTGTTTTGGCCGGAAGCCCTGACTCTGCTGGCGGGCGTGAACATCACTGCGGGTGAGCCAGGCCCCGGCATCCGCCCCGTTGACCGACCGCGCCGGAACGCCGTGGCTAAAGGGGTGGTAGTAACCGGGTCCCCCTTGGGTGGGCGGAGCCGGCGCGTAGCTGTTGGGGCCAACACGGGTAAGAGCCTGGCTGTCGAACTGCCCCAACCACGGCGGCATCAGCCCACTGGGATCGGTGTAGTTGACTGGGTTATTGAAAGCGTAGCTGTAGTGATGAAGGGTGCGCGGGTCGGTGGGGCTGCCCGGCACCGGGTCGGCTTGCAGGAAGCGGCCGGTAACGGGGTTGTAGGTCCTGGCCCGCAGAAAGAGCTGGCCGCTGGCCGGGTCTTGTTCCTCCCCGGCGAAACCGAAGGCAGACCGCGGACCGCCGGCCGACGACCGCTGCCAGAGATTACCAAACGGGTCGAAGCGTTGGCTCAGGAGAAGTTGGCCGCTTGGATCGGCGATTTGACGCACGCTGCCCAGGGCGTCGGGCAGGTGATACTGCCACGCTGGTGCGGAGGTGTTGGGGCCGATATCGCTGCGCTCTTCGGCGATCAGGCCGAGGCCACGCAAGTGCTTGGAGAGGGTGTGGCTTTGTTGAGCGACCAATACCTGGGGCAGTGCAGCCGCTATATCCTGAACATACGCGGTGTGCTGGCCATTGGCGATTTGGGCCACCCGGACGCCTTCGCCGTTGTAAACGAAGTTCATTGTGTCAGCCAATGAGGTGAGGCTGGTCAGGCGGTTGGCGCTGTCATAGTTGTAGGAGTAAGTCCCATCACTCAAAAGGTTGCCATTGGCGTCATACTCATAACTGCTGACTGACGCCTGGCTCCTGACTTCGGTCAGCCAATTGGCGGCATTGTAAGTGTAGGCGGCTGCCTCGCTGCCGTTGACGTTATAAGTCAAGCGGTTGCCAGCGGCATCGTAGGTGTAGGCGAAGGCGCTGCCATCACTGCTGCTTGCGCCGGTTAAGCGGTAGAGCGGGTCGTAGCTGTAGGTGGTTGTGACCGTGCCCGCAGAGCTGACCTGGAATTGGGGGAGCGAGGAGGCGAGAGGCGAAGAGGCGAAAGGCGTTAAGGGTTCAACACTCAATGCTGAATCCTTTTCGGCGGTCACATCTGCCGCAATGGCCGTGCCGGCGGCGAACAGGCCCAGGAGCAGCAGAATGAACAGGACCAACCAGGCCAAGCGCCGCCCCTTGCGCCGGCCGGCCAGGGGCGCGGCGGCGGCCAGGGGGGACACGAGGAGGAGAGTCGGATCTTGGGCGAAGGGAGAATGAGTGAAGTCAGAGGATGGTAGGTAGTGGATAGAAGATAGCTGAGTTCTATCTTCCAGCCCTCCAGCCTTCCATCCTTCCCATCTTCTCACGACCAACGCCTGCTGTACTCTCGAAGCCGGAGCTCCGAAGAGTTGGAAGTTTTCGCCGGCCCGCTGGCTCTCGGCGGGACCGTCGCCGTTGGGGAGGTAAGTTGTGCCGGTGACGAGCAGCAGGCGATCCAGGCGCAGGCCATCTTCGCGCATCCAGAGGGTCAGGGTGTAAGGGCCGGGCGCAGGGACAATGAAGGTCGCCACTCCGCCATTCGCAGAGTCACTCGTCCAATTCCAATTTCGGATAGCAAAACCGGTCACTGAAATTAATTGCAACACTGAAGGGTCAGCCAATGGGGCCAGCCCTATATGAACCGAGTCTCCGGCGGCATTGGCCGGGAAGCCGCGCAGCCAGACGGTATAAGTGCCGGGGGTAGTGAAGTAGAGCGGGTAATCCACCTGCGGGCTGCTGCCGATCGCCTCAGGGGAGTACAGGGTGTCAATATCGGGCAGGGGTTGGAGGTACGACGTGCCGGTGTAGCCGGCCTGCCCGGTTTTGAGCAGCCAGTCGTGAGTTGTCCCGCTGCTGCGCCGGTCAAAGTTCTCGGCCTCTATGACCAGCAGGCCGTTCACCTCTACAAAAGCCCCGGCAGGCAGTGCGGCGATGTAGGCAGTGCGGGTGAAGCTGTAGGCAGCCCCGTCATTGGCGGCGGTCAGGGTGACGGTGTAGAGACCGGCTTGCGTATAGAGATGCGTTGTGGTCAGACCCCCCTCAGTCCCCCCTGAGAGGGGGGAGGGGATGGGGATGGTTTGGGTAATGCCGTCGCCGAAGTCCCAGGTCAGATGGGTCGCGTAGGTGAAGGTGCTGGTGAAGGTGACGGGCAGGGGTACAACGCCGCTCGCCGGGGCAGCCGTAAAGACGGCAGTCGGGGTAAAGATCTGGTTGAGCACCGTTTCGACGGCCTGGATGCGGTTGCCGGCATCGTCGTAAGTGTAGGCATAACTGGCTAACAGTAGGGGTTGGGGATCGGAGGTCAGGGGTTGGGTGTGAGTCAGGAGGGTCAGTTGGCCGGCAGTGTCGTACTCATAGGTAGAAGCGATGTCGTTGGGCAGGATCTTCTGCGTAAGCTGGCCCGCGCCGTCGTAGCTAAAACGGGTCGGGCCTCCGCTCCAGTCTGTGATTTGGGTCAGCCGGTCGGCGGCATCGTAGGTGTAGGCTATTTGAGTGCCGTCGGGGTAGGTTAGGGCGGCGCGGTTGCCTTTGGCATCGTAGCTGTAGCCGACGACGGAGGGCTGGCCGCCGGTTGGCGCGGGTTGAGTGACCTGAGTTAAGCGGTATAGGTCATCATACTCGTAGGTGGTGGTGCCGATAGAGTCGCTCATCGAGAGGCGGTTACCGGCGGCATCGTAGCTGAAGCTGACCGTCTCATCGGGACGGGCCAGGGAGGTCAGACGGTTGAGAGCGTCGTAGTGGAGATTTACGATTTCAGACTGCCCATCTGATAGGCGTGGATTTACGATTTGGGTGACATTGCCCAGGGCATCGTAATCATATGCAGTTTCGTGGAGCAGAGCGTCCCGCTTGGCAACCACCCGGTTCAGGGCATCGTAGGCAAAGGTCTGCTCATGCTGGAGCGGGTCAACCAGCTTGGTCAGATTGCCGAGGGCATCATACTCAAAGCGGGTGGTAACATTGGTGGTGGCATCTTGCGGGCCGCCGTTGATGTAATTTTGAGTCACTTGAGCCAGGCGGCTCAAGGCGTCGTATTCGTAGCGTGTCGTTATCCCTTCGGTATCGGTCAGACCGGTCTGGTTGCCTACTTTATCATAGGCATACTGAGTCATGCGGTTGAGTGGGTCGGTCACAGCTTCTAAACGATACAAGTCGTCGTAAGTGTAGTGGGTGCGCCGGTCGAGCGGGTCAATTACGGCCTTGAGGTTGCTCAGGGGGTCGTATTCAAAGCGGGTACTCTGGCCGAGCGGATCAGTTACCTGCTTGACACGGTTCAAACGATCGTAGTCATAAGTAGTAGTGTGACCATTGGCGTCGGTTTGACTGAGCAGGTTGCCCACAGCGTCGTAGGTAAAGTGTTGAACGTTGGACATTCCACGTTGAACCTGCGTGGGCCGGTTAAGGGCATCGTAAGTAGTAGCGACAACCAGGCCCAGCGGATCGCTCTGGCGGATGAGGTTACCAACATTGTCGTACTCGTAGCGAGTTGCCCCACCCAGGGCATTAGTGGTTTGGGTGAGACGGTTCAGGGTGTCATATTCATAATTTACGATTTGCGACTGCCCCTCTGATGGGCGTGGATTTACGAGTTGAGTCAGATTGCCGATGGCATCATAGCTGTAAGTGGTTATCCCGCCGAGGGCGTCAGTAGCAACGACCAGTCGGTCCAGGGCGTCGTATTCGAAATTTTGGATTTGTGACCTGGGATTTTGGATTTGGACCAGGTTGCCCACTTCATTATAGCTGAAATGGGTAAGGCCGGAGAGCGGGTCGGTCGTTTTGATGGGCCGGTGGAGGGCGTCATACTCGGTGGTGGTGGTGCGGCCTTCAGCATCGGTGCGGCTGAGTTGATTACCAGCCGGGTCATAGCCATAAGTGGTCACGCCGTTGAGGGCATCGGTGATGACAGTCAGCCGGTTGAGCAAGTCATAGCCGTAGCGGGTCGAGCGCAGCAGGGGGTCAGTGGTTTCGATCTGGTTGCCCACCTTGTCATACTTGAACGCGGTTACGCCGTTAAGTGGGTCAGTCACCTCAACCAGCCGGTCCAGGGCATCGTAAGTGTAATTGACGGTCTGTGACATGGGGTTGACGCTCTGGCGCAGATTGCCGGCTTTATCATAGGTGTAGACAGTGACGCCGTTCAGGGCGTTGGTGGTTGTAATCAGCCGGTTGAGGGTATCATAGCCAAAGGTGGTGGTGTGGTTGTTGGCGTCGGTCTGGCTGAGCAGGTTGCCCAGGGAGTCGTAGGTAAAATGTTGAACGTTGAACGTTCCACGTTGAACTTCGGTAGGCCGGTTGAGGGTGTCATAGGTGTAGCGGGTTGTCTGGTTGAGCGGGTTGGTGATAGTGGTCAGGTTGCCGGTCAGGCTGTAGCTAAAGACGGTAGTCTGGCCGAGCGGGTCGCTGCTGTTGATCGGTCGGTTCAGGGCATCGTACCCGTAGGTAGAGGTACGGCCTTTAGGGTCGGTGACGCTCAGCAGGCTGCCGGCGGCGTCATAAGTGTAAGCAGTGGTCTGGCTGAGGGCATTGGTCATGCCGACCAGCCGGTTGAGGGCATCGTACTGATAGTGGGTGGCGCTGCCGGTAGGATCAACCATCCCTAAGCGGTTGCCGACCCGGTCGTAGGTATAAGTCAGCTCGCCGTCCAAGGCATCGCGGACGGCCAGCAGCCGGTCCAGGGCATCGTAGACGTAGTGGGTGGTGCGGCCTTCCGGGTCGGTTTCGGCCAGCTTGTTGCCGACCGGGTCGTA
>JAHDWA010000145.1 GCA_023382535.1 Anaerolineae bacterium | reverse complement strand
CGGCCAACCAGCCCCCTTTAATCAGACCATACTTTTCTATCGCTTGATAACTGTAGTGAGAACAGGTTGGATAAAACCTGCACGCCGGCGGCAAAGCAGGCGATATAAACTTTTGATAAAAACGAATCAAGGCTAAAGCTAGGTACTTCATCAAAGTAACAGGTCGCAGGTTGCAGGTTTGAAGTTGTAAGGTCGCAAATCGCCACATAACCTCGTTGGCTCGACACTGGTGACTTGCGACCTGCAACTTGTTACTTGCTATCTGACTTTAACAAATCTGACACTTGCAATAGTTGTTCCAAACACCGCTCAATTTCGCTGTAACTGGCTCGCTGGATCGGCTGGCGGGCAATAAAGACTAAATCAAAACCTGGTTTAATCTGCGCTGTTCGCAAGCGGGTTATTTCGCGCATGCGGCGCTTAATTCGATTTCGTTGAACTGCCTTACCGAGACGTTTGCTAACCACAAAGCCAAAGCGACTGTAATCCAACTCATTGCGTAGAAATGCCAGCACCATTAAAGGGCTGGCATTCGATTTACCGTTACGCCGGACTTGTTGAAAGTCAACATTGTGGCGTAAACGATGCTGTCGCTTCATGAAATAAACAAAAACGCAACAGATTCTGGCTCATCAGGTGGTTTGAACGCCTCTCCTGTCATTAACCTGCCTGGTCGCTTGAGCTATGCTTCCCCTCCACCCTCAACGAGGTTCAATCCGCATTCCAATTGGTATGCTTGGGATGCACTCGCTGGACGGCCAACAATTTTCGTCCCCGCGCTCGCCGGGCTTTGAGCACCCGCTGCCCCCCACTGGTGGCCATTCGCGCCCGGAAGCCATGGACGCGGGCACGGTGGCGGCGCTTGGGTTGATAGGTTCGTTTGGTCATCGCTGTATAAAACCTCTGTTTCTGATAGTTTAAGTAGAACAGAAATTATACCTAGATGCTTCATGATTGGCAAAAACAGCCTACTTTGATACATATAGGGGATCAGGGGAGGTCGGTCTTGTCCAGATAACCCGATTTTTGGGCGGTAATCTGTTTACGAACCGGCGAGGACAACACGATGGAGGTGGTCGTCGGGCCATAAGTGCTGAGCCGGGTAATTAACTCCTCCAAATGGGGAATCGAGGCTGCCACAACCTTCATAATGAACGAGTCAGTTCCAGACAGGTGATGGCACTCAAGCACCTCCGGTAAATCACGAGCCAAAGCAATAACTTGAGGATAACGTTCCCCTGGGACATTGATCCGAATAAAGGCTGCAATGGGCAGGTTCACCTTGGCCAAATTAATATGAGCATGATAGCCGGTAATAATGCCTGTTTCCTCCAGCCGCCTGACTCTCTCGGCAACGGCGGGCAAGGACAGCCCGACGCGCCGGCCCAGTTCGGCAAAAGAAATGCGAGCATCTTCTTGCAGCGCCTGCAAAATCTGCCAGCCAACATCATCCAGTAATTTTATATAATCCAAAGCCATTCCCGGTATTTTCCTTATATATTTCTGAATTAAAGTCGTATTTCCTTAGTTTTTGCATTTACAATACCAACTACAATCTATACACTATAGCATTAAATTACGTATTCTCCCAATTTAAACCCCATTTTCAACCCGGATCCAGGTGATTCGATGGAAACTAGCATTTTACTAAAAGGTTTAATTATTGGCTTCTCCATTGCTGCCCCGGTAGGACCGATTGGAGTCCTCTGCATTCGCCGCACCCTGACCCAGGGACGCTGGGCCGGGCTGCTGTCTGGCCTGGGAGCAGCCACCGCTGATGCCTTCTATGGCTCTGTTGCCGGCTTCGGCTTGACTGTGATTTCCGCGCTCTTAATCGGGCAGCAGTTCTGGTTCAGTTTAATCGGGGGAGTCTTTCTGTGCTATCTCGGCGGCAAGACCTTTGCCGCCAGACCGGCTGAGACGGCGGCCCAGAACAAGGGTCAGGGGATGATCAGGGCCTATGTTTCAACCCTTTTTCTAACGCTGACCAATCCTGCCACAATTCTTTCCTTCGCCGCCATCTTTGCCGGATTGGGCCTGGCCAATGCCAGCGGCGATTATAGCAGCGCCAGCATCATGGTCTTGGGTGTTTTTCTCGGCTCGGCCTTGTGGTGGCTCATTCTCAGCGGGGGTGTCAGTTTGTTACGAAACAAATTTACGCCTGATAAGCTGGGTTGGGTTAACAAAATCTCCGGGGTAATTATAGCCGGTTTTGGTCTGGCGGTGCTCTTAAGTTTGTTGCGCTGAAAAAGGATAAGTTGAGACCGTGTTGTCCCGAGCGGACTAATGCCCCATGGGTGCGCTGTTCCCACTATGAATGCGGCGAAATCCTGCCAGAGCCTCTCCCTTATTGGTAAGTAAGAGAGAGCTTCAAGGATTACAGCGAAACCCGATAAGGCACACGCACAACGGGCGGGCCTGCCTCATCAATGCGACAGGGCAGCACAAACCGGGCGTCGTGGATCAGGCAGAGACGTTCTGCTTCAGTTTCACAATAGTAAAGGATCAGGTCGAAGATTAAGTCCTGGTCGGAATTTATAGCCAGAGGGACAGTGGGAGTCTGGCCTGGCTCAAAAGTGTACGTGCTACCGGCGCCGTTTTGACTCACTCGTAGCATCAGCGGCGCTTCAGGATTAAACTTGTAACCCGCCGGCAGTTCGATGTCGAAGGAGAAGGTCACTTGGCCCGCCCTCACCGGCAAGGGGTCGTAGCGCCGGTCTGGCGGGCGCACCGCATCGGCCAGCACGGGCTGGAGCCGCTCTAAGCCCCGCAGCATCAACGTATGCAGCATACCGCTCGTCAAATCGGCCACCCTGATCAGATGATTGTTCGTGTCGGCGATGTATAACCGGCCCTTACCGGCCACAACTCCTTCCGGCTCAAACAACTCCGCCTCGTGAAACGCGCCATCCGCACGGCCGGGTTGGCCTGTACCGATCAGGGTTTTGACCTCCCCGGTCGTCGGGTCGAGGGTTTTGATTTTGTGGTTGTAGCTGTCGGCAATGTAGACCAGACCCTCATGAAAGATCAGCCCGGTTGGGTGCTGGAGGCGCACTATGCTCCCTCTTCCGTCACTATCTCCAAACTCAAACAAGCCCTGCCCGACCAGCGTTACCACCCGCGGCTTTTCTTCCAACAATGAAATTGCTCGAATAGCGCTGGCCTCCGCGTCGGCCACAAACATATGACCCATACCCAACGCCAGGTCACTTGGCTGGTTGAAGCTTGACTGCATCTGGTCCCCATCCACCAACGCTTCGCGGCCATTGCCAAAGAAAGGCCCAATCTGTTCTTCTCGAAACAAGGCCCAAATCTGGTGAATCCCGGCCATGGCGATAAAGACAATGTCCTCCACTGCCAGCACCGCCCAGGGTGAGCGCAGTGGGGTTTCCGTCGGCTGGCTCAGGTTGAAACGCCCGTGTGCTTTCTCCCCGGTTCCGGCGACGGTCCGAACCGTGCCGCCATCCAGCTCAACGGCTCGAATGGCGTGATTTTCGGTATCCGCGACATAAAGGGTGTCGCCGCTGAGGGCCAATCCGTGCGGGCTGTGAAAGGCGGCGGTCGCTGCCGGGCCATCCTGCAAACCAGGCTGGCCGCTGCCAAACACCCGTCCAATTTCACCCTTGAAACCGTCTTCGCTCAGGTGCACTTCCAGGATACGATGATGCCCCGTATCGGCGATGTAAAGCAGCCCTTTATCGGTGAGCAGCACTTTGGCCGGATAGTCGAGAGGGCGCAGCGGTTCCTGGACGCGCTCCGCCTGAAGATCAAGGGGAGTCCGGTCGAGCAGGCCCTTGCCGTCAGCCTCGTTAATGAGTGCCTCAATTTCAGGAGCAAACGCTTCCGCCAAAATTTCGCCGGATTGGGTATGAACAATCTTGCCTTGCGGGTCAATAACGACAAGGGTCGGCCATGCTTTGACCGTATAACTTTGCCAGACCTGAAAATTTACATCGTTGACAACAGGATGATCGAGGCCATGGCGCATAATGGCTTCACGGATATTCCTCGTTAGCCCTTCAGTGGGAAACTTGGCGGAATGGACACTGATGATGACCAACTCATTCGGGAACCTTTCACGGAGTAGACGCAACTGCGCCACATTATGATTGCAGTTTATTCAGCCATAGGTGAAGAATTCCAGCACCACCACTTTCCCGCGCAGGTCGGCCAGGGTTAAGGGGCGCGGGGTGTTCAACCATTCCAAATTAGGGGGAAATTCGGGTGGATTAATTTTTGCCTGATTAAAGGCCATGATCTTCTTCTCCTTCCAAGTTAGACTTGCCTGACTCCCAGGTATCAGATTCCAATAGTTGGATTGAGCCAACGAGTGGATTATCAGCGGGTAATACCGGCCGTTTTTGGTTCAAGGAGTGGGTGTTCCGGTTGGCGTATCAGTCGGCGCCGGGGTATCGGTTGGTATTGGTGTATCGGTCGCTGTCGGGATTGGTGTGTCAGTTGAGGTTGGGGTATGAGTTGCCGTCGAGGTATCGGTTGCCGTCGGAGTTGGGGTATCAGTCGCCGTGGGCGTATCGGTTGCGGTTGGTGTATGCGTCGCCGTGGGCGTATCGGTTGCCGTCGGGGTTAACGTATCAGTCGGGGTTGGGGTATCCGTCGCCGTCGAGGTTGGAGTATGCGTTACCGTCAGCGTAGCAGTCGCCGTGAGCGTAGCGGTCGTGGTCAGGGTTGGGGTGCGAGTCGGCGTCAGTGTATGGGTCGCCGTTGCGGTTGGGGGGTCTCCCGGCAGCGGAGTGTCTGTCACGGTCGGAGTCGGCGTATCCGGCGCAGGTGTATTGGTATCCGTCGCGGTCGGAGTCGGGGTATCTGTCAAGGGTGTATTGGTATCCGTGGCGGTGGGGGTGTCCCCTGGCAGCGGGGTGTCCGTCGCGGTCGGAGTCGGCGTATCTGTCGCGGGTGTCCCGGTCGTCGTTGGGGTGGGAGTATCCTCCGGCACCGGCGTATCCGTCGCAGTTGGAGTTGGTGTACTTGGCCCTCGGGTGCGGGTCACGGTTGGGGTGGGAGTATCCTCCGGCACCGGCGTCTCTGTCGGGGTCGGCGTATTCACCGGCAGCGATGTCTCCGTCACGGTCGGGATGATGGTATCGGTCGGGGTTGGGGTATCCGCTGGCAGCAGTGTCTCCGTCACGGTCGGGGTCGGTGTATCCGGCACCGGCGTGTCCGTCGCGGTCGGAGTTGGAGTGTCCGGGCGCAGCGCGGTCGCGGTTGGGGTCCTTGCCGGTACTCGGGTGCTGGTCGGTGTAAGGGTTGGGAGCGGCGCTTTTGTCGGTGTTGCCGTCGGTGTATCTGGCAGCACTGTACTCGTTGGCGTCACGGGCAACGGCGTACTCGTGAGTAGAGCCAGGGCCACGGGAGTATCTGTTGGTATGGCTGTGTTCATAAACGACGGGATCAGAAGGTCCGTCAGCAGAGATATCTCGGTTATCTCGGTGGGAGTTGGCACTGGAGTGGGAGGTTCCAACAAAATCTGATCTTGTTTAACCGCTTCGATTACCTCCGGATTAATACGAGCCAATCGTGGCCGGCTAGCAGGGTTGGCGCTGTAATCGGCCAGAATTTGGGGATTCAACGCTACGGGCAGCCACTGTTGCTCATTTCGCTGTAACCCTACCGTGGCTGCGGTAAAAATGAGCGACCATGCGACCAGTAAAAAGGCAATCAGCAGAAGATCGAAACGAAAAGAGCCTCGACCCGACCTGCGCCTCTCGTTAGACCGGTTTTGATTACCCCCCATAGCACCTGGCTCCCAATAACCTGGCCTCTCTAATAAAACTGAGCCATCAACGCCCGATTTTCTCGGCGTTCCAAGTCAAATTCTTATTCGGTCAAGCTTAAAACTTTTTGGGGGAACTGATATGACGATAAAGATAGAGTGGAGTCCTGCTTTAGCGATGAATCCCCAGGGCGTTTATGCCCTTTAACGTCCTCGGCCCATTTATGGATAACCTTTGACAGAATTGATCATGAATCATTCAATCAAAATTGGTATTTGATATGATAGCCGTGAAAAGGAGATAAGGCAAGGAAAAGTACGACATCAGCCAATCTGTCTTTCCAAATAAGCCTGCCTTCTGGTAAAATCTCCCCAGGTTAAGGGGTATCTCATTTTCGAGAGACGAGGTTTAGAATTACGACTAAGGAGGAAACTAAGTTAATGACGAAGCCCGTTCTGCTGGCTGTGGATGATGACCTTAGCGTGTTAAGCGCGGTTTCCCGCGATTTGCGGCGGCGCTACGCCGAGCAGTATCGCGTTTTACGAGCTGACGCGGGCGCTGCCGGGCTGGAAGCCCTGCGCGAACTCAAACAGCGTAATGACCCGGTTGCCCTCTTTCTGGTGGACCAGCGTATGCCTCACATGAACGGCGTAGAATTTCTGGAACAGGCCAGATCGCTCTACCCGGAAGCCAAACGGGTCTTGCTGACCGCCTACGCCGACACCGACGCCGCCATTCAAGCCATCAACAACGCGGCCATTCATTATTATCTCCTCAAACCCTGGGACCCGCCGGAGGAAAAACTCTACCCGGTCCTGGACGACCTGCTGGACGATTGGCAGGCCAATTACCATCCTCCCTTTAGCGGCATCCGGATTATTGGCCACCGCTGGTCCCCCGAGGCCCACCAGCTCAAAGATTTTCTGGCTCGCAATCACATACCCTATCAATACCTGGATGTCGAGTTTGGAGCCGAGGCCAAGCAGGTACTGAGCCAGCTAGAGGTGGAGGAGGCCAATCTGCCGGTCGTCATCATGACCGACGGCGAGATCCTGACCAGCCCCTCTCTGTCGGCCCTGGCCGAAAAAGTAGGGCTGAAAACCCAGGCCGAACGGCGCTTTTACGATATGGCCATTGTCGGCGGCGGCCCGGCCGGACTGGCTGCGGCGGTCTACGGAGCATCGGAAGGGCTGCGCACGGTTTTGATTGAACGCGAAGCCACCGGCGGGCAGGCCGGCACCAGTTCCCGCATCGAGAACTACCTGGGCTTTCCCTCCGGCCTGAGCGGGGCAGAACTGGCCCGCCGAGCAACGACCCAGGCCAAGCGTTTTGGCGTGGAAATTTTGGCCCCGCAGGAGGCGACCGGTGTGCGGGTAGACGGCCCTTACCGCGTCTTAACCCTGGCCGACGGCAGCGAGATTTCCTGTCACGTCGTGGTCGTGGCCGTGGGGCTGACGTACCGCAAACTCAACGTGCCGGGCATTGATAAGCTGACCGGAGCCGGTGTTTATTACGGCGCTTCCCTCACCGAAGCCAGTTTGTGTGAAGACCAGCCGGTGCTGATTGTCGGCGCCGGCAATTCGGCGGGGCAGGCGGCTTTGTACCTGGCCCAGACATCCTCTAAAGTCATCATGCTGGTGCGGGATGACTCGCTCGGCAAAAAGATGTCACAGTACCTGGTCGAACGGATCGAGGCTACCCCTACCATCGAAGTTTTGCTGCGGGCCGAGCTTGCCGCCGTGCATGGGGAAGAACACCTGGAAGCCGTTACGGTCCGTCACCACCCGGCCGGAACCGAAGACCTGCTGCCAGTGGCAGGCTTGTTCATCTTTATCGGGGCCACGCCCTGTACCGACTGGCTGAAGGGCGTGGTCAAATTGGACGAGCGCGGCTTTATCTTGACCGGGCCGCAGTTACTGGAGAACGGCGCATCGCCCAAAGCCTGGCTGTTGGAGCGGGAACCGTTTCTTACCGAGTCCAGTATTCCCGGCATCTTTGCCGTCGGCGATGTCCGGGCCAACTCAGTCAAGCGGGTCGCTTCGGCAGTGGGCGAAGGTTCGATCACCGTCCAATTTGTGCACCAATATCTGAGCAAAGTGAGGTGATTATGCATGAAGTGTATCAAATTCCCCTCTTCGAGGGCGTCTCCGAGGCAGAATTGCATTGGCTGCTGGACCATAGCCATGAAGTTCATTTGCAGCCGGGCGACTGTTTTTTCCGTGAAAACGAGCCGGTCAGCCAATTTTATGTCGTTCTTGAAGGCGAGCTCCAGGTGACCCGCTCATTTAACGGCAGCCGCACGGTTTTGGGAACCACCCCGCGCGGGATTATGGGCGGCGAACTCGACCTGCTGAATGGCAGCCTGTCCCATGTAAATTCTTGTGCCATTTTACCCAGCCGGCTGATGGTCTTTGAAGCGGACGATTTTCGCCAGCTCTTTGCCGCCTGCCCCCTGGTGGGAACCCGCATTTTACAGACGGCGGCGCAGCGGATGGCCGGTATTGCCACCGCCACCAAAAATCAGGAGAAAATGGCCGCCCTGGGCAAATTATCGGCGGGGCTGGCCCACGAGCTGAACAATCCCGCCGCCGCCGCCCACCGCGCCGCCAAAACCCTGCACGAAGCCCTGCCGGCCCTCCAGGCGCACGCCCTGAACCTGAACTCGGTGGAGACGGACCGCCAGCAGTTGGAACACCTGGCCGCTTTCCAGCAGCAGATCATCCAGCGGGCGGCAGCAGCGCCTACGCTGAGTCCGCTGCAACAAGCGGACCGCGAGGATGAAATCGGGGAGTGGCTCGACCGGCACGGCGTCGCCCAGCCCTGGGAAATGGCGGCAACCTTTGTCTCCGCCGGCCTAACCGTAGACGATTTGGCCGAATTGATTGAACCTATTTCGGCTGAATGTAAGGGCGACGTGCTGGCCTGGCTGCACAACAGCCTCTACGTGGCCGGTCTCTTAAACGAAATTGAGCACAGCACCCAGCGGATTTCCGAGTTGGTCGCCGCGGTCAAAGCCTATACTTACATGGATCAAGCGCCCGTGCAGGAAGTGGATATTCACCAGGGCCTGGAAAATACCCTGACCATGCTTAACCACAAGCTCAAAAAGGTGACCGTCATCCGCGAGTACGACCCGGACCTGCCGCCGGTCCGGGGGCGCGGCGGTGAGTTGAACCAGGTCTGGACCAATCTGATTGACAACGCCGTTGACGCGATGAACGGCGAGGGCAAATTGTGGCTGATCACCCGCTGCGAGAACAACTTTGTTATGGTCGAAATTGCCGATAACGGGCCGGGGATTCCCTCGGAGGTGATGCCCCGGCTGTTCGAGCCATTTTTTACCACCAAAGAGGTCGGCGTGGGCAGCGGGCTGGGGCTGGACATCGTTTATCGCATCGTCAGCCAGCACGACGGCTCGATTGATGTCCAATCGGAGCCGGGCCGCACCCGCTTTATCGTGCGCCTGCCGCTGGAAGGGCCGAAGGTATCGTGAAACGTGATGCGTGATGCGTAAATCCTTCACGCATCACGCATCATCATTAAGGTTCAGCTACAACTATACAAATCAAGCATAGAAAGGATTTTCCCCCATGCAGTGCCAACATCTGGATCAAATTCGAGCAGTGACGCCGAGCGCCCAGGGGTGCGAGGATTGTTTAAAAACGGGCGATGGGTGGGTCCACCTGCGCCTGTGCCTGATCTGCGGGCATGTCGGCTGTTGCGACGCGTCGCCCAATAAGCACGCGACCCAACATTTCCACGCCACCGGCCATCCCGTCATTAAATCGTTCCAGCCCGGCGAAGCATGGGGCTGGTGTTATGTAGATAAAATTTTCTTTGAGAAGATGCCCGCAGGTTCTGACAGGAGTTAAGCATGAAAATTGCGATGATTGGCACAGGCAATGTAGGCCGTGCTCTGGGCACGGGTTGGGCCAAAAAAGGCCATCAGGTAATTTTTGGCAGCCGCGATCCGTACGGCGAGAAGGTGCGGGAGGTGCTGGCCGCAGCAGGCGCAAACGCCAGCGCCGCCGGCATTACCGAAGCCGGGGCAGCGGCAGAGGTCATTGTGCTAGCTACCCCCTGGAACATTATGGAACAAATCGTCGAGTCGTTGGGGGATCTGGCCGGCAAAATTGTGGTAGATGCGACCAACCCGATTGGCCCTGGTTTTCAGTTAGCCGTTGGTGTGACCAGTTCCGGGGCAGAGCAAATAGCGGGGTGGGCCAAAGGGGCACGGGTGGTCAAAGCTTTCAATACCACCGGCTGGGAAAATATGGCCGATCCGATTTACCACGGCCAGCCCATTACCATGTTCATCTGCGGCGACGATGCCGGGGCCAGGGCGGTGGTGACTGGCCTGGCCGAAGACCTGGGTTTTGAGGTCACCGATACCGGGCCGCTCTCTACCGCCCGCTACCTGGAACCCCTGGCCATGCTCTGGATTCACCTGGCCATGGTCCAAAAACAGGGGCGACAGATGGCCTTCAGAATAGTCAAGAGATAAAAATAGTAATTTTTACCGTTTTTCGTGCCGGTTCGTGAAAGTTGTGGCGGGTTTCAAATCATCGCCCGTCAACGGTGTAACTCGTGTTGACTCGGTAAAGTTTGGTTCTATAATGGGGCCAGGAGTTTTGGCGGGGGTATAAACGCTCAATTCATCCGCCAAAACCAAGAGGAACTTATGGAGCATCCACTCGCAGGGAAAGTAGTGATTATTACTGGGGCCAGCTCAGGCATCGGCGAAGCGACGGCCCGGGTCCTGGCCCGTTTGGGCTGCCGGTTGACGTTGGCTGCGCGGTCGGTGGGGAAGCTGCACAGCCTGGCCGAGGAGCTTGGCCCGGCGGCGTTGGCCGTGCCCACGGATGTCACGCTCGGGCCGGAGGTGACGCAGATGGTCGCCAGGACCGTAGAACGGTTCGGCCGGGTTGATGTTCTCTTTGCCAATGCCGGCATTTATATTCCCGGCCAGGTTGCCGAAGGAGACCCGGACGCCTGGGCCAACCTGATGAATGTGAATATTACCGGCGTCATGCGCTGCGTCCATGCCGTGCTGCCCTATATGATGGAGCAGCGCTCCGGTGATATTCTGGTCACCAGCTCCATTTCCGGCTTTATTGATATCGAATGGGAGCCGGTCTACAGCGCCTCCAAGCACGCCATTCAGGGGTTTGTCCACACCCTGCGCCGCCAGGTCGCCCCGGCGAACATCCGTGTTGGCGCGCTGGCCCCCGGCATGGTCGCCAACGAACTGTGGGGCTTCACCGATCCGGCCGAGATTGACCGCCGCGTTGAGGCCCACGCCTGCCTGCGCTCCGAAGACGTGGCCGAGGCCGCCGTTTTCATGCTGTCGCAGCCGCCCCACGTCACCATCCGCGATCTGGTCATGCTGCCGCAAAACCAGGACCTTTAAGCCCGGTCCACCACACCCGTTTTTGACCGCCGACCGCAGACGGCAGACGGCGGTCTTCTCAATAAATCACCGACACTTGGGCCTGCACTTGTGTGCAGGTGTTATTCAGATTCCACGGATAAAAGCAAAAATCTGTGTAATCGGTGAAATCTGTGGTTAAAAGTTTCCAACCTTCCAGCCAAACAATTTTGAACCTCAAAGCTCATAAGGCTAACCCATCGTTCGCTGGTCGGAGCGGCAAAATTCCCGTTGATTTCTCCGGATTTGGCTTTATACTTGAGGGTGACAGTGGTCAGTCGCCTGGTTGGTGAGGTGATAGGTTACAAAAATGGAGTACATCATTCCAGACGGGGTGATAAACTTCAAAAATGAAGCAGAATCAATAGTTGGGCGGCTGGACGTTAAATGCAGAAAATGATTTTGAATAGATTAGTTTTGTGTATTCTCTTGACTATTTTTATAATCGGCTGTCATTCAACAACCGCTGTTCAAGATATTATTCCCTCAGAAGTGGACCCGCCTCGGTGGTATCTTTCACCAGCAGGAGATAAACTACTCTATAATACAAGGGCAGAGCCTGGGCAGGCCATTGTCCGCTTTTTAGCAACGAGCCAGGATGTGACCATTGCTGATTGTCCCTGGTTTAGCTGGCTAAATGATGAGACTATCTATTGCTATGATTATCAAGAGCCTCAAGATATTCCTGTTGCTGCCATTGATCATATCTCTGCCAATGCTGGTGCTTTCTCAAAAACCTTCATTAAAGCCTTAACCGCAGATCAAGCCCAACTGGATACCTTGTTAAAACAGGCCAAAGCTATTTACCGATTACATTCTTTCGCTGGGGCTGATTCTCTTTTGGTAGATACAGAACTGCAAAAAAGCACCAGGCTATATTATCATATAAATGGGATCAAAGACTTGGACAAGGTTTTTGAAAAATATCATCCTACTGTTATTTTTCTTTCTGGTAACTTTGTTGATTCAGCTAAAAAGATATATTCTCCAAATGGGAAGTATTATTATCTTTTACAAGATAGTCTGCGGATTTATGATGAGGCAAGTGATCGATTATTAACTGAATATAAACCACAATTTGATTATGAGTCTTATTTTCAAATTTCGAGTTCTTACCCCACTGAAAATACAGGATGGGCCGCAGACAGTAGCGGGGTCTATTTCCAAATTTACCACTCCAGCGGTTTTGGTCCTCGCCCTCCGGTACGACCAGTTCAGAAGTTATACGTGTCTACCACCCAATGAGTGGAAGAAGTTACAGGTTTAATAGTTTTTAAGTAACTACTCAGGCTGGTCTACTTGCCTGAGGATAAAGGAACTCAGGGCAATAG
>JAHDWA010000144.1 GCA_023382535.1 Anaerolineae bacterium | reverse complement strand
CACAGGGGGGAGAATTAGCTCAAGTCCCTCCCTTTGGGAGGGATTTAGGGAGGGCCTTTCCACCCACCGCGTAACTTTTAATGACAGATCTAATATTTTACCGCAGAGGTCGCCAAGAACGCAGAGATTTTATTACTTTCTCAGCGACCTCTGAGTTCTCTGCGGTTAGTTAGAGTCAGGCTATAAAATTGATTAGTCAGCCAGTTGGGGAGGTCCAAAATATCCAGAGGTTGTGGCTAATTTTCAGCCGCGCCGTTCTCCGAGTATTTACCCAGCACCAACACCACATTTTGACCGCCGAAACCGAAGGCGTTCACCAGGGCCAGGTTCGTTTTGTGACGGCGTGCTTCGTTGGGCACGTAGTCCAGGTCGCACTCTGGATCGGGCGTATGATAATTAATCGTGGGGCAAATAACCCCTTCTTCAATCGTCTTGACCGCTGCCAGCGCCGAGACAGCCCCGGCCCCACCCAGCATGTGGCCCACCTGAGATTTTGTGCCCGTGATTGGGATTTGATAGGCGTGCTCGCCAAAAACACTCTTGAGAGCCAGAGTTTCGGCCACATCGCCGAGCGGCGTGCTGGTACCGTGGGCAAAAATCGCATCCACCGCCTCTGGCGCTTTGCCCGACGAGGTCAGCGCCCCTTTGAGGGCGGCAATAGCCCCGCTGGCGTCGGGTTTGGGCGCAGTCAGGTGGTAAGCATCGGAAGTGAGCCGCCCGCCGAATACCTCGGCATAAATCCGCGCGCCGCGCGCTTTGGCATGCTCCTCGGTTTCCAGAATAAAGGCCGCGGCCCCTTCGCCAAATACAAAGCCGTCCCGGTCTTTGTCAAAGGGCCGGCTGGCGGTTTGAGGGTCGTCATTGCGGCCAGAGAGGGCCCCCATCCGGGCAAACGAAGCAAAAATGAGGGGCGAAATAGCCGCCTCGGTGCCGCCGGCAATCATCACATCGGCTTCCCCTCGCTTCATCATGTGGAAGGCATCAACCAAAGCATAGTTGCCGCTGGCGCAGGCCAGGGCCGACGTGTTCAGCGGACCGGTCGTGCCAAACTCAATTGAAACCAGGCACGACGCCGCATTCGGCATGACGTTGGTCACCAGAAAGGGGGTAATCGAGCGCGGTCCTTCCTGGAGCAGTTGTTTTTCGCCCTCTTCCATCGTGCTGATACCGCCGCCGCCGGTGTTAAAAACAACCCCGACCCGCGGCGAATTTTCACGGGTAATTTCCAGTTTGGCGTCGGCCAGGGCCTGGCGGGCGCTGGCGATGGAAAATTGGGTTGAACGGGCCAGGCGCTTGGCCATCTTTTTATCCACCCAATCGGTCGGTTCGAAATTTTTGACTTCACAGGCAATCCGAATGGAATAGCCTGTCGCATCAAAAGCGTTTATCGGCCCGGCTCCAGAAACGCCTGCCTTCATATTCTCCCAAAAAGTCGCCACATTATTGCCAACAGGAGTAATGGCTCCAAGTCCAGTGATAACTACACGCGACATAACTTCTCCTCATTTAAGTTGAGATTTATATCCAACAGGTGGCAAACCTGTTATTGCGGATAGGTTTTTGATTAAATACTGCATTTTATGTGTCCTGAAACGGGAGTCAAGTTATAAAATCCCTTTAGTTCAACACGCAACTCAGCCCGAAGTTGCGTTTTCAGCCAATTGCCTAAGCCCGGCCTCGTCCAAAGTAGCGACTCCCAGGGCCTGGGCCTTGGTCAATTTGCTGCCGGCTTTCTCGCCGACCACCAGGTAATCTGTCTTCTTGGAAACACTGTCAATTACTTTGCCGCCGTGCTGCTCAATAAAGGCTTTAGCTTCCTCCCGGCTCCAGGTGGGCAATGTGCCGGTGATGACAAAGGTCAAACTGTTTAAAGTTGAATGTTCAACGTTTGACGTTGAACGTTCAGCTTGTAACGTAACCCCGGCCCGGCGAAACTTTTCGATGAGCGCCTGGTTGGCCGGGCGGCTGAACCATTCGGCCAGAGACTCGGCGATACGCGGCCCAACTCCTTCGACCGACTCAAAATCCTCCCGGCTGGCCTGTTCCAGAAGATCAATGGCAGGGAAGGCATTGACAATCAGTCCGGCGACGACACCACCGACGTAGCGAATGCCGAGGCCGGTCAGAAAACGTTGAAACGACTGCCGTTTGCTGGCTTCAATTGCGGCCAGCAGATTATCGGCTTTTTTCTCGGCAAACCCTTCGAGCTGCAACAACTGCTCGCGGGTCAGGAAATAAATATCGGCAATATCTTTGAGCAGGCCCTGCGCCGCCAGTTGCTCGCCGATTTTGATGCCAAAGCCTTCGATGTCCATCGCTCCACGGGAAACAAAATACTCAATCTGGCGGACCAACTGGGCCGGGCAGGCGGCGTTGATGCAGAAGAGGGCCACATCCTCGCCCAGGCGGGTGGTGGGTTCGCCGCAAACCGGGCAGTGGCTGGGCGGCTGGTAGGGTTGGGAGTCGGGCGGGCGCAATTCTTCGATGGCTTTGACTACCTGCGGAATTACATCGCCGGCGCGTTTGACCACAACGGTATCGCCGGCGCGAATATCCTTTTTGGCCAGGTCCTCAAAGTTATGCAGCGTCGCCTGGCGTACCGTCACCCCGCCGATGTTGACCGGCTCCAGCACGGCATAAGGTGTAATCTGGCCGGTGCGGCCTACGTTGGTCCTGATTTCCAGCAGCTTGGTCGTCGCCTCACGGGCCGGGAATTTGTAGGCAATGGCCCAGCGCGGCGCATTGCCCACGACCCCCAGTTCTTGCTGCAAGGCAAAATCGCTGATTTTGACTACCGCCCCGTCGGCGTCGTAAGGCAGCGTCTCCCGCCGCTCCATCCAGCTATGAATAAATTGGAGGACCTCTTCAAAATCGCGGGTCGTGAGGATGTCCGGATTGACCGGGAAGCCGAGGGCACGCAGGTAATCCAGTGCTTCTTTTTGGGAAGGGATTTCAGCGCCCTGGACATAGCCAATCGCGTAGCTGTACAGGGCCAGGGGGCGCTGGGCCGTTATCTTACTGTCCAGCATGCGTAATGAACCGGCAGCAGCGTTACGCGGATTGGCAAAAATCTTCTCGCCTTTCTCCACCTGCTGCTGGTTAAAGCGGTTAAAATCGGCAATCCGCATATAGATTTCGCCGCGCACTTCGATTTTGGCCGGGGCAGGTGGTCCATCAGGCGTGGTGGGGATCCGTAAGGGTACATTTTTGACCGTGCGGACATTGGCCGTCACGTTTTCCCCCGCGACCCCATTGCCACGGGTAGCCCCTTGAACCAGACGGCCATTTTCGTAAGTTAAGGCAATCGCCAGGCCGTCTATCTTTGGCTCGACGACAAATTCCAGGTCTTTCACCGTCATCCCGGCAGGCAGCAAACGGCCCACCCGAGCCAGCCAGTTGCGCATGTCGCTTTCATTGAAGGCGTTGCCCAGGCTGGTCATAGGAATGGGATGGATCACTTTGGCGAAACCTTCGAGCGGCTGCGCCCCGACGCGCTGGGTAGGCGAGTCCGGCGTGATCAGATCAGGATATTGGCTCTCCAACTCGCGCAGTTCATTGATCAACTGGTCGTACTCGGCATCGCTAATAACGGGGTCATCAAGCGTGTGGTAGCGGTAAAGATGGTAATTGATTTGGTCACGCAGCTCGACCAGGCGTTGTTGAATATCGGACATGGTCTCCTCGGCTCAACTGGACATGTCAGGTTTAGAAAAAACCTGATAGATCTGTTTTAAAGAAAAAGCGCCGCTCCTGTTACAGCGACGCTCATTATAATTTGAAAACGGGGAATTATCAATTGTTGTTTTGCCCTGTTTCGGGCGTGGCTTCTTCTGCTCCAGGGGTGCTTTGGGCGGTTCCGGGGGGCAGCGTGGGCTTGAGGAATTCCTGGGCGGCCCACCCTTCGGTGCCGTTGGGGCCGCGCACAAACCACCAGACAATATCTTCCTGATTTTCATCGGCTCGGGGACCATCCAGAATGAGCACGACACTCTCTTCGGGGGCCACATCCAGGCGGGCGTTGTTGGTGCCCGGCCCGGCGCGTAAGCTGACCCCAAAGCCTTCGGTGCCGATCACCTGGGCGTACCCCCCTTTAGCCAATTCAGTGGGTACTGTCGGGACGGGAGTGGCGGTTGGGATCGGGGTGGCCGTCGGTTCGAGGGTGACGACGGGCGGTAAGGTTGGGGTAACATCCGGGGCGCTGGGAGCGGTGGTGGTGGTTGCCTCGACAACCGGCTGGGTGGGGGCCAGGCCGGGAATAACTTCCGGGGTAGGGGTAATGGCTTGCTTGCGCAAAATATTAACTACTCCCAGCCCAATCAACCCAATGACGAGGAGACCGGCCAGGGCGCCGACCAATACCCACACAACTGGAAATCCAATTTCGGCGCTGCTCACTTCTTCTAAACGGCGAGGCCGCCGCGTTTGGCGAGTTTGCTGATCGCGCCAATTATCTTTCATCGTTTTATCGCTCCATATCTATTCAAAGTTACAAAGTGGCAAGGTTGCAGAGTAGCAAGGTTACAAGAAAAACTAAGTCTGCGACTCTGCTACCCTGTGACTCTGCTACACTGCCTTCGTCACCAACAAAGTCAAATCATCCGGCTGTTCTGCGCCGCTTCTAAATTGATCAATTTCGCTGACGATAATTTTGACCAAGTCGCTGGCAGACCGGTGTCCCTCACGGCAGACAATCTCTTCCAGCCGTTCCAGGCCATACAGTTCGCCGTCGCCGGGGCGAATGGCGTCGGTTACGCCATCACTGTAACAGATTAACGTATCCCCGGTTTGAAAGGTTAAGCTCTCCTCTTGGATAATTAAGTTGGGCAGCAAGCCCAAAAAGCGGCCCGGCGGATTGAGTAAGCTGATCTGGCCGGTGTCAGCATGATAGTAGACCGGCCGGTCGTGTCCACCGCGGATATAACGCATCTCGCGGGTGACGGTATTTAAGGTGGCGTAGAAAGCAGTGACGAACATATCGGCGGTTGTCGAGACTTTGAGCAGGAGGTTGTGAATGCGGTGGGCGGTTTCACTGGGCGACAGGTTGGCGTTGGTTTCGCTCAGAAACAGGGCGCGCACAACGGCCATGTAAATCGCCGCCTGGACGCTTTTACCAGACGCATCGGCCATAACGATGCCAATCTGGTTCTGGTCCATATCCACAATGTCGTACAGGTCGCCCCCAATCTCACGGGCAGGACGGGCCAGGGCGGCAAATTCAAAGCCCGGTACGGCTGGAAAGGAGGTGGGCAGAATATTTTTATGGACTTGAGCGGCAATCTCCAGGTCACGTTTCAACCGTTCGCGCCGGAGCAGTTCGGCCTGGGCAGCGCGCAGGTCATCCAGGGTGCGGGCCAACTCACTATTCTTAAGCTGCAACTCGGCGATAGTAATCCGGTCGGTGTCACGTACCGTACGGGTGATGCCGCGCATGATGGCGCGGGCAACAGAGGGATTGCGGGCCAGAATTTCATCCAGGGTGGTTTCATCAATCTCGATAAGCTGGCAATCGGAGATGGCGTGGACGGTAGCGGCGCGGGGAGCACGATCCAAAACACCCAACTCGCCAAAGAATTCACCCGTCGTCTTCATCCCCAAAAATTGATCGCTATCGGCCATACGCTTGGTAAAAGCCACCTGACCTTCTTGGATGATGTAAAAGATGTCCGCGGGTTGTCCTTCTCGGCAGATGATCGAGTCGGCGGGATAGGTGCGGGTCACCACAACATTCATCAAGGCAGTCAGTGCATCTTCAGGGAGAACGCCCAGAGCAAGCTCCAGCGCCGAACGGATGCTGCTGCTCAATTCTATCAACCACCCTTACCAGGCTGCGACCAGCTCGCGAGCCATATTCTCTTCACGCACTGCCGCCAGGCCCCGCATGCGGCAGGCTGCCAGGATTGCCTCGACCCTGTTAACCAACTGCTCAGGGGAAATAGGTTTGATCAGATAGTCTACGGTCATGGGGCCACATTCAAAGGCCATCGTCACCTCGCGCCGCATCCCTTTGGCGCTCAAAAAGACCACCGGAATATCCGGCGCTTCTTTGGCGATGATACGAGCGGCATCGTAGCCGGTCATCATCGGCATCCGAACATCCAGCATAATCAGATCAATGGGTTCATCACGGACAATTTGCACGGCCTGCGCCCCATTGATTGCTTCGTGAACCCGGTGCTTTTTTTGCCGGAGGGCAAAGGCAAACAGTTCTCGACAGTCACGATCGTCTTCGGCGTATAGAATGTTAGCCATGGCTGACTATGCTCCTTGATTGGCCGCCCACATTGTACTCCTGTCAACGGCCTTCGGCAAAACCTTTTCTAAATTAACCTGATTAGCCAGAGTATAGCACGGTTCTTTTAACTTTACAATCAAAGTTACTACTTGTAACAGGACATAAATAGGGTAAATGAATCAGGTTGCTTTCATTATTTATGTCAAATTAACTTAAGATAGCTTAAAATTTGGTGGAGGGCTGTCACCTCCGGGCAGGTGAGACTTTAAACGTGTCTGCCGAAGAAATCAAACTCTTGACCAGTAAGTCAAAATGGTGTATAGTGGTCAATACTTTGACCTGCGAGGGTAAAATATGCGGGATGAATTATTAAGCACCAGAGAAGCGGCCATTATTTTGGGCATGAGCCAGGAAACGGTGAGCCGTCTGATCAAGAAGGGTAAATTGGAAGGTCAAAAGTTAGGGGGGTTTTTTGTGGTGACACGGACCAGCGTGGAAATCTATGTCACCACGACCAATGGCAAAAGCAAGAATGATCCTACCCGCAAGCTTTTACCGGGGGATAAAATAAAGACGAGCCAACAATAATTAACGTTGGCTCCTTCTTCGTCCTGCAAGCCGGAGGGCTGGAAGCAGGGCAGGTTGGATACTTCTCAGGCCACCCCTGCGATCCTCCAGCCTTCCCCTGATTTTACCGATCCTCAAGCGGCGTCCACTTTAAGCCTTTTGGTCCGACATAATCGGCGCGGGGGCGGATCAGGCGGTTATCGGCATATTGGTCCATAATGTGGGCGGCCCAGCCAGCGACGCGGCTGATGGCAAACATCGGGGTAAACATGTCGTTTTCCAGGCCCAGCATGTGGAGCAGCGGGGCCGAGTAGTAATCCACATTGGGATAGAGCTTGCGTTCCTGGAAGAAAGCATTCTGGCCCGCCACCTCTTCCAGCTTAGCGGCGATATCAAACCACTTGCGATTCTCCGACTGTCCGGCCAGGGCCTCGACTTTGGCCCGCAAGTGGGGTGCGCGTGGGTCCAGCGCCTTATAGACGCGGTGGCCAATGCCCATAATCCGCTTTTTGCTTTTCAAGCAGCCCTGGAACCAGGGCACCACGTTGTCCACATTGCCGATTTCCTCAAATTGCTCCATCGCTTCCTGCACCGCGCCGCCATGAGCATGGCCACTGAGCGTGCCGATGCCGCTGACCACTGCCGAATACATCCCGGCCCAGGTCGAGGCCGTTACCCGGCAGGCAAAGGTCGAGGCGTTGTAATCGTGTTCGGCCAGCAGCACCAGGTAAAGATCAAGCGCCCTTTCAGCTTCAGGCGTGGGTTCTTTACCGTTGAGCATCCACAAGAAGTTGGCCGCGTGGCTCAAATCTTCGCGGGGTGGGATAGGCCGCAAGCCCTGGCGGTAACGGGCAAAGGTAGCCATAATCGTCGGCGTCTTGGCCAGAATATCATCGGCTTTGAGCAAGCTGGTCTCTTTGTCAAAAGTCAGCTTTTCCGGGTCATACAGGCCAATTTGCGATACCCCGGTCCGGCAGACCGACATAGGCCGGGCGGTTTGGGGGAGGGAGCGGATCAGTTTCAAGTGGTCATCGTTCAAGGCGCGACGCGCCACCAGCCGCTCGTTCAACAGGCCCAGTTCCCGGTTATTGGGTAATTTGCCATGCCAGAGGAGATAAACAACTTCCTCGAAAGTGGCGCTGGGGGCCAGTTCATCTATGTGATAGCCCCGGTAAATCAGTTCCCCCTTCTCACCATCAATGAAACAAATATCTTGCTGGCCGACGACAACATCTTCTAAGCCAGCTTTAACCTCAGCCATATAGAACCTCCAGTAAGAATAATTTTAGTGTCGTTTCTCGATAGGTACATAATCCCGCTGCTCCGGCCCCAGGTAAATTTGGCGCGGCCGGGCTATTTTTTGCTCCGGATCGTCAAGCATCTCCATCCACTGAGCCAGCCAGCCTGAGGCGCGGGGAATAGCAAAGAGGAAGGGGAACATGTCCATGGGGAAGCGCAGCGTATGGTAAATAATACCGCTGTAAAAATCCACATTAGGATAAAGTTTGCGCGAAATAAAGTAGTCATCCTGGAGCGCAATCCGCTCTAGTTCAAGGGCAATATCCAGCATAGGATTACTGCCGGTAACCTCAAACACTTCGTAGGCCACCTTCTTGATAATGCTGGCGCGAGGATCATAGTTTTTATAGACCCGATGCCCAAAGCCCATCAGGCGTACCTCACCCTTTTTGACGCGTTCAATATAGGCCGGTACATTGGCCACGGAACCAATTTCGTTCAACATGAGTAAGACGGCCTCATTCGCCCCGCCGTGTAAGGGGCCGTAAAGCGCCGCTGCGGCTGCCGATAAGGCACTGTAAGGATCGGCCAGGCTGGAGCCAACGGCGCGCATAACCGATGTGGAGCAGTTCTGCTCGTGATCGGCATGGAGGATAAACAAGACATCCATCGCCCGTGCCAGGGCCGGATGGACCTCGTAATCATGCTGATTCATATAATCCAGCATATACAGCAGGTTGGCGGTGTAGCCGAGTGAACTATCCGGGTAATTGAAGGGCCGGCCAATGCGGTGGCGATAAGCAAAAGCGGCGATGGTCGGCAATTTGCCGATGATCCGCCAGATTTGTTTCTCACGCACTTTGGCATCACGCACCTTTTTCGCTTCCGGGTAAAGCGTAGACATGGCTGAAACCGCGCTGATCAAAATACCCATCGGATGGGCATCATAGCGGAAGGCCTGGATAAGCTGCGTCAAATTTTCATGAATAAAGGTATGGCGCAAAATCCGGTTTTCCCAATAGGCCAGTTGCTCTTGAGTCGGCAGCTCACCGTACAGGATCAGATAGGCCACTTCCAGATAAGTGCTCTGCTCGGCCAACTGCTCGATAGGATAACCCCGATAGTGCAAAATGCCCTTATCGCCATCAATATAAGTGATCCTACTCTTACAGGCAGCCGTATTCACATAAGCGGGATCATAAGCCATCAGGCCAAAGTCATCAGGATTGACTTTGATTTTGCGCAATTCTGTTGCATGGATAGTTTCATGCTCGATGGGAATTTCATAGGTTTTACCCGTGCGATTATCCGTGATAGTTAAGGTCTCTTTGCTCATAGCTGCTCCTTAATAATAGATGAGGAATTTTGGAGGCGATCTGCTGCCCCAGATAGGGATATTCTATCCTGAGGACTGGCAACAATCAACCTCTGGATCAACAGCACGCGAGGTTAAGCGAAAATTCGCCGTATTCTAGCACAAAACCCCCCAAGCCCAAAATGGTAGAAAGGGCGAGGGTCGTCCCTATTTTTGGGCAGTTCTGCCGGGCAAGTGGGCCGCTATGCGGGTCAGACGTTACTATAAATTAGGAATGCACCCGAAGGACGAGGCGGCGAAGCAAAGAGGCGAATACGAAGACGCGTTCCTCCCTCCTGTACATCCGGCGCTTTACGGTTGAGGGGGATGCACTTCTAGATACTGCTGAAGCAGATCACCCATCCGTCCAGAGTCTGACCCTAAGATGTCATAGGAATTCCAACGTCTATCATTGGAGCCAGCCAGGAAGATGGCGGCGCCTTTAATATAGTCATCCTGTTGCAGATTCTGGTCGTACCAAATGAGCTGATCCATATATACGCCGGGTGGGTCCTCGCGCAGGCCGTTAGCCAGCCAGGTCTCGATAAAGTCCAGCCAGCCATGCGCTTCGGCGGGGCCGGGCCGGGGCTGCACTAGACCATCCACGCCGCATTCCGTGACCAGAGTAGGAATATCGCCAAAGCCCATCGGTATAAGCTGCTGGCGATATACTTTGCGATAGCGCAAGGTCAGCCAGCCCTCGTCGCCCTGTTCCGGCTCTCCGGGCAACTGCAAGGCGCCGGAGCGAAACTGCATCACCGGCGCGGAGTACTCATGCAGGCCCAGGTAGCCGTTGTACTGGCGTATGGCTTCCAGGGCCGGCCTGAATTCCGGCCACAATTCCAGGGGTGGCTGGCCCGCCCCAAAATTGCCCACCACCGAGCGAAGGCCCTGTTCGCCCAGGAGGCGGGTCCGCTCCGCCTCAAAATCGGCCAGGCGTTTCATTTTGTCCACCGTATCTGCCACCGGCTCGTTATAGGCTTCCCAGGCATCAATGCCGGCCATACGCAAAGGATCAATGGCCAGGGGTAATAACTTGTCTACAAAAGCCTGGACGAGAGGTGCGGGGTCAATGTCCAAATTGTGCTGGTCCAAAAAAATGCGGCCGACAACGGTCGTGGTAGGCGATGAGTCTTTGATGCTCTTGACAAAATTGCCGTCAATTTCCAGAGTTTTGACCAACGCCGGCTTGCCGGCCGCAATAAGCTCTAACGCTCTCTCGTGGTGGCGGGTCAAAAAGAGACCCAATTTGCTGGGCGGGCCGGGGGGATAGGGAGTGGGGGTCGGGGTGGGCGTCGGGGTGGGGGTGGCCTCTTCGGTGCTGCTGGGGGTAGGCGTTTCCGCAGCCGCTTGGCTGGTGGCGCTGCCCGCTGTAGGAGTCGGGACGGCAGAGACAGAGAAAGGGGTTCCGGTGGCCGTCGGCGTGAAGGTCGGCAAGGAAGTCGGGGTGTGGGCCGGGAGAGCGGTTGACACGCCGGCGGTGCGTCCAAAATTTGCCAAGCGGCAGGCTTGTAAAAAAGCGAGCAGGCCAATCAAGCCGGCTCTGCGCATAAATTGTCTTCTGTCCATACTCCTTTACAGAGTAGCCAGTAGCCAGTAAACAGTAATCAGAAGAATCCTCTGATTACTGACTTCTGACTACTGATTACTTAGCCTAAATTTTGAACGTCCATTGGCGACGAGTTATCTTACCCTCAAGCGGCGTGGAGGCCAAATCAACCTCATCGTTTTGTTCGTGGGCATAGACAGGGCAGCCACGGTATTTGAAGGGACACAGCTCGCAATGAAGGCCAGGCCTGGCGCGAACCTGCCCACGCGCCAGAGCTTGAATAGGTTCCCTTAGTTGGACCAGATTCTGGCGGTACTCTTCTTCGCTCAGTTCAATGGTGACACTCTGATCGAGTTGCAGCCAGGTCTCTTGCAGGCGGACGGGGCGCTTGTGAGGATAGTTGGCAGCCACCAGGGCATGAAACACGGTCATGGCATGGTCCTGGCGCAGCTCAGCGGCGGTGGGCAAAGGGCCAGGCTCGGTCCGGAATAGGACGGCCAAAATACCGCCGTCGGAGGTTTTGTCAAGACGATCCACCGTGCCGCGCAGCAGGACCGGAATACCGCCAATGGTGATTTTTAGTTCCAGGGTTTCGTTTCCCGCAATCATTTGCCGCCAATCTTGAGCCAGGCGATGATAATAACGTTCCAGTATGGTTGCCAGTGAGGGTAGATCGGCTTGCCCGGCCAGATACTGTTCCAGCGACAGACGGGCAGGACCACCGGCGGCATGCAGGGCTTGAATCGCCTCACGAACAGCCTCATCCCATGCAGTCTGAGCCGGGTCTACAGACGATCCTGTTTGCTGGTTAAAGTAGTAATGCAGCGAACAATTCGCCAGAATACGGGCTTCGGTTGGGGTTAGCAAGATAGGCTGTCTCAACATAACTAAACATTAGCACAGATGAGCTAGCCCGTCAAGAGGGAACTTTGACGTTTATAAAAAAAACGGCGGACAGGTAATGATGTAGTTCTCAAACCGTCCAAAGGGGCGGTCGTTCATAAAGATGGCAATAAAAGAGTCCATCCGAAAATTGCGAGCCAGCAGGTAATCCACTGCTGCCCGGTTGACCATAGGCACTTCCAGACCAAAATGCTCCCGCCCCTTGGCGGCTGAGTCGTTCTCGGCGTGGGCCAGCACGGCTGGAAAGTCGCCGGGGTTGAGCAGGGCAAAGGGGCCGTTTCTCAGGCCGGCATACCCGTAGCCGGCAGGCTGGCCCCGGCGATAGTAGAGATAACCCTGCCGCTGAGTCAGCAGCCACTCGTGGTCAGTGTCTCGCCGGTGGCCGATAATGGTCCTGTCCAATTCGGCGAGTGCAGCCAGGGTTTTGGGTGAGGCGGTAATTGGCTCAAAGATCAGATCGCTGGCTATCGGGTCTGCTGCGGGTGTCCGCCAAAAGTAGTAAATTGGAAAGCGGGGATAGACACCTGCCTTGAGATAACGAACCTGGGCAGGGAGGTCGGTTGAGGCGATAATAGAGCGCGGCGAGGCTCCTGCGGCGGGGAAGACGCGGCGCAACAGCTCTTGCCCCACGCCCCGGGCTTGTTGATCGGGCCGGACAAAAAACTCGGTCAACTCAAGCATGCCGTCTCGCAAGATCGAGCGGCCAAAACCAATAAGCTGGCTGGCTTTTTCGGCCAGCCAGAAGTGGGCCGCCGTGCGAGCCAGGTGCTCGTACAGGGAGCGGCGTTCCTGCCACATTTGTTCCAAAGCTGCCGGGTCTTGCCAACTGGTTGGTTCGGTCGAGCCGAGCCGCCGGCTGAGATCAGCCAGGGTTTCCTCGAAGAGCTTGAAAACGCTATAGGAGTCGGCAGCCGTGCCGGGACGGTAGGTGATTTTAG
>JAHDWA010000143.1 GCA_023382535.1 Anaerolineae bacterium | reverse complement strand
CATGCCTTTGTCTTTTTAGTTATTTTGTTAGCAACATTGCGCTGTAATACTAACCTGGCGAAAAATACGGTCCACAGATGCACACAGATAGGTGATAAAAATTATAATCTGTAAAAATCTGTGTTAATCTGTGGACCCCAAACTATTAGCCCCACATCGTCTTCAAATAATGTGGCAGATCCACCGCCTCGCGCGGGCCGACGTTGATTTCCCAGCCGGGCAGTTCTTCCTCCAGTTCGCCCAGCAGCACAGCCACATGGCCGGGGATAATCAGGCGTTTGTGATTCAACTTCTCTGCAAACTCACCGTTCTTGACGCTCTTGGCGATACGCTCGGCGTCGAACTTTCCGGCCGCCCAGGCGGTCAGCACGCTCATACCCTCGGCGTCGGCCACCAACAGCCAGCCCGGCAAGCCGCTGCTTTCGACTTCGTTGGCCACAGAGAAGTAGGTGATGGAAAAGTTGGTCGTGACCATCAAAGGATCGGCCGGGCCAGGATGGTTAATTTCGTACAGGCCGGGCTGTACCTGGATGGGTTTTTGCGGATCGGTGAAGAGGTTAGCCCGCAAAACCAGCAGTGGATAGAGGGTCGCCGGGCTGAAATGGTCGAAGATGATGAAGCCGGCATACTTGGCGATATACTGGCCGGCCAGGAGTGGATCATCGCCGGCAAAGGCGATGAGGGGATAGCCGACCCGGCGCTCGTTCTGCTTCAGGGCCAGCCGGCGCAGTTGGGTGAAGCTGGTCAAGCTGCGGCCGTAGTCGCGCAGGCCGGGGTCGAGCACGACATCTTCTACCCCTGTCTCTTTAACTTGCTCGGCCAGGGCAGCCAGGGCGTTCGCATCGCCGTCGTTGACCCGCACTGCCAGCGAAGCATTGTATTGCTTGGCCAGGTTGGCCATCGTCTGCCAGTTGGCGGGGGTCGCAGCCCATAACAAGGGCCGGACTCCCTGGGCAGCCTTAAGGCCGGCCTCGGCGGCAGCCGGGTCTTCGCTCAACAGGATGAGCGGCAGGACACAGTTCGCCTTGACCGCCTCGACTGCCGCCGCAAAGTCGCCACCCGCCGCTTCGACGGCAATACCATCCGGAGCAAGGTCCATACCCACGTACTCCACTTTATACTGGCCAACGGCCTGGGCAACTTCGGCCAGATCGGGCTGGGTGTCCTTGACCCGAATAAACAGGCCGGGTTGATGAAAGAAGGTCTTTTCGTGCCGGAAGAGCACCGTCTCGTTGCCAACCTCCAGCTTGCGTCCGTCGGCGGAGAGAGTGATGAGCCGGATCGGCGGTGCTGCCGATGCTTCTAGCTGCCCCTTGGCCTCTTCTTCCACATAAGGACACTGGGATAATTCAGCCTGTTTCTGGGCCAGCTTCATAGCAAAGGCCAGGCAGGTGGGAAAACCGCACTCTTTGCAGTTAGCATGCGCTTTGACGCTTGGGTTTGCACTGCTGCCGGGTAGAAGTTTATAGATTTGAAGGCCGGAAAGAGCCATAATTTACCTCCGATAGGGTAGACAGTAGTCGGTAGACGGGGATTTCCACATCTACTGTTTACTAATTCATTAACGCTTCAATCATCCGCCGTACTCGTTTGACCGACTCCGGGTGGCGCAGGACGATAATATCGGCCCCGGACTGGAGCAGGGTACTGGCGGTGAGCGTTTCCCAATTAATGGCCCGCTCGGCCCAGTCGCCCCAGCTTGCCGGGATACCGTCGTCGCTGCGAGCTTCCTTGGTACGCCAGGCTTCCTCGCCGGGAGTGACCAGCATCGGCTGCTGGGTCATGCTGTCCCCTTGCAAGGCTGCCAGCCGCAGCCGTTCCATAACACTGTAGCCGTACTCCATACCGTAGCCCAGTGCGCCGGTGGTCGGGTCCATGACGATGCGCTCCAGTGGCAGGCCCACATCACGGATCAGGATGATCAACTGCTTGCATAAGTTGACATCCATCGGGCTGCGGGCGTTGACCAGGTGGCCGTGGGCGATGGCGGCAGCGACAATGGTCCGGTAATTTTTATCCTCGCAGATGCCTAAGACCAGGCGTTCCCCTTTGCCCTCTTCAGCAACGGCCACCAGAATTTCGTTGTCTAACTCGGCCTGACCCGGTCCAAAAACGACGAGCGGCAGGCCGGTCGCCTCCAGAACCCGGCGCAGCGTTTTGCGGGCGTAATCGGCGTTCAAATCGGGGTGGGGGGCGAACTTGAGCAAAAGGATGTCGGCCCCGCTGGCTTCGGCCGACCTGGCCCAGGCCACCACATCGCCGGCAGCCTCACCCCAGGCCTGCTGCAAGAGCGGGGACCAGTCGGCCGGCGGGCGATCCTGGACTTCGACGGCGATAACCGGGGGATGAGGCATCTTGCCTTCAAAGTGGAGGAAAGGCAGGGTGGTTTCACCACCCACGGTGACCGTTTTGGCGCGGGTTCCCCCATTCGCCGGGGTCGCGCCCAGAATGATTTCGCGGACTTGACCGGTCCACTTTTCGGTAGGAATTTCGATAGCTGGCATTGATGATCTCCTTTATCCCGTTGTTTTTGAATGCCGTTCTTTGAAGATGTCAAGGGGTGATTTGCGCGCCGCGCCCGAACCCATCCCAACGAGGTCCGCTTCCGTCCTGGCAGACACAAAACGCAGCACATCCTCAAACCGCAACACGGCCGCCGGATAGTGGATACCGCCTTCGTGATGCATCACATAGATTTCCCGCACATTTTGGTCAAGCATGAGCTGAACGGCAGCAGGCGCCGGGATGTCGGCCGGTACGTGAGGGATGTCGGCGCGCATAACATCGGCGACGGTCAGGGTTTCGAGATTGCGCACGGTAATACCCGCTTGACCATAAGCCGCCGCTACTTCCCGGCGAGAAAGCAGGCCCAGCGCGTGACCATGCTCGTCAAGGACAATGAGCGCCTCGAGCTGCTTGGCCAGCAAGGTCTGGGCTGCCTCAAACAGCGGCGTTTGGGCCGGACAGGTCGGCACACCGATGTGCATCAGCTCACGAACTAATTTTTCAGGCATCCTGTCCCCTTTCCTCTTAGAACATCGGGTCCATCAGTAAGGCCGGGTGGCCCACCTGCTCCAAGAAGGCCAGCAGTTCATCCACTTCGGTGCAAACCGTCTCATCGGCAATTTTTTCGATTAACCCCGGATCACCTTCGCGCTCCGCTACCTGCTCTAACTCGTCGGCCATGCTCTTCTTGAGGAAACTGCTCATCCAGACCACCCGCTTAAAGCCACCATCGGCGGAAATGAACTTGGGGCTGGTCAGATAATACTTACCCACGCCCATCACCCCCGGCGTTTGCAGACCGCCGCCGGCAATACCGGCCAGCGTGCTGAAGGTCATACCGGCGGGGGTCATGCTGGTGTCTTCGCGGGAGACAACCATGACCCCGTTCGCTTCGGGGATAACCATCACAATGCACTCGAAGCAGCCACAGGCCGTCATAGGATTTTCCATGATAGAGTACATACTTACTTCCTGAACCGCGCCGTGAGACCCCTGCCCGGCATAGGTGTTTGTGCCTTGCCAGTAACCCTTGGTGGTGTCAAGTGCGCGCCCTTTATGGATGGGCTGGTTGGGGCCGGTCTGGTTGATCTCGTAGCTGGCCTTGCAATCGAGCCAGTTGTAAGCGCCGCACAGTCCCAGCCGCTCCGGCGAGACGATGCAGACATGATTGGGCGCAAAACTCTGGCACAGGGTGCAGGAGTAGAACACGTCTACCTTATCGTCGGTGAGATCGGCCAGGCGGCGGTTACGATAATCGTAAGCGGCCCTGGCTTTGTCCAGCCATTCGCTGTACTGGGCCGGTTCGGTAATAATTTTGACCTGGACCTTGTCCACGATGCTGCCAAAGTCGGCGTGGAAACGGGCGTGCAGGATATCGCCAAAGTGGCGCAGAGTAAAGCCTTTGTCGGCAGCGGATTTGCTGATCCGAATCCAGGCAATGTCACGCTGGCCAATGTGCTGGATGCCCGATGCACCGTTGATAAAGTAATGGATCTGCCGCTCCAGCACCGGCTCAAAATCTAGTTGCATTTTGCGGCCGGCCACTTCGACCAGGATGCCCATATCCAGCGCCCCGCCGGCTTCGATCTCGTCGAAATCGGGGCCGATGACCTCAATTTTCCCGTCTTCCACCTGGTCCATATCAACCATGCGCAGATACTCAAAGGCCCGCGAATATTTGCCGCCAAATTCGATGCGCATATCGGCTTTGCGCACCACTTCCCCCTCAAAGGCCGACCCATAAGGCACAGGCACAGGCACATCGGCGATTTTGACCTTCACCCCGCGTACTTCAATGCACTTTTGGACCAGCCGCTCGGCTTTTTCCAGATCGGTCCGGCCTGAAATCTCGTTCCAGGGCATGGAGATGACGTGCTCGTAGGTGGTGATGCCCGTCGGTAAAATCTGAGGGATGACCGTGTCGGCAATCACCGGAAAGCCAAAGTTGATGGCTCCCGCCGCTGCCGCATATTTCAGATCGTCCACCTCGCCCAGGGCCAGCACAAAGGCAAAGACGCGGTCCTTGTTATAAAGCAGAATGTCGCGGGCCTGACCGCCCTTCAGGCCGCCAAAGGTGAGGGCTGAACGGGTGGCAAAACCCAGGGCATAAATAGCGCTGATAGTATCGGTGCCAAAGGGGACGATGTAGGTATCGTAGCCCATCTCCACCCCTTCTTCCTGCAACTGGTGAATGATGGACCGGCCATTGGTATTGCCGGAGAGAAACGTCAGGATGTTGCGGCGCTGCAGCTCCCGGACAATTTTGACCGCCACTTCGTTCGATTTGGCCGCGCCGACAATCGCCGCAAAGCCGGGCATGCGCCCATCCACCAGTTGAATACCCCACGAGCGCAACTGCACGTCGTCAATCGGGCCGTTCAAGTGCCCATCGGCCCTGCCATTGCCGTCCCCCCGGCCATCGTCGGGGCTGGTGAAAGCCGTGCCACCGGCCAGGTGAAAGCCGGGCATTGGCTCCGGCTGCAGGTCATAAATGAAGCGAACCGCCTCAATAGTCTCGGCGGCCAGCAGGGTGGCCATGCCGCTGTCAAGGGTTTCGCCCAGATAAGGCGTCCAATGACTGGCTGCCGGGAGCGGGTGCAGGAGCGAACGGGACTGTTTGAGCACCCCTTCCAGTTGTCCCAGCGTTTTAACCTGGACTCCGGTCATCCCAAAAATAAGCGGTAGATAATAAGCTGTATTGGGGAAAGCCACCGGCGCATCTGGACCTTTCTCGGCCAGAGCTTTCTGGAGCATGACTTCGGCCTCGGTGACCAGGGCGTTTGCCCCACGAATAGCGCGTGTCGCAATATATCGAGACATGGGTGTTCTCCTTCTAGGCCGATACGCCATATAGGGCCGCCTGTCGTTCCGACAGGGGCAGGGTTTCTAATTCGAGCACACGAGCATCACCGCTGCGGCCAAAACGTGATGGGTCATAGGTCGGCAAATTCAGGGCGGCTCGTTTTTGGTCAATATGTTCCAGGGTTTTGCGGATCATTTCGTCCGGGTCGGCCACAAACTCCATCTTACCCCCGTACAATTTCTCCCATCCCTCACTCATGTAGTGCAGTACCAGATCGCTGTCAGCAACCCGGCCGGGCATGCCGCCCACCGGCGAGGCGCCACCAAAGATGACGTATGCGCCGGAGGCGACGCAGTAAGTCCCGATGGCCAAAGCTTTCTCACTCATCCACTCCGGGGCCAGGCCGACCGCCGGAATCTGGTCAATGTCGTCGCCCAGGCCGCCATCTTCGACCATCTGGGTCAGCACGGTCAGGATGCGGGTATTGTCCACGCACGATCCCATGTGCAGCACCGGCGGGATCCCGACGGTTTCGCACACTTCCCGCAGGCCCGGCCCGACCTTATCCAGTCCAGCTTCCCCCAGCAGCAGCCCCAACTTGGCGCTGGCGATAGCGCCGCAGCCCGTCTCAACCACCAGCACGTCTTGCTTGAGCAGCTCCTGAGTCACATGGGTGTGCAAGTAATCGTGGCGGCTGCGCGGGTTGTTACAGCCGACAATGGCCGCGACCCCACGAATCCGCCCGGTCATGATGGCGTCATTTAGCGGGCGGAAGGAGGCCCGGTAGGTGCCACCTAACATGTAGTTGATGTATTCGTGAGAAAAGCCGGGAACCAGGCTTTCGCGCACGTTGGGGATCTGGGTCTTGCCCCGATTCTTGTAATTGTCAATAGCGTGGCGTAAGATGTCCTTAGCAATGGTCAGCGCCCGGTGCTCATCAAATTCGATATGCGTCGCGCCCTTGATTTTGACTTTGGGAGAAGTGGTAATAACCTGGGTGTGGAAATTCTCGGCCAGGCTGACCAGCGCCTGCATAATGCACTGGACATCCACGACCATGGCCTCGACCGCGCCGGTCAAGATGGCCAATTCCTGTTGCAAAAAATTACCCGCCGCCGGGATGCCCTGGCGCATCAAGATTTCGTTGGCGGTGCAGCAAATACCGGCCAGGTTCACCCCTTTGGCTCCAGCGGCCTGGGCATACTCGATAATCTCCGGGGCTTGCGAGGCGGCCACGATCATCTCACTGAGCGTCGGCTCATGGCCATGCACCACCACATTGACCATATCCTCTTTTAACACCCCAAGATTGGCCTGCCCCAAAATCGGCGCGGGCGTGCCAAACAGGATGTCGGCGATATCGGTGGCAATCAGGCTACCCCCCCAGCCATCAGCCAAAGCGGTGCGGACGGCATGCTGTAAGAGATGGGCGACCTCCTGATCGTCGCCAATATGGGTGCGATGGAGGGCTTCGACCACTTCGCGGTCAATCCCGCGGGGGACTACCCCGTGTTCTTGCCATAACTTTTGACGTTTTTGCGGCGCCCGGCTGGTGACAACCACCTGGCCCCGCTGCTGCCCAAATTGGGCCAGGTAGAGGTCGGCCAGGTCGTTGGCAATTTCAGTGGGAGAACGCCCTTCCGTGGGAATATTATACTTGGCGGCAATGGTTCGTAATTTAGCCACATCGCGGATCACGTAACCTTCGGCCTTGCCTTCGACCACGGCTTTGAGAGTAAAGGCCATATCCCGGCCATGGTCCGAGTGAGCCGCCGATCCAGAGGCAATGGCCCGGACCATATTGCGGGCCTGGATCGTGTCAATCGTCGCTCCACAGACGCCGGTCAAACCATCTTTGGTCAGCCGGCACGGCCCCATGCCGCACATCTTACAACACAGGCCGGCGGAACCGATATTACACGGGGGCAAGGCATCGGCCCGCGTAAAAGCCGTTTCCAAGCCCAACTCGTCTGCCCGGATCAACATGGCTTGAGCTGCCGGGTCAATCGAGTACTCTTCAACACTTCGTTTTTGTTTAGCCATGTAAGGAGCTCCTTATAGGGTTTTCAGATGGGTCTATAGTTTGATCGTTTTTCTGGCGATGACACCCAGACCGGGGCAGGGCCACAGGGGCCGGCCCTGGATAGCTACATCCTGGGCAAAGCTGACCACCTGCTTGGTTTGTTCAAAGGCGGCAGTATGCCGGAAGAAAGCTGTTTCGCCTGATTTTGCCTCTTGTGAGACAGCCGTCCCGCTTTCCATCGGGATGGACAGCTCATCGAGATACCCTCCTTCTTCAAGCGTGGCCTTAATTTGGGGCACGGTGACTTTTGCCGGATCAAAAGTTACCGCCACCATCTGAAAGCAACTGCTGGCGTTAACCTCGGCCACGCCGGCCAACTTCAAAAGGAGGCCCCGCACTTCAAGCACATGATGGTCGCCGTACATAGCCGGAACAGAGATCGTTACTTTTTCCATACTTATCTCCTCTTTGATGTCGTCTTTAACTAAATCCAGCACCAGGGTAGCCGCGTAGCGGCGATGGCCGCCCAGGGTTTTAACCGAAGGCAGTTTGCCTGCTTCGGCCCAGCGGGTAATGGTGCTGGGCGCTACTTGAAAAATCTTGGCCACTTCCGACCGCGTTAGCAGCCGGCTGTCAGGAACAATTTGTTTTTTCATAGACAATCCCCCGTGCTCTTGGAGCAATATGGCGGATATCCCGCATGCCAAAAGTAAGCAACCTGCAACCCTCGTCCTTGACAACACTGGAAATCGGTTTCAAGTCCTGGGGAGAAAGATCCTAAAATTTCAATGATAGGGAGAGTTAATAGAAGCGGCTGCAAATAAGCAGCAGACTTTGGGGTGATAACGTTTGAAAACACTCTACCGGGGTTCACGCCTGACTTGACTCCGTTGACAAGCGGCATTTGCGCTTTTTACACTTTTTGCGCGTTTTGCGCGTTTTGCTCCTGTAATAATAACTATTTTTTAGCCGGGGATAAAGATGCAAACAGCTTATTTTATCTAGTGCATTTGCATCATTTGAAAGGAACTCTACGCTTTGGTGATAAGCTTATGGTCTAAGGCGTAAGCAACGGCTTCCAGGCGGCTGTGCACCTGGAGTTTATTGAGGATACTCTGCACATGATTTCGTACTGTAGCCGGACTGATGGACAGGGAACGCGCGATAGCATTGGTGTTGAGTCCCTGGGCCAGCAGGTATAGGACCTCGCGTTCCCGCTCAGTCAGAAGTTCGGTGAGGGAATCGGCGACTGCGGTGGACCGAGGAGGAGGTGCTAAATCAGGCGATCCATCGGATGTATCGAATAACTGGCGAATGAACTGTTCGTTTTGTTTCTTTTGGGTAGCGTCGCGAAAAAGATGAACAACCAGGGGGCCAGAGTCATCATCAGGGGGAAAAATGGTTAAGATGCTGATATTGATCCAGCGCATCTCACCTGATTGGGTCTGAACGACAACATCATACGTGGTCACGGCCTGCCCGGCCAGGGCCAGGGTGATCACCGGACAATGAGGACCGCAAAGCGGCTGTCCCTTTTCATCACAGCTCCTCATCGTCTCGTAGCAGGCCTGGCCTACCACTTTGGCAGCCGGGTACCCCAGCAGCTCCTGAGCCGCTTCATTCCAGTAAAGGATATGTTGGTCTTCGTTGACGACGAAAGCCCCGTCAGCCGCTTTGGCCAATGCCTGGAACAAGTTGTCCATAGACACCTGAAGTTTTCAAAAGGGTAACAATAAATTGTTATAAAAAGCCTTTCATTTATTTTACCTCCAATGTCTAAACTAAAAGAAGTGATAAGTGTCCTTCTTTTCTACGATGTATGTCAGATGCGCCCAACTTGCCTGAAAATTGTGTCTACTCGGAATTAGATGTAAAATTTGAGCTTAACAAGGATAAGCAAGAGTGATGGCAGCAATTAATCAACTCGATAAATTTACGCAGCCCAGGCCGCGTACTGAAATCCGGCTGGCCCTGCCCAGCAAAGGGCGCATGGAGGAGGAGACACGCGCCTTCCTGCACGCCTGCGGTTTATCGGTCAACAAAGTTAACCCGCGCCAATACATTGCCCAAATTGACGACATTCCTTACCTGGAGATCTGGTTCCAGCGTTCGGCCGATGTGGTCCGCAAAGTCCGCGACGGCGATGTGGATTTGGGCATTGTTGGCTTTGATATGGTGGTCGAATATCGCGGCGCCGGCGACGACGTGGTGATTATCCACGATGCGCTGGGCTACGGCCAGTGCCATCTCTCCGTGGCCGTGCCGGAGGATTGGACCGATGTTCACTCCACCCGCGACCTGGCCGCCATGGCCGCCTCGCGCCAGGCGCAGCGCCCGCTCCGGGTGGTCAGCAAGTACGAGCGCCAGACAACCGCTTTTTTGGAACAGCACCAGATCAGGCCCTACCGCGTGCTCCACGCCGACGGCGCGCTGGAGGCCGCCCCGCAAATGGGTTCCGCCGACTTCATCGTGGATCTGGTCAGCAGCGGCGTGACCCTGCGCGAAAACCGGCTCAAACAGATCGAAGGCGGCCGGCTGCTGCAAAGCGAAATGGTCTTTATCGGCAATCGCATCGCCCTGACCCAGCGGCCCGAAGTTCTGGCCGTGGCCCGGCAAATGCTGGAACGGATTGAGGCCCATTTGCGGGCCGTCGAGCATGAGACCATTATTGCCAATATTCGCGGGGCTTCGCCGGAAGAGGTGGCCCAAAAGGTCTTCAGCCAGCCGGACCTGGGCGGGCTGCAAGGACCGACCATCAGCCGGGTTTATTTGCGCGATGCGGCCGACATCGGCTGGTACGCCATCACCATCGTCGTCCGCAAAGACCGGCTGCACCAATCCATCGAGCAGCTCCGCAGCATCGGCGGCAGCGGGGTGCTGGTTTTGCCGATCACCTACATTTTTGAAGAGGAGCCGCACCGCTGGCTAAAGCTGCTGGACGCATTGGGCATTGAAAGGTGAAATCTGAATAGAAAGATGGTTCTGACCGGTCGGTGTTCATCGAGTGACATCTAATTGAAACGGGAAGTTTCGCCTAAGAATTGTTGGGCGCTTGTTGTAACCGAAAAACATCTTTAGTTTGTTTGGGGTGCGTTCCCTAAAATCTAAATTTACTATGTCTCAGAATGTCCCTTTTACACAACGTTTCGGAACAGGGCTACCTGCTCGCCCACTTGATAGTGAGGTCCCCAATACTGCACGTATTGGCCTTATTGGTATTCTAAATAAAATTATCAAGCATAATTATGTCTCATCTTGGTCTGTACTCGCAGAGGAAGTTTTACACACGGGGCGGCAATTGCGCCAAGACTTTCCAGAGACAAGGGATGAAGATTTATGCACCGTCGTCGTAAAAGAACTGAAATGGGATAAGTTTTATATCTTCTGTGAGAAAGTTTATAGGGTGCTACAAATTCCACAATATTGGGATTATGAACTCGAAGATTTCATCGTAACAGGCACACTTGAAGAAGCCCAAAATTACTACACGGACGAAATTAATGAACTTTTGGCCGAAGAAAATCTAGCCTATGAGTTTGCAAATGGTATCTTCCATCGTCGGGGTCGCCCACAGACGCAAAAAAGTTTGCAACGTGTAAGTGCTGTCTTATCTGACCCACACTATAGTCAAGCACGAAACCACTACAATAAAGCGGTTAAGTTTTATAACGAGCGTCCTTCCCCTGACATTCAGAACTGCGTCAAAGAAGCAATATGTGCTCTTGAAGCATTCGCAGAAATCTTATTCGGTAAGAAAGCCGCCAAGAATTTCGACGAAGCAATCCGTTCAAAGCAAGGAAATACGGAAGGGCAGATTCCGCCAACGATTGGAGAAAGTATTATTAAGTTACGGGCATTTCGCGGTAACGCTCAAGGCGTAGCACATGCCGCGTTAGAAGGTGGACATGTGAGTGAAGTTGAAGCAGAACTTGTGCTAAGTCTTGTTGCCTCTTATATCACTTACTTGCATGACAGATTTCCGTCTAAGGAAGACAACATACCTTTCTAAAGCAAGCTGCCACCCAACAGCCGCTCAGGCTGTGTAAAACTCATAGCGGTGTTGGTTGTACAATTGGTCGTAGTTTCATTCCGTCGCCGCGCTCACCAAGCGTTTTCAGCCAACCGCACGAACTCTGCGATTAGTGAGGGTGTTTTTGGTACTTTGAGACTTCGGGTTATTGAAGGCTTCGTGGCGGCGGCAGAAACGCGATTCGTTATAGGATTACTTGGCTGTATAATCGGAGTTTATCCAGTGAAATCTAAGCGTCAATTACTGTTGGAAGGGATTGGATAGAGGTTGAAAGCTTTTGGAAACTGTTTCCTCTAACTTGCTCGCCCCGGCATGAATGCCAGGGCTATGGAACAGCGCCCAATAAATCGGGCTAAAGCCGGGTTAACCCGGCGCTGTTCTATAGTCCGGCGACTTCATCGCCGGGCGAGCGCCGGTAGCAAGGTTGCTCCGGGGTTTCCAAAGGCTCTCCAAGTTAAGAGTACCTTATGACAACACATCTTTTCCGTCTCTACACCGCCGCCGAAGCCCGGCAAACCATTCTCAAACGCTCGCCGGTTGGCGAAGTCAAGCCGACGCCGACCCTGGCCAAAGGCATCGAGCGGGTTTTTGGCGAGAGCCTCAGCCTGGAAGCGGCCGTCAGCCGGATTTTGAGCGATGTGCGGGAACGGGGCGATGCGGCGGTGCTCGATTGGACCGAAAAAATTGACGGCGTCCGGCTGCCCGGCCTGCTTGTCTCCCCCGCCGACATCGAAGCCGCTTACACCGGCATTCCCGCTGAGCTGCGCGACGCGCTCCACTTTAGCGCCGAGCGCATCCGCGCCTTTCATCAAAAGCAGCCTTCGGCAAGCTGGCTGGATTGGCGGCGCGAGGGCGGTGCCTTAGGCCAGATTGTGCGCCCGTTGGAACGGGTCGGGGTTTACGCGCCGGGCGGGACAGCCCCTTACCCCAGCACGCTGCTCATGGGCGCCGTTACCGCTCGCGTAGCCGGGGTGGAACAGGTCATCGTTACCACGCCCAGCGGCCGCGACCCGCAGGGGCAAATTGCGCCGGTGCTGCTGGCCGCGGCCAAGGTGGCCGGGGTGGATGCGGTCTACCGTATCGGCGGAGCGCAGGCGGTTGGAGCCATGGCCTACGGGACCGAGTCGCTGCCAAAGGTGGATAAAATCGTTGGTCCGGGCAATATTTTTGTCACCCTGGCCAAGCGGCAGGTTTACGGGCAGGTGGACATTGACGGCCTGCCCGGTCCCACCGAAACCCTGGTCATTGCCGATGCCTCGGCCAGGCCGGAGCTGGTTGCCGCCGATTTGCTGGCCCAGGCTGAGCATGACACCCTGGCTTCGGCCATCCTGGTTACACCCAGCCGAACCCTGGCCGAAGCGGTGCAGGTGGAAATTGGCCGCCAGCTCGAAACGCTGAGCCGGGGCGACATCATTGTCGAAAGTTTGCAAAACCAGGGCGGCGCGGTTATCTGCGCCAATTTGGCAGAAGCGGTCGAGTTGGGCAATCTCTACGCCCCCGAACACTTGTGCCTGCA
>JAHDWA010000142.1 GCA_023382535.1 Anaerolineae bacterium | reverse complement strand
TGATTGCTGATCAGGCCACCTTCGAGTTGATCAGGGAGGGCTTGATCTGTTTTAGGGCCTAAGAACAGGTGGGGTGTCTGGCCAAACAATTCTTCCGGCGTATAGTCGGTCAGTTGGCACAGCCCTTTGTTGACAAATACAATTTTTGGCCCCACGGGGGTGGGTTGGGTATCGGTGATAAGGACACCTTCTTCGATGCTATTGACGGCTGTAGCTAGCAGGCGCAGTTGTTCTTCGGCCCGTCGGCGCTGGCTGACATCGCGGGCATTAACCACAAAACCTTTGACGTTAGGATCAGCCAATAGGTTATTGCTGGCGGCTTCCATCCAGATCCAGCTTCCGTCAGCGTGACGCATCCTGAACTCGGTAGGTGAACCGACACCTGGCTGCTGATTGGCAGCGGTAAGCCGGGTTTGAACCAGGGCAGCATCTTCCGGGTGCATATATTTATAGATCGTCTGGCCGATCATAATTTTGGCGCTGCGCCCCAAAATTCGTTCTACCGGTGGGCTAACATAGCCGACTACCCCATCGCTGTTGAGAACGATGATAATATCGGATGAATTTTGGACAAGTGACCGAAAACGACCTTCACTGGCTTGCAGGGCCTCTACCGCCTGTTTCTGCTCGGTAATATCTTGAACAATACCGTCAATATACTTTATTTCACCACTTTCATTAAAAACAGCTCGGCCAATATCACGTACCCAAATTTCTGCCCCAGTTTTCGTAGGGAGCTTCGTTTCATAGAAGAAAACGCCCCCATTTGTGGTCCATCGTTGCAGCAGTTTCGTTTGATCCTGAGGATTATCAAATCTATCCGGGGCTGAAGCCTTGACCAGGTCTAACACACTCTCATAGCCAAGCATCGCCGCCAGCGCCGGATTGGCATAGATGAACTTACCCGTTACGGTGGCCCGGTAAACCCCCACAGGGAGTTGGCTGGTTAAGGTGCGGTATTTTTCTTCACTCTCCCGTAATGCCTCTTCCGCTACCCGGCGTTCGGTTACATCTTCATGAGCTACTACTGTCCAAGTGTGCCCCTCATTCTGGAAGCGGGTTACCCGCACGCCATACCACTGCCTTTGAAAAGGGCTGTGGCAGGCATACTCCAGGTAGAATTGTCTCCGTTGCCCGCTCATAACCTGGCCAATACCTTCGGCCACAAGGGCTGCTTCCTCGGCTTCGGGGCCAGTGGCTAAACGGCACACCTCCAGATAATTCATTCCAAGCCCGCAATCCGGGTGCAAGTAATTGTTCGCTTGGGCAAAACGGCGCCAACTGGCGTTGATGGTCGTAACCCGGCCGTTTTCGTCAAGGATGGCAATATGAGCCGCCAGGGCATCAATGGCGCCTTGCAGAAACTGATGTTCCCGGCGCAGTTCTTCTGCCTGGAGATGGCTGGCGAAGAGGCGTGCATTTTCCAGGGCTGTGGCTACCTGATCGGCAATCAGTTGAACTAAAGTTACATCAGCCTGGGTAAAAGCGGCGACCTGCTCGCTGCTGAGGGAGATTGTACCTAATAAACGGTCCTTAACTACAAGGGGAGCAACTAACAACGAGCGAATGCGCAGGGGTAGATTGCTGGGCATAAAACGCTCATCGGCCAGCACGTCAGGGACATTAACCGCTTGATTGTTTGCCAAAGCATACCCGGCAATGCCCTGCCCTGGCCGAAAGGTGAGGGTCTGTCCCAAGACCCCATCCGGCAAGTTAGTGGCGGCTGTCCGCAGCGTTTTGCCTTCCTCGTCAAGCAGTTGGAGCGACCCTCTATCAGCGGCTGGCACAATATCCACTGCCAATTTTATCGCCTGGTCCAGGGCCGGGGTTGGATCAATGATGGTTACCAAAGCCCGGCTCAGTTCGAGCAGTCTAGCCAGGGCGGCCTCCTGGTGCTTCCGCTCGGTAATATCGGTGACTGTACCGTAGACGACTTTTGAGGCGCCGACCGGCTCGACCCCGGCCCGGTCGCGCACCCAAATAATTTCCCCATCTGCGCGCACGAGGCGATATTCCACCTCGCTGTTCTGGCCCAGGGCTAAGCGGGCAGCCTGGACGGCTGCCGCCGCCCGATCATCGGGGTGGATGATTTCTGAGGCCCAGAACGACCAATTGGTCATCAACTTCGTCCTGGGATAGCCAGTTAAGTCTTCGACGTCAGGGGATAGATAAAGATTGTGGTGACCGCCATCTTCAGTGATCTCCGTCACGTAAATATGGCTGCTAATGGATAAGAAAACTTGAAAGAAGCGCTCTGCACTCAGCAATTGGAGTTCTTCTTCGGTCTGACGGCGCGCGGCGGCGGCGGCGGTTAGATCAGCCACTCGCTGGGTTAAGCGGGCCATGCCCTTGCGCATGGTTGCCAACTCTTCCAGCAACTCGGCTTTTGTTTTGATATCATCTTCCATAGGTTTAATCTCCCCAACCCTCTTCTAAATTATACCGCAATATTCATATTTAGGTAAAGAGAGATTAATAATGTTAAAGAGTCAGCCGGATTTTGCCAATACTTCGATCCCCATATGCTGTCCGGCCTGCAATAGGTCGGTTAACGCCTGAGCCGATACCGGCGGGCTAAAGAGATAACTCTGAAACTCATCACACTGCTGATCGCACAGCCAGATGAGCTGCTCTTCTGTTTCCACACCTTCGGCTATCACCCGCAGCCCCAGTTCATGCGCCAGACCAATAACCGCCTTGAGGACGGCATCCTCAGGATTATGGCCAATCTCTTTTATCAGGGCGCGATCAATTTTCAAGATGTCGAAGGGAAACTGCTTCAAGGCACTGAGTGAGGAATCAAGGCTGTAATCGTCCAGGGCAATCTGTAAGCCCAGTGCTTTTAATTCATTAAGGCTTACTTGGTTGAAACGGTTGTATATTAAAGGCATGCTCTCGGTGATTTCTAACTCCAGCGCCTGAGCTGCCAGGCCGGTTTCCTTGAGAACAGTGGTCACCAGTCCGGGTAAATCCTGTTGTCCGCCGGCAGGCTGCAACTGGCGGATTGACACATTGACGGCCAAATGTAAAAACGAATGACCGGCCGCGTGCCAGGCTTTAATCTGGGCGCAGGCTGAGCGCAAAACCCATTCAGCCATAGGAATGATGAGACCTGTTTCCTCGGCTAACGGGATAAATTCGCCCGGCTCGATGAGGCCGCGTTGAGGATGCTGCCAGCGCAGGAGCGCTTCGACCCCGGTCATCCGCCCCGTAGCCAATGATACAATCGGTTGGTAATAAAGCTGGAACTCCTGCTGCTCAACCGCTCTCCGCAGTTCGGTCTCTAAATCCCTTCGTTCAAGCGGGTGCATGCCCAGACCAGGATCGAACAATTCATGGCAAGCCCGCCCCCTAGCCTTGGCCCAATACATCGTTGTGTCGGCATCACGCAGAATATCCTCTGGCCGGTCATAGCCCGTCGTGCTCAAAGCAATTCCGATACTGGCGCTGGTGAACAGTTTATGTCCCTCCAGGTGAATCGGTAGAGCTATTTCAGTTTGAAGCCGTTCGGCTACCCGGGTAGCGTCATCGGCGTCCTCGATATTTTCGAGCAGAATAGTAAATTCGTCTCCACCCAGGCGGGCCACCATATCGCCGGGACGCAGGCAGTTTTTCAGCCGGTGGGCTACGGTAATCAGCAGTTGGTCTCCAATCAGGTGCCCCAGGCTGTCGTTAACCGGCTTAAGCCGGTCAAGGTCCAAGAAAAGCACGGCAAACACATAACTCTTGTTCTCTTTGACCTGCTCAATAGCCCGTTCCAAATGCTGCATAAACTGGACCCGGTTGGGCAAGCCAGTCAGGGCGTCGTGCAGAGAAGCAGATCTCAGTTCGTCCTCAGTCATTTTGCGCCGGGTGATGTCGGTTTGAGAACCGGTCAAGCGGTAAGCTCGCCCGTCCGTATCGCGGACTGCCAGCCCCTGGGTCAGTATCCAGCGGTAATCGCCGTTCCAATGGAGCATGCGATACTCGCTTTTTAAGCTGGTGGTAGTGCCTTCCAGATGAACGGCGATGTCCATCTTCAACCGGGCCAAGTCTTCGGGATGAACCCGGTTAAACCATTCGTCTACGCTGGGCTGAAACTCTTGCTCCTCATAGCCCAGGATAGCCTTCCAGTGTGGCGAGAAATAGATCTCATTGGTTTTTAGGTTCCAATCCCACAATCCCTCATTAGCAGCCTGGACGGCCAGGGCATAGCGTTCTCCACCCGTGCGCAGCGCCTCCTCGATTTGCTTGCGTTCCGTGATGTCATGGCCGGTCTTAATGATATATTCAACCGAACCCTGGTGATCCAGCAGCACCGTGCTGGACCAGGCGATGAGGCAGCGCTTGCCATCTTTGGTCAGCCATTGGCACTCGTACTCGATGGGAAAATGACCGGCAGATAGTTTATCACAAATAGCTTTAACCGTTTCAACTTCTTCCGGCACGATAAACAAATCCCACAGATACTTGTCTTGAACTTCATCAAACAAATAGCCACTTGTTTTCTGAGACGTCTGGTTAAAGCGGACAATTCGCTTCTCAGCGTTAAGAATGACCACCAAAGCGCCGGCCATGTCGAGGATAGTGGAGACGAAATTGCGTTCCGTTTTGAGCGCCTTGACTTGCTGCATAATTTCACGGCGAGCGCGGCCATATCTCCACGCATTCTTCAGCGCTAATACGGCGTAACTGGCAAACGCCTCCAGGTGCTCGGCATCCGCCTGGCTGAAAAAGCCAGCAGTAGCGCTGTCAACTTGCAGAAAGCCAATAATCTGATCTCGAATCCGGAGGGGAACGCCGGCATAGGATTTTATCCATTCTTGACCGGACCAGGCGACCCAGGCATCCTGAGCAGATACCTCAGAAACGGCTACCGGGCGGCCGGTTTCGTTCATCGTCTGCAAGCTGGGAATCTCGGCGATCTTAAGCATGAGGACAAAGTTTTTAGAACCGAACCGGCTGTAGCCGTGCCAGCGAATAATCCGGGCCATATCACTCTGAGTGGGCATCATAATGCAGGCCGCATCGTGGGGAACGATCTGCTTCAACTGGTCCAGGATATGATCGAGTACCTGGTCATATTCAAGGGTACTGTGCAGGGTAGTACTTGCCTGGTACATCGCTTCGAGCAGAGTCCGCTGCTGCTGCTCGATGAGCAGCAATCGTTTTTGTTCTGCCTCTGCTCTAACCAGCTCTGCCAGCCTTTGCCGGGCCGTGGTCAACTCAGCGATAAGGTACGTTTTTGTTTTGTATTGGTCTCTCATAGTTGATGTCTCACTGAAGCAAGATGAACCGAATTCTATTGTTAAGGTACACTGTTCTGGTGTGTCAAGTACCCGGGCGTTGACAACAACAGTGAGAATGGTCAATAGACCATTTTCCCTCATAATTGACAGTCTACCACATGTACCTAGCTGATAGCAACCCTGTTTTTGGTCCTAACCCAGGAACCATGAGTCCTAACAGATTCGCCGCCATCTGGGTGAATGGGCTGGAGTATGTCTGGTTTACCGCTGCATTTTTGGCGGTATGGGGGAAGATGTGGGGACTAATTTTTGTCCGCAGGTGGTCTGCTGACTCTCAAAGGAGGGTGTCAAGCATTATACAGCGAAAAATCATCCTGAGTGCCGAAGTCATATCGAAGCTGTGTCCTGAGCTTGTCGAAGGGGATGATTTTTCGCTGGCAAACAGCAACCGAGGTTATCCTGATTAACTTAGTCCAGGCCGGTCGAGGCAAAGAAAGTCACGACTGGGCCAACCAGGAAGATTAGCAGCAGGAAGACGACAATAATGATCCCAATGATGGCCCCGGCATTGAGAGGACGAGCGGGTTTGACCTCTTCGCCGGCGGCGATTTGTTTCACGGCAGACAGAGTTTGCTGGACCAGCGCCTCGGTACTCCAGCGCTCTACCCCCACCCATTCCCAGCCTTCGCTGCGTATAGGGACGAGTAATTTAGGTGCTGGACTGGCGTTAATAGCTCTGACGACTTCGGCGCTTGCCGGCCCGTTAGCCAGAGCGATGTTCCACGGTTCGATAATCAGCCCCGCCCCGGCCAGTTGGGCGGTCAGAGTATTTGGCGCTGTGCTTCCGCCCATGGCTGCCGCCGCTGATGGGTTCAAGCCGACGGTCTCGAAGGTGAGGCCGGGTAGTTCGCGCTGAAGCTCCTTCAGGATTGCCTGCCCAAAGCCGCCCTCCTCGCCGTCAACCACAACTACTCGCAAGCTTTCCAGCCGCTTGGCCTGTTCACCTTTGGCCAGTTGGCCGTCGCCCCGCAGCACAAAGCCGTGATACAGCCACACCCCGCCGGCGATTAAGCTAAAGGCGATCGCCTGCCCCAGATCGCTGAGTAAGTTGCCCTCGCTCGATTCACCCAGAACGAGGCTGAGCAGCCGATACACAATGTAGACCACGCCGGAGAGAACGGTCATGGTGGCGACGAAGAGATAAAAATACAGGTAGATTTTGCGCACGATGGAGCGGCGTTCCTCAGCCCCCGCTGAGCCGGATGCCTCAGCTCCCAGTTCGGCCTGTCGCCACGGTAAAATCCACACAGGCAGCCCGGCGACCATCGCCGCCGTAAACCAGGCCAGTTGCTCGCGCAGGCTCGAGCCAAATGGCGCTCCGGCCAGGGAGCGGATTAGCACGCTCAGATCACCGCTCAACCCAACCAGGAGGGCGGCCAGGCCAATGGCGGCAATCAGGTAGAGGTACAGCCGCCGGATACCGGCCTGGCGCGGTGCTTCCTCGGCCACCCGTGCATCTCCCCAGATAACAGCGGCGTGATAAGCCCAGAGCACGGCTGCGCCGATAACAATCGGCAGCGAGTCGCGCAGGTCGCCCATGGGCGGCAGGTCGAGCGCCCGGCGGAAGATACCGGCCAGAATAAAAGTGGCGTTGGTGACAGCAGCCAGGGCGGTGATGAAGATAGTGGCGTACAGATAGAATTTACGCAGGGCAGAGGCTCGTTCGGCCTCGCTTGGCCCGTTAAAGAGGCGCTGTGCCCACTGCCAGAAGATGAGCCAGAGCGGCAGGCCGGCGGCCAGACGGGCCATTTCGACGCTAAACTCCAAATCGTCGCGCCCACCAATTGCCTCACCCGGCCCAAATTGAAACATCAGCCAGCGTAACAGGTTAATGGAGGCGATGCCAGTCATGATTAGGCCCGTGGCGCTGAACCCAAAGATGTATAAACGGCGAATGCTGGCGGCGTTGTCCGTTTCCGGGATCGCCTGCCTGTCTGCTGCCAGGAGGCGCTGGTGATAAAACCACAGCAGCCCCAGCACCACCAGGGCGACCAGGTCCCGCACCATGGCCTGGGTCGGGGAGAACTCAAAATAGGCAAAAGGATGTTCCGGCTGGCCCAGGATGAGCCACAAGAGCGTGGTCATCAGGTCGAATGCGTTGGCGACAAAGGGGCCGAGGAAAGCAGCTAGCATGCCGTAGAGATACAGGCGGCGCAAAGCTGTCCCTCGCTCCTCGGGGTCACGTTCGGCCAGGTGCTGCGCCCACAGCCAATGCGCCAGAAAGATGGGCAGACCGACCACGACGACGGCAATTTGAAAAGCTGTCGCCGTTACCGGCGCCTGGTAGCCCGGTGTCAGTAAATTACGGAACAGGGCAATAACGGCCCAAGTGACCGCTTGCAGGCTGACCGCGGCGACAAGAAACATATACCAACGACGAACCGTAGCCATAATCATAACCTCCTAAATAGCCAGCGATTACGAACACCCCACTTTCGAAGTCCAACAGTAAGGCCAATAAGCGTCAGAGGCGGTAATTTTCCATGCGTCGTTCTCACGGTGCAGGGTCATCTCAAAGGTAGTGCTGTGTTCGTTACTGTCGAACAACCCACCTCGATAGAAACGGGTCTCCTTGACCGAGACTTCGGCCCGATCATCGGTAACGCGGACCGACTCGACGGCCAGCGTGATGGATTCTTCATTCAAATTGTCAAGCTGCCAGGCATGCTTGTCCAGGTCATCGGCGAATTTATCAGGAGAGGCGGGATAGCCGGCCAGAGCAGGCGAGAGGTAGCCGTAGGCCCGCTGGTAGTCTGCTTGCTGCAAAGCGAAGAGATAATTGTGCGCCACCCCTTCCGGCGTGTCTTCCCCTTGGTAGGAAGGCTGGGGCCGCATGAAGGCTACCGCAAAGGCAACACCAACCAGCAAGACCGCTCCCGCAATAATGCCAATCAAAAATTTATCGGTGCTTTTCATGGGAGTCTCCTTGTCAACCGGCATCGAGACGCTGAGTCTGGATGTCTATCTCCAGCCTAGCACCAGGCCGGGCAAATGTCACCTATCGAAAGTTAGGTTGGGGTTAGGTTTGAGGCATACCGAGGGTCAAGAGGGGGACAGCAAAACTAGCGGGCTTCCAGGGTCACCCGGCGGGCACCCTGCATCTTGCGGAAATTGACGCTGGCTTCGACCGAGGCCAGGGTGGCCGCGATGTCTATCACCTGCACTCCCGACAGGAGGTCCACGCCAAAATCAAACAGCACCGGCGTCAGCGGCGTGGAAGGGCCGAGCAGCATGACTTTGGCTTCCGGGCGGGCCAGGGCCAGCAGACCATCCAGGGTATGATTGATCAGGGTGCTGCTGGTAATGGCGACCACATCGGCCTGGGGGATGAGGTGAGGCGCGGCGGCGGCGTTAAAGTCGCCTGGGTGGGGCGACAATTCCAGCACCCAGAGTTGGGCGACAACCGGCCTCAACTCGTCAACAAAGGGAAAATGGCCGACCAGCGCCACCTGGCGGCCCTGCCCATGAGTGACCAGCCAATCGGCGGCATCAACCTGGGCCAGTTGGGCCGGGTCGGGCTGCAAGAGGGCATTGAGCGCAGCCAAACCCACCGCCGCCTCGACCGGGTCGCCGGCGTAAACACTCTGGGCCAGGGCGAGGGCATCGCTGCTGGGGAGCGGGTTAGCGCCGGGCTGGAACCGGCTTTGAGCCGCGACTCGCTCCGGCCCGGGGGTTGCGGCCAGACCCGCCTGCTGCTGCCCCCAGGGGTTTTGCACGACGGCCAGAGTCCAATTGACCCCGATATACAAGGCATGAGCCTGCCAGTCGCGGGGCAGAGTTGCCAGGATACGTTCAAGAATTGGTGACATCATACCTGCGCTGGGTTAGGTTTCACCGATCATTATAGGGGAGAGGTTGGCTCGGTGTCAAGCAAAATCGAAAATCAGTGAAGGGTTGGAAAGTGGAGGGAGAGGTGTTATAATGACAAGCGTGGTTGATAATCATGAGGAAATTCAGGTTGTTTGATCTCGTAGATGATGTTTAATAATAAAATATCTAACCACCCCCAACTTTCGCCACAAGATGCCTCCACCCCTCTCTCCTCCCCCTCACCGGCCCAACTCCTCCTTTTTTCTCTTCTCCTCGGCTGGCTCGCCGCTGCCCCGATAGGTCTGGGGATTGCCACCACCTTCCTCCCGCCTGCCTGGCCGGAATCAGTCAAGAGTTTTCTAACCGTCGCCCTGCTAGCGGCGCTCCTCTTGACCCCCTTTGCCGGGTTTTGGCTGTGGGTGCGCCGGCCCTGCTGGCAGGCACTGCGACCCTTGGCCCTGGTTTTGCTCGGCGTTGGCCTCTATATTTCGCTGGACGCGGCTATTCGAGCTGTTGCTGGACCAGGAGACAACGATGCCACCTATCTCCTGCCGTTACACGGGACGATCCTCCGTTTGATCCTGCTCACCCCGGCAGCGCTGCTCCTGGGCAGCCTTGGTATGGGCTGGGCAGGGGTGCCTCGCTCCAGGCGCGAACTGGGCCAGGCGTTAGGGCTGGACGCTCCCCGGCTCTTCTGGCTGCTCCTGGCCCTGGCCGGAATTTCCGTCCTGACCGTCGGCTGGCCGCTGACTGGGGCGTTGGGCGATCGCTGGGTGTCGCAGATGCTCCTCATTCAAGGCCTGGCCCAGACCCTCCCCGAAGAGCTGTTCTTTCGCAGTGCGGTTTTGGGCCTGCTGCTCACCTGTTTTCCCCACCGCCGCATCCTGGCGGCCGTGCTGGCCCTGCTGATCTACGCGGCCTTTACCCCCAGCCTGCTGCTCCCTCACCACGATTGGAGCGAACTGGCCTTGCTTGTTACGATTGTCCCGCTGACCGGGCTGTTAATTGGATTACGCCTGTGGAGCGGCACGATTTGGGCCGGGCTGTTGATCGTCTGGAGCTACCGGGCCGCGCCACTCCTTTTCACCGACCCCCGCGACGAATTGCCGCTGATTACCCAGCCCTGGCAAACCGCCGCTTATCTCTGGATGATCCTGGCCGCGGCCGGACTGACCGGCTTCGTTTGGGCCGGGCGGCGCTGGCTGGCTCCGCCTCGTTCCGCCCTGGCGGCGGTAGGTCTTGTCCTGGCAGGGGTGCTGATTACCTGGGGCACCTGGCTTGGCCTGTGGTGGACTGTGGGCCGGCCCGGCTTTTACGACGATGGATTTCTGATTATTATGGCCGGGCAGGCGGATTTAACCGGAGCCGAGCAAATTGCCGGCCTGCCGGCGCGGCGTGCTTTTGTGCGCAACCGGCTCATCGAAACGGCCAATCGCAGCCAGGCCCCGGTGCGCCAGGCGCTCGATGCCGCCGGGCTGGTTTATCGCCCTTTTTACCTGATCAACATGATCCGGGTGGAGGGCCACCACCGGCGCATGGATGAGTTTGCCCGCCTGCCCGGCGTAGCCCGGGTAATGCTTAATCCGAACGTCCGGCCCTATCCACTCCGCTTTGATATTGGCTATGGTCCTACTCCCACCGAGGGGCAGGGCGTCGAAGCCAGCCTCAGCCAGGTGTACGCGGACCAGGTCTGGGAGCTGGGCTTCACCGGGCAGGGGATTGTGGTGGGCGGGCAGGACACCGGCTACGATTGGCAGCATCCGGCCCTGCGCCCGACGTACCGCGGGGTCAGCGCGGCGGGTGAGGTCAACCACAATTACAACTGGCACGATGCCTGGGCTGACACCCCCGCGCCGTTTGACGACGACCAGCACGGCACGCATACGATGGGGACAATTTTGGGCGACGATGGCCAGGGCAACCAGATTGGAATGGCCCCCGGCGCTCGCTGGATTGGCTGCCGTAACATGCAGCGCGGCCTGGGCAACCCGGCCAGCTACACCGATTGCATGGAATTTTTTTTGGCGCCCTATCCGCTGAACGGCGACCCATTCAGGGATGGCGATGTGTCAAAAGCGCCTGACCTGGTCAATAATTCCTGGGGCTGTCCCGATGTTGAAGGCTGCGACGATACCGTTTTGGAACCGGCCACGGCGGCGCTCCAGGCCGCCGGGATAATGATGGTCGTCAGCGCGGGGAATGATGGCCCTGCCTGCGGCACGGCCAATGAACCGCCGGCTCGTTACGCCACTGTTTTCTCGGTGGGGGCCAGCAATGCGCAAGGCCAGGTTACCGGGTTCAGCAGTCGAGGGCCGGTCGTTGAGCCGGACCAGTTACCGCTGCTTAAGCCCGACATCACCGCGCCGGGCGATAATATTCGCTCCAGCCTGCCGGGCGGCGGCTACGGCACCGCCTCCGGCACCAGCATGGCCGGGCCGCATGTGGCCGGACTGGTCGCGCTCATCTGGTCGGCCAATCCGGCTTTAATTGGCCAGATTGAGGCGACGGAGGAAATCATCCGCCAGTCGGCGGCCCCGGTTGCGGTCGAAGCGGCCTGCCCCATCGAGAGTCAAGCGGCAGCTAATGCTTCACTGCTCAGCGAGTTGGACAGTCTCATCGCCGGAAATGCGTGCGCCTGCGGCGGTGTGACCGGCAGCCCTAACAACGTTTACGGTTGGGGACAGATTGACGCCCTGCGGGCGGTGCAGTTGGCCCTGGCGGAGAAGTGAGGAAGAAGGGGGGATTGGAGGGCTGGAAGGCTGGAGGAATGGGAAGAACTTCTTAGCTAAAAACTTGTTGCTAGTAATTCACAGGTTAAAGGTGACTGGCACTTGGTTAGCCCTAAACTTTGCTGTTCTCAGTCGTCTTGAAAGGAGAAAAGTGCCAGTCACCTGAGTACTAAGTTGATCTGAAATGTTTACTTTGCGTCGTGTTACCGAAAATGATATGGAGGCCCTGGCCCGGCTTGTCGGCGTGATAGAAGCGGCAGATGAAGGGCTGATCCGGCTGACGGCGGAGATTCGGGCCGAGCTGGAAACGGCTGCGGCCGAGTTAGGCCAGGCCGGCTGGCTGGCGCAAATTGAAAGCGGCCCGGTCGTCGGTTATAATTATGGGGAACTTGTCCGTGGCGCGGAGCTTCACTTTTGGCTGCGGGGAGGGGTGCATCCGGCCTGGCGCGGACAGGGGATTGGCCAGCAGCTCATCGGGCACAGTTGGGCCGATATGCAGCAGCGATCACCAACCGGCGGCGAGACGGCCTGGGTCAATGCCTGGGCTTATGAGCACGACCAACAGCGCGGCCGCTTGCTGGCCCGATTTGGACTGCGGCCCTATCACGTCTATCACGAGTTGGAAATACCGGCAACTCAAATCGAAGCGATTCCTGGACCGCCGCCCGGCGTCATCATTCGTCCCTGGGATAACCGCTACTGTGAGGCGGCTGTATCCCTGCGCAACCGGGCTTTTGCTCAGAACTGGGGCTATCAGCCGACAACCGCTGCAGCGCTGCGCCGCCGCTTTGAAACAGCCCGCTACGAGTCGCCCTTTAGCTATACTGCCTGGCGGCAAACGGGGGGCGGCGAGGAGATGGTCGGTTTGATTCACGCCTGCCTGGGCTGGACGCGCCAGTTGCGCCAGGCCAACGAGGGGGAAATTGTCTGGGTGGCCGTGGCCGGGGAGGCGCGTGGGCAGGGTATCGGCCGGGCGCTGATGCTGACGGCCATGAAGGCGCTGGCTGAGGCCGGGGTGGAGACCATCTCGGTCAGCGCGGATAATTATGCCGACCGGCCGGCGATTGGCTTGTATACCAAATTGGGTTTTACCGTCCGCAAAGCGATTGTGGATTATCGAGGAGAACTTTAAAATGGACTTGATGGAAAAAATAAACACGTTGCTCAGCGCCGCCGTCAATGCCAAGCTGCCTCACCGGGAGCGGCGGAGCGCCCTGGAACAGTTGGAACAGGAGCAGTTGGCGTCAATTCGGCAGGCCCTGGCCGAGGTGGAACTGCGCGAGCGCAACATGGCCGAGCGGCTGCAGAACGAGCAGGCCAAGGCCGCGGAAGCGGCGCAAAGCGGCGACCAGGCCGAACAGCGCGCCCACGAAAAACGGGCGGCGGAACTGGAGTATTATTTGAGGAACGAGTCGCTCCAGGCCATTAACCTGGAAGAAAAGCTGGCCGCCCTGGAAGAAAAACTGGCCCTGGCCAAAGAAGCCGTGGAAAAAGAGGCGCGCAAAGCCAAAACCCGGGATGAGGAGGCCAGCAAGGTTCTGGGTATGGCCCCGACCACCCCCGCCA
>JAHDWA010000141.1 GCA_023382535.1 Anaerolineae bacterium | reverse complement strand
GAATTGAGATAAAGATGATGTTGTCAATTCCCAGAACGATTTCCAGGCTCGTCAGCGTGACAAGCCCGATCCACACTTGAGGGTTAGTTATCCAGTCCATAGGTGTTCCTCTCCCAGCTAAGATTTAGCCAAAAATTTTGGGCATTATACTCAATCCCTCCTAAGTTGCTAAATTTTGGCTCTGGTTTTACCTAATCGCCTCTTTACCTCAAAAAGCGCTGCGGTAAATCAGGGTCTTTCTAAAAACAGTGGATAGGGTCGCTGGCCGTTGACTCTGCGAGATTTATGGTTATACTGAAATTCACCCTTACCTGAGAGGTTGCCAATCTCTGAAGGAAGCTCCAAGCCATGACCTTTGCCCTGCTGCCCGCTTTAGCCGCCTACATCCCTCGCGACCGGGTGGAAAGCATCCTCCGGCCCGGCTTGCCCCTGCCGGAAGACGGGGTGGCCCTGATTGCCGATATCTCCGGCTTTACCCCGCTGACCGAAGCCCTGACCCGCGGCCTCAGCCCCGACCAGGGCGCGGAAGAACTGACCCGCGCCCTCAGCGGCGTCTTCACCCCGCTCATCGCCGAGATTGATGCTTTTCGCGGCAGCGTCATCAAATTTGGCGGCGACGCGCTCATTGTCTGGTATCCCCGCGAGCGAGGGGTGCGCCGGGCAGCGGTCATGCGCCGGGCCGTTACCTCGGCCTGGCGCATGCAGCAGGCCATTCAAATTCATGGCCAGGTGCCGACGCCCATCGGCATCGTCACCCTCAAGATGAAAATCGGCCTGACTTACGGCCCGGTCAAACGGTTCAATCTGGGCCTGCCGGAGTACGGTTATGAAGACGCACTGGGCGGGGTGACCCTCGATCGCATGGCCGAGGCCGAACATCACGCCAACTCCGGCGACATTATGCTCGACGCCGCGACCCTGGCCTATGTGCCTGACAGCGTAACCGTGGCCGAATGGCGCGACAATTTTGCGGCCATCGGCCAACTTTTGCGTCCGGCTCGGCCCAAGCCCTGGCCGCCGCTCACCTGGCCGCCGGAAGAGGAAAGCACGCTGATCGAGCGGCTGGCCGCCTACGTACCGCAGCAAATCTACCACACCCTGGCCGCTGGCCGCGTTCAGGTGGCCGAACTCAAGCCGGTGGTCAGCTTATTTGTCCAGTTTCATGGAATTGATTACGACTCCGACCCGGAGGTCGGTCCGAAACTGCAAACTTACTTCAGCGCCGCTCAGGAAGTGGCGGCGCGGTACCGCGGGCGGGTCAACCGCCTCATCACCGGCGACAAGGGCAGCCTGATCCATGTCATCTTTGGCGCGCCGCGAACGGTCGAGGAGCAGGAGGCGCGGGCCATCCGCTGCGCCCTGGATTTGCAGGCCGAGTGCGGCGGCCTGCCCTTCATCGCCATGCAGCGCATTGGCGTGACCAGCGGGCGGGTTTTTGCCGGGCCGGTTGGCTCGCCCAACCGCCGCGACTACACCACCATGGGCGACTCGATTAACCTGTCAGCCCGGCTGATGCAAAACGCCGCCGACCACCAAATCCTGCTGGAAAAAGCCGTGCGCGACAAATTGGGACCGGAGTTTGAGCTGGCCGACCTGGGGACCATCCGGGTTAAAGGAAAATCCGAACCCATCCCGGTTTTTGCCGCGCTCGGCGTGCAGACCTTGCTGGAACGACCCGCCCGTAAAGAAACGCCCGGTGCCGGCCCTATTTTTGGCCGGGATCAGGAATTGGCCCAACTGCGCCGGCATATCGCCCGGCTCCATGCCGGCCAGGGCAAGATTATCCTGCTGACCGGCGATGTCGGGATGGGCAAGACCCTGTTGATAGATGTCCTGCGGGCTGAAACCTTTGCGGCCGGGCAGACCGGCTGGGCCGACGGCATCTGCCTGGCCTATGGCCAAACCTTTAGCGGCTATCTTTTTACCGATTTGCTGCGCGACCTGCTGGAACTGCCGCCCGGCGCCGGCCCCGCCGAAACCAGCCAGTACCTCAACTATTTCTGCCAAAACCTGTTTGGCCCGGCCCGCCTGGAGTCCACTTATCCCTACCTGGCCCGCTTTTTGGGCTTACCCCTCAGCGGCGAACTGGCCCAACGCCTGGAAGGTCTCTCCGGCGAAAGCGTCCGCTGGCAGCTATTTGAGCTGTTCCCAGAACTGTTTCGACGGCTGCTGGAACGGGGTCCCTGGGTGCTGGCCCTGGATGACCTGCAGTGGGCCGACCCGACCTCGCTGCAACTGGTCGAAGCGGTACTGCCGCTCGTCTTCAGCCAACCCCTTATCCTGCTCCTGGCCATGCGGCCCGAACGAGACCGCAAATCCTGGAGCCTGCGCCAACAAATTCTCGCGGACATGCCGGAGCAGGCCGTTGACCTGACCATGGGCAGTCTGGATCGGGAGGCGGCGACGGCCCTCATTACCCACTACGCGCCGCGGCTGCCGGAGCCGGTGACTGCCTACCTGCTGGACAAGGGCGGCGGCAACCCTCTCTTCCTGGTTGAAATTATGCACACCCTGGCCGCCCAGGGCTGGCTGGCCCCGGATGTTGATTTGAACCAGATCGCGCTCGACTCCCTCAACCTGCCCGACTCAGTCCAGGGACTGCTGCTGGCCCAGATTGACCGCCTGGCCGTGGAAGCCCGGCACACGCTGCAGATGGCCTCGGTTATCGGCAAAAATTTCCTTTACCGCGTCCTCGACGCCATTGCCGCCGGGGAAGCGGAGCTGGACCAACAACTGGCTACCCTGGAAACGCACGAGCATATCCAGAAAGAAAGCCAGACCGAGCAGGATACAGCTTACACCTTCCGCCACGTCCTCATCCAGGAGAGCGCCTACAGCACCCTGCTTTACGAGCGCCGCCGGGTTTACCATCGCCAGGTGGCCGAAGCCCTGGCACGGCTCTTCCCCTGGTACAGCGGGGAGCAGGTCGGGCTGCTGGCCTTTCACTACGAGCGGGCCGACGACCTGGAACAGGCCATCTCCTATTACCTCCAGGCCGCCGACCAGTCCCGCCTGCTCTACGCCAATGAAGAAGCGGAAGCGGTGTATCAAAAGGTATTGAAACTGCTGGACCGGTTAGAGGCGGAAGGGATCGAGGCCCACTTGGACCGCCGGGCCAAGACCTACCTCAAGCTCGCCCAGGTCCGGGCCAATACGCTGGATTTCGAGGGGGCGCAGGAGTTTTATAATCAGGCGTTTGAGTTGTTGGAGCAGGTGGAGCGCGGAAAACCCTCCGGCTCACCCTCTGCCGACGGAGAAGCGCGGGTGATTCGCCTCGGGGTGCTGGAAAGCGGCCCCACGACGCTCGATCCGGCGCTGAGTGAGCTTGACGAAGTTTCGGAAATTATCAATGATCTCTTCGAGGGTTTGGTAGAGCTGGACAATGAGTTTAATATCATCCCGGCCATGGCCCGGCGGTGGTCGGTTGAAGAGGAGGGCAAACGGTATCGTCTGGAACTGCGTCAAAATCTCAGGTGGAGCGACGGCGCGCCCCTGACCGCGCATGATTTTGTCTTTGCCTGGCGGCGAAATTTGCGGCCGGAAATTGGGGCAAGCCGGGCGCACCTGCTCTTCGTCGTCGCGGGGGCTGAGGAATTTTTCAACGGGCAGACAAGCGACCCGAACACCATAGCGATGCGTGCTTTAGATGACTTCACCCTGGAAATCACCTTGAAAGCCCCGGCGGCCTACTTTGCCTATCTCTTAGCCAATTCGATCACCTATCCTCAACCGGCCCATTTAATTCAAGCCGCCGGCTCTCACTGGGCCGAACCCGCTACGCTGGTCGGCAACGGCCCTTTCAAAATTGCCGGTTGGCAGGCAGGCCGGGAAATTCGCTTGGTCAGAAATCCTTTTTACCGGGGGTTTGCTCCCGGCAATCTGGACCAGGCCTGGTTGTACTTCATTTACCCCAGCCTGGAGGCGTACCAGGCGGGCCAAATTGATTGGTGCCAGGTGAATGACCGGACCGATATGCCGGTCCACTATCCCACCGAAACGTTTCTGGGCCAATATTTGACCACTTACTGCCTGGAATTTTCCCACCGTGTTTCACCGTTTCAGGACCGTTTAGTACGCCAGGCGTTCGCGCACTGCCTCAACCAGGCGGAGTTGGTTCGAGAGGTGTGGGCCAACGTGCAGCGGCCGGCCAGGGGCGGTATGGTCCCGCCCGGACTGCCCGGACATTCGCCCGAAATCGGCCTGCCCTTTGACCCGGCCCTGGCCCGCGAGCGCTTGCGGCAGGCCGGTTATGCATCGGGGGCGGAACTGCCACCCTTGACCCTGGCGGCTCTACCCGGCAGCGGGACTATGCCGCACTATTTGCAGGCCAACTGGCGCGACCATTTGGGGGTAAACGTGCGTCTGATCGAAGACATGGCCTACGAGGACCTCTGGGCCAATATCAGCCGGGGCGTGATTCAACTGGCCCTGGGCGGCTGGGAAGCCGACTATCCTGACCCCGACGGCATTTTGCACATGTTTCACGGGGCCAGCCCCTTTAACTACCGGGGCTGGCAGAACGCCCAATTCGATCAACTCCTGGAACAGGCCGCTCGCCTGGCCAACCAGGCCGAGCGGTTAAGCCTTTACCACCAGGCCGACCGGCTGTTGGTTGCCGAAGAGACGGCGGTTGCCCCCCTGTGTTACTGGGAGGGCTACAGCTTACTGCGCTCCCGCTTCAGGCTGGAAGGCGCGGATCGGATCATGCGCAGCAGCACGCTCAAATTGAAGAATATTTGGGCGGGGTAAATCAAGACCCTAAAGGTCTCTGAGACCTTTAGGGTCTTCAGCCTGGCTCAATTTTTGATAACTGCGGGTAAATAAACCGAACCTCCACCAGGCGCACCCGCCGGCCCAAACACGTAAACCTGGCCCGGCGCATTATAGTTGTTATCCGTCACCGCTCCGACGACAATTCTTTCGCCGCTGACAGCCGCCCTGTAGCCGAATAGCTCATAAGTAGCGGCGTCGCTGGCCACCAACTTGGATTGCTGGTTCCAGGTTGTTCCACTGCGTTTGAAAATATAGGCCGCCCCGGAGTCGATGCCGGCATCATCTTCGGCGTTAGCCGTAATCACCAGTGTGTCGCCGCTGAGGGCTACCTTATTGCCAAAGGTATCCACGTGATGACCATCGCTGGCGGTCAGCTTGGCCTGTTGGCTCCACCCTGCGCCGCTGCGTTGGAAAATATAGACAGAGCCGGAGTTGACGCCTACCCCATCGTCAAAGTACGATCCAATGGCTACGGTTTCGCCCTCGATATCTACAGCATCACCGAATCTATCCCCAGCAGCGCCGTCACCAGCGGTCAGCTTGGCATGCTGACTCCATGTTGCCCCGTTGCGCTGAAAGATGTAGGCCGAGCCAGAATCGGCCCCTGCCACATCGTTAAAGAGTGCGCCAACAATAGCCGTTTCGCCGCTAATAGCTACTGCATCGCCAAACCGATCCCCGGCGGCGGCATCGCTGGCGGTCAGCTTTTGGCTCTGCCGGCAGACCAACGACGCTCCGGCGCAGTTTTGGCCCCACTGGCTGCCGCTGCGCTGGAAGATATAGGCTGAGCCGGCGTCAACCGCTGTGCCCACATCATCATAGGTCGCGCCAATAAGCATGGTGTCGCCACTAATATCTACCAGCGATCCGAACTGATCATTGGCGGCGGCGTCGCTGGCGACCAGTTTAGCCTGCTGGCTCCAGGTTACGCCGCTGCGCTGGAAAACATAAGCCGAGCCGGAGCCGCTGCCTGCGTCATCGTTAAGATAAGCCCCGATAAGCACGGTATTGCCGCTGACCGCTACATCTGCACCGAAATTGTCCTCGGCGGCGGCGTCACTGGCAATCAGCCTGGCCTCCCGGCTCCAGCCGGCTCCGCTGCGCCGGAGGATGTAGACTGCCCCGGCGTCAGTCCCGGCGGCAGTGTCTTCCAGAGGCCGGCCAACCACGATGGTGTCGCCGTCAACCGCGACAATACTGTGCGAAACGCTCAGGACGCCCCCGCCGCTGAGCAGTTTGAAGGTCTCGGTCAGGAGCGGCGCGCGCTCATCGGCCCCGATGTCCGGCCCGCCAAGCTGCGGCCGGGGTTCGCCCTCGTAGTCGGTGGTTATGCCCAGGTTCAAGGCCGCGTTCAGCGCCGCCGAGCCAGGGCCGAGGTGATATTCGTCGTTAGCCAGATTGACAAAATTAGGGTTGAGGCCATCAAGGGTGTGGGGGCCTTTGGTCACGCCCGAACGGTGGGTGGTATTGCCATAGTAGAGGTTGTAATCCTCTACAACCGCACCCACAGATCGTTCTATGCCGATCAGGTGGTTGGCGATAATGCTGTTTCTGAGAGTAACATCGGCATTATTGACGTAAATTCCATGTTTGGGGTTTTGGCCGGAATCAGCAATTGTAGTATGCAAGATGTTAACCAGCGGACCGTGTTCAACATAAATCCCCGCTCCGAGGTCGCTGGCGATGCTGTTCCTGACAATAAGATTATTGGTCATGGTAACAGCCAGGCCAATGTCAAGTAAATACAGGCCACCTCCAGAAGAAGCGGCTGAATTGCCGACAAAAACATTATTACTTAACTCAACCCTTCCTCCTCCAAATGCCGCGCCAATTCTCAATCCCCCTCCCCTAAAAGACGCTTGGTTATCGCGAAAAAGACTATTGCGCACAATCACACTGCTGCTGTTACTTAACTCAATATATCCACCCCCACTCTCATAACTTTCGTTCGAGACAAACTGGCTATTGTGAATGATGACCTGGCTGTTGCGGAAAACCTCAATCTCAAAACCGCCGCCCAGTTCCCTATTTGTATTCGTGTTTGCGATGAATAGAGAATTGGAGATAACCAGGCGTGAGCCATTGACTATTTGCAGACTAAGTCCGGCGTCGCTGCTGTTATTCTCGATAATTACGTTTTCCAACCGCAACTCGGAGCTATTGGTAATTAATCCGGTGATGTGACTGCCGTCAAGCCTGACGTTCTGAATCGTCACTGTTTTGCCGCCATTGAGGTTAAGATTCAGAGATGGGCCGGGCATATGGGAGATCAGGCCAGGGATGTAGGTAAAATAATCGTCGGCCTGGTCCAAATCCGCCAGGATTTGATCGGGGTTCCAACCGCCGCACTCAACACCTGGGGACGTATCAATAGGACGCCAGCCACCCTGGATAAGCAGAGAATTCGGAATATTTACGGTTTGCGATGAAACGGTGCCACCGCTATCGTGGTGCAGAATTAAAACGAAATCGTCGGGGTCGCCGTCGGCGGCTAAATCATTTATCGTCGTCTGGTTAAGAGCGTTGCAGCCCCAAGGCCCTTTGCCCTTGCCACCGGCCAGCGCCGGTGGAGCCAACAGGGCCAAGCTCATAGCGAGCAGCAGCCCGGCCAGCAGCAGGACGCTCCCCATGCGCCGCAGCCTCGGCGAGTAGATAGAAAAACGATATTGAATTGGCATATAACCCTCCTCTTGATCCTGAAGCCCCTGTCCCCCCAAGCCCCCCTGGCCTGCTGAAAGAGAGAGAAGCGAATTACCAGTATGGGAAGATTGTTGGATTGTTCGCCCACAATCTTTTCGAATGTTTAAAACAAAACAGCGAGGCAGATAATGCCTCGCTGTTTTGTTCAAAGGTTAATCCTGAAATGGCGTGAATTCTGGTCATAGTCTATCCCCGGTCCAACCGGCCTTATGAAAAAAGGATACTACATTTTATCGCGCATGGACTCCATAATTCCTCCACAAAATCTTGGAAAACTTTCAGGTGCCTCGCAGAGTTTTTAATTTGTAATTATTTTCCTCTGTGTCTCTGTGCCTCTGCGGTTAATTATCGCTCCCTCACGAATTCTTGCGCACAATCGGCAGGAAGGTTGTTTTATCCAAAACGGCCAATGGGCCGCTGGTAAACAAATCGGGATGGCTAAACGAGGCCGTATTGCCGGAAAAGGTGGGGTTCTGCAAGATGAGAACAGCCGGGCCGCCGCCGGTGGCTTCTACGGCGAGACCCCCGCCCCGGCCCTGGTTGGCAAAATTGTTGGAGAATGTGCCGCCAATAATTGAAACTGTCCCCCGATGAATCACGATACGCCCGCCGCCGCCGTTGCCGTTCAAGGAGCGGTTGCCCCGCACTTCCGGGTTGTAAAAAGTCACCCGGCTGCCGTCAAAGACGTGGATCTCAAAACCACCCCCCGTTTCTTGAGCCGTATTGGTCAAAAACTGAGTACCTGAGAGAACTAGGTGTGAATTGCCCCGCACTTCCAAATAAAGCCCGGCGCCATTATCGGCAGTGCCGCCGCCATCTACAAAAGCCAGGTTTTCCAGCAAAATAGTCGCCCCGTTAGAGATTACGCCATTAATGCCGCCCCCTTTAGGAACAGCTCCTTGCTGTTCAAAGATGACGTGCTTGATCGTCAGTGTGAGCACGCTGGGGGCAATGGTTATCACCGGGCCATCGTCACTTTCGCTGGCGACGGAACGAGTCAGCGGGCCGATAAATTCAAATTTGGAGGTGTCGGTATAGGTGTCGGTTGACGAGCAAATCTCGCCGGTTTTAAGTTTCCAACCACCTTCAATTTGTAGATTTTTGGTAATCGTCGGCCCCCCTGATTCCCAGCTACCGCCGCCGCTGTTTAGCAATAGAATCAAGTCGCCGTTCTGTTCCGTCCCGTCGAGCAGGTCGCCGCCGCAGCCCGGCCCTTTGCCTTTAGCCCCGGCTGCTGCATTCAACACCAGCACGGCCAGACTCACCCCTACCAGCAGCAGCGCCAACAGTACGGTAAAGCTCACCCGCTGTCCCCAACGCATCACCTGATAATACTTCATCGGTTTACCCCCTGATAAATAACACTTGTACTCAAACTACCAAATTTATCATTTGTCGGCTAAGTCGAGGCAGAAGCGGGGAATAGATTAGATTGGGTTTGATGTGGGTAGACTAAAAGTATTATAGATTACAGCACAACTCTATAGGAAAAAAGTAAGCCGGAAATTTGCTTTTTGGGGGCAGCATGGTCATCATGACCCAAAATAACCGTTTAAGGGGGGAACAATTATGACCATGCAACGCATCCACGGGGCCTGTCCCCACGACTGCCCGGATACCTGCGGCATCATCACCGAAGTCGAAGATGGGCGGGCAGTTAATTTCTATGCCGACCCGCAGCACCCGGTCACCGAGGGCTGGCTCTGCGCCAAGGTGCGCCCTTATTTGGAACGAGTTTACCATCCGGACCGCCTGCAATATCCTTTACGGCGGGTCGGCCCCAAGGGCAGCGGCCAGTGGGCGCGGATCACCTGGGAGGAGGCCATCGCCGAGATTGCCGGGCGCTGGCGGGAGATTACTGCCCGGTATGGCGCGGCGGCCATTCTGCCCTACAGCTACAGCGGCACGCTGGGTTTGGTCCAGATGACCGTCAGCAGCAGCCGCTTCTGGAACCGGCTGGGGGCCAGCCAGGTCGAGCGGAGCATCTGCGGAGCCGCCGCCGAGCTTGCGGTCGAGGCGACGCTGGGCGTGCGGCACAGCCCGCCTTATGAGCATGTCGCCCACAGTAAACTGGTCATCATCTGGGGCCACAACCCGGTCAGCACCGCGCCCCACTTTATGCCCCACCTCAAAAATGCCCAGCGCAGCGGCTGCCAGGTGGTCGTCATTGACCCGCGCCGCAGCCGCACCGCTCGCGGCGCAGACTGGCATTTAGCCCCCCTGCCCAACACCGACGGCGTCCTGGCCCTGGGCCTGGCCCACGTTATCGTCGCCGAAAAGCTGCACGATGAAGCCTGGCTGGAGGCCCACACCGTCGGCTGGCCGCAACTGCGGGAGCGCCTGGCTGCCTACGAGCCGGGCCGCGTGGCGGCCATCACCGGCCTGCCCGAAGCGGACATCATTGACCTGGCCCGGCTATATGCCACGACCCAACCTGCCCTGATCAAATTTGCCGACGGCCTGCAGCGCCACCGCAACGGCGGCCAAACGGTGCGCGCCCTGCTGGCCCTGCCCGCGCTGACCGGCCAGTATGGGATCTGCGGCGGCGGCCTGGCCTACAGCACCAGCGGTTATTTCAAATGGGCCGGGGTCAGTCATTGGGAAAACTGCCCGCCGCCGGCCCGGAGAGTGAATATGAACCGGCTGGGCGCGGCCCTGACCGGCGAAGTGACCGACCCGCCGGTCATGTCGCTGTATGTTTTCGGCTCCAACCCGGCGGCGATTGCTCCCAATGCCGGGCTGATCGTGCAGGGCCTCCGGCGGGAAGACCTCTTTACCGTGGTTCACGAACTCTTTATGACCGACACCGCCGACTACGCCGACATTGTTCTGCCGGCTACCTCGCAGCTTGAGCACGCCGACCTGCACAAAGCCTACGGCCACACTATGCTGACCTACAACCATCCCGCTATCCCGCCTTTGGGTGAGAGCAAAAGCAACTGGGAGGTGATGGGCTTGCTGGCCGCGGCGCTGGGCTTTGACGAACCCTGGCTGCACCAGAGCGCCGACGAAGTGATTGCAGAGATTTTGACTGCTTCGGCCAAGCACAATCCCGCCTTTCGCGGCATCACCCTGGAACAGCTCAAGCAGGGCCAGCCCGTCCCCCTGGCGCTCGAATCCACCGTTCCTTTTGCTCCCTCCCCCTCCCAAGGGGAAGGCTGGGGAGGGGGTCTCCACTTCCCCACGCCCAGCGGCAAAGTGGAACTCTTCTCCCAAAGGCTGGCCGAGATGGGCCTCGACCCCCTGCCGGGTTGGTCTGAGCCGGAACAGGTGGAGATGTTTGACCCTGTAACAGCAGCGGAGCAGCGGAGCAGGGGAGCAGGGGAGGATTCATTATCTTCTCTGACATTGATTTCCGGGGCCGCCCACCATTTCACTACCAGCAGTATGGCCAACCAACCCAGTCTGCTGGAACGGGAAGGGACGCCGTTTGTCGAAATTCATCCGGCCGACGCAGCGGCGCGCGGCATTGCCAATGGGGATACCGTGGTGATCGAAAACGGGCGCGGCTGGTGTAGCCTGCGGGCCGTTGTGACCGACGCCGTCCGGCCCGGCGTGCTGGCCTCGCCCAAAGGCCGCTGGGCCAAACTCGACCCTTCGGCAAGCTCAGGACGCAACGTCAACTGGACCACGCCGGATGCGCTGGCCGACCTGGCCGGGCAAAGCACCTTTCACAGTAACCGGGTCTGGATACGAAGAGCGGAAGCCAGAGGATAGACGCAAAGCGTAGTAGATAGAAGATGGAAGATAGACAAAATTCCTCCAAAAAATTTACTCAATCCACTATCTTCGATCCACGATCCTCAAAATCCGCCTCCATCCGCTTCTACGCCGAATTGAATGATTTTCTGCCATCTGACCAGCGCCAAAAAACGCTGACTTACGCCTTTGAATTGAGCGCCTCGGTCAAGGATGTGATCGAGGCGCTGGGCGTGCCCCACACCGAAGTGGACCTCATCCTGGCCAACGGTATGTCGGTTGATTTTACCTACCTGGTGCGCGACGGCGACCGGATCAGCGTTTACCCGGTTTTTGAGGCCATTGACATTACCCCGCTGGTGCGCGTCCGCCCCCGGCCGCTGCGTGAAAACCGCTTTGTTCTCGATGTGCACCTGGGCCGCCTGGCCATTTACCTGCGTATGCTTGGCTTTGACGCGCTCTATCGCAATGATTACGCCGACGAAGAATTGGCCCATATCTCCAGCAGCCAGGGGCGTATCTTGTTGACCCGCGACCGGGGCTTGCTCAAACGCAGTGTCGTGACGCACGGCTACTGTGTTCGCTCGACCAGCCCGTCGCCGCAGTTGGTCGAGGTGCTGCGCCGCTTCGATTTATTCGCCTCGCTGCGCCCTTTCAGCCGCTGCTTGCACTGCAACGGCCTGCTGGAGGCGGTTGACAAGCAAGCCGTCAGCGACCGGCTGCCGCCTAAAACCAGGCAGTATTACGATGAATTCCACCGCTGCCAGAACTGTGACCGCATCTACTGGCCCGGTTCGCATTTCCAGCGGATGCAGCAGTTCATCCAAAGCGTTCTTCAGAACAATCGGGCCGGTTGAAGTCAGTGGTTATTTCCCAAAAATCCCATAAATACCTAAAGGTTATGAGACTAAGGTCCTAAATCAACTAAATCGTTGGCTGCCAATGCTTGTCCTGAAACCCGGTTAATTGTAAGCTGGTTTTAGATAATCGGTATTTGGAACCCCCGTTTGAATCGTTGGTTTTTACTTGCCCTCTCTAACCGGTCAATCCTGACCTGATAGCCCCTGAAAATCCATAAAAGTATAAGTTCCGGCATTTTATCATGCCCTTTCGAGCGACAGCGAGAAATCCTTACCGCGCCTGCAAGGGTTTTTCCTTTATGCCCTTCCAACAGGAGGCCTTCGGCCCTGGGTCCTTCGGTCGAAGCTTGTCCTGAACGAAGCCGAAGGATGACATGCGGCGTAATTCTTTTTCATGGCGAATTTTGACGATGCGTTTACTTTATCTTGTCGCGTTCATTATTTTCCTGGCGGCCTGCCAATCCCGACTTGCTGCCTCACCCGCTGAGAACGCCAGCCCCACGCTTGAGGCTGCCGCGCTCCAACCCGCCGATTGCCCCGGCCTGGATAACCGGCTTTTCCAACTGAGCCAGGCCGCCGAACCGCTGAAATTGGCTGAGCAGTGGCAGCTTAAGCTCAAGGACGGGAAGGTGCAAGTGCTGCTTATCCTGGCCGATGAAGAGGTAACTTTTTTACAAAATTTTGACGTAGAGCCGGGTACGCAGGCAGGCGCAAAGATGCAGGTGTTTGCGCCTATCCCCCGGCTCTGCGACCTGGCTAACAGCCCGCACGTATTGGCAATTCGCCTGCCGACCCAGGTTTTCATTCAATGAGTCATTTAAAGAGGAAAGGAACGATGAGCGAAATAAGAAAGCTTATGAATTGGCTGGGGAGAACGGTCCTGCTTCCGCTCTCGATCTTAATGTTGGTGAGTGTCTTTCCCGCCAGGGCTGATGAACCAGTCAGCCGCCAGCCTAAACTTGACTCGACCCTGGCGCAACTGGCCGCTGCCAGCGCCGCTTCCGGGGAAGCAGTTAACGCCCAGGCTGAATCCTCAGCCGTTCGGCTGGTTGATGGCCGGGTGCAGGTTCAAATTGTGGCGGACGCGGCCGGCCTGGCGGCCGTCAAGTCAGCGGTTGCCGACGCTGGCGGTGAAGTGACCGGTGTGGGCCGGCACGACACCCTGATCCAGGGTTGGCTGCCGCCCGATGCCCTGGAAGCCATCGCCGCCCGGAATGAAGTCCACTACATTCGCCGGCCAACGCCGGTTTTTCCGCTGGAAACTTTACAGGTGGGTAGTTCAACCAGCGAGGGCCTGGTGGCCATCAATGCACCGGCCTGGCAGGCAGCCGGGCATACCGGCGCGGGAGTTAAAATCGGCATTGTGGACCTGGGCTTTGTCGGCTACTCCGGCTTGTTGGGGACCGACCTGCCCGCGGTGGTCATCGCCAAAAACTTTGTTGACGGCGAAACCGACGAGCAGCTTGCCAGCACCACCGA
>JAHDWA010000140.1 GCA_023382535.1 Anaerolineae bacterium | reverse complement strand
TTTGGGCAAATTCTCCCCCCTCGATAGAACGGATGTTTCCTCGAACAATTTGTAGGCCGAAAGCTCGGCGCGATGTCATCGCACCGAGCTTTCGGTTCTAGCACATAGGACGGAAACTTCTGCCTCTATTATGACCAAACTTGCCCTTACTGTAAACGAATTTGTAATTTGAGGAATTGCATGACCTGCTACTCTGCTACCCGGCTGCTTTCTCGCGCCGGCTCCAACAACTGCACCACCCCCGTACTGCCATCCACCAGCACGCTGTCGCCGGTCTGAAAGATTTGGGTGGCGTTGACGATATTAGCCACCGCCGGCAGGCCGTACTCGCGGGCAATGACCGAGCCGTGGGAGAGGAGGCCGCCCCTTTCGACGATGAGGCCGGAGGCCAGGTGGAGCAGCGGCAGCCAAGCCGGGTCGGTGGAGGCGGTGACCAGAATGATGTCGTCGGCCACCCGCTGGAACTCGTCGGGGTGGCGCAGGACGAGGACCGTGCCACGTACCTGCCCGGGACTGATCGGCAGGCCGACCAGCACGTCGGAGGCCGCTTCCGCCTGCAATCCCACGCCCAATTGGATTGCCGGGATCTGGGCCTCGGCCAGGGTGAAAGGCATTTGGGTGGCCGCGTAGGTCTGATAGGTCTCTTTGCGGGCCTGCACCGTTGAAGACAGGCCGATCACGGTATCTCCTTCCAGCATCAACGTCCGCTCCACCTCTTCCAGGGTCAGCCAGAAAATGTCGTCGGCCTGGGCCAGCCAGCCGCGCTCGACCCACTTTTGGCCCAAGGCCAAATCCCAGCGGCGGAAGGCGGCCATGGCCCTCGCTCTGGCATTGTTGAGGGTATCCCGCATCAGCAGCAAACGGCGCAGCGTTCTGATAAACGGGGCAGCCAGCCAATAGCGCCAGGGCAGCCAGCGCTCCACCCCTCGCACCTCGCCGATTAACTTACGCCAGTTTAGCCCGGTTTTGGCCGCTTCCTCACCTGACCCTGCGCTCAGGTCAGTTTGGGCATAACGCCGGATGATATTCAAGAGCGGGGTCGGGTCATCGCCGTAGCGGGGCCAGCCCATATCGGTTTCGTAGATGGCCCGATGGCCGTACCGGGCCAGCAGGCGCTCAAATTCGGATTGAAAGGGAGACGGAGGAGTCGTTTGGGCGGGATCGGCTAAATAATTTTGAACCGTTGGCTGCTGGCGGGCCAGTTGGCTTAATTGGATCAGGGCCTGGTTCAACTCGGCGTCGCTGGTTTTGACATCTTTTAAGGCCAGGGTGCTGACGACAATCGCCGGATTGGAGGTCAACGGAGCAATCAAACTGCTGCCGACGGCAGTGGCGGCGGAAATGCTGATCGCCAGGCCCAGGTTAGCGTTAAATAATTCGTTGTAAATTCGCTCATGCTGGCGCAGTTGGGCCAGTACGTAGGCGGGCGGAGCGTCAAAGGGTGTATCCTCCAGCCTGATCAGGGCTTCATCTACCGCCGCCTGATAGGTTTTCAAGTGACGGGTGTTGCTGAACGCTCGTTTCAAAATGAGCCAATAGGTTTTGCGCTTTTGCCAGACAGCGCCCCAATCAATCGAGAGATAGCCGCCGGCGCTGCCCGGCTCGGAGTGGCCGATGGTGTGGAGCAGGCTGCCGGGGTTCAGGCCTACCTGGGAGATGATCCGTTTGAGGAAGGTCAAATTGAGGTAGGGCCGCCCCAGGATAAGCTTGACATACGGGCCGAGACCTTCCACCTGCAAGCCGACCTCTTTAAAAAACGAAATCGCCCGGGCCTGGCTGCGCTCCAGCAGCGAGCCGAACAGGGGCGAAGGTAACTCCGGCAGAAATTCAGGATGGCTGCCGCGCGTCCACTCGATGTCCAATCTTTGGGAGGCTTCGGGCAGGGCCGCGACGGGCCGGGTTTGCAGCAGGAAGAAGCGGTCATCCTGCCAGGCCCACTCCACATCCTGGGCCTCACCCATCAGGGCTTGAACCTGGGCCAATTGCTGGGCCAGCTCGGCCAGCTCGGCGGCGGTGAGCGGGCTGTCCCGGCCGGGTCTCGCTTCAGGGGGCGGGGGGACACTGCCGGGGCGCTGCTCGATGACGGGATAATCCGGCGGCTGGTTCGCTAATTTGTAAAAATAGGGCTGGACTTCGCCGCTGACCACCGCTTCGCCCAGGCCCCAGCTCGCCTCGACGACAAATTCGTCCCGGCTGCCGCTGAGCGGGTTAACCGTAAAGCCCACTCCGGAACAGACGGGCGCCAGCATCGGCTGGATCAGTACAGCCACGCGAATCCCCTGAATGGACATGCCGTGCACCTGCCGGTATTCCAGGGCGGCCGGACTCAAGGCTGAGGCCCAGCAGCGGGTAATGGCAATCGGCAGGGCCGCACGAGGTACGCGCAGTTCGGTCAAGTGGACCCCGGCAAAGGTATGGTCGCGCTGGTCTTCGTCAATGGCCGAGGAGCGAACGGCAAAGCTGGCAACAGCCGGGCCAAACAAATCGGCCAGGGCCTGGTTGAGGGCGGCAGACAGTTCTTTGGCCAGCGGCTTCGTTTTGAGGACATCGGCCAGCCAGCTCAAGGCCTCGGCGGTGACCGCCACATCGGGCGAGCCGGCCCAGAGGGGGATGAGTTGGGCGTGTTGCAGTTGGGTTTCAAAGAAGGCGGTGGTCAGCACCAGACCGGGCGGAACGTTGAGGCCGTGCTGTTTCAGGGTCGCCAGGCGAAAGGCTTTACCGCCTACCAGGGGCAGGTCAACGCCTTCGATTTCGTCCAGGGTGCGCAGCCAGGGGCGGGTCGGTGAGTCAGGTTGAGACGAGGCCACAGCTTTGGGTTGATTCATGAGTTCTGGTTAAGTATCCTTAAATCCTGGCTGGCTGGCCAGGGTCAGCAGGACGACCATGCCGGCCATCCCCCCGGTGCAAATCATAACTACATAATTGGGCGGGTTAGCAATCAGGCTGATAGTCGGGCCGACCAGCAGCAGCCCCAGCGCCAGCAGCAGGCTGCCGTAGAAGCCGATCATCGAGCGCAAAAAGAGGGCCAGGGCCACGTTCAGGCCGACCAGCCCCACCACGACAAAGAGGAGTGCCACCAGCAGTTCGAAGACCTGGCCGCCGGTCAGGTAATGGGGAAAGTTGCGGCTGCGGATGGTTGAAGCCAGCCACTCGCCTGAGGCGATGATCCCGCCGCTTAGAAAGAGGAGCGAAATGCCAACCCAAAAAGCGGTGATAATTTTCAATACCAGCGGCCGGCCAGTTCGGGTTGAAGCTCTACTTTTTTGTTTGGCGGCCGGCTTGCCGTTCCTGGCGGCAATAGCTGGCGGGTCAAAGGCCCGCGAGTCGGCCGGGGAGGCATAATTAAACAGCTCTTGCCTGGCCCAGTGATTATCGGGGTTGATGATGAGCAGATTTTCGAGGCAGACTTGTTTATCGTCGGGGTGGTCAAACACCTGGTACAGCCAGAACCAGGCCGCCTCGTTGGTTTGGTCCTGCTCAACCACGTCGAGGAGGCGAAAACGAGCCTGTTCAACCTGTCCGGCTTTGGCGGCCAGGATACCTTCTTGGAGCCATTGGGCAATATTATCGTACTGGCTGGTCATCTTGGGATAGAGTATCATAAGTGATACTGTCCGGGTGCGTTGCACCTTAACCGTTTGTTCACTCTTCGATTCTACCCGATAAGGTTAAGAGGCACAAGTGATGGCGACAAAAACGAGCCGGTGTGGCTATTTGCGCCAAGCTGTTTGAATTAGGATGTATACCAATGGATAAACCATTATTCCGGCCATTATTTGCTTGGCCCAAAGTGGACCGAGAGTAAAAAAAAGAACCCACACTCCAAAAAGCAGGAGAACTATCCCGATAGCCCCGTTACGGGCTATTGTCATATCTCTGGATGTTCTTAAACGTATCATCGCAAACGAAAAAAAGACAAAACCCACAGTTACCATGCTAATTCCAATGGCTAAAAAGAAGTTCAAATACTGACTGAAAAAGGTTTGAAGGTTTGAAACAGCCATAGCTCGGGTGACTATAGGGGCTAAGATGGCGGTTATGACCCAACTTATTATGACCTGGGTTGTAAAAATTTTCCGGAAACTCATATGAGCATGACCAGGACTAAAAGGTTTCAAAACCTCTATCGGTATGCTTTGTCAAGGATCTCCATCGTGTGGTACACCGGCAGCGGCTTCGTTAAGTGTGATTGTATCTGGGTCAGGCAGCCAATATTGCCGGCGATGATGGCCTCGGCCCCGGTGTTGAGGATATTGCGGGCTTTGCGCCGGCCCAATTCGCGGGCCAGGGCGGGCTGCTCCAGGTTGTAGGTCCCGGCTGAACCGCAGCACATGTCGCCTTCGGGGATTTCCAGCAGGGTCAAATTGGCAATACTTTTCAGTAATTTGCGCGGAGCGGCCTGGATGCCCTGGGCATGAACCAGATGGCAGGCATCGTGATAAGCCGCTTTGAGCGGCCTGGGCAGCGCGGCGGGCGCCTTGAAACCAAGCTCATCCAAAAAGGTGCTCACATCTTTGACCCGCCCGGCAAAGGCTGCCGCCGCCTTTTCTTCGGCCAGGTCCTTGAACAACAGTCCGTACTCTTTCATCCCCGACCCGCAGCCGGCGGCGTTAGTCAGAATAGCATCCACGTCCTGGGGAAAGGCTCGCAGATTCTGTCGGGCCAAGGCTCTGGCCTGGCCCCCTGCGCCGGTGTGCATAGACAGCGCCCCGCAGCAGTTCTGGTGCCTGGGAATGACCGTCTCTACCCCATTTTCGGCCAGCACGCGCAGGGTGGCCCAGTTGATCTGGGGGGCCAGCACCTGCTGGACGCAGCCGGAGAGCAGCGCCACCCGCGCCCGGCGCGGCCCTTTGGCCGGATAGAGTTCGGGCAAGGGTTGGGCTTTGGGTAAATGCGCCGGCAGCAGGTCGAGCATCGCTCGCAGCTTACCGGGCAGGAGACCCCGGAAAGGATGGGCCAGCTTGCCCAGATTGACCGACCAGCGAAAACTCCAGGGGAAAGGCAGGGTTTGCAGCACCATCAGCCGGGCAAGCTTGTCCAGCGCCGAATAAGTCCGCCGCTCCTCGGCGTGGGCGCGGAAGGGGATCAATAACTCGCCGTAAGGGACGCCGGAGGGGCAGGCCGGCACGCAGGCCTGGCAGCCCAGGCAGCGATCAATGTAGGGCAGCGCCTGCTCGGGAGGCAGATGGCCTTCCAGGACTTCTTTCATCAAAAAAATGCGCCCGCGCGGCGAGTCCATCTCCTCCCCCAAAACTTTGTAAGTGGGGCAGGCGGGCAGGCAAAAGCCGCAGTGGACGCAACTGGCAACGGCATGGGCCATGGCCTCGCCCTGGGGGCCAAGCGACGCGACGGGAATGTGATGCTGCATTCAAAATCCTCCGGCAATCTAAATGATTATAAATCCAGGAACCGCCCCTCTGGGTCCAGGGCTTGCTTAATGCGGCGGGCCAGGGATGCACCCGGATTGACGCCCAGGCGGGTCACGCCCGGCGGGCCGAGCAGTACCAGGCCGGACAGGTCGAGTTGGGTCAAGAGGCTGTCCAATTTGCCGGCCCAATTCTCGCCGGTGGGCCAGGCCAGCCAGGCGATGTTGCCGCCCGCGCTGAAGCGCCGCCGGGCCTCGACCTTAGCCAACTGTGTTTCCAGAACAGGGATGCGCCTGGGGGTGAGCGGGACCTTAACCAGCGTCCAATCCCCCGGAACCCAGGCCAGTTCTTTGACCTCCTGCCACAACGTTCCTTCGGCAGGCGCCTCGACTACTTCCGTGGCCGTCGCGCCGCCTTTGGGGGCCAGGAGAAATTCACGCATCCGTTCGATGCGCGCGGGCAGCGCCTCGGCGAGGCCGCCCAAACGGACCCACAGCGTCCAATTGTGGCCTCCCCCGCTTGATGGCTCAAGGTCGAGCGCGTGCAGTTCCAACGAGGACGTGGCCAGGCGATAGATGTCGGTTAAAGCGATTTCCAGGTGCGGGTAGGTCAGCTTGAGGGTCGTGTAAGCGGCCGGGCCGGGGAAAACTTTGAAGGTTAACTCGACCAACACGCCCAGACGGCCCAAACTGCCGACCATCAACTTGGGCAGGTCAAAACCGGCCGCATTCTTGACCACCTTGCCGCCGCCATGCACCAGCTGGCCCTGGCCGTCAATAAAGCGCACCCCAATCAAAAAATCGCGCACCCCACCGTAGCGCTGCCGTCCCGGACCGCTCACCCCGGCGGCAACGGTCCCGCCCAGGGTAGCCCTACGCTGCGCTAGTATCGGGTCAAAAGGTAAGTATTGGCCGTGCTGGGCTAACAGGCTTTCTACCGTGGCCACAGGAGTTCCGGCCAGAGCGGTAAAAGTGTACTCATCCGGTTCGTATTCCAACACTCCGGACAGACCGGACAGCTCCAGAATAGGGACAGCCCCAGGCGGGGTGGACAGGGCTGGCTTGCTGCCCCCGCCGCGCGGCAGCAGCCGAGGGCTAGTCCGGACGATATCCTGCACTTCTTCGGGTGAGGCCGGTCGCGGGGTCATTCGCGGGAAATCCTCCCTTCACGTTCAAGGGGATGGGGGCCGTGCATGTGCAGGGCCGGGGCTTCGCCGCCGGGGAACATTTTGCCCCGGTTGGATAATTCCTGCGGGTCCAGGGCATGGCGGATTGTTTTCATGACCGCGAGATCGGTTTCGCTGAACATTTGCGGCAAATATTCCCGCTTTTCCATACCGACACCATGCTCGCCGGTGATGGAGCCGCCCAACTGGATGCACAGGTGCAAAATCTCTCCGGCCAGGGCTTCGGCCCGTTCCAGAGCGCCCGGCTCGCGCCCATCGTAAAGGATCAACGGGTGCAAATTGCCGTCGCCGGCGTGAAAAACGTTGGCAACGCGGATATTGTAAGCCTTTCCTAAGCGCTCAATTTCAGAAAGGGCATGTCCCAGTTTCCCGCGCGGCACTACCCCATCGTTGACAATGTAATCCGGGCTGAGCCGGCCTACGGCTGAAAAGGCGCTTTTGCGTCCCTTCCAGATGCGCAGGCGCTCGTCCTCATTCTGGGCCACCCGGACCTCGTAGGCCCCCGACTCCTGGATGACTTCGAGCAGCTTGATAAATTCCGCTTCAACCTGGGTCGTTTCGCCTTCCAGTTCGACAATCAGCAGGGCGGCGGCTTCACGGGGATAATTGGCGTGCACGGCGGCCTCGGCGGCCTCGATGGCCAGCTTGTCCATAATTTCCATCGCCCCCGGCAGTAGCCCCGAAGCTACCACCATCGCTACGGCGTTGCCCGCCGCGCCCAGGCTGTCATAAGCGGCCAGGACGGTCCGATAGAGTTCCGGTTTGGGCAGCAAACGCAGGGTAATTTCCAAAGCAATGCCAAACAGGCCTTCTGAGCCGACAAACAGGCCGACCAGGTCAGGTCCAACGCTTTCCAGGCTCTCACCGCCAAATTCGACCACCTCGCCATCCGGCAGGACGGCTTTAATAGCCAAAACGTGATTGCTGGTCATCCCGTATTTGAGGCAGTGCGCCCCGCCGGAGTTGAAGGCGACGTTACCGCCAATAGTGCAGACGAGCTGGCTGGATGGGTCGGGCGCGTAGTAGAGGCCGTAAGGAGCGGCAGCTTTGGATACGTCCAGGTTGATGACACCCGGTTCAACCACTGCCAACCGTTCCTGGGGGTCCAGCCTTAGAATGCGGTTCAGCCGGTTGAGGCCGATGACCAGCCCATCCTGGATGGGGAGGGAGCCGCCGGACAAACTGGTGCCGCTGCCCCGCGCCACAAAAGGTACGCCCGCCTGGTGACACAGCTTGACCGTCCTGATGACTTCGGCGGCGCTTTCGGGCAGCACCACCGCCCGGGGCCGCGCCCGAAAGGCGGTCAGCGCATCGGACTCGTAAGGGGCCAGTTCAGCGGCTTGAGCCAGCATTCGCTTGGGCGGGTAAATTTGGGCCAGAGCGGCCAAAAATTCCTGGGCGTCCATCAGCGTTGCCTCCGTGTGCGTTTGTCTATGCAGCCAGGGATAAAGAGGGTTTGGACCGGTCACGACAGTTTTACAGCCTGCCGCGACGCTATGATTATACACAGTCTTGCCGGGGTTGTCTAAAAAGTTGAAACCCTCAAAGTAGTTTGAAATCGGCAAATACGGTATAATAGTCCTTTATCTTGTCGTCTGTCTCTAAAAGAAAATCTGGGGGAACAAGGATGAATAGTTTGGAAAAAGCCGGGCAAAAGATAACGGCGGCACTGCTGGTGTCTCAAAGCTTGTTTTCGGCGTCGGTGATTATGCTCTTTACCATCAGTTCCATCATCGCTGTGGAACTGGCCGGCGGTAACAGCCAGTGGACGGGAGTCCCTTCAACCTTAATTTTGGTAGGGGCGGCGCTGGTGGCCTACCCGATCGGCCGGCTCATGGATCAATTTGGCCGCCGGATCGGGCTGTCGGTGGGACACCTGTTTGGGATCGGCGGCGCGCTGGTCGCCGGTGTTGCCGTCATCCAGGAGTCGCTCTGGCTTTTTCTGGCTGGGGTTTTGCTGATGGGACTGGCCAAAGGCGTCATTGATTTGGGGCGCTACGCGGCGGCGGAGGCGAACATCGTCAGTAAACGCGCCCGGGCCATCAGCCTGGTGGTCTTGGGGGGAACGGTTGGCTCGATCAGCGGGCCGGCCCTGATCAAGTGGACCGGCCTGGCCGCCGAACAATTCAACGCCCCAAGTTTGAGCGGTCCGTGGTTTGCCGCGGCACTGTTTCTGGCAATTTCTTTGGTGATGATTACCATTTTCCTGCGGCCCGACCCGCAGCAGATCGGCCGGCAACTGGCGGCGCTCGAACCTGGCCCGGCGCTGCCTGCCCAACAGGGGCGCAGCTTCCAGGAGGTCTTTTTTAACGAGCCGTGGGCCAAACTGGCGGTAGCAGCCATGGTCTTTGGCCAATTAACGATGGTTTGGGTGATGACCATTACCCCGGTGCATATGCACCATCACCAGCATGGAATCGCGGCCATTTCCTGGGTGTTTATGGCCCACACCCTGGGTATGTTTGGCCTGTCTTTTCCGGTCGGCTGGCTGGTGGACCGCCTGGGGCGGGTCAAAATGATTATCATTGGCAGCCTGCTGCTGGTCGCCGCCTGTTTGCTGGCGCCGCTGTCCGCCGAGGTCTACTGGCTGGTGATCGTCTTATTTTTGCTCGGCCTGGGCTGGAACTGCTGTTTCGTGGCCGGTTCAACCCTGTTAGCCGATATCTTACGGCCGCATGAAAAGGGCCGGGTGCAGGGCCTGACCGACGCCGTCGTCAACGTGGCTTCCGGGGTAGGCAGCCTGGGTGGCGGGTTTGTCTTTGCCGCCACCAGTTTTACCACGATGAGCTGGCTGGGCCTGGTCGCGGCGCTGGTGCCCCTGGCGCTGGTCCTCTTTTTGCGCGCGGCCCGGTCCAAAGTTGTTCTGGAAGGGACGGTTACGGGCTAAAAACCGGCCACGAATTTCACGAATTGCCCTGAAAATAAGAATCATTATTTTACGATGTATCCTCCCGCCGCAAACTCACCTGCTCCGTCATCCTCGCCGCTTCAATCCTTGGCTGCTCTCATTTCGCGTCTTTTCGCTCAATTCAGGCAGCGCTGGCTGACCGCCGCCGTAGGCCTGGCCGTGCTGAGCGCAGTCCTGCTCCCGGCCAACCTGCTGGCAACCCAGCGCTTTCACCACGACGAAGCCCTGTATGCCACCTGGGCTTTGCAAATCACCTCCGGCGCGGACCCCTGGCTGGTGGTCACACCCGTTGACAAGCCGCCCCTGTTCCTTTATGCCGTCGCCGGGGCGATGGAACTCCTGGGCGCAACCGAAGCGGCGGCGCGATTGCCCTCGCTGCTGGCGACCGCGCTCACCGTTGGCTTGACCCTTTGGCTGGGACGCAGGTTGTACGGGGCTGGAACAGGCATCCTGGCCGCCTGGCTGGTCGCCTTATCTCCCTTCACCCTCCTTTTTGCGCCGACCGCCTTCACCGATCCGCTGCTGGTCGCCCTGGTTGTGGCCGCCTGCCTGGCCGCCGCCCACGGTCGAGCCGGCTGGGCCGGGGTCGCCTTGGGGCTGGCAATCGCTACGAAGCAGCAGGGCCTCTTTTTTATACCGCTCGTGCTGGGACTGCTGGCGATTTACGATTTACGACCTGTGCCCCGTCCAGGGGTATTTACGATTTACGATTTACGTTCCGCGTCTCATATCTCAGGCTTTACGCTCTACGTTTTACGTTTTACGTTTTCTATCCTCCTCACCCTCCTCCCCCTCTTCATCTGGACTCTCACCCGCGCCCAAGCCCCTAATTTCTTGACCTACAGTCTCACCAATTACGGCGGCCTAACCACCGACGCGGCCAGCTTTGGAGAACGGTGGTGGGGATTTGTTGAGCTGCTGGCCTACGGCACCGCTTCGCCGCTGTTTAACGGAATTTTTATGGTTGGGCTGCCGCTGCTGTTGGGGTATGGGGTGTGGGCTTGCCGAAAGGCGACCGCTGAGTGCGAAGCCTCCCTTTGGGACCACCGACCGCCGACCGCCGAAAATTCTCTCCGCTGCCCCCCTGCTCCCCTGCTCCCCTGCTCCGCAACCCAAGCCGATTGGCTATTTACTCTCTTCACCCTTCTCTTCCTCCTCGGCCACGCCCTCTTCTCCTTTCAAATTTGGGATCGCTACCTGTTGGGCCTGATTCCTTTCCTGGCTTTGCTGCTGGCGCGGGTGTTACTGTGGCCCTGGTCCCTCCTGAAATGCTCCTGGCTCGACGCCCGGCTTGAGTGGCAGCCGCTGGCAAGTTTGATGTATGGACTGGCCCTGGCCGTCCTGCTGGCGCTGACCCTGGCCCGCCCGGTACAGGATTCGGTCAATGGGCGCTATCCCCTGGGCAGCCACAGCCAGGCCCTGCAAGGCATCGAGCAGATTGTGGCCTACTTGCAGGGCCACGCCGGGGCCGACCACACCCTTTACCATCGCTGGCTGGGCACGCACTGGCGCTTTTACCTGTGGGGCTATCCTTACGATTTGCAATATTGGGCCTCGCCCGGCGAGTTGGCCGCCAAAGCCAAACCCGGCCACCTGATCGCCTTCCCTTCCTGGCAGTCCGACACCGAGGCTCGCCTGGCCCTGGCCGGAGAGGGATTGGCATTAAAGGAGTTGACCCGGGCCTACCATCCGGCGGGGTATCCTTCGATGGTGTTGTATGAGATTGTGCGGAGTGAGACAGTAGTCAGTAGCCAGTAGTCAGAAAATAGTCTTTGAAGGAAGTTCCTCCATGAATAGAAACCTGCTTATCCCTTACTTCATCTTGCCGCTCATTCTCCTGGCTGCCTGCGCCGGGCCGGGGCCAGCTCCGACGCCTGCGCCGGTGGTAGTTGTGCTGCCCACCGCCACAGTAACAGCCACGCCGATTCCAACCGTGATTCCAATTCCTGCAAAGGTGGGGCGGTGGGAGTGTGATCCGAGTGGGGGAGTAGCTTGTTATAATGATTTGTACGATGTTTCTATACCCAATACTGACGAAGGATGGGCAGTGGGCCACAATGGAGTAGTGCTTCATTACACTACCCCACCAGAGCAGGTTCAACGGGTCTGGCAACAAGTTTATGGAGTCTCGTCATCCAACAATTTTTATGCTATCTCCACCGTCAATCCCGACGAATGGTGGGGTGTGAATGGAGGGACGCTGCTGCATTATAAGGACGGTACAGTGCAAGCGTTCATTTTTCCCGGCGGCGTCGTGCAACTCTTTGACCTAGCCGTAGTTGGGCCGGATGATGTATGGGCAGTAGGGACTGAGGGCGGTCTGGTGCATTATTACCAAGGAAAATTAGAGCATGTAGATAATCCCGCTACCGGTGGATTATTAGCCATCGCAATGGTAAATGCTGAAGAAGGTTGGGCTGCAGGTGACAGTGGCTTGTTACATTACAGTAATAATGCCTGGGAGTCTGTACCGCTTTCTGGTAATACGCCAGTTTTGAGTGATTTGACCTTGAGTGGCGAGGATGAAATCTGGGCCGTAGGGAGTAGAATTTTACACTACAGCGAAGATAAGTGGAAAGAGATTAACTTGGGTGAGGGATTATTCTTGGAAGCAATAGCTATGGTTGGTACTGAGGAGGGCTGGGCAGTTGGCGCTCATGGACTTATTATGCATTATCAGGCTGGGGTTTGGCAGGATGTGGCGAGTCCTACCCAGAAAGACCTCTATTCGATTGATATGATCAGCGCCGAAGAGGGCTGGGCAGTTGGCAAAGATAGCACATTACTCCATTACGAGGACGACTCTTGGAAGTTAGTTAGTGAAAGCCTAAAACTACCAGTATTGGACGACATAGACTGGGTTGAAGATGAAGGTTGGGCGGTAGGAGGAGGCGGTGTCATTCTGCATTACAAAGATGATGAATGGCAGCCAGTAAATAGCCCGATTGTTGATGGGAGCAAATTAAATGCAATTGATATGATTAACCCTACGGAGGGTTGGGCAGTGGGTTGGAATGGCACAATCCTGCATTTCACTCAAAATGTTTGGCAATTGTTTTCCAGTCCGGTTACTCAGCATCTTGAAGACGTAAATATGGTGAATGAAAATGAAGGCTGGGCAGTAGGGCAGGATGGCTTAATTATTCATTTTCTTGATGGTAAATGGCAAGAAGTGGCCCGACCAACTAAATCCTGGTTAACCGCTATAGACATGGTCACTGAGCAAGAGGGTTGGGCAGTAGGACTCGGGGGTACCATCTTGTATTATAAAAATGATACTTGGCTTAACACCTTGCCAATTACCGATCAGAATTTGTTTGAGATTAATATGAGTAATGTGTCAGAGGGGTGGGCCTTAGGGGAACATGTACTTTTGCATTATCACGATAATGCTTGGGAAAGTGTTACCTTGCCGAAGCCAAACACAGTTTTACATGCGATGGGTATGGTTAATGCCCATGAAGGGTGGATGAGCAGTAGCGAAGGCATGTTGCACTACAAAGATGGGGAATGGGAGATATTTGATAGTCCACGGCCTCTTCGTTTTTCGGCCATGATGATGCTCGATGAAAACGAAGGCTGGGTCGTCGGCGAGGGGATTTTGCATTACACCACCAAGTAGCAGGCCACAAGCCGCAAAGCAGCCCCAAACAGCGGACACCCGTCACCCGAATCAAAAAGAGCAGAGGCTTCATCTCGCCTCCGCTCTTTTCGTTTTGCCAGGCTTAAAACCCTTTTGAATTCTGAACTCTGACTACTGGCTACTGATCACTGACTACTCCCTACTTCCCCTCCTCAAACTTATCCTCAAAGCTTGTCCAGCCCTGTTGCCAGGTGCTCTGCCCATCGCGGTCGAAGTCGTAGGTGCCGCGATAGATGATGTAGATGGTATCGGACTCGCCGGCCCAGAACATCCGGCCGTTGACAAACTCCTGGAACGCACCTTTACTGTCCCTGGCCTCGTTGGTCGCCCGGCCCAGCCGCGCCCGGCCTTCTCGGCCGATGTACTCCCAGTACACTTTGGCAAAGCGGTCACCGACTTTGAAGAAACCGGGGTCGGTCGGCGCGTACTTGTGCGCGTCGGTCAGCACCTGGTCGCCAAAGCGGAGGTAAGAGCCGTTGTCTTCGTAGAAGACGTAGATCGGGTCAACGTTGAGCACGGTATCGGTTTCCAGCCAGAGCATCCAGCCGTGTTCAAAGGTTTGCACGGCGGCGCGGGTGGCGTGCTCGTCCTTGCGGAAGTTGGTGAAGGCGCAGCCCAGCAGCGG
>JAHDWA010000139.1 GCA_023382535.1 Anaerolineae bacterium | reverse complement strand
ATTGGCCGTTTATTGTACGACTCGAAAGCTATTTTTGAGGATCAAATGGAAGCCGTACAACGGGCCAGCCACGAACGCGGCGATGAGTATGTAGATCTGGCCCTGCTGACCGATGGGCTGCGGGCCGAACGGGAGCAGAAAATCACCATTGATGTCGCTTATCGCTACTTTGCCACGCCCAAGCGTAAGTTTATCATTGCCGACACCCCCGGCCACATCCAATACACCCGCAATATGGTCACCGGCGCTTCCACAGCCGAACTGGCGATTATCCTGATTGATGCCCGCAAGGGGGTTGTGACCCAATCCAAGCGGCATGGCTTTCTGGCTACTCTGCTCCATATTCCTCACCTCGTCGTCGCCGTCAACAAGATGGACCTGGTAGATTACGAGCAAAAAGTTTTCGATCAGATTATGGCCGATTACAAAGATTTCGCGGCCAAGCTCTCGGTCCAAGACATCGTTTTTATCCCTATTTCTGCTCTTAAAGGCGACAATGTTGTTGAGAAAAGCACGACCATGCCCTGGTACGACGGTTCGACCTTGCTGCACCACCTGGAAAACGTCAACGTCGGCGGGAGCCGCAACCTGGTGGATTTCCGCTTTCCGGTCCAGACTGTCATCCGGCCCAACCAGAATTTCCGGGGCTTCGCCGGGCAAATTGCCTCTGGCCGCATCGCCCCCGGCGAAGAGGTCGTTGTGTTTCCTTCCGGCCTGGGCAGCCGGATCAAATCGGTCGTTACTTTTGAAGGCGAGCAGGCCGAAGCGGTCGCCGGCGATTCGGTCATCCTGACCCTGGCCGATGAAATTGACATCAGCCGGGGTGATATGATTGTCCGCACCCACAATCTGCCCCAAAAGAGCAACCAGGTGGATGCGGTTATCTGCTGGATGAGCGAAACGCCCATGAACCCGCAGGGCACTTTCTGGCTGCAACACACCACCCGCGTGGTCAAAGCCTTTATCTCGGAACTGAACTATAAAATTGACGTGGATACCATGCACCGCGAACGCAGCGAGTCCTTATTGCTCAACGAAATTGGCCGGGTGCAAATCACCACCACCCATCCCCTCTTCTTTGACCGCTACGAAATCAACCGCAATACCGGCAGCTTCATTCTGATTGATCCGTACACCAATACAACCGTCGCCGCCGGAATGATTCGCGGCCGGTCGCGGAGCATCAGCGACCTGGTTGAGCCGGCGCCTGAACCCGCCAAGCGCCCGGCCATTGAACGGCGCAAATCAACGGATGTGGTTTGGGAAATTGGCGGCGTTACCCTGGAAATGCGGGAGAAGCACAACGAGCATAAGGGGGCCGTGCTCTGGTTTACCGGGCTGTCCGGCTCGGGTAAATCAACCGTTGCCAAAAAGCTGGAGCAGGTCTTGTTTGAGCGGAACTGCCATACTTTCTTTCTGGACGGCGATAACCTCCGGCATGGCCTCAACGGCGACCTGGGCTTTTCCGACGCCGACCGCAACGAGAATATTCGCCGGGCGGCAGAAGTGGCCCGCCTGGGATTTGGGCACGGCAACATTGTCCTGTGCAGTTTCATCTCGCCCTTCCAGAGTGAACGAGATTTCGCCCGGTCCATCCTGCCCGAAGGTCGCTTCTTTGAGATATTCGTCAAGTGCGACCTGGAAGTATGCAAACGACGCGACCCCAAAGGCTTGTACGCCAAAGCTCTGCGCGGCGAAATCAAGCAGTTCACCGGCATCTCCTCGCCCTACGAGGAACCCCAGGCCCCGGAACTCATCGTCGAGACCGACCTGCGCAGCACCGAGGAAATTGTGGAGCAGATTATCAATGAGTTGGAGTCGCAGGGGATTTTGCCTTCCAAATAAAGCTGAAGCAGACTAAAGTCTGGAGAAGATTAGGTTACAGATGAATATCCGTAACCATCAAAGGAGGCAATAAAGTGCAAAATGACCTATTGATTTCGCCCTATGGGGGCAAACTTGTCAATCTGGTTGTGCCCGAGGAAGAGCGAGCCGAACTAACCCGTCAAGCGAATACCCTGCCTTCCATCCAGCTCTCCAGCCGCTCCTTGTGCGATCTCGAACTCCTGGCCATAGGTGCTTTCTCGCCCCTGGAGCGCTTTATGGGCAAAGCCGATTACGACCGGGTGGTCGAAGAGATGCGCCTGGCCAACGGCCTGATCTTCCCCATGCCCATCACCTTGCCCATTGACGAAGATACTCCGCTGCGCCTGGGCAAAGAGATCGCCCTGCGCAACAACAAGAATAACCTGATTGCGATCATGCGGGTGGAGGAGGCTTTTGCCTGGGACGCCAATCGCGAGGCGCATCACGTTTGCGGCACCACCGATGCCCGCCACCCCCTGGTGGCCGAAATGGAAACCTGGGGCAAAGTCTATATCTCCGGGCCGCTGCGGGTCATCAACTTGCCCCGGGCCTACGATTTTTCTGAACTGCGCCTCTCCCCCACCGAGGTCCGCCGCCGCTTGACCCATATGGGCTATCCCAATGTCGTCGCCTTTCAGACGCGCAACCCGCTCCACCGCATCCACGAAGAATTGACCAAGCGGGCCATGGCCGAAATCAACGGCGCGCTTTTGCTGCATCCGGCGGTCGGCCTGACCAAGCCGGGCGATGTGGACCATTACACCCGCGTCCGTATTTACAAAACCCTGATCAAAAACTATTATGATCCCCAGCGGGCCATGCTCAGCCTGCTCCCAGTCGCCATGCGCATGGCCGGCCCGCGTGAAGCCGTCTGGCATGCCATCATTCGCCGCAACTATGGGGCCAACCATTTTATTGTTGGCCGCGACCATGCCGGTCCCGGCAAAGATTCCAGCGGCAAACCTTTCTACGGTCCTTACGAGGCTCAGGATTTGCTGGTGAAATACAGCGAAGAAGTCGGGGTTAAAATGGTGCCCTTCAAAGCCCTCTCCTATCTCCCCGACGAAGACCGCTATGTTGAAGAAACCGAAGTTCCGCCGGAGGCCAGAGTCTTCTCCATTTCGGGGACGCAGGTGCGCAACGAGTACCTGGCCCACGGCCGGGCGCTGCCCTCCTGGTTTACCCGGCCAGAGACGGCCGCCATCCTGGGCAAAATGTCGCCGCCGCGCCACAAGCAGGGCTTTTGCATCTGGTTCACCGGCCTAAGTGGAGCCGGCAAATCCACCACTGCCGAAGCCCTGACCAGCTTGCTCCTGGAACAGGGCCGGCAGGTGACCATTCTCGACGGTGCAGCTATCCGCACCCATATTTCCAAGGGGTTGGGGTTTAGCAAGGAAGACCGCGATATCAACATTCGGCGCATCGGCTTTGTGGCGGCGGAGATTGTTAGACATAACGGCATTGTGATTACTGCCGCTATCAGCCCCTACCGCACCGCCAGAAATGACTGCCGCCGCATGATTGGGGAAAACTTTATCGAAGTTTTTGTGGACACCCCGCTGGAAGTTTGCATCGAGCGGGACAGCAAGGGCTTTTATTCGCAAAGCCAGCGCGGAGACCTGCTGGGACTAACCGGCATTGATGACCCCTACGAGCCGCCCCTCGATCCGGAAATGATCCTGGATACCGTCAATCATACCCCTGAGCAAAATGCCCGCCGAATTATCGAGCACCTTTTCAAAACCGGCCTCCTCCTTGAAGATGAAACAGAGGCCATTCTCCAGGAAAATGGAAGCAAAACGGCTCAATTAATGGCAAGCCTTTAAAGTAGTTGGAGGGCTGGATAAAGAAGGACCAACCTTCCAGCCCTCCTCTTGTGGGGTTAATTTTGCCCGTTAAACGTATTACGGTTTTGCCTCTGGACTTTTCTCCCGCAGAAACTCAAACGAATAAATGCCGGCATTGTGCCCATCGGTCCAGAAAAATTGCAGGGCATAATTGCCAACCATCTCCACCGGCCGCTCTGCCCGCAGTTCCGCCCTGGTCACAATTTGATCGGGTTTCAAAATGCGCAGCGGGTCTTGATTGCGGCGCTGGGCATTGCAGGTAGCGCAGGGACAGATTTGGCGCAGGTAGTCCAGCGGATAGACGCTGCGATACTCATCCATCCAGATAATCCGTACCTGGCGCTGCTTGAGATCAACTTCGATGTTGCGGGGAGTTTTTTGTTCAAGCGTCAGTTCAGTCATAGCCACTAACCTAAACGACGATATTCAATTGCCATGCCAGGCTCCTAATAATTCCACAAATTTTGCGGTTGATTTTAGTCCACGCCGCTCGTATTTACAAAAGGTTGCTACTCAGGTGACTGGCACTTTTCTCCAGTTACTGCAAAAGTATAAGAAAAACAAAAAGACTCCGGGCAGCTAAACCCCTCGGAGTCTTTTTTACTCGGCCTGCTCTGCGAAGAGCAAAACCGGCTAACCAAACTGTTTTTCTAGCGGAAAGTTTTGATTTATCCCAGCAAGCGGGACAGCCTCATGGGTAGAAGACACGTAGGACACCCACGAGGGCAAAATTTGTTCCCGTTGAAAGCGGCCTTTCAAGAGGGTGTCTACATGAACCTGGATAACCTCCGGCGTAACCGGTTTGACCACATAATCATTGGCCCCCACCTTAATTGCCTGTAACATATGCTCGGGGGATTCCAGGGCGGTGTGGATAATGATCGGCGCGTTTGAGACAGCGCGGATACGGCGGCAGAGTTTCCAGCCATCTAACCCAGGCAGCATGATGTCGAGCAGGATCAAATCCGGTTGGGATTTATGAAACTGCTGCAAACCACTTTCCCCATCCAGCGCCGTAAGCACGCGATAACCGGTCGCCTCCAGGGCTTGTTTAATGACCGATAAGGTAAAAGGATCACTATCAATTGCCAGAATTTTTTCCTTCATCCAAGCATCCCCCTATCGAAATTACCTCACATTATACGGTTATGATGCTGCTGTTACCATACTCGGCAAGGCGATTTCAACACAAAAATAGCATTATTTTTGGCTCGGTCTTCTCATCCGGTTAGGTTACTGCCAATACCGCTTATGAGCGATAGGAAGGAGAAAAAAGCAACAAGATTAATAGGGCCGACAGCCTTGTTTTGCTCTTTGCTGGCCTTGCCATTAAAATATTCTGTAAAGCTCGTGGAGAGCACAGCTATGAGTCACCAAGATAGCCCGCCAAAATCCGCACCACCACCCCACAAGAGCAGCATCAAGCGGGTCCAGCTTTTTGTCACCTGCCTGGTAGACAACTTTTTCCCCGATGCCGGCTTCGCCGTCGTCAAAATTTTGGAGGAGTTGGGCCTTGAGGTCGAATTTCCTCAGGCGCAGACCTGCTGCGGCCAGCCGGCTTTTAACGGCGGCTTTTGGGACGACGCCCGGGCCATGGCTCGCCACACCCTCGACGTCCTCTCCCAAAGCGATGCCCCTATCGTAGTCCCCTCCGGCTCCTGCGCCGACATGATAGTTCACCACTACTCCGAAATTCTGGCCGGCGACGCCGCTTATGCCGCCAAAGCCAGGGAGGTCGCCGGGCGCACCTATGAATTCAGCCAATTTTTAGTAGACGTTCTGGGTGTCACCGACCTTCACGCCTGTGCCGGCGGCTGTCTCACCTACCATGCCTCCTGTCACGGCCTGCGGGGGATGGGTCTCAAAGAGCAGCCGCGCCAACTGCTCGGCCACGTCGAGGGCGTCGAGTTCAAGGAACTAGCGGAGGCCGAAGCCTGCTGCGGCTTTGGCGGCCTTTTTGCCGTCAAGATGGGCGACATCTCTGGGGCGATTTTGCAGCGCAAACTGGACAACATCGAGGCCACCGGCGCGGATACGGTCGTCGGCGGGGATGTGAGCTGCCTGATGCACATTGCCGGCGGGCTGCGGCGGCGGGGCAGCCGGGTGCAAGTCAAGCACCTGGCCGAAGTGCTGGCGAGGACAGGCCGAGAATGACCGCAGCCAACCTGACCTTTTATGAGCGCGTTGAAGATGCGCTGCAAGATAAAAAACTCCGCGCCGCGCTGGAGTTGGCGACCACCCGTTTTGTGACTCTCCGCCGCAGTGCCTTCGCTTCCCTGCCGGAAGCCGACGCGCTGCGCGACCACGCCCGCACGCTGCGCGCTCACACCCTGGCCCACCTCGACCGTTACCTGGCTCAATTTGCCGGGGCGGTAGAGGCGAACGGGGGTCACATCTGCTGGGCCGAAACGCCGGAGGAGGCCAATCGCTATGTGGTCGAGTTAGCGAAGGCGCGAGGGGTCAGAACCGTGGTCAAATCCAAATCCATGATCAGCGAGGAGTTGGAAATCAACCACGAACTGGAAGCCGCCGGTGTGCGCGTGGTCGAGACCGACCTGGGCGAGTACATCATCCAACTGGCCCAGGAAAAACCCTCGCACATCATTGCCCCGGTCATCCACAAGAGCCGGCAGCAAATAGCTGATCTTTTCCGTGAAAAACTCAAGGCGACCGACTCCGATTTGGCCGACGTGCCCAGCATGACCGCTTTGGCCCGGCGCATGCTCCGCGCCGACTTTCTGCAGGCCGATATGGGCATCAGCGGAGTCAATTTTGGCGTGGCCGAAACCGGCAGCATTTGCCTGGTGACGAATGAAGGCAACGGCCGCCTGACCACCACTACCCCGCGCATCCACGTAGCGATGATGGGCATGGAACGGCTTGTCCCAACTCTCGAAGACCTGGGAGTGATGCTGCAATTATTAGCCCGCAGCGCTACCGGCCAGAAATTGAGCGTCTACAGCAACATCATTACCGGGCCGCGAAAAAGAGGCGAAGAGGAAATAATCTCTGCTAATCGTAAATCCAAAATCGTAAATCGTAAATCGGCCGAGCCTGACGGCCCTGACGAACTTCATATCATCATCCTCGACAACGGCCGCAGCAAAATTTTGGGCAGCGAACTGGCCGAAATTTTGTACTGCATTCGCTGCGGGGCATGTCTAAACATCTGCCCGGTGTACCAGCAGATCGGCGGGCATGCTTATGGCAGCATCTATCCTGGCCCGGTCGGCGCGGTGCTGACACCCGGCCTGTTTGGCCTGGAACCCTGGAGCGAACTGCCTCACGCCAGCAGCCTGTGCAGCGCCTGCCGCGAGGTTTGTCCCATGCGTATTGACATCCCGCGCATGCTGCTCAAACTGCGGGATAAGGGCATCAAAGCGGGTAAAGCGCCAGCCTGGCTCAAACTGAGTATCCGGCTCTACCGCTTGGCCGTGGTCCGGCCCTGGTTGTATCGCCTGGGGGGTCAAATGGGCCGGAGTGGAATGAAAGTGTTAGCCCGAAACGGCTGGATCAAGAAGCTGCCCGGTCCGCTGGCCACCTGGACCGACTCTCGCGACTTTCCGGCCTTTGCTCCCAAATCCTTCAGCCAGCGCTGGCGGGAAGAGAGAGAATAGTCTAAAAGGTTGTAGATGATCCTATGGCCCGAAGGAAAGTAGTGGTAAAGCAGGGATTATGAACCTTAATCAAGAGAACTTTCTCAATCGTCTCAAAAACAGCCTCGGCCACACGCATCTGCCAGCAGCTACACCTGAGCATCCCGGCTCTTTCCGGGGTTACAGCTATCAGACCAATACCCCGCTGGCGAAAATGGCAGAGGATTTTGCGCGGGAGCTGCGGGCGCTGTCGGGCTATGTTCACCTTCTGGAAGAAACCGGGTCTGTTTTGGCGATCATCCTGGAAATTTTACAGAAACATCAGGCGGAACGAATTATAGCCTGGGATAGTGAGGAACTTGGTCTGGCCTGGGTCAGCGGGGCGCTGGCTGAAGCTGGCATTACGGTTGAAATCAATGACTTACCGGCTGAGGCCGAGGGGCGCAAAGCAGGCTTGGCGCGCCTGGACGGCGTTTGGGTCGGCCTGACCGGGGCGCAAGGAGGACTGGCCGATACGGGAACTCTGGCCCTGGTCAGCGGTCCGGGCCGAGGCCGCCTGGCCTCGCTCTTGCCGCCGGTGCATATTGCCCTGCTGCCGGCGCAGAAGCTTTATCCCTCCCTGCCTGCTTTTTTGGCCGCCAATCCAGGGATTACTGCCGAGGGCAGCAACTTTGTCCTCATCACCGGCCCCAGCCGCACCGCCGATATTGAACTAACCCTGAGCATGGGCGTTCACGGTCCGAAGGAAATCCACGTCATCATTTTTCCAGGCTGAGGCTGAGATAGGATTAGACCACCCTATGATTTCAATCCTCTTTCTGCAAGACATACAACAAAGCCGTAGCGTAGGCTTCATTCGCGCCAAACGCTTCAAAAAGGATGCGTTCCCCTCGAAAGCGGATCTCGCACCAGTAGCCATCAGCCGTGCTGGTCAATTGCAGGGCCGGCTCAGCCTCGCCGATGAGCCGCTGTTCCAACAATTCCCGCAACTGCGTTTCCGTTGGCAGCCAAACCAGGTCAGACACAAAAACATGGTCCAAGGCCCACTCAACTGCGCCGTGAAAAGTCACCGCCAAGTGGCCGTTGACCAGCTCAACCAGTACGGTCATATCACTGATGACGTACACCCCGTCATCCAGACCCCGGTCGGGAATGGCGAAGAAGTCGTTTTTGGCCGGAGTCCAGGTTAGACCCGCCGCTTTAAGTTCTTGAGCCAAGGTTAAAGAAAGCATCTAACTCACCATAGGAAGGATGAGTTTAATTTTTCATCCTCGCCGGGCGCTCCGCGCTCGGCAGTCCCTCATCACCTGCCCCGGTAGGGGGTTCATCCTTTATTATCATTGCTAGTCCAGCAACCATAAAAACCACCCGGTTGGCCCGGGCGGCCAGATACTGGTTTGCTCGCCCCAACAGGTCACGATAAATGCGGCCCAGCGGGTAGGGGGGCACCAGACCGAGGCCCACTTCGTTTGAGACCACAATCAGCGGCGCATTCAGGCGCACCTGCGCCGACAGGATCGCTTCAAGCTCAGCCTGCACGGCGGCTTCAATAACTGCTTGGGGTTCGGTTTCCAGCATCAACAGGATGTTGGAGGTCAACAAGGTCAGACAATCGAGCAGCAGCACCTCTGGCGTGTCTTTAATTTCAGCCAACGCTGTGCCGACATGAGACGGCGCTTCCAGGGTTTGCCAGGCAGCCGGACGAGCCAGGCGGTGAGCGGCGATACGTTGAGCCATCTCTTCGTCGCCCACCTCGGCGGTAGCGATGTAGAGCACATGTTGGCCCCATTCAGCGGCCAATTTTTCGGCGTATGCACTCTTGCCGCTCCGGGCGCCGCCCAAAATCAAGGTGAGTTGTGGTTGGACCAAAATCTGACTCCCAAAGGTGAGGCGAAGATACGAGGAAGTGACAAATATTCCCTCGCGGCTTCGCCTCTCTTTTCCTCGCCTCATTATAGCAAGAGGAAGTTTATTTTACCAGCAAATGTGCTAAGATTACGCAAAACAGGGAAAAAATGATCACAGCCTATAAAATGTCTAACTCGCTGAATATTATTCCCGGCGTGCAGGTGGGTCACGCCCAAGATTTTGCCGCAGCGACCGGCTGCACGGTCATTTTGACCCCTGCCGGCGCAGTCGGCGGCGTGGATCAGCGCGGCGGCGCACCCGGCACGCGGGAAACTGATTTGCTGCGCCCTATGCACCTGGTCGAAAAAGTCCACGCGGTCTTGCTGACCGGCGGCAGCGCCTTTGGCCTGGCTGCCGCCGACGGGGTCATGCAGTGGCTGGAAGAAAATTCTATCGGCTTTAATGCCGGTGTAGCTCAGGTACCGGTTGTACCGGCAGCCGTGCTGTTCGACTTGGGCATTGGCCGGGCCGACATCCGCCCTGATCGAACGATGGGTTATGCGGCTTGCCAGGCGGCGGCCGGCAATCTCAATTCCAGCGCTACAGGGACTATTGGCGCGGGAACAGGCGCGACAGTTGGCAAAATCCTGGGCCAGGCAGCTCAGATGAAGGGCGGTATCGGTACGGCGGTGATTGAATTGGAACAAAGTCTGTGGGTCGGTGCGCTGATGGCGGTCAACTGCCTGGGAGATGTGATCAATCCGGCCAGCGGAGCCATTCTTGCGGGGGCGCGAAAGTTGCCAGATGGAGATTTTGTTGATACCATGCAAGTATTGAAAATGCGGATGATGGAGAGCTTCACCGGCTCTGGGAACACCATTATCGGCGTCGTGGCTACCAATGCCTTGCTCTCAAAGGAGGCGGTCAACAAGGTGGCCCAAATGGCTCATGATGGGTTGGCTCGTGCCGTTCGCCCGGCCCACACCATGTTTGATGGCGATACAATTTTCGCTCTAGCTACATGTCAGGGGAAAGCGGCTGAAGTTAACTTCATCGGCGCCTATGGAGCTGAAGCCACAGCTCTGGCTATTGTTGATGCCGTGCAGCAGGCCACCTCGTTGGCAGGCGTGTCGGCCCTCCGCGATTTGTTATCTTAAATGGAGCAGGAATGACTACTGTTACATTAGAAATCCAGCTTCAAGACTATATCCTTGAAGAGGAAATTGGCCGGGGGGATCTGGCCATTGTCTACCGGGCGCGCCGTCGTTTTGATGGGGCAGAGGTAGCTGTTAAGATGCTGGCTTATCAATTTACCTTTGATGAATTTTTTGGGCGGCGCTTCAAAGAACTGGCCAAACAAACGGCCAAGCTGGAGCATCCCAATATTGTCCGTACTTATGAAGCCAAACAACAGGGCAGCGTTCTGTACGTTGTCCGCGAGTTAATTGACGCCCGGCCCCTGGCCGAGGTGTTAGCGGAAGAAGGGCCTTTCTCCCCGCAGCGCATGTTGATTATCGCCCGCCAAGTTGCCTCAGCTCTGGATTATGCCCATCAAAAATCAATCACTCACGGCGACCTGTCAGCCTACCGCGTTTACCTTGACGCCAACGACCACGCCACCGTGGCTGATTTTGGACAAACCCAGGCCATGGTGGGCACCAGCTTGGTCAAGCAGGGTTTCGCGGTTGGCTGCCCTGAAACAATGGCCCCGGAGCGGGTGCATGGTCAGGGACCAACCCGCCAGTCTGATCTTTACGCGCTGGGAATTCTCTGCTACCAGATGTTAACCGATAAACCACCTTTTACCGGCACGCCAGCAGCGGTACTGCACGCGCAGGCTTACGAGCAGCCTCGACCGCTGCACCTGGTCAACTCCAGCATTCCGTTGCCGTTAAGTGAAGCCATCGGGCGGATGCTGGCAAAGGGGTTAGAGTTGCGCTACAACACCGGCGCAGAGTTTGTCCGGGCGCTTTCGGTGGCTATTGAGGGAACAGCCCCGGTACGCGCTCCCGCAGCAGCGGCGGCCCAGATTAAAGAAGCAGGCCTGCAATCAACCCTGCCTTTTTGGAAACGTCCCTTGGTTTGGTTTTTGGCCGGTATACCGGTGATTGCCCTTTTGTTGGTTCTGGGTTTTTGGGTTGTCTCTCTATCTAATTCATTCCTGCCCGCCGCCGTCAATACACCCGCACCAGCCGCCAGCAGCCAAGCAACTGTTACGCTTGCATCTCAGCCTGAATTAGAGGAAGAACCCCTGGTAAATGCACCACTTGTAGCCCAAGTAACCAACACCCCAACCCCCACTGCCGAATTTACGCCTACTCCAGCCAATACCCCCACGCTAATTCCCCTACCCACACCGGGCGCTCCGACAATTGCTGAGGACAGTCCTTTCACTGACCTGCGTCTGGCCCAGGGAATTTCTGCCGAAAATCAACCGGAAAAGATCGGAACCTCTTTTCGGCCCGGTACGCAGCCGGTTTATCTCTTTTTTGATTACGATGACATTAAACCGGGCACAACCTGGGCTCACCGCTGGACCTGGGCGGATACGGAGCTGGATGCTTACCAGGATGTCTGGTCGTCAGGCTACAACAGCAGCGGCACAGCCTGGGTCTATTACAATCCAACTGGCGGCTACCAGCCCGGCCCGTATAAAGTTACTCTAGAAGTCAACGGGCGGACGGTGGCTACCGCCACTTTTGTCATCCAACCCGGCGCACCCTGATGATTCAGCTTGGCCGGCGCTGGCGGTAAAGGCTGGGATCCACTATCTCGACCATTTTTTCAAGATTCAACGTGTTACCCAAAAACCGGTTGATCCGCGCAAGTTCGACCCGCGAGTTTTGAAGAAGTTGGTTATAATGAACTTCAACGCGCTGAATATGGCTTTGCTGGTCAAGCCAGGTATTGACGTGATGAAGGTGCTTCTCGTAAAGCCGGCTCATCTCTTCATCGCTGACTTGGTTTGGGTCTTCACCCCGGCGGATGATCATTTCACGTTGTGAGGCCAAAATTTCGGGCATGGCCCGCCGCATAAAAATGATGCGGTAATTGTAATCAGCAGGCAGATGCGGCAAAAAAATTGCAATTACTTTAACCGCCTTGCCCTGAGCTTCAAGAAGCCAGGCGCTGTCGCCCTTTGGAAGTTGTTTCACCCGCTCAAATTCGTAATAGCCTTTGGGGTTATCCGTGTCGGCTGTACGGATGCTGTCGGTGAGGGGCGGCAGGCCGCCCGCTTCCAGAATCTTCATCATCATGGAGGTACCCGAGCGAGGTAAGCCTGACACAATTGTAATCGGTTTGGTTTCTTCTTTAACGCCAAATAGTTGTTGAATCCGTTTGAACATAAAAGCTCTTTCCTGGGAAAATACGGGTGACGGAGCATATTCTAGCATACTTTTTGGACGGAACCAAACTAAGCAGCAAAAGAGTCGCCGCTTATTATTGACACATTCCAAGTAAATCATTATAATTTTGCTCAATCGAATATCTACCTTCGGGGCAGGGTGAGTGGCCAAACCGTTAGAGTTGGCCGTAATTCCCGACCGGCGGTAAGGCTGCGGGGGCAGCCAAGCCCGCGAACGTCCACTGGTTCCCAGGTTAAAACCCCAAGTTTAATCTGCCCGTCTATTAGCACGGGGGCAGGCGGTGGACGCCGACTCAGTGTAATTCTGAGGCCGACGGTATAGTCCGGATGGGAGAAGGTGATTGATTCAGACTTCCCATTATTTTGGGTTGTCCTCTGAAATTAAAGCCGCCCCGGAGTACGTATTTGTACTTCGGGGTTTTTTGTGGGGAGTGGCGTTATGGAATCCCCACGCCTCGGCTTGTTTTTGCTGCCCCGATGTTTGCGCTTGCTTACATTCGGGGCATTTTTATTGCTTGTTTGGGAAAGGGTTTTAGTTATGCACGAGATGGTCAAGGTTTTAGAGTCACCTAAAGCACATCCAGCTTACCTGCGTGCTGGCGAAACCAAGAAAAAGCGGTGGCGCCAGGTAAGCCTGGAAATAATTGCTTTGCCTGTGGGGATTGTTTTGCTCATCGGCTTGTGGTCCATGATTGTAAGGATAGGCAACTATCCTACCTTTATTTTGCCTGACCCAAGCAGCGTTTTTAATGAAATCGGCGCGATTGCCGCCAATGGTCTTTTGTGGCATCACAGCCGGGCCACCCTGGCGGCGATTGTCGGGGGCTTAGCCCTGGGGTTGACCAGCGCTACCCTGCTGGGGTACATCCTGGCTAAAAGCCCGTTGTTAGAGCGATTGGTCGGGCCTTATGTTGTCGCCTCGCAGGCAATTCCGGCCGTGGCAATTGCCCCGTTGCTGGTGATCTGGTTTGGCTCCGGCAAATTAAGTAAAGTTCTGATTTGTGCGCTGGTGGTTTTCTTTCCGGTGCTGGTCAATACCATTGTCGGGATCCGGTCGGTAGATGCCGGTCTAAAAACATTGATGCGCTCCCTGCGGGCCAACCGCTGGCAGACATTTATCATGTTAGAAGTACCGGCGGCGATGCCAGTTTTGCTAGGTGGATTGAAAATTGGGGTGACTCTGTCGGTGATTGGAGCGGTGGTGGGCGAGTTTGTTGGGGCGGATCAGGGCCTGGGTTTCTTGATCAACCTGTCCAAAGGTTTATTTGACACGCCGCTGATGTTTGCCGCGCTTTTTACCCTGGCTGGCATCTCGCTGTGTTTATACCTCGTTGTGAGCGGGCTGGAGCATTGGCTGCTGGCCTGGCGGCGATAACTTGCCACGATCAGTGGCTGGCACTTTTGTCCTTAGAAGCTGTCTGAAAAGGTTGGCGGTCAGCCCTCGGATTTGGTATAGTTGGA
>JAHDWA010000138.1 GCA_023382535.1 Anaerolineae bacterium | reverse complement strand
ACCAGGCCCAACAATTTGAAGATCGGCGCATTGACGAGCGGCTGAAGTACCTGGAGCCGATGGTGCTGGTTGAACCATACCAGGGCCAGGCAAGCTACTGGAAATTAGTCGAGGTTCAATTCAAAGAAAAAGGCAACGGTTACGTTTACGTGAGGGTTGAAGACGCCGACGGGACACCATTGGAAGGTGTCTCTTTTGCGGCTTACACTAAGGCCAACCAGGCCAGGGTAGCCAGCACTAAGGGCAAAGCCGACCAGTACTGGGGCAATCTGCCCCTGTTTAGCGCCCCGCTGGGAACTTATCGGATCGGCATCCATAACCAACCCAGCGATCACCTGAGCGGGGTTGGCAATGGCAGCGAAGCTGGTTTTCAGTCAGTGGATTATTTTCTAACGTTTAGAAAAGTAGAGAGGACGGTCGAAGCGATGCTCAACGTACCGCAGTGGCGGCAAATTATTCTAAATTATTACGCCAAAGAGGGTGAAGCCTATAACAACGCCGAAGCGGCCGGCGTTGGCATCAAAAAAGTTATGCCAGATAATCAAGGGCCGGCGCCGATTGAACTCTGGCGGCTGGTTGGCGTTCGCCAGTTAACCGCAACTGAAAGCGGCTCAAATCAATACGTCTATATTGATCTGGTTGATCAAAACGGGCAGCCTGTACGAGGCGCCGCGCCCCTCATCGCCTGGACCTGGGAAGGGCGCCGCCCGAACGAGCCAGCTCCCCCTATCCGCCCCGACAAACCCGTTCACGAAGCTGCGGGCAACATCGGCCTGGGCGCCGGGCAGAAAATCAGCGTGTGGATTCAGGATGGTAACACCTTCTCGGACAGCGCCATCCAACTTCAGGCGGCCCCGCCCCGCCCGGCCGCCGGCGGCGATACCGGTCCCCGCTCCTTTTACGTGCTTTTTCAGCGGCAAAGCGTATCCCCCCAACCCCCTGCCCCCGGAACAGGGGTCGAAATCTTCAAAAAGTACCGTATTTCCTTTGTTTTTAATGAAGAGAAAATGACGATTGAAGACGTTTCTATTACCAAACTTTAGTCGTGCTCAGATTTTTGGTATAGTTTCTCACCGGCTCGAATAGGCACTTTGAGCCAGTTCTCCACCGGCGGCAGGGGACAGGAGAAGGCCTCGGAGTAGGCGCAGTAAGGATTGTAGGCCAGGTTGAAATCTACCAGGATTTCGCCGCTGGCTAACTCAACCGGCTCCAGATACCGGCCCGCGCCGTAAGTTTCCTTACCGCTCGTCGCATCCCGGAAGGGCAGAAACAGTTCATCCATATCTTCGGATTGGTAGATGGCCAGTTGGGCCGGCTGCTCCTCGACCTCAAATTCAACCGTACCGATACGCTGGTATACCCGCTCGTCGCCGGTGCTGGTTTGAAAGGTGAGCGGCTGCGGCTCAACGCGCTTAAGCGGAAGGGTGAAACGAAAGGCCGGGTCGGGCGGGTAGTAGTTCAATCCGGCAAAATTCTGCCGGTCCTCAATCGGCCCGTAGGGATCGCGCCGAAAGTACATGTCCTTTTCGGCGCGTTCGGCTTCTAATGCAGCCGCATAAGTGTCTTCAGGAGATGGCGCCGGTTTGGCAGCGGATGAAGTCTCTTCCGCGTCAGCTTGTTTGTCGCCGGTGAAGGCTTTTTTGATCGTCTCGAAAATGCTCAACTGTCTCTCCTTTGTTACGAAATTTTCATCCCCCGCAACCGCAGACTATTCCCCACGACCATGACCGAACTGAATGCCATGGCAAACGCTGCGGCCATCGGGTGTAACTCCCGCAAATAAACGGGCAGGCCCGGAAAGACGGCCAGGGCTCCCGCGGCAATGGGAATGAGCAGCACGTTGTAGGCAAAAGCCCAAAACAGGTTTTCTTTAATGACCCGCATTGTCGCCCGGCTTAGGGCAACGGCCCTGGGCACGCCGCGTAGGTCACCGCTGATGAGGGTGACGCCCGCTGCTTCAATGGCTACATCCGCACCCGCGCCAATGGCAATGCCAACATCGGCCCGGGCCAGGGCGGGCGCATCGTTAACCCCGTCGCCGACCATGCCGACCGTGATCCGTGAGGCGTGAGGCGCGAAGCGTGAAGCGTGCTCCTGTGCAACCCCCGCCTGGCGCTCCGCGCTGGCAGTCCCCTGCTCCGCTGCTCCGCTGCTTCGCTGCTTCGCTTCGCCTCGCTGCAAGGCAGCGATGTAGGCCGCTTTTTCACCAGGTAAAACCTCGGCCAATACCTCGTTGATGCCAACTTCGGCGGCGATAGCCTGAGCGGTCGCCTCGTTGTCGCCGGTCAGCATGACAACTTGTAACCCCAGTTTTTTAAGGGCATTAACGGCTTCTTTGGACCCTTCCTTGATCGTATCGGCAATACCGATGACCGCCGCGACTTGCCCGTCAATTGCCACCCACATCGTTGTTTTGGCGGCCTGCTGCAACTGCTGCGCTTTTTGGTTCAGGCCGTTGAGCACAACATGGCGTTCCTGCATTAAGCGCAGATTGCCCAACAGCAGGTCATACCCCTCAACCTCCGCCGTGACTCCTTGGCCGGGAATGGCCTCAAAGCCGGTCGCCTCACTCAAGGCCAGGCCCTGTTCCTGCGCCGCCCGCACAATCGCCGCACCCAGGGGATGCTCTGAGCCGCGCTCCGCCGAAGCAGCAAGCTGAAGAATTTTCGATTTTCGATTTTCGATTTTCGATTGTGGGGTTGAGGTTTGGTCAAAATCCAAAATCCGCAAGCCAAAATCCGAAATTGCTACCTCTGTCACTGCCGGTTGGCCCTGGGTGAGGGTCCCGGTTTTATCCAGTACAACTGTCCGTAACTGATGAGCCAACTCCAGCGCGGCACTGTTTTTGAACAAAATTCCCTGGCTGGCCCCTCGACCCATCCCGACGATGATGGCCGTGGGTGTCGCCAGGCCCAGGGCGCAGGGACAGGCAATGATCAGCACCGCCACCAGCCGCACCAGGGCATGGACAAACCCGGCCCCGCTGGCCAGCCAAACGAAAAAGGTGATGATGGCAATGGTGATAACCACCGGTACAAAGATGGCTGCGACCCTATCGGCCACTGCCTGGATTGGCGCTTTGGAGCCTTGGGCCTCTTCGACCAGCCGGACAATTTGCGCCAGCGCGGTGTCCCGACCTACTTTGGTGGCCTCAATCTTCAGCAGCCCCTGCTGGTTGAGGGTCGCACCTATAACCATGTCGCCGGCTTGTTTGTCTAGCGGCAGGCTTTCGCCGGTCAGCAGGGATTCATCTACGGCGGAGTAGCCGCTCACCACCCATCCATCCACCGGAATTTTCTCGCCGGGCCGGACGATGACCACATCGCCGACTCGGACCTGCTCAACAGGTATTTCCAACTCGGCGCCGTTACGCTCTATCCGCGCTGTTTTGGCTTGCAGCCCGATCAAGGCTTTGATGGCCTGGCTGGTCTTGCCCTTGGCCCGTGCTTCCAGTAACTTGCCGACCTTAATCAGGGTGATGATCGTCGCCGAGGTTTCAAAAAAAGTCGGCGCATTCAACAGGCCGAGAGTGACCACCACCGAATAAAAATAAGCCACCGAGGAACCCAGCGCCACCAAAACATCCATGTTGGCCGAACGGTTGCGCAGCGCCTTGTACCCGCCGACATAGTAATCCCAACCGGTGTAAAATTGCACCGGCGTGGCCAGCACCAGCAAAACCACGTTTACCCAGAAAGGATAAACCCACCGCTCCAGCGAGCCTAGTCCATAGACGGTCATAAAGAGCATGAGCCAGTTATGGTTGATCAAAAAGACAAGGAAAGTGAAGAAAAGCCCCACCCACAAGTGGCGGGTTTGGTGGCTGATCTCCTGGGCGCGGGCGGCCTGCTCGGCGTCAACTTGCCCGTCCGGAGAGTCAGCTTGGCTGACAGGTACTTTGTAGCCGGCTCGCTCGATGCGCTCGACGATGGCCTGAGGGGACGCTACCGCCGGGTCATAGGTGATCGTCACTTTTTCGCTGCCAAAGTTGACCACCGCCTCGCTAACCCCGGCCACCTTTTTAGCGTTGCGCTCAATCGTTGCGGCGCAGTTGGCGCAGGTCATCCCGATTACAGGAAAGGTTACTTGTGTTTGAGTTGCCACTTTAACTCGCGTGATGCGTGATACGTGATGCGTAAAGATAAATTACGCATCACATATCAGGGATTATCTCATATTGTGGCACAAATTGGGTCCGACTACAAATTAAACCTTTTAGTAGATGGCAGCAATATGCTTTATCGGCCTAATGAACGGATATAGCTGATGACCTGCCAGCGCTGTTCCTCAGACAGGGCGGCTTTCCAGGCCGGCATCGCCGAATTAAACGGGGCCAGCGCGCCGCCCTCGCTGACCCGCCAGAATAGATAGCCATCGCTCAGGCTGTCTAACATCTGCCGGTCGGCCAGATTAGCTGGTTTGGGATTTAGAGCGGCGGCAGCCAGACCATCACCCTGGCCTTGAGGGCCGTGGCAGGAAGCGCAGTTAATGTTAAAAATGGTTTGACCTGCAGCGATGGCGGCTGCATCTCCAACCAATGGGTTGGTCAATTGGGCATATTCGCCGGGTGGATCAACATGGCCGTGGGCCATACCTGCGCCGTGCTCGGTGCCGGCGTGTTCCATGTCATGTTCTCTTTGTCCGTGTTGGGCTGTATCCCCGCTGACGGCCTGAGCCGCCGGTGCAGAGGCCGATGGGGTGCTGCACGCAGTCAGGCTGAATATGCCCAATGCTGCTATAACTACAAGCCAGAAAACTCGTTGCATCGTAATTTTACCCCCTCAGGATCTTAGATTAAATAACTTCCACAATCTCGTTCCCACGCAAAGCGTGGGAACGAGATTACTGGGCAATTTATTTAGCTTAATCACAGACTTCCGGTTTTTAGGTTTGGATGGAATATCAATGAAAAAATTTAGAGTCCAGGGCGGTCTTGTTGATAGATGAAAAACCAACCCTGGACTCTATCCTCGCCGTTGAGGAAATGGGTGGAGATGCTGATTACGGCCCCCAGTTGGATTTAACCACGAGAACCTTTTCCGGTTCAACCGGATCGTTGGTGCGCAGCCGGACGTGAAATTCATGGGGACCACCCATGCCCTCGTGCATTGTGTAGACCAGGCTCACTTGAGCTTCTTGACCGGGTTGAATTGTCGTCGAACTGACGACCGCGCGGGGCGGTCAGCAGCCCTCAATCAGCTCAACCTGCGGCTCGCCCAGGATTTGCAGCGGCTGCTGGCCGGCGTTGCTCAGCTTGAAGGTCGCCTCGACGGGCGTCTCAAATTTAACATAGCCGTCGTCAATCGTAGTGCGGTCCACTGCCAGCCGAGGTGAGCTGCCCGCCTGTTGTGGCCCTGTTGCCGGAGCCGAGGAGGCTGAACTCCACCAGACAGCCAGGCCAATCACGACCAGTAAGATAGCTCCTCCGGCGATAATCGGCAGCCACTTTGACGAATTGGCCGATGCTGCTTTATTGTTTTTGTGCGGTGATTTTTTGTTCATAAATTTTCTCTTCCTCACTGAAGGGCTTGCCCTCCGAATTTCCATAACTATTCGATAGCTGGCGTGTTGGTCGGTGCGGCGAACTGGCTGTATTCGGCGTCAACATAGGCGCGAATGGCCTTTAAGGGTTGGTCCTGGCGCATCAGACGCATCACGTCCTGAGTAATGTCTACACAGATACCGCAGCCTGCGGCGTGATTGTCAAACTCAATTGAGCCGTTGTTGGGCTGAACATCCTTGACAAAGCAGTCGAGAGCGTTTTCATGGCCCATGGTTCCGCAGCCGCAGTAACAGGGGATCTTGGTCATTACATCGGGGTTGGCGACGGCAAAACGATAGGCATCCCGAACCCGTGGCTCGGCCTCCTGGGCATAACCGGGTAAGGCTGATTGGGGAGCCAGCGCCAGTTCTACTTGAGCTGCCTGCGGCGTGGGGGCCAGGCGCTGCATCGCCCCCTCGTTGATTGCGCACCCGGCCAGTCCTAGAAGCAGCACCGGCAGGACGAATACGGTCAAAAGATCAAAGTGTCGTTTTATCATTGGAACTTACTCGCTTCTCGCTTGAGGTTGATTTTTTAGGGCCATCCGGGTGCTGGGCTGCTGGGAAAAGCAGGCTCACAAGCCAGAGGGCCAGCAGGATCAATCCACCCCAGAAAATCAGCATCCAGATTAACCCGGCCATATTCATCCCTAACTCTGAGCCTGTCATTGTTACCTCCTACCAGATCCCCTGAAGTGTCTCCTGAGATGTTTGACCTGTGTGACTGTAGTATAAAAAAGCTACTTGAAGAAACAACAAAGTTTTTATGAAGATTGTGTAAAGATTAGCCAACCTGGACCACCTGCATCATCCCGGCTTCGGCATGGTAAATGTTGTGGCAGTGATGCATCCACATGCCGGGGTTGTCGGCGATAAATTGGATGCTGGCCTGACCCATGTGGGCGTCAACCAGAACCGTATCTTTGCGCAGGCCCCGGCTGCCGACGGTAAAGAAATGGCCGTGCAGGTGCATGGGGTGGGGCATGGGGCTTTGGTTGAAGTAGTTAAAGCGGACCCGCTGGCCGAGGGCGGCCACAATCGTCTCTGTGTCAGGATAAATTCTGTCGTTGATCGTCCAGTAGGGTGACATCATTCCGCCGCTCAGAACCAGATCAAATGTCTCATCCACCGGGCCAGACGTGTCTACCGGCAATAGTTCTTCTTCCGGTAGACCGGCGAGCAAATTATACTCATTCCAGCGGAAATTCTGGACCAGGTTATCGCCGCTGTACTGCGTGCTGTTCACTCCTTGATAAAGCACTGTTGCCAGGGGCATGCTGCTAATGATATCGTACAGTTGCCAGCGGCCAGAGTTATCGGCCGTAAACTCGACATCGTAGCGCTCGCCCATGCCAATCCGCAGCACATCTACAGCCAGCCGTTCGGTGGGGCGGCCATCGGCGTGGGTCACGGTGAGGGTATGACCGGCCAGCCGCAGGGCAAACATGGTGGTAGTGCCGCCGTTGATAAGTCGCAGCCGGACTTTCTCCCCCTGTTTCACGGTGAGGGGCGTTGCCGTTGCCGCCACCTGCCCGTTGACAGAGAAGGCATCGTAGACCGGCTCCAGCAGCGGCCCGTTGCCAGCGGCCGGTGCTGGCTGCTGGCCCATCATGCCACCCATCATTCCGCCGCCCATCATGCCATGCCCCATGTGATCCGTGACCCGCTGCGGACTGTCTGGCCCGCCGCCGTCCACGGTAGCCCAATCGTCCAGCATCAAAATGTACTCGCGGTCATAATTGCCCGGCTCTCGTTTTTCTTCGATGATGAGCGGGCCGACCAGGCCGCGGTCAAGCTGGTGACCAACGTGCGGGTGATATAAATAGGTGCCGCTGGGCCAGGCCGTGAACTCGTAAGTAAAGATTTCGCCGGGCTGGATGGCCGGTTGGGGCATATCCGGGACACCATCCATGGCGTTGGGCACAGGGATGCCATGCCAGTGAATGGTGGTCGGTTCGGGCAGATTGTTGGTCACCACAACCCGCAGCGTGTCGCCCTCAGTTACCCGCAGCTCCGGCCCTACGGGCAGGCCGTTATAAGTCCAGGCTTTAAATTCGCCGGTGCCCAGGTCAATCGGGGTGATGGCGGCCGTCAGCTTGAATTCGCGCACGAGACCGGTTAGACTTGCCAGGGAAGGGATCGAGCCAACTGGCATAACAGCATTCCCGGCCAGGGCCGCTCCTTGATAGGCAGCCAGCCCACTCCCGCCCAGGGCTGACAGCGTCACTAAACCGCCGGTAACCTTTAAAAATTCTCTCCGGGTGATGTTCATCAAAATCCTCCTGCTGCTCTGTATTTTTTGACGCAAAGATACTGAGCATAAGTTACCCTGCTTTTTCAAAGCGAGGATAAAGATTTGATAAAGATTTGGTAAAGATATGGAGAGTTTTGAGGGGATGGGACGAAAAGTTAAGTCAGGGGAAGGGCAAAGCTGAAGGTGCTGCCTTTGCCCTCGCCCGCGCTTTCGGCCCGGATGTGACCGCCGTGAGCTTCGACGAGATGCTTGGCAATGGTCAGGCCGATGCCGCTGCCGCCCCCGGCCCGGCTGCGCGACTTGTCCACCCGGTAGAAACGGTTGAAAAGGTGGGGCAAATGCTCGGCGGGGATGCCGATGCCGCTGTCGCTGATAGAAATAATCAGCTCGGGCTGCTGAATGGCGGCGCTGATGGTGACAGTACCCCCGCCAGGCGTGTATTGCAGGGCATTACCGAGCAGATTGAGCAGAACCTGGCTTATCCGGTCGTGATCGGCCAGCACAGGCGGCAGGTTAGGCGGCAGGTTCAGGTTAAGGGAGACGCTTTTCTCTTCAAATTGAGGCCGTAAATGAGTCGTGGTTCGCTGGATCAGGTCAGAGATTGCCAGTGGATGACAGTCCAGTTTGAAAGCCCCTGCCTCAACCCGGCTCAACTCCTGCAGATCATTGACCAGGCGCTGTAAGCGGTCGGCCTCGTGGTAGATCTGCTGGTAAGTATCGGGTTCGGCGGGTAACACCCCATCTATCATGCCCTCCATGTAACCTTTGATGCTGGCCAGGGGCGTGCGCAGCTCGTGAGCTACGTTGGCAATCAGGTCGCGCCGCATCGCCTCGGTCTGCTCGAGGGTGCTCGCCATCTGGTTAAAGCTGTGCGCCAGTTGGCCTAACTCATCCGTCCCAACGGCCTCGACCCGTTCCTGGTAGCGGCCGGCTGCAATGCGCCGGCTGGCTTCCATCATCTGGCGGATCGGCGTGACCACTCGACCAGACACGAACAGGCTGACAATGAGGGCGCTGACCAATGCCGCCGTGGTCGAGACCAGCAGCGCCTCGGTTACCGCTGCGCGAAAATTGGTGAAGAGATCATCGCTCATCTCTTCCATACCGTGCAGACTGCCCATCATCTGCTGCATGCCATACAGGTGCCGGTTGAAGGCCGTGGGAATGGATACCTCTACTGCCACTACCAGCGTCACCACCCCAACCAGGATGACAATCAAATAAGAAGCCATCAGTTTCCAGCCTAGCCGGGTTCTTAGTTTTGAGATGAGTCCCTCGTTCATAGGAATTCCAGGACAAATGGAAAGAAGAAATAAGAAGTTAGAGGATAACTCTTCACTTCTATATTCTTATTTCTAAACTCTTTATTTCTTATTCTACTTCATCCTCAAAGCGATAGCCCACCCCGCGCACGGTGATGATGAGTTCGGGATTGGCCGGGTCGGCTTCGAGCTTCTTGCGGACATGGCCGAGGTGAACGTCCACTACCCGGTCTTCGCCATAAAAATCGTGCCCCCAGACCCGCTCCAGGAGTTGTTCCCGGCTCAGCACCCGGCCGTGATGTTCGGCCAGGGCGTAGAGCAAATCAAACTCAATGGTGGTCAGCTCGACCGGCTGGCCGTCTTTCCAGACCCGCCGCGCCCCACCGTCAATCCGCAGCCGCCGGAAGGCCAGAATATTACTCTCCCCTGCGCCGCTGCCCTGGCCGTAGCGCCGCAGGGCCGCCTTGACCCGCGCCACTAGCTCACGGGCGCTGAACGGCTTGGTCAGGTAGTCATCCGCCCCCACCGACAGGCCAATCACCTTGTCCGTCTCCTCCGACTTGGCCGTGAGGAGAATGACATAGACGTCAGACTCGCGCCGGAGTTGGGTCAGCAGCTCGATCCCGTCCATGCCGGGCAGCATGAGGTCAAGAATCAGCAGGTCCGGCTTGAGGGTCCGTGCCGCTTTCAGGCCGGACGGGCCGTCGCTGGCCGTGTGAACGGTGTAGCCTTCCGCTCGGAGATAGGCCGAAACAATATTCAGAATACTTTGTTCGTCGTCAACGACAAGAATCGTGGCTGGTTTCATTGATAATTTACCTAAAGCAAGTGCGCCCTAACAATCAGCCGTTTCAGGTACTCGCCTCGATTTCGATCCCACTGGGTGCAGGTGAGTAAAGTAAGCCGGGCAGTTCCGGTTGAATAGGTCACATCCACTGCTTTTTCATCAACGGTTTGGAAACCGTCTACGATGTAATCAAACCTTTCTTCGCCGCGATAAACCGTCACTACATCTCCGGGGACCAGTCCCTTCAGCTTGTAAAACGGCCCCGGCCCGCCCCTGGTCTCCTCCAACGTATAATGCCCGGCCAGAACGATATTGCCGCTCGACCCCGGCGCAGCGGTATTTTCCAGGTGGCCGACAATCTGGCCCAAATGATCCACCTGCCACGAGTCGCCTTGCCGGGGCGCCGGCACAACCCAGGTATCTAGCCCAATGGCGGGGATGACCAGGCGCGTCGCCTGGCCGGTGGCCGCCAGCGGAGGAGCCGCAGCGGTTGGGGCGATGGGTGCGGATTCCTGTTGGGGAGTGGGTGTCAGGACCGGATTAATCGGGACCCGTTCGGGGGTAACGGTGGGCAGCAGGGCTTCCGGCGTTTCGACCGGGGGAGCATCGGCCAGCGGCACAGGGGTTTCAACAATTAGAGGCGGGATTGTAGGGATGAGGATCGGCGTGACCGGGGAACCCAGGACCACTGCTTCACGGGAGTCTGGCTTGAGCAGCCAGCGATGCCCCAGGAGCAGCAGCACCATCATGAGCATAGCGCACGCGCCGCCCAGCAGTGAGCCTAACAAGCCAAAAGCGATGAGTTTAAGCTGCATTATTCCCCTGTTGTTTCTGAGAGCAGAACTGAATACCGATTGCCCATTTTAGGCGACGCCGGTCAATTTTCAAAACCTGACCTCTCACTCAACAAAAAGCCCGGTCGCTAGGGCCGGGCTGATAAATTATACGCAGAGGAGCGCCGAGTCATTCACAGAGGATCACAGAGAAATCTTTGCGCTTCTCCGTGTCTCCTCTGTTTGCTCTGCGTTCCCTCATCATCCAATCTTCATTCCCCGCAGCCGCAGGCTGTTACCCACCACCGTCACCGAGCTAAAGGCCATGGCAAAGGCCGCAGCGATGGGGTGCAGTTCCCGCAGGTACACCGGCAGACCGGGGAAGAAAGCCAGTGCCCCGGCAGCGACCGGAATGAGAATGACGTTGTAGGCAAAAGCCCAGAAGAGATTCTCTTTGATCACCCGCATTGTCGCCCGGCTCAGGCGGATGGCCCTGGGCACACCGCGCAGGTCACCGCTGATCAGGGTAATGCCCGCCGCTTCCATAGCCACGTCTGCGCCGGTGCCGATAGCAATGCCGACATCCGCCTGGGCCAGGGCCGGCGCATCATTAATGCCATCGCCGACCATGCCGACCACCAGACCTTCGGCTTGCAGCTTGGCCACATTGGCGGCTTTGTCGCCCGGCAGCACCTCGGCCAGCACTCGATCAATCCCTACTTCGGCGGCGATGGCGTGGGCGGTCGCCTGATTATCGCCGGTCATCATGACCACCTGCAAGCCCTGCCGCTTGAGGTCGGCAATGGCCTCTTTGGACCCTTCCTTGATCGTGTCGGCAATACCGATCACCGCCGATGCCTGGCCATCCACCGCCACCCACATGGCTGTTTTGGCCTCGTTTTGCAACTGCTGGACCTTCTGGCCCAGGCCGTTCAAGGCAATCTGCCGGCTTTCCATCAGCCTGGCATTGCCGATGAGAATTTTATGCCCATCCACCTCGGCGGCGATGCCATGCCCGGCAATCGCCTCAAATCCCGCCGGCTCGCTGAGCGCCAGGCCCTGCTCCTGCGCCGCCCGTACCACGGCTTCCCCCAACGGATGCTCAGAACCTCGTTCCGCCGAAGCAGCAAGGCGAAGGATAAAGGATGAAGGATGAGGGATGAAGGATGAAGCCGTAGCAGTCTTGGATCGTTCACTATTCACCATTGACAATTCACTATTCACAATTACATCCGTCACCGCTGGCTCACCTTTGGTAATCGTGCCGGTCTTGTCCAGCACAATCGCCTGGAGGGCGTGACCCTTTTCCAGGGCGGCACTGTTCTTGAACAGGATGCCCTGCGTCGCCCCTTTACCCATGCCGACGACAATCGCCGTCGGAGTAGCCAAGCCCAGGGCGCAAGGGCAGGCGATGACCAGCACCGCCACCATCCGCACCAGTGCGGCAGTAAAGCCGGCTCCACCCAGCCACCAGGCGGCAAAGGTCAGCAGGGCAATGGCAATCACCACCGGCACAAAGATCGCCGAAACCTTGTCGGCCAGGGCTTGAATCGGCGCTTTGGAGCCTTGCGCTTCCTCCACCAGCCGGATAATTTGGGCCAGGGCTGTCTCGCGGCCCACCTTGGTCGCCTCGATTTTGAGCAGCCCCTGCTTGTTGAGCGTTGCCCCGATGACCGCATCGCCCGCTTTTTTGTCAACCGGCAGGCTTTCGCCGGTCAAGAGCGATTCGTCCACCGCCGAGCGGCCACTGGTGACCACCCCATCCACCGGGATTTTCTCGCCAGGCCGGACGATGACCACATCGCCGGCAGCGACCTGATCGGTGGGAATGTCAACCTCAATGCCATTACGCTCAACGCGGGCGGTTTTGGCCTGCAGGCCCATCAAGGCTTTGATTGCCTCGCTGGTTTTACCCTTGGCCCGCACTTCCAGCAGCTTACCTACCTTGATCAGGGTAATAATGGCCGCCGATGTTTCAAAGTAGACGTGTCCGCCCAGCAGCCCCATCGTGATAAAGATGGAGTAGAAATAAGCCACCGACGACCCCAGCGCGACCAGCACATCCATGTTGGCCGATCTGTTGCGCAGGGCTTTGTACCCGCCGACGTAGTAATCCCAGCCGGTATAGAATTGGACCGGTGTCGCCAGCAGCCACAGGACATAGTTGACCCAGCTCTCGTGCGCCCAATGCCCCACCAGCCCAAAATCACGGGCCATACTGAACAGGAACAGCGGCAGGGTAAAGATGACCCCGACCCACAACTTGCGGGTCTGGTCCTGGATCTCGCGCTCGCGGGCTTCTTTTTCGGCGTCTACTAACGCTTCCTCCGAACCTGCCTCAACGACGCCGTACCCGGCCCGTTCAACCGCCGCAACTATTTCCGCCCGCGTCACTGCGCCCGGAATGTATTTGACGGTAGCCTTTTCGGTTGCAAAGTTGACCGTCGCCTCGATGATGCCCGGCACCTTTTTATTCAAGGTGCGCTCAACCGTGTTGACACAATTGGCGCAGGTCATCCCGGTAATGGGCAGTTCCATCGTCGCCACAGGCACCTGATACCCCGCCTTTTCCACCCGCTCGACCACGGCCTGCGGCGAGGCCACGGCCGGATCATAATGGACGGTCAGCTTCTCGCTGCCAAAATTAACGACAGCGTCGGCAACGCCCTCGACTTTTTTCGCGCTTCTTTCAACCGCAGCCACGCAGTTGGCACAGGTCATGCCAAGGACGGGCATGGTTAGTTGTTTTTGTTCTGACATAACGAACCTCTCGTTTGACGTTCGAACGTTCATTGCTTAACGTCCAGCACTTCTTGCAGCAGCATCTCCACTTCATGGGCCGGCTTCGGCCCGATGAGGCGATGCAGCTCTTGTTGTTGGCTGTTAAAAATCAACACGACAGGATGGCCCAAAATTTTATAAGCGCGCATAATGGCCGGCCCGTCCCCTTCATTGGCATTGATCCGCTGCACGGCGATTTGCCCGCCGTACTCCTGCTCCAGCCCATCCACGATGGGCGCCATCTCCGCTCAAGGAATTCAACCGTCGGTATAGATGAAAACCAGCGTCGGCTGGCCAACGACACCTAACGTCGGAGTTGCGCCGCTGCAGCCTGACAGGAGCAGACTCAAGATCAAAAGAAAAAAGAGTATCTTGTGAAAAATCGCCATAACGGGCTGCCACACTGGGCGATTGGAAGATTGGAACTTTAACACCTCTTCCAACCTTCCAACCCTCCAGCCTTCCAAGTTTTAATTCTCCGGTGGATAATTGATCTCGGTCAACAGCGCCTTGATACTTTCCCAGGTTTGGGGAGCTTCCCATTCCACTGTGACCATTTTGCTGTCCTGGGAGGCGACTACTTTTTTAACCCCGGCCAGCTCGCCGACCTCACTTTGAATCGCATGGACACAATGACCACAAGAAATATTGGGGACTTTGAAAGTTTTGGTTTGCATGGAACTCTCCTTGATGGTGATATACTCATTAAGGATGAAAAGTTACATTCTTAAAGGACTGGAATTTAAGGGTC
>JAHDWA010000137.1 GCA_023382535.1 Anaerolineae bacterium | reverse complement strand
CACGTTCATTTTGAAGTTCAGCTCAACGGCCAGCCGGTTAACCCTCTGGATTATCTGCCTTCGGGTCAACCGCAGTAATAACCCCCATTCGAGTTGCTGTAATCGCATCCTGAGTAGCCCTAAGCCTGTCCTGCCCATAGGGGCCTTTGGCTCAGCTTGTCGAAGGGCAAAGCGAGGGGCGTATCGAAGGATGAGAGCATCTAACCATAAAACGTGGCGGCCGGTCCTAAGCACTGAGCAGCCAGATCACCAGCACCAGGATCACAATCAAAAGAATCAAGCCGCCTACGACCAGGGCCAGTCGTTGGTAGGTAAATTCCGAGGGTTCAGTTGGAGCCGGCGGTGAGCCGGTTGGCTGTTTCTCCGGGGATGTAGCTGTCCGCTTGGTTAAAGACGGGCGCTTGGCTGAGGAGGGGGCCGGGTCGGTCTGTGGTCCGGCCGAAGTTGTGGCCGAGGTTGCGGCTCGTTTTGTTCTGGAAGGTGACGAGTTTGCTGCTGGTTTGGCCGGAGCGGGCGCCGCCGGGCGCTTGGACGAGGTGGCAGCCGGGGTAGACGACGACAGCAGAGTTTTTTCCAGCGCATCAACAAGCTGACCGGCACTCTTATACCGCTTCTCCGGCGACTTGTGCAGCGCTTTGAGCAAAACTGCCTCGCTCGCCTCGCTCAGCTCCGGATTGAGCTGCCGGGGTGGGGGCGGCGGCATGGTAATGTGCTGGATGGCCACCGTCGTGAAGGAAGGGTCATCAAACGGTAGCTGGCCGACCAGCATCTCATAGAGCACCACCCCCAGCGAGTACAGGTCAGACTGGGGCACAGCCTCGGCAGAGTTGCGGGCCTGCTCGGGGGAGATATAGTTGGCGCTGCCAAAGACCTCGCCGACAGAACCTTCGGTCATATCCAGGGCCAGGCCAAAATCCATCAACACCACCCGGCCATCCTTGGCCACCATGACGTTTGATGGTTTGACATCCCGGTGGACTACACCTTTTTGGTGGGCGTAGTCCAGGGCATTGGCCACCGCCCGCCCAATACGAATGACTTCGTCGGGCGGGATCAATTTGCGTCTGGCCCGGTAGCGGCTGAGCATGGTCGCCAAATCTTTCCCATCAATGTATTCCATCACAAAGTAGGAGAAACCATCCTCATCGCCGGCATAATAGACCTGAATGATATTCTCGTGCCGCCAGAGGGCGATGGCGCGGGCCTCGCGGACAAACCGTTTGGCCCAGGCCGAGTCATTCCGATAGCGGGTATCAAGCACCTTGATCGCCACCGGTCGCTCCAGTTTGACATCATAGCCGTAATAAACGTCGGCCATACCCCCGTGCCCGAGATGGCGCAAAACCCGGAAATTAGCAAAATTGCGGCCGATGATCGAATCAGAACTCATACCTTCTCTCCAGGGAAAAATAAGGCGACACTGCTATTATAGAACATTTTGGGCTGATATACCAAGAATTGTCCCGAACCTTACTTTATGTAATCACACCCAAAGTACTGGCTGTTTTAACATCTCGATTTGCCCCCGCACCCGGCGCTGGAAAGTAGAAGCAGCAAAAAACGACCTTTTTTCAGTTTGTGTCTTTGGCCCTTTGTGGTTACACTCTGGTTATGAGTTTAATCACCCTGGAAAATATTTCTAAACAATATAGCGAACGCCTTCTGCTTGATCAGGTCGGTCTACAAATCAACGAAGGCGACCGTATCGGTTTGATCGGAATTAATGGCAGCGGTAAAAGCACCTTTTTACGCCTGTTAGCTGGGCTAGAAGCGCCGGATACCGGTAGTATTGTGGCCCGGGGTGACATAAAAATCCAATATTTGTCTCAGGAACCGGTGTTGAATGACTCCCTGACGGTGCTGGCTCAGCTATTTGAAGGTGATTCAGCGCAAATACGCTTGCTGCGCGATTACGAGTGGGCCAGCCAGCAGTTGGAGCAGCAGCCGGGGAGTGTTTACTGGCAAGAGCAACTGACCAGCCTAAGCGACCAGATGGAGCGCAGCGGGGGCTGGTCGGTTGAAGCTAAGGTTAAAGCTGTCCTGACCCGTCTCGGAATCACCAATTTTGCTGCTCCCATTGCCAGCCTGAGCGGGGGCGAGCGCAAGCGAGTGGCCTTGGCCCATGCCTTAATTGAGCGGGCCGATCTGCTGATTCTGGACGAGCCGACCAATCACCTTGACGCCGAAACCATCGCCTGGCTGGAAGCGTACCTGCTCACCCAGCCCGGAGCTTTGCTGATGGTGACCCACGATCGCTATTTTCTTGACCGGATCGTCAATCGCCTGGTGGAGTTGGACCGGCGCCAATTGGTCAGTTATCCCGGTAATTACAGCCGCTATTTGGAATTAAGTGCGGTTCGTCAGGAGAATTTGGCGGCGGATGAACTCAAGCGCCAGAATTTGCTGCGGCGCGAGTTGGACTGGCTGCGGCGAGGGGCGCAAGCCCGCAGTACCAAGCAGAAAGCTCGTAAACAACGAGTGGAAGAACTACAGCAGCTTAACTATGATCGAGGCGACCAGACCGTGTCCATAGCCCTGGCCGGTCGTCGTCTGGGCAAAAAGGTCTTGTTGGCCACCAACTTGAGCAAAACTTTCAACGGTCGCTCGATCTTTGCCAGGGTGGATTTTTTGCTTGAGCCGGGGGATCGGATTGGGATTATTGGCCCCAACGGTGCGGGTAAGAGCACGTTGCTGAATATTCTGGCCGGGAAAGTGGCTCCCGATAGCGGCATAGTCGAGTGGGGCGAGACGGTCCATCTGGGTTACTATGACCAGCAGAGCAGCAACCTGGATGGACGACTGCGGGTCATTGATTTCATCGAGCAGGAAGCTCCGCTTATTCGCAGCAAGGATGGCAGCCTGATCAGTGCATTTCAGATGCTGGAGTGGTTTCTGTTTCCTCGACCCCAACAGTATGCCTATATTGGCACGTTAAGCGGTGGCGAACGCCGCCGTCTGTACTTGCTCTATACGCTCATCCACCAGCCCAACGTGTTGTTCTTAGACGAACCAACTAACGACCTTGATATTCAAACTTTGACCGTACTGGAGGAGTTTCTGGACCACTTCCAGGGCAGCCTGGTTGTGGCCAGCCATGATCGTTATTTTCTGGATCGCACGGTGGATTTTCTGGTCAGCTTTGAGCAGGGGCAGGTCAGCGCTCGCTACCCCGCGCCGTTCGAGACCTATCAGCGCCTGCGGACCGAGGAAGCACGCAGCGCCCCGGAGCGCCGATCCGAAACACCTGTTGCTGGCAAAGTTGAGAACAAAACCCGTCCCCACAAGCTGACCTGGAAGGAGCAGCAGGAGTTGCATACGCTCGAAGTACGGATTGAGGCTTTGGAGGCGCAGAAAACTACCCTCCAGGCCGAGATCAATGGCAGTGGTCATGACTATGTGCGCTTGCAAGCTCTGGCCGAACAGTTGCAGGCCCTTGAAGGCGAGTTAGAAACTGCCGAGGAGCGCTGGTTAGAGCTGTCGGAACTAGCCGGGGGTGAGGACTCTAGCTGAACTTCTCGGTCTGCTCTGCAAGTTTTTAATCTCCAATTTGGTCTATCAGATTTTGACGGAACATTCTGGAAAATATTTTGCTGAAATATGCTATCGGCCTGGCAAGGTGATTGTCAGGATAATATAGGCGTGATATACTCCAAACCATACCGACCTGAACTGTAAAGGAACTGCAGCCTGTTGAAATCTTTAGGTAAAATTGGGGGCCGGCTGGGATTGATTGCAGCGGGGTTGTTGCTGCCGTTGCTGGCTTTGGAAATTGGGGTGCGGGTGCTCAGCCTGGCCCCGCCGCCGGAGCCCAATCCGGCTATCTGGCAGCCCCATCCGCTCCTGGGCTGGTGGCACATTCCTTACAGCGGCGGCCTGTTCCACAGCCAGTACAATGAGTTTGAGGCCGAGGTGCGGATCAATGCGCGCAGCCTGCGCGACCGCGAGATTGGTTATGATAACCCCACCGGGGCGTTGCGAATTCTGTCGCTGGCCGACTCTTTTGGCGAGGCGCTGCAAGTCAACCTAGAGCAGACCTATCACAAGCAGCTTGAGGGCTTGCTGGCCGACTTATTGGACCGGCCGGTGGAAGTGATTAACGGCGGCGTTGGCGGCTGGGGGACCGACCAGGAGGCGATTTTTTACGTGGCCGAGGGCTTTCGCTACGAGCCAGAGATCGTGCTGCTGGCCTTTTTTGTGCGCAACGATACGGTCAATAATTACGGGCCGCTGGAGATTGCCAGCACGGGTGGGAGCCAACAGAAGGAATTTTTTAGCCTGTCGTCTATGGGTGAGTTGAATCCACCGCCGGTACGGGAGGAGGCTGAGTCTGAGGCTAAGGCTAAGTATGTGACTAACTCTCAGCCTCAGCCTGAGCCTCAGCCTGAGTATTCTCCGCTGTTTCTCCCGCTGGCCGATGGTCTGTGGAACTGGTCGGCGTTGTACCGCTTGACCGTGCCCTACCTGCGCGATATTCCGCCCGTGGTGCAAAGGTTAGGTTCCAGCGGCATTCTGGGCGGCGAAGGGGTGGTCCGGGCAAACCATCCGACCACGCCGGTCCACTTTTTTATCTACCAGGCCCCGCCTGATGGTCAATTCGAAGCGGCCTGGACCTTGACTGAGGCGATTATCAAACGGCTGCGGGATGAAGTGGAAAGCAGGGGAGCGACGTTAGCCGTAGTTATTGTCGGCGCGCCGGAGCAGGTCTATCCGCTGGAGGGGGAGCGCATGCTGGCGGCTAATCCCGGCTTGCAGGGATTGAGCCTGGATTTGGAACTGCCCAACCGGCGGCTCAACGACTTTTTGACCGCCGAGCACATTCCTCACCTGGACCTGCTGCCCGTTTTTCGCCAGGCTGCCGCCGACCCCAATACGCCCCCCCTTCACTTTCGTCACGATGGTCATTGGACGGTGACCGGGCACCGGCTGGCAGCGGAGACCATCTGCAAGTTTTTGCAGCAGGAATTGAGCAGTTCCCTGAATTAATCCGAGTAGACGTGTTCGTAGTGCGGCAATCCCCGCTCCAGGAGAACCGGGATCATCCGGGCCAGGCTGAGGGGAGTCCAGAGGGTGCCGCCCACGCGGGTTGTACCGCTCTCGATGGCCCAGCGCAAATCGCTGGCAGTCTTACCTTCAAACCAGGTAAAGGCTTGACCGGCGGTAAACGGCACATGGGAGTCACTGCCGCCCAGTTCGGCCAGATTCCGGCCTTTCCGGCGCAGGAGCCGTTCGGTCAAAGGATTGGTCAGGAAGTTGGTCGGAAAGCCGTTGCGGACCTCGACCCCGTCGAGGGGCAGTTCAAAAATTTTTGCGCCCAGGCCGCACATGTAATTGAGGGTTGACCAGTGGCTGAAGGGATGAACGGCTACGGCCAGCCCGCCCTGGGCGTGAATAGCGTCAATGGCTTGGGCGGCGGTTTTGAACTTGGGCAGGGTGGATTTCAAGAATAGGCCGACCACGTCGCCGTCCAGTGTTGAAAATTCCTGGCCAATAATTACTTCCAGCGGCAGTCCCCGGCGCTTGGTATAGGCATGCGCCAGCAGAGCGCCTTCCGCCGTGTCGTGATCGGTAATGGCGATGACCCGCAAATCAGTCTGGCTGGCAATAATTTCAACGGTGTCTTCGGGCGACATCAGGCCGTCGCTGCAGGTAGTATGGAGGTGGGTATCGGCTTTGCTGTACATGGAAATCCCTTTCCTTAAGTGTCCAGGTTGATTCTTCAGCCTGAATTATGTCATAAGACCATTGAAAATCAATGAGAAAAACATAGGGAAATGGTTAGATCATTTCTCCAGGGAGTAGGGAGTAGGGGTTATGAAATCCGTCATCCCTGTTGTATAATTCTTCAAAATCTGAAAGCTGGAATCTGATATGAGTTACACCGTTGGGCTGTCGTTTAGGGCTTCATGTTACCTGAACTGCGTAACTCCTATCTGAAATCGAGTTATGGATCAAACACATATTAGAAACTTTTGTATTATTGCTCACATTGACCACGGCAAAAGTACCCTGGCCGACCGCTTGCTGCAAAGCACCGGTACCATCGCCGACCGGGACATGCAGGAGCAGGTTCTCGACGGGATGGACCTGGAGCGCGAAAAAGGCGTGACTATTAAAGCCTCCGCCGTGCGCATGCAGTATACCGCCGCGGATGGTCAAACCTATGAATTGAACTTAATTGACACCCCCGGTCACGTTGACTTCACTTACGAGGTCAGCCGGGCGCTGGCTGCCTGTGAAGGCGCGGTGCTGGTAGTAGACGCGACCCAGGGTATCGAAGCTCAAACCCTGGCTAATCTTTACCTGGCTCTCGATTACAAATTGGAGATCGTGCCGGTGGTCAACAAAATTGATCTGGCCTCGGCCCGGCCCGAAGAAGTGGCTCAGGAAGTTGAAGACCTGATTGGCCTGGATGCGGCCGACGTGCTGCCGGTCAGCGCCAAAACCGGCGCCGGTGTGAGCGAACTGCTGGCGGCGATTGTGGAGCGCATTCCACCGCCGTCGGGCAAGTTTGACGCCCCGCTGCGCGCCCTGATCTTTGACAGCCACTACGATGCTTACAAAGGCGTTATCGCCTACATCCGGGTGGTAGATGGCCAGCTCAAAAAGGGCGACACAGTTCAACTCCTGGCGACGGAGCGGACGCTTGAGCCGCTGGAGATTGGTTTTTTTCGGCCCGGCATGCAGCCCACCGACCAGCTCTCTGCCGGCGAAGTGGGTTACGTTGCTACCGGTCTAAAAACGATTCGGGATGTGCGTGTGGGCGACACTGTAGCTCACGTATTTAACGTTGAACGTTCAACGTTGAACGTTAAACCCTTACCTGGCTACAACCCGATCAAGCCAATGGTATTTGCCGGCTTTTACCCCACCGAAGCCGAGGATTACAACCTGCTCAAAGATGCGCTGGAAAAGCTGCAACTCAACGACGCCTCGCTGGTGTACCAGCCGGAGTCGAGCCAGGCGCTGGGGTTTGGCTTTCGGGTGGGCTTTTTGGGCTTATTTCATATGGAGATCATCCAGGAACGGCTGGAGCGGGAGTACGACCTTGATTTGCTGGCAACCTCGCCCAGCGTGGAGTACGAGATTGTTAAGACCAACGGCGAAAAGATGCTGATTGACAACCCGGCCGACGTGCCTGACCCCACCACGATTGAAACCATTGCCGAGCCGTGGATGCACATCAGCATCTTTACCCCGGCCGATTACATCGGCCCGATTATGGACATCACCACCCGGCGGCGGGGCGAGTTTATCAAAATGGAGTACCTGGACGAAAAACGGGTGCTGATGGAATATTTCCTGCCGCTGTCGGAAATGATTGTGGATTATTACGACCAGCTTAAGAGCGCCACGCGCGGCTACGCTTCGTTGGATTATCGCTTTGAGGGCTACCGGCCGAGCGACCTGGTCAAGCTGGATGTGCTGGTCAACAGCGACCCGGTGGATGCCTTGAGCGTCATCGTCCACCGTGACCAGAGTTACAATCGTGGCCAGAAGCTGGTCAGCAAGCTGAAGGAGGTTATCCCCCGCCAGCAGTTTGTGGTGCCGATCCAGGCGGCGGTGGGTAAAAAGATCATCAGCCGGGCTAACGTGCAGGCCATGCGCAAAGACGTGCTGGCCAAGTGCTACGGCGGCGATATTACCCGCAAGCGCAAGCTGCTGGAAAAGCAGAAGAAGGGCAAAAAACGGATGAAGATGGTCGGCAGTGTGGAGATTCCGCAGGAAGCCTTTATGTCGGTGCTAAGGTTGGGGGAGGAGTAATGGAAGAAAAATTAGCGATTCTTAATGCCAAACTCAAAGAAATTAAAAATCTCCAGGCGGTCGAGTCGGTGTTGGGCTGGGACCAGCAGGTGTTTATGCCGCCCGGCGGCGCGCTGGCCCGGGCTGAACAACTGGCAACCATTAGTAAAATTGCCCATGAGCTGTTCATTACCGACGAGATTGGGGTGTTGCTGAGCGACCTGACCGGCGCCGGTTTTCCGTATGACTCGGATGAGGCCAGTTTGATCCGGGTCGTCCGGCGGGATTACGACAAGGCCCGCAAACTGCCCACCTCTCTGGTGGCGGAATTGAGCCGGACTTTTTCCCTGGGCCAGCAAATTTGGACCCAGGCGCGGGCCAATAAGGATTTTGCCCACTTTCAAGACATCCTGGCCAAGATTGTTGAGTTGAATATCCAGGTGGCCGAAGCCTACGGCTACGAGGATTGCCTCTACGATGCACTGCTTGACCAGTTTGAGCCGGGGATGAAAACGGCTGAAGTTAACCAGGTGTTTGGGGAGTTGAAGGCTGAGTTGGTGCCGCTGGTGCAGGCGATTGTCGAGCGGGCTGACCGGGTGGATGACTCCGTCCTGAAACAGGACTTTGACGAAACGATCCAGTGGGATTTCGGGATGATCCCCTTGAAGGTGATAGGGTTTGACCTGGAGCGAGGCCGCCAGGATAAATCGGTTCATCCTTTCACGATCAATTTTTCGATCAATGATGTGCGCATCACCACGAGGGTCAGCCGAGACACCTTTCCTTCCGCGCTGTTTAGCACCCTGCACGAAGGCGGCCATGCCTTGTATGAGCAGAACAGCGACCCTTCCCTGGAAGGGAGTTTTCTGGCGGGTGGTACCTCGCTGGGTGTGCATGAGTCCCAATCTCGCTTATATGAAAACGTGTTGGGGCGCAGCCGGGAATTCTGGCAATTTTATTATCCCCAGTTGCAGGAATTCTTCCCCGCCCAACTTAAGGATACCAGCGTGGATGGGTTTTATCGCGCCATCAACAAGGTCGAGCCTTCTTTGATTCGCGTTGAGGCCGATGAAGTGACCTACAATTTGCACATTTTTCTGCGTTTTGAGTTGGAGCAAGATTTGCTGGAGCAGCGTCTCAAAGTGGCCGACCTGCCGGAGGCCTGGAATGCAAAAATGCAAGCGTCTCTGGGCTTGACCCCTCCGCATGATGCGTTGGGCGTATTGCAGGATATTCACTGGTCGGGCGGAATGATGGGCTATTTTCCTACTTATACGCTGGGAAATGTCCTTTCTCTCCAATTCTACCAGCAAACATTGAAAGACGTACCGGATTTGCCGGAACAATTTAGCCGGGGTGAATTCGGAGCGCTCCTGGCCTGGTTTAAGGACAAGATTCACTGCCATGGCCGGAAATTTACAGCCAACGAGTTGGTTAAGCGGGTTACCGGCGCCGACGGCATTGAGGCCCGGCCCTACCTGGCTTACATCAGGCGGAAATATACCGAGATTTACGGGTTGTGAAGAGGCGATGAGGCGAGAAGAAGAGGAAGAAAACGTCCTCGCCTCCCTTCGGGCTGAGCCTCAGGACGAAGCCTCGCCTCCTCGTCCCCTCGCGTCCCCACCCCTGCTGGTTCTCGTCGGCCCAACAGCGGTTGGAAAAACTGCCCTCTCGCTGCAAATTGCCCGAGATTTTAACGGTGAAATCATCTCCGCCGATTCGCGCCAAATCTACCGCAGGCTGGATATTGGGACTGCTAAAGCCACGCCGGAGGAACAGGCCCTTGTCCCCCACCACCTGATTGATGTCGTCAATCCCGACGAAGTTTTAACCCTGGCCGAATTTCAGGAGCGAGCCTATGCGGCCATTGAAGCCATTTATCAGCGCCGGCGGCTGCCCCTGCTGGTCGGTGGGACTGGCCAGTGGGTGCAGGCGATGGTTGAGGGGTGGCGCGTGCCCCGCGTGCCGCCAGACCCTGACCTGCGCGCCGCACTTGAAGCTGAAGCTGAGACGATCGGCCCTGAGGCTTTCCACGCCAGGTTAGCCGCAGTTGATCCGCACGCAGCGCAAAAGCTCGACCCCCGTAACATGCGCCGGGTGATTCGGGCGCTGGAAGTTTATCACAAAACAGGTATCCCGATTAGCCAGCACCAGGGCAAAAACCCGCCCCCCTATCGTATTCTGCAAATCGGTTTGACCATGCCCCGCGAGGCGCTCTACCGGCGAATTGACCAACGCGTTGATCGAATGATGGAGCTGGGGCTGCTGGACGAAATCAAACGACTGGTTGAGGCCGGTTATGGCTGGGATTTGCCGGCGATGTCGGGTTTGGGTTATCGTCAGATGGGCCAATATCTGCGCGGTGAGGTCAGTCTTGAAGAAGCGGTGGCGCTGATTAAAAAAGAAACACGCCGTTTTGTCCGCCAGCAGTACAACTGGTTTCGACGGGACGATCCACGAATTAGTTGGTTTGAAGAGAGTGAGGGTTTAGAGGCTATCTATCAAGAAGTGAGAGGATTTTTAGAAAGCGGGGGTTTGGGCCAGACAAAGTAAAAAAATCAGAAATAAGAAAATAGAAGCCATTCGAATTGACTGCTTCAGATCAAAATCCGGTTTTCTTACTTCTCACTTCTTATATCTTCAGCGTCCGTTCTTTGAGATGACTATTGTCAAGCGGGAGGGTAAAAGTAAACGTAGTGCTTTTGCCCTCTTCACTTTCGGCATAGATTTCGCCGCCACACACGTTGACCATCCCTTTGGCAATGGAAAGTCCCAGGCCGATGCCCCCGTGCTCGCGGGTCAGTGATTTCTCCACCTGATAAAAACGTTCAAAAACGCGGTTTAGCTCTTTTTTGGGAATGCTGATGCCGGTATTCGTTACAGAAATAGTGGTCATATTGTCCTCGGTCACTCTGGCCTTAAAGGTAATGTGACCCTCGGGGGGGGTAAACTTGACGGCGTTGTTGAACAAATTAACAACGATGAGGTCAAATTTTTGCCGGTCGGCAATCATCTGAGGAAAATCGGCCGGGATGTCAATCTCAATGATCAAGTTCTTTTGCTCTGCCCACAAAGCTATATCATCTACAACAGCCTGAATCGCTTCGGCCAGGTTCAAGGGTTCTTTGACCAGGGAAACCACCCCACTTTCCAGCGATTGCAGACTGAGCATATCGTCAATAAGGTGAGTCAGCCGGAGGGAGTTTCGCATAATCGTGGTGATATAATCACGCTGTACGCCTTGCAAATCCTCCTCAAGCATACTGGCATAGCCCATCAGAATCGCCAGGGGGGTACGCAGTTCATGGGCGGCAATATTAATAAACTCGCTTTTCATGTGGTCAAGCATTTTGAGTTCTTCATAAGCCGCTTGAATTTCGCTGAAGAGACGGGCGTTTTCCAGGGCAATACTGGCTTGGCCCGCCAAAACGGACAAAAAATTGCTATCGCCAGCGGCAAAATTACTTTGAGAGCGAGCCAGAACTAGCGCGCCCAGCGTGATTTCTTTTGATTTCAACGGTGTGGCAATCACAAAGCTCATCCCAAGCTGTTCTAATAGGATATGCTGCTGCAGATTCGCGGTTTGATGACTGAGGAAAAGCTGGGGGCCGCCCTCAATAAGCTTGGCTAACTGGAAACTGGTTTCCTGCTGTTTTTGGCTGGATTCGTCGTGTGCCAGAGGTTCAAAATGGGCCACAATTTGACCATTGTCGAACGTATATATTCTGGCAAAATCGGCTTTTGTTTCTGTTTTGGCAATGTCCAGGAGCTGGCGCAAAACCTCTTCAACTTCGACTGTACCCAACAGGGTTTTATTGAGTTCAAAGAGGGGGATCAAGGAACGCAGACGGAAATTCTCTTTGCGCAGGCGCTCTTTGTCCAGGGCCTTGGAGATAGCCATGCTCAGTTCGTCGGGTGAAAAGGGCTTCATAATAAATTCATCAATGCCCAGTTTCAGGGCTTCGATGGCCATGTCCATGGTACTAAAACCGGTCATGGTGACGCAAATGACATCGGGCGCAAATTGCTTAACTTTTTGGGCAACTTCCAGACCACTCATGCCCGGCATTCTGATGTCGGTTAAAAGTAGATCAAAGCGCTCTTTTTTAGCGAACTCAATGACCTCACGCCCATCACGCGCAGTAGTAACTTGATAGCCTTTAACCTCCAAAATTCGTTTACAGAGATCAAGTACATCGGTTTCGTCGTCAACAATTATTATTTTTTCACTGCTCATCAAGAAGTCTCCCGTTGGTTCCAATCAAAGTCGGCGTACTGATTAGCAGAGGTAGAGCCTGGCTCTATAGGTGAATGGACCCAAAGCTTGATAAGTGATAAGGAATTATATACTAATTCAGATGTGCTAGGCAAACGGTGAAATTGTTATGACGTGGAAGGCCGGCTGGCGCGCGGGAGGGGGTTAATCCTTAATTGCCTGCCGAATTTCAAAGGCTAAATGACCGAATTCTTCGCTGTATTCGATGCCTTTGGGCCGGGGCCGGGGCAGGTTAATAACAAATTCAGCCGCAATTGTGGCGGGGCGAGGGCTAAGCACCAGCACCCGGTCGGCCAAAAAAACCGCCTCGCGGATGTTGTGGGTGACCATCAGGGCGGTAAGATTTTGGTTTTGCCACAGGCGCAGCAACTCCCCGTTAAGTCGCTCTCGGGTCAGCGCATCTAAGGCCCCAAAAGGCTCGTCAAGCAGGAGGATTTGGGGCTGTTGAATCAAGGCTCTGGCCACGGCCACCCGCTGTTCCATTCCCCCGGAAAGCTGCTTGGGATAGGCCAGAGCAAATTCGCTCAATCCAACCAGGGCCAGGACTTCTTGACCCCGGCGCTGCGCTTCGCCAGTGGAGACCCCCTGAATTTGGAGGGGTAATAACACATTATCCAGCACCGTTCGCCAGGGCATCAAGCTGGGTTTCTGAAAAACGATAGCGATTTCCGGTTGAGGTTTGGTAAGTGGAACGCCGGCCAGCCGCACCTGGCCTTTGGTGGGCGGCATGAGTCCGGCTAACAGTTGCAGCAGGGTCGTTTTGCCGCTGCCGGAGGGACCCACAATAGCCAGAAATTCGCCAGGCGAAACAGTAAAGCTGATATTGGCAATTGCTAATAAAGTACTGTTGTTGGCCCCCTCGAATGTTTTGCCCAGAGAGTCAACTTGTAAAAGTGGCAACATAAATTTGGAATCTAGTCACAGTAGGGCAAATTTGGAGGAACTCGTAGGAACTGAGTTCCCTTAAATTCCTACGAGTTCCCTTTAAACTTATTCAGCTTCCACAAATTTGTTGGTATAAAGCGTCTCCGGCTCAAGCGCCCGCGATGCGTCGAGCAGGCCGGTTTTGCTCATAAAGTCAACCGAGTCCTGCCAGGCTTGAGGATCTGACTCGCCCAGGTTATCACTTTGCCAGAGTTTAATCGAGTCTGCTAACACTTTGCGCTGGGTTGGAGCATTGTCATCGGTAATTTCAGGAATAACTTTGCGGGTTATGGCAAAGGCGTCGTCGGGCTGGTCAATGGTGTCTTGCAGACCGCGCAAAGTAGCGCGGACCATACGCTGCACCACATCCGGATCATCTGCCATTAGCTTGTCACCCACCACCAGCCCATTCGATACCAGATCAATGTAATCAGACACCTCGATCACAGTAACCTCGATGCCCTGGTCGCGAAGTTGGTTAGGTTCGTTGGCAATATAAATCATGGCGGCATCCACCAAATCCTGCTGTATTGCCGCTGCCTGGGTAAAGCCGATCTCCTCTACTTTGATAGAATTTTCGTCAAGGTTAGCTGCATAAAGCAGCCCCTTCCAGCCGATAAAGGAAGCGCCAAAAAGTCCGGGCAGGCCGACTTTCTTCCCGGCCAGGTCTTCGGGTTTGGTAATCCCTTTGTCAGCCTTGGCCATGAGCGCGACGGGGAAGCGCTCATACCACTTCATCACATAGGTGATGGGCAATCCCTGGGCGCGGGCCAGGATGACCTGGTCCCCGCTGGCAATGGCGAACTCTCGCTCCCCTTGCGCGGCCAGGGCCACAAAATCATTTTCAAAACCGTATTCAATTTCCACCTCAAGCCCTTCAGCCGCGTAATACCCTTTGCTCTGGGCAACATACAAGGGTGTGAATTGAACATCGGGAATATAGCCAACACCTAATTTAACTTTGCGCAAACGCGGCGAAGTCTGGGCCGGCGCTTCAGTGGCTTGCACGGGTGCGGCTGTGGCCGCCTGAGATACGGTTTCTTTCTCCTGGACAGCATTCGCTCCGCAAGCCATCAACCCCAGCCCTGCGCTGAAGAGTAAAATTACCTTCCACCAAAATTTCATGTTTCTCCAATCCCCTCTTGTTATAAAATATCGTAATCGCTCAGATCAGGTGACTGGCGTGTGGTTAGCTAAGAGCCTGTCTGAAAAGGTCAGGTAGCGGCCAGACGACGGATCATCAAGCGG
>JAHDWA010000136.1 GCA_023382535.1 Anaerolineae bacterium | reverse complement strand
ATTTTCATAGTCACGTCCTCCATTCACTCCGAAATGATTCGCCCAAACTAGTACTTGGTGCGAAACGAGCGTGTCGGGCTTTCACGCCCGGCCCACTCTTCGATTATGGCGGCGTCTGGCTTCATAGTTTACCCACTACTAATACCATACGATGCTTAAGATGTTGAGAAAGTTGGTTCACAAATGGCTCTTTTAAGACAGGCCAATTCCAAAACTCAAAGCCAAGATTGCCGCCAGATCCTCTAACCTTCTTGTCTTTGAATTTTTGCCTGACGCGCCAGTTTTAAAGCCACAATCAGCCCGCTCGTCATCGCCTGAAAAAAGGCAGAGACTATAATTGCAATATCCTGTCGGAGAAGCGAGTAGGTTAACCAGATCAGCCCTTCCATCGTCGAGATCGCCCATGTTCCCAGGGATAAATCGGTCAGGTTATTTTCTTTGTAAGCCAGCCACAGTTGAGGAATATTCGCGACCAAAACACTGATGGCCAGAACCAGGCCCAGTCCGTTTTTGCCGGCGACGACCCCAGCCAGGAGTAGAACCATGAACCAAATGGGAGCAACTTTGAACTCCTTAACCTGGCGACCAAAGCGCAAGGCAAACAAAGTGATCAGGGCGAAGATGAGACCGGTTAAGCCGCTGGCAAGACTAAAGTAGAATTGGTCAGTCAAAACCCCATAAGCAACCCAACTAAAACTGCAGATGGCGCTCGTCGCGGCGGTATCTACGGAAACGCCAAAGGCTTCCTGGGCGCGCAATAGTCTGACGAGTTGCGGCATCGCTCGAACCAACCCCATTATCGTTCCGAACGTGCCGAGGATAGAAGTCATGTTCATTTTTACGCCTTCGTATTGTCATAGTCGAATTCCATCTTTAGGCTTCGAGCGGGCTAACTAATGACTGTGCTGGGGGTACGAGCCGGCTTTAGCGCCGCGCAGAATCGCCTCCAGCTCGGCCTCGACCGCATCCGGCAGCGGGTCAACCTCGTGCTCGTCCATCATGGTAACAGTCAGCTCGCGCAGCCGGGCATTGACATCTTTGGCCCCGCGCTCCTGCCAGGGGTCCAACCGCTGGCGGTCGAACACATGCGGCAGCCACAACTCGCGCCAATGGGCCAGGGTGTGCGGGTGGCTCATAAACTCTCCCCCCGGTCCGACCTCGTGAACAGCCCCAACCGCCAGGGCTTCGTCGTCGAGGCGGACACCGGCGGCAAAACGCCGGGTTTGAGAGATGATCTCGTTGGTCAGGGTCATCATTTCGGGTGAATTGGTCAGACCGCTTTCCAGGTAGCCAACATCATGATTGAGGTTGGTTTTAGCCAGCAGGGCGACCAGGGCCGCAAACTGGGCGTCGGCGGCGGCCTGACCGTCCACCACCTTGCTGTCACTGTGGCCGGTGTAGCCCCACACCGGCAGGCCGTAGAAGCGGCCTATCTCCGCCGCCAGTAGCCGGGCCAGTTGAAATTCGGGCGCGCCGTAAACGCTGATCATCTCCTTCATATCGAGATGGTGCACGCCGTGGCCGTAGAGGAAGGGCGAGCCGGGCCGCCGGAGCTGGTGCATCACCAGCCCGCTGAGCATCTCGGCGTTGCCCAGGGTAACCGCCCCGGCTACAGTCACCGGGGCAGTGCCACCCATCATCGGCGCGGGCGAGTGGGTGACCGGGATCGCGTGTTCGGCACAGAAGAGCAGTTTTTCGGTGGCCTCTTGCGAATGCTGCAAAGGTGTGGTCGGCTCGGAGTAGAGCAGCAGGGTGGGGTGCTGGGCCAGCCGCTCCGGCCCGCCGGCAACCGCTGCCGCCATTGCCGCAATCGCCTCGATATCGGCCAGCCCGTCGCAGACAAAAACAATCGGCTTGGTGGTGTGGCGCAGCATCGTCGCAAACTGGTCCAGAAAGTAGCGCTCCGTTGGCACATCGCGCGGGATGCCGACCGACATGACAAAACCAATTTCGGGCAAAGCGTCGCACAGGCGCATGCAGTCGGCAATATCCCCGATCTTAAAATCGCGCCGCTGACCGGAGCGGGGATCGAGATAGCGCAGCGTGTCCGAGCCAGGGCCAAAATAGACCTCCTGGCCGTCCAGTTTCACGGCTACTTCCTCGCTGCCCCGTTTGTACAGGTTGAAGCTACCAGGCGCGGAAGCCAGGGCGGCCTCAACCAATGAAGGCGGTATTTTTACCAGCTCATCGGTCACTACGGCCCCGGCGGCCTGCAGCAGCTTTCGCCCGGCTTCGCTGTAGACCTTCACCCCGGTCTGGCGGAGGATTTCGCACGAGGCCCGGTGAAGTTTCAGACAGTCCTCCCGGTCCAACATGGTCAATTTGGGGCGGAGGTGGGGCAGATCAGGCAGGGCTGTGGCTGTGGTCATAGGTACGTGGCGGCTGCGGTTGGGTCGTCTCATTGGGGTCTCTCCTGTAAATAGTTATTAGTATTCAGTTATCAGTATTCAGTTGAACTGTCCACTGATTACTGTTCACTGTTTACTGGTTCTCGACTTCAACAAATTGTAAAAATAAAGTAAATCTTTCACCAAATTGTTGACGCCTGCTGAATTTTATGTTATTGTTAGATTAAGCTTCAAACCACTTGGCCCAAAGCCTCGGCATTATACCATATATTTTCTACAAACAGATATATTCGACTAACACTTAAAAGGCGTTCTTCCCATGGACATTCCGACCCGCTCAGTTCGTCTTTCCGCTTTTGATCTCACCGCTTTGACCTCATCTTCTCCGGTCCGGCAAGTTGTCCCCGGTTTGTGCGGTATATGTCCGGCCGGCTGTGGGGTGAACATTTATCTGGAAGATGGCCGGATCAATCACCTGGCCCCCCTAAAAAGCCAGCCTGACGATGCGCATACTTCCCAAAAAGATGAAACTCCCGCCGGCCTGATCGGCCACCCCCAGGGGATTTGCTGCCCGCGGGGCGTGCGCGCCCCGGAGATTGTTTATTCCCCTGACCGGCTCCAGTACCCCCTGCGCCGGGTTGGCCCGCGCGGCTCCGGCCAGTTTGAGCGGATCAGTTGGGATGACGCCCTGGATACCATCGCCCATCTGCTCAAACGGATCGCCGCCGAGTATGGCCCGCAGGCGGTTTGCATGTACACCGGGCGCGGCGCTTTCGAGCGTTCGCTGTGCGACCTGTTAACCCCCGCCGGGGTGCGGGTCTCCTCAGCCTGGAACTTGCTGTTTCCCTTCGGCTCGCCCAATACCACCGGCGTAGGCGCGATCTGTTACGTGGCGCATGGGGTCATTGCTCCGGTAACCACGTTTGGCGTATGGGATACCGACACCTACAGCGACATCGAAAATGCCAACCTGATCGTCGTGTGGGGTGACAACCCGGCCACCGACTCTGCTCCGGTCAACCTGATGCGGATCAAAACGGCCCAGAAGCGCGGGGCCAAAGTTGTGGTGATTGACCCCCGCCGGACGGAGACAGTCCGCGCCACCAAAGCGAAGTGGCTGGGCATCCGGCCCGGCACCGACGGCGCGCTGGCCCTGGGCCTGCTGCATGTGGTCATCAGGGAGGAACTGTACGACCGTGATTTTGTGGAGCGGTGGACGGTAGGCTTTGAGGAATTAAAGACCTATGTCGCCCAATTTACGCCGGAGCGGGTCGAGCAAATTACCTGTATCCCGGCAGCGGAAATTGAGCGCTTGGCCCGAGCGCTGGCCCAGGCCAAAGGCGCGGCCCTGGTCAATTACACCGGCCTGGAATACACTAACAGCGGCACGCAGAATATTCGGGCGGTGCTTATTTTGTGGGCGTTGACCGGCAACCTTGACGTGCCGGGCGGCAAAGTCATCAGCCTGAACGCCGAATTTCCCATTAATCAAGATATGCGCCTCGAGCCGCCGGCCGGGGTCAAAGCCATCGGCCAGGACAAATACCCTTTATACCACCTGTACCGCCGCGAGGCCCACGCCATGGAGTTGCCCCGCGCGATTTTAGAAGACGACCCCTACCCGCTGCGGGGCATGCTGATTGTCGGCTCCTCGATCATTACCGCTTATCCCAACCCAGAGCTGTGGCGGCGAAGTTTTGCGGCATTGGACTGCCTGGTGGTAGTTGACCGTTTTCTGACCGCCGATGCCATGTACGCCGATATTGTTTTGCCGGCCACGACCATGTTTGAAACGGAGAGCTATATGGTCTACGGCAGCGAGATCCACCTGCGGCGGCGGATTATCGAACCCCAGGCGGAGGCGCGAACCGATTGGGATATTGCGGTCGCGATTGCCAACCGGCTGGGCTACGGCCACCTCTATCCCCAATCCAGTGAGGAGATGCTGCGCCAGGCTTTGCAAGGCAGCGGCGTTGACCTGGAGACTCTGCGCGCCCAGCCGGCAGGGGTAGACTTGCCCGGCCCGGCGCCGCGCTACCGCAAGTGGGAACTCGGGCTGCTGCGCCGGGATGGCCAGCCCGGCTTTGAAACCCCGACCGGCAAGTTTGAGATTGCTTCGACGGTGCTGGCTCAGTACGGCTACGATGCCCTGCCGGTCTATGTTGAGCCGCAGGAAGGGCCAATCTCTACCCCGGAACTGGCCCGGCAGTTTCCCCTGGTCTTTAACTCCGGGGCCAGAATCCAGTCCGATTTCCGCTCTCAGCATCACAATATCCCCGGCCTGCTGAAGATGCAGCCCCAGCCGCAGGTCACGCTCCATCCCCGCGATGCGGCGGCCCGCCACATCCAAAGCGGCGACGAGGTCTGGCTGGTCTCGCCGCGGGGCCGGGTCCGTTACACGGCCTGTGTCAGCGAGGATATTGTGCCGGGGGTGATTGAAGCGAACGCCGGCGGCGGCAGTCCCCTGGCCAGCCCGCCCTGGCGCGAGGCCAATGTCAACGAGCTGACCGATGCCGACAACCGCGATCCCATCTCTGGCTTTCCCGTTTACAAGGCGCTGCTGTGTGATGTGGTTAAGCTTGTCTAGCGAAGTAGACGCCTGGTTGACTCGATAGTTAACCCTGCAGCTAAAAATTTACCGCAGAGATGCGGAGAACGCTGAGAAATCTGATAAAAATCTCTGCGAACTCGGCGTCTCTGCGGTGAAAGATTAATTCAGCCGTACCAGGATAAGCTTTTAATCCACCGACCACGCTTTTTCCCGTCTCGCCTGGGGCTGGATTTCCCAAAAGAGAACCCCAAAGGCCAGCAGGAAGGCCAGGGGGAACAGCGCCAGCGAAAGCCGGAACGAGCCGTACTGCGTCACCACCGAAATCAAAAACGGCAGGACAATGCCCCCCACCGGAATAGCCGTTTTGATGACCCCCATCGCCGTGCCGGCCATCTCCTGATAAAGCAGGCCGGTCAGGGTGATGATCAGCGGCAGAACGGCCGAAAGGGCCAGCCCGGCCAGGAAAACAGCCGGGTAGGTCCATTGGCCCAGGTCCAAAAACAGAAGCCCGCTAAAGAAGAGCACCGCCAGTCCGACGAGGGCCAGCAGCGACGAAACGATATGGCCCCGGCGGGTCAAAAAGCCAATCAACAGCCGGCCGCTAGCCACACCCACCAGGAAAATAATCAGGCCGATATTGGCCGTGACCGGGTTAAAGCCGCGTAACTCGACCAGGAAGGTGGTCAGCAGGCTGATGGCGCCAATCTCGACCCCGGTGGCCAGGATGGTGGCGATAGCCAGGGCCACCACCCGGCGGTCCCGGCTGAGCAGGTGCAGCCGTGCGCCCAACCGCTCGGCCTGTTTGGGCCGGCTTTTGAGTTTAGCCAGCCCAAAAAAGACGGCCAGCAGCAGGATGACCAGGCCGCTCTGGATGACCGACTGCCGCCAGTTCATCTGCAAAAAGAGGAGGTAGGCGGCAATCATCACCGAACCGAAGGTGACAAAGAAGTGATTGACATTGATGTGCAGCCCGGCCCGGTGCGGATGCAGTTCCAGCAGCATGGCGTCGGTCACGCCTTCGTAGACGCCCATCCCGGTGCCAAATATGAGCATCAGCCCCAGGTTGACCCAAAAGAGCGGGCTGGCGTAAAAGGTAAAGAAGGAAAAAGCCAGCAGCAAGCTGCCCCCCAGTAAGATTTTTGTCTTGTCACGACTGTCGGCCAGCGCGCCCGCTATTAAAACAGAGCCGATAAATCCCACATTCTGAACGGCAACCAGGAGGCCGATTTCAACGGCGGAGAGGCCGATGTTGCGGGCCGCGGCCCCCAGCAGGGAAGTCCCGACGCCCAGGAAGAACATCGCCAGGTAGGAGGAGAGGGTGATGGCTTTGACGTTTTTAATCATGAGAGCCTCGAAGTTTCACCGCCGATAACTTGCAAGGTTCGCGTCTGCATATGCAGATTTTCGACGGGTGTTTGGTCAGGAATTTCACATCCCGCTCCGCAGAACCAGCGCGAGCCGCCCAACCGGGCGCAGGTGAGCACCGCCTGTTCAACCATTTCCGGCGTCCCTTGCAGCATGACCGCCACCGGGTCAAAGTTGCCGCAGATGGCCGCCCGGTCCCCGTAAATGGCCGCGGCTTTCTCCAGGTCAACCATCCAGTCCAGGTCAATGATATCCGCGCCGCTTTCCAGCATGTCGGCCAGGATGCGGTTGGTATTGCCGCAGATGTGTAGCCGGGCCAGGCCCCCTTTCTGGTGCACCGCCGCAAAGATACGCTGTTCGTAAGGCAGGGCAAACTCGCGGTACATGGCCGGGGAGATCAGCGAGGCCACGGCGTCCCCCAGGCCAATAATGTCGGCTCCGGCCTCCACCTGGGCTTCGGCAAAAGCAATCCCGACCTCGACACATCGTTCGAGCAGCTCCTTGACCCAGTCGGGGTCCGTGTAGAGATCCGTCATGATCGTGCTGACGCCGCGCAGGTCGGCGGCTTCGGCCAGGGCGCCTTCCACCCAGCCCATGACCGGGACCTGACCACCTACTTTCTCTTTCATGAGCCGGATCGCCTCCAGCCGGTCGCTCATGCGCGGCCCGGTCGCCGGATCAGGCCTGCGAAGCCGGTGCAGGTCCTCCAGCTCTTTGAGCAGGGGTTCGCGGCACAGGGGCAGTTTATCTTCAGGAAATTCAACCGTTGCGCCGAAATCAGCCGCTTCGCGGTAGGGATCAGAGATAGCCTGGACCAGATCGAGCTGAAAATCCTGCTGCACGGCCAGGTTGGCCTCGCACAGCACCCGGTAATCCTGGTAATAACGCGAGAGCGGCTGGTGGATGTAGTGGGCGGCAAACTGCATCATAATATCAAAATTGGGGGGATGGTCCACGGGGTTGCCCCGCAGGCGATTCATTACTCTTTGGTACGAATCCATAGGTAGCTCCTTTGCTGTGTGGAAATCGATTTGTTTTGAGTTAGAAGTTGGGTAGCCGCAAAATGGTATCCAACACCAGGGCGTTACTTTTTACCTGATTCTAATTGGCTTGAGTATAATTCAATGACCTCTCACCCGCAAAGGCGTCTGGCACACGTAGACTTAAAGCGTATCACCTCTGTGGGCCGGTCGGGTTTGCGCCCTAGGCTTTGCCCGGCAGTTCGATACCAAAACCATCCCTGAGAGCTACATCCTCTTGCGCAATATCCCGATTATTCCTTACGAGCAGCTCTACACTGCGCCCGAAACAATTTCGGCCGCGCTCTCCAGGGATACCCCAGTTCTCCTGGTGCAGAACGATGTGGTCTTGACCACCGGGGCGAATGTGCTGCAAGCCTTTGACCGCCTGGAGGTAGCCGACTTCAGCGCCAAGGCGCTGGTCAATTCCCTGCGCATCGGTGAGCTGAAGCCGATGGGCGAAGCCGCCGTTAAGGATTTGGAGGCCAAGTTCTTGTCGTAAGAGTCTATAACCTTTGCGGGGCGCTATGGAGCCGCCGCCAGTGCCCCCAGTGGAAGCCGTTATTAACGGCCATAATGCCCAGCAGGATGAGGCCGCAGCCCAGGTAAGCCAGCCAGCCAAGCTGCTCGTCCAGCAAGGCCACTCCCAGAATTGTCCCGACGATGGGCACCAGGTAGGCGATCATGGATAAGCTGGTCGCGCTTGCTTTTTCCATAACCCGATAGTAGAGCACAAAGGCCAGGGCCGTGCTAACGACGGCCAGGACCAGCACCGCTGCCAGGGTGGGCCAGGAAGGCAGCGGCAGGTGGTAGGGCCGCTCAATCACCCAGGCTAACGGCAGAAGGTAAAGGGCTGCCAGCAGCAGTTGAGCTGTCGGCACTACCAGGGGAGGCTGGCCGCGCAAATTCTGCCGGGCATAAACAATTCCCACCCCATAGCTGACCGCTGCCAGCAGGGTTGCCAGTAAGCTCCAGGTGGTGGCCTGTAACCCGTCAAGGAGCGCTGGCGCCAGGAGCAGCATCAACCCGGCAAAGCCGATCAGTATGCCGACTGTTTTGGCCGGGGTCAGGCGGTCGTCGCTGGTAAAAAAATGGGCCAGGATCATGGTGAAAAGCGGCGTTGTCCCGGTCAGGATGGCGGCCAGGGCGCTGTCTATGTGCTGCTCGCCCCAGCTAATCAGGGCAAAGGGTAGAGCGCTCGAGGCCAAACCAACGACGGCGAAATGCTGCCAGATCTTGCCCCACCCCGGCAGGCGGCGGCCCTGGAAGCGCAAGACCAGGTAGAGCACCAGGGTGGCCAAGATCAAGCGCCCGGCGATCAGCGTCAGGGGTGGAATCTCGTGGACCGCGACTTTGATCAACATGAAGGCGGGGCCCCAAACCCAGGCCAGGATAACCAACCAGATAAAGATTTTCAGATTCATCAATTTCCTCCGTTAAACAAAAATCCCGGAGGTGACCGTCCGAGGTAGCGGCGGTGCGCCTCCGGGAAGTTGATATTTAAAAATACTTTTGGCCGGGTCAGGCCATTGTCCCGCTAAACCCCAGAAGCAGGGCCAGCAGGATCAACAGCCCCAGCCAGTAATACTTCTGTTGAGATGTTAACCAGAGGGCCAGGCTCAGATTATGGCCCTGTCCGGCTCGCGTCTTTTTTGCCTCTTGCAGCAGCGTCTCATGCTGCGCTTCGGCCCTTAGCCGCTCTCGCTTGGCTTGGGCCTGCTCCAGGATGAAGTGCTCCATCGCGTTAACACCTCCATTTCCAGCTCGGCTTATCAGGCTGGCTCAAGTACAACAGCAGGTTCAAGGAAAAGCTGTACTTCTCGGACTCCATGCACCATTTCCTCGACAAACGGCAAGCCGGTTCGTTGGACGAGGCGCATCATCTGGCGATTGTTCGGATGCAGGACCAGCTTGAAAACCCCGACATGTTGTGCCTTAGCCTTTTCCCTCAGCCGTTGAAAAAATGCATACCCCAGCCCCAGCCCTTGAAAGTTATCTTCGATTAGAATTGCCAGTTCGGCAGTGGGAGCTTGGTCCTGAGGGTTAAGCCGGTAGTAGGCCAGGCCGACAACCCTTTTGGGTCTCGTTTCCGGAATAGCGACAAAAGCCGCACCTTCGTTCTCGTTGAGCCGGCAGAGGCGCTCGATCTCTTCCGGGGCGGGCCGGTGCGGGCGAAGGTAGCGATAGAAAATGTTAACCAGCGATAGACGCTGGTGCATTTCCTGAGTCAAAAGGGCATCGTCCGGCTGAACTGGCCGGAGCGTCACCCTGGTTCCATCCGATAATAAAATGTTTCCCATTTCTCAAAATTCCTTAACGTTTTGGTTTAAAGCGCTGCACTTGCGAAAGCAGCGACGGTTACAATTGTCAGTTTAGCAGTAAACCCCGGCTTACGTCATCTGCCAAAAGTTTAAAGTAGAGTTGGTTTGCCGGGGGATGGGGTTTAGTTGAGGAAATTATAGAGAAACCAGATAAACACCATACACTCAATTTAGCGCGGGATCAGCCAGAAGCGGCGCGGTTCTTATTGCCGTAAGCCAGGAGTCGTGCTATATTGACTGGGTCAAATGAGCGAATACGATACCATCAAACGAACTAAAGATAAGCCCGCCACTCTGGACTCCCTGGCCGCCGATCTGGCTCAATTAGGGGTTAGGCCGGGGATGACGTTGCTGGTACACTCCTCCCTCAGTGCTCTTGGCTGGGTGTGTGGCGGCCCGGTGACAGTCATTCTGGCCCTGGAGAAACTGCTCGGACGAAGCGGCACCCTGGTCATGCCGGCCCACTCCGGCGACCTGTCAGATCCTGCCGCCTGGGGCAACCCGCCGGTTCCGTCTACCTGGTGGGAAATTATCCGCCAAACCATGCCGGCTTACGACCCCGACCTGACCCCGACACGCGGCATGGGCGCCATCCCGGAGTGTTTTCGCAAGCAGCCCGGCGTCCGGCGCAGCGCTCATCCTCAGGTATCTTTTACCGCGCGCGGGCCGCAAGCTGCCTTTATCACCGAAGCTCACTCCCTGGAGTTTGGTCTGGGGGATTCCTCACCCCTGGCCCGCATTTACGACCTGAACGGATGGGTCTTGCTGTTAGGCGTAGGGCACGGCAACAACACCTCACTCCATCTGGCCGAGTATCGGGCCAATTATCCTCACAAAAAATTTCTTAAAACGGGCGCTCCGGTGCGCCTCGCCAAAGGGCGGCAGTGGGTTGAGTTTGACGATTTGGAGTGGAATGATGGCGATTTCGAAGTGATTGGGGAAAACTTTACCCGGCAGACGGGCTTGGTGCGGGTCGGCCTGGTGGCCTGCGCCACTGCTCTGTTGATGCCGCAGCGCCCCCTGGTTGAGCATGCCGTTAAGTGGATGGAGCGACATAGAGATGACAACCGTTAAACGCTGTGACTGGGTGGGTGCAGACCCGCTGTACGTGGCTTATCACGACCAGGAATGGGGGGTGCCGCTTCACGATGACCGCCGTTTGTTCGAGATGTTGATCCTGGAAGGGGCGCAGGCCGGCCTGAGCTGGATTACTATCCTCAGGAAGCGCGAGACCTACCGGCAGGCATTTGACAATTTCGAGGCAGCTAAAATCGCCGGTTACGACGAGCGCAAGATCGAGACGCTGCTGGCGAATCCCGGCATTGTGCGCAACCGGCGCAAGGTCGAGGCGGCTATTCTCAATGCCCGCGCCTGCCTGGCCGTGCAGCAAGAATTGGGTTCGTTCGACGCTTACATCTGGCAGTTTGTCGGCGGCCGGCCCCGGCAAAATGCCTGGCGCACCCTGGCCGAAATCCCCGCCCAAACCCCGGCATCAGAGGCAATGAGCAAAGATTTGCTCAAACGAGGCTTCAAATTTGTTGGCCCGACGATTTGCTATGCCTTTATGCAGGCAACCGGAATGGTGAATGACCATACGGTTGACTGTTTCCGCTATAAGGAGATGAGGTCGGGATGAGGCGCGTGGGCTGGGCGTGGGCTATCCAGCACAGCGGCGTGGTGAAGACGTCAAGTTAAAAAGGGACCTTGTGAGGTATACTGGCAATCGTTGAGCGGTCGAGGCGCAAGCCAGGGGCCGAGCAAGCAAATCTTCTCCTCCTTTTGAGCGCCGGGCGATGCTGCCCGGCATTTTTTATTCTAAGTTTAATCCTCATCTATCGCCGTGGAGCGGCGGGCGCGTTTGACCTCGCTGCGGCGGCGTTTGCTGGCCAGGCGGTGCTCTTGCGAGGCGGCGGTCGGCCGGGTCGGGCGGCGGGGTTTGGCCGGTTCGGCGGCCCGGCGCAGCAGAAGCACCAGCCGGTCGAGGGCATCTTGCCGGTTTTGCTCCTGGGTGCGGAAGCGCCGGGCCTCGATCACCAGCACGCCGTCGCTGGTTAGCCGCTTACCGGCCAGCCGGAACAGGCGCTGGCGGACCTCCTCGGGCAGAGACGGTGAATGGGCCGCGTCGAAGCGAAGCTGCACAGCGGTGGCTACTTTGTTAACATTTTGCCCGCCCGGCCCCGAAGCTCTGACGAACTCATACTGAATCTCGCTCTCATCAATCGCCAGTGTGTTCGTGATGGGAATCATGCGCCAACCTGCCACTCAGCCCGTAATTTTTCAATGGCCAGCTCTTTCTGCTTGGCCTCAACCTCAATCCATGACACTCCCCGGTACGCCTCAGGCATGGCTGTAATCAAATCGCTGTGCTGGCGGTCAGCGAAGAATTTACGCCCGTTGGAAATGTGAACGATTTGCCACTCCGGGACGGGCCAGGTGGTGCGGGCCGCAGCGATCATCTCGGCCACACTGGGGTGGTTGTAACTGGTCAGCCCTTCGTGACAAATATGATGGTGAGCGTCAAAGACCATCGGCACCTCTGCGGCGCGGCAAACCTCCAAAATCTCGGCAGCGCTGTAACTGTATTCGTCATTTTCAAGAGCCAGCCGCAGCCGGACAGCCTCTGGTAAATGGCCAATTGCTTCTGCTAACTGCTCGCCGTGCCCGGCTCTGCCCCCGTGAATTTCGATGAGCGCCCAGGGGGAACACGGCTGTTCCAGCAAATCCATGATATGAGCGTGCATGTCCAGAATTTTGCGGCTGTTGGCCACCACCTGGGCTGAGGCCGAATTGAGCACCACAAACTGGTCGGGGTGAAAGACGAGACGCAGCTCCAGGGCCGCTGCTCGCTGCCCGGTCTCCTGGAGGACCGGAGCGAATTCTGACAGGACCTCGCGGCCGACCGGTTCATCGGCAAAAGGGAAGAGATTGGAGGTGATGCGGTAAAGCCGGATACCCCGAGCCTGACAAAAATCAATCGCTCGGTTAAGGCGGCTCAAATTCTCCTGGTATAGCTCGCGCAGCAAACGCTGCTGCTCTGCCTGGTTAAATTGCAGGAGCCGCTTGCGGGTCAGCGTGCGGTAGCGCACGGCTTCGGAAACGGTAATACAAACTAAGCCCAACGAGGGGCGATGGTTAGGGTTGATTTGAGCAGTCAAGCGTACACCAGATTTTGAAAGGTGGAGAAATTATAGCGCGGTTGAGGCCAGCTCAAAAGAAAGAGGTTCGAAGCCGGCCTCATGTCATTTCGAGGCCATAGGCCGAGAAATCCGTGGAGCGCTACATAGGCTTTAAGGATTTCTCCCTTCGGTCGAAATGACATGCCTGAGCCGTTAAGTAGATTTTACCATTCCAGTCGCTTCCTGATCAACAGGCTCAGGTAAGAATAACTGCTGGCAGTGAGTTTCGCGGGTAAACAGGATGAGCAGCAAGGCCAGCCCGGCCCACAACAGCATGAGCGAAAATCCGGCCTGGTATGCTTCCAGGCTGTACCGCCTGGCCCCATCGAGCATCTCGCCCTGCCAGCGTTGGTCTAACATCCAACTGACCGCCGGCTGCAAGAGCATCGGCCCCATCATCACCCCCATATTCGCCAGGCCGGTGGCTGTGCCGGCCAGGTACAGCGGCACCGATTCCCGCATAAAAGCAAAACCAACGACCATGCAGCCAGACGCAAACCCGGTGATCGCCAGCAGCGTAACGAGCAGCCAGACCGGCATCTGCGGGGTTAGAATAACCAGCGTCCAACCCAGGACCACTACGGCGCACCCGCCGACGTAGAGCGTCTTGCGCCGGCCAATCCGGTCGGAGAGTGCCCCAAAAATCGGGCCGCCCACGGCCCAGGTTACCAGCAGGGTGGTGTTGACGGCCGCTGCCTGGGTTGCTGTCAGGCCGTAGGTGCTGGTCAGGAAGGAGACGCCCCACAGCCCGGAAAAGGTCAGGACCGGACCGACGATACCTCCCGGAATCAGGCACAACAACCAGGCGTTGCGGTAGCGGAAGATCTGGCCCAGGCCCGCCAAAAATCCGGGCTGGGTAGATTGGGCCGAAGCCGCCGGGAGGTGCGCGTAACTGGTATAACCCTTTTCGCCGGGGTCATCGCGCACCAGCCACCAAATGGCCGCCCCGGTCAGCAGCGGCAGCGTCGCCGAGACCAGCATGACCGCCCGCCAGCCAAATTGAGCGACCAGCAGTTGCAGCGGCACTCCGGCCAGCACCGCCCCGACCACGCCGACAAACAGGGCCAGCCCCGCCGACAGGGCATATTGACGCGGAGCAAACCAGTGGCCGGCCAGCTTGAGCATCCCCACAAAAGCAACCGCCGCCGAGCCGCCAATCAGCAGCCGGCCCACGTCGGCCCAGAGGATGTTAGGGGCTACGGCAAACAGTAGCGTGCCCGCCCCACAGATCAGCGCTCCCACGGCCAACAGGCGGCGCGGTCCCCAGGTATCGGCCAGAATGCCGGTGGGGACTTGCATGGCGACGTAACTATAAAAATAAAAGGCCGACAGGTTGCCCAGCGTCGCTGCGTTGATCTGAAAGGCGTTCATCAACTCGGTGGTCATCACCGCCGGGGCAACGCGCTGGTAAAAGCCGATGAGGTAAAAGATTGCGCCCAGGCCCCAAATGGTCCAGGCCAGGCGGGCAGGGGGTGGGGTAATCTTAATCATAAGTGTTCAGCCATAAAGATTTTCCGTTTCTATCTTTTTTCCGGTGATTATATCACATTTGGCTCGTGTTAAGAACAAACTCGCCCGGCGATAATTTCGCCGGGCTATCGAACTGCGCCCAATAAATTGGGCTGCTCCTTTCAAACAGGTTAGTCCGATTTATCGGACGCTGTTAAATAGCCCTGCGATTCATCGCGGGGCGGGCTACTCTCTCTCCCGGTGGCAGCCACAGACTGTTTTCAATCCTAGCCCGATCCGAGACAATGGCCAATTGTAGACAATCAAAAAGCAAATTATTAGCGTTTTGATAACTCCATACTTGGACAATCTGTACATTGTTAAGTGGCAAGCTGTGTCCAATATCTCGGTGAGTAATCATAACTACTCTTAACTTCTGGGTAAAAATTTCCCATTCTTCTATTGAAGAATTTTCAAGAGGTTCTATTAAATCACTCAAAGCTGCTTGAAGATCTGATACCATATTTTTGCGCAAATGGAAACCGATTCTATTCTTTTACGCAAATAGAAGG
>JAHDWA010000135.1 GCA_023382535.1 Anaerolineae bacterium | reverse complement strand
TGACGGTTGACCCCGATAGTTCCAATAAACCCAAGTACGAATTTGTCGTTTGGGAGGTCAACCCGCCCCAAATCGAGGGGGGATCCATTGAGTTGGGTCAATTTGTCAGCGGTGAGATCAAGATTCCCGGCCAAACAGCGGCCTATACGTTCGAGGGTACAGCCGGGCAGAATATCCTGTTTGATTTTCAATCCGCCAGTGAGGGCGCATACTTCACTCTTTATGGGCCGGACGGCCGGACCGAAATCTTCAGTGTCTACAATAGCGACACTGAACCTATCCAGCTAGCCGAAACAGGAACGTACACTTTGCTGGTTGACCCGGACAGCGCCAATAAGCCGACGTATGAATTTGTCATCCAACTGCAAAATTAGATGATAAACTCTCTCGGAAGTAAAAAACCAGGTGACAGGCACTTTTCAACACCGGTAACTGCCTGTCACCTTAATCCCGATACTGCCGAGTACTCCTTGCATTGCCTAAGTTTTTGACCGTTTGCCAAGTACTTGTTAAAATTCGGTCTTCAACCTCTCTTACCACCCTTACCTGTAGAGCTTCTGCCCGATCCGATGCCCTAAAATGGCCACAGGCCAAACTAAAAGGATAGCTCTAGCAATTATGGACCAATCGAATCAGTGGAGTGCCAACGGCTCTTTAGTCGAAGAGGTATTAAAGCCCATCCTCTACGCCGACATCTTTGACTACCCTCTGACCTTTGACGAAATCTATAAATTTCTTGAGTTCAAAACTACCCCTGATGAGGTCAAATCTTTATTGGATCGGGCGATTGAGAACAGGGAGATCATTTTTATTGACCAATTTTACAGCCTGGCCGATAAACCCTACCTGGTCGCCAAACGCCGTGAACGCTGGCTGGCCTCCCAGGAACTGTGGCCCAAGGCCATCTACTATGGCCGCTGGGTCGCCAGCTTGCCCTTTATCCGCATGGTTTCTGTCACCGGCTCGCTGGCAGTGGACAATCCCCGGGATGGGGTAGATGATATTGATTTTCTGATTGTCACCCGGCCGGGGCGGCTGTGGCTCTGCCGCGCTTTCATTATTCTCCTGGTTCGCTGGGGTCATTTGCGCGGGGTCCACCTTTGCCCCAACTACCTCCTCAGCGAAAACGTGCTCTACTTTGATGACAACAATCTCTTTGTGGCTCGGGAAATGCTGCAAATGATCCCTCTTTATGGCCGTGAGTTTTACTTGAAGATGCGCGAAATTAATGCCTGGCTAACCAACTATCTGCCCCAGGGACACGGCTTGAACCTGGAAAAAGTAAACGATCAGCTATCACCGCTGCAAAATTGGGTCAAAAAGTTGGGTGAATTTTTCCTGGCTGGGCCGACGGGGGACTTTATAGAAAAAATCCTGCAAAAAATCCAGATCACCAAACATACCCGTCAAGCGGCTAAAGCTGGCGCGCTTGATAAAGTGGTTTTTACCGCCGATATGTGCAAGGGTCACTATAACAGCCACAATCAAAAAACCATGAACGCCTACCACCAGCGGCTGCAAGTCCACATGATGAACGGTAAATTATCGTCAATAAATGGTAGGGTGGGGAAGTAGAGAGTAGTATTTACGCCTGCTCCTCGCCGACCGGCAGTCCCTACTTCTTACTCCGGAGTTAATGATGACAGATGTTCTTTTCGGCCAATCCTATTACCTTAGGTTCGATCCCAAACTCTGGGAGGGAATGCAGCCTTACCCCCCACTCGGTAGTCTCTATGCGGCCTCATATATCCGCCAGCAGGGGTACAGGGTGGCCCTGTTTGACGCCATGCTGGCCGAGTCCGAAGCGGAGTGGGTGGCTGCTCTGGATCAATATCAGCCCAAATATGCTGTTTTGTACGAGGACAGCTTCAACTACCTGAGCAAAATGTGCCTCTTACGTATGCGCCAGGCCGCCTTCACCATGGCCGAGGCCGCCAAAGCTAGGGGCTGCACTGTTATCATTTCCGGCTCCGACGCCACCGACCACGCCGACAAATATTTTCAGCACGGGGTTGATTACATTTTGCTGGGTGAAGGCGAGTTGAGCCTGGGCGAGCTGCTCGATCATCTTTCGGGGAAGGCCGGACATTCCCTGGAGTCGATTCTGGGCCTGGCCTGGCAGCCCGCAGGGCAGATTCAGCGCACGGCGGAACGGTCTTTTGTCAAAGACCTGGATAAATTTCCTTTCCCGGCCTGGGATTTAGTAGACATTTCCCGTTACCAAAAGATTTGGCGCCAACATCATGGCTACTACTCTATGAACATGGTCACAACCCGCGGTTGTCCTTATCGCTGCAACTGGTGCGCCAAACCCATCTATGGCCGCCGCTACAACAGCCGCAGCCCGGAAAACGTGGTCGCCGAGCTGAAGTGGCTCAAGGACAGTTTTAAGCCCGACCATATCTGGTTTGCCGACGATATTTTTGGCCTCAAACCGGGCTGGATCGAGAAATTCAGCCAACTGGCCGTGGAACAGGATGCGGTGGTACCGTTTAAGTGTTTGCAGCGAGTAGATTTGATCACAGAGGAAATCGCCTGGGCGCTCAAACAGGCCGGCTGTAAAACGGTTTGGGTCGGGGCCGAATCTGGCTCGCAAAAAATCCTGGATGCAATGGATAAAGATACCCAGGTCGAAGACATCTACACCGCGACCGAGCGGCTGCACCGGGCCGGCATCGAGATGTGCTTCTTCCTCCAGTTCGGTTACCCCGGCGAAGGCTGGGCCGAGATCCAGCAAACCCTAAAAATGGTGCGCGAGTGCAGGCCGGATAATATCGGTATCTCCGTTTCCTACCCCTTGCCCGGCACCAAGTTTTATGAAAACGTCAAAATCCAACTGGGCGAGAAAACAAACTGGCTCCACTCCGACGATCTGGACATGCTCTATCGCGGCCCCTTTGTGGCCGATTTTTACCGGGTGCTGCACCATCGCGTCCACCACGAGTATCGCGCCAGAAAAGCCTGGCGCAGCGTGATGAAGGCGTTGAAAAATCCAACCACCCTGCGCCCGGCTCACCTGCGCCAGGCCGCGACGATTCCGCTCAATCTGGCCCGCCTGGTCAAATCGTCGGCTCAATTGCGGCGGTTAGCCAAAATGCCCCACGATGATACTGTCCAACTGGAGTTATCGTCAGCTTAAATAATAGCTCACAGATGAACACGGATTAACACAGTCTATTTGTTAATGAATTCAAGGTTCAAATGAAACATGAGGAATTGACCCAGCAGATTATCAAGGCATTTTATACTGTCTATAATGCACTCGGTTACGGTTTTCTGGAAAATGTTTATCAAAACGCTTTAATAATCGAGTTGCGAAAAGCAGATCTGCAATTAACTGGGCAGCAACCGATCAAAGTCTATTACGATCATCAAGTTGTGGGCGAATATTTTGCTGATTTAGTGGTCGAGGGAAGCATCATTGTTGAATTAAAAGCAGTTAATTCTTTGCTGAACGAACATGAGGCCCAATTGCTCAATTATCTCAATGCCACCCGCTGTGAAGTGGGTCTTTTACTTAACTTTGGCCCGAAACCAGAGGTCAAGCGTAAAGTTTTTGATAATGATCGAAAACGTTATGGCTCACCAAACGACTGAGGGCGCTCTTTTCGCAGATAATATAGATAAATTCTGTGTTTATCTGTGTTTATCCGTGAGCCATTTTTAGTCCGTCTTAAAGCTTAAACTGATACTGAAGGAGCGTTTGGGTATGGACATCCTTCTCTCCCACGGCTATTTTATTGCCGAGGATGAGCACGAACAGAAAATCATGAAGCCCTATCCCACCCTGGGGCTGCTGTACATCTCTTCCCATCTCAAGGCCAAAGGCTTCGCTGTTGAGGTGTTCGACAGTACCTTTGCCACCCTCGTGGATTTTGAAAACCATCTGCGCCAGACGCGGCCCGGTCTGGTTGGGCTGTACTGCAACCTGATGACCAAGCAAAACGTGCTCAGGATGATTGCATTGAGCAAGGAAGTGGGAGCGCAGGTCGTCGTCGGCGGGCCGGAGCCGCCCCATTACGCCCAGGAGTATCTTGACTGTGGGGCGGATGTCGTGGTTGTCGGCGAAGGCGAAGTTACCCTGGAAGAACTTATCCCTCACCTGGGCAGGTACGGCCCGCACCGGCTGGACTCGATTTTCGGCATCGTCTTCCGCAACGAAGAGGGGCAGGTAGTCAGAACCCCGGCCCGCCCCCAACTGGCCGACCTCTCGGCCCAACCCTGGCCGGACCGCGAGGCGATTGATCTGGATCGCTACCTGGAAACGTGGAAAACGCATCACGGCGCCAGTTCGGTTTCCCTCATCACCGCGCGGGGCTGTCCTTATACCTGCACCTGGTGCAGCCACTCGGTTTTTGGCGAGACCCATCGCCGCCGCAGCCCCCAGGACGTGGCCGAAGAAGTGGCCTGGCTTGCCGAACGCTACCGGCCCGACCAGCTCTGGTATGCCGACGATGTTTTTACCATCCACCCCCGCTGGTTCTTGCAGTACGCCGACGAATTGAAAAAGCGCGGCCTCAAACTCCCCTTCGAGTGTATCAGCCGGGCCGACCGGCTCAACGACCGGGTTGTTGACGCCCTGGCCGAGATGGGCTGCGACCGGCTGTGGATTGGAGCCGAAAGCGGCTCACAGCGGGTTCTGGACCGCATGCAGCGCAAGGCCAACATCGAGGATGTCCAGGCTAAAACCAGATTGTTACAAGCCAAAGGTGTTTCGGTCGGCATGTTTATCATGCTGGGTTACGAAGGTGAAGATGTCTCTGATATCGAAGCCACCGTGGACCACCTCAAAAAGTCCAACCCGGATATTTTCTTGACCACCGTCGCCTATCCGATTAAGGGGACCAAATATTATCAGGCCGTGGAAAGCCAGGTGGTTTCTCACCTGGACTGGGCCGCCCGCACAGACCGCGATTTCAAAGTCAACGGGCGCTACTCTCGCCGTTTTTACGATTACGCCACCCGCTGGATGGTTAACGAGGTCAATTTGCACAAGCTGCGCCGCTCCGGCTCCAAAGATTTTGGCCGCATGGCCAAGATGTTTATCAATGCCCAGCGCGGCCGTCTGGGTATGCGCCTGACCCAGCACGAGCGGGAGGGCGGCAACGGTCAGCCCGGCAGCGGGCGGGGCTGGTCAGCGCCAGAGCGAGCGGCGGAGGGGTGGTAAACAACATCTATGACCTGGCCGCAATTCAAACGGGGTCTTGGTTTGAGTCTGAAGATTCTGTTGACCCTCTTCCTTTCATTTCTATTTCTGGAATTTCTGCTGCTGGTCTTTAACGATGTGGTTTTTCGTAAATCGCTCTACGTGTATGACCCTGATATGGGGTTTAGAGCGCGTTCGTATGCCCGCTGGGGCGACAATATCACCAATGAATTTGGTTTTAACGATCGTGACTACCCTCACCAAAAGAAGCCGGGCACGTATCGTATCTTAATTTTAGGCGACTCTTTCAACTGGGCGGGTGGGTTGGAAGGCAACTATGCCTCCCTTCTTGAGCGGAAATTTGAGGTCGAGTTTGGCGACCCGCGGGTTGAGATCATCAATGCCGGTTATCATGCTACCCATACCGGGGAACAGCTTGTTGCCCTGAAAAAGTTTGGGCTGCAATACAATCCGGATTTAGTCGTGTTGGGTTTTTTTGTCGGCAACGATTTTTTTGATGCCGTACCCTGGCGCAGAAGAATTAATGTCGGCGGTTCGCAGGTGGACATTGACACGCGCAAAGAGACCGAGATAACCTTTTTGGGACAATTGGTGGTGCCGCTGCAGAGCCGTCTTTATCTGTTTTTGCGCGACCAATGGGCTACCTATAAATATCTGCAAATTCAGCGGCAGGCCCAACCGCAGCAAAATGCGCCAGCGGCAGCCAATCGGCCAGCCTCAGCAGTGGATCAGGCCGAAGGAATGAACAGCCAGGCGCCATCACGGGTTAGTTTTAGTTATACGGAGGATAACATCTCCGAATATTACTTGGAGCTTGAGATGCTGCGCATCCAGATAGCCAATTCGGTCCTGGCCACCTCTGTCGCCGCCGACGAATTTAAAGTCCGAGAAGAATTCGCTATCAGCAATCTGCTGGCCATGCACAATTTGCTCAAGGAAAAGAGCATTCCGTTTATGCTGGTTGCCTATCCGGATAATTTTCAAATAGAGGAATCGCTCCGGCAGGTGGTTTTTAATCATTACCAGCTTAACCCGGCTCAATTTCAACTGGATCGTCCGCAAAGACTTCTCTGGGAATTTTGCCAGGAGAATCAGATAGAATTTTATGATATGCTCCCGACTTTTCAAGCCGGGCAGCAGCAGGGCCAGCGCCTTTACCTGGTTAACGACTCTCACTGGAACGATGCCGGCAATCAACTGGCCGCCGACTACTTATTTGAGACCTTAATGCCAAAAGTTCAAGAGTTTTTTGCCAGGCAGTCTGCCCAATGATCAAAACGGTTAACCCGGCGGCCTTCGACTCCTTTGCCCAGGCTTACGACGACGACTTTACTAATTCCCGCTTGGGCCAACTGCTCCGGCCCCGTGTGTGGGACATTTTGGCGGGCCATTTCACCGCCGGGCAGCATGTCCTGGAATTGGCCTGTGGCACCGGCGAAGACGCTCTCTGGCTGGCCCGGCAGGGTCTCCACGTTACGGCCACAGACGGCTCCGCCGAGATGATCAGAAAGGCTAAGGCTAAGGCTGAGGCAGGGGGATTGCGGGAAGGCAGGGGAGCAGGGGAGCAGGGGAGCAGAGGAGCAGGAGAGACAAATATTAAAGGTGGTATTGAGATTGAACAAGTATCGTTGCAGCAAGTTGCCGGAGGGTACTTCGACGGTCATCTTTTCGACGGCGTCTTTTCCAACTTTGGCGGCTTGAACACCATCGGCGAATGGGGTGGCCTGGCAGCAGCTCTGGCCGGAATTGTCAAACCGGGGGGCGCGGTGATTCTGGTGCCGATGGGCCCGATTTGTCCCTGGGAAATCTTCTGGTACCTGATCCACGGCCAGCCAAAAACAGCTTTGCGGCGCTTTGCACGGGAGGGGGCGCCGGCCAAAATTGGCGACTCGGTCATCCCCATCTGGTATCCGGCGGCGCGGCGGTTGCAGGCCGATTTTGCGCCCTGGTTTCGACCCCAGCGGACGGAGAGTCTGGGCTTGTGGCTGCCGCCGAGTTACCTGGATCATTGGGTCAACAAGTGGCCTGCTTTGTTCCGTTGGCTCAACCGGGTTGAAAAAGCTACGGCTCGCCTGAGGGGCGGTTGGGGCGATCATTACGTCATTATATTTGAAAGAATTGACAATTGACTATTGACCGTTGATTTATTGGTAATTGTCAACAAATCAATTGTCAACAAATTAATTGTCAATGTGAAATGAGGTATAACCATGCTTTTCCTATATAATCCAGTCAGTACCCTTCCCGGCAAAACTGTGCTGCCCATGTCCTTACTGGCCCTGGGAGCAGTCCTGGAAGACAAGTATCCCTACGAGATCGTTGACGGTAATCTGCTGGCGGATCACGCCAGCCAACTGATTGACCAGCTCAAAACCAGAAAAGCGACAGCACTGGGCATGACCGTGATGCCCGGCCCGCAGCTCAATCATGCCGTCAGTTTGACCAAGAGAGTCAAGGCCGCCTTGCCGGATTTACCGGTTATTTGGGGTGGCTATTTCCCCACTCAGCACAGCGAAATTGTCTTGGAGTCGGGAATTGTGGATTTTGCCGTGCGCAGCCAGGGCGAGCTGACCCTGCTGGAACTGTTGGACGTGCTGGAAAAGGGCGGCAGCCTGGCGTACATCAACGGCCTCTCCTACCGCGAGGGTGATAAAATCATCCATAATGCTCCCCGCGCCCTGACTCCCCTGGAAAAATTCCCGGTATTTCCCTATCACCGCATTCCGGTCGAGAAGTATGTCCAAAATAACTATGTCGGCAGCCGCGCCCTCGACCAGAATTCCAGCTTTGGCTGTCCGTTTGCCTGTAATTTCTGCGCTATCGTCAGTATGACCAATCGCGGCTGGCTGCCGGAATCGGCCGAGCGCATGGCCAGCACCTTAAAAATGCTGCACAGCCAGTACGGCGTCAACGCCGCTCAATTTCACGATATGGATTTTTTCATCTCTGAACGACGGGTGGTAGAATTTTGTGAGCGGATTAAAAATGATGGCCTGAGTTGGTGGGCTTTGGGCCGGATTGACGAGCTTTCCCGCTACAAAGACTCAACCTGGAAGTTGATGAAGCAGAGCGGCCTCAAGATGGTCTTCTGCGGGGCGGAGAGCGGCTCCGACGAGATGCTGGAACGGATGAACAAGGGCGGCCAGGCTTCGACCCAACTCACGCTGGAACTAGCGGCTAAAATGAAGCAGTACGGCATTATCCCGGAATATTCCTTTGTCTTGGGCAATCCACCGGAGCCGGAAAAGGATATTGAGATAACCTTCAACTTTATCCGCAAGCTCAAGCAGATCAACCCGGCGACCGAACTCATCCTGTATACCTATACCCCGGTGCCGATGGATGCCGGGGGCGGCAATTTGTACGAAAAAGCGGTGGCTGCCGGCTTTAAATTCCCGACCACTCTGGATGAATGGGTCCAACCGCCCTGGGATGAATTCGCCCTGCGCCGCCGGCCCAAAACACCCTGGCTGGACACCGGCATCTACACCAAAGTGCGCAACTTCGAGCGGGTTATTAACGCCTACTATCCCACCACCACCGATATCAAACTGTCCGGCCTGCGCCGTTCCGTGCTGAAGATGTTTGGGGGGTGGCGTTATCATCTCAAATTCTATGAATACCCGCTGGAACTGCGGGCGCTGCAAAAAGTGTTCGCCTACCAGCGGCCGGAAACAACCGGGTTTTAGGATTGAAGGGAACTTTCTAGAAGCTTTGAATTGGGCAATACAATGGAGTGCTGCAAGATTAAGGGGAAAAATTTAATTCTAGAAAGAGGCTGAAAAATGGAGGACTTTGAAAAACTTGGTGCATTCTACCTGGGGCGTCTCTACAACTTAAAGGAGAAAAAATCCCAGGAAGAGCTGCTGCTCTATGACTCCAAAGATCTGGTCACCCACGCGGTTTGCGTGGGGATGACCGGCAGCGGCAAGACCGGTTTGTGCCTTGGCTTGATCGAAGAGGCCGCGATTGATGGTGTGCCGGTCATCCTGATTGACCCCAAAGGCGACCTGGGCAACCTGCTGCTGACTTTCCCTCAACTGCGCAGCGAGGATTTTTTGCCCTGGATCAACCAGGATGACGCCCGGCAGAAGGGCCTCTCGCCGGAGGAGTATGCCCAAAAGCAGGCCGAACTGTGGCAGAAGGGCCTGGCCGGTTGGGGGCAGAGCGGCGAGCGCATCCAGCGCCTGCGTGACGCCGCCGATTTTGTTATTTACACGCCGGGCAGCAACGCCGGCATCCCCGTTTCAATCCTGAAATCTTTTGCCGCCCCGGCCCCGGCAGTTATCGAGGATAATGAATTGATGCGTGACCGGGTCAGCGCGACGGCGACCAGCCTGCTGGGGCTGCTCGGCATCGAGGCTGATCCCATCCAGAGCCGCGAGCATATTCTGCTGTCTACCATTCTGGACACGGCCTGGCGCCAGGGCCAGGATTTGGATCTGGCCGCTTTGATCAGCCAGGTCCAGACTCCGCCGGTCACTAAAATCGGCGTGCTCGACCTGGAGACGTTCTATCCCGCCAAGGACCGCTTTGGCCTGGTCATGGCCCTGAACAACCTGCTGGCCTCGCCCGGCTTTAATGCCTGGTTGGAAGGTGAGGCCCTGGACGTGGGGCAAATTTTGTATACCCCTACGGGCAAGCCGCGCATTGCCATCTTCTCCATTGCTCATCTGAGCGACTCGGAGCGTATGTTCTTTGTCTCGCTCTTGCTGAATCAAATTTTGGCCTGGACCCGTAGCCAATCGGGCACAACCAGCCTGCGCGCCCTGGTTTACATGGACGAGATCTTTGGTTACCTGCCGCCTGTTGGCAACCCACCCTCCAAGCTGCCCATGCTGACCCTGCTCAAGCAGGCCCGCGCCTTTGGCGTGGGCGTAGTTCTGGCGACGCAGAACCCGGTTGACCTGGATTATAAAGCTCTGGCCAATACCGGGACCTGGTTCATCGGCCGCCTGCAAACGGAACGGGATAAGGCCCGCTTGCTGGAAGGATTGGAAGGCGCGGCGGCCAGTACCGGCTCCGGCTTCGACCGGCAGGCCATGGAGCAGACCCTAGCCGGCCTGGGCAGCCGCGTTTTTCTGATGAACAACGTGCATGAGGACGCCCCGGTTATCTTTGAGACACGCTGGGTGCTGTCGTACCTGCGGGGACCGCTCACCCGGGATCAGATCAAGGTGCTGATGGACCCACGCAAGGCTGCTTTTGCGCCGGCTCGAGCGGCCAGCGCCGCCCCTGCGCCGGCGGTGGCCGCTACGCCCATGCCGGCGAGCGCCGGGACCAGCCAGCCTCCGGCTCTCCCCCCCGACATCCCTCGCTACTTCATCCCCCGTCGTGGGAGCGGGCCGGGTGACAGCACCCTGGTCTATCAACCGCAGCTTTTGGGTGTGGTCAAAGTCCGTTTTGCCGACGCCAAAACCAAAGTGGACCTTTCGCGCGAGGTGGTGTGCATGACGTCCGTCACCCATGAGGTAGTTCCGGTCAACTGGGAAAACAGCCAGGCCGTGGAATTGGCCGTATCTGATTTGGAAAAATCCCCCGAAGGAGATGCCCGCTATGCTGACTTGCCGCCAGCAGCGGGGCAGTCTAAAAACTACGCTGCCTGGAATCGGGATTTGATCGGCTGGTTATACCAGAGTCAGGCTTTGGAGTTGCTAAGAAGCCCCAGCCTCGGCCTTGTTTCTCAGCCCGCCGAGGAGGAACGAGACTTCCGGGTTCGTTTGCAGCAAGCGGCCCGCGAGCAGCGCGATGACGCCGTGGAACAACTGCGCAAAAAATATGCGCCCAAAATTGCGACCATGCAAGAGCGGCTGCGCAAGGCCGAACAGAGGGTTGAGAAAGAAAAAGCTCAGGCCAGCCAGGCCGGCCTGCAAACAGTCTTTTCGATTGGCGCGACTCTATTAGGCGCGTTTACCGGACGCAAGGTCATCAGCAGTTCCACCATCAGCAAGGTCAGTTCGGCGGCGCGCAAAGCCGGCCAGGCCATGGAACAAAGCAAAGATGTGGGCCAGGCCGCCGAGACCGTCGAAGCGATCCAGCAGCAACTGGCTGAGCTTGAAGCCCAGTTTACTGAGGAGACGGCAGCGCTAGAAGCCAAGTTGGACCCGCAGGCGGAAACCTTTGAGACGGTCGCGATCAAGCCGAAGAAAACGGACATCTCGGTGCAGTTGGTCGCGCTGGCGTGGGCGCCCTGCTGGCAGGACAGCCAGGGGCAGGTCACACCGGCGTGGAGCTAATCAGATCATAGTGGTCCGGCTCACCAGGCTCTTTAAACGGAAAAATCAATCCGTAGCCGTGGATGTCTTGACCGGCTACGCTCAGTGGGCCAAAAATTATCCGGCGCAGGCGCACAACCCGCTCATGGAGATTGAGGAGCGAGCCATGCTCCGCCTGCTGCCGGATGACCTGAGCAGCCAGGTTTGTTTGGATTTGGCCTGTGGCAGCGGCCGGTATATGAAGCTGATGCAGTCACGCCGGGCGCGACAGATTTTTGGGGTGGACTACTCGGCCGACATGCTGCTTCAAGCGATCAATTCACAATTCTCAATTCACAATTCTCAATTAGCGCGAAGCGCCTTCCTGGCTCTGCCTTTTGCTGCGGCCACATTCGATTTTATCACTTGCGGCCTGGCCGTGGGCCACGAAAAAAATCTTGACCGGACTCTGGCTGAAATCGCCCGTGTGCTGCGACTGGGGGGAACAGTTGTCTACTCTGATTTTCACCCTTTCGCTGCGCTGTCGGGCTGGCAGCGCTCCTTTAAGACCGGCAGCGGCGATATAGTTACGCTTGAACACTATCTCCATCTCTATGGTGATCACCATCGGGCCTGCCAGGCAGCCGGTTTAACCATTACGGCTGTACGGGAACCTGTCGCCGGGAAGCATGCGCCGCCTGATTCTCAGCAAGTGCCGGTGGTGCTGGTCATCCAGGCAACAAAAGCGAAGCATTAAACAATCCGGTTCCCAAACTAAAACGAAGCGCGGGAACCGGATTGCTGGACAGCTTATTTGGTTGCTATTTTTTACGCACTTTAAAAACTAAATCTTCCGCTCTGTAGTCGGATATAACCGGAGGAGGTTATTTTACCTGGGACTTTTCCTCTAAAAAATCCCGTCCTCGCCATTACTCATTGTCATTATCGTTATCATTGTCATTATCGTTATCATTGTCATTATCATTGTCATTGTCGTTGTCATTATCGTTGTCGTTGTCGTTCTCATTCTCGTTCTCATTGCCGTTGTCGTTGTCGTTCTCATTCTCGTTCTCATTGCCGTTGTCGTTGTCGTTGTCATTATCATTGTCGTTATCATTGTCGTTCTCGTTCTCATTTTCATTTTCGTTATCAGCAGAGGGAGGTTGTTGGCCTGCCACGACCGGCTGATTCACTGTAAGCTGAACGGGTGGGGTCTGGGAGTCTGACGGTTGGACCAACGAAGCTAATTCGCACCCTCCCTTAAAGCAAATTAAGTGCGTCATCTGGCCCGCATTGACTTGAACCTGGCCGGGAGCAAGACTAAATTGTCCGATGGGATGATGCCCCATATATCCTTGCAAGCCCGCTGGTACGATAAAAGGCTGCAAATGGTTAGGCGCGACCAGGGCCGAACCGGGTTTGGGCTGGGTGAGATCAAAGACGAAATCTCCGCCGGCGCGATTCTCGACAAGCAGGACGCCCTCCCCCGGAGTCAGGCTAAAGGTTTGGCCGGCAAGAACGTTACTCGTAGGAGTAATCTGGGTAGTGCTTGTCACCACGCTCCCGGCTGTCCCGGGGATAACCCCGGTTGAAGTTGGAATGCATAAAACCTGGCCCGGTTCAATAAGGTTTGGATCGCGGATAGGGGTGAAACCATCTGTGCCAACGGCTCCATTCGTGGCCCGGAAGATGAGATTATAGGCGAAAAGATTACCCAGAAACCTTTGGGCAATAGCACTGAGCGAGTCGCCCCGTTGAACGATGTAGGTTTGAACGCAAGCCGCAGGAGGATTGTTCTGACTCGCACCCGTACCCGGTTGACTTGGGCCGGCATTCTGTCCGCTCTGTAAGTCCGGCGCCGCCAGGGCCAACCGCACCAGGGAGACCAATAACAGGATCACCACCAGAATATTGAAAGTTATTTTAACTCTCTTCTCAACCATACCGCACACTCCTTATCTCACTTTATTACCCGAATCCTTATCCCCCATGATATTATACTAATATGTTATCACAAACCTTGTATTTTGAGAATATCATTTTGATGACGGCTACCGGTCCCAGGGATGGCTCCCTTCGTCTTAACGGAGACAAGATTGCAGCGCTCAACAGCCCTCCCGGACGAAAGGATCGGATTATTGACGGCGGTGGAGGACTGCTGATTCCGGGGCTGATCAACGCCCACGATCATTTGGAACTTAACACCTTCAAACGCCTGAAATACCGGGAGCGTTACACCCACTCCCGCCAGTGGATCGAGGACATTGAGGCCCGGTTCGAGACCGACCCCGATTTGACCGGCCCGCGCCGCCAACTCCTGGCCGACCGGCTGCTGGTAGGAGCCTTAAAAAATTTACTCAGCGGAGTGACGACCGTTTGCCACCATAACCCGCTGTACAAGTCCCTGCGGCAGGATTATCCGGTTCGGATTGTCAAGAATTATGGCTTTTGCCACTCCCTGTTTCGCGGCGAGGATGTTGTGACCAGCTACCGCCGCACCAAAGCCGCCGATCCCTGGATCATTCACCTGGCCGAGGGGATCGCGACGGAGGCGGAGGCTCAGGCTGAGTTTGAGCAGTTGGTTCAGTTGGGCGTGTTGCAGCCAAACACAGTCCTGGTGCATGGGGTTGGTCTGGCCCCATCACAGCGGCAGAGCTTAATTGAGCGAGGCGGCGGGCTGATTTGGTGTCCCGGCTCAAATTATTTTTTGTTTGGACAGACAGCCCAGGTGGGTGAACTGGCCGAGGCCGGGAAACTGGCTTTGGGCAGTGATTCCCGCTTGAGCGGCGAGTTTGACTTGCTGGCCGAGTTGAGAGCGGCCCATCAGACCGGACAACTATCAGCCCAGGCCCTCTTTCGGGCAGTCACCGAGGATGCGGCCCGGATTCTGCGCTTGCGTGAAGGGGGGCTGGGCCGGATTACTGAGGGCGGAATAGCGGATTTAGTCTTGCTGCCGCCGCCCATCCCGCCTGACCCATTCGCCCGGCTGCTCGAGGTGACCCGCGCTCAAATTGAGCTGGTCATGCTGGCAGGCCGGCCCCTGGTCGGCTCGCCCCGAATGCAAGCCGTCTTTGACGCGACAAGGACGCCCTTTGTTACGGTTTGCCTGGACGGGGTTGAGAAATTGATGCCCCAAAAACTGGTGATGCGGATCAGAAAAGCGTCGGTTCAGGAGCCGGGATTGACCGTTTAGTTAACCGGGAGGATTTGAGAGGAGCAGTTATTGTGGGCCGGGATTAGGGGATTGGGGGATTTTTTGCCTAACTCCGGTCCACTGATTGTACAGTAAAAATAGAGTCAACCAGGCTCCGTACAGGCGGGGATAAGTCAGCAGGACCCACCCGCCGCTTTGCCAGTCCGGCGGGTACAGGGTAAAGGGGATAAAGTAGAGACAAGCCGCAGCCAGGAGGCCAAGCCGGCTGAATCGGTCGAGGGCTGACCAGCGGCTGACCAGCCAACTGAGGGGAATTAACATCAGGGTATGATGATACCCTTCGCCCAGCGGCGCAAAAATGACTCCCCAGGCAATCATGGCGGTCAGAGCCGGGGTTGTATCTCGGCGGGCCAGCCAAAAATTAGCCAGCAGGGTGAGGACAGCCAGGCCAATAAAAATAGCCGGGGCGAGCCAGGGCAGGTTTATCACGGGTGACTGGCTCCAGGGCGGGGCAAAAAC
>JAHDWA010000134.1 GCA_023382535.1 Anaerolineae bacterium | reverse complement strand
TGAAAGAGTTGGTAGTGGGGCTGTTGTAAAATTCGGCCAGGAGAAAATTATAGCCTGAGTCAGGGGGCGCCGCCGCCGCAACCGCCGGAGGCGGGACAGTCTCGCCACCTGGTAAAGGCGAGCTGAAGATAGAGGCATCTGCCAGGACTGGCGGCGCTGCCGCAACCGCCGGGCTGGTGGGTACGGGCGAGGTGAAAGGAGAGTCAACGACGGGCGGGGGAGCGGCCTCGGCCGGGGCGCTGGGAGGTTCGGGTGGAGGGGTATCGGCAGGAAGCGGGGTGGGCATGACCAGGGCGAAGGTAGGAGTAGCCGTAGGCATGGGGGTGTCGGTTGGCCAGGGGGTAACGGTAGGTAGGGGCGTAGCAGTACTGGTTGGCGTGGGCGGAATGGTCGGCAGCTTTACCAGGCGCAGCGGGTCCGTCGGCGTGGCGGTTGGTTCGTCGAACATGCGGAGCATTTCGGCAAATAATTTAGCAAAGTTATCCGGGGTCGGTGTGGCGGTGGGCCGGGGCGGGCGAGGCGACGGCAGCGGAGCAGGCGCTATCGCCGGAGGCTCAGCTTGCTCAGGGAGGGACAATTCATTCAGACCGGGGACCAGGGTTGGAGACGCCGCCGGCAATACCACATACCGGCGTGGCCGTGTCGGCATTGGTTTCTCGTGAGCGCCTGAGCTTGAGGTCATACTACAGGCCAGGCCGGTTATTAAGAGAATGAGCAAAGGGTAGATGAGGGATAAGCGTCGGCACTTCATACGATCACCTCTTTCTAACTAAAACCGACTTACCCTATCCTGGGTGAAACCTCGCCCGCTTAACTGCGGTTTGAAGCTGCACCTGTCAAGGTTTTATAATAACTGGGTGAACCTCCCTTTCCTCACTGGTAATCTTACCAATTTATCAGAGCAATTTCAATAATACTTAAGAGCGATATTGCGTCGTATTAGATGCAAAACCTCTTAAATAGGGAGTCCGGCATCGAGAGATTTCAGACACTCCGTCGGGAGATTTTGCACTCCGTCATTGCTTACTTGAAAAGTATTGGGACTAGGTGGGCTTGGGGTTATTGGCTGGGCCGCAAATCCTTGATTTCCAACTGCATCCGCCGCTCGCCGTTCCACTCGTTGAATTCGAGCATGTAGACAATATCAATTTGCTGTGATAGCCGCAGCCTGTCGGCCCAGTCGCCTTGACGAAAGGCAACCGAGCTCCAAATTTGCTTGCCGTCGTGCAGGGCCAGGCGGAGATGCTGGCTGTCCTGGCCCACAGTCTTGAGGCTTTTAATGGTTAAATTGCGGCTGAGAAAGGTAGGGGTGGGGTTGCCGTAGCCAAATGGCTGCAAGGCAGTAATGGCCTCAACCAACTCCGGCTTGACTCCGCGTAGATTAATTTCGGCATCAATCGTGAGGCTGGGACGCAGCGCAGACACATCCAACTTTTGCTGGGCGGCCTGTAAGAGACGGGCCTCAAAAGCTGGCACGTTTTCATTGGCCAGGGTAAAACCGGCGGCGGCAGCGTGACCGCCATAACGGACCAGTAAATCGGCGCACTGATCTAACGCCTCGGTGATATGAAAGTCGGGAATGCTGCGAGCTGAGCCTTTGGTGTACTGGGAACCGCGCTCGGCCACGAGGACAGGCCGGTAAAATTCCTCGCTCAACCGGGAGGCGGCCAACCCGACAATGCCGGGGTTGAAATCGGCGTGGTGAATGAAGTAGAGCGGGCGGCGGACGTTGTCGCCCAGAATAGCTTGCCGGGCCACCTCTACCGTTTGTTGGGTTAACCGCTGGCGTTCTCGATTTTGCAGATCGAGTTGGGTGGCCAGGTGAATGGCTTCAAAATCGGTTGCGGCCATCAGGAGTTGATAAGCAGCCAGGGCGCTGTCAAGGCGACCGGCAGCATTGAGACGCGGCCCGATGGCAAAGCCAATGGTTCCGGCGGAAATGACCGGCCTGGTCCCAATTTTTTCCATTAAAACGGCCAGCCCCGGCCGCAGAGAGTGGTTGAGGCGTCGCAGACCGGCCTGGGCCAATTTCCGGTTTTCACCGTAGAGCGGGGCCAGATCAGCGATAGTACCCAGGGCAACCAGATCGAGAAAATTGGTGGGTTGGAGGCCACTTTGATGGTAAGGGCCGTAAGTCACCAGGGCTTGAACTAACTTGTAGGCCAGACCAACCCCAGCCAAATCTTTAAATGGATAGGTGCAGCCTGGCTGTTTAGGGTTGATGGCAGCCAAGGCCGGCGGGGCCTCATCGCCGACATGGTGGTGGTCGGTGATGATAATATCAAGTCCCAAGCTGTTGCCGTAGGCCACTTCTTTAACCGAACGAATGCCGCAATCAACTGTGAGGACTACTTTCACCCCCTGGCCGGCCAGTTCAGCCAGGGCCTCGTTATTCAGGCCGTACCCTTCGTCGAAGCGATTGGGGATATAAGGCCGCACCCGCGCTCCCAGGGCGGTCAAAGCCTGGATCATCACCGTCGTAGCCGTAACGCCGTCCACATCGTAGTCGCCGTAAACGGCAATCGGCTCCTGGTTGGTAATTGCCTGGCTAAGACGGGCGACGGCTTCGGCCATGCCTTTCAGAGCGAGAGGGTCATCATTGGACCAACTGTGGGCCAGAAACTCATGCACTTCCTGGGGTTGGGTAAAGCCTCGATTGTAGAGAATTTGGACAATCAGCCGGGGTAGATCGGCAAATTGGGCAAAATGAGCCTCGGGGGCGCGCGGTGAAACATCCCACCGTTTTAATGACGTAGACAACACTGCTCTCCAAAGATTATAACGGACAAACTGCAATTATAATCCAAAGACCGGCCAAGCCCAAACTCGCTGAAGATAAAAATCCCCCGCCAACCGGCGGGGGACTGAAAAGTTTCGATTGAGTTATTGAGCTGAATTTTAGGGCAATTTAAATCCAACCCTGCCCTTTAAGAAAGCCGGTCAGGCCAGGGATTTCAAAGTATTCGCCTTGATAGGCTTTAAAGGCCCAGTAGAAGGTAACGAGCCAGAGTAACAAAGGCACGCAGGCCAGGATGATGGTCCAGCCCAGGACAATGCTGGCGATAATGATGACGACGTTTACAGCCAGGGCTTGAACCGCATGATACTTCTGGAAGGGGCGCTTTTTCATATCTTCCACCAGCAGAATGATGATGGCAACAATCCCGATTGGGTAAGATAGGGCGGCCATCAATTTGTCTTGATCATTAATATCGTTCATCGGATAATTTGCCTCACTTGGTACAACTGTTTGCTGTTTGATAATTTGTGATGGGTTGTTCACCCTGGTGAATCGTTGACAAAGCGAAGTTTATTTTTCCCAGAACCACTCCATATCGCCAATCGGCTGGCCTTTTTGGAGCTTGTCGGCCAGCATATAGGCATCTATGGCGCCCAAGATATTGATAATAACCCCAAGTCCAAATGCGCAGTACAGGAGTACCGTCACAACAATCAGAATAATTCCCTTTTTCTGTTGTCCCAAGTATATTTGTCCAACGCCACCTAGTAGGAGAAAGCTCAGTATGGCTGCTACAATCGGGTTTTTGGGTGGGTCACTGGGTTGAATCTGCATGGTTGAGTTGAACATTTTATTCACTGCCTCCTTAAATTTTATGTGCAGGTTTGAAATGTTACCAGATAATCTAATTCTAACATAGGTTTGAGTCCCATGCAACATAACTGCTTTTTTTTGGAAAATTTGGACAGGTTGATCAGGGATTTTAGATTTTAGATTTTGGATTTTAGATTAAACAAGCTTAGAATGAATATAAATTGAAAAATGAGCGTGAATTTTTGTGGCAAAAAGAGTTATTTTTATGGGTACGCCGGAGTTTGCCGTGCCGGCTTTATCCGCTTTAATGACCCCACCCGCCCCCGGCCCCCTGCCAGGGGGGGGAGTAAGGGGGGGATATGAAGTTGTCGCTGTTGTTACCCAGCCGGACCGCCCCAGCGGGCGGGGCAAGCAGTTGATTCCTGCGCCGGTTAAGCAACTGGCCCAAAGCGCCGGATTGAAGGTGCTTCAGCCCGAAACTCTCAAAGATGAAGCCGCCGTGGCCGAACTGGCGGCGCTTGAGCCAGACCTGATTGTGGTGGCGGCATTTGGCCAGATTTTGCGCCAGAATGTCTTAACTCTGCCGCCATATGGCTGTATCAACATTCACGCTTCGCTGCTGCCGCGCTGGCGAGGCGCTGCACCGGTCGCAGCCGCCATTCGCGCCGGCGATGCCGAGACCGGCGTGACGTTGATGTTGATGGATACAGGGTTAGACACCGGCCCCATGCTCGCCCGTCGCAGCGTACCGATCACCCCCCAGCATACCGCTGGAACGCTGACGGCTGAATTGGCCGAATTAGGCGCCGTCCTGCTGCTTGAAACGCTGCCCGCCTGGTTCGCCGGTACCATCGAGCCACAGCCGCAGGATAGCGGCCAGGCGACGCTGGCCCCCCGCCTGAAGAAAGAACACGGAGCGATCCATTGGACGCAGTCAGCCGTTGAGATTGAGCGCCAGGTCCGCGCCTTTGACCCCTGGCCCGGCACGTTCACCGAGGGACCGCGAGGACCCTTCAAAATCCTGGCAGTCGAGGTGGCTGAAATGATTGATCCGCCGAAAACCAGACCCGGTACGGTCTTTAAATACCAGGGCCGAATCTGTGTGTCCACGGGCCAGGGGGTGGTCCGTTTGGTGACCGTGCAGCCGGCCGGTAAGAAAGAAATGACCGCCGAGGCCATGCTCAATGGCCAGCCTGAACTATTGGGGGCGCGGCTGGGCGAGGTTGAAGTTTAAGAGTTATAGGTGTTGAACTGCGGTTGGAAGTGGATTATGCACGAGGCCGTAAATTATTGTCTGAATCTAAGCGAGGCGAGCATTGACTTTTTGCGCGTCATTGAGGCCCAAATGAGTATTGTGGCTGACCTCAGCCGGGCTGATATTCTATTGTATGCCCGCAAATCGGAGCAAGAGGCGATTGCCCTGGCCCACGCGCAGCCCCATTCCCTGGCTCATGTTTACAACAAGAGCCGGGAGGGCTATATCATTACCAACAAAACCCGGCCCGAAGTGATGCAGACCTTGCTGAGCGGCCGGTATCAGAAAGAATACCGGAGCTTTATTGCCGAAGGCGCCCCGGTTGTCAGGCAGGCGCTGCCGGTTTTGTACCCGCCGCCGCTGGCTGCATTTAGCTCCACCGGCGAGACAACCGAGCAGCCGCGAGTCATAGCCGCGTTGATTATCGTCACCAACCTGATCGAGCATGAGCGTCACCGGCTGCGCAGCCGGGTTTTTCAGCAGGCCCTAAAAAGATTGCAGGTCATGGTTTCGTACGGTCAGGTTCTCGGAGCGGAGGCGTTAACCCCTTTTGGGGAGCAGGATGGTATCATTTTCGTAGACAGTTTGGGGGTTGTGCAGTACGCCAGCGGAATTGCTTTAAACCTTTACCGCCGCCTGGGTTATAAAGAAAATATCATGAAACGCCGCCTGGCTGACCTGGATACCGCGGACGAGGAAATCCGGCAGTCGGCTTTAACCCAAAATCGCTGCCTGGAACGTGAAACCAAAGAAGGAGACCGTTATTGGGTGCGCAAAGCCCTGCCGCTGGTGACTTACTCCTCCAGCCGGCGCCCTTGGGCGGATACTTTTAAGCGCGGCAAGCTGGTTGGAAAAGAAGATGGAATGATAATCGCTTTCCACGATGCGACGGAGAGCCGGCGGCAGGATCAGGAAATTCGAGTCAAAAACGCCATGATCCAGGAAGTGCATCACCGGGTTAAGAACAACCTGCAAACCATTGCCGGGTTGTTGCGCATGCAAGCCCGGCGGGTTAAATCCGAAGAGGCCCGGCAGATCCTGGATGAAACGCTCAATCGAATTCTAAGCATCGCCGTTATCCACGAATTTCTGTCCAACGAAAATTCCAATATCATCAATATCAAAGAGGTCAGCCATCGGATTGTGGCCCAGTTTCGGCAGGGAATGCTCAACCCCGAAAAAGAAATTCAGCTCGAGTTAGTGGGCGAGCCGATTTATCTCCCGGCGCGGCAAGCTACCGCCTGTTCACTGATCATCAACGAGCTGCTGCAGAACGCAATTGAGCATGGCTTTGAGCATAAAGAAAAGGGATTTGTCCGGGTGAATTTGGCAGATGAGGGCGATCAGGTTATCATCACTGTCACCGATAACGGCGATGGCTTGCCCTCCGACTTTAAATTAGACCAGGGCGACAGCCTGGGTTTTCACATTGTGAAAATTTTGGTTGAAGAGGACCTGAAGGGCCAGCTTCAACTGAAAAACGGCAACGGCTTGGCCGTAACCGTAAAATTCCCTAAAATCTTATTCAGAGGTGAGGAAGGGTGGAAAGAACACGCGTCATTATAGCGGATGATGAGTCTATTGTTAGAACAGATTTAAAAGAGATGCTGACCACGTTGAATTACCTGGTGGTGGGCGAGGTTGGCGACGGGCAGAGTGCGGTCAATTTGGCCCGCGAGTTAAAACCCGATGTGGTGTTGATGGATATTAAAATGCCCGATATGGACGGCATAGAGGCCGCCAAAATTTTGACTGAAGAACAAATTGCGCCGGTGGTCCTGCTGACGGCTTACAGCCAAAAAGATTTGGTGGATCGGGCCAAGGAAGCCGGGGTGGTGGGCTATCTGGTTAAGCCCTTCCGCGAGGCCGACCTGCTGCCCGCTATCGAGGTAGCCCTGGCCCGCTTTGGCGAGTTCAAGCAGATGAACCAGGAAGTCCACGATTTGCAGGATGCCCTGGAGACCCGCAAATTGGTGGATCGGGCTAAAGGCATTTTGATGGATGCGCAGGGCCTGGAAGAGCAGGAAGCCTTCCGCCGTATCCAGAAAATGAGCATGAACACGCGCAAGCCGATGAAAGAAGTGGCCGAGGCGATTATCCTCGCCCACAAAGCCGGGCAGGGGGGATAGAGGAAGGGAGATTGAGGAGGGGAGGATGGGCAGACTGGAAGGTTGGCTATAAGATTTTCCAGCCTTCCAATCTTCCAGCCTTCCAGTAGTATAAGATGACACTTCTCAGAATCGCCCTGGCCCAGATCAATATTACCGTCGGCGATGTTCAGGGCAATGCGTCTAAAGTAAAAGAATACCTGGAAAAAGCCAGGGCAGCCCAGGCGGCGATTGTCCTGTTCCCGGAACTGACCCTGGCCGGTTATCCCCCCGAAGATTTACTGCTCAAACCCGATTTTGCCGCCGCTAATTGGGCTGCGCTGCAAAATTTACTCCCTCATACCGCCGGGCTAACGGCTGTCGTCGGTTTTGTTGACCGGCGGGATGACCTGTTTAATGCGGCGGCGGTCCTGCACGACGGGCAATTGGCCGGTATTTACCATAAATCCCTTCTGCCCAACTATGCCGTTTTTGATGAAGATCGGTACTTTGCCCAGGGTGACACGCCTATTTTGTTCAACCTGCCGGCCACAGACTCAGATATATCTTCCCCAAAAGAAATCTGTTTCGGGGTGAGCGTCTGTGAAGACATCTGGTATCCGGCCGGCCCGCCTGAAGCCCAGGCTGCTGCCGGGGCCGAACTGCTCCTCAATATTTCGGCTTCGCCCTATCAGAGCGGCAAAATAAAAAGCCGGGAGCGCATGCTGGCCACGCGCGCCGCCGATAACGTTGCCATCGTTGCCTTTTGCAACCTGGTCGGCGGGCAGGATGAACTGGTTTTTGATGGCAGCAGCGTTATCTTTGATGAGCGGGGCAACCTGCTGGCCCGGGGCAAATCTTTTGCCGAAGATTTGGTGCTGGCCGAGGTCAACATCGGCAATGTTTTCCGCCAGCGCCTGCGCGACCCCCGCCGGCGAAAAGATGGTCTGGCGGAAATTTATGGCGACCGCTTTGAGCGTATCGCCCTCTCTGCCAGCAAGTCCTCTCCCCCCCCTCCTCGCCTCACCCACCCTGCGATAGGGGTCGCTTCCCTTGGCCCGCCTCTTGAGCCGGTTGAGGAAGTCTACCAGGCCTTGGTGCTGGGGACGCGGGATTACGTCCGCAAGAACGGCTTCAGCAGAGTGACCCTCGGCCTGTCCGGGGGAGTGGACAGCTCGCTGGTCGCGGCCATCGCCGTGGATGCTTTGGGCACGGAAAATGTGATTGGCGTTTCCATGCCTTCACGCTATTCGTCGGACCACTCCAAAAGTGATGCCGTGGAGCTGGCCCGGCGGCTGGGCATTCGCCTGGAGGTGATTGCCATCGAGCCGGTCTATCAAGCCTATCTGGACATGCTGTCCGATGTCTTTGCCGGGACCAAGCCCAATGAGGCAGAAGAAAATTTACAGAGCCGGGCCAGGGGCAACACCCTCATGGCCTTGAGCAACAAATTTGGCTGGCTGGTGCTGACCACCGGCAACAAAAGCGAAATGGCTGTCGGTTATGCCACCATTTACGGTGATATGGCCGGCGGTTTTGCCGTGATTAAAGATGTCCCCAAAACGCTGGTTTATGCCCTGTGCCAATACCGCAATGAAAAAATTGGCCCGGTGATTCCTGAAAGTGTGCTGACCAAGCCCCCCTCGGCAGAACTGCGGCCCAACCAAAAAGATACCGACTCACTGCCGGAATACGACATTTTGGATGGGATCCTGGCCGCTTACGTGGAAGAGGATTACAGCGTGGCTGAAATTGTGGCCTTAGGCTTTGACGAAGCCACGGTGCGCCGGGTTATTCGTATGGTTGACCGTAACGAGTACAAGCGCCGCCAGGCGCCCCCTGGCCCCAAAATTACCACCAAGGCCTTTGGCAAAGATCGCCGCCTGCCAATTACTAATCGCCACACCGGGTAAACAAAAACACTCGACCTCTCGAGTGTTTTTTGTGGGCCCTGTAGGGATCGAACCTACGACCAACCGGTTATGCATCCCACTACAGCTTTCACTGCCTCTTTCGAGTTTGTGGGCTGGACTATCCCTTCACCCCTAATGTCAGGGGGCCTGCCGTCTAGTCTCTACACCTTCCTCTAATGAAGAGGCTTGGCTCGGGATTACCTTATCTCACGACTGACTTAGGTTTCCCCGAGTTTGACAGGTTTTACTTAAAGATTACTCTTCAAGCAGCCCTTTGCAGAGAGTCTTATTGAGTGTATAATGCAGTTATGACAGAACAGTCTAACTGCATTATCTGCGGTACTCTTTTGCGAGGCAAGCAGACAAGATTTTGCTCGTCAGCCTGTAAAAACAAGTACCATCAGAGTTATCCATCTCAGAAAGACAGAGGGCTTACTAGAAAACTCAAGCTGATAAAAGCTGCTGGTAGTTGCTGTTCTATCTGTGGTTACCGCAAAAACCTAGCTGCTTTGGCTTTTCATCATACCGATTCTGCCGAGAAAGATTTTAAGCTTGATATGCGCTCTTTATCAAACCGAGGCTTGAAATCGGTATTAGCCGAGCTTGACAAATGTATTCTGGTATGCCACAACTGCCATGCTGAGTTACATAATCCTCATCTCAACTTAGACTCACTCCTCTGAGCCGGCCGCTCTAACCGCTGAGCTAAGGGCCCAATAAAAAAAGCGGGCAACGGGGCTCGAACCCGTGTAACTAGCTTGGAAGGCTAGGGCTTTACCACTAAGCTATGCCCGCATAGTACAATAAATTATATCCAATTAAGAGTTGGTGTAAAATTTAGAACCTGCTCCGAAATTTAGGCGGTCCTGCCGGACAAGTTAGCCGCTTCGCGTGTCATGATTACTTTTTGAGCTGTTCTTTGATTTCGGCGTCAATCTTGCGAATATCAGGCGGCTTGGTAATGAACTTATTAGCCCCGACTTGCTTGCACAAATCCCGGGTTTTGGCATCGGTAAAAGCTGATAAGACGAAGATGGGGATATTGGCCGTGGCTGGATTGCCGCGTAAAACCTGGATGGCCTGGTCTCCACTCATAACGGGCATGCGCATATCCATCAAAATAATATCGGGCAGCCAGCTTTCGGCTTTCTCGACACCCTGCTTGCCGTTATCCGCACAAGCCACCTCATAGCCCAATATTTGCAGCATTTGGGCTAAAGATAACTGCAAGGTTTTATCGTCTTCCACATACAGGACACGAATAGGGATAGTAGTGTTGCTGGACATCGGAACACTCTCCAGGATGTAGTTGTTAAGCTGGGTATTTTGTCGGGGTGGGCGGATTTGAACCGCCGGCCTCTTGGTCCCAAACCAAGCGCTCTAACCGGGCTGAGCTACACCCCGAATTTGCCTAAAGTATACTCTAAATCATTCTATAAATCAATTATCGCGCCCACCAGATTTGAGCTAACAGCCAATCCGGCAGGTTGACGCCATCCCAGGCCGTTATCTTAACCGGCGTCCCCCCGGCCGCGCTGACCACATAAATCGCCCAACCGCCCCCCCCATCCGAAACATAGGCAATTTGCGAGCCGTCGGGGGACCAGGCCGGCAAACCATCTTGACCGGGTGAAGTGGTAAGTTGGCGAGGGGCGCCGCCAGCCGTATTGATCGTATAAATATCCCAATTGCCCCCCTGGGTAGACATATAAGCCAGTTGCGACCCATCCGGCGAAAAATCGGGGGAGCGGTCGCTTTCGTGGTTGGTCAGGCGAGTGGCTTCACCGCCGTCGAAGGGAACAACATAAATACCGGGGTTGTTGCCGGCGGGGTCGGTGCCCTGGTAGGCAATCAAGTTGGTGGACGACCAGTCGGGGGTGCGGCCATCTCTTAAAATGATGGGGTCACTTTTGCCGTCGGCAAAGCCCAGGAGAACCTGCCAGCGGCCGGTGCCCGGCTCTTGAGCCGGAAAGATGAAGCGGCTGCTGTCGCTGCCCCAGCGCGGCAGGATATGGCGTTTAAATTGGGTAATGCGGGCATCCTCGCCGCTGGTCAAATCAAAACGGTGAAATCCCTCGGCATCCAGCAGCTCGGAATGGTAGACCAGCCAGCGCCCATCCGGGCTAACCGCCGGCATGGTGCCGTTGATGACGACCAGCTTGGGAGTTCCCCCGCTGGGCGGTACAGCCAGAATCTCCCAGCGCGCCTCTGCCGGGTTAAAGTCTGAAAAGTAGATCAGGCCGCTGCCGCCCCCGGCAGGTGGAGCCGGCCTGGCGGCGGCAGTTGGCGTGACATTAGAGGTGGCGGCAACAGAGGCCGAGCCGGCAGCACCAGCAGGCACGGTTGCTCTGGGCGTCACCTCTAGAGTTGAGCCGTTGGCATCGGCCACTTGCGTTTGGTTGCACTGCTCCGTGCTGATCTCGGCTTTGGCCCGGAGAGCGGCGGTTGGCTCAAGCCGGTTGGCGGCGAGAAACTGCGTTTCGGCCTGGCACCACTCCTCTTGCTCCACCAATGTATCACCATACAGCTCGTATGCGGCCAGCAGGCGTTTTTCGACATCCAGGTAAGCGGCATCCTCATCATAGAGCCGGCTGAAGGCAGCAATGGCTGTTTCCAGGTCGGTCTCTTCCGCCGCTTTGCCCTCGAGATACCACGAGGCTTTGGTCAGCTCCCCGGTCGTTTCGGGGTCATCAGGACGTTCGGCCAGCGCCCGCTCAAAAGCCTGGAGCGCCTGGTCAATCTCATCCGGGGTAATCAATTGCCGGCCCAGTTGGTAATTGGCCGTGTAAATCAACTCAGAGACCCGTTCGGATTGGTAATCCGGGTCAAGGTCGCGGATTTGAGCCAGGGTTTCCACGGCCTCGGCCCATTTTTTCTCTGTCACCTGGACCTCGGCCTTTTCCATAATCGAGGCCGCCGCCGCCGTGCGTGTTTCCGACGTGGGGGTTGGCCGGGCCTGGGTAATGCGCCGGGCTTCGCGCAGGGCCTCACGGGCTTCGAGCAGGCCGGGGTTCAGGCTCAGCGCCAGTTCAAATTCGGCAATGGCCAGATCCAGCGAGTTATTTTTTATGTGCTCCTGGCCCCGCTCAAAATGCATTTGTGCTTCGGCCTGCTTGGCCGAGGTTTGTTCTTGCAGGCCATGATAGGCCCCCAGGAGACCAATCCCGCCATAGAACAGGCCAATGCATAGAAAAATGCCCAGACAGCCGAGTAGGGTCCGGCGCTTGGTGAAGCGGCGCGGCTGCGCTTCAATGGCCAGGTCCGTCTCGTCCTCATCATCGGCCAAATAGCCGCCATCCTCGGCATAGCCCACGGCCGGTTCGCCGGCTTCGTACCCGGCGTAGGAATCGTAGTAGGCTTGCTGGCCCTCATAACCTTCGTCGTAGGTGTTATCGCTTTGGCCATACTCCCCATAATCGGCGTAGGGGTCCTGATACCCGGCGTACTCGTCTTCCAAAAACTCATCTGCTGGACCGGCGTAGTCAGGCAGGGTTGCGGGATAAGCCGGATAGGCGGCGTCATCCTCCAGGGTAGAATCGAAGGACAGGCCGCCGTAGGTCGCCGCGGGCGAGGCGGGGATTGTTTCCTCGTAGAGCGGCTGCGGCTGGCCGCAGTAGGGACAGACCTCTTCCAGGCTGCTGTAGAGGGTGCCGCAGCTTTCACATTGAATGTCGAATTCGTCGGTCATGATGCATGATGCGTGATACGTGATGCGTAAAAAAGTCACGCATCACGTATTATCTTTCAAGGTTGATAATCTAATAAAATAGTTCCGGTCTCATCTGCAACCTGGACGCGCAGCGGCCCGGCCGTCGCCGCTAAAGGCCAGCGCGCGGGCGCGGCCGGGGCGGCGTTAACCGGCTGGCTCAGGAGAACTGTCTCCCCGGCCAAAACGCTGATTGTACCGCGAGTCGGGCGGGAAACCAAAAGCGCGACTTCGCTCTGGCCGAGGGCAAGGGCGGCATGCTCGTTAGCCCAGGTCAGCCCGCCCAGCCCGGCCAGCGGCCACCACCGTTCCCGCCACTCGACCACGCCGCCCGGCGGAACGGTCACGTCGTCTTCCGGCCAGAAGCCCCGGTTGGCCCCGCCCCAGAGTTCAAAATATTGGGAACCGTCGTCGGTGTAGCTTTTATCGGGGAAGGCTGAACCGAAGGCAAAGAGCTTGTTGCCGGGCACCTGGCCCGGCTGGATCAGCCGCACCACGCCGACGTTGGTGTCGGGATTGTACGCGCCGACAAAGGGCGCATTCAGATCAGGGGCGAACACGCCCAGGTAGTTGGCCCACTGGCGGTAGTCGCGCAAATCGGTCTGCCCGGCGACAGGCCAGGACAGCTCCTGCCGCTCGCCGGGAATAGCCCAGCCCGGCTCGCCCCGGCTGTGAACGATGACCTTGTCCACCGGAATAACAAATTGGGTCCGGGGCGACATCGAAGCCGCACCGAGGGTCAGGGCGGCGTTGGTCCAGAACTGCACCGGCACGGCCTGGGCGCTCTCGTTGACCAGCCAGGGCGCGACGGTAAAGGCGGCGCTGTCCGGCGGCAGGGTGACGCTGACCGCCGCGCCGACCCGGCCCTCGGCCCGGTCGCTCAGGGTAATGGTCGCGCCTTCAGCGGTGACGCTGGTGGTATAGTGCCAGGGCACGCCAAAGCGGTAGCCGTGCTCCTGGGTGGGGTAGGCCCACTCCATGCCGCCGGCCGCCAGCCACCAGTTGGCTTCGTAGGGCTGGAGCACCCCGTAGCGCGAGGGCTTGACCACCGGGTTGTGGTAAAAGATTTCCTGGCCGGTGGCCTTGACGACCGCGCTGTACAGGCGCCCGCCCAGCTCCGGCAGAAAGGTCAGCCGCAAATAGGCGTTTTCCAGGACGACGCCGCTGTAGGCTTTGGGGGTTGGACCGGGGCCGGCGGCTTCGTAGGCGGCGCGGTTGAAGTAAAAGACCGGAATATTGTAAACGGGGTCTACCTGCTCGGTCAGAAAATCCCAGATAGGATAAGTCGGCAGGGTGAGGGTAGTCATGGAAACTTGGACGGGAGAGGTGGGAGGAGGGGAGGCGAGGATGCGGGAAGGCGTGGGCGGAGCAGGCAGCGGTGTAGCCGTTGGTACAGGTGGCAGGGTGGCGGGAACGCTCGTAGGCGATGGGCTGGGCGCAAGGGCCGGCGGTAAAGGGGTGGGGGTAGGGGTTGGCTCTAGCGTTGCTATGGGCGGAAGGGCCGCCGCACCGGGCGCGGCATCAGTGCCGCAGCCCACGATCATAAAAAGCGCCGCCAGGCTCAGGGCTATGGCGGCCAGAGAGTTCCCATGGGACAGGTGTTGCTTCATACAGAGGGGCTATGATAGCACCGATTAGGGGAGATGTCCAAATCGGATACGTTTCAATTAGGGTATATTCTTTCCAGGGACGATGTTTTCTGGTACTATTTAGTTCTCAAGATTGCTCCCCGTGGAGAGGTTTACCGATGAACGTACAAATTATCGAGCGAGACGGCAAGCCGGAATGGGCGGTCATTCCCTATGAATTATATCTGCAACTGGCCGAAGAGGCAGAGATGTTACAGGATATTGGCGATTATGATGCGGTCAGAATGAAGGTTGAGCGGGGTGAGGAAGAGTTAATTCCGAGTGACGTAGTCTACGCGATTATGGATGGCGAAAACCCGATTAAGGTCTGGCGAGAATACCGGCAACTGACCCAACAGCAGTTAGCCCAGGCAGTAGGCATCAGCACACCCTATTTGTCACAACTGGAAAGGGGCAAACGAACCGGTACGACCGAAGTATTAACCGCAATTGCGAAAGTGCTAAAGGTATCTCTGGATGAAGTTGTGGTATTGCCGGAAAAAGGCTCATAGAACCAGCGGAGCGATTTCGTTGAAAACTGAGCGGGTGGCTAACTTAATGATATTGGTGTTATAATAGTTTGGCGGTGAGGGTAAGGTAAAACATAGAAGGGTGAGAAAAAGATGGGAACCATGCATGCAATTACATTAGATGTGCCAGAGACAGTTTATAACCAGATTCAGCGGGCAGCAGAAAAAGCGCAACGGCCCGTCGAAGATATCCTGGTTGAAGCTGTCGTGGCTGTTGTGCCGGTGATGAATACTGCACCGGTGGAAATGCGTTCGTCATTAGCCCAGATGGCTTATCTGAATGATGCGGCCTTGTGGCAAGCGGCGCGAGCGGCCATGCCGGTTGAACAACGAACCCGTCTTGAAGCCTTACACCAGCGGCAACAGGCGGGTGATCCATTAAGCCCAGAAGAAGAAGCTGAGGAGCAGGCGCTCCTGGCGCTCTATCGGGAAACGCTGCTGGTCCGCGCTCAGGCAGCCGTGCTCTTGAAACAACGGAACTATGATGTCGCTGATCTCCAGCAGTTTACGCCATTAGAATGAGTACCCACTCTATCTCGGCAGCGCTCCGGCAGCGGGTGGCTGCAGCCGCTCACTTTCGTTGCGGTTACTGCCTAACCTCTCAGCAAATCATTGGCCCCTTGCTTGAAATTGATCATATTATTCCAGAGTCT
>JAHDWA010000133.1:3012-15976 GCA_023382535.1 Anaerolineae bacterium | reverse complement strand
GCGTTTTACCTTCGCCGGTGCGCATTTCGACCACTTTGCCTTCGTGCAAAATCGCCCCGCCGACAACCTGGACATCATAATGGCGCAAGCCGATCGTCCGGCGGCTGGCTTCACGCACAGCGGCGAAGACCTGGGCTTGAATCTCACTCAGTAATTCGGCTTCGAGTTTAAGCAGCCGTTTCTCTGCCTGCTCCAGTTGCACTTGCAGCCGCTGCCGCTCCTGGCGAATGGCCTCGACAACCTCGCGCTGCAAGTTAGCCACTTCGGCCCGCTGCTCGGCGGTATTCTCGGCCAACTGCTGGCGGAAGCCAGCCATCATCTGCCGCAGGTCGTCATCGCTTTTGGCCTGCATTTCAGCTTCCAGCGCCTGAACTTCTTCGGCCAGCGGTGTAAGTTTTTTGATTTCCCGTTGGTTGGGGTCGCCCAAAACGGCTTTAAAGATGTTTTTCAACATAATGGCTAAACTCCTGTTTACTCAAACCAGGGAGTGAAATCTGAAACGTAATACGTAAAAGGTTTTATCTGTAAGCAAGTTGTTGCTCTTTACGCATTATCTCTCGGTTAGAACGTATATCGAGGTATTGTACCACAACCAGCGGTACTTCCCAAGAAAAAAGGGGCATACTATTGGCGCTTAAAAGTAACCCGAGTTGAATCGTTTAAGGCCAAAAATTGAACCAACCGTAATCGAAGATCGTTCGATTACGGTTGGCCTCTCAAACCTAATATTCGATTAGGGTTTGCGTAATCCTATACTTTTCTGTCCAACCCTCGATCTTTGAACCGCAGGGAAAGCCTAATCCTATTGGCCCTGAGCCTCCGGCATTGGTGCATCGAGGAAGGGCGGGATGATTGGCAGCAGCAGATCGGCGCGGTCCACCAGAGTCACATGGGTTGTGCCGGGCAGAATGGCGAGCTGTGAAGCGGGCGGGCCGGCGGGGGTATCCCCCATGATGCCACCGCCAAAGAGGCGAAACATCTCGACCGCGTGTTCGGGGCGAATGATATCGGAATCCCCGATGATGAGCAGGATGGGGGCTTTGATCGCCTGAATGGTCTCGGCCGGTATGTTCCGGGTGCCCCGATCCATCTCCGTCTTTTTAGCAAACAGCGCGGCAAAATTTTCTGGCCTGGGCGCAATCCGCATGTATTCCTCGTGCCACGGCGACCCAAACATCATTTCGGGTTTCATCTCCGCCAAACCTTCCATCAGCCCAGGGTGGAGGCCATCAAGCCTGTAGCTAACCGAGGCGAGCACCAGTTTGCGCACCAGCTCCGGGTGGCGGATGGCAACCTGCAAAGCGACGGCAGCGCCCATGCTGTAGCCGAAGAAATCCGCCCGTTCGATTCCAAGCTGCTGGAGGGCGGCGGCGGTGTCGTCGGCCATCTGCTCATAACTCATGCGACGATCAATGTCGGCGGTGTGTCCGTGACCTTGCAACTCGAAGGCAATAACCTGCCGGGTCTTGGCCAGTTCCGGCAGCAGCTTGCCAAACGAGGTGCCGACGGCCGAAAAAGCGCCGTGAAGCAGCACCAGCGGCTGTCCGCTGCCGTGGATTTCATAATACATATTGAGGCCGTTAATGTTAACATATTTACCTTGAAATTCCTTTGTCTCCATGTTTGTCTCTCCTTGATTTGTATTATAACCTAACTAAAGGGGTATTGCCTTGAACAAAAACGACATTTCAATCAGCCGAGAACCTCTACAGTAAAACCGCCGGGGGTCTGCACGTAGAATGTCCAGGCATGCAGCCTCTGGGGCGGCTTAACGTCAAACCCACCGTCTTTCAAGCGTTGATTGATCTCGTTCACCCGCTCTTCGCTCTCTTGCCCAAATAAGATTGATGTGATTCAGCTTCATAATTTCCTTAACGAGCGCAGTTTTTATTAATTATAAAGGTATGGGGTGATGTGGGAGGGTTTAGGGGGAAACAGCTCCACCATCGAGGGTTGAACAAAAATGACCGCCATTCAGACTGACTCAGCCGGATGATTTGCGCCGGTGTTTGCCCGACGAAATGCTTCAGCGATCGAGTCAAGTGGGGTTGGTCGGCATAGCCGGCCTGATACACCACATCGGTAATGGAGCAACCTCAGAAAAGATTAAACTCATGCTTCGACCCCTTTAGAGAATCTCTGAGCCGCCCGTGCTTGGGCCTTGGCCGCCTCTTCGGCCCGATTCTTCACTGGCGCGTTGGTCTCCAGGGAGCTGAGCAGGTTGCCGGTAATGGCGGCGATCTGGTCAACGGCGGCCAGGAAGGCTGCTTCGTTCGCCTTGGAAGGCTGGTTGAAGCCGCTCACCTTGCGCACAAATTGTAAAGAGGCCGCCCTGATCTCGTCCTCGGTCACAGGCGGTTCAAAATTGAAAAGAGTCTTGATGTTTCTACACACAAACGTTTCCTCCGTGTATCACGATAGGGCTGCCGGTGAGGGAAGCACCGGCTTAATATCAACGACTGGCGTGCCGTCTATCGCTTCTATCGGCCCCACTTTTAATCTATGCCCGTTGAACTCCAGAACCGTAACCGGGTGTAACCCCAGTGGATTGGGACGATCAGATGATCGAGTCGCAAAGACGCCCGTTAGCGGTATTGTCTCGTCGTCGCGCGGGTGTACCTTCAAGATGGCGCGCTGGGCCTGGTGAAACCAGGTAATGACAATAATTTTATCGCCCACGGCAATCCCGTCAAGTCCCTCGGCCACTGCCGGATTCACTTCCAGCCAGGCGTCGGGCGCGCCTTCGTTTCCTTGCCGGGGCGCATCGGCAAGATGTTTAAGCGGCGAACGAACATAGCCAACCGGATAGACTGAATACTCAATCTCTGGCATAACGCGATCTCCCTTCAATACAATCAGCTATTGTTCTATGTCTGCCCGTTGGTAGCGGAGGTACACAACGCCCGAACCAAAGGTCCGTGTTTCAACCAGCCGCAGATGGGTCTTATCGCTCAACTCCGGGAACATAGGTCTGCCGCTCCCCAGGATGACCGGCTGGATGAAGAGCCGGTATTCGTCAATCAAGCCGAGCCGCATAAAGGTTGAGGCGAGAGTAGCGCCGCCAAGATCCATATTCTTGCCAGGTTGTGCTTTCAGCCTGGTGATCTCTGCGCCGACGTTGTCCCTAACCAGCCGGGCGTTCCCTGGGACCTGTTCCAGAGTCTTCGAGAACACAATCTTGGGCGTCTTCTTCCAGATACGGGCGAATTCAAGCTCATACTCCGGGGCTGACGGGTTTGTATCCGCAGTTTCCCAGTACGCCATCACCTCATACAGCCGCCGCCCGCACAGGTAGGTGTCGAACTCACTCTGCTGGTCGTTGACGAACTTGTGAAACTCCTCGTCAATGACATGCCAATCCAGTTCCCGGTTCGGCCCTTCGATAAAGCCATCGAGCGAGACCAACATCGAGTAGATCACTTTTCGCACTTTTTTCTCCTGTTCACGAATTTTTCATGGATTGGTAACAAAGCAATACCACCCCGCTTTTGAATACCCTTGAGCTGGTGAATTCCAAATCCAATTTCTGCTTGATACCTTTGAAAAACCGCTTGCCGCTCCCCATGATAATGGGATGGACAAGAAACCGATATTCGTCAATAAGGTCGGCTTCCATGAGCGATTGGACCAGGGTGGCGCTGCCTGGAATGAGAATATAGTCACCAGGTTCTTGTTTGATCTTCCTGATCTCTTCAACAACATTCTCCCTGATAAACCGCTGCGTGTTGTGCCAATCGGCTTTTTCAAGGGTTGTGGAGACCACATATTTGGGGGTGCTGTTCATCTTATCCGCCAGGCCGAATTCATCGTTTTTCAGTACCGACCAGTATGGCGCGAGCATGTTATAGGTAGCGCCGCCCATTAAGAACGCTCCGCAACCGAGGACAGTTTTCTGGATGTATGCCGCCCGGCCGTCGCTGTCGTACGGTATAAACCATTCGCCAAAATACCGCGGGTCCGAGTCAAAGACCCCATCCAGCGTTATCCATTCTGAGACAACTATTTTTCTCATAAACTGCCTCATCTTTGCTGGTTATAGCTGTAGCTCACCATCCACTGAACGCCAAACTTGTCGGTTAGCATACCAAAGTAGTCCCCCCAAAACACCTTGTCAATGGGCATGGTCACCTGCCCGCCGGCTGAAAGCCCTTTGAACAATCTGTCTGCTTCGGCTTCACTGTCAACGCTGATGGTAATGGAAAAATTGTTGCCGTTGGTGACCGGCCCCATGCCTGCCGGCGTATCGCTGCCCATCAAGATCGTCCCCTGCCCAATGGGTAAAGCCATGTGCATAATTTTTTCGCCTTCACTTTCGGCCCCCTGATACTCGGCCGGCATCTCTTTAAATCGCATGACCATCGCAAATTCGCCGCCAAAGACCGATTTGTAAAAGTTGAAGGCTTCTTCACAATTATCATTAAAGGCTAAATAAGGATTTATGACTGCCACTTTTTATTTTCTTTCGTTTGGTTAAGTATCCAATTTATGTTAAGTGCTTATTCCCCGGAGAGCATGCGGTAATCAATAATAGGCGAACAGTACAACGACTTTTCTCATGTTACCCCCCTTCATACGCCTTCTTTAATTCCGCAAGATCGAACTTCTTCATCTTAAGAAATGCTTCGGTCACTCGGGCGATTTTCTTCTCGTCTTTATCCTGCATCATCTCGTCCATAGCCGTTGGGACAATCTGCCAGGAGAGGCCATACTTATCTTTTAACCAGCCGCACTGTTCAGCTTCGGGAACCGCAGAGAGCTTTTCCCAGTAGAAGTCAATTTCTTTCTGCGTGTCGCAGTAGACCATAAAGGATACGGCTTCGTTGAAGCTAAAGTTGTGTTCATGGGCGCTGTCCATGGCGGCAAACCACTGATTTTCCAGCATAAAGTCGGCAAACATGACCGTTCCCTCTTTGTCCGGTTCTTGATTTGGGCCATAGCGATAGACCAAACCCATTTTCGAATCCTTGAATACCGAGAGGTAAAAATTGATGGCCTCCTCCGTCCGGCCAGCATTGTCGCCGACAAACATCAGCGATGGCATGATTGGAGGCCGCGGGTCGCCTTCAGGATTGGTCAGGATTAACTGCCAAGATAAACCGTACTTATCCTGAAGCCAGCCATACCGCTCGCTAAAAGGATACTTATCCAGCGCCATGAGCGCGGTGCCGCCTTCAGACAACTTTTCCCAAACCCTATCTAGTTTTTCTCTCGCCTCCTTTTCTGGTGATGGGGAGCGGTCAAATAGTAACGGATCGAAATTTACGATAAATGATACCGCTGGATTGAACTTGAAAAAAGGACCGGCACTAATGGCCATGAATTTCTGTCCCCAAAGCTCAAACGAGACAACATCGCTGTCGCCCGACGGCGTGTTGTGGAGGGTGGTTGTGTTGATAACCTTGGAAGCTGGAAAGATAGAAGCATAAAACTCGGCTGCTTCCTTAGCTTCTTTGTCAAACCATAAATGGGGTGTGATTTTTTGCATCATCGTCTCCTTACAATTATCTTACTTTAATCTACATTCTATCTTTACTTTTTTTCAATAGCTCGTCGCGATACGAACGATTTTCGAACTAGTTGCCTTCCCAGGGCGTCATCAATTGAAAATAGTTTCCATCCGGGTCGGCCAGGGTCGCAATCCACATGCCTTCTAGCTCATAGGGCGCTTTGATCACCACCGCGCCGACGGCCTTCATTCGCTCAAATTCTTCTTTGACTTGCTTCGTTTCGAAATTGAACATCACCCGTCCGGCGTCCTTGGCTGCCCCTTGCATCTCAGAATGTTCCCCAACGGAGAAAAACGTGCTGCCCACTTGCCAGCCAGACCACCCCCCTTCCACCATGTCCGCTGGTTTGCCAATGATTTTTTCATAAAAGGCAGCTAACACTTGGGGTTGGTTGGTTCCTATCATGATTGAATTTAGATTTAACATACTCATTATCCTCCTTGCTCAATATTCAAATTTATTCCGCCCAGGTTGTTTGGGAAGTTTTGTTCATGATGAAAGGAAACTCCCCCACCTCTTGCGTTTGATAATTCTGTGATAAGGTTTTGTAGGCCCGTGAGCGCATCGCCAGCAGCCTGACCATGAGGCCGATCAATCCGGCCACGGTAAACAGTAGCGCGATGCCCCGGTCGGTGCCGGTTCCAAACTAGGCCCCCAGCAGGTCATTGGCCTTATCCCTTTGTTCTTCGGGAATCAAAATGGTCACGAGGGTTGACAGTGTGATCCCGCGCAAATTACCGGCAATGGCTCCAAAAAGCGCCAGCACGATGAAGACCCAAAGCCTGATACTGCCAGGATTAGTAAATTCAATGGGTGGGGTTGAGACAAAAATGAGGCAGGCCAGCGCGTATAAAACCAGAGAACCGAGGCTTGAAAGCATCATCGCCGTCTTCTTCTTATGGCGGTCAACCAGAGAGCCGAGCAGAAATCCAGAGAGGGCGACTGTTACCAGGTAGATGCCGGCCATGACCGAGGTGACTGTCACCGACTTGGTTTCAAGATAGACCCAGAAGGTGACAGCAAACCAAACAAACGTATTGGTCATTGAAGCCGCCAGTGAATTTGCTATAACAGCGTAAAAAAGTTTTGTCATACTTTCTCTCCTTAACTTGCAGCAAGGGTACAAAGAGCGCCTTTGGGGAAATAAAGGGTGGTAAATCTTGCCAGGATGTGTTTAGGCTTGGGATAGATTACGTTACGAGTGCCGCTCACAAAGGGTTTGCAGCCACGGGCTGAGGAGCGACATAAAACCATTGTCGAGCCTGAGCACCCTTTCGCAAGCCAGCAAAAAGATCATCCTCCACCTCACGCCCGCCATTGACCAGGCTTATTGCCCGATAATAGCTTTGCCAACCCCACAAGCGGGCCTGATCTGCAGCGGAAAGCTCTACCCGCTGCTGATGGTCGGGCAACTGGGAACGATGACATTGAACCGCCCGCCAGACCTGCTTCCCATACGCTGAGGTATCAATCCAGGTGGTAATGGCCCATTCCGGCCAGGTGGTAAAACGCCGCTCGACCTTATCCACCGGCATCACCAGCCGGCCAAAGGTGGCTTCATAAGCCACTTGCTCTGCTGGCCCAAAAGCACGGTAGTACAGTTTGGCCACCCGGTGGGCTGAGTCCCTGGCCAGGCCCTCATAATTAGGGTCAGCCGCGGCCATCACCGCGGTAGTGGTCAATTGGGAAATGGCAATATGGTCGGGGTGACCGTACATCCCGTTGGGATCAAACGTGACCACCACCTCTGGTTGAACCCGGCGCAATTGGGTCACAATCTTGGCAACGGCTTCGGCGGGGTCGGCTCGATCCAACTCGCCATCTTGATAGTCCAAATAAACGACCTCCCGCAGGCCCAGTATCTGGGCTGCAGCCTGTAGCTCAGCTTCGCGCAGCCGTCCCAGTGCCTGCGGGCCTGGATTAGCGGCAGCGGGACCAAACCAGCCACGTTCGCCGCGAGTGGCCATGACCAGATAGGTTTGGACGCCTGAGGCAGCATATTTGGCTAGAATACCTCCGGTGGCCAGGGACTCATCGTCGGGATGAGCCAGCACACACATCAGTTTTAACGGTTTATACTTCATCGTTTACCTTGCCGCATCTATTTCGCCCCTGAACAAGTGCAAAACGATGGCGCTCCCGGTCACAACCATCACCCAGCACGACGTTCATTGAGTTATTCTCTCTTTTTTTAATTAATGCCGGATGAATACATTTAGCACAAATGTTCTAGTATTATAGGACTATCACTTCAAAAAGTCAAGTGCCTATTTCATATTTTAAGGTTTGAATTGCTAACTTTGCTTTTTTGCCGGCTCGCTCTATACTATATAGTATGAAAGATCGAAGTTACAATCAGTACTGCGGCCTGGCCTATGCTCTCGATATCGTCGGAGAACGCTGGACCCTGCTCATTATCCGCGAATTGATGGCCGGCCCGCGCCGCTTTAAGGACCTCATTAACGGCCTGCCCGAGATCAGCACCAATTTACTGGCAGAGCGGCTCAAGCACCTGGAGCAGCAAGGAGTTCTCTGCCGGCGCGTTTTGCCGCCACCGGCAGGCTCAACTGTCTATGAGCTGACGCCGCTGGGAAAGGCCTTGGAAAAGGTGCTGCTTGAACTGGGAAAATGGGGCAGTCAATTTGTGCCCCCCTCGTCGGAAGGAGCTGCCCTGCTGCCGGTGGGGTCCTACGCGCTGACCCTTAAAACCTTTTTTCGGTCGGAACTGGCGCAGGGAGTCCATGAAACCTATGAAATTCACGTTGGCTATGAGGTTCTGCAAGTGCAGATTAATGAAGGGAAGATTGACGTTCGGCAGGGTGAGACTTTAAAGCCGAATGTCGTTTTTTGGACCAATATCGCCTCGTATCTGGCATTATTGCAGCGAAAGCTACAACCAGAGGAAGCAATCGCCAAGGGGCTTATTCGGATTGAGGGTGATTCCGGCGCTTTAAATCGCTTCCTGGATTTATGCGGGCTGCCTGGCTCATCATAAGGAGACCACATAAGGCTGCTATTCATGGCTAAACTCCTATCAAGTTTACAGAATACACCCTGGCGACAAAATGCCTTATCTTTTTACCCCGGCTTGACCCCAACAAACAACTCGCGCTGATAGGGATCGGCGATGATTCGCGTCTCAAAGCCTGTCTGGCCTAACCAATCGAGCCAATCCGCCCGGGCAAACAGGCCCTCGAGGTGCCGGTCGTGCTCCACCCATATCTTGTCTGCGCCTTCACGCAGCATATAGACGTAATGCGTTACATAGGTGCTGTCACTTTCATCAGGATCGTAGCACCACTCCAGGTAGCGCAGTGCCCGCTGCTCCCCATCACGACCGCCATGTTCAGTGCTGGCGGTAAAGGTCTCCCGGAGGCAATCCGGGACAAACAGGGTGACGCCGCCAGGCCGGCAGTGAAGGTAGGCGGTTTCCATGGCCGCCCGCAGCTCGGCCTCAGTCGTCATATACATAATGGCGTCGTGGATAAAGACAGCATCAAACAACCGGCCCAGCCGGACCGTACGCATATCGCCAACAAGATGTTCACACTCCGGGTTGAGAGCGCGGCTGACCGCCAGCATTCCCGGTGATGGATCAACCAGGGTCATTTGGTAATGAACTTTCAGATGAGAAGCGTTGTTGCCACCGCCGCTGCCCAGTTCCAGCAGGGTCAGGGGAGGACTTTGGCTAACTTCGTTGAAGATCTGGTGGAAAAAAGCCGCTTCCTCAGCGTAGTCATCCGGGGTTGAGAGGAGAGGCCACCACGCGGCCAGGTCTGTATACAGCTTCGGAATCTGCCCCACTGTTTATTTTATCTCCTTCTTGACGACTAACAGTCAGATATTAGTGATTTCAAAAATAAGATAATTTTTCCATCTTGTCAATAGCGATCGAATAACTTGAACAAGAGATACTGAGCGTCTGGCCGTCAAACCAGACCAGCACAGGATCGGTTTCGTCACAAAGTCTCTCCTGTTCTCTAAAGCAAACTCGGTGAGCGCTTCCGTGGTCGAGGGGTCAAATGTCTCCCGGCTGGCAAGGTTGGTCTCGGTCTCGGCGCGGGTGCGCCAGGCGGAACATAACTGCTTTAGAGCACGTAGTAAATTCTTGACAAGCGTTGTACCAGCCAGGTAATAGAAAATTAATCCATCCTGATAATTAAAATCGCTCATATTGATATAGGAAACTGGAATAAAGGGAGTTAAACTTAACAGTTAAGATGACCCGGGCAAACGAGAGTCACTTGCAGCCTGAGGACAAAAGGCATTTTATTCTTTGAGATACACGGGTTGTTACATCAACGAGTGGATTGGCAGCTCTATAGTCTAATCTCGACAAAAGGGATGGTTAAAATCTAATGAGACGATACGGTACAGCCCTGTATTTTTTCGGTTTAATGCTTGTTATGACCGGCTTGGTTAGCTGGAACGTCGTTGACCCGCCGCTTAATTTATTCGCGCCGGTTTCTACCCCTGTCCCGCAGATCATACTGCCCCCTGCTCGTCCCGACCCTGTTCCCAGCGCAACTCCCGACCCGGCCCAAGAGCAGTATTACCGGGGAATGTATGATGTCTGCTATTATTACGGCACCCATGAGCACTTTTCGGCCAAAGAGAAAGTCAAGGAGACGTGCCAGGGGCTGATTGACATGGCCCGTAAACGTAACTGGTATGAGATGACAACGCCGGGTTGGAGGTGGCCGGCTGAGGGGGATCAGCGGCGTTGAAGCTCCGCTCAGCCACCTGGAGGAACGGCTCGATAGCCAGGCTGGATGGGTCATGAAAGTGAAGCTCAGGTCGGCAGCGCGTACTTCCAGCAGCCGGCCTCGCGCCCAAAGACGGGCTATCAGTTGAGTTTTGTGACGGTCAAGTGGTTAACACAGCCGGATCGGGTATAATTTTAGGGCCAACTCCCGTCCTGGAAGCTGTTCGGCGCAATCACTCCCTGTGCTTTAGGGGCAATGAGAAGCAGATACAGATCTTAACGGAACGACTCACCTATTATTCAATAAGGAGATAACTGATGGAAGTTTTTGAGGCTGTTCGCACAGTCCTGGCAGTGCGGAGTTACCAGGACAAACCGGTGCCGCCGGAAGTCGTCCGGCGGATTGTCGAGGCGGGACGATTGACCGGTAGCAGCAAGAATGGTCAACCCTGGCATTTCATTGTGGTGGAGAACCGCGAGACGCTGCGCCAACTTGGCGCCCTCGTTCGAACCGGGCCTTATACGGGCCAGGCGGCCCTGGCGGTGGTCGTAGTGATTGAAAAGACGGAGTACGCGGTCTCCGATGCCAGCCGGGCAATCCAGTCTATGATCCTGACGGCCTGGTCGGAAGGAGTCGGCTCAAACTGGGTAGGTTTTCTGGGCATGACGGAGGTCAAGTCGCTGTTAGGTATCCCGGCTGAGTTGGATCTGTTGGCGATTATCCCACTTGGCTATCCGGCCCAGATTCGAGATCAGGGCAAGAAACGGCGTAAGTCGCTGTCCGAGGTCGCTCACCGCGAGCGGTTCGGGCAGTCCTTTGAATAAGGAACGATTCTTCAGTTGATGATTGACGCCGGCTTTCCGGCGGCGTGGCAGGCGATGGTCGTAGCTCGCCAGGCCATCGCGGACCACGCCGCAGATCAGCGCTAAGTGTTACTTATTTCCAACAGCGCCTGTTACTTCACTACCACCGGCAGATACATTACTGGCCCGACTTCCACCGCGCCAACGTCACAATTGGAACCGAAGGGGCGGCTGAAGCTGCGCTGGTCCGTAGCGATGCCGCCGATGCAGTCGCCGCCGTTAATCGCCGGGTTGCCGGTTAGCGGCCGGTGGGTCAGGCTGGGGCCGCCGTTGTTAGCCAGGGGGCCGAGCGGCAGGGCGACATTCTGCTGGTCGCCTGTTTGGGTAAAGAGGCCGCAGTTTGTATCGCTGGATAGGTTATGACCCGCGGAACCCACTACCCCATCACAATTGCCGACGCTGTTGTTGGTCAGCAAGGTGTCGCGCAGGGTCATTGTTCCGGAACCCTGTTTATACACGCCTCCCCCAAAAACGATGCTGGTATTGCCGGCTACGGTTACATAATTCAGGGTGGCCGTACCGTTATCCTGGAACATCCCTCCCCCGCCATTGGCATTCGTGTGGTTGTCACTTAAGGTGACATTGATCAGAGAGGCGGCTGCCCCACTGTAGATGCCTCCCCCATTACCCCCCGATGTATTACCGCTAACCGTCACCCTCTCCAGGGTGAGGCTGGTGCTGTAACTGCTGATGCCGCCGCCCGTGGTCGTGGCGATATTACCACTGACCGTCGAGTCGCGCAGGGTAAGCTGTCCGTTGAGATTCCAGATACCGCCGCCATCCCCGATAGTGGCTCGATTGAGCGTTACCGTTGTTTGGCTGGCCGTGGTCAGGCCCCTATTCTCGATTCCTGCGCCATAACCGGCGGTGTTGCTGATAATCGTCGAGCCGGTGAGGATTAGGCTGGCGGTGGTGTGGACATAAATAGCGCCGCCATCCAAGCCGCTGTTGTGATTGAAGGTGCTGTTCTGCACAACCACCAAACCGGAATTATTGCTAATGCCGCCGCCCGTACCGATCGCTCCACTGATGACGTTGCTCAAAAAGAGGCTGTTGTTGACAGTCACGCTGCCGGCATCATTATAAACAGCGCCCCCCGCGTCGGTCGCCTGGTTATTCGACAGGGTGACATTGTTCAGGGTGAGCAGGCCCTGATTAGAAATAGCCCCGCCATGACTGCTCGAGCGGTTATTCCTGAGCTGGCTGTTGATGATGGTAGTTGTCCCAAAATTCTCTACCGCGCCAGCGGCCGTCAGTTTAGACAGCCCGTTGACCAGGCTGATGTTTTGCAGGGTCAACGCTTTGGTCGAGAAAACTTGAAACAGGTCGGTGGAGTTACCACCGCTCAACGTAATCACTCCGCCGCCGTTGATGACGGTATTGGCGCTGATTTGCTTATAAGACGTGAAGATAATAGTCTTGGCTCCGCCGCATTTAAACGTGACGGTCCCGCCGCCGCTCAGCGCTGTATTGAGGGCGGTCTCGGTGCAACTGCCCGGCGTGCCGTTGCCGACCACCCCGCCGGCATAGGCCGGCGAGATGCTAAAGAGACTGAGGAGTAATCCGGCTAAGATCAAGCCGGACACCCCGCCAAGTTTTAAAGTGCCTCGAATAAAATTTGAATACATAAATCCCCCCTATCTAATTTAATTATGAATGAAACCACTTGACCCTACAAACCAGATTTGATGGTCAACCCTATCAGAATCTGGTATGCTTTCGCAACAAAAAAGCCCCGTTGCAGCGGGGCTTGGCCCGAATCAGGTGAGCGCAGCATCAGTCCGGTTTGTATCGGGCATAGTAACATATTCGCGCTCCCTGGTCAAAAGGACAGTTGTCCCAACACTTATTGAGTTAGGGTGTCCGGCAGCGACACCGCGATAGGGGT
>JAHDWA010000133.1:0-2912 GCA_023382535.1 Anaerolineae bacterium | reverse complement strand
GTTGTCCCAACACTTATTGAGTTAGGGTGTCCGGCAGCGACACCGCGATAGGGGTGTTATCCAGGGCATGCCAATTGGCCAACATTGCCCGGATCAGGGGATAGTAGGCTTCCCAGTCGGCCTGGTCGGTGAAGACCGAGTAGACGTGAAAAAACTTGCCGGATGGGTTATAGGCATACTTGGAGAAGACCTGCAGCAGATACCGCTTCTTGCCCGACTCCGTGCTCATCACCCCAAAGACATAACCGGTGTTGTCGTCAAGGATCTCCTGTTTCAAAAGCGAGTAGGTTGGGACTTCCTTGACCTGGTTAACAAATTCGGCCACCGGAACGGTACTGGTGGTGGCGTCATCCTCATAGGCAGAGATACTCAACCGGATGCGAATCGCCGGTTGTTCCCAATCCTCGAGGGGGCTGTACAGGATGTAAGTGTCTTGCCCGGTTTCAACCGTCTTCCAGCCGCTGGGCACAGGCAGGATGGACTCCATCAGATTAGCGTAGACAATCCAATCGTCCTGAACATACAAAGCCCGCCCGGCTGCCGGGTCGAAGTTGCTGTCCCCTTTATCCGGGAAAAAGAGGCCGGCGGGAATCTCGAGGTCCGGGATCAGCGAGGCGTAGGCAGAGCCGACAATCGGGGTGGGCGTAGCCGGCGGCAGGGGCCTGGGGGTGGCAGTCGGTTTGACTATCCCAATCTGGACCGGTGTGGGGCTGCTGCCAGTTTCGTCAGCTTGGGCCGATTGGGCAGAACTGCTGGCGATGAGGATAAAGGCCAAAGCTGTGCCGCAGACCAGGAAGGTCACAGTCATCAGGGACAACAGGGCCAAAACAAGGAGCGGCATCCAGCGAGTTTTGGGCTTGGATTGAGTTGAGCTTAAGGATTCCATTTATGCAATCCCTGTTTTCACTGTTGAGCCAGGCCGGCATTGAGAGCCACTTTATGGAAATGATGGCTCAACACCCGGGCGCCAATCAGAGTGACCACCAAAGTTACCAATTCGATCAGGGTTCCCAGGGCACTGCCTTTTTCCGGCCCCAGCACTACCGCCAGTACAAGGCCGGTCATAAAAGCCACCGGCAAAGGTAAGGCGATGAGCAAACCTACGATCCTGGCCCCCATTCCCTCGATCGAATATTTGGTCCCCAGGACAATCGCCGGCAACTTGCCGGTCACCAGGGTCCACAACCCGGAGAAAAATAACACGACTTCGATGATAATTAATATCATTGGATCCCCCTCAAACTTGTTTGCGGTCAGGCTGTGATTAAATTTTTATAGCTCCATTCTACCGGCCCACTGTCTTTTCAACGTTACGGCTACCGTTACCGTTCAAATCTTTTGTCTTCCGGGGTTTCATAATCAATGCCCAGGACCTGATCACCCTGCTGGATGGCCACGGTCAGGGTTTTGAGGACATGGTTGATGGCCGTGTAAATTTTAATCGGGTATCAGTAGGTCAGAGGCGACATATGATCGAGCGCCAAGTTGGCTACCTCGACATCGCCGCTGATTGAAACAAGTCCCTGCGCTCTGGCTTCATCCGGGGTTATGCGGCCCGAGGCCAGGACGTTGAAGTAAAGCAGGTCCATGCGGATGGTTGCAGCCGGGGTAGAGGCTGGCCCTATTTTCCAACAACCGCCGCCGGGTCCTGGAATATCATAAACGACACTCTTTCCGTCAAGGACATCCTTGAGTTGCCCAGCTAAGTCACGCACGATCAGGGCCATGATCCGTCCATCATGATCATCGGTCAAAACCATTTCCCGTCCGGAGGCCAGGCAGATGTCTATACGGTGCATCCAGGTATCGCGGGTGTAAATCAGGTCGGTAATGTAGTCCAACCGCATCGCCCCCTTCCAGGTTTGTTCCCTGTGTTTGAATGCAACCGTGGTTGGTCCATAGGGCCAGCGAAGCGCACGCAAAATCTCATGGGGCCGCCAGGCATAGAGAAATGCGCCAAAGTCGAAACGTAGCCCCCGTATAACGGCAGGAATACGTTGACGGGTAGCGATGGCCTGCGGCCCCACCCGGCGCAGTTCGGCGATGAGTTCAGCCGGCGTGGCCCCGGCCCGGTCGGCCACCTGGATATCGTTGACGGCATCAACCGTTATTTGGCCCGGCTTGGGCTGGAGCATAGGCCCCCACTGGCGTCTAAATTCGGCCCACTTGGCGAAGCCGGCATAAGCCCCGGCCTGATGGCTGACCACTTGGTGGATATTCCACAGGGGACAGTAAGTCGGTTTGAGCCAATCATCCTCTGCCAATGTCTCCAGCAGGGCTGTAAACCGCTCCAGTTCGACCTCGGCCATCAGCCCCGCTTCTTTGTGGCTTAGGGGCGGAATATCCCCTACGCTCTGAATATTAGGCTGTATCTCGGTGTTTATGGTTCTTCCCTCAATCAGGTTGGCTTCGCGGTTAATTCTACCACGAACTCAGACTTTATACGAAACTAAATAGCGGTCGGTCTGAGTTCTAACCTACGACACTGGTTCCACTGCCCCATGACCCAGACTAAGCCGGCTAAACCGACCAGCCAGATGATTCCGCGTGCTTTGCCCATAACCCCTCCCGCAAGTTTCCTTCCTCTTCAATGGAACAGATGTTTCAATATAGGACTATCCTGGCCTCATCGTTTTGTTGAGGCAGGTCTCTACTATTTAGCTGATGACAGATAAGCTTTATTTTGCTACATTGGTTAGTGAAAAATATCACTAATAACAACGTTTTTCTCGTTCACTAACAAATTGACCCCTGCTCAAATCACCAATTATCAGTACTTAAAGGGCACGATGTCTGAAATCTCAAATGGGGTTAATCATTTACCAGGGGGGTGTGAGTGAACCCCAAAAAGGCTAACTTAGGACTTACGCAAGAGACATTTTGATAGATGGATTTTTGAGTTGTTGACGGAG
>JAHDWA010000132.1 GCA_023382535.1 Anaerolineae bacterium | reverse complement strand
TCAGACATCAGGCAAAAAGTAGGCCAAATGGCGGATTGACAACTCATTATAAAGCCTAACTGCACAAGCAATTCTGTTTGTAACTATTCCATTAGCCTTGCGTCTAACTAGTAGATGGATCAATCGAGCCGTCGGCAAGAAGCAGCCGAGTGGCTCAACTCAAACCAGCAGTTAAAATCATTGAAAGGTAAGTTAAAATGGCATTGCTCAAAGAAAAAGATCGCCAATATTTGCTCAAAGAATTTGCCACGCTCCCCGACCCGGTCAATCTCCTGGTCTTTACCCAGGAAGTGGAGTGTCAGTATTGCAGCGACACGCGCCTGATTGCGGAAGAGATTGCCCACCTGTCGGATAAGATCACCTTGGAAATTTACGACTTTGTGGCCGACCGGGAGGTGGTTGAACAATATGGGATTGATAAAATCCCGGCCGTGGTGGTGATGCGGGGTGGAGAACAGCCCCAAGATTACGGCATCCGCTACTACGGCATTCCGGCCGGCTATGAGTTCAGCAGCCTGATCAGTGATATTATGATGGTCTCGCGGGGTGATTCGGGATTATCAGCGGAGGCCAGGGCCTACTTGACGGCTCTGGAAAAACCGCTGCATTTGCAGGTGTTTGTGACACCAACTTGCCCGTATTGCCCTCAGGCGGTGCATCTGGCCCATCAACTGGCCTTTGAGAGCGAGTGGGTCCGGGCCGATATGGTCGAGGCGATAGAGTTTCCACACCTCTCAATGAAGTACCAGGTGCAGGGCGTTCCCCGGACGGTAATTAACGAAACGGCTCACCTGGAAGGGGCCGCGCCGGAGGCGATGCTGCTGACCAAAATCAAGGCAGCCCTGGCGGCGTAAGTTGCTGTGCCACCCGGTCAGTCGCCGCTATTGGGGTCCGGGTCACACGTAGTCTTTAACTCTTTCGTGCAGGGGTGATAATGGAAGTATCTGCAATCGGCGCTAATTTGCTAAACTGGGTCAGAATTAACTGGACATTTCTATTGGTGGTGAGTATTATTGCCGCAGCATTTATCTTTCTGCGCAGCACCCCCAGCCAGCTTGATAACCTGACTCAACTCAACGACCTGCTGGTCAGAGGTCAACCAACTGTCATCGAGTTCTACTCCAACTTCTGAGCAACCTGCCTGGTGGCTAAACCCATCGTGGATGGGTTGGAACGGGACCTGGCCGGCCGGGCCAGAGTGGTCCGCCTGGATCTCTTAAGTTCGTTGGGCCGGCAAGCAGCTCATCATTTTGGGGTACGTGGTTTGCCCACCTTGCTGGTGGTTGACGGCAAGGGACAGGTAATCCTGACCCAGGTGGGTCTTCTGCGGCCCGGCGAAGTACACCGCCAGGTGGAACTGCTGGCAGCGGAATAAGGGCCGCCAAGACGTCTGAAAAACACCTCGTGGGGCATGTCTTTTACGTCAATGCGTAGACGACATGCCCGATGACGGCCTGCTGGTTTAGCCAGCCTCACATGGCACCCGCTCACGCCGGGGCAGATAGTGATCCAACTGCACCGGATAATTCTCCAAACAGACGGTATAATACTGTTCAAAATCTTCCCGGATGGTTTCCACAATGTGCCGGTCATAACCGGGGGTGACATAAAAGGTCCGGCCCGGCTTATCCTTGACGATGCGGCCATCCTGGACCACCATCTCGCCGCCTTTGATGACGTAACGCGGATGACTCAACATCTCCTTGGGATCGCTCAGCTTGGGATAAATAGCGATATCCGCATCGGCGCCGGGTCCCAGGTGGCCTTTGTTACGTAACCCTAACACTTTAGCCGGCCCGGCCCGGGTGATGATGGCAATTTCGTACAGGCTGTATTCCCGATCCAGGTCTTTGAGGCCGCTGTGGGTCTGCGCCCGTTTATGTAGCCCGGCCAGCACTTCGGCCCGGTAATCCCGGTTCATCAGGAGCTTGATGATGTCCGGGTAAGCGTGGAAGGGGCCGCCATTAGGGTGGTCGGTGGTTAAGAACACGCGCCAGGGGTCATCCATCAATAGGGCAAATTCCAGGCCGATGGTCCATTGAACAGCATTGACCGGATTTTTCTGGCTGTAAACGTAGGGCACAATGCCTGACCCGCCTTCCATCTCCAAATCCACGTTGACCCACTTGTTGCCGGTTAATTGGTGGAGCCGGTACTGCCAGGGCCCGTCGGCAGTCATGGTGGTGGCCGGGCCAAAAACAATCTGGCCCATATCCACCGTGACGTTCTTGTGCTCGTTGACGTAGGCAGCTAACTCGACTGCACCGGAGCGGAACTCGCCCTGGCTGCTCTGGCCAAAGCCGTTGAACTGGATATGGGTGATGTGGATCGGCAGGTCGCCCATCACCTGCATCGTCTGCAGGGTGGTTTCGGCGTTGCCGGGATTGCCCAGGTTGTTACAGTGGACGTGGATGGGGTGGGGCACACCCAGTTCCTGCTGCACCCGGGCCAGGTTGAGCAGGATCTGGGCCGGGGTTACGGGGAAGGTATCGGCCGGGTCATTCAGGCTGTGAACGTTTTTGCCCCATTTCCAGCGGTCCACTCCGGCCGGGTTGATCAGCTTCATCACATAGCCGCCGGTAGATTCAAGCAGCCAGGCCACGTAATCTTTAAGCTTCCCAAACTCACCCTCGTGGATAAACTTCATCACAAAATAATTGTTGCCCATCATCACGAAGAAGGCTTTGTCGAGGATGGGAATATCGTTCAGTTCTTCGTGCACGTGCCGGGCGGCCAGCGGCGGACCGGCAGCCTCCATCACCGTCGTGTAACCCAGTTGAGCGAAATGGTAGCCGGTGGCAAAGGTGGAAGGGACGGTGTGACCAGTCCCGGAACGGGTAATGGGGGTGCGGGGAATGACAATCTGGCGGTGATCTTCCGGGCGCATTTTGCGGCCCGCATTCACTTTGGGTCCGGCAACGTGGGCATGCAGCTCGACGCCGCCCGGCATGATGATCATCCCTGTCGCGTCGAGAACCTGGGCCTCATCCATCTCCTGGGACACAATTTTCCCATTGCTTACATAAATGTCCCGCACTTCGCCCTTGATGCCGTGCAGAGGGTCATTGACTTCGCCATTGATAATCTTGAGCATAATTTTCTCCCTGAAAGCATGCCGGTTGCCAACCTGATGAAGCTTGCGTAGGCTGGCAGCCGGACCGGTTGCTGCTCATGTTTCTGTTTTTAACTGGGTGACCCGCTCCACCAGGCGGCTCAGGATCTCTTCATCGTTGGGGTACGGGGAGGGCAGGAATTGGCGCAGGCGTAGGGGAATGTGGTCCATACGATAGATCGTCCCGGCAGCGTTGATCCCGGCCGTAGCGGTGGTAAAACAGACCGTTGCCATTTTGGTTGTTTCACTTTCCCGCGTGTCCAGCACAATGGTGGGAATCTCCTTCAGGCGGGCCACGGCCCGGCGCGGTAAGGCTGCGACCGGGTCTGAAGCGACCACCAGGAGCGCATCCGCCTCATCACGGGTGAGCAAATCAACTACGGTGAACTCGCCGGGATTAAAGCGGGGATAGCCCCGGCTGAAATTCACCCCAAAGGGAAAGCCGGTCTGCCAGGCCAGGACGCTGTCAATGCCGGTCACATTGCCGTGCCCGCGCATGGGGATGACCGCAAATTTGGTGTAAGCATACAGATCACGCACCAGGGTGAAGACGGCGGCGGTGTTCCAATGCTTGCCCCGGCTCTGGGTTAAACCCTGGCCGAGGAAGATGACGCCAAAACGGCACGACTTCATCCGCTCGGCCAGGTCCTGGAGCTGCGCCAGCGTCAACCCGGTCTCGGCGATGGCCTCTGCTCGAATCTGCTTCCCCCGGATCAGGGCCCGCAAGGCCCACAGGCACTCAAAATCCTTGCCGGGTTTAATCTGGAGGAAAATATCGGCCACCCGCTCCGTGGGGGTGGGCCGCACATCAATCAGGACAACCGTCCTGCCCTTGCGGCCTTTCGGCGTAAATAGCCCTTTGGGCGTTGTGGTATAGCGGGTAAAGTGGCGGGGGTGCGACTCGGCCGGGTTGGACCCCCAGTAAATCAGCAGGTCGGCCCGGTTCTTGACCTCGCCCAGGGTGCAGGTCGGTTCGCCCACGTTTTGCAGGGCCATGCCCGACGGCCCGTGGCAGACCGAGGTGCAGCAATCAATCGTGGCGTTCAGCACATCGGCCAGGGCCACAGCTTGGCGCTGGGCCTCACAGTAAGTACTGCTCAGACCATAAATCAGCGGATAGCGGGCCTTGACCAGAATCTGGGCGGCTGCCTCTACCGCCTCATCCAGGGAGGCCGGCTGCCCTTCGATCAAAGCCGCCGGCCGGTCCGTCTCGGCGCTGTGGCCCAGCAGCCAGGCCCGCCCCAACGCGCAGGCGTGTTTGGTTCCGGTAATATGCCCATCTTCTATCGTTACGGTCAGATCATCGCAGACGCAGCCGCAAAAGGCGCAGACGACGTGATCCACCTCAATTTTTCCCGGGAGTACCGTTTCAGCCAACACGTTCCACCTCCACCTCAAACCCCTTGGAATTAGGCATGCCCGAGGCATGGGTTTCTTCGCCCATCAACTGGCTGGAGACAGGCCCATAGGCGATAAAGGCCAGCCCTTCCGGCAGGTCGGCTCCCTGGCCCCGGGCGATAGCCTCTCCATACACGGTTTTGAGCCTGACCGCCTCACCATCTTGCAGCCCCAGGCGGGCCATATCCTGACGATTCAGCTCCAGGGTGGCTACGGCCTGGCGGTATTCCGCCGACTCTTTTCCCAGATTCATCCCGGTCCCTTGCTTTAAGCTGCGGCCGGCAATGAGGATCAATTTAATTTCGGGCATAAGCCTCTCCTTTCTTAGCCACGGATGAGCGAACGGATCAAGAATTTAGACATAGACACTCATGCTGTGATAAATTTCACGTATATTATAGACGTAATGCCTTTTTAAGAAAAAGTGACGCACAAAAACTGAAAGAGTGTGGGGCCAGCACGCCAGCACCCTGTCCCCGGGCAGCCTGGCTTATAGCGGCGGACGCTTCATCGGCAATGCCCTCACCTTTGAATATGCCCCCAGATGGTCTGCGCCTCTTGGCGCTCGCACAAAGCGGTAGGAAGTTACCTTCCCCAACAAACTGCCGTTTTGTAGCAGCATGAATAAGATACCTGCTTGACGTTAGTCCAAGTTTGGAGGGTCGGTTCGGATGGGCAGATTGCCTGAGCGCAGGGAGTCCACCACCTGCTGCCCGCTTGGAAGCTCGGGTTCATAGATGGTGACCCCAGCTTCTTGCAGAACCTGCTGGGCGTATTGGCCGATTATCGCTGCGATCACACTCTGAGCCCCATGCTCTACGACAAATCGGGCGGCCCGGAGACCGGCATCTTCCAGGAGGCCAAGTGCCGGATTGGGCAGGGCCTCGACCTGACCGTTATCCGTCTCGACAAACAGAAAGAAGGGACAGCGACTGAATCTGAGACTAAACGGGGCGCTCAGATTCGTACCCTGGGATGGTATAGCAATTCTCATTGGTTTACCTCTTTTTTATCCAGTTTACTGCCATCAAAGGCGGGTCAACCGGGGCTGACCTCCACCAAATCTTGAAACGCCTTGACCCCCTGAGCGTTTTCTTGCTTCAACATGCTGATGACTTCGCCGGCGGCCACTTCATTGTCCACCGTCACTGCCATCAACTGACCCCCTCTAACAACACCGTGAGTATACAGGTCGGCGCTTTTTTCAAATTCAATCCGATCAATGAATAACACCCCCTCCAGGTGGTCTATTTCATGGTGAACCAGGACGGCATCAAAGCCCTCAAAAGTACCGTCAAACGGTTGGCCCCATTCATCCAGGCCGGTTACCCTCAAAGAATGAGGGCGCACCGTTTCGGCATAGAGGCCGGGAAAGCTCAGACAGCCGTCAAAATCTCGGCGCTCATTCCTGGCTTCGGTGATTTCCGGGTTAATCAGGGCCAGGAGCGCCCTCCGCCCACCTCCCCTCTCAGGATTGTTCCCCAAGCGCAGCATGACGATCCGTTGGTGAGCATTAATTTGAGGAGCAGCCAGGCCAATTCCCTCAGGATGAGCGTTCAAAGTATCCTTTAAATCGCGGATTAAACCTTTAACCCGCTGGTTTACCACCCTGACCGGCTCACTTTTTTGGCGCAGGGTTGCTTCATTTTCGGCATATAGCCCAATCTTTCGCACGGCCATGGCGAACCCCTCTTTCTGGTACGCCGTATCTCATTTGCCTCAAACTACATACCTTTAAGCAGGCGGCGTAGTTCCCGGGCATGACCTGCTTCGTCGGCGGCCATCTCCTCCAGCTTCATTTTTAACTCCATCTCTCCCAATTCTTCGGCCAGTTTGGCGTGTTTGACATAGTTCTCCACGTCTTGCAGCTCCATCTGGAGATCCAACTCCACCATACCCTTGAGGTCGGCCGGTTTGGCAAATTCCTTGGGAGTAACCGTAGGTTCGCCTCCCAGGTCCACACGGCAAAGATCGGAATGACAAGATAGGGTATCAGCGACCCCCACAGACCGGCCAGGCCGGTGAGAATAAGGACAAAGCCGAGATACATCGGATGGCGGCTCATTTGAAACACACCGCTGGCGATTAGGGTGGTTGATGCCTCAAAAGGTTTGACCGTGGAGTTGACCTGGTGCACGGCTCTATCGGCCATCAGGTTGAGACCAATCCCGCCGGCCAGAGGAAGAAGGCCAATCAGCCACCATAACCCAGGAATGACTTGTGTTATTGGCAGCACGAAATGAAATGCTGCCATCACCACGATGGCTATCAACAAGTACGTAGGCGGCAATACCTTTTTACCTGCCATAGATGCCTCATTCGAAGATCAGGGTTGTACCGGCTGGACAGGGCTGCACCCGCTCCCCAAAGGCGGTGGACAGGACGACATAGGCCCGCTCACCGCTGCAATGATTGGGGTAGAGCTGCAGCGGGCCATACTCGCGCAGCACGTCCACCACGTGGTGCAGGGCAGACCCCTCGCTGCTCTCCAGATGGGTGCCGCCCAAAACGGCACCGATTTGGCCCTGGAACCTGCGCTGGACGTGGGCCAGGGTGTTCAACAGCCCGGCGTGACAGCAGCCGCAGACGACGATCAGCCCCTCCCGCGTCTCAAGCACCAGCGAGATGTCATCGCAGTAGGGATCAGGCTGCCAGCCATCTCCCTGCGGCACGAAATGCTGGAAGCTCTTTCCTTCCGGCTCAGGGCGTTCGATGATTTCTCCCGTATGCCACACTCCGGGGAGAATTTCGGCTGGCTCCGCGCTCAGACGTAGATTAGCCAGGTGGGTCAGGGCTTCCATTGGTAAGGGCAGTCCGATGAACCGGTAGCGGCCCTCTTTGAGGTTGAAGCGCGGACGGCCAATATCTGGGCTGGCGTACACAGGCAGACCTGGACGGCGTGACAGGATGACCGGCAGCCCGCCGGTGTGATCGTTGTGGGCGTGGCTGAGCACAATCGCGCCCACATCATTGAGGGATTTACCCAACAATGCCATGTTGTGTAACAGGACCGGCGCCGTCTGGCCCGTATCAAACAGCACACAGCCCCGCTCCGTCTCGATGCAAAATGAAAGCCCATGCTCGCCCCAGTAGGGCGAACCGCGCAAGGCGGTGTTCTCAGTCAGGCACGTGATTTTTACCATTGTCTCACCTCTCGATTCCATATTCGATACCGGGGCCAGCGGGCATCCCTTTATGATCCCCTTTCCATACCCCGGCAATCGAACAGCCACATTTCGGACAGCGTCCGTTGCAGTAATGGATAAAAGCCGGAATGGTTAGAGCCAGCAAACCCCATTTCGTCCACGGTCAGGCTGGCCTCAAGCTCTGGCTGCTTCATGGTCGCCGTCCTCACCTGCAGCTCCGTCCCACAATTGTCGCCACCTGGCCGGTATGGTCATGACCTTCCCCTGGCGGTTGACACAGATATGTTTAGAGCGGGCGGTAGCCAGAAGGTCGCCGGTTTCGGCTACGACCACCTCGTAGCCAAAGGTGATCTGCCGGCTTTTGACTTCCTCGACCCAGCAGCGCACGGTGACCCGTTGGTCGTAACGAGCCGCCTGCCCATAACGAACGTGCAGCTCCGATACGGCCAGGGATATGCCTTCCTGCTCGAATTGGGTATAGGAGCGGCCTTGAGCGCGGATATAATGGCTGCGCCCTTCCTCCAACCAGACTACATAAGCCGCGTGATGGACAATCCCCATCTGATCGGTTTCGGCGTAACGTACCCGAAACGTGGCTTCAGCCACAAATGGTGGTGGTTTCAAAGCGAATCTCCCAGGGATGGTAAAAGCTCGTGCAAAGTTTCTCGTCCACCGCCACGCAGAGGTCCTTGATTTCTAAAAGATTAGTCATACATCACTCCCTACCGGTGGAGTGCCTCGCCATAATCATGATGGTGTTGACTCTCGGCGCAGGGGCTGGCCCCGTTAAGTTGGACGTCCAGGTAAGCCTGGACCGCCTGCAACACCGTTCCTGCTGCGCCTGTGACCGCTTCGATGCTGTATTGTTCAAAAAAAGTGACCGCCCGATGACCCATGCCGCCGGCCAGCATCACGTTGGCGCCCTGGCGGTGAATAAATTCCGGGATTTGGCCTGGGGCATGGCTATTGGCGTAGGGATTGTCAACAACTTTGATTGATTTTATTCTGTTTTCCTCGATCTCGGCGATGGTAAAGTGGGCGCAGCGCCCAAAGTGCTCGCTGACCAGGCCGCCCAGGCCCTTGTTGTCGAGGGTTGAGATAGCGATTCGAGTTTTCATAAGTTTACATTATTCTCCTTGCATAAATTAAGCTGAGTGATGAGCATGGTCTCCGCGAAGATCATGCTAGCTGTGTTTGACGGTGGGGGCGCTGAGCAGTTCCAGTTCGCCTGGCGCGAATGAATTCAGCTACCGCATTAATCATCGTTAGTCTCCCCGGTGATTATGCTAACGGATTATCTGCCTTCGTCTCAATCGCTTGCTGCAACTCTCGCATAAAACAGTCCAAATCCAGGTGATAAACGAGAGCCACTTCGGTCAAGGTCTCAAACGGAGCCATAACGCAGCCCACACAGGCCATGCGGTGGTGGACAAAAACCGGGATAGTCTGGGGCCAACGGGCCAGGACCTCGGCCACGGTCAGATTTACCTCAAGCTCTGGCTGCTCCATAAATAGTCCCTCTACGGTCTAGTGTCATCTGAAAGAGAACATCCTTCTTTGCGCTAGCGCAAAGAAGACTCGCTCATTTGGCCGCAAACTGAAGACAGTTGATAGGTAAGATAACTTACAATGATTTCCAAATATTCACTATAACCGTCGAAAGGATAAAATTATTATGACTACCTCCACTAGAATTCTGATTATCGGCGGCGTGGCCGCTGGTCCTAAAGCAGCGGCGCGCGCCCGCCGGCTCGATCCTGAAGCCGAAATCACCATCATTGAGCGCGGCAAGCTGCTGTCCTATGCCGGCTGCGGCATGCCCTACTTTATCGAGGGTAAAATCAAAGAGATTCGGGACCTGGTTTGCACCCCGGCCGGCGTGCCCCGCGACGCGGTTTTCTTCGACCGGGTCAAGGGCATCCGTGTGCTCAACCAGACCCTGGCCCTGGCGATTGATCGTCAGACCAAGACCGTAACCGTAGTCAAGACCGACACCAACGAGCACCAGGTTCTCCCTTATGATAAACTGGTCCTGGCCACGGGCGGCCTGCCCGTAGTTCCACCCATCGAAGGGGTTAATTTGCACCGGGTCTTCCGGCTCAACCATCCCGACGACGCCATCGCCATTCGCCAGGCGCTGACCTCCGGGCAGGTCCAGCGGGCGACCATCATCGGCGGCGGCTTGATCGGTCTGGAAGTCACCGAGGCCCTGGCCGCCAATGGCGTCAAGGTCAGCATCGTGGAAATGCTGGACCGGGTGCTGCCGACCATGCTGGACCTGGAAATGTCGGCCTTTTTGACCAAATATGTCCGTGCTAAAGGAGTCGATGTCTATACCGGTGAGAAAGTCCTGCGCCTGGAACCGGATGCTGAAGGCAATGCCAGTCGTGTCGTGACCGATCAGCGCCAGATCGAGACCGACATGGTCTTGCTGGCGGTTGGGGTGCGGCCCAACGTCAAGCTGGCCCAGGAGGCCGGCCTGGAAATTGGTCCTTCTGGCGGCATCGCCGTCAACGAATATCTCCAAACCAGCGATCCCAACATCTACGCCGGCGGCGACTGCGTGGAGAGTTTTCACCTGGTCAGCGGCCAGAAATTCCACTGGCCGATGGGTTCGGCGGCCAACAAACACGGCCGGGTGATCGGCGATAATCTGGTGGGTGGGCAGACGATCTTTCCCGGCGTGGTCGGGACCGGTGTGCTGAAGGTGCTTGATTACAATGTAGGCAAAACCGGTTTGACCGAACAACAGGCCCGTGACCTGGGCTACGAGGTGGTGACGGCCCTGGCCCCATCACCTGACTGTTCCCATTTCTACCCGGAGAACAAGGTTATCCTGCTCAAGCTCGTCGCCGATGCCAAAACCGGCAAACTGCTCGGCGCTCAAGCGGTGGGGCCGGGCGATGGCATTAAGCGGATTGATGTGCTGGCAACGGCGCTCCGTTTTGGGGCCACGGTGAGCCAGGTCGGCCAGCTTGACCTGGGCTATGCCCCGCCCTACTCAACGGCCATTGACCTGGCCAGCCACGCCGCCAATATTATCGAGAACAAAATGAGAGGCCTAGCCAAAGCCATCTCACCCCTGGAGGTCAAGACCAAGCTGGAACAGAATGAGGATTTTGTGTGGCTGGATGTACGTTCGCCGCAAGAATTTGAGCAGGTCCACATCGAGGACCAACGGATGAAGCTCATCCCGCTGGGCAAACTGCGCGAGCGGATTGAGGAGCTGCCTCAGGACAAGGAAATTGTGGTCTTCTGCAAGGTCAGCCTGCGCGGTTACGAAGCTCAACGCATGCTGGAAGGAGCGGGCCGGCAAAATGTACGCTTTATGGATGGCGGCATCATCGCCTGGCCCTACGATCTGGCGAATGGCAGGTAAATCAAACACTCTTTGAAAGGCTGAGGGATTTTGAGATGCACACACAAAAGTGGCTGCTGGCAATTGGGGTGATAACGGCCTGCCTGATCCTCACGCCTTCCCTGATGTCGGCCCAAACGACCGAGGAGCCGGTTGTCCGGGCGGTGCTGTTCTTCTCGCCCACCTGCCCCCACTGTCACGCCGTCATCAACGATGTTTTAATACCCATGGTTGACCAGTATGGCAGCCGGCTCCAAATTATGGGGATTGACATCAGCCAGGCGGGCGGTCAGCAGCTCTACCAGACTGCCATTGAGCACTACCAGATTCCGCCGGAGCGGCGGGGTGTCCCCACCCTGGTCCTTGAGGAGTTGGTCCTGGTTGGCAGCCTCGAAATCCCCCAGCAGTTCCCATCGCTCGTGGAGGAGAAGTTAGCGACAGGGGGCACGGTTTGGCCTGACCTTCCCGGTCTGGCCGCCGCGCTCCCTGATGCTACTCCAGAGGAAGCGACCCCCACACCGCCGCCCCCGCCTACCTCAACCCCAACTTCAGTCATCCCCACTGATCCGGCGCCCCCCAGCCCCACGGCCCGATTCACCGAACTGCCGACCCTCGCCCCGACCGCCACCCCCACCCACACCCCCGTACCCTCCGCACTGACCCTCGGCAGCGACGCGCTGCCCCCCGCCCAAACCCCGGAACCGCCGTCCGACCCGGTTGGCATGACGTTGGCTGGAGTAGTGCTGGTAAACCTGATCGCTTCCCTGGTCTACGCCATCTGGCGGTTGTTTGCAGCCAGGCTGCGCCTGTTCCGTTTAGACGGCCACCCACTCAACACCATCCAAACCTGGCTGATTCCCCTGCTGGCGCTGGCTGGACTGGGTGTCTCTATCTATCTGGCCTTTGTGGAAATCAACCAGGTGGAAGCGATCTGCGGGCCGGTGGGTGAGTGTAATATTGTCCAGGCCAGCCCTTATGCCCGGATTCTGGGCGTTCCCATCGCCGTCCTGGGTATCCTTAACTATCTACTGGTGGTAACTTTATGGTTGGGGCGGCGTTACCTGCCCGGTGTGTGGGCCACTCTGCCGGCGCTGGGTCTGTTAGGCTTGAGCCTGGTGGGAGTCCTTTTTTCGATCTACCTGACCTGGCTGGAAATTTTTGTCATCCGGGCCGTCTGTCTGTGGTGCCTCAGTTCGGCGATCATCACCCTGGTCCTGCTGTTCCAGGTAATGCCTGGGCTTGCCGCCGCCAAACTACAGCGTAATTTATTGCCTCAATGATAACACCCGTCTCTGACATACCCCATCTTTGGCTGCTTATGCGGGGTGGCAAAAACCTCATCATCGCAACTGAATGGATGGCAAGCTAGACTTGTCGCCTGGCTTGAACTGGCCTAAAATATACTACAGGCTGATGATGAAACGCTGGTTGATTTTACACCCCATCGCCTCTGTTGAGCCGGTATGCTGACCCTTTTCCAATCATTACCCCCTGGCTCATAGATTTCAACGGTAGATAGTCAGGTAGGACCATTAATGACCCCCCCGGATGACCTCCAACTGATCGGTCAAATCCCGCCATTTCAGCGGCTGCAACCGGCTGAACTGCAAGTCGTGCGCCAGTCGGCCTGGCTGCGGCGGGTGGAACGGGATGCCTATTTCTATCACCAAGGCGACCCGGCCAGCGCCTTCTATATCCTGATCGAAGGGCAGGTCAAATTGACCGAAGTGACCTCCGACGGCCAGCAGATCCTGGTGCGTTTTGTCGGCCCCGGTGAAGCGATGGGCATCATCGCGGCCCTGTCCAAGGCCGTTTATCCCCTCTCGGCTCAGGCCGTGGATGATTGCCTGGCCCTGACCTGGGACGGCGACATCCTGGAGCAGTTGATGGAACGGTATCCGCGCATGGCCATTGATGGCCTCCGCCTGGTTTCGCAGCGCTGGCACGAGCTGGAAGAGCGTTTCCGCGAGCTGGCGACAGAACGGGTGGAACGGCGCATCGCCCAGACTTTGCTGCGCCTGGTCCGGCAGGCGGGACGCAAAGTTGAAGCGGGGATTTTGATTGACCTGCCGCTCTCGCGCCAGGATTTGGCCGAAATGACCGGCACGACGCTTTACACGGTCAGCCGTATCCTCAGCCAATGGGAACAGCAAAACCTGGTGGAATTGGGCCGGGAGCGCGTGCTGATTCGCTATCCGCACGGCCTGACTCGTATCGCCGAAGATTTACCCCCGGACCTTCCGCCGACAGAACCCTCATAGCCCTCCGGCTTTCAAGGGGGCGGCGCTGTTTTTTCTCCCCTCGAGCTATTCCTCCCACGAGAATTTTCTATTGAAAGCGGGTAGTGTCACTACGGCTTCAATTGTCAACGTCCTGTCGCCGGCCGCACTGTCGAACCAGGCCGCCGGGTCTTGGGAGTCAGAGATGAGCTATTCATCATCCCCTCCTGTGAGCTGAAAACCGGGCAAGAGCTGAATTTGAACCCTAGCCCCGGCCGGGAGTTGAGCCGTCCCCTCCGGGATCGCCAGCAGGCCCTCGGTGGTAGCCATTGTTTGCAGCCGGCTGAGCTGCTTAACCGGCCGGAAGCGCAAACCCTCAGCCGTGTCTTCAAACCGACCTTCCAGGAACTGGGTCCAATCCTCCTGACCGCTAACTGACTGAGCCAGGGTGGCCCATACCTGGGGCAGCCCTACCTGGCGGTAGCCGGCCAGCTTTTGCAGCCCTGGCAGGCCCAGTTGAATAAAAGCCATCTGGTTGGAGGGCGGCCCGCCCGGCAGGCAAAAGAGCGGCTTTCCCTGCCCTATACCAAACCCGACTGCCTTACCCGGCCCTATTTTAACCCGGTGATAAATCTTCTGCCAGCCGAGTTGATCCAGCACCTTCACCACCAGGTCGCGGTCGCCCCGCCAGGCTCCGCCGCTGGTCAAAATGGCATCATGAGTCGTTACGGCTTCTAAGAGATGCTCCCTGATCGCTTCGGCTTCATCTTTGATCACGCTGACAGCGGTGCTAAACCCATAAAGCGAACACCAGGCCGCCAGAGTGACCAGGTTGCTGGCGAAAACCTTGCCCTCCTCTAACACCTGGCCAGGGGCGATGACCTCATCTCCGGTGGCGATGATAGCCACGCGAGGCTGCCGGACCACTGCCGCCTGGCTGTAACCGGCCGCCGCCAGCAATCCAATCTGGGCAGGTCGGCAGAGAAAGGTGCCGGCCGAAACAAGCCGCTGGCCGATGTGGATGTCGGTCCCGCGGGGCAGAATATTCCGGCCCGGCTCAGCGGGAGCAATCACCGTCAATCTATCGTGGCTGCGTCGGGTGAACTCCTCGGCTACAACTGCCCCGGCGCCCACCGGAATTCTGGCTCCACTTAAGATACGGACAGCCGTACCAGGGCTGACCTTACCTTCAAAGTGACCGCCCGCCGCAATGGTATCAGTGATCCGCAGTTGCACCGGCTTATCCGGACTGGCCTGGGCGATATCTGCCGGGCAAATGGCGTAACCATCCTTCAGCGAGACATCACTGGCCGGCGCGTTAACCAGGGCATAAAGATCACTGGCCGCGACCCGGTTAACCAGGCCGGACAGCGGCACAGTTTCCGCGTCGAGCGGGGTAATGGTACTCAGGGTTAATTGCAGGGCTTGCTTGAAACTAATGAGTTGTTCTTTCATCTCGATTTTGTTGAGGGAAGCTCTAAGGATTTAACAGCGGTCCTGACTGACGGCAATCCAGTGATGAATACTCCCTCTAGATATCCAGTATTTACTCAAAAAGAGAGTTCTTCTTTGCGCTGGCGCAAAGAGAAGGTAAGTCAGCAGCTATGGATTGAACTTAAACCGACCTATTTTGTCGTATTTGCCTTTATTTTTGGGCTCTGTCTGGACCTGTTTTGGCTGGCCCAAATGCTCAGGCAGCAACTCAAGGTGCAGTATAGCTGTTTCCCGTATCTTATCACCGGCTTTGAGTATGGCACGCTGGGGATCAACCTCTTTGGTAGCGCTTATGGGTTGGAGAAAATGGGTTACATCGCCATAACGGTGAGGAAGCTTAATTTTTCAGGAGTATAGCATGTATCTCGGAAACTCTCCATACTTTTCGATATTTTTTAAGCTTTGCCAATGCTTTTTCAGACAGGCTATACTTTGGGCAGCTTCAACCAGAGGAATGAAGGTGGGGACATGAAATGAGGACGGTCCAGTAACTTGAGTATTAGCCATATATCAGCACTTTCGAAACAATAAAAAAAACCGCACTTTTCATGCGGTTTTTTTTACCTGGTTGATCTTAAACAAACCTTGAAGGTTGTTTAAATTTATAATATGGACTTATGTGATAGCTGATCTGGAAATCCGGCAAGTGCTGATGGGTGGATTTGAACCACCGACCCCGAAATTATGAGATGACTGACACCAGAGGATCGTGCAGATAAGACCAATCCATCAAGAAGCCCCACCGAGGTAAATCCCGATGGGGCCTTTTTATTAGCAGATTGATATCCCCTTCATTATCAAACTAACTTTCCGGTGCGGTTGAGTCGTTGCCTTTCTGTCGTTTTGCTTCAAGGTAATTGATCGGGCTGTACTGGTTGTATTGCTTGCCGGCTTTAAGGGCAAGAGTATAGTGTTCCACCATCTTGATATCGCTCCACCTGCCCCACAATTGAATCTTTCGGGTAGATGCGCCGGCATCATCGGCAATGCAGGCAAAACTCCGGCGGAGAGCATGGGGGCATACCCCATCTAAACCAGCTTTTTTGCCCAACTTCTTTAAGATGATACGCAAACCGTATTGAGTAAAGGGTTGGCCCGGTTTAGTTCCCCCTACACTTACAAATAACTCATTCACCCCTTCTACTGCTGGGCGTACTTTGATCCAGGCTTGTAACCTGTCGGCCGTGGTCTGACCAAAAAGGCGGGGTCTTGATTGCCACCTTTACCAATTATGGTCATGAGATTGACTATTGCTTCTTCTACTGGTACGTTGAAATGCAAGTCTTTTAGGGTGAGCTGCCGCACCTCAATTGATCGTAGGCCCGAATCGGTAAGTAAGGATACCAAGGCTGCATCTCGTATCCCTTTGATCGTTGTAAGGTCGCACGCTCCAACAGAGCTTGTATCTCATCCCCATTCAAAGTTCGCTGTATCCGCCGTTTGTTCTTGGGAATTTGGAGCGCCTGGGCTAAATCCTTAGAGATACAGTTTTCCTCGTAACACCAATGCAGAAAACAGCGTATCACAATCAACGCTTGTCTGATAGTGGCCGGTTCCCAACCTTTAACTTTGCCTGCTTTACCGTTTGTTTTTCCGTTTTGTTCGGCCTCATCAGTAGCAGCGACTTCGGTCAAAGGTAAGGTTTCAGGTTTGATTCTGGACTTGGGGTCGACCTTGCA
>JAHDWA010000131.1 GCA_023382535.1 Anaerolineae bacterium | reverse complement strand
TGCCTTAAAATGCGTACCGTTTAGCGTTACATACTTTATGTTGATTCTTTCCCTCTTTATAGACTGTAGCTAGCTGACAAGTAAAACTCTTTGTATTTGACCCTAAGATTGATTACTGCAAAACCTCAAGTTTTAATGTATAATTACAATAATCCTCTATAACTACTCTATGTTGGAAGATTTTATGAAAGAATATGCTTTGTATGTCAATTCCCTAAATACTCTCTTGGAAGACATTATTTCCGGCTCTAGCTTATACGAGAGCAAACAAGATTTAGTCGCGCGTAACCTGGATGGTGTGGCATCTGAGGAATTGCGTCAAGCAATACCATTAGAAAAACTAAGAGAGCACGGGACATTTTTCACAAGTTCCTCTCTTGCACGTCGTGCTATTGACACGGTCGCTCACACAATCAATCAAAACTCTGTGATTTGTGATCCAGCATGCGGTGCTGGTGACCTATTAATAGCGTGTGCCGAATATCTCCCTGTTACTAATGAGCTAGAAACGACATTAGAAATATGGGGAAAGGTACTTAGAGGTTGTGATATATTCCCATACTTTGTAACGGCAACAAAAGCACGCTTAGTATTAGCAGCTATCCGACGTGGGGTTTCTTTAAATAAAGACTATAAACCGAATCTTGAAAATCTGTTCCCATTTATTACAGTTGACGATAGTCTTCAAAATTTCAACCTGTTTAGAAGTGCGACCCATATCGTAATCAATCCGCCTTTCGTTCGGGTACCGGCACCAAAGGAATGCAATTGGAGCAACGGTAAAGTAAGTTCTGCAGCCCTGTTTATAGAAAAATGTGTAATGCACACCGAATCAGGAACAAGAATCATAGCCATTCTCCCAGATGTCCTTAGAAGTGGAACAAACTATAAGAAATGGCGTGAATTAGTTGAGTTATATACTCTGGAAAGAAATATTACTCTGTACGGGCAGTTTGATAAATGGGCAGATGTTGACGTATTTATTATTGTTCTAGAAAAAATTAAACTGGGTGATATTCCCTTGTCTTCTCAAAAAGCACGTTGGAATTATAATAACAGTATGCACTCAAGCCGTGTCCGTGATTACTTCTCCGTTCACGTTGGTCGAGTTGTCGAATATCGCGATCCTCAAGAAGGTGAAATATATCCATACATCACACCTCGTGCGCTCCCTGCCTGGGAAATGGTAAATAGTTCAGAACATTCACGTAGATTTTCTGGGCTTGCGTATGAATCGCCCTTTGTTGTCGTAAGGAGAACTTCAAGAAAAGGACATAAGCACAGAGCAGTTGGAACCCTTATAAATATTCCAGATAAGGTGGCTGTAGAAAACCATTTGCTTGTCTTAATTCCTCGAAATGGCACAATAGAGGAATGTAAACATCTTCTTCAAGTTTTGCGTGATGACAGAACAAATCAGTGGCTTAATGAGCGAATTTTATGCCGACATTTAACAGTAAGTTCGCTTGCGGAAATTCCGTGGTGGGATAATCCTTATGACAACAGCTAAAATCAGATTCTCAACATCTATGCTCAGTCGCCTAGGTGAGGAACTTAATCCTAATCCAGATCAAGGTATTCTTGAATTAGTAAAGAACGCTTATGATGCCGATGCAATGAATTGTGTTATTGAGCTGAAAAATGTTGATCAATCTGGGGGGTCAATCCTTGTTTCTGACGACGGCGATGGTATGGATGAAGAGGATATAATAAGCGGCTGGCTGCTACTTGGAGAGTCAAATAAAGTTATTACAAAACGAACCCGATTAGGTAGGATTCCAGCCGGAAATAAAGGGCTGGGGCGTTTAGCAGCGTTACGTATGGGATCGGGAGCTGGATTAAATTCGCGCCCTATCAACTCAAAATGGCAATATGAATTGTACATAGATTGGCAATTGTACGAAAGTGCGAATACTGTTGATCAAGTAGATTTACACATTGACCGAACTTTATGCTCCCCAAATCAATCTAAAGGAACCGATATTCTAATTGAGAACTTGAGGCACTCGGTCTCTAGAACGGCTGTAAAACGACTTGCTAGAGCACTAATCTTATTAGCAGATCCTTTCGGTGATGATCCAGAAGGATTTAATCCCCGCTTAATTGCCCCTGAGTTCACGGATTTGGAGAAGCTTGTCCAAAGTCGATACTTTGAAGAAGCTGAGTATCATTTACATGCCACCGTGGATGAAAATGGTTTTTCACAGGCAATTGTCTATGACTTTAAGAAGTCGCCTGTTTATCAGGCAGAGCATGATGAGCTAACCAAGCATCGCAAGGGGAGTATCTACAAATGCCCAGCCGCCACATTCGATTTGTGGATATTTCTTTTGGATTCGGGAAAATTTGTAACAAGGAGAGTTTCAATAACTGAAGTTCGAAATTGGTTACAGGAGTTTGGAGGTGTCCATCTTTATGAGAATGGACTGCGGGTATCTCCTTATGGGAATCCAGGAAATGACTGGCTAGATATGAATCTGAGACGAGCTAGACATCCAGAATTTCGTCCTTCTACTAACACAGTTATAGGTCGTGTGTCGGTTCAAAATTTAAAAGGAATATTAATACAAAAAACAGACCGTTCGGGGTTTATCGAAGAAGAGCAATTTCAGGAACTTCGTAGTTTTGCTCAAGATGCGCTGGATTGGATGGGTTTTCGCCGATTAGAAACAGCGGAAAGACGTAGACAAAGCCAACGTGAAAAAACCAAATCAGAGTCTCAAGAAGCTACAGAAAATCTTAATAAGGCAGTCAAAAATGCTCCTGAGGGTTTGAAGAAAACATTTCAGCAGTATCAAAAAACTGTTGAAAGTAGAATAGATACTCTTCAAAAAGAAGTTCAACTATATCGTACCCTAAGTACAGCAGGGATCACCACCGCCACTTTTGCTCACGAATCTAGTGGAAATCCTATAAAGGTGATTTCCACCTCTATTAATACAGTTGAGCGTCGTCTTCAAAAGGTTCTCGACGGTGCCTATACTGAAAAGCTAAAAAAGCCAATAGATAGAATCAAACGATCTATCGACTCGTTATCAGTCCTAGGAAGTGCTACATTAAAATTACTTGAATATGATAAACGACGTGAAGGCAATGTGCCTATTCACGATGTTATTAACAATGTTCTTGACACTTTCAAACCATTTTTGGATGGACGCGATGTTGATGTTTCAGCAGAGCTTTGTTTCGGTAATCCTTATTTGTTCGCAAGCGAAGCTGCAATTGAGTCTATCATTACTAATCTCCTTAACAATAGTCTGGCTGCATTTGAACGTACAGATTCTGCCAATAGCCATTTGAAACGCAGAATACACATCCATACAGATATTGTTGAACAAAATCTTACACTCAAAGTTATGGATAATGGTCCAGGAATACGAGATATTAACTTGAAAGATATTTGGCTTCCTGGTAAAACAACGCATCCTAATGGAACCGGACTTGGATTAACAATAGTCAGAGATACTGTAACTGATTTGGGTGGAACAGTTAGCGCAGAAGCGCAAGGCCCGTTAGGAGGTGCTGTCATTATTATTGAGCTACCAATCATAGGGGCATGAAATGGGTCTAACAATAGACGGACATTTTATTCAACGTATACATGTAATTGATGACAATCCATCTGTTCGAGAATCCTATGGGGAGGTTGTAGAGGATCTGGACTTAGAACCAATTTTGGCGGACAACCATTATTATGATCTTGATAACTTTGTACAGCAGATAGTTAACTTTGGTGACGCTGCTATATGTGATCATCATTTGCGAAAACAAGATTATGCCTCCTTTAATGGCGCAGAGCTTGTCGCCCATATGTATACTTTGAAGTTTCCAGCGCTATTGTGCACGAGAAGGGAAGATGCTGATATTGATGAAATTCGCCCATTTCGTGGTAGCATTCCAGTTTTGCTTAAACCGAGAGATTTGACTCCCGAAAATATCCAGGTTGGTCTGCAGAAGTGCATCAGCGAGTTAAATGACAATTTTCAGCCCAGTAGGAGAGCATGGCGAACCTTGGTTCGAATTGATGATGTTGATCCAGAAGAAAAATTCTTCTATGTGGTTGTGCCAGGTTGGGACTCACAGCAGGTGATTCGATTGCGCTTGCAAGACCTACCGGAAACGATCAAGAAACTCGTATTGGAAGGACAGTCTCGACTACATGCAAAAGTCAATTTGGGTGCTGAAGCAAATGAAGACTTATATTTTGAAGATTGGGAACCTCGATAGGCGGATGATATATGGCACACTTGACTATAATTGACGTTGGACACGGAAATAGCGCAGTCTTAGAGGACTCAAATGGTGTGGTAATTATTGATGCTGGCCCAAGAAATGGTCTACTGGAATTCTTGGTGCAAGAAAATATCGTTAAAATCGGTGTAGTTTTGTTATCCCATGCAGATCAAGATCATATTGGTGGGCTTATCAATTTACTTGCATCTGAGAACTTTGAAATTGGCATCGTTCGCATCAACACTGATGCGTCAAAATCATCGGAAATTTGGGATGATTTAGCTTATGAATTAGCATTACAACAAGAAACACACCAAATTGATTTCGAGCCATCCCTCACTACAGCCGATAGTGGTAAGTTCAATCAAGGGGATGTTTATATTCAGATACTTGGTCCTAGCACTTATCTGGCAGCTAAGGGACCGGGAAGCAATGATAGAATTGGAAGACCAATCACAGCAAACTCAGTTAGTGCCGTTATCAGACTTTTAGATAATGAGAGACCTGTAGCCCTATTTCCTGGCGATATTGATGAAATAGGGTTAGATGATCTACTGGAACGTGTCCAGGATGTTAAGTCACCGGTGTTGGTTTTTCCACATCATGGTGGATTAGCTGGGACTGCTGAGGCAACTAGCTTATTTACAAAGAGATTGACTGAAAATGTTGCTCCAGAATCTATTATTTTTTCTATTGGGCGAAATCAAAAAACCCCCCGTTCCGAAGTTATAATGGCGATAAGAGAAATTCACCCTCATGTGCGCATTTCTTGCACTCAATTATCAGAAAAGTGTGCAAACATCTTGCCTGCGGAATTACCGTCATATACCAAGTACAAGTTTGCCAAAGGCGCGGAATCTCGCAAATGCTGTGCTGGAACAATTGTAATTGATATACAAACGGGCCAAATACACCCGCCTTATGAACAACATCAATTATTTATTACATCCCACGCTCCTACAACGGCTATATGTCGCCAGAAAGATTTCTAGTGAGATCATCTTTAAAAGGATTACTGGTGTGGCTAAACTGGCGATATGATAGAAACCTCAAAAAAGTTTAACCTCATCCAACACGATAAGAACACGAGTCCATGAAAACTATCCCCTTCTGGACCGATGATTTCCCCCGCCCGGCGGATTTGCCCGTTTCGCCGCTGCCGGAACGAGTGGATGTAGCGATTGTGGGCGGCGGCTACACCGGCCTGTCGGCGGCGCGAACGCTGGCTAAGGGCGGAGCCAACGTGGCAGTTTTGGAGCAGCAACAGATAGGCGGCGGGGCCAGCTCCGTCAATGGGGGACAGGTCGCGCCGGGACTGAAGCTGAATATCCAGCGGGCTTTCAAAAAATATGGGCCGGAAATGGGCCGGGAATTGTGGCAGGCCTCCGTTGCGGCAGTGCGTTACCTGGAGCAAATGCTGGCTGAAGAAAGGATTGACTGCGACTACAGTGGGCGGGGAGGGATCGCCCTGGCCTTTAAACCTGCCCATTACCGGCACATGGCCGCAGAAATCGAGTGGATGGCCCGCGAGTTGGATTTCCACGAAATGGAACTCGTTGCACCGGAGCGCATCCGCGAGGAAATTGGATCGGATGTTTTTCCTGGAGGGCTGGTTGAAAAGATGGGCGGTGGGCTGCACCCGGCCAAATATGTCTACGGTCTGGCCTGCGCTGCGGCCCGGGCCGGGGCCAGGTTGTGTGAATATACGGAAGTCCAGGCAATCCACCGGCCGGCTAGAGGCGGTGATTTTGAGCTGACCACCACCAAAGGCAGGTTCAGTGCGGCTGAAATTCTGCTGGCGACCAACGGCTACACCGGCTCGCTCATACCTGAGATTCAGCGCCGGGTTTTTCCCGTGGGCAGTTATATGATTACAACCGAACCACTCGCGCCGGAATTGCAGCGGGAACTCAGCCCCAAAAACCGGGTGATGTACAGCACCAAGTGGTTTCTCAATTACTTCCGGCTGACCCCTGATGGCCGGATGTCTATGGGCGGGCGCAACAACCTCTCGCCCCATCTGGATTTGGTGGAGAGCGCCCGCAATCTCTATGAAACGATGGTCCACATTTTTCCTCAACTGCGCGGCTGTGCGGCAACTCATAGCTGGACCGGCCGGCTGGGTATCACTTTTGATTTAATGCCGCATATCGGCCGGGTGGGCGGCATCTACTACGCCTTTGGTTACGGTGGGCACGGGGTGGCGCTGTCGGGCTACCTGGGCAAAGAAGCGGCCGAGCTGATCTCCGGGCGCATTTCGCGCAGCCCTTTTGCCGATATTCCCCACCAAACTCATTTTTTCTATCAAGGCACCCCCTGGTTTTTGCCGCTGGCAGCCACGTATTACCGTTTTTTGGATGCTGTTTCCTGAGTTGTCCACAAATGTGGACCCTGTAGATAATTGGACGCCTTCAACCTGCTTGAATTGGTTATTTCGCAAACCAGCTAACCTGTGGTTTAATATTTAGAAAAGTGTCAGCGGAATGGTATGATGAGGAATCAAGCAATCATTAAATCAAATCTCCGCGATATCTCCGCTCTGCGCAGCGAATTTTTGGCCGGAGCCAGGGATACCTTCCCTCTTATTGTCGGGGCTATCCCCTTTGGCATTATTTTTGGCACCCTGGCGGCAGGAAGTGGTTTGTCTTTTGCCGGTACGGCGGCGATGTCGGCCTTTGTCTTTGCCGGTTCGGCCCAATTCATAGCCGTCGGGCTGCTGGCGGCGGGCACAGGCTGGCCGTTTATCGTGCTGACCACGTTTGTAGTCAACCTGCGCCATGCGCTTTATTCCGCTACGCTGGCGCCCCGGGTCAAACATCTCTCCCAACGCTGGCAAATCCCGCTGGCCTTCTGGCTCACCGACGAAACCTTTGTCGTCGCTGCCAATCGCTACAATCGAGGCGATACTTCCCCTTATAAACACTGGTACTGGCTGGGGTCGGCGGTGTTTATGTACGCCAACTGGCAGATTTGTACCTGGCTGGGGCTGACGGTCGGCCAGCTCCTCCCCGATGCGGCAGCCTGGGGCCTGGATTTTGCCATGCCGGTCACATTCATCGGCATGGTTGTGCCTTATCTCAAAAACCGGCCGATGCTGGCGGCGGTAATCGTCTCCGGCCTGGTGGCGGTGCTGGCTTATCCCTTGCCCAACAAACTGGGCTTGATCTTAGCTGCGCTGGCTGGGATTACCGCTGGGATTGCGGTTGAAACTGTAAAAGGCAAAGTAGGGCCATGAGGCGAGGACGCGAAGCGCTTTGCCTCACGCATCATCGCATCTTTAGTCTGGAGGAGCGGTCCACTCGATCCTGTTGAATGCTGAAATATTGATTGTGGAGCATTTGTGCAGCCTCGACCAGGTTCCAGACGAGGGTTTCACCTTTAGCGCCCTCCCGCCCAAGTTCAAGGGAATGGGCACATTTCCGGTTAGAGCGCCGGCCAAGGTCAGGTAAAAATGAATGAACTGTATTTAATTGGCGGCATGGTGTTGGTTACGTTTGCCATTCGCTACTCGATGTTTTTGGTGGCCGGGCGGTTTGAATTTCCGGCGCAGTTGGTCAATGCGTTGCGCTACGTGCCGCCGGCAGTGCTGACCGCGATTATCGTGCCAGCCGTTCTTATCCCGACGGGCGAAGGGCTGCATTTCAGCTACACCAATGCCTATTTGGTGGGTGCAGTGGCTGCTTTGGGGATTAGCTGGTTTAGCCAAAATTTACTCCTGACGATCTTGCTGGGGATGGGTGTATTTTGGGGCTGGCAGTGGGTTTTGGCCACAATCTTGTAGCATGCTGGATTGACGCAGCGGCGAATCTGAGTAAACTACTATCAGGTAGACATAAAAAGAATTAGCTCAAGCTGCAAAATTTCGGCTCCATGAAAGAGTTTATTAAGTGGCTCATGGCCATTGTGATCATGCTTCTGCTGTGCGCCTGGTTTATGTACCTCTATTCATATACCCGGCTGCGCCCCACCAGCCCCTCTGTTCCACTCCCAGGCAACCCGAACGGGGCTGAATTGCCCAGAGCCACCGGCCTGGCCCAATGCACCGCGGCTCCTTTTGTTATGCCCACCGCCGGCTGGGTGGGCATCCTCTACGGCGACAGCATTTTGGGGACAGTCAACCACTCCGGCCTGGACATATTTGGGCTGGAAGGCAACGGCATCACCCCGGTTTACGCGGCTTATGACGGCTATGTAACTCGCCTGCCCGAATGGACCAGCGCGGTCATCATTCGCCATCCTCAAGACCCGCTGCTGCCGGGCCGCCAGATTTGGACCTATTACACGCACATGGGTGACAGCTCCGGCCGGAGTTACATTATTGACCAGATTCCTCCCGGCACCGTCGAGCTGCCGGTTAAGCAAGGCACGCTGCTGGGCTACCAGGGCGACTACAATGGCCAATCATGGCGGCCCATTGACACTCACCTCCACTTTAGCATTGTGCTTGACGACGGTAAAGGCCGCTTTCTCAACGAAACTGACATGGCCAACACCATTGATCCTTCCCCCTATCTGGGCATGCGTCTCAGCGCCAGTTGCGCCGACAGGCCGCCCCTCTGCCGCCCCGATTTTGCCTGCGAACCCATCGCCAGCCGCTAGGCCGACCACCGGCAGTTGACCCCAGACCGCCGCATCTTATTTGCGGTTTGCGGTCATGGTTTGTAGGATCGAAAAGGAGCAAATAGATGAAAATCAAGATTGATCTCTCTGGAAAAGTCGCGCTCGTGACGGGTGCAGGCCAGGGCATTGGCCGGGCCATTGCCCAACGGCTGGCCCAATGTGGGGCTAATGTTTGTGTCAATGATATTAATGCGGACACCGCGCAAGCTACGGCGGAATCAATTCGAGCCAGTGGCGGCGAGGCAATAGAGTATCTGGTTTCCGTGGACGATGGCGCAGGTGTGCAGGCGATGGTTCAGACTGTTACCGAACGATGGGGCCGGCTGGATATTTTAGTCAATAATGCCGGCGTCGAGCCAACGGCCTCGGTGCTGGAGATGGCTGAGGAAACCTGGGATAGGACGCTGGGGGTGAATCTCAAAGGAACCTTCCTGTGCAGCCAGGCGGCGGGGCGAGTGATGCGGGCACAGGGCAGCGGGGTTATTGTCAATATCGCTTCTATCGCCGGGCACAGCATTCCAATTACCTTGCGCTCGGCTTACTGCGCCAGCAAAGCCGGGGTCGTCGGCTTTACCAAAGAGTGTGCCCGCGAATTTGCCGAGTACGGCATCCGGGTTAATGCGGTTTGTCCGGGCGTCATCATCACCCCGATGACCGAAAAATTGCGCCACAACGAGGCCATGATGGCTAAATGGATGCAGGAAATTCCGCAGCGCCGCCTGGGCCAAGCCGAAGAGGTGGCCGAGTTGGTCCTCTTCCTGTGCAGCGACAGCGCCAGCTACATCGCCGGGCAGGCGATTCACGTGGATGGGGGCAAGGTGATGGTGTGAATAACGGTCAACAGTCAATTATCAACGACTGGTTAATAGTTGACGATTAGCAATTGACCCTTGATTATTGACAATTTCCTACTGCGGCTGGCTCTCTCCGGGCGACGACTGAGCCGCCGGAGCGGGTAGAGAGGCAGGTTGAACCTTGGGCGGCTGGGTTTGCTGCAGCAGCACAAAGCTGGTCAAGCCGGCCTCGACCGTGACCGGCACGGTCAGTTCATGGCCGTCAAAAGACGTTTTGAGCAGGTATTTCCCTGCCGGCACATCGGCAAAGGTGAAGGTTTCGACATATTTTTCGTCGGAATTAACCTGATTATCCGGATAAGTAAGGGTTTGCCGCCAGAAACGGCCCGGCTCGTTGAGCCGGTGTAAAGTAACCAACTGGACCGGCACAAAAAAGTTTTGATAATCCACCACCCGCCCGGCAATCACTCCATAGCCGGGGTCCGGCTGCAGCCACAAATCGGGGTTGCGGGTGTCGTAATAGGTGGTCCCCCCTACCCGCACTTCCAGGTGAAGATGCGGCCCGGTGGCCACGCCCAGCCCTCCGACCCGGGCGATAGGCTGCCCGGCTTTAACTTCCTGGCCCACGCTCACTAACGCCCTGGAAACATGGCCGTACAGGGTGTAGACAGGTTTATTTTCCCACCGCTGAGAGTGCTCGATGAGTACGGCCTGGCCGTAAAAATCGGTCCATGGGCCAAGCTGAGTTTGGGCTGTGGTATCCGGCCCGGCGTGGACCACCCGGCCATCGCCAACGGCCAGGATTGTCTGGCCCTGGAAGCCTTGAATGTCAATCCCAAAGTGCCAGAAATATTGTCCCCCGCCGTTGGTGCCGTAAGGGTAATAGAAACTGCCCCAATTTGGGTAAGCCTCGGTAAAGGGCCGGGTAAACCAAAAATGAGCGGTTGCCTCCAGGTAGTTGGGGATATTGGCCGGAACGGCGACTGTACGCGGGACAGGGGTGAAGGTGGGCGCGGGTGTAACGGGAGGCGTCATCACGCCGGTAGCAGTCAAACTGGCCGTTCCGGTTAATTCCAGGGTGGCGGTGAGAGTCACCTCTGCTGAAATGGGGGGAGCGGCGGTATCAATGACCGGCGGAATCGCCGTCGCCGTTGGGGTGAAGGTGGGGGTAGGCGGCTCCGGGGTAAAGGTGGGAGTGCTGGTTTCTGTGGGCGTAGCTGTGGGTGTGGGGGTGTTTGTCGCCGTAGACGTTGGGGTGGGTGTGGGGGTTGAAGTGCTGGTTGAAGTAGGGGTGGGTGTGGCCGTAGCTCTTTGGGTCGGTGTTTTGGTTGGCGTGGCTGTAGCGGCAGCCAGGGCGTTGCCCTGGCTGACCTGGTTAAGACCAATGATGACCACGACCAGAGCGGTCAGCATGACCCCCAGAACGACGCCAAGGATGATCCAAATGGTTTGTTTATCAAGGGTGGGGAACAACAAGCGCGTCTCCTGGTGAAACGTTTAACGTTGCACGTTCTAACGTTAAACGCTACGGGGCCCAATCAATATTTTCTTCGGTCCAACTCCGGCTGTTAGGGGGATCTTGCCGGATGACGCCATCCACCGACCCGCCCAGGGCAAAGAGGCGGCGCTGATTTCCACCATCCGGGTCCATATCCCAAACACTCCACTCGCCATCACGATTGGCGACAAAAGCAATTTTCTGACCGTCGGGCGACCAGGTCGGCAGGCCATCACTGCTGGGGTCGGAGGTAAGCGCTTTAATATTGCCGCCATCAATCCCAACCGAGTAGATTTCCCAATTACCGCTCCGTTTGGACATAAAGACAACGGTGGAACCGTCGGGCGAAATTTCGGGATTCGTGTCGGTCGGATGGTCACTCAGCAGAACCGGGTTAGCGCCGTCAATATTGCTGCGGATGACGCCGCATTTGCCGCCCAGACAACTGCTGTAAACAAAACGCTGGCCATCAGGTGACCACTTGGGCGCTTCGCCCTGGACTGGGAAGCCCTCGCGCCGCATCACCTCACCCACCCCGTTGATCACCCGATAGACGGCCGGCTCTCTGCCGCCCACCCGCGAATGGAAGATCAGGCTCTTATCGGCAGGTGAAAATTGAGGGCGAGCCGACTCGAAGAACGGATTAAACTGCCACTCCTCACCCCCGCTCAGACGCCGGGCGAAAAGGCCCCGTTTATCCGGCTGCCAGGAACGGTAGGCCAGGTCGGTTCCGTCGGCACTGAGCGCCGGCTGGCTGGCATCTTTTTGCACCAGTTCTTTATTAGCGCCGTTGGCGGCGTCGGCAATGTAAATATCGTAGGTGCCCCGGGCGGCATCGAAAACGGGGAATATAATACGCCCGGTGACCTCTTTTTCGCCTCGCGCCAGGGTTTGATCGCGGGAGGCGTATTCGGGTAGCGGCACAGGGGTCGCGGTCGGTTCGCTGGTGGGGGTGACGGTTGGCTCCTCGGTGGGGGTAACGGTCGGCTCGACCGAGGCTTCGGCCTCAACCGTCTCGGCAGTGGCTGGCGTAGCGGTGGAGGTCTCGGTCGCGGGCAGAGGGGTCGGGGTTGGCAGGGTTGTGGTGGTGGGCGGCGGGCCAAGGGGGCGCGTGGCGGTAGGCAGCAACGTAATTTCCTGATCTTTGGGTGTCCACAATTTCAAGTTATCAAAACTGACCCAAACCAGGGGGTCACTAAATGTGCCGGCAAAAAAGCCGAAGTTACCATGCGTCAGCGAGTCATCCTCGACCGAGGCCAACTGCTGGCCGTTAGCCCAGACGGTAATATGGGGGCCGAAAGCAGACACTTTGAGAATATTGGCCGCTTTGCCTTTATTGATGAAGGGTGAAGCGGTCCAGTCGGCCATGGTGATCCACTCACCTTTAATGAATTTGCTGAGCAAGTAATATCCATCGCCGGAAATATCAAAGCGATAGAAATTCTCACGATCCTGGAAGCGAAAGAGCAGACCATAGCCGTTCGTATCCGCGCCATCTTCCAGCCTGGCCTCCACCTCGACTTCAAAATCGGCCACGTCGCGGTTAGCCAGGCCCCAGGCAACCAGGTTGCTGGTGGTAACTTCAATCTGGTAACGATTGTTGCCGTACTGTTTGGTGGTATAGGCGTCAAACGCATCATCCCAGCCGCTGGCCGAGTCGCCGAAGTCATCCTCATAAATCAGGACCACATCGGCGGGGCGGTTAGGCGCTTCGGCTGGGGGTTGGCTTTCGTTGCCTGGATCGGTGACGGCCGCCGGTGTACCTGTTGCACTTACAACCTCACCACCCGGATTGCCACGGCTAAAGATAAAGTACAAAATCGCCGCAGCGACCAGGAAGAGAAGCACAATAAAGCCACCGGCAAGCCAGGCCAGTCGGGGCAGGACAGTGACCTGACCCGGCGCGGGTGACGCCCCGGCTGGAGCGGCGGGCGCGGGTGGAGGCGTAATGATCGGCCCTGACATGGGGGCGGTTCTGGTCGGGGCCGGTTCGGTAACAGGCGCATCCGGCATTTTTAGGACCAGTTCAGTTTCACCCAGGCTAATCCGGTCGCCCTCCTTGACGGGCGTCGGCTCACTAATCGCCACCCCATTCAGAAACGTGCGGTTGGAACTGCCCAGGTCGGCCAACAGCCACTGGCCCGCTTCCATAGAAATTTGGGCGTGGTAGCGGGACATTTTGGGGTCGAGAATGACAATATCATTGTCTCGTTCGCGGCCAATGCGGGTCGTCAGCTTGACCTTGAACGTCTCGCCTACATTTTCGCCCCGGATGACTTCTAATCTAGGCGCCCTTGACGGCTCCACCTGCGTCGCTGCGCCGTGTTGTTTTTCTTCCATAAAAATTCTTAATCCTTGCTAGGGGCCTTCCCGGAGGACATCAAGCAGGGAAGGTACGACCAAAACACAATTATAGCAGAGGCTATCAGGGGCGTCAAAGAAGTTGAAAAGGGGTTTAGCCACGGAGAATTGCGCGCACCGGCGAGCCATCGCCGCCGGCAATCTTGAGCGGGAGAGCAATCAGTTCGTAAGCGCCATCGGGGACGCCGGTCAGGAGCAGCCCTTCGAGGATGGCGATGCTGTGACGGCGGAGGGCCTTATGACCCGGCAGCGTTTTGCTGTTCATATCATCCATAGAGGGAGCGTCGGAGCCGAACAGGACAACGCCGTGCTGCGCCAGCAACTCGGCCAGTTCCGGCGAGGGATAGACAAACTCGGTCGGGAATTGGTCCAGCGGTTTGGCGCTGGCAGCCGAATGGACCAGCAAGCGTTGAACCCCGCTCCACTCCAGGCCAGGGAAATCCTCCGGCAGCAGCGGCCCCGCTTCACGTTGCACCGTGACCACCCTCGCCGGGCCGAGGTAAGCTTCGAGCGGCACCTGCTCCATGGTCAGGTCGTCGTCGAGAAAGTGGTAAGGCGCGTCCACGTGGGTGCCCATGTGGCTGCTCATAGTCAAGGTGGTCAGGTTGATGGACGAACCATCTTTGATAGCAGTGATAACCTCCGCCGAGAAAGGCGTATCGCCCGGCCAGACGGCTAAGTTTGGGTTGATGGTGCGGGTGATGTCGAAAATCTGAGCCATTATTGACTCTATCTTTTACTCACAAATCTTTTACGCCGTTGTTCCCTGCGAATGAATTCGCAGGCTGAAAGCTAAAGTCGGCTCAAGCCGACTCAAGAGGGTTCAAGGTAATAGTACGCTTCAGCGTACTTTAGTTGTCAGCCCTGAATTTTAATTCGGGGCGAACTACGAGGCAAAAAGACTCGCCTCCTCGCCTCTTCGCCTCACCCCTCCCGTGACTTAATTAGCATCCGCCACTCGCCCTTGTGCACCACCTCATCCCGCTGGTTGAGCACGCGGGCCTCAAACGTGACCAGCCCGCCGCCCAGCGCCCGCATCGCTTTGGTTTCGGTCACTTTAATCTGCACCTGGACGGTATCGCCAATCAGCACCGGCTTGGTGAACTTCCAGGTTAACTCGCGGAAGGCCAGGGTGGTGCCGTCAATAAAACCGTGCTGCACGGCCAGCCCGCTGGCAATCGAAGCGACCAGCATGCCGTGAGCAACGCGCTGCCCAAAGGGCGTGTTTTTTGAGCCTTCGGCGTCAATGTGGATAAAATTATAGTCGCCGGAGAGGCCGGCAAAGCTGACGATATCCGTCTCGGTAATGGTCCGGGCCGCCGTGTAGATTTCCAGGCCGGGTTCAAATTCTTCAAAATACATGCCGCGTGGAACAGTTTTCACAGGCGTCTCCAAATGAAGAGATAGGGAGTAGTCAGCAGTCAGAAATTTTTAACGGACAACTGGCAACAGACAAAATCTCAAATGAGCAGGTTATCATACAAAATATCCAGGCTCAAATCCTCGCAGACGGTATCGCTGCAGGCCAGGGTCATGGCGGCGGCGCTGGCTCCCAGGCGCACCGATTCGTCCAGCGGCATACTGTTGAGCAGGCCAAAGACAACTGTTGCCGTCAGGGCGTCGCTGGCGCCGGTCGAGTCGATAATCTCTGTGGCTACCGCTGGAATATGCCCGCTGGCGCGAGCCGAGGCGTAAACCACCCCTTCTTCGGCCAGGGTGATGATGACAATTTTGACTCCGGCGTTGACCAGCGAGCGGGCGGCGGCAATGGCCTTGTTTTCATCGTCAATGGATTTGCCGGAGAGAACTTCAGCTTCGGGAACATTGGGGGTGATCATGAAAATCTCTGGCAGGTAAGGTTTTAAGCGGCTGGCCAGCCGGGTTGAAGTTGGGTCAGCGCAGATGCGGATACTGTAGCGGCTGGCGACTTTAATCAGCGAGGCGAGGGTCGCTTCAGGCAGGTTGCTGTCAAAAACAACCATAGCCGCATTTTTGATCAAGTTACGCCGCCGGTTGATGATCTGCGGGGTCAGGACTTCCATGATCTCCATATCATCTACCGAAAAGACGAGGTTGCCTTTTTCGTCCAGCAGGGCAATATAAGCGGCCGTGTGGTGGTCGGGCGAGACGATGAGATAATCGGTATTGATGCCGACCTCGGCGGCATTGGCCAGGATGCGCTTGCCGGAGCCGCCCGGCCCCACCGCCGAAAGCAGCACTGTTTCCACGCCCAGCCGGGCCAGGTTGTCGGCCACATTGCGGGCCGTCCCACCCACGGAAACCCTCACCGTGCCATGCGTGCTGGTCCCCAGGGTATAGGCCGCTTTCGCTTTGCCTTTTGAGTCAATTCCTGCTGCTCCAACGACCAGGACGTAGGGTTGAGTTGGTTCGGCCATGTGTTTTCCACCCGCAAGATTTGAGCCACACTATACCATAAGATTGAAGGGAGTTCAATTATTGTTAACTGTTTATGACTATTCTCCTATAGCGAAAATCTGCCGGTTAACGCATACTCAAAAGTGGCAATTGGCAGCAATTACTCCACGTCAGATTTAACCACTCCAGCCATAATTGATAATATAGATTGGAAGGTTCTGGTGTATAATGTATCGCATCGCGCCGGAGAGAGAGATTTTTTAGTGAGCGTTCCCAAATCACGCATTTTAATTGCGGACCCGGATGTGGATATCCGCGAGTCCTTACGTTTATATTTTGAAGCGAACGGGCATGAAGTTCAGACGGTAGGTCAAGCTGGCGACATCATCCGGACCGCGCGGCCCTGGCAGCCCAATGCTATCCTCATCAGCGACGAGCTGCAGGGGAATCCCTTTCAAGTTTGCCGGGAACTGCTGGACGATACCCTCGTCGGTCACATTCCGCTGATCATGTTGCTGCACGTCAACGACCGCCAGGCCCGCCTGGCTGCCCTGGAAGCTGG
>JAHDWA010000130.1 GCA_023382535.1 Anaerolineae bacterium | reverse complement strand
CCTATTGCCCTGAGTTCCTTTATCCTCAGGCAAGTAGACCAGCCTGAGTAGTTACGGTTGGACAATCATATAACCCCAATTTTAAGATGTAATTGGTTCTATTGATAGTACCACTTTATAGATATTTCTATAAGTCCAATTTTCTATTTTGATGAACGGAACTATCAAAAAATATAAAAACGGGTATACTTATCGTACCACCAGGTAAGGAGATGAAAAGATGCGTATTCCCCTCGACCGGCAGAGCGCTGTGCCCCTGTATCAGCAGATCGAAACCTATCTACGGCAGCATATTCGCTCCGGCAGTCTTGCCCCCGAAACCCGTCTGCCCGCCACCCGTCAACTGGCCCAAGCATTGCAGGTCAGCCGGATCACGGTCAAAAATGCCTATGCTGAGTTGGAAAGTGAGGGCCTGATTGGCAGCCGGGAAGGTAGTGGTACGTATGTGATGCCGCCTGGCCCGCTCCCAACTTTCCAGAAAAACGAGTCGGATATTGCCTGGCCGCTGTGGCAGCAAGATATCCAGGCAGATGAAGTAGCTTCGGACATGTTTTTGACGCAAACACCGCCGCCCACCCGTCACCCTCAGCCCATTGCCTTTACCGGCGTGGGTGATCCCCGCCATTTTCCGGTCAAAGATTTTTACCGGGCGTTGCAAACGGTGATACGGCGGGATGGGATCTCTGCGCTGGAGTATGGCGAATTTGGCCAGGGCTACTCACCCTTGCGTAAGACCATCGCCCACATTTTAGCCAGCCAGGGCATTCAGACCCAGCCCGGGCAGATCCTCATCACCTCCGGCTCGCAGCAGGCCCTGGCCCTGGTTTGTCAGATCCTGCTTAGACCGGGCGATGTCATCCTGGTGGAAAATCCCACCTACAACTTCGCCCTGGACTTATTCCGCTCGCTCCATCTGAAAATTGTGGGAGTTCCGCTGGATGGGCAGGGGCTGCAGGTCGAAAAGCTGGAAACTTTACTCCAACAACATCATCCCAGGCTGCTCTACACCATTCCCAATTTTCAAAACCCAACCGGGACCTGTCTGAGTGGAGCGCGGCGGCGCCACTTGATGGCGCTAGCTAACCGTTATAATCTTCCCGTTTTGGAAGATGATTTTGTGGGCGATTTACGGTACGAGGGTCGCGCCCAGCCGGCGATTAAAGCCCTTGATCCGGGCGGGCGGGTCATTTATATCGGCACTTTTTCCAAGATGTTGATGCCGGGTTTGCGGGTAGGGTTTCTGGTCGCGGAGGGACCGATCTTGGACCGGTTGGTCACCGCTAAACGGGTCAATGATCTCACGACCTCTCCGCTGATTCAACGGACCCTGGAGGCCTATGTTACAATTGGCCGTTACCAGGCTCATTTACGGCGTTCCTGCCGGGTTTATCGCCGGCGGCGAGATGCGATGGTTGCGGCGATTAAACGTTATTTACCGGCGGAGGTCCAGGTTACGCCGCCCCAGGGGGGATTGTTTGTCTGGCTGCGCTTGCCGGAACAGACCTCTGCACTCCGTCTACTCCCGCTGGCTGTTGCCGAAGGGGTCGAATTTGCGCCCGGCAGCCGGTTTTTCGCTAACCCCGCTGAGGGTGAAGACTATCTCCGGCTCAACTTTGTCACCCAGACGCCTGAGGATATCGAGGAAGGCGTGCGCCGATTAGGGCTGGCGCTGAAGCGATTGAGGGACAGGCCAACCTAACCATGGTCCCCTCACGACTCTGTCCCCTCACAGCAAGATTTATCAAGATCACGAAAATAGCGAGGGGATAGGGCTGAGTTCAGGGCAAGCAGGATCAAGCATCATCCCACTTTTTCCCTTATATTTAACGTAGTGATGCAGCTCATCAAATTTTAAATGTAAGGAGTCGAAAAATGAAAACTGAATTTAAGTTAGCCGTCATCGGACAAGTCCATGCAGCAGAAGATGGGTTTTGCCTGGCCTTGGATGAAACGTATCGCTCGGCGTTGACAGGCTTAGAGGGCTTCAGTTGCTTGAATGTTTTGTGGTGGGCCAACCTGCTTGATAATGAAGAACACCGCACAGTTTTGACCTGCGCAAAACCTTATAAGCATGGACCGGCGACCCTGGGCATCTTTGCTACCCGGTCGCCGCTACGGCCCAACCCCATCGGTCTGAGCGTTGTCTCAGTTTTGCACATTGATTATAATGAGGGCAAAATCTATGTCCCTTACATTGATGCGGAAACAGGCACACCTATCCTTGATATCAAGCCGTACCATCCGGCTGCCGATCGGGTGAAAGCCGTCACTGTCCCTGCCTGGTGCCGCCATTGGCCGCAGTGGCTTGAAGACTCGGCGCGGTTTGATTGGGCCGCGGAATTTGAAAATGCCCAGTAGTTAATTGCGAGCCTGCTTCCCCTGCATCTTTTCAGGGGAAGCAGGCTTTAATCCAAACCGGGGATGTGTATGAATCCAAAAATCACCCAGAAAGAGGGACTGCTGCTGGCCGGGGTTAGCTTCTTTGGAAATCCATTTGAGGAAAAAGACCCGTGGAGTGAAGAAAACGAAATCGGGAAATTATGGCGGCGTTTGATGGCCTTCATCCAGCAAAACGCCTCGGCTGTGGACCGGCTGGCGGCTCAAAAGGATGTTTTTTATGAAGTCCACCTCTCTCACCCGGATACCAGGGTAACGGGAGAATTTGAGGTATTTGTCGGCCTGGTCGTTGGCTCCCCAAATGATGTGCCGGTGGAATGGGTGGTCAAAGTTCTCCCCCCAAGTCAATATGCGGTTTTTACCCTGGTCGGGGAGCAAATCAATCAGGACTGGCCGCAGATGATTTACCGGGAGTGGATGCCCCAGGCCGGTTATGCGGCGGCCTATCCCTTTAATTTTCAATATTATGACCATCGCTTCAAAGGCATGGAGCGTCTGGCCGACTCGGCCATTGATGTTTATGTCCCCATTCAAAAACTTCCGGTTTGAGCCAGGCTTATGTCTGACCTTGCTTTGATGCTGAAGGCAATCGAGTTCATTGAGGCTCATCTGACCGATGAAATTAGTGTGGCCGATATGGCAGAAGCTGTCTCTTTTTCCCTCTACCACTTCAGCCGCACCTTTAGCCGGGTCACTCATTTTACCCCGTATGATTACTTGATGCGCCGCCGGCTCTGTGAAGCCGCCCGATGTTTGTTGACGTCGGACGAGAAAATTATTGACATTGCTTGCCAATACCAGTTTAATGCCCCCGAAACCTTCTCCCGCGCCTTTAAGCGGGTGTTTCAGCTATCGCCGCGTCAGGCCAAACTGCACGCCGGGTTTGACCAGCGCCGGCTTATGAGTAGACTCACGCCAGAGTACCTGGAGTTCTTAAACGGCAGCGCACCCTTAAAACCCCAACTGAAAAAGCTACCGGCGCTGCGATTAGCCGGCCTGGTCACTCAACTGAGTCCGCTCGACCCAAATAGAGACCTTTTAACTGTGTGGAATTTGTTGGCCCAGGCAGTTCAGTCGGAAGAGATAGTACCTTCTCAAAGAGACTACTGTGGGGTGCGGATGTGCTTTCCAGCCTATCCGGCAAACCGATACATGTATTTGGCCGGAACTGTGTTGGGCGAAGACGAAACGGTCCCCGCGTTCTTTGTGCAGAAAAACTTAGCTGCCCTGGACTGGGTCTGTATAGAACTTTCGAACCACCCCCAGGCCGCCTGTTTTACCCGGAATTATGTGTATCAAACCTGGTGGTCCAAGACAACAGCCATGCCACTGGCGCTGGTTGAACTTGAATGTTTTTCAGCAGAGATGGTGGGTCAAGCATCATTAAGCGGCGTCCCTTTGCCTCAAACCCTCTGTTTTCCCCTTCCAATTGAATGAGTTACCAGGGTGGGTCGTGTAGAGATCAATGTTAAAAGTAAAAGATTTATCATCTTCATTTTCCATAGATTTACTCCTGTTTATAATTTGAGTTGAAAGAGCTTTTTAGCTTATGTTTATCACGGCTCTAATTTCAAAGAAAATAAGCCTGGCACCGCAGGTATAACGGTTGTTGACTCTGCCAGGAGGTTTGGTAAAATTCAGCTCTTAAAGTAGTTGGGTAAAGGAATTTGAGAGCCATGACGAACAAGAGTCTAGATGCACCTATCCGCATCTTGATTGCCGATGATCATGAGATTGTTCGCGAAGGACTGCGGTCACTAATTGGCCTTCAGCCGGATATGGAATTAGTTGGCGAGGCCGCCAATGGGCTGGAAGCAGTCTCACTAGCTTTGACCCTACAACCCGATGTCATCCTGATTGACTTAGCCATGCCACATCAAGATGGGCTTATTGCCATTGCCAAAATTAAGCAGGCCCTGCCTCAAGCCCGCATTCTGGTGCTAACCGGCTTTTCCAAAGACGAGCACGTCTTCCCGGCAGTCAAAGCAGGGGCGCTCGGCTACCTGCTAAAGGACACACCCCGCGAGGAACTGCTTCGGGCTATCACCGAGGTGGCGTATGGCCGGGCCTACTGGCCGCCGGCTATAGCCACCCAATTGGCCCAGGGAATGGCCCGCTTAGCAGGAACACCCTCGGAGCTCACCACACGCGAGGTAGAGATTCTGCGCCTGTTGGCCCGGGGTTTGACGAACGAGCAAATTGCCTGGCAACTCTACCTCAGCGCCAACACCGTCGCCCGGCATATCAATAGTATTCTGACCAAGTTAGACTTAACCAATCGAACCCAGGCTGTCCTTTTCGCGCTCCGCCATGGGCTAGCCACCCTGGATTAAAATTAGCAGTTCCCCTCATCAATCAAATTTTTAGTAACAGACTCCCCTCAAAATAACAATTTTTTGTTAGTGAAAATAACAAATTCTGGGGTAGGTAAACCGGCGCAGGGTTGGTAGAATAGAATTCGTGCTGAACCCTGCTGACCCCATCTTTTCATAAGGAGACCTACCCTCATGTTGCTGCCACCTTTCTCAAAATTTGTCCCCAAGCTCATCTCCAGTTCAACCCTGGTGTTGGCCCTGACCTTGCTTTCCGTAGCCCTGACCATGGCCGCCGCCGGTAACCTGGACACCACTTTTGATGGTGATCCCTCCATGCCAGGCTACCCCGGCAATGGCCGGGTGACTACGGATTTTGGCTCCTCGCGTGCCAACCAGGGTAACGACGTGGCCTTGCAAGCGGATGGAAAAATCGTGGTAGCTGGCTACGCCAACAACGGCAGCAACGATGATTTTGGCCTGGCTCGTTATAACGCCAACGGAACGCGCGATACCAGTTTTGGTCCACCCTTTAACGGCACCATCCAGCGTAATTTTTACGGAGGAAGTACTCACGATCGCGCCCATGCGGTTGCCATTCGATCTACCACCGGCGATATTTACGCAGCCGGTTATGCGGTCAACACTTCTGACGGCACCAATGACATGGCCGTGCTTCGCTTCAGTAGCAGCGGCGCTCTCCTAAGCCAGAATGCCCATGACTTTTGGGGAGGGCAGGCCCAGGCTAACACTGTAGGGTTGCAATCTACCGGCAAAGTGATTATCGCCGGTTACACCAACTGGGCCGGCAGCGAGGACTTTGCCCTGGTGCGCTACAACAGCGACCTGAGCTGGGATAACAGTTTTGGCCCCTCCGGTAACGCCACCACCATTACCAACCTCTTCGCTACAGACCGGATCAATGCCATTGCTATCCAGTCTGATGATAAAATTGTAGCGGCTGGCTTTACCAATAATGGCAGCCGCGACCTGTTTGCCCTGTTCCGCTACACCAACAACGGCACTCCTGATACAACCTTTGGCAGCAGTGGGCGGGTGACTACAGATTTTACGGCATATGGCGGCGCCAACGCCCGCATCAACGCCGTCATTATTCAACCCAACGGCAGCATTGTGGTGGCGGGCTATGCCACGGATGGCTTTAACGAAAAGCCGGTGCTGGCCCGCTACTCCTCCTCTGGCAGCCTGGATTCCTCTTTCAGCGGCGGCGACGGCAGCAACGGCATCGCTCTGCCGTCGAATTGGGGTTCACCCGCTTCGGTCGCCAGCCAATTTACCGACCTGGTGCGCCAAACCGATAACGCGATTGTGGCCGGCGGCTTTGCCCACTCCGGTTCATCAAACAGTCTGGACTTCTTTGTGACCCGCTATACCAGTAGCGGCGCGCTTGATACCGGCTTTGGTAGCAGCGGCTCAACCCTGACCGACTTCTTTGCCAGCATGGGCCTGGGCAGCCAGGGAGAAGACCGGCTGTTGGGCCTGGCTCTCCAGAGCGATGGCTATATCGTGGCCGCCGGCTTTGCCAGACACAATCCTGCCGATGCCAATTATGATTTCGCTCTGGCCCGCTATGAGGGTGGGGCAGCATTGGATACTACCCCGCCTAATACCTTTATCGTCAACGCCCCCACCAACCCGAACAACGACCCTACGCCCACCTTCCAGTTTTTTGGAGATGATAGCGGCGGCAGTGGTATCGCTTCTTTTCAATGCCAGGTAGATGGTGGCGGCTTTTCGACATGCGCCAGCCCTTTTACCGCCGCCAGCCTCGCTGATGGCTCTCACACCTTCCAGGTACGGGCCATTGACAACGCCACCAATGCCGATCCTTCCCCGGCCAGTTACACCTGGACCGTTGATACACTTCCGCCGTCGGCCCCCCTCCTGCTCAACCCCGCGGATGGCAATGACTTTACCACTACCCAAACCGTAACCCTTACCTGGCAAACTGTTATCACTGATCCGCCTGATGGCTATCGGGTTGATTTCAATGGCAGCCTCAGCAACGTGGGGCCTGGCACCGACTACAATTCCGGCCTGCTGGCTAACGGTGTTTACACCTGGTCTGTCACCGCTTTTGACGCCGCCGGCAATGAGAACAGCACGGCCCCGCGCTCGTTTACTGTTAACGCCGCTGTGCCTGTCCTGCAAACTTTTTCTCCACTCCGCAATGCCCGGTCTGTCCCGGCCAACTCGGTCATATCCGCCACGTTTGACCAAAGTATGGCAGCAGGCTCAATTTCGAACCAAACCTTTGCCGTGCATGGGATGCTCCGCGGCCTGCTCTCACCGGCTCATGCCGCCAACGGCACAACTCTTACCCTTACCCCGGCTGTCCCCTTCAAACCCGGTGAGTTGGTACAGGTCAGCGCCAGCAGCGGCCTGCTGACTGCCTCAGGTATTCATCTGCTGCCGCCTACTATCTGGCAGTTCCGTGCGGCAGCACAGGGAGGCAGCGGCCAATATGTTATTAGCCATACCTTTGGAATTAACCATGCTGCCGACACGGTTTTGGGCGATGTGGATGGTGATGGCGATGTAGATATGATTGTGGGCGACTATGGCGGCCAGAGTAAACTCTACTTGAACGACGGCGACGCCACTTTTGACACTGCCAGTTACGATGTTGGCCCTGCCAGTGGCGATGCCTGGGGGTTAGCCTTAGGCGATGCAGATGGCGACGGCGACTTGGATTTAGCCCTGGGCAATGCCAGCAATCAGGATGTGATTTACCTCAACGATGGCGTCGGTAATCCTTTCGACACGATCTCGAACAATTTTGGCTCCGGCAGCTATGGCCTGGCCTTTGGCGATGTGGATGGCGATGGGGATTTGGATTTGGCCAGCAGTGACCGCTTCGGTCAGAGCAAGGTTTGCCTTAATGACGGCGATGGAACCTTCGATACTCAGACTAACAACGTTGGCAATGTTGGCAGTGGTCAAACTCTCACCCTGGGCGATGTAGATGGGGATGGTGACCTCGATATAATTGCGGGCAGGTCGTCCGATAACGCGATTTACTTCAATAACGGCGATGGGACTTTCAATCCAACCCCGTATACTTTTGGCTCCGGCAGTTTTAGTTCGACCAAGTATGAAATGGCTGCCGGCGATTTCAACAATGATAACGCCCTGGACGTAGCCATCAGCCACCAGGGAGCCGGTCGAGCTAATGTTATTTATCTCAACGACGGCAGCGGCCATCCCTTTGATACCCTCACTCACACCGTGGGCACCGGCAGCGATTGCACCACAGCCTTAGCCACTGGCGATGTGGACGGCGACGGCGACCTAGACCTGGCCCTGGGCAATTGGGGCAGCAGCTGCGTCGGCGGTGGACAGGATAGGGTTTACCTCAACGACGGAGATGGCACTTTTGACACAACCTCAGCTAACTTTGGTCCCGGCGACTTTAATAATATGACCCACGGCCTGGAAATGGCCGACCTGGACGGCGACGGCGACCTGGACATCGCTTCTGCCATTTGGGGCAATAGCCCGCAAATTGTTTACCTCAATGATGATGCTGGTCCCAACCTGACCCTTGAGGTAGACCGCACCGATGATACCAATGCTGCGTCGGCTCAAATCTGTGCCGATGCCACCCCCAATGATTGTTCGCTGCGTGGGGCTATCAGCAAAGCCAACGCCGGCAGCAGTGATATCTATACTATCACCGTGCCAGCAGGGACCTATACCCTCTCCTTAAACGGCGTTAATGAAGATGGCAACGCTGGCGGCGATCTTGATATTCTTAATGATGTAACCATCAACGGGGCTGGCGCTTTAACCACAATTATTAATGCCGATGGGATTGACACCGTTTTCGATGTGCAGGGTAACGCCCAGGCCATCTTTGCCAACGTGACCGTCAAGGGCGGGAACGGTGCGAACCCGCCGATTGGCGGTGGCATCGCCGGACGCTTGGGTACGGTTGTAACCGTAACCAACAGCGCTGTCGTCGGCAACTCGGCCGGCACTGCCGGCGGCGGGATAAGCGCTGAAGGTACAGTGACTGTGAATAGCTCGACGATCAGCGGCAACACGGTGAGCGATGTGTTAGGGACAGGGGGTGGTATTTATGTTACCGGCAACTTGAACCTAAACAACAGCACTATCAGCGGTAACAGCGCCGATTTGGGGGGAGGCATAAATAATACATTTGGCGGAAACAGCGTTATCAGGAACAGCACCTTCAGCGGAAATACAGGGAACTTTGCCGGCGGTAGTCTGCTGGTCGAAGGGGGCACGCTCAATATCCAGAATAGTTTGGTCACCAACAGCACCGGGGACGATTGCAGCCTTTCCGGGGGAACGCTCACGGGCGCTAACAACCTCGTTGACGATACCACGTGCGGTGGCAGCGCCGGCCGCCTTGGAGCCGTAACTCACTTTGACCCCAGCCTGACCAACAACGGCGGCGAGGTACAAACCCACGCTTTGTTAGCCGGCAGTAACGCCATTGACACGGGAACAGGGAGTTGCCCCGACCACACCGGCACATCGCTAACCACTGACCAACGTGGCCTCACCCGCCCGCAAGGTGCTAGCTGCGATATCGGGGCATTCGAGTATGTAGGCGCAAACCAGGCTCCTATCGCCAATGCCGGCAACGACCAAAGCGTCAATACAGGCGCGGTGGTCACGCTCAATGGCAGCAGCAGTAGTGATCCAGATGATGACACGCCTCTCACCTTCAGTTGGACTCAGACGGGCGGCCCAACCGTAACTCTGAGCGATGCCACGGCCCAATCTCCCACTTTTACCGCTCCGGTTGATCCTGCCACACTGACATTTAGTTTGGCTGTGACCGACGCGCTTGGCCTGGCCGCCTCTACCCCTGATACCATCATCGTCACCGTTAATAATCAAGCCCCTGTCGCCGATGCCGGCAACGATCAAAGCGTCAATACCAGCAGCCTTGTTACTCTGGACGGCTCAATTAGTAGCGATCCGGATGGTGATACCCCACTTACCTATGCGTGGAGCCAAATCGGCGGCCCGGCCGTGAGCTTGAGCAACGCGGCGACGGCGTCCCCTGGCTTCTTCGCCCCGAGCGACCCGGCTGTCCTAACCTTCAGCCTCACTGTTACCGACAGCCTCGGAGCGGCTGGTGCGACCCCTGATACGATTATCGTCACCGTCAACAACCAAGCTCCGGTGGCTAATGCTGGCCCTGATCAAAATGTTAATCCCAATGCCTCCGTCACGCTGGATGGGTCCGGCAGTTTTGATCCTGATAACGACTTACCCCTAACCTATGGCTGGAGCCAGACAGGCGGCCCGGCCATCGGTCTGAGCAACCTCAACGCGATCTCGCCGACCTTTACCGCTCCGGCTGCACCTGCAGTTCTGACCTTTACGCTGATGGTAACGGACAACCTGGGTCTGGCTGATGCGACCCCTGAAGAGGTTGTGGTTGCGGTAGGTGATAGCGCTATCACCGGCCTGAACGCAGCTAACTCCAGCCCGACCGTGTTGGGCAGCGCTACCGCCTTCACCGCTACGATCAGCGGCGGCAGCAATGTCAGCTATACCTGGAACTTTGGCGATGGTCAAACCGGCAGCGGGACGACCGCCAGCCACACCTACGCGGCGGCGGGTAACTATACTGCCATCGTCACAGCTACCAATAGTTCGGGCAGTGTCAGCGCCAGCACCTCGGTGACTGTGACCGCGCCTAATGCCCCGCCCAGCTTCACCAGCAGCCCCGTCAAAACCGCTACTGTCGGGCAGGCTTATACTTACAACATCACCACGGGCGATCCCAACACTGGTGATACTCTCAGCGTTTCTGCGCCCACCAAGCCCGCCTGGCTCACCCTAACACCGGGCAGCAACGGCAGCGCCACCCTGAGTGGCATCCCTGCCAGCGGAGACATCGGCAGCAACTCGGTTTCCCTATTGGTAACAGACTCCGGCGGCTTGACGGCTACCCAGAGCTTCACCATCGCCGTCAATCCCGCTTCTCAGGTCACCTGCTCCGGCAGCAGCCTCAAAACCTTACTCAACGGCGCCGGACCGACCATCAATCTGGATGGTAACTGCCGCTACCTGCTGACCGATCAAACCGGTTCCGCCGGACACATTCTCTATCTAGCTAATAAAAGCAATTTAACTATCAATGGCAACGGGGCAACCATCGAGCGTGATAGCAGCGCCGGGAATCTGGGACTGATCTATCTGACCTCAAGTAATAACGTTACCATTCGCAACTTGACTTTGAAGGGCGGTAAAATAACGAGCACAGGCAATACAACTGCCGTGGTCGGAGGCGGTCTAATCGTATACAACAGCCAGAATATTACCTTGAGCGGTATCCGTTTTATAGACAATACAGCTTACCGTGGCGGTGGCGTCTATTCTTATCTGTCCACGTTAACTATCTACAATGCTGTTTTTGCCAACAACCAGGCAACCACAACAGGGGCGGGTTTGTACACTTATGGCACCAGCAGCATTCAAATCGAGAACAGTACTTTCACCGATAATTTCGGCAGTAATCCCAGGGAAGCTATCTTTGCGATGCAGCCTCTAACAATCAGGAATAGCATTATTGCCAATCATAACGTGGGTATTTATGCTTATGGGAGTACCGTTACCGAGGATTACAACATTTTCTCGAATAATGATCAGAATCAGGTCACCCAAGGAGCTACACTGACTAGTGGAGGTCATAGTTTTACTGTTGCCGACCTGGATCAGCACTTTGTTGATATGACCAGTTTTAACTACCAGTTAAAGCCCAGTTCACCCGCTGTTGACAAAGGTACAGCGCTTAATACGACAACCGACGCTAATGGGAACTCACGCCCTTTTAGCGGCACGCTGGTTGATGTGGGAGCATATGAATTACAGGCAGTTGGCGGGCCATCATTGGCTATTAACAAAACAGGCCCGACTTGGGCGCTGGTCAATACACCCTTTGTTTACAAAGTTATCGTCTCCAATAAAGGTCTGTCCGCAGCCGCTACGCTGCGTATTACCGATACTCTGCCCGCTGGCGCCAGCTTTGTGGGTAACGCCAGTGATGGTGGAGTCTTCACCAACGGCGCGGTAGTCTGGAATATCGGCGACCTGGCCGTAGGGGAGACTAAAACGGTGCAATACGAAGCCCAAATTAGCCAGAGCGTAACCAACACCGACTACCGAGTAGTTAGCATTAGCGATGGCAGCATTGGTGCGGTTGGGAAAGCAGTGGAAACCAAGTCTAACAGCATCTTATTACGCAACTCAGGTTTCCTGCCTAAACCTGATGGTTTTGGTTTCCCCAACTGGGGTAAGCCGGTCAACGACACTGACTTGAATGCTAAAAATATCTATGCCGTGTTCGGCCCTAGTGTTTGCACTCCCGGCACGGGTGGTAGCGCAAACACTTGTGTGCTCAATGCAGCCGGCGAAGGATTTCGAAAAACTTGGATCAAGAATGGCGAAGGTGGTCACTGCTATGGTATGGCTGTCGGCAGTCTCAAGTTCTTTCTGGCTGAACCCTTTATTGATGGTCGCAGCAGCCCGGCCCAATTCCAGGGAGGCGCTGCGTCTACTTTTGATCTGACCCGCAATGCCGATATGCAAAATCTCATTAGCCACTACTTCTTTAACCAGAGCGGCAACCCGCCGCTTAACCCGCAGGGTAAGGTTCGCACCGTAACCGATGGCGCCCCTAACAGCTTAGTTAACTTCCTCATCACGCAAGGCTTTGATGGCCCAGCCAATGACGACAGTTACACCATTGGCTTCTGGAAGAGAGACCGGAGCGGTGGGCATGCGGTCACGCCCTATGGCCTGGAAGACAAAGGCGGCGGAGTCTACTGGCTCTATGTCTATGATAATAATTACCCGAACAACTTTGGGCGTGTTGTTAAAATCAACACCAACACCAATACCTGGGTTTATGAAGGCGCCGCTATTAATCCCAACGCGCCAGCCTCAACCTATGAAGGCGATGATTCCACCCGTTCTATTGTGCTGGACAGTGTGGATTACGCTACCAACTATCCCAAAAAATGCGGCTTCTGCGAAACCGTAAGCACCAGCGGATTGAGCGCCCTCAACACCGGTGACGTCACCGAGTTTGCCCTGGCCGGTGAGGGCCGGCTGCTGGTCACCAACAGCGCCGGGCAGCGGGTCGGTTACGATCCTGCTACCGGCCAGTTTGTCAACCAAATTCCGGGCGCAGAAATGAGTACACCCTTCAACGGTCTGGAACTCAACATTCCCCCGGTGATCCGTGTGCCAGTCAGTGGTACTTACAGTCTGAAAGTGATGAATACGAATAATACTTTTGGGAACACTGAAGCCGAAGCCGATCTTCAAATCACTTCACCGGGTCTAGTGGTTATCTTAGAAGGCTTAAAGATCGACTCCGCAGAGCCTGATCAAAGCACCCCCGTTGGTCCATTTGAGACGATGAGCGCTGGTTTCGACTATGCTAACAAGGCGATTAGCTTCCAGAGCAGCGCCAATGACCGTGAGACGCCCGTCCTGTCAATGGGTATCAATACAACTGGCGGCAAGAGTTACCTGTTTGACCTCAGCGGCCTGCAACTGGCCCAGGGTAAAACCGTAGAGATGAGCTTCGATCCGGCAACGGAAAAACTCTCCTTTAGCGACGATGACACGAGCCAGGCTCAAACCTACAATCTAAGCGCCACCCAAATCCTGACTGACGGTAATAAGAATACCTTCCAGCAGAATAACCTCACCGGCGGCAGTGGGCCTGGAGCTACGGTTGATTTTGGTACCTGGGATGGCGTATCTCAACCAACGATCGAGATGATCACTGCAACTGGGAATAACATCTACTTGCCAATCCTTAAGAAAAGCAACTAGGAGAGGCGGTCATAAATCAAAATAAGTAAGAACCGAAGCAAAACTGAATAAAAGACACCGCCCCAAAGATTGACCAGGGGCGGTGTCTGGACCCCCATGTGACCAGCTAAACTTTGGCCACTGCCTGGCCCAAGGCGGAACTTGATAGAGGAGAACCTCTCGCAAAGACCAAATATGATTGGTCAGACCTGCAGCCATGGCTGGGGTTCATAGCTGCCATTTTTTGAATGAATCCTTGCCTCGAGTAGGTTGAGGTTTAGCTAATGGTAATCGCAGGGAGGCGCGGTCCCGGCAAAAATTGTCATAAGTAGGCAGTTTGAACAACCACAACTTGGGAATATCTCAATCAGCCAGGGTAATCCCGGCTTCAGCCAGTCGTTCCTGGATCAAGGCCAGGAGATCCAGGCGTACCTGTTCCGTCTGACCAAAATGAGTCTTGACCAGCAGGGTTAACTCGACGTGTTGGCCCATGGCCCCGGAAGTACTGATAACTTGCCACGGCTCTGATAGTGCCGGCAGCAGATCTCCGACTTCCTGGCCTAAATCATTGAGATAAGCCAGTTTGTCGGCCACAACTTTTGCCAATTTTTAGGGCTAATAAGACCTGAACTCATTGTAAAACTCCCTGGGTTGATAAAATCAGTTTTGTTATTGCCGCCGCTCGTGGCCCTAGCCGTCAAAATCTATGGTTTCGGCATAAGTCGCCGGGCCGCCCTGGGTGGGCAGAATGTGCAGCCGGACGGGGGTGATCCTGACGACGGTGTGCCATTGGCGCTGCTCAGCCGAAAACACATCCGTGCGGCCTTGAACAAACTCAGCTATACCGTGCAGGTACCACGGTTCGGCGGTCACGACCACCTCTGGCTCACTCTCCAGGTTGAAAAGATGATCCGATGTGTCAGGGATCAACAGGTACAAGGTGATGTCTCGCCCGGCACAGCGGACCATTGAGGCTTGTAGACCAGCCGGGCCGCTGGTAGCCAGGGTGCATAAGTTTGTTTCGGCCAGAATTTGAGCCGCACGGTCATGTAATTTGTCTAACATAGTAAACTTCCTGAAATTCAGTTCAATGGATCGTCGGCGATGGCTGACGATGAGCCGGAGATCGGAACGGTCGGCGCTGCGTCCTCATTTGTTTCTTTTTTGGGTTTTACAAAGGCCTGTTCGGCATAACTCGCATCTCCAGGAAAAAGATCGTTTTTCCCAGCAGTCGCATAGCGGTACGCGGCGAGGGTAAAAATGGCGTTCACAAGTGCGCTAAGCTGCGTATAGGTCAGGATCGAAACCAGCAGAATGCTTGAACCAAGCCAAATCAAGCCAGGATTGTCTTCGGCAGAACCTTGCGGTAGGGTCGGCAGGGCGAACAGTATGACGATCAGTAATACAAGCAGCCCCAGCAAGCTGATGCTGTGCGCCGGTTTCACCCCTTCGCCCCATGTTTCTTTGACCAGCAGCCCGCTGCGCTGGAAAATGTGCTCCGGTACCGGCTGTTCGAGGGCGATCACCGGTACGGCCAACAGGAGGGGAAGGTTGTACGAGAGGTGGCGCCAGCGTTGCCACAAACGTTTACCAATCAGGGGGATGATAACCCCGCCCAGAAAGGGATTGGTCAACACTTTGGCCGCGATAGCTACCCAACTCAGGCCAGCCGAGACCAGGATGTAACGAACGATCGGCCCCATTCGCTGAAAAGCTGCTGAAATTCCTCGATTGAACGACGGATTCTCGCCATCCAACCGCCTGACGATGTAATTTAGCAAGGCCACATTAGAGAAAGTGGTGACAAAATAAAGCACGCCATACATAAAGTAAACCACCAGGAAGAAAAAGAGTCGGGTTGGCCTATCTTCATGGCCTATCTCCACCACCATATCCAGTAGCGGTCTCATCAGGCTAAAGGTAAGCAGCAACATGATAAGGTAAGACAATAGCGGATAAAGCCAGGTGTAGCTATACTGGCCCAACACCTTGAAGGTGTCTGCTAAAGTTCTCCAGAGCTGTGTAATTGCCTTCATCATCGTGTACCTCCTCCAATGATTAGCCTTAGGCCGAGTAGTTTAACGACTATCCTTATTGAACCTATCTTGCCTGTAGATACGGCGACCTTCTTCAGGTCGCCGTATCGTTCACATGTTGGTACTAGTCGGCTGCCTGCTCAAGCAGAGGCTGCAAGGCTGGGTGCGAAAGGGCCTGCTCGGCCTCAGGACTGTCAAGGACCTGCTCGAAGGCTTGCTCCACCCGCTGCGCTTTGCGGAGCTGCGGGATGGTCGAAGCCGCCAGCGCATTCCAGTAGGCGACCGCCGGGGTCTGGGCCGACTGGATAATCTGTTTGAGGCCGCCGCTGCTCTTGTTGACGATGTCTACAATGTTGGCGAGATTGGCTTTGCCGAGCGTGGTGGTCCCGCCGGACTCCACAAACCACTTCGAAAGCTCCTCAGCTTCAACAATATGCTGCATCCAGTCTACAAAATGCTCGGCGCCGACAATAATAAGCGCGTCGTCGAGATAGGGATCCCAGTCGGTCTCGAAGGTAGTGGTCCACAGCAGCCGCGTACCGTTGTCGAAGAGGACATGTCGCGTGTCGCGCAGGCCGGTTTTCTGGGTCTCTTGCGGGTCGGTGTTGCGGATCACCTCGGCGAAGCGCACCAGGGCTTCACGCAACTGCTCCTCATGGCCGGGCCTGACCCGAAAGAAGGCGGTCAATTCGGAAATCACCCCGTCATTGATCCCCTTACCTGATTTTTTGCTTAAAGTTATAGTGCTTTGCATCGGACAATCTCCTTTTTACTGTTTTTTGAAGTTGTTTGACAATATTTAATTGGACTTATGAGGCCAGTATATTCGATAGATGGTGGTAGTGTCATACCCCAAAACGGGGTATAAAAAGTGGTATTTTG
>JAHDWA010000129.1 GCA_023382535.1 Anaerolineae bacterium | reverse complement strand
GAGGTCGGTAAGCCGTGAGCGGCCAGGTGGGCGGGTGGAGCTGGCTGGCGACGTGGATGGGCTACCCCCAGGAAATGGGCAGGAAATAGCCCGGTAGATGGCAGGAAAGCGCCTAGAAGCAGGCGAGAAAGGGGGTAGCGGATAGCATGGCGGGGTCAAAACGCAGGGCACCCCTCTAGGAGGCTCGTTAGCCTCCCTCCCCGAGAGGCTTTTTCCATTATTCATCTCTTCTCTTTAATTCGAAAATCCAGGTTTTCTCAGGGAACGAGGTTTTACAATCTCTGTTTTCAAAGGCATCTAAAGGAAGGCTCGCTTCAGCAAATTGCTTTCTCTCTTAGAAGGGAAAGAGTCTGCAATGAAGATAGGTTGCTCTATCAAGCGAAGCGGAGTGCAACGGGATAAAATTTTTGATAACCTCGGTGGGGTTAGGCAGCCTGGGCGCAGCGGCTTCGCGTCCCGGCGGGCCGGTAGGCTTTTGATCCGGTCACGTGCCGGGAGAGGGGGAGGGGACCAATCAGGTTACTGGCTGGTATGTTGCTACGCCAACCTCACCCCCAACCTGTATCCCCTTGCCTACCTCTACGCCTGCCCATACGGCCACTCCCTCTAAGCTTCAACCTGTGTCAATTCAAACAGCCACACCTTCGACGGCCAACGCTTCCAATTAGAAGTGTCTATTTGGAGTGACTTAGAACCTTGCCGCTGTTGGACCCTCGTTTTTTCCTATTGACATTTTTCAGTTTTTTCCTACAATAGAGCTTATAGACAAGGTGCTATTTATGTCTCACCGAATGAACCAACACCACACCTATTATTATTACACTCACCATCCGGCAGCAGGTGGCTGTGTCCCGACGTGCGGTGCGTGTGGGGTTGGGTAAAGAGAGACCAGTAGCGCATCGCGCATTGCGTAAGCAAGAGGGTAGGCAGTTGCCTACCCTTTTTTATTTTCCAAAATTGAGTTTATGGACTTTGTAGAGCTACATTTGAACGAGAGCAGCCAAAGAAACTAGAAAAAACTTAAGGCACAAGGAGGTTTGATGAAACAGATGATTGAGCAACAGGTGGAACATCTTATGAAAAAAACGGCCTTTGGTGAGCCTGAGACTCGGCGGGTGATGGAAGTGGAGCTGCGGGAGCGGCTGACCGAAGGACGGCCGTTGCGGGTCTACCTGGGGGTGGATCCGACTGCACCGGACTTGCACCTGGGGCATGCGGTACCGCTGCGGAATCTGGCTCGCTTTCAGGCACTGGGCCACGAAGTTGTCTTGCTAATCGGCGATTTTACGGCTCGAATCGGCGATCCCAGTGACAAGGATAAAACCCGACCCCAGTTATCGCCCGAGGCGATTAGGGCGAATGTGAAGACCTACACCAGTCAAGCGTTTCGCTTGCTGGACCCTCAGCAGACCCAGATTCGTTACAACAGTGAGTGGCACGAGGCGATGTCCTTGGCCGAAACAGTCCGGTTGACCCAGCATTTTACGGTGGCTCGTTTTCTGGAGCGAGATAATTTTGCCCGGCGCTTTGCTAAGGGCGAGGCGATCCACCTCCACGAGTTTCTCTACGCCGTGATGCAGGGTTATGACGCCGTGGCCTTGCAGACAGATGTCCAGTTGGGAGGCACGGATCAAACCTTTAATATCCTGGCCGGTCGGCAATTGCAAGTCGCGCTGGGCCAGAAACCTCAGGTCATGGTGACTAACCCGCTGCTGCCAGGGACAGATGGGCAGCAGAAGATGTCCAAGAGCCTGGGCAATGCCATTCCCATTGCGGCTCCCCCGGAGGAGATGTACGGTCAGTTGATGAGCCTGCCGGATGAGGCGATGCCGGTCTACTTCAAGCTGCTGACCGACCTGGGGCAGCCAGAGATCGAGCAGCTTTTCGTCGAGATAGAGACCGGGCGGCAGCATCCGAGAGATGTCAAGATGCGGTTGGCCAGGACTATCACGGCAACGATGCATGGGGCGGCGGCCGCTGCCCAGGCCGAGGCTCATTTTGTGGCCGTGTTCCAACAGCGGGAACTACCCTCGGAACTGCCTAGTCACAGGATGGCAGGGCCGGTTAAGGTGGCTGACCTGATGGCGGAACTGGGGTTGGTTCGGAGCAAGAGCGAGGCCCGGCGGCTCATCCAGCAGGGAGGCGTACGGCTGGACGAAGAACGGGTCAGCGATGTCGAGCAGATGGTGCAGCCGGTTGGCCAGTCTCAGGTTTTAAGAGTAGGGAAGCGGCAGTTTGTGCGATTGAGCGAATAGGCGAAGGATAGGGTATCAAGTCATTTAGGGTCAGGCGTGCCAGTCCACAGCACGGGGGTCAAGTGATAATGACTAATGGCTAGGTTCTGTTTGTTAGTTCACTCGTTTGGTTCCGTTGAATTGTCAACAGAACCCAGCAAGATCGAGAGCGCATCAACGCTCGCCCAGATTTTCTTATTCAGCCGCACCCCATCTTTCTCAATCTTTTCAACATAGGTTTTGAAGGCTAGAGCCGCCGCGGCATGCACCCCCCAACAGTCGATTGAGAAGTCATGAAATTTCTCGAAGTATTCCTGGTCATGCAGGTGACTGCCGGCAGTGGGAGCATCATGGAGATATTCATGGGCAATGAGGAGCATCAGTCGATAAAAACCGGCCAGCCCTGCCCGAGCGTGCTTGAGCTGGCGGCGTTCCATACAAATTACCGAATGACCATCGGTCCAGGCTTCAGCCAGGTCTGACTCACCAAGTTGCAGCGCGCGACGCTGAGATGCCCTATCATCCACCATTTTCAGGTTCGTTATCCGGTTTCGCTCCCATGGGTCGGAATGAGATGCCAGGCTATTTAACAGGACTTGTTGAAGTTCAGTTGGGATTGCAATATTAAACCGATCCAGAGTTGCTCGGTTGAGGACAAACGCGATTTTTGACTGATGAACTTTATCGGCGATACGAGAGCCATTTTCCGGAGAGACAGTGATAGGCAGCGCACACTGAAATAAGGTCCTTAGACCACAATGACGACCGGCGACGGTAGTAAAAATTTTAAAATCCAGGTGTTTACTGATGTCCATTTCACCGGCTTTAATCCGCAGGGCAATATGTTCGCGTTCATCATCGGACAGCGCAGGAGATTGATCGATTCTCTCGTCCGATTTTGACTGAATAAAGGCCCGGATATTTTTCCAAACCGGGCATTTGGCCACCAGAATATCGTTTCGAGCCATATTAAGTTGAAGCTCGACTTTGGGCTTGGTAACAACTGTACCTCCCGACCCCAGATGATGGGCAGGATATTTTCGCACCAGGACACCAAGATTATAAACCCATAAATCCCCCGACTCTTTGAGGCGTATCCACGCCTCATTGGTTTCATAGGGCCATTTCAGTTCACTGGGCAGCTTATTGATTTGCCGCCCATTAACAATCACCGGAATCTGGGCATAAGCTGCCAATTCGGCCAGTTCTCGCTCGGTTGCGCCCAGAGCCGAGGGGGCCTGAACCTCATAAAATTTGCCGGCGATGGTGAGACCAGGAACCGGCGTCAGGTCAGTTTGAAGTTCGTAGACCAACCCACGAGTCTTGATGTCCACATCCATCAAGAATTCGTTTGTTCGCCATTGGGTAGAGGCGAATGACCAGAGTTGTCCCCGCCCGACTCCGAATTGTCCGTACACTCTTTCCAAATTGCCATTCGATCCGCGTCTATTATGGGGAAACCCAAACACTTCAAACCACTCTTCGATTTCCTGGCGGCTCCGGAACCCTCGCCCGTCGTCCTGGATGATAACCATATCGGGTTCAAGAGTAATATTGACCCGGGTCGCGTCTGCATCGATTGAGTTCATCACGCATTCCAGAAGCGCTTTTCCCAGCGTGCCAGCCTGGGCGCTGATGATGTGGTATATAATGGAGGGGTCAATGGTAAATTTGCGTTGTTCTGCTTGAGTTTGGACTTTCGTCATACCTAAACCTCGGTTTTAGAATTTTTAAAAAGACAAGCGGGCTGGCAAAAGTTAGCCAACCCGCTTATTTTCTCCCCGATGAAGTAATAGTTTTGTCGCCCAATCGACTGTAGATTTACTCGGGCTTATCCCCAAAAGGCGGCAATGATTTTGTCTTGGTCCATTTCATTTCCAGGAAAAAAGAAAAATCATCTAAAGAATCTCTACTTTGTTGGGGAACAAAACCAGAATGGAAGTGATCCCCTTGAATGTCCATTGATGGTTAGAGGTGAGGTAAAACCCAGCGTGGGCGAAAAGCAGTGTTGGAATACTCGCTCGGCGATCGTGTCGGTTCAATGGAGTGTCTGGGTCTATGCCATCCTGGTCTTGGTGGGCTATCGCACCTGGGGTTTATGTGGCGGTCCGCCGACGCTTGCCTCCTGGTGGCCAGGCGCAAAACACTGGTCTTTTAACACTTTATGGCGCAGTTACAGAGCCGCCGTGTGGGGAACCGCTGAATTTCGACCCCTTTGGCTGGGAACCGGGGATAACTGGTGGCAAAAAGAAACCTGGTTAGCCGGTTTAACTAATTCCGTCGCCGCTTCAGTGCGAATTTAAACCAAAAGGGCGCTTTTGGCACCCTTTTCGTTGTTTTGTCCCCTCAGACTTTCCCCAAAGAGCCAAAGTCCAGGAGCTTTTTTGTGGGGCAACTTTTAATTATCGAGTATTACCCACCCGAGCAATCCCACACTTGGGGGCCTTGTCCAAAGTTTACGCTGAGCAAAATGATGTCGAAGATATCTACAATACCATTCTTGGTTATGTCGGCAGGTAAATTTGAGTCGGTCAAGCGGAAACTGATGCCGATTGTGGTCGCATCGGTAATATCCACCATCCCATCGTCGTTGAGATCGCCGCTCAGAAGGTTAACTGTGGTCAGGGTGGTTTCGGACGCAGTGATAATGGGCGCATTACAAACGGCAGGTAAATATCCCAACGCATCGGCAGTGATAGAGGTGTGGCTGCCTACCGTCACGTCAGTAATATTAAAGTTACCGGTTGCATCGGTAGTTGCGCTTTGACCACTGTCATCAACAGTGACAGTTGCTCCTGACCAGTTAGCATTACGCCCGTGCAACGTCACTTGTCCAGAGACGGTGGCTGTAACTGGTTCAACGGTCGGCTCAACAGTCGGTTCAGCCGTTGGCTCCGTCGTCGGTTCAACGGTCGGCTCAACAGTTGGTTCAACCGTTGGCTCAGTTGTTGGTTCAACCGTAGGCTCAGGCGTACCTCCTTCAATCGAGACCGTGTAACTTTGATTGATCACCTCAAAAGCGGCAGCCGTGCGGTCGCCAGCTTTGACGTCGTTAAAAGTCAAAGTTATATCGCCCGAAGCATTGGGAGCAGCCGTTAGATCAAAGGTTAAAAGGGTGACATCGCCGGTTAATCCTGGCGCGTTTCCTTGGCGACTAACCACCAATTCGATTTTGCCGGTGGTATTGTCCGCATTGTGGCGTGGGGCGAAAGTGAAATCGGAGTTAACTTGCAGGTTACTAGCTGAAACCTTTGTCGGATCATAATTGATGTCTAGTTGTGCCCCATACAGACCTGCACCTGCTACTCCCCGCGCTTGTACTATTACGGGAAAAGTCTGGCCGCTTGTCACAGAGGCTGGACCTGAAAACTCAAGATGAATTACGCCATTTGGCGAAGGTGGCGGCGGTGAATCACATCGGATAATCGGTTCACTCAGCGTAGTACCTGTGTGATACTTATATGTTGTGCCATTTACCTGCAGTGTGATGATATAGCCGGGTATTATAATAAATGGGTAAACCTTCCCTGGCTCTGGACAGCCATAACTGGTATCCGGCCATTCAACCGACTCGATTGACACAAATTCTACCTCGTCAACTGATATGCCAAGTTCACTAGCCAGATGTCCGCGGGCTTGATTGATTAAGGCTTGCTGGTTATCCACCGGAGGAACCGAGTTGTCTTCCACAGTGAGCCTATGCACAGTGGACAAGTTACTACGATAAGGATTTTCAAGAAAACCTCCCTTGATTTGTCTGGCTTGTACTTGCCAGCCGTAATTGCCCGGTTCATCAAACTTCGTCTTTACACATTTTTGATTTTGCAACCAATAATATACTTTTATCTGCTGAGGGACATCATGATCAAACTTTAAGATTGATACCCAATACTCAACTGGGCGATACCCAATGGAAGCCAGATTATGTTCCCAGCACAAATTTACTTCTTCTCCTGCCTTGATTGATGCCCCATCGGCAGGTAGCGAGGGAGTCGGGGCTTCGGGAATCCATATAACTGAGACCGAGTCATACTTCCCAACCAGAGATCCGCTATTGAAGTTGGAGTTGTCCTTACAAGTTCGGTCGTGACGCTCCACAAAATTCTTATTTTCAAAGAAGAACGCGCATATACGTCCTTCCTGCGGTATAAAACGCCACGATTTGATAGCGTTATTGCCAACCGGAGTATCATCCAGGTTGGCTACATCATCCGTAATATAGGCGCAGTTACGCCTAAAATTAGACTCGTCATAAACATACAAGCCGGGTTTCGAAGTATCGCTACAGCCCACGTCCCGCTTGACCACCAAGCGTACAAATTGATCACCAATGGAGAGCTGTCTCAAATCATGCTCATAACCTCGGAACTCCTTATTTGCGCCGGAGTCGGTAAATAAATCGCCGCTATAGTTGCCTCGCGTCTCGGCTGAGCGAACCTGACCTTTTAAGATAGTGTTCTTGAGGTTATCAATACTTTGAGTCGTAAAAAGACTACTCCCACCACGATCAGGCTCGGTGTAGAGACAGATACCGTCCACCTTCATCGGACTACCGTCACACTCTTTGCTGGTTTCGCGTTTTTCGATGGTTACTGACGAGTATTGCTCGCCCAGGGTACGCTTATCTAGATCGGGGTCGCTCTCGTTAACCTCCTCACGCCGACCGCCATAATTTATATCTTCGTAAAGATTGACTCGATAGTCGCCATTAATCCGAATTGACGAGACTGCATCGTTACCCACCTTCAAATCGCCCAGATTAGGGTGACTTACGGTGAGGAGGGAACAGCGGCCATTGGGATGTTGTTCGTTGTAATTTTTTTCGGAGTAGAGGATGACGCCGGGCTCGTTGGGATTAATATTACACTTTGTTGGCGGTGGTTGTGGTTGAACGGAAAAACTCCATGTAGCAGACGGGCTACTCTTATCACTTCCACGTTTAGCAAATACGCGCCAATAGTAAGTTTTACCAACCTGGAGATCCCTGGTAAGCGCAAATGACGATTGGGTAGGTTCTCCTTGTATCTCAACAGGAGAGAAATTCGCATTTTGTGAAATTTCAATACGGTAGCCATCAGCAGTTGATACATCTATCCAATCAAAAGTTGGGCGCAATGAGGTTATGCTTCCATTGGCTGGAGTTAATAAGCTTGGTGGATTTAGAGTATTATTCTCGCCATTTGCCTGTACTGCCTCAATCACCCACTTGGCTGTTTGTGTGTGTGTCAAAGGAGTCGTATGATTCTCCCAGAGTAGTCCTATGGCAGCCAAATGTGACACTGGGTCAGTAGCGAGTCCTCGATCGCTTAGTTGCACACTATTGTGAAGTGTGTGTGACGGCCAAAGTTGGCTTCCGTTGCCGACTAGTACGTTGTCACTATCGGTACAAGCAAGGTTGAGGCAAAGTGGGAAAGTCACACGGTTGACGAGATAATCACCTGTAGACTGGATTGATGTGACAGGGAAATTCCGGGCGGCCTGAGGCAAGGAGTCAATAATACTGTCAGGGTGTGGAGGCAGTCGTAGCTCGCTAAGGACAATTTCTCCAAACAAGTAATCCAAGATACCACTCCAAGCCTTACATGCGAATTCCAATAGACCACAGCCATCTATAATCGGTCCCGCCAATGGAATCCCACCCACCGGACTCTCAATTAGTACAATCGAATGGATATGATTGCGGAGTTCGGACGAACTATCAACCTGCGAGGCCCAACGCGAAGCCACAATACCGCCAAGACTGAAACCTACTAAGGAGTTGTAAAGAAATAACTTCAGCAATTGATAAGGTGTATACTTAATCCCGAGAACTCTCCAAAGAATGGAGGGCACACCAGGAGAAAGATGACTGACCAGGGATGCCGGAAGCCCCATATCTGTCAATGTGCCAAGTGTGTCGAGCAGCCAGCCAGTGCCATCGCCCAGTTACATCAGCAAATTAACCAACTGACCGCGTTGCTCAACGAGAAAGACCGGCGCCAATTTGTTGGCTTGCTGGCCCGGCAACAGGGTCGCGGCGGGGTCACGCTGATGGCCGAGATAACCGGACTGGACCGGAACACCATTCGCCGTGGCCAACAAGAAATTGTGGTGAGTGATTTCAGTGACCGAGTGCGGCACAAGGGGGCCGGTCGCCCCTTGACTGAAAAAAAGCTCCCGGATTGCTGAGTGCTTTGGAAGGTCTGCTGGTTGATGAAACAGCGGGCGACCCAATCTCGGGCTTGAAATGGACGCACAAGTCGTTGCGCAAAATTCAAAAGGCGTTGACCGCCGAGTATTCGGTCAGCCTGCCGACGATTAGTCGCTTGCTGCAAAGCCGTGACTATTCGTTGCGGGTCAATCATAAACGGGTGGCGGGCAAGCAATCGCCGTATCGGGATAAGCAGTTTCGTTACATTGTCCGCTGGCGGCAGGCTTATCTGCGACGGCAGTGGCCGGTGATTAGCGTCGATGCCAAAAGGAGTGAGTTGATTGGCAACTTTAAGCAGACTGGGACCGAGTGGCGGCAACAGCGGCGCGAGGTCAATATCTATGACTTTCTGAGTTTGGCTCAAGGCAAAGCTATTCCTTACGGCATTTATGACATTGGCCACAACCAGGGCTACGTGGTCGTGGGGACCTCGCATGATACCCCTGAGTTTGCCGTGACGGCGATCCGCTTGTGGTGGCTGAAATTGGGCCAAAGCCTTTATCCGGGTAAAACACACTTGTTGATCCAAGCTGACGGCGGTGGCTCGAACGGCAACCGACCACGCTTGTGGCGGCTCAAGTTGCAGCAGTTGGCCAATGAGTTTGGCTTGATTATCACGGTCAACCATTATCCGACCGGAGCCTCTAAATGGAACTTGGTCGAGCATCGTATGTTCAACCTGATTAGTGGTAACTGGGCGGGTCATCCCTTGGACAGTTATGAGACGATGCTCAACTACATTCGGACCACGACCTCGACGACTGGCTTTAGTTGTCAAGCAGAGTTGGACACAACTGTTTATAAGACGGGCATTACTATTTCCGAAGAAGAGTTGGCCCAAGTCCATATCCGTTCTCATCGCCGTTTTCCTAATTGGAATTATACGATCTACCCACATCCAAATAATTATGACAACTAATTGCTGAAGTTATTTCTTTACAGATCCTAAGTCAATTTTGGCGGATGGATCTTGCTTCAAGATTTGATTTATTAACCATGTGAGTACAGGCGTTTGCCTATCTATCGATAGTTGAGTGTCCTCGACATCGTATATCGGTGAAAGGTTTAGCGAAGTTAGATCACGACTATCTGAACAAGCCTCTAACCCCCAACCAAGACAATATACCGGCACCACACGATCTGATGCAGCGCTGTAGCTGAAATAGATAAAGTGGTCATTATCGATTCCCAACATATCTTTTAATTGATCTTGGATAAAATCAAAATCTCCGTTAAGAGGAGAGTCATCTGCTGAAGACTCACTACGGATACCATCCAGAAACACAACGTATCGATGCGAAAAATCGTTCGAAAGAGGAACAGCAAACGCCAAATTAGGACTAAACATCACTTTGCTACGTATCGTGGAAGTGTCTGGGGTCTTCGCTCCAGCATACCCCACCGACAATAGAACCAAAACGCTGAGCAATGAAACAACAATTTTGCGTATTCGTCTAGACATAGCAGGCCCTCCTAATGATAAGAAGTGCGTGTTCATTGTGGCTCCCCTCCTGATATTGACTCCACCCCGATAGTAATAAAAAAAGCCAGCCCCAAGAAAGGACTGGCTCTATCATTTTGACAAACCTGACGTTAACTTAAACATACCGCAAACACAGCAATGAACGTTGCCGGTAGGATCTCCACGGGAAGAAAAATTCAGGACAAAACAAGGTTGTGGTAGAAAAGGTTGGTGGTCCATGTCGCCCCACTTCTGGTGCGTCGGTTGTCAAGGTACAGGTCAAACGGCTGTGTTTGGCGAATTCAATAAGCGATGTAATTCCTATTAAATCATAGTCATAACTGACCTTCAATCAGGGTAGTAGTACTTTAGGGCTATACGGTCAAGACTCTAACCATTTTCTAAGTAAGTAAGCCAGCCTGCCCCTTCCCTTTCACTTGTCCCCAGTAAATCCGTTTTCGGGCACGTCTGGGTATTGTCTTGACATAGTCAGATGTGGCAACGTGAACAAAAGGCTTGATAAGCTCGGCTGCAACAAGGCCCAAATAACAACTTACCCTAAAATCCGGCGGAAGGTGTGGACCTATTTCTTTCTTTCCAAATAGTGGACCTGTCATATGAGTAGATGCATTATGCCCTACTTGGTTTGAATCGTCTGCGTGATTGCGGAGCGGTGAGCGATTAGGAGAACACTACCTCCCTCATCTAAGGTCGCTACCCCCTAAAAACCTCGGGACGATGCTAAATGAATCCTAGAAAGAGTTCAGTAACTAGCACGATTGAAACGGATTGTGGCAGATCGCTACCAGATCCAAGTGAGTGATTGGAGCTAACTGCAGCCGGACTAAGGCTGATATACCGGCCCACCATGAGCAACGAGAGCGTCAGTCGCTCACTTTTTAGAACAGCCCTAAAAGATATCTGGAAGACCTCTAAAAAGAGCCCGGCATCTTGGCAGTGGGGAGCCAAAATGGACGGATTGGCGGGTGTTTTTGGCTCTCGGTAGGGCTTTATGTCAAATTCTCGACGAGAATAGGCGATAAACTGATATTTTATAGTTTGGAGGATAGCAGGAAACAACCTAAAAAGTGGCAGGGAGCCGTCTAGACGCTACCGGAAAGATAGTCAGAAAACAGCCGAGCCGTGAAGGGGAAGTCGCTAAAGTAGGAATCGAGCCTCGTGGTCGCAGGCTGCCTTCCTGAAACTAGCTAAAAGAAGTCCGGCAAATAGCGAGCACCCTTAAAGGATACCTAAAAGATCCCCAGACGGAGTCTGGTAAGCCGTAAGCAGCCAAGTGAACGGGTGGGGTGGGTCGGCGGGTTGGATGAGCTTCCCCCAGGAATAGGCAGGAAGTAGTCCGGTAGGTGGCAGGAAGGCGGCTAGAAGCAGGCAAGAAAGAGAGTAGCTGATAGCGGAGTTGGGGTTAAAGCGCAGGGCATCCGCTCTGGGCGGCTGTGAGCCGCCCTCTCCAGAAGCTTTTCCATTATTCATCATCTATTCTATTCATCATCTATTCGAAAATCGAGGTTTTATCAAGAAATGAGGTTTTACAACCTCTATTGTTCAGCCGTAGCAAGATTTTTGATTTTGAGGTGGAGCTTATTCATTCAGGGTCTTAAAAACTTTCTCCGCTTCCAGGTAAAGTTTTGACGGGAGCTGCCCCAACGCGGTTAGAGATTCATTCAGCGCAATCAAGGCCGTAACCAGGGCGACCCGACCGGGCTCCACATACGAATTTTCACTAATCCCATCGACGAATGGCATGGCTGCTTCCTCCAGGTAAGTTAGCACCTGGTACATCCCCTGGATGGCTTTCACAAAATCATAGCGATTCTCCCCATCGGCTGCCTGTACGCTCATCTTGCCTAGTTCCATGGCTTTGAGGTATAGCGGTGAGGGGGTTTGGTTCAAGGCTATTAAGGCTTGATTCAGTCGCATCAGGAGATGGGTCGTTGGCGAAAAGTGTTGTGGGTCTTCCAGGTAAGGATTGGCGCCTCCGAGATGGGGGGCTGGATAAAGGGCTTCAAGATTTCCAATAGCCTCACGGATGGGGTCGGCGATGGTTTCCTCCTTCATAAAATCGCTCAGCCTGTAAAAGCGCTGGGTGCAGGCTGTCACCCGCATAGCCCCGCCGGTGAAACCGTCAATTGCGCCGGGACTGTCGCCGACCTCGGCCCATTCCATCGTGAAAGTTTCATGGGGACGCCAGGTCTTCAGGAATTCTTGGATAAAAGTAGCCACCGCCCTGTAATCCCCGCCTACCAAATCTTCGGTGTAGATGTGTAGATAGGGTAATTGATTATGACCAACTTCCACGGCCCACTCAAAACCGACATCGCCATCTTCATCCTGTGCAGCCCTGGCTTTAAGCCACGCTTCAATCCAGCTTTTCTCCTCTGGCGACAGGTTGGATAGGGTAGTACAAAACAAAGTGAAATAGTTTGACATTTTTTTCTCCACTTGCTCAATAACTTTTTTATTCATCGCAAAAAATAGCCTGGGCGTAAGCCCATTTCAATTCGGGCGACCGGTTAATGGCCCCCTCTCCAAAGCGGACGTCGTACCCTGGCAAACTCTTTCTTTTACCGATAATCTACAATGATCTGCCATCTATCTTCCTTTATGCCGACTCCGTCATGATGGCAGCTGTCAGATCGACCCCTTCGAGGTCAACCTTATCCAGACAAGCACCGACCAGGTTGGCCCCCGCCAAATCAGCCTCAAGAAGAAACGCCATTTTGAGGTTAGCGCCTTCGAAGTTAGTTCCTCGCAAATTGGCGCCTCTGAGCATGGATTCTTCGAGATTGGCATCGTTAAGGTTAGCGCCTTGCAGGTTGGCCCAACTCAAGTCCGCCTTGCTCAAGTCCGCCCCAATTAAAACCAGTTGACCTTGCGTCTTCTCTGTCAGGTTATTGACCAGTTCCCATACCAGTTTCCATTTGGGCGGCAACTGGGTTTTGTCATCGATCCTGGTTTCTTTGAGACAGGCCCAATCTAGCCGGGCGTTTGAGAGATTGGCTCCGCGAAGATTGGCCTGGCCCAGATCTGCTCGCGTCAAATTGGCATAAGACAGGCCTGCTTCACTCAGATCGGCCTCCGCTAAATTGGCCCCCTCCATATTCAGGCGGCTCAGTCTGGCTCCACGTAGATTGGCCTTCCCCAAATGAACCCAGGTTTGAAAAACCGCCTCAAATGGTAGCAGACGGCACGTCCCGGATCGCACGTTCTCGCGCACGGACCTGGAGACCGGGGCGAATTAGGGAAGCGGTATCTCACCGCTTAGTCATTCCGGGGGGAATAACCCGAGGGTTACTCCAACATCGGCCTAAAGCCGAAGTCGGCCCGTTCAGCCTGTTTGGCTCCCTACCTGCTGTAACACGGAGCTATCCTTCTCTCGGAACTCCCCGCGCCCAGCCAAGCTTCAAAACTATTTTTAAGTGATAAGGCCACCCGCCTTATCCCAAATTGACCATAACGACCAGGAAGACATGTTTTTCCAATCGGTCAATTTCTCTGCCCAGCGTAAATACTTGGCTCGAATTTTATCTTTAGCCGGTTTCAATTGCGCTTCAGCACGCAGACGTTCCTGCAACTCTGGCAGACGAGCCACAATATTTTTAGGCAACCGTTCATCCCGGCCTTGCCCCCGCCGGGCAATCACATAAGCTGCGGCTTCGTGAGTGCTCATCCGATGCAGCAGGGCATATTTGTGCCGCCCGATCACAGAGGTGTAGGCCGGATTAATCCGGACCACCTGCATGCCCCGACGTAAGGCCATTCGCATGACCAATTTGACCATCGTGCTGCGGAATTTGGTGGTTGCTCGGTTCGAGCGGTGATGGGTATCGTGGTCCTGGGCAAACTTGAGGTTCTCGACCACCAGGCAGGTGGCTCCCTGTTTCTCCAGCCACCTCAAGGCTTGCTTCAGCGCCCGACCCATCACGGCTGCAGCTTCATTCGACCGCATATCCCTCAAGTTAGGCAGCCAAATGGTTCGGCGGGCCAGGAGATTGCCTTGCGGGCTGGCTACCCCCAGGGTCAGCCGGTCGGTGTTACAATCCAACCCGCCCACGATGGCCGGGGCAGGCGCGCGCCCAACCAGTTTACCCGTCACTTTTTCCCGGATGGTGATATGAGCTTGCCACTCGCGACCGACCCGAATAATACGCACGGCGAAGGCTTCCGTTAGCCCGGCCCGCAGCAAGTCGCGCTTTTTCTCCGGTAACCACAAATCAGCCGTAAAGTAGGTCAACTTACCCTCAATCATTGGCAGGGTCGCGATTTTGATGCTAAAGCCGTCTCCCTTGGGGGTAATCTTGACATGGGGATTCCCACCTTTGCCCTTCTCGCCCCGGTTCCAGAACTGACGCTGACGCATGAAACGCCAGGCCCGATGTGATAACTGTTCATTACGCCGGGCGTGAAAACGTGCAGCGCTACCGAAAATGACCGAAGGCAGGGTTCCGGCATCCAGATGTCCTTGCCATTTATCCCGTTTGGCGCGGAGTTTTGTCAGACGATTTTCCAGACCGGTCACAGCCGCTTCCAAGGTAACCCGTTTGGGTTTGCGCCGCCCGTTCAGATAATCCTTCAGGCGTTTTTCCACTTTACTGATCTTAACCTTTGTATCAGCCAAGTAAGTCGGTATCAGTTCTTGCATCGCCGCCCGATTGGCTTCGGCTTCCAGAATAGCATCCCGGGCAAAACGAACATCCATCCAAAATCGGTCACACAAACCCGGTTCTATATCGTCCCGTTTTAGCCCCTGATTGAGCTTTCCATGAGCCGTGCGCAGTCCTGCCTGAAAGTAACGACCGGTCCGAAAAAAGGCTTTATCCGCTTCCGGCGGCAGATTACAAATTGTTCCTCGAAGCGTGGTTTCTAAGATCATTTCTATTCTACCTATAAAGCTTCTGCTCTTTATAGACAATCAGTATATGCCTGTTTGTCTGTTTTGTCAAGACAATTGCTCATTATCATAGCAATTGTCTTGACCGACACGAATAAGAGTCGTATACTTTCTACAAATTCTTACAATAGAAAGAGCAGCCCACAAATGATAAACCCCCGCGGAACAATTAGCCAAGCCCTGGCCAATCTCAAAGCTAAGGAGGGGGTCAGTTTAAGCATCCGTGCTCTGGCCGAACAATTAGACCTAAGCAAAGACTTGCTATATCGACTCGATAATGGTCAAGTCCAACGGGTTGATCTACTCGATATCGACCGGATTTGTCTGGCTTTGAAGATTACCCCTAATGACCTGCTGGGCTTTAAATCGGACAGTGCTTCAAATTGACAGCATATGCTACCGTTTGATGCTATTTTGGGGAACTGTTAGAACCACCCCAAACGGGCATTGGTCAGGTTGGCGTTGGTCAGCACTACCTCGCTTAGATCGGTTTCAATTAACACCGCATTGTTCAAATCACTGCGGTTTAAGTTGCAGCCCGCCATGACCGCTCCGTTCAGTGTAGGTTTGTGCAAGTTGGCGTGGCTGATATCGACCTTTTCGAGGATGGCTTCAGTTAAATTAACCGTATTCAGATTAGCGCCGGTGAGGATAGCCCCAGTCAGATTCTGCCTGGCCAGGTTGAGGCCGCCCAGGTTACTGAGTGCCAGGCATACGCCGGTCAAGGTGGCATCCTTTAGTTCGCTTCCCCGCAAGTCGGCGGCCGTAAGATTGGCCTCACTCAAATTGGCCCCGGTCAGGGTAGTATCACTCAACTGAGCTTTAACCAAATATGCGTGACCCAGGTTAGCCCCGGTGAGGATGGCCCTATTAAGAACAACCTCCTCCATCATCGCGCCGGCAAAACTGGCGGCAGCCGCCTGGACTAAGGACAGGTTGGCCCCGATCAGGCTGGCTTCATCGAATGTGGCTCTGGTCAGCACGGCCATATTCAGCCAGACTTTATCCAGCCTCGCGTGCTGGAGCTTGGCGCCTGTCAGATCGGCGGCCACCAGGACGGCGCCGGTCAGGATGGCATCGCTGAGGTTGGCCCCCTCTAACTGGGCTTTCGCGAGGGTCGCCCGGCTCAAGTCCACACCGCTGAGATCAAAGCCACGCAGGTCGAGGCCGCTGAGGTTAGCCCTTCGCAGGTCCATCTGTTTGAGATTTTTCAGATCGGCTGGGGCAAGATGATTGATGGTTGCTGTTATCATAAAATGTCTCCTTGATGAGATTTAGAAACAAAAGCGTTGCCCTGTCCAAGTTGGACAGGGCAACGGCCTGGGAACTTCTATTACTTGAGTGCTATAACCGGTTTAACTGTCAGCGTCGCTCCTCATTTTTTGGGGATTCACGCTTGGTAACCTTTCGCTTAAGGTTACCCTGCTCAATCAATGTCTTGATGGCGTCACAACACGGCTGGCAGAGTGTGTCCTGTTGGTGTCCGAGAGGAACGAAGCGTTGCCATTCTTCGTTATGAGCCGCTATAAGAGGTGGATTCACCTGCCCGCAGCGATGGCAGACTTGAGGATATTCAAACTGCTCCCCCCGGTCTACCGTCGTCTTAATCCGGTCATAACAGGAGCGGCACATGACCCATCGTCGTTTGTCCGGGGGAATGTAATGCCTCCATTCTTCATCAGGTACTTTGAAAAAAGCCGGCCACATTTCCCCACAAACTTCACAGAGAACGGGATAAAGGATAAAGGGGACTCTTCCTTTGCGGCGCAGCATGTGTCCCCAACGTTGTCTTTGTGCTTTGGAAAGGGGAACCAGAAACAGGGAATCGACTTGTACAGCTGAAGGAATTAACCCCAGTTGCTCATATGGACACAGGCAGGAAAGGAGCTGTCCCCCACAAAATGGACAGCGCTCCATGTCACATCCTGGCCGATGAAGCTGGCCTTCTTTAACGCCACAGTCACCGCATCGAATTGGTTTAGCCATTGGATTGAGTCGGATCTGGCAACGGTGGAATTACAAGCCGGTAGCCGAGTCTGCGCACGGTGACGAGGCGTTGGGGACAACTGGGATCTACTT
>JAHDWA010000128.1 GCA_023382535.1 Anaerolineae bacterium | reverse complement strand
CGCTTATGTCCAGTCTATTCAATCAAATGCAACATCCTTTCCTAAATGAGTATAATAAAATCGTGGTGGTGGTCATCACCCTCACCTCCATCACCAGACATCATTGACTATTGACCGTTACCTTACCATCCCACCGCATTTTCAATGTGATTGATTTGCGGCAGTCCTCGCCCCAGTTGCACAGCGACGACGTCAATTCGCCACTGCTCTCCCGCAAGTCCCTTTTCTTGGAGGTAAGTCTGGGCCAGTTCAACGAGCCGCGCTTGTTTGGCCGGTGTGATACTCTCCTCGGCCAGGCCAAAGCGTAACCCACTGCGCGTGCGGACCTCGACAAATACGAGAGCCCCATGTTTCTGGGCAATTAAATCCAGTTCACCCACGGCACAGCGCCAGTTGCGCTCGATGATCTGGTAGCCTTTTCCCGTTAGAAACGAAGCCGCGATGTCTTCGCCACGGCGTCCGGTTTGCCGGCGTTGGTCCATATCTCAAGGCGAGTTCATAAGATTTTCTATTTCAGTTTCAGAGAGGGGACGGCTGAAGACACGCCATTCGTCCAGGAGGCCGTCAAAGAACTGAGCGGGCGCTCCCTTATAAAGATTGGCCCCCAGGGTAAAGGCAGCCGAACTGTTGAAGACGGTGCTGTACGTCACCGAGCGGGAAGCGACCAGGTCGCCATTGAGGTACAGGCTCATCGTTTTTTGGGAGGCGTTGAACACGGCCGCCACATGATACCAGGTGCCCGGACTGAGGGTAAACCCAGGGGTCGCTTCCAGCGTATAATCGCTGGGGGCAGTCCCATCGGGCGAGACGATAAAACCTAACTTGTTGTTGCCCCGCCAATCAATCCGATAGGCCCGGTTCCTGCTGCCATAGTCATATTTGCCGGCGAAGACCTGGTAGTTGGTATCCAGTCTTTCGGCGTTGAACCAGCCCAGCAGGGTCAAACTGCCCGTCAAGTCCAGTCCGTTTTGAGCCGCATCGCCGAGCGACAGATACTCCTGGTTGCTGCTTTCAAAATCCGCTGCCAATCCAACCACTCCCCCTCTCGAAGCAACCGTGTTGTTGTCAGTCAGGTGATTGCCCCGACCCGAACTGTCCCCCCGCTGCCCGCTCGCCTCGTTAAGCGACCAGTAACCTTCCAGCCCTGCCGGTCCACTGGGAGTGGAAGTGGCCGTTGGCGGTGGACCGGAGACTGTGGATGTCGCCGTCGGCGTTGACGTCGGCGTGTTTGTCGCCGTCGAAGGAGATGTCGGTGTGTTTGTCGGCGAGGGAGTAGGTGTCGCCGTCGGGGGCAGAGAGCCTATCTCCGCCCCCACGATGTTTTCTATTTCAGTTTCAGAGAGGGGACGGCTGAAGACACGCCATTCGTCCAGGAGGCCGTCAAAGAACTGAGCGGGCGCTCCCTTATAAAGATTGGCCCCCAGGGTAAAGGCAGCCGAACTGTTGAAGACGGTGCTGTACGTCACCGAGCGGGAAGCGACCAGGTCGCCATTGAGGTACAGGCTCATCGTTTTTTGGGAGGCGTTGAACACGGCCGCCACATGATACCAGGTGCCCGGACTGAGGGTAAACCCAGGGGTCGCTTCCAGCGTATAATCGCTGGGGGCAGTCCCATCGGGCGAGACGATAAAACCTAACTTGTTGTTGCCCCGCCAATCAATCCGATAGGCCCGGTTCCTGCTGCCATAGTCATATTTGCCGGCGAAGACCTGGTAGTTGGTATCCAGTCTTTCGGCGTTGAACCAGCCCAGCAGGGTCAAACTGCCCGTCAAGTCCAGTCCGTTTTGAGCCGCATCGCCGAGCGACAGATACTCCTGGTTGCTGCTTTCAAAATCCGCTGCCAATCCAACCACTCCCCCTCTCGAAGCAACCGTGTTGTTGTCAGTCAGGTGATTGCCCCGACCCGAACTGTCCCCCCGCTGCCCGCTCGCCTCGTTAAGCGACCAGTAACCTTCCAGCCCTGCCGGTCCACTGGGAGTGGAAGTGGCCGTTGGCGGTGGACCGGAGACTGTGGATGTCGCCGTCGGCGTTGACGTCGGCGTGTTTGTCGCCGTCGAAGGAGATGGAGAGGCAATCTGAGTAGCGGTCGGCGTTGACGTCGCTGTCGGTGTTGACGTCGCCGTCGAGGTAGGTGTCGCTGTCGGGGGGGCTGGAGGGGGAGCCATGTCCGCTATTAGAATATCATCAATGGCCCAATAGTCATCTGGAGCACCGGCAGCAGAGGCCAGGCGGAAGCGCAGCAAAACTGAATTTTGTCCGGCTAAATGGCTCAGGTCCACTACTCGAGTTAACCAGGACGAATTACCGGCAAAAGTGGCGGCTGTGTCCCAATTGACCCCATCAACCGAGGTTTCGAGATAGCCTTGATCGTCACTGCCCGTCAAATTGTAGCTGGTTTGAAATTTCAGCCCCGGTTGAGCCACAGCAGAAAAATTCAAGGGAGTGTCCAGAGTCAGAGAGGCGTCGGCATGGCTGCCAAACCAGGCGTGACTCGGGCTGAAGTATCTATTTGCGCTGATTTCCCAACCCGGCTCGCTAATCCACTGGCTGCCGCCTTGCTCGACAAAATCCTCAAAGCTGATCCCGGTTCCGGTAAACTGGTTACGATTGTAAGCTCGTGTGGTCAGGGCCACGTTGACTTTGTCGAGCACCTGGTAATTGGCATTGGCATTGAGAATTTTCAGGGCGACGATAGTATATGGGCCATTCACCCCTCGATCACGGATAGAGCGGCCCTCGAAGGTAAGTGATAAAGTTTGCTGACCCGTAGCCAGCACCGTCGGCGGCCCGGCAGCCCACGTTAACAGATTGCCGGCGGCATCGGCCAGCCAGGCCTCAAGTTTGTAAGAACCGGCGGCAGCAACCTGGACCCCCGTATCAATCTGCAGGTTGCCGTTAACCTGTGACTCAATGGTATTGGTTGGGGTAATGACAGAGCCAGCGGCGGCTAAGTCACCCTGGGGAACCTCAAATGAAGCCGAGGAAGTGGAAGCCAAAGCTGTGGCAGCTTCGATGGTATAGGCCACACCCGGTGTGTCATCAATGATCTGACCCTGGGCATTGAGCAAGGTCAGCTCTTGTAAGGTGTAAGGGCCAACTCCCCCGTCAACGTCCTCGAAGCGTAGGATAACCTCTGGACCTGCACCGGACCAGCTAGCGTAACCAATGAAGTTGCCCTGGCTGTCATATAGACTGCCTTCAACGGTGTAATTGCCAGGCTGTGAAACAGTAATCTTGCTCATCACTGCCACTGTATCGGGCTGACCGTCCTGGTTGCTATCCAGAATGGCATGGCTGTAGCCGTTAGACAGAGTGGCCCCGTAGTCCTCAAAGTTTTCAACCTGATAGGGGTTGGTAATGTGAGCATCCTGGCGATAGGCCAGACTCTGGTTCATAAAATCATTCGGGCCAGGGTCAACCACATTGGTGAGCCGGAGGTTCTGCAAAATGTAGGGACCGTCCACCCCACTCAAGGCAAAATCCGGCCCCTCAAAGCTGACTTGGACGATTTGGCGACCAGCCACAAGGTTGAGTGGGATCAACGCCTCGGAGATAATCCCGCCGGTATAATTGAGGCTGGGTTCCGGCCGGCTGGCAGCCAGTTGTCCCCACAGCCAATAGCCGCCGGGCTGAGTAGTGGTCACTTCAACTTCCAGGATCAGTTGATCGTAACGGCCATTGGCGTTGGTATCCAGGCCGTACTCGGCGACAACCGGGCCAAGCTCAGTCAATAGAGGTATCCCCCCAGCCCCGTTGCTCATGAGCAGCGGAAAATAAGAGGTGAAATTGCCTTTTGTCGAGGTGAGGCTGGCCGCTGCCACAGTAGCGGGCGGAGCCGGCGGCCAACCAGGATTGCCACGATTAGCCGGCTCTTGCGTCCACCCCCAACCTGCCCAGTATTTTGAGTTTTGGGTACTGATTCTTTTGTTATTGATGTTAATACTATTGATGGACCAACTGGCCCAGCGATAGGCCAAGCCAGTGCTATCCCAACTGCTGTCACCCGAGACTATTACATTGCCGCCACTGCTGCCACTACCACCGGAATGCCAGGGTTTGTATATAGTCTGGCCCCAATCAAAGCGGCTAAAATCTACATCACTGCCACACTTTGGCCAGATACTGCTGTCGCAGCCGATTTTGGTATTATCGGGAGACGATTTCATTTCAAATTTGTTGTAGCCCCGGTAGACCCGCCATTCATTGTTGAGCCATACTTCAGTGGCATGATCAAAGGTGGTGTTCCGCCAGTCAACAATGACCGGCCGGGCGGCAATACCCCCACCGCGCAGGAAAGCGGTGAGCAAACCGGAAACATTGGAGCACTGCTGCCTGGGGTTTGAGCCAGGATTGAGAGTGTTCCAGCTACTGAGTAAGACCCGGGGATTGCGAAAGACCGTTAAGGCGTCAACCTTGTCGGTTAGCGCATCGGCCGCTGCTTTCTGACTGGTCAACCCATTGATGGTGCCAATGATATAATTTTCAAGGAGGTAACGATTATATTGTTCGTTCTTGAAGGTGTAGGGTATCCCCTCGGCGATGAAGTTACTGCTAGAAAGCTGACTATCGTAAGGCGTCCCTGTAGTGGGTGGATAGGTTTTCTCACCCAGCAAAACCGCTTTTTCATCAAAGGTTTTATTGGGGTCGTCATCATAGACAAATTTTTCAAGGCCCAGTTGGGTCAATTCCCCACCAGGAGTAGGCAGTTCAAAAATAACCAGCAAATCTAGACTTTTAGAGCCAAGTTGGAGGGTATATTTGCCCACAGTGCCATCGGCTGGCACTGTCACCTGCCAAAGACCCGTAGCGGGGTCTTGAACAGGTGATAGGGTGGTCAGGGTGGCCAGGCTTTTGACGATTCCCAGCGAGGCGTTCAGCGGCCCGCCCACCGTAAAGGTGCTGCCCCGGCGGACAACGACAGCATCAAGGTTAGTGCCGAGATTTTTCTGTACATCAATATCATCGGGGTTGGGCGGCACAAAACTACTGCCAACGGCATCGCCCCGAGCAATGAGTAAATGGCCGTATTGCTGCCAGGGATAGTACTCTTTGGTTTTGAGAGCGGCATCATAGATAACATAGATACCGGGACTGGCTGAATTATTTGGGTTAGAATCGAATAGTTTCTCTTCCCCATCGGTCAGGTTGTCATCGTCACTGTCCGGGTCCAGGGGATTGGTCAAGTAGGGGCCGCCCGCACCATTCCACCAACCGTTCGTTTCAATTTCGTTGGCCAGCCCGTCGCCGTCGAGATCAGGCGCAAGAAAAAATTCGTTGGCCCCTTGAGCTGTAGCTATGGGGGCCGGCAGCACAGGTGTGACCGGGATAGCCGCCAAGCAAAGTAGTAAAATGGCCTTGAAAATGGAGTACCGTGGCATTGTTCTCTCCCTCACTATGAAACACTCTCAAAAATCAGCCATTGATATTTGCAGAAAGGGGAGTGAGAAGCGCAGGGCTAAACAATCTGAAGCAGTCCCTTCGCTTTCTTCTATTATAACACGGATTTGACAAAATATAGCTGAAAAATTGGTTAGATTTTGGTTAAAAAATATATTTCACCGGGCCGGATTTTTTACTACTCAGGTAACTGGCACTTCTGTCTTTTGTCGAGCCGATTGAGAACAGGGGAGCTTAGAGCTAACCAAGTGCCAGTCACCTTTAGCCTGAGCAGTTACGTTATACCAAACGAATCTTTCACCATCTTGAGATAATGTCATCTTCATTGACAACAGGTCCTAATTATGTTATAGTCAAGTTATTATGTAATGTTATTATGTGCTATTCATATGTCTACTTTACATCGGGTTGATGAACTCAATACCCTCACCCGGGCCAAGTACCCCATCATCTACATCGTTTCCTGGGAAGAGCGGCGCATTGAAGACATGCTGCGCCAGGTGGCCATTGACCGGCGAAAAAAACTATATGGCTGGACGTTGACCAACGGGATCGCTCCGCTGGATTTGATCCAGGCAGCCCCAGTTGACCCTGCCACCCGCGATCCCCTCCATGCCCTTGATTTTGTGGCTCAATCGCAAGAGGCGGCCATCTTTCTGTTAAAGGATTTTCACCCTTTTTTAGATGACAGCCGCGGCGGGCCGGACCATCCCGTGATTATTCGCCGCCTGCGTGACATTACCAACCAGCTCAAGGAAAGCCGCAAGACCCTGGTCATCCTCTCGCCGATGCTCCGTTTCCCTGCCGACCTGGAAAAGGACATTACGGTTCTGGATTATTCGCTGCCCACGCTGGATGAGTTGGAACTATCGCTGGACCGGGTGGTCCGTTCCGCCCGCGAGATTGCCGGGGTGCAGTTGAAAATGAAGGAGGAGGAGCGGGAGCGAGTCCTTAACGCGGCTCGCGGCTTGACTTGCATCGAAGCGGAAAATGTCTTTGCCAAGAGCCTGGTCATGGGCCGCGAGCTTGATTTGAGCGTGATCATTGCCGAGAAAGAGCAGCTCATCCGCCGCTCGCAGGTGCTGGAATATTACGAGTCGGTGGAAGGGTTTGCCAACGTCGGCGGGATGGGGCTGGTGAAACAGTGGCTGCGCAAACGCGGCATGGCCTTTACCGAAAAAGCGCGCCGCTTCGGGCTGCCGGAACCCAAAGGGCTGCTGCTGCTGGGCGTGCAGGGTGCGGGCAAAAGTTTGCTGGCCAAAGCAGTCGCCAGCCAGTGGCAGTTGCCCCTCTTGCGCCTTGATCTGGGCCGGGTCTTCAGCGAATTGGTCGGCTCCTCCGAGCAGAATATCCGCACCGCCCTGCGCCTGGCCGAAAGCGTCTCGCCATGCGTCATGTGGCTGGACGAAATTGAAAAGGGTTTAGCCGGGGCGACCGGCTCCGGCACGTCGGATGCCGGCACATCGGCGCGGGTCTTTGGCAGTCTGTTAACCTGGATGCAGGAAAAAAACTCGCCGGTCTTTGTGATCGGCACGGCCAATGATATTTCGGCTCTGCCGCCCGAAGTGCTGCGCAAAGGCCGCTTTGACGAAATCTTTTTTGTGGATTTACCCCAGGTACAGGAACGCCGTGAAATCTTTGCCATTCACCTGGCCCGGCGGGGGCGCGATCCGTTGAGCTTTGATTTGAATGAATTAGCCATTACCTCCGAAGGGTTCAGCGGCGCCGAAATTGAGCAGGTGATTATTGATGGTTTATACGATGCCTTTGAAGACAGCCGCGAGCTAACCGATGAGGATTTGTATAGAAATTTGAAGCATACAATTCCTCTGTCTCAAACAATGGAAAGCAAAATTTCGGCGCTGCGGCAGTGGGCCCGCAGCCACGCTCGTCCAGCGTCAGAACCACCTCAACCTCAACCGCTCTACCCATCGCGAGGAAATGGTCTGCGCCAAATGGAGCTGGGGTAATGATTTTAGATTTTGGATGGCGAATTATCCCGTGTTATTTCCTCTGGTTCCCAAACTGAGTTTGGGAACCAGAGGAATGTTTAACTATTCGCCATTCACTATTCGCTGATTCATATGATGACTCGCGCTTTTCGCGGACCGCATAATCTATATCGCCGCTACCAGGCCCTGTTAGAAAGTACGGTCACGGCGGTTGGTTTGGCTGCATTGGTGGTGCTGGCCTTGCTGAACCTGTCGGTTTACCCGGCTAATTGGGTGGTGGTTATTGGCCTGAGTATTGCGGTGCTGGGTATTCGCTGGCCGCTGCTCGCCTACATCTTGGCGGTGGTGGCAATGATCTATCCGATCTATACTATCAACCTGTACCTGGCCGTGTTACTTTTAGGTATCGCTGCGCTCAGCCAGCGTATTTTTGTGCATTATATAGGGGCGGCCGTACTGATTCTGGGAACGCCTATCCTGGCCGAGTATCATTTGCATTGGCTGGCGCCAATCTTGGCTGGATTGTGGTGGGGGGGTACAACCGGAGCCTGGGTTGCCGTTCTGGCCGCGATGTGGGGCAAAATTTTGGGCGGCATGGCCGGGATGGATATTGACTGGCTGGCGATGGCCGGTCACGCCCCTGAGACTCAAGCCATCGTGACTCGTTTTCAGACCGCCAACTCGTTGCAGACCTTGCTGCTGCTGGTCGAACCATTTGCGGCAACATCGGGCGTAATTCTCTACAATTTGCTCCAGGTGATCGGTTGGGCGGTTGCGGCTGGCTTTGTTGGCTCGCTGGCCGGACGCAAGTGGGTCAAATATCGCGCCCCCTGGTCTATTCTGGTTTTAACGGCGGGAGGTGGGTTGATTTTGTTGGCCACGCATTTAGGGCTGCCTTATTGGTTGAACGAAGCTGTTACCCCGGCGACCCTGGCTGCCCTAAAAGACCCGACGGGCCCGCTCTTTTCCTTAATTGTTGTCATCATCGTTGGAACCACCGTACACAGTCTAAGAGAAACGCTTGATTTGCCGGTAGCGCCTCAGCAGGATTTCGGCGCACTGCGCCGACACCAGCAGGGCAGTTCGATAACTGAGGCGGGACCGGTGAAATTGTTTCGACGCGCCGCTCATTCAACTTCCCTGGACGCTGCGAGCGGCGCTGAGTTAGTGGACAATATCTTCGACCGCCCTCGCCGCCCCGTCCGCGTGCCACACACCAGCGAGTTACCCGAGTGGGAACCGCCCAGGGACGATTCCGGGTTGATCCAGCTTGAAATTGATTAAAGGGCAAGTACGATGGCTACAAGATTTCAACAAGTTGAAACCGAAAAACAGGGAATTCGTCGTCGTGCTACCAGCAGAGGGCTAAGCTTTGGCCCTATTGCTACCGCGATCACGGTCGGAACGGTTGCCGTTTTATTGGGCGTCACCTTTATTGGCGATTGGCTGCGTACGCCCAAAATTAGCGCCGAGGCTTCGCCCAGCATCATTTCTCCCAACAGTGATCAGGCCCAGGATACCACCAACTTTAGCTATACGCTCAACGAAGATGCCCAGGTCACGGTTCAGGTTTTTAATGAAAGCAACGTCTTGGTCCAAATTATCACCTCGAACGAATTTCAAACGCGCGGCCAGCACGTAGCGATCTGGAATGGCCGGGACAGTTTGGACCAGGTAGTCTCCGATGGCCGCTATCGTTTGCAGGTTACAGCCAAAGGGACCGTTATGGCCGCGACGCAGAGCGCCAATGTGGTGGTAGATACCGCCCCACCGACGCTCCGTTTGGCTAATCTGGATGAAGTTAGCCGGGTGCGCCAGGCCAATTTAACCATCGAGGGCTTGACCGACCCGGATGCCGTGGTGCAGTTGGCCGGCGACCCCAAAGTTTTACCGGTTGACGCCGAGGGCCGTTTTAGCCTTAAACGCCAGTTGGCTGAAGGTTCCAACACGTTGCAGCTTTCGGCCACCGACCCGGCCGGCAACGTGGCGACTATTTCGCGCGAGATCATTTTGGTCACGCAGCCGCCCGAAATTGCCATCTCCGCCCCGGCCAACGACTCCTGGACCAACGAAAACCTGATTACGGTGGCCGGAGTTGTGCCGGCAGGAGCGTCGCTAAAAGTGAACGGCCAGGAAGCGACCGTAGCCGAGGATGGCCAATTTGAGCGGGAAGTCATTCTACAGGAGGGTGATAACATCCTGCGGATCGAAGCGACCGACGATGTTGGCAATGTGACTTCGCAGGAAATTATCATTCATCGCAAAACGAGCGCCCCCAGCCTATCGGTCAATGTGGAAGATGGAACCTCTTTCCAGCAGGCCGGAGTGCAGATCATTGGCAAAACCGATCCCGGCGCGATAGTTTTGGTCGGCGGCCAGGGCGTGACGGTTAGCTCGCTGGGCGAGTTTCAAACCACGGTCAATTTGCTCAAGGGCGACAACCTGCTGGAAGTGACAGCCCAGGACCAGGCCGGCAACACGACCAAGCTGCAACGCCGCCTCCGCTTTGAAGTGACTCCGCCCGAATCGGAACTGGCCCGGGTCGCCCGGAATTTACCGACCCTATCGGCCTACTTTGTGCCGGTGTTGATTTCGCTGCCGCTGCTGCTTATTTTGGCCTATGTTCTAACTCGCCCGGTGGCGCTGGTGGTGTCCGCCGAAAGCGGTACCTTCCGGCCCGGTTTACCGGAAGAAGGCCGCTTTTTGAGGTTTGGTATTGATTTATCTAAAGCGGCCCGAACCACGGTTGAAATTAAAGATAGTCGCGGCAACACGGTGGCCACCCTTTTGTATCGCCGCCACCGGGGGGCCGGCCAGCAGAATCTCTACTGGAACGGCTATGATGATTTTGGCCGGGTCGTCCTGCCCGGCGATTACAGCATCCACGCTACGGCCAGTACTACCGGCGGGACCGTTACCGGCACCTTGAATGTGACCATCCTGGAGGATAAAGCGGTCCACCGCCAGTATCTGCGCAGCACCCCCTTCCAGGACGACTCGCAGGTGCTCGACCGGCAGAGCGAATTTGTCCGGCCAGCAGCCAGGCGAGTCCGCCGCCGGCACTAAATAAAACCAGATACTAACTCCGTAGCCATACGCCTGCCCCGCCCGGACGGCCACAAGGGTCACCCCTACATTCCGAACAACTTTTGTGGTTTTATTTAGATTGTTTTACGCCCTCACTTGTGGCATAATACTGCCTCGATGCCGGAACTACCCCAGGAGGGCCTCACCCTATGGAAACAAACGATGCAGCAGCTTTTACCCCAGGCCAGGTGCGCCAGCGGCTGAAGCGGCGCGAAGACCCTGAACTGCTGACCGGTGCAGGCCGCTTCCTGGCCGATCTGGTCAGGCCCGGTATGCTCCATGCCGCTTTTCTACGCAGCCCGTATGCCCACGCCCGGATTCGATCTATTGATGCCAGCTACGCCCGCTCCATACCGGGTATCCATGCCGTCCTGACCGAAGCCGACCTTCCTCCCGGCCTGGGCGCGCAGCCCCAGACGCACCACTTTCAGCAGCGACCCACTCCCTACTATGCCCTGACCCGGGAGCGGGTGCGGTATGCCGGCGAGCCGGTGGCCGTCGTCGCTGCGGACTCGCCTTATCTGGCTCAAGACGCGCTGGACCAGATTGGGGTGGATTGGGAAATCCTGCCCTCGCTTGGAACAGTTGAAGCAGCCCTCCAGCCCGATGCCCCCCGTCTTTTTGAGGGCTGGCCGGACAACATCGCCGGAACGTTTCAAGCCGAGATGGGCGATGTGGATCGGGCGCTGGCCGAGGCCGAGGTCATCATCACCGAACGCTTCCGCATCCAGCGTCAATTTGCCTGTCCCCTGGAAACACGCGGGGTGCTGGCCGAGTGGGAGCCGCACCGCAACGAACTTACCCTCTGGACCTCTACCCAAATTCTGCACATCGTCCGGGACTTTCTGGCCGAAACACTGAATATTCCTGAGCACCGCATCCGGGTGCAGACTCCTCACGTTGGCGGAGGGTTTGGCTGCAAATTTCACTTTTACCCGGAAGAGGTAGCGGTAGCCCTGCTGGCCCGCCAGACAGGCCGCCCGGTGCGCTGGGTGGAAAATCGTCTGGAATCCTTCCTGGCAACGGTTCACGCCCGCGATCAGGTCGTGGAAGCGACGATGGCTGCTCGCCGCGATGGGACGATTACGGCGGTTAAGGCCGAGCTTATTGGGGATATGGGCGCTTACCTGCACATGGTCAGCTTTGGCCCGCTCTGGCTGACCTCGGTGATGATGACCAACGTCTACCAGATTCCCAATGCCCAGGTACAGGCCAGGGCGGTTGTGACCAATAAAACTCCTTCGGGTTCTTACCGGGGCTGGGGCCAACCACAGGCCAATTTTGTGGTGGAACGGCTGGTAGACCGGCTGGCCTTGACTCTGTCCAGGGACCCGGCTGAGATTCGCCGCCAGAACTTTATCCCCCCCGACCGCTTCCCCTATCAATGTTTACAGCCCACCTTTGACAGCGGCCGCTACGCCGAGTGTCTTGACCGCGCTCTGGAACTGCTGGATTACCCCAAGTGGCGGGGGCGCCAGCAAGAGCTGCGCCAGCAGGGGCGCTATGTCGGGATCGGCATTTCCTTCTACGTCGAGAACACGGCATTGGGGCCATCGCGCCAGCTTAACGAGGGCGGCTTGCAGCAAGGGGGCTACGACATCTCCCGTATCCGGGTGGAACCGGGCGGTGAAGTGACTGTTTACACCGGCTTGTGCGAGATGGGGCAGGGCTTCACCAATGGGCTGGCTCAATTATGCGCCGAGACGCTCGGCGTGTCCCTTGAGGGGGTGACGATTGTCACCGGCGACACCCAGACCTGTCCCTATACCGGTTACGGCACGGGGGCCAGCCGGTCGGCCGCAGTGGGAGGAGCCGCGATCATGAAAGCCGCGCAGCGCCTGCGGGAGAAGATCAAAGCTATCGCCGCCCATATGCTTGAGGTGGACGAGTCGGATTTGGAGATAGAGGAAGGACGCATCTGGGTCAAGGGAACACCCTCACGCTCAGTTACCATGAAAGATATTGGCCGGGCTGCTTACTGGCGGGCGCTTGAACTGCCATCCGCTATGGATCCCGGACTGGAGGCCATGGAAGTATTTGATCCGCCGCAGATGGCCTGGCCTTATGGCGCCAATATAGCGGTCGTCGAGGTTGATCTGGAAACCGGGCAGGTGAAGTTTTTGGATTATGTGGTCGTCCACGACTGTGGCACCATCCTCAACCCGCTGATTGTGGAAGGGCAGATTCACGGGGGAGTGGCCCAGGGCATTGCTACGGCATTATATGAGGAACTCCACTACGACCAGACCGGTCAGTTGCAGAATGCCAGCTTCATGGATTACCTGCTGCCCACCGCCGCCGAGCTGCCCCGCCTCCGGCTGGACCATCTGGTGACGCCATCACCCGTTATTCCGGGGGGGATGAAGGGGGTCGGCGAGGCGGGCATTATCGGCTCGCCGGCTGCTGTCGTCAATGCCGTGGAAGACGCGCTGCGGCCTTTCGGGGTCAAGTTTACCCAAACACCGGTAACGCCAGAGGTCATCATTTCGGCCTTGACCGAGGCCAAAAGGCGGGGTGATAAGGCGGGATAAAGTTTCGCTCCCGCATCGAGTCTTGAGCCTGATGCCTCACTGAGAGGCTGTAGCTGGCAGTTACTGTCCGTCCTAAAATCTATCTTCAAATTGATGATTTCCGGGTCGGTTCAGCGTTCTCTGTGTTCCCCCGGCCAATCGGTCAAACTCGGCACAATCCTCACCTTGATGCCAACCTCAGCCCACTTGTACAGTGTCGCCGCATCCTCGTCGCCCAAAATTACACAGCCATAAGAGACGCGCTGGCCCAGGTAGCCATCCCACAGTTTGTAGCCGGTATGCCTGACAATCGGCAGCGAATGGATGCCATTCTCCAGCGAACCAGCCCAGTAAATCCCCATCCAGAAAGGCATGTCCAGATTCCAGTTGCCACCATAAGCCACGTCAATTTTGTCGAGAATTTCAAAATCGCCGACCGCCGTATCGCTGCCCGGCTCGCCGGTGGAAACGACAAAATCAAACACCTTTACGTTTTTCTCAAAGACCCACATGCGCTGCTCGGCAATGCCGACCACAATCAATTTATCTTTGTTAGAGGCCGAAGGGATAGGCGGCGATGGCAAGGTTTGCGGAGCCAGGGCAAATTCGATGTCGGCAATTTCGCGGCGCGGCTCAGGCAAATCGGGGCGCAGCATGACCGCTGCTTCAAGGGCGTGTCTGGCCTGAGACAATTTACCCGACCCTTGGAGCGCCAGGCCATGATTGTAATAAGCGCTGTATAATAAATCTTCAAGATGAACGTAATCCTCAGCCTCAGCCCGCACGACTTCCAGCGCATCAATCGCTTCAGCCCACGCCCCAGCCTGGTAATACTTGATCCCCTGCAAGTAAGCTGAAGCCAGGCGCTGCTCTTGTTGGGCGCGCAACTGCCTGGGAGTGAGCAGAAGGGCTTGCGTAAAGTAAGGCTGGGCCTCTTCAATGAAGCCTTTGTGGCGAAGAGCAATACCTTTTTGCAGGTAGGCATGGGTCAGTTGATCCTTGACTGTCTGAGCCTGGGGCTGCGCCTGGCGCAGGCCCTCCAAAAGGGCGATGGCCTGCGTCCAATCGCGCCTGGCCCAAGCCGCATCCAGGGCTGAGGGCCGCTCTTTTAAAAGGTCAGTGGAGGCAAGAGTTGGCTGTTTCGGCGTTGTGGCGTTGACCGGCAACGTCACTCCTAAAAACAAAACCCCTAACCCCGCCACCGCCGCCAGGGCTACGATCCCGAGCATCAGGAGATGAAGATACGGCTCGCGCCGGGTAGGCCGCGTCGGTGAGGGGGGTGAAGCCATTGGCAGAGTGCTCGCCTGATGGGGTTGGGTAGGGGTCGCCGGCAACGGCTGGGTCACGATTTTATGGGGCTTGGTAGACGGCGGGGCAGGCAAAACGGTGATCCGACTAGAAGGCTGGGTAGCAAAACGTTTAGCCAGCCATTGTTCCGCCTGGGCCAGACTGGGATGAAGTGGATTGATTCGGCGGGCCTGGGCCATGGCCGCTTCCGCTTCAGCCGGCTCCTCCGCTACCGCTGCGAGCCACAGCCAGGCAGCCTGGTTGAGCGGCTGTAACGCCACGACGCGCCGTAACGCGTCACGCGCCTCAACTTTGCGTCCGGTTTTGGCTAAATCAATTGCCTCTTGTAATTGAGCAACCGGCGAGGTTGGCCGGGTTTGGTCGAGGGCTTGGGTCATAGCTCTAACGCTGGCTTGAGATTATGTCTCCTCATTATATCAAATTATCGAGCATTTGCAACCTAAAATCTAATCCCCTTGTGTACGGGTCAAGATGATGTTGCACCTTCCCGGAAGCTGTCATGAGCCATAATCGAGCTTCGGAGAAGGTTTGGCCCTGCATAAAACCATGGAATTGCCAAATCGTTAACCATTGATTATTGACCATTCACTATTGACGATTAGTTTAAGCCTCATGTACCATTGATGCAACCCGCCACAATATGGTATAATTGTTAAAATAACGTCCGGTGGGATTGGCCATTAACAATGGTTGAAATAAATTCAAAATACCAGCTCATCGAAGAAAGCCTGCAGCGCATCCCCTTCTTCAAATCGTGTTCCACCGAAACCCTGGCAGCCATTTCAGCCAAACTGCACAAGGTTCATTTTGAGCACGGCGAAGTCGTTTTTGTGGAAAACAGCCTGGGCGACTCCATGTATTTGATCGAGTCCGGCCAGGTGAAGGTTTCGGTCAACACGGGGCCGGGACAGCAGGAAAAAATTGTCAACTACCTGGGGCCAGGTAACTTTTTTGGCGAGATGGCCCTGTTGTTGAACCAGCGCCGCTCGGCTACGGTGACGGTAGTGATTGACGCCGATTTGTGGGTTTTGCGCAAAGGGGATATGGACGATCTCCTGGCTGACCACCCCGAAATAGCCCTGCAACTGACCCGCGAGTTGAGCCGCCGTCTCAGCGATGCGGTTATGGAAGTTGAAAAACGGCCCGGCTATACCCTGACGGCCATTTTTGGCCCTGAAGCCTGGCGGCTGGCCGAACATGTCCATCGGTTGACCCGCCAACGGGTCGTTTTGTTCGATGCCACCGGGACCAACTTGAACGAGCAAATCAACCCCGGCGCTCAAAATGAGAGCCTGGTGGTACTGCAAGCGATGGATAACTTATCCAGCCCCACTCTGGTTGAAACCTTGAGCATCCTGGTGGATGGTTACGATTGGGTCCTGGTTGCCTTACCCACAGAGTACAACGAGGTTACGGCCAAGGCCCTGCAACTGGTGCGGGCGACCGTCCTGCTCAAAACTCCCGCCGCGCCATGGATCACCGAATTGTCCGCAGGGCCGATTTTTAGTTGTAACAATACTGAGGCTGAATTGGGCCGGACAGCCCGTAAAATTTCCCAGCGCGTTATTGGCCTGGCCATGTCCAGTGGCGGCGCCAGGGGAATTGCCCACATCGGCGTCCTGATGGCACTCCAAGAAGCTAAGATTCCGGTTGATATGATCGCCGGCACCAGCGCCGGTTCGCTCTTTGGTGGTTTGTATGCTTGCGGCAAGTCACCCGAAGAAATCGCTCAATTTGCCAAAAACCTGGTCAAACTGATTGAATTCAAAAGTGGCCTGTGGGATCCTCGCTTGACTTTGCCCTGGAATGGACTCATCAAAGGCAACGCTACCCTAAAATATCTGGATAAACAATTCAAGCACGCCACCTTTGCCGACACCAAAATTCCTTTTTACGTCGTCGCCGCGGATGTAATGTCGGGCGAGGAAATTGTTTTTGAAGAAGGTCCGCTGGCCGAGGCCCTAAGAGCCAGCATCGGCATGATTGGTATCTTTTCACCCTATCAGCTCAATGGGCATTATTTGATTGACGGCGGCGCCGTCAACCCGGTGCCGGCCAGCATCCTGGCTAAAAAAGGGGCCAACATCATTATCGCCTCCAGCGTTATCCCTTCAATCGAAGAAGAACGGGTGCGGGGGCGGATGAAGTCCGGGCAGTCACTCAACCCCAATTTCTTTGGCGTGTTAACCAGTATGATGGCGATCATGGAGCGGGAGATTGTCAAAACCCGGATGAGTCCGGTAGATGTGTTGATCAGGCCGCGGGTGGAACTGCTAACTTCGATGGATTATGATAAGGCCGACGAATTTATCCGCCTGGGCCGCGAAGCCACCGAACGGGAAATGCCCTTGTTGCGGAAATTGCTCAGCAATTAGCCCTTTTTTCTCGATTGAGCTAGGATTAGTTGATAAAGGAACAGGGTGACAGCTTGAGCACTATGTCCGAGCTAGAGGAATTAGCAGCCCTCAAAGAAAAAATAAATGGTCTGGAAGCCAACTTTCAGGAAGCCCAACATCGCATCGCCGTATTGCATGTAGTGCACGAAGTAGCCGGGTCACTCACTTCCGAGCTAAATTTGGATCCCTTGCTCCATAAAATTCTGGCTGCCGCCGTAGAGGTGATGCATGCTTCGGCCGGCTCGCTGATTTTGCTCGACGAGCTGACCGACGAGCTGGTATTTGCCGTGATCGAGGGCGGTGGGGGAGAAAATCTCAAAGGGGTGCGTCTTGCCCGCGATAAGGGTATCGCCGGGTGGGTGGCAACGCACCGGAAACCCCTGATCGTAGACGATGTCAATAAGGACAACCGCTATTACCAGAGTATCGCCGACACCTTTAACTTCAA
>JAHDWA010000127.1 GCA_023382535.1 Anaerolineae bacterium | reverse complement strand
CAATGATATGATTTTTCCTGGCCTATCGTTTTATCCTTATTTCGCAACACGTCTACTGTTCAGGCCGCTAAAGTCGATTAGAAACGGCCGCTATTTGCATTAAAAAATAGAATTGGCTTCTGCTTGCGCAAAAATAAGGTAACAATTAGACGAGCAGCAGTACTATTTTCTTACCCTATACCTCCCGGTGGTATCACCCTCGATTGAGCGAAAACTTCAGACGCCGTAAAGCTTCCTTGGGGCGAAAATTTGGTCAAGAAATAAAATTCACCCATCTCCGCCAGGACTACTCGAAAACCAGCGGCCAATGAGGAACGCAAAATTTGCCGTACCTTCCTATCCCCTCCCCAAAAAAGACGGGCTAAAGCTCTAGGCCGGAGATGAAATAAAGCCTCGGTCAGCTTGACGCTCCAAAACAGGCTGCCCGGAGTGAGTCGCGGGGTATCAATCACCTGGTTGCGGTACGTCCAGCGTGTCTGGTCGGTCTGGATAACGGTTTGAGGGCGGGTTGCCCGGCCGGTCGCCGTCCAGAAGTGAGGGGTGAGGTAGACGGCGTTGAGAATATCAGGGTCCAGCTCGTAAAGCTTCCTCAGCTTGGTTTGCACCGTCGCCAGGCTCTCATCCTCCAGGCCGTAAATAAGGTTGACCAGGCTGATAATTTTGTTCCGCCGCAGCAGTCGCACCGCCTGTTTTGAAACCTGGAAGGGATTATTTTTGCGCACCGAAGTCACCACCTCATCTTCCAGCGACTCAACGCCCATGACCACGTAATCAACCCCGGCCGCCTTGTACAGCGGCAGCAAATCGGCGTCGCGCACCACGTCGGCGGCAGTCATGTTAATATTCAACGACAAGCCCAGGTCGGCCTCGACCAGCAGCTTCAAGACCTCCTGCACCACCTGGCGGTCGGCGGCAAAATTTTCATCCGCCAGCCAGACAATCCTGACTCCATACTCCCTGGCCAGTGTAGCTAGCTCGCCCACAAAATTTTTCGGGCTGCGATGCCGCCACTTTTTCCAAAAGAGCCACTGCCCGCAGAAGGTGCAGGTCAAAGGGCAGCCCCGGCTAAATTGGATCCCGGCCGACCGGCCCAGGCCGAAGAGGTTGTAGCCCGGCCAGTCTACCAGCTCCCAACCGGGGCGATAAACGTCCAAATTTTGAAGGGGTGGACGGGATGGATTGGCCTTAATCGTATCCCCAGTCCGCCAGGTAATTCCATTCACCCTGTCCAGCGGCGTCCCATGCTCCCAGGCCGCGGCCAGCTCCACTACGGTTTGTTCTGCTTCGCCCCGGACCACCACGTCAATAGCCGGACACGCCCGCAGAGTCGCCTCGGTGGCATAGGAAGGATAAACTCCGCCATAGGCGATTTTCAGGTTTGGCAGCGCCGAGCGCAACGTCTGGGCCGTAGCCAGACAGGTCGGATGCGCCGCGGTGGAGCCGGTGTGGCCTAACAGCACGCAGTCTGCCTTGAAGTCGGCGATTTCAGCCACAAGTCGTTGGGAGGGCCAGCCGTATAAATCGTTGTCAATCAACTTAACATGATGCCCGGCATCCACCAATGGCCCGCCAATGCAGACCAGCCCCAGCGGTACCTGATAGCCCAATCCAAACCGGTTAGCAATGAACCGGCGGGCCGGTGTTAACAAAACAATTCTGAGCGGCATGATTCCCCCCTTAGGTTTATTTTTACTTTTAATACTATATTTTCAGAATATTCTGAAATAATATTACAAAAAGAGGGTAAAGTCAATCCTTTAATTTTGCGAGTAAATTACTGGTAGTAATAAAAATTTACAGCCGGCCGATGACCTGCCACAACAAGATCTTTTGACAAACCCCTAAGCCATTGGTATTATATAATTCAAGTAGTACCCTTCGAGCCAAGCAAGCGTCTCAAACGGTGATGGAGTCCACCTAAAACCGCCCGATTAAGGCTAATGACTCCTGCTTAAGTGAGTAGTCACAGGCAGGAGTCAGGGTCAAACAACGCAGAAAACTCCTGCCAGAAAAGTCCCTGGTAGGAGTTTTTTATTCGGCATTAAAAGCTGGCTGCCGCTTCACGCTTAACCGCTATGGAAAACCTTGCAAATACTTAAGTTAGACAAGGAGATAAAACGTTTATGACGACCACTTTGTTGATTGTCCGCCACGGCCAGACAGCCTGGAATAAAGATCTACACTTTCGTGGGCGGGCCGACCTGGCTTTGGATGAAACCGGCTTGCAGCAGGCCGAAGCTGTTGGCCGGCGCATTGCCGCCGAATTCCAACCGGCGGCGGTCCTGACCAGTCCCTTGCAGCGAGCCAGGCAAACTGCCGAAGCCATTGCCGGCAGCGTGAATCTCACCGTTCAGCCGGAGGGCCAATTGGTTGACATTGATTACGGCGAGTTTACGGGTCTCAGCCCAGCCGAGGCGGAGGCCAGGTTTCAGGAGTTTTATCGGGCCTGGTTAAATGTGCCGCATATCGTCCGTTTCCCCCAGGGGGAGCCGCTGGACGATGTGCGCCGCCGCCTGACCGATCTAGTTCACCGGCTGACAGAGCTTTATCCTGCCGGGCAGGTCGTGTTAGTCTCGCACCAGGTGGTCTGCCAGGTATTCTTATGCACTTTATTAGGCATCCACAACGGCCACTTCAGCAACTTTCGGGTGGATACGGCCTCGCTGACCCTCTTTGAGCTGGACCAGGGGCGGGCGGCATTGGTAACGGCTAACGATACCTGTCATCTGAAGACATTGTCGGGGTAGCGATGACGGACGAAACCGTGAAATCGAGCAGCGCCGGGTTTGAACAGGAGTTCTTTGCCGGCGCGGAGAAAGTCAAATTGGAAATAGAAGTACTCAAGGAAACCTACGACGAGATTCAGGCCGCCATCGAGCGCAACGGCTGGGAAGTCGAGGAGGGACTGCGCATCTTGCTCACGCTGGGGCTGGGCTATGTCCAGGGCCGGCAGGTGATTGAAGCCGACGATGCAACCCGGGCTTACCTGGCCGAGCAGCTAAACCAGATGGCCTCGGAGCTGGCGGTGATGAAGTTCCGCACCTTCAGCTTTATGCGCGACAACCAGACGTTAGAAATGCGCATGGGCGCGCTGCGGAACTCGGTGACTGGGCTGGAAGGGGTGGTCCACCGTCTCCGCCCGGAGCGGGATGCCTTTAAGGAAGAAGCGGAGCAGTTACGAGCAGATTTAGCCGCCTGCCGCGAGCGCCTGGCTGCCGTTGAAGGCGGCCAATTTGAGCCGGCCTCAGCAGAAAATACCGGCTTCATCAACCGCTTCAAAAACCTGCTGCGCCATTAAACACATCTAAGTAAACTATTATTCAATTTGAGGATAATGGATGCTACAATATCTCTGGATTGGCCTGGGTGGTTTCATTGGGGCCAATACCCGTTACTTGCTGCAACAATGGGCGGCCAATCGCTGGGGGGCCGACTTTCCTTATGGCACGCTGCTGATCAACGTCAGCGGCAGTTTCATTATCGGCTTGTTTCTGACCCTGGCCACCGGGCGGCTGGCTCTACCGTCGGAAACGCGGCTGTTCGTGGCGGTTGGCTTTTTGGGCGGTTATACCACCTTTTCGTCGTTCAGCTACGAGACCCTGGGGCTGATGGAGCAGGGGCAGTGGTGGCCGGCCGCGCTCTATTTTTTAGGCAACACCGGGCTGGGCATGCTCGGCGTCTTTCTCGGCGTGGTGCTGGCCCGGCTGATTGAAGGAGGACCATAATGGAGATTGTCGGTCTGGCTAAAAAAGTAACGATTTATATCGGCGAAAGCGACAAGTGGCAGCGCAAACCCTTGTATGCGGCCATTTTGGAGATGCTAAAAAAAGAGGACTGCGCCGGAGCAACCGTGACCCGCGCTCTATCCGGTTTTGGCGCGCACAGCCGCATCCACACGGCCAGCCTGGTGGATCTGTCGGCGGACCTGCCGCTCATCATCGAGTGGGTGGATAATCCGGCCCGGGTCGAGCGGGTCATGCCCCGGCTGCGGGAGATGGTCATCGAGGGTCTGATCACCGTCCACGATGTAGAAGTGATCACTTACAGTCACCGTCGTTTGCGGGAACTGCCCGCAGAAGCACCGGTCCATGATGTAATGAGTCGTGAAGTCCATAAGGTGCAGGCAAGTACTCCCCTGGTAGAAGCAGTGGTACTTTTGCTGGACAAAGTCTACCGGGCCTTGCCGGTGGTGGATAATGCGGGGCGGGTGGTAGGCATCTTAACCGATGGGGATCTGCTAGACAAGGTCGGCTTACTGACTATCAGCACCCAGCAGGAATTGACCGAAGCCGAATTGACCAGGGAGCTGCAGTGGCTACGTCAGAGCGGCCAAACGGTGCAGGAGTTTATGACGCCCAACCCCATCACCGTGACCAACAACACGACCATTTCTCAGGCCGTGAATGTGATGGTCGAAAACGATATCAAACGTCTGCCGGTGGTTGACTCCGATAATAAATTGGTGGGTATGGTTAGCCGGGTAGACATGCTGCGGGCGCTGGCGCAGCCGCCGGTAGCCGAGTCGCCGCGTAAAAGCCTGCCGCCTGGCCAGCATGTCCGGGTCGGCGAGATCATGATGACAACTGTCCCCACCGTTCATGTGGATGCCGCGCTGACCAAAATTGTAGATTTGGTGGTCAGCCATACTCAGCGGCGAGTCGTCGTGATTGACGAGCAGCGGCGGGTCGTGGGGATTATCACCGATGGCGACCTCATCAAGCGGGCCACGGCTGACGAACGTAGCGGCATTATCCGATCGCTCACGCGCCGGCTGCCGCTGGGCCAGGCCGAGTCCTTCCAGTTGAGCCAGCGCACCGCCGCCGAGGTTATGACCGGCCAGGTGGTCACAGTGAGGCCCGAAACGTCGCTGCTGGAAGCGCTGCGCCTGCTGCTGGAGTACAAAATTAAACGGCTGCCGGTGGTGGATGGTGAAGGCCGGCTGGTGGGGCTGGTCGGGCGAGGGGGAATTTTGCAGGCGTTGGGGCAAGCTCCAGGGCAGGAAAATCTGTAAATTGAGCCAAGAGGCAAGAGAGCGTGCTGAATGATGTCCAAAATTTTAGATAAGTGGTAAAATAAGGTCCACTTTTTATATCCCATGAAGGAGAATGATCATGCGCAGCGACATCATTAAAAAAGGGTTTGAGCGAGCGCCCCACCGCAGCCTGCTCAGAGCTACCGGCGTCATCCAGAGCGAGGAGGATTGGGACAAACCCTTTATCGCTATCGCCAACAGTTACACCGATATTATTCCGGGCCACGTGCACCTGCAAGCTTTCGGAGAGGTGGTGCGGCAGGCAGTGCGGGCGGCCGGGGGGGTTCCGTTCATGTTTAACACCATTGGCGTGGACGATGGCATCGCCATGGGACACGTCGGCATGAACTATTCGTTGCCGAGCCGGGAGCTGATTGCCGACTGTGTGGAAACCGTTGTCTCCGCTCACCATTTTGACGGCATGATCTGCATTCCGAACTGCGATAAAATTGTGCCGGGCATGCTCATGGCCACGATGCGTCTCAATATCCCCACTATTTTTGTCTCCGGCGGGCCGATGAAAGCCGGGGTGACGGAGGAGGGGCAGGTGGTGGATTTAATCAGCGTCTTCGAGGGTGTGGGGGCTTACCAAAGTGGTAAAATAGATGGGGCCAGATTGGCGCACCTGGAAAAAGTGAGCTGCCCTACCTGTGGTTCCTGCTCCGGTATGTTCACGGCCAATAGTATGAATTGTCTGTGTGAGGCGCTTGGGCTGGCCCTGCCCGGCAACGGCACCATCCTGGCGACCGACCCGCGCCGCCAGCAACTGGCCCAAGCGGCCGCCCGGCAGTTGATCCGGCTGGTTGAGCAGGACCTCAAACCGCTCGATATCGTCACGGCTGAGGCTATTGACAATGCCTTTGCCTTGGACATGGCCATGGGCGGCAGCACCAACACGGTGCTGCATACGATTGCCATTGCCAAGGAGGCCGGCGTAGAGTATCCCCTCCAGCGTTTGAACGAAGTGTCTCAGCGAGTGCCCAACCTGTGCAAGGTTAGCCCCTCCTCTCACTATCACGTGGAGGATGTGGATAAGGCCGGCGGGGTCAGCGCCATTTTGTGGGAGTTAAGCAAAAAACCGGGGGCGCTCCACCTCGATCAAATGACCGTTAGCGGCAAGACTTTGGGCGAAGTCATCCAGGGGCAGGAAACCCGCGACGAGCAGTGTATCCGCCGGCTGGATAACGCCTACAGCCAAACCGGCGGGCTGCGCATCGTGATGGGCAACCTGGCGCCCGAAGGGGCCGTGGTCAAAGCGGCCGGCGTCTTGCCGGAGATGCTGCGCCATCGCGGCCCGGCCAGGGTCTATAACAGCCACGACGAAGCCAATTTCGGTATTCTGAACGGCCAGGTCAAGGCGGGCGAGGTTGTGGTGATCCGCTATGAAGGAGCCAAAGGCGGCCCCGGTATGCAGGAGATGCTGGCCCCCACCAGTAATATTATGGGGCTGGGACTGGGCCAGAGCGTGGCCTTGATTACCGATGGCCGTTTTAGCGGCGGCACCCGGGGCGCTTGTATCGGCCATGTCAGCCCGGAGGCGGCAGAAGGCGGCCCCATCGCGTTGGTGCAGGATGGAGATATAATCGAGATTGATATTCCTGACGGGACCCTGGAATTACAGGTTAAGGAAGATGAGCTGGCCCGCCGCCGGGAAGCCTGGGCCGGTCCCCCTGAAAGGCGGCTGACCGGCTGGCTGCGCCGCTACGCTAAAATGGCGACCAGCGCCAGCAAAGGCGCCGTGTTAGAAGGATAACTCCTTGGGCTGGGGCTCCCTCAATGCTGATACCACTTTTTTACAGGTCCTTGAGGAATTGATATAATTCTAGTGATAATGAATAGGCGATGAGGCTCGCCGGGGAAATTTTTCCCGCCTCGTCAAGCTGGGGTTTGATCGAACCCGTTGACTAATAGCCTCTACCTCGAGCAGCGAAGTTGCTGAGGTAGAGGCTTTTTTGTTGGTTTTATAAAGACGAAGAAGCACAGCTAAGTTTGGCATAGGTCAGGAGGTGTTTATTGTATGGATTTCCAGAGTATACTCCTTGAAAAAACTGAAGACGGGCTAAAAAAAGAAACGCTTGCAGCGCCCGACTTTTTTGCCGATTTAAATCTGGATCAGGCTATAGACGCCATCACGGCCGGCAAGCAGGAATATAATTTAAAACCGTTCTTCTACACTGCCTTGAACGATGGTGACTCGATCCAGTATCGCCACGAAATCATGCAGGACCTTGAAAATGAAACGCTGTTTGAGCCGATTAAATCATTTGCCCAAAAAATGCGCACCATGCGCGAACATCTGGCCCAGGTAGACAAGCTTTACTACAAGTACCAGCAGGAAAGCTGGTTTTTGGACGCGGTGGAAATTTACTGTGACGCTGTTAATGGCCTGGTCCAGGATTTATCCCTGCTAGAATTAAAATCGCGCGGCTTTTTGGCCTTCCGTGAATATCTGGCGAATTATGCCAATTCCGGCCTTTTTATGGCGCTGCTGGCAGAGACAAAAAAGCTTAAAGCCGATCTGTCCAGCGTAAGGTACTGCCTGCTCATCAGGGGTAACAGTATCAAGGTCCATCAATATGAAGCTGAAATTGATTACAGCGCCGAGGTTGAGGGAACCTTCCAGAAATTCAAACAGGGAGCAGTGGAAGATTACCGGGTTAAGTTTTCCACGGGGCGAGATATGAACCATGTGGAAGCGAGAGTACTGGACCTGGTCGCCCAGTTGTATTCTGAAATATTCCTAGAGCTTGACAATTTTTGCGCAAAAAACGCCCCTTATCTGGATGAAACACTGGCCATTTTTGACCGGGAAATACAATTTTACGTCGCCTATCTGGAGTATGTCGCCATCTTCAAACGGGCCGGATTGAAATTCTGTTATCCCCAAATCTCTAACCCGTGCAAGGAAGTTTATGGCAGTGAAGTCTATGATTTAGCCCTGGCCTATAAACTCATTATCGAAAAGTCGTCCGTTGTCTACAATGATTTTTACCTAAAAGGTAAGGAGCGCATCTTTGTCGTCACCGGCCCGAACCAGGGCGGTAAAACCACCTTCGCCCGCACCTTCGGCCAGTTGCACTATCTGGCCAGCCTCGGCTGTCCTGTCCCGGGCCGGGAAGCGCAGCTCTTTCTGTGCGACCGGCTCTTTACCCATTTTGAAAAGGAAGAAAATATCCAGGATCTGCGGAGCAAACTGGAGGACGACCTGGTCAGAATTCACCGCATTCTCGACCAGGCCACCTCAAACAGTATCATCATCATGAATGAAATCTTAACCTCCACTACCTTAAACGACGCCTTATTTTTGAGCAAAGAGATCATGGGAAAAATCAACCAACTGGACGCGCTGTGCGTCTACGTCACATTCATTGATGAACTGACCTCGTTCAGCGAGAAAACCGTCAGCATGGTCAGTACGATAGTTCCTGAAAATCCGGCCTTGCGAACCTATAAAATTTTAAGGCGGCCGGCTGACGGACTGGCCTACGCCATCGCCATTGCCGAAAAGTACCGCCTGACCTACGATTGTCTAAAGGAGCGGCTCAACTCATGAAGGCTTTTCTGCTGTATCAAGCTCAGGATTTTGACCTAAAGCGGAAATTACAGCCAAGTGAACCAGCCCTGACCCAGGACCTGGAATTAAACACGCTGTTCAACGCCATGGCCCGCGACGACAAATTCTTATTTGAAGTGGCCCAGAAGGTGGTTTTATCCGGTTTGGAGAATGATCTAGAGACCATCCTCTATCGCCAAAATATTCTGAGGGATTGCCTGAAAAACGCGGCCCTTGTCAGGGAGATCTACGACCTCGCGGTCGAAGCCATTGAACGCGAGAAAAAGATTTATTTTGGCTTGTTCAGCAAATCGCCCGACACGATCCTGCATCGAGCGATCCAAGTGTTGCAGATGCTGGTCGGCATGCTTAAAAAACTCAGGCAGATCGCCGCTGACCATGCCGATAAGTTTGAGTCAGAGGGTTTTACGGCGTTTTTCGCCATGCTCAACCAAGAACTGAGCGATGAATATTTCGCCAGCGTCCAAAATCATCTCCGAGAACTAAAATTCCGCCGGGGTGTTTTGATCAGCGCCGAATTGGGCCAAGGCAACAAAGGGACCAATTACGTCCTGCGTCAACAAGACAAAAAACAGGGGTGGCTGCAGCGGATCTTGGCCCAAATGTCGCTTGAACTTGAGATAGTGCAGGTCATAGAAGAACAGGTAAAGAATTGGATCGAGGGGATCTTTGCCAAAAAACCATCCGCTTACACTTTTTATATCGCCGACCGCGATCAAAACGGGGCCAGGGCCTTGTCAGAGTTAAAAGATAGGGGCATCAACCTGGTGGCCAATGCGCTTGCCCAGTCCACCGATCATATTCTCAGTTTTTTCACCATGCTGCGGATCGAATTGGCCTTTTACGTGGGTTGTTTGAATTTACACGAACAGCTTGCCCAAATGGGCGAGCCAATGTCCTTTCCCCGGCCGCTGCCTCCCAACGAACGCAGGCATTCCTTTAGTGGCTTATACGATATCTGTCTGGCTTTAACTATGAAACGAAAAGTTGTGGGTAACAATGTGGCTGCTGACCATAAAAACCTGGTCATCATTACCGGCGCTAACCAGGGCGGCAAATCAACTTTTTTGCGCAGCATCGGCCTGGCCCAGTTGATGATGCAATCCGGCATATTTGTGCCAGCCGAAGCTTTCAGCGCCAATATCTGCGACGGTCTTTTTACCCACTACAAAAGGAAAGAAGACGCGACCATGAGCAGCGGTAAACTGGATGAGGAACTCAGTCGAATGAGCGATATTGTCAACAGTATAACACCAAATTCCATGGTGCTGTTCAATGAATCATTTGCCGCGACCAACGAAAGAGAAGGCTCGGAGATTGCCGGGCAGATAATTTGCGCCCTGTTGGAAAAACGCATCAAGGTTTTCTTCGTAACGCATTTGTATGAATTTGCGGATAGTTTTTATGACAAACAAATGGATAACGCCATTTTCCTGCGGGCTGAAAGGCAGGCCGACGGCGGGCGAACTTTCAAAGTAATCGAAGGCAAACCCCTGCCAACCAGCTATGGTGAAGATTTGTATAAAAGGATATTTGGGACAGACAACCATACCGCTGCGGTTACTAACCGAGTTTTTTGAGATAGGTGCATCGTCTGGTAAGATGGAGGTTATGACCATACAACTTGCATTCACACCCGAAATCCAAGAAGGTAGTTGCCAAAGCCTGACTTTATGGCGGTGACCAAACATTTATGCCTATCCGACTTCTGGCTTTAGATTTAGACGGCACCATTTTAGCCGATTTGCATACCATTCCCCCGCGCACGCAGGCGGCGATCAAAGCGGCAGTAGAGCGGGGTGTTTATGTCAGCATTGCGACGGGCCGTGAATACGACATTACCCACAAATTCGTCGAGATGCTGGGCCTGACCACTCCCACTATCTGCTGTCAGGGAGGGCTGATTTACAACGGCCATACCGGCGAAACTATCAACCATGATGGTCTGTCTGTGCCGCTGGCCCACCAGTTGATTGACCTGGCCCGCGCCCGCCGCCTGGCCCTGCATCTCTGTCTCGGCGGTTCAGGCACCTACACCGAATTTGCCACACCGTTCAGCCGTCAAATTCTGGAGGATGTCGGGGGATTGGTTGCCGAAGTGAGCGATCTCAAGCAGGTAGTGACGGTTCCACCCACCAAAGGATTAATCGTTCACCCGGCGGATGAAGCGGGAGCCTTGGTCACTGAGCTGCAGGCCACCCTGAATGGCAGCCTGAGCGTGTTTCGTTCCCACACGATGCTGATTGAAGTCACCTCGCCCACAGTCTCCAAAGGCCATGCCCTGGCTTTTTTAGCCGACTACTACGGCATCCCTCAAAGCGAGGTGATGGCGATTGGCGACCAGGACAACGACATTGAAATGATTGCCTGGGCCGGTCTGGGGGTAGCGATGGGCAACGCCTCTACCGGAGCTAAAGCCGTGGCTGATGTCATTGCCCCTCCCCTGAGCGAAGAAGGAGCGGCCTGGGCGATTGAAAGATTTATTTTACAGAGTAGCATGTAGCAGGGTAACAGGACGCAGAGTAGATAGAGAGAGTTTCACCTGGCAACTCTGCTACTTTGCTACCCTGCTACCTTGCAGCTTAGGGATAACACATGACCGAAATTCTCCCCGTCACTTCCTTAAAAGCAATTAAACTTGCCCGGCGGCTGCTGCGCGAGGGAGAAGTCGTCGCGTTCCCCACGGATACCGTGTACGGCCTGGGAGCGAACGCTTTTGAGCGGTTTGCGGTGCGCCAGATTTTTGCCATCAAAGAGCGCCCCCCCGACAGAGCCTTGCCCGTGTTCATCTATCAGATTGACGACTTGAACCTGGTGGCCCGGCATGTGCCCAACCCGGCCTGGCCCCTGTTACAGGCGCTCTGGCCGGGCGATTTGACCGTCGTTCTGCCCAAAAATCCGGCCCTGCCCGATGAGGTGACTACCGGAGAACGTACCGTCGCCGTGCGCATTCCCAACCATCCCGTTTGCCTGGAACTGGTTACGCAAGTGGGCCGCCCGCTAGCCGTGACCAGCGCCAACCTCTCCGGCCAGCCCACTCCCACCACCGCCCAGGCAGTGGCCGAGCAACTACGGGGCCGGCTGTCCCTCATCCTCGACGGCGGCCCCAGCCCAACGACCTTACCATCCAGCATCGTTGATTTGACCGTCACCCCACCCCGGCTGCTGCGCGAAGGACGAGTCACCCTGGATATGCTGCGGGAGTATCTGCCCGACCTGCGGGGGAAGGATGAGTGATTCATCCTTCATCTTTCATCCTTCATCCTTTGGGATAGACGCCAGCCGGGCCGCCCGCGCTCACCGCACCGGCACGGAGACTTACTCGCTGGAATTGATCAAGGGCCTGGTTCAACTGGCTTCGCCGCAGCGCCGCTTCCGGCTTTATACCCCCCATCCTCCGCAACCCACCGCCTGGCCGGACTCGCCCTATGTGGAAACGCGAATCATTCCTTGGCCGCGCCTGTGGACCCACCTGCGCCTGGCGGCAGAACTGCATCTGCATCCGCCCGACGCCCTGTTTGTGCCGGCTCATGTTCTGCCCCTTTCTTGCCCGGTCCCCGGCATCGTTACCGTCCATGACCTGGGCTACCTGCACTACCCCACAGCGCACCGACCTTTTGACCGCTGGTACCTTGACTGGACGACGCGCCGCCATACTCGCGTTGCCCGCCATCTCATTGCCGACTCCCAGGCTACCAAGAATGATTTGATTGATTTTTACGGGGCCAAGCCCGATCAAATCAGCGTAGTCTACCTGGGCCGCGATGAAACCCTGGCCCCGGTCACCAATCTGCAAGTGATTGCTGCCGTAAAAAATCAGTATAACATTTCCGGCGATTACTTCCTTTACCTGGGAACGCTCCAGCCGCGCAAAAACCTGGTCCGCCTGGTTGAGGCGTTTTACAGCGCAGTTGATTCACTGCCCAATGCGTCTCTCAAACTGGTTATTGCCGGGCGGCAGGGCTGGCTTTACGCCGACATTTTTGAACGGGTGCGGCAACTGGGCTTGACCGACCGCGTTCTCTTTCCCGGCTTCATCGCTGAGGCAGACAAGCCGGCCCTCCTTTCCGGTGCGCTGGCCTGCGTCTGCCCTTCCTTGTATGAAGGTTTTGGTCTGCCCGTGCTGGAAGCGATGGCCTGCGGCGCACCGGTGCTGACCAGCAATGTCTCTTCGCTGCCGGAAGTAGCCGGGCCGGCTGCGCTGCTGGTTGACCCCCATGATACAGGCCAGATTGCTGCCGGATTGGTTCAACTCGCCACTCAGGCTGACCTACGCAGCCGCTTGATTGAGCAGGGCTTCCAGCAAATTCAAAAATTCTCCTGGCCGCAAGCGGCAGGGCAAGTTCTGGAAGTACTGGAAGCAGTAGCCAGTAGGCAGAAGGCAGAAGGCAGAAAAAAAACCGCTTATGCTTATTCTCAAACCGGGTTAGAGAACGAGAAAGGTGCGAATAAGTCCCAATGAGTTCCTCCCAGTTCCTTCAAGTCCCTCCAAGTTCCCCCGAACTTCTTCCGCCCGAACCTTCCCTTCCACCCACAGCCACCATTCTTGGGGTTAAAGTCCACGCCCTGACCAACACCCAAACGCTGGCCTTGATTGAAGCGTTTATTGCCAGCGGCCAGCCGCACCAGCTCTGCACGGTCAACCCGGAGTTTGTGGTGGCGGCGCAGCATGATGAGGAGTTCCGGCAGATTATCAACGCCGCCGCCCTGGCCCTGCCCGATGGGATTGGGCTGCTCAAGGCCGCCCGGTTCCTGCGGACAACACCTCTGCCGGAGCGGGTCCCCGGTTCTGATTTGGTCGTACAGTTGGCCGCGTTATCCCACCAAAAGGGATATCGGATGTACTTCCTGGGGGCGCGAGAGGGAGTAGCCGAACAGGCGGCGGCGAAACTCAAGGAGCATTATCCTAACCTGAATGTGGTCGGCTGCTACGCCGGTTCGCCGGCCGTCGAAGAAAATGAGGCGATTGTCCAGCGGATTTTGCCCAGCCAGCCCGATATCCTGTTAGTGGCTTACGGCGCGCCCAAGCAGGACAAATGGATTGCCCGCAACCTGGAGCGGCTGCAAATTCCGGTTTGTATGGGCGTTGGCGGCTCGTTGGATTTTATTGCCGGGACGAGCAAACGCGCCCCGGTTTGGCTGCAGCGGCTCGGCCTGGAGTGGTTCCACCGCCTGCTGACCCAACCCTGGCGCTGGCGGCGCATCTGGAACGCGGTGCCGCGCTTTAGCTGGCTGGTGTTTTGGAGCAGGTTTAAGCCAAAATGACCGGCATTCCCCCAAAATTCCCGCCCAAGCTGTGGACGAAAATAAAATATTATGTTATATTTGTATTATGTATAGTTATCGGCCCAAACCGGCCCAACCGCTTCGGCAGACATCCGCGCACGGCCAGCGGACGATGTTCTCGCTAGTTTTTATGGTATTGAGCATCATGGGCATCCTGATGGGGTTCAGGCTCTTTGAGCCGGAGGTGCAGCCGGTCATAAAAATTGCCCCACCCCTACCCACCACTACCGCCCCGTCGCTGGCCCCGACGGTCAGCGTAGCCGACAATCCACTGCCGACGCGCGACCCCTTCCGGCCCCTGGTTGGGATCGTTGCCGGCCACCGGGGTTACGATCCCGGCGCTGTTTGCCCCGATGGGCTGAGCGAAGCCGATGTAAATTACCGCACGGCGCAGGAAGTGGTTGATTTGCTGGAGCGGCGGGGCGTTCAATCGGTTCTGCTGGACGAGTTTGATGACCGGCTGGATGGGTTCCAGGCCGATGCCTTGATCAGCATTCACGCCGATAGCTGCATGGTTCCCGGCGCGAGCGGTTTCAAAGTCGCCCGGGCCACCGACAGCGCCATTCCCGACGCCGAAGATAAGTTGGTTTCTTGCCTTTATCAAGAATATGGCGACTACACCGGCCTGCCCGAACATCTCAGCAGCGTCACCGATAATATGACCAAGTATCACGCCTTCAGAGAAATTGACCGGATGACTCCCGGCGCGATCATTGAACTGGGCTTTCTGCTCGACGATCGGGACCTGTTGGAGAACAAGCCTAAAATCCTGGCCCGGGGCGTGGCCGCCGGGATTCTCTGCTTTTTGGGCAAATAAAAATTGCGCTGTGATAGAGCCGGGATTAGGAGATTAGGGGATTTCAAATTATTACTTCAGCCCCACATCCCCCAATCCCGGCCAGTTGCTTTTGCTCTGGTTTCCAAACTGAGTTTGGGAACCAGAGTTAGCGAGACAGGCTGATTAGGCCTGGTTGCCTCCCCCACTGGCGTGAGGGTAATGGGCCTTGACCGCTTTGACCGCATCCTGGAAACGGTTAAGTGTTTCGTCAATCAGGCTCTCGTCGTGGGCCTCGCACAGGAACCAGGGTTCACGCGCATCAATTTCGGCCCAAACCCCATGTTCGTACATGTGAAAGAGGATGGCATTGTAAACCTCATCGTTATGATGGGCCATGCCCCGGTAATCCGTGACTTTTTCCCCGGTAATCAAAAAGCCAGGCATATTGGGGTGCCCCGTCATTTGATGGGGAAGATCGGCATCGCTTAGGATTTCGCTCAGCCCGCTCTTGAGCCGCTGGCCCCGTTTAGCCAGGTCAGCCAGCACCGGGCTGGCCGTCAAAATATCCAGGACGGCGTTGGCGGCGGCCATACTCAGAGCGTTGCCGCCATAGGTACCGGCGTGAGCCACACTCCCCGGGCCAATAAGCTCCATGATTTCCCGCTTGCCGCCAAAAACAGCCACCGGGTAGCCATTCCCCAGGCTTTTGGCATAGGCCGAAATATCAGAAATAACGCCGTAAGCTTCACGCGCACCGCCGTTGGCCAGCCGAAAACCGGTTTTAACTTCGTCAAAAATCAAGACTATGCCATATTCGTCGCATACTTTACGCAGGTGGGCCAAAAAGCCGGGAGCGGCCTCCAGGCCGGCGCTGTTGCCCAAAGCCGGCTCGACCATGATCGCCGCGATCTCCCAATACCGCTCTTTGACCGCCCGCTCGACCGCTTCAAAATCGTTAAAAGGCAGCGTAATCACATAGTCACGAATGCCTTTGGGGATGCCGGAGCCAACCTGAACCGCAACCGGGCTGCGCCGCGCTCCCAGCGATCTAAGGTTCGAGGAGGCGGTGCTGAAGAGGGCATAATCGTACATGCCGTGGTACTGGCCTTCAAACTTGATAAACTTCTCGCGGCCCGTATAGGCGCGGGCTACGCGCAAAGAGTGCATGGTTGCTTCAGTGCCGGTGTTGGTGAAGCGTAACATTTCCATACCGGGGACCATCTGACATATTTTTTCAGCTACCATCACTTCAAGTTCAGTACAGGCAGCAAAGATGGTTCCGTCTTCGATAGCCGCATGCACAGCCTGATTGACCCGTTCGTCGGCATGGCCCAAAATCATCGGCCCCCAGCCAAGACGATAATCAATAAATTCGTTGCCATCAACATCCCACACTTTGGCCCCTTTACCCCGGGCGATCACCGGCGTGGTGGTGGGACTCCAATAGCGAAAATTTGAACTCACACCTTTGGACATAACCTTCATGGCGCGATCATAAATCTGTTGAGCTTTTTCTCGTTTCAACATAAGTTCACTCTCCTGGTATACTTCAGCACAGAGTCACCTTTTGCGTCTCTGCGTCATTGTTATATTATTATCCGGCAGGGAAAGACGGCATCGGGTCCAGGCCAGGACTCGTTATCCGGCTGGATCAATGCCTAACAGCATTTCAGACGGCGTGCAGGGGCGTCAGGGAGAGCTTTAACCGAAATGGTCGGCGTAACGTAAGACAAACTTCATCGTTAGGTATCCTTAATTGCTTTTTACAGCAACAGCCCCAAAGCAGACGCCACGCTGCATGCTTAATTTGGAGAGCGGGCACTGTGGCCCTGGTGAAAAACTCATAAAGATGGACGGCCATTGTAGCCGAGACCGGAAAAAAGAGCAAGGAGGCAAAACAGTGTCAAAACTTGTCGAACACCGCGCTTTGTGGAGCGGCCTAGCCAGCCAGGCCGATGATGCCGAAATTGGCGTGCTGGGTGTGCCGTTTGATAACGCCGTCAGTTGGCGGGGTGGAACGCGCCACGCGCCGCAGCGCATCCGCAGCATCACCCCCCATTTGGGCTTGACCACCGAAGAGGGGGTCCTGTTAAAAATTTGTGTAAAAGATTACGGCGATGTGGAAACCGATTTGAACTGGGAACGCTTTTTTGAGACGACGGAGGCGAGCGCCGCAGGAATCATCCAGGGTAAGCATAGATTGGCTTTCTTTTTAGGCGGCGACCACAGTGTGGGTATTCCCCTATTCAAGGCGTTTGCCAAAAATTTCACCGGGCCGGTCGGTTACATTCAGTTCGACTCCCACGCCGATCTGGCCGATAACTTTGAGGGCCATCCCTGGAGCCACGCCAACACCGCCCGCCGCAACCTGGATCAGCCCAATCTCTCACCGGCTCACCTGGCGTTCGTCGGGCTGCGCTCCTTTTTAACCGAAGAACTGGACTATTACGCTGCCCACCCCGAAATCGGCTGGCATACGGCCCGCAATGTTTACCGGCGCGGCATCGAAGCCGTAGCCCGCGATGTCATTAGTCAGATGCAAGACGCCGAAGCGGTTTACGTGAGCCTGGATATTGACGGAATTGATCCCTCCTGCACCCCCGGCACCGGCACCCCGGAACACGGCGGCCCGACCACCCGCGAGTGCCTGGAATTTTTGCGCCTGATCTTTGCCAAGTTACCTATCCGCGCCATGGATATTGTGGAGGTCAGCCCGCCGCTGGACATCTCTGATGTTACCTCGCTGGCAGCCTTAAAGGTAATGTACGAGGTGTTTGGCTTTGTGCAGGAAAAAAGGTAAAGTATAGCGCTATGGAAGTACGGGTAAACGGTTGGAATGAGTTACAGGAGCAATTATTTACTGGCTCATGGCAGCAAAAGCTGCGGCGATTTCGCTCTCCTTATGTGTTTCGCGGCCTCTCCAATGCCGCTTACAAACTTGAATCGTCCTTAATTCGCCAGGGCGGCAACTTTGCCGAGCTTGAACCGCACCTGCTGCGAAACTTCAGAAAGTATGCCCACCGCGACATTGTCGAGCGCGATACGCTTTGGCACTGGCTGAGCCTGGCCCAGCATCATGGCTTACCTACGCGGCTGCTCGACTGGACCGTTTCGCCCCTGGTGGCGGCCCATTTTGCCACCGCCCACCTGGACAGTTTTGCCATTGATGGCGCTATCTGGGCCGTCAACCACCTTAAGGCGCACCAACTGCTGCCCGACCCGCTCAAAGCTGCGCTGCGCCAGGAAGGAGCTGACTACTTTACCGTCGAAATGCTGGCGGAGGTAGTTGACTCCCTTAAAGACTTAGATGCCCTGTCTCCCCCTGATTTTGTCGTCTTCTTTGAGCCGCCGTCAATTGACGACCGGATTGTCAACCAATTTGCTCTCTTTTCGGTGATGCCCGATCCTCGCGCCGTACTTGACGATTGGCTGCAAGCCTATCCCGATATGTGGCGCAAGATTGTTATTCCGGCTGAGTTAAAATGGGAGATTCGTGACAAACTCGACCAGGCCAACATCACCGAAAGGGTTCTGTTTCCCGGCCTGGACGGCTTAAGCACCTGGCAAAAGCGGTATTATACCCCGCGGA
>JAHDWA010000126.1 GCA_023382535.1 Anaerolineae bacterium | reverse complement strand
CTATTGGGAGAGCAATGGGCAGATCATCCGGCGGGTGAACATTCCCGCCTAATTGCACTCAATGTTGATAACATTCAGGAGTCCAAAGCGCGCTTTGGACTCCTGAATGTTAGAATTGACAGGCGGCGGCATTTCGTTTACAGTGGCAGGGTGATAAAAAATCTTGCTACGGAGGTATTGGATGAAAGAACTGCTGCAAGATGCCGCTGCCCGCGCCGGCCATTACCTCGAAACATTGACTGACCGGAGTGTTGTTCCCTCCCCCGAAGCAATTGCCCGCCTCTCTCAATTAGACGAACCGCTTCCTGATGAGCCAACTGGGCCGGAGCAAGTCCTGGCGCTGCTGGATGACATCGGCTCTCCCGCGGCGGTGGCCTCGGCGGGAGGTCGCTATTTTGGCTTTGTCACCGGCGGTTCCCTGCCGGCGGCTTTGGCCGCCAACTGGCTGGCCGGGGCCTGGGATCAAAACAGCGCCCTCTCGATAATGTCGCCGATTGCGGCCAAGTTGGAGGAAGTAGCGCGGCGCTGGCTGTTAGAGATTTTGGGCCTCCCGCCCGAAGCCGGGGCTGGCTTTGTCACCGGGGCGACCATGGCCAATTTTACAGGACTGGCAGCGGCGCGGCACGCCCTGCTGGAGCGGCAGGGCTGGGATGTAGAGGCGCGGGGGCTGTTCAGCGCGCCCCCCCTCACCGTTGTCGTCGGGGATGAGGTCCATGTTAGCCTGTTGAAGGCATTAAGCCTGCTCGGTTTGGGCCGCGAGCGGGTCAGCCGCGTGCCGGTTGACGGACAGGGCCGCATACGGGCTGAGGCCCTGCCTCCGCTGTCCCCTGCCACCATTGTTTGCATTCAAGCCGGCAATGTCAACACCGGCGCATTCGATCCGGCAGCAGAGATTTGCGCCGCTGCGCACGAAGCGGGCGCTTGGGTTCATGTAGACGGTGCATTTGGACTGTGGGCAGCCGCAGCACCGCAACGAGCGCATCTCGCAGCCGGGGTTGGGCAGGCCGACTCGTGGGCCACCGACGCTCACAAGTGGCTCAACGTGCCTTATGACAGCGGCGTGGCCTTCTGCCGCCAGCCCGAACATCTTCGCGCCGCCATGTCGGCCACGGCTGCCTATCTGGTTCAGAGCGACCAGCGCGAGCCGATGTATTACACCCCCGAAATGTCCCGCCGGGCGCGGGGCGTCGAAGTTTGGGCGGCCTTATCTTCGTTAGGCCGATCGGGCTTGGCTGACCTTATCGAGCGCAACTGCCGCTACGCTGCCCGCTTCGCCGAGGGGCTGCGGTCAGCCGGATACCGGGTGCTCAATGAGGTTGAACTGAACCAGGTCCTGGTTTCCTTCGGCGATGCGGAGACGACTCGCCGGGTAATTGCCGGGGTGCAGGCAGACGGAACGTGCTGGTGCGGCGGCACCGTCTGGCAGGGTCACACGGCTATGCGCATGAGCGTCTCCTCCTGGGCCACAACGGAGGCCGACGTGGAGCAAAGCCTTGCCGCCATCCTCAGAATTGCCGGTGAATACCGTTAACCCAAAAGGTACTCCTAAAGCCTCGCCTTAAAGGCCGCCAAATCTTCCGGCCGGTCAAAATCCTGTAAAATCCCGGCCTCCGCTACCTGCACCCGCTCGGCCTGATCTTTGTACTTCAACAGCAGCGGCCTGCCGCCCATGTCGCCGCTGATTTGCCTCAGTTCGGGGAAGAGGGCACGGTCGAAGAGGACCGGGTTGCCGCGCTGGCCTTCAAATTCGGGCCAAATCAGGGGCGCGAGCGTTTCGCGGTGGCGCTGGATAAGCTCGTCGAGCAGAGCCGGGGTGACGCCGGGCAAATCCACCAGCAAAAAGAGTACGCCGCCGGCATGGGCCGGAAGCACCGCTAATCCGGCTTGCATAGAAACGCTTTGCCCTTCTACCCAGGCCGGATTGAGCACAATCTCTACCGGGCGACTTCTCAACAGCGCCCGGCTCTGTTCCACCTCAGCCCCCAGCACAACTACTACTGGGCTGGCCTCGCTGGCCAAAGCGCTGTCAACCACCTGCTCGATAAATGTTTTGTCACCCCAACGAACCAGTTGCTTGGGTGAGCCAAAACGCGTTGAGCCGCCCGCAGCCAGGATGACCGCCGCCACCCGGCTGTGGACCTCGACCACCGGCGAGACCGCCTGCTGGACCGCCCCAATCACCACAGAATCGACTCGCTCACAGGCCAGCAGGCCGCCGGCAATCTCTCTCGCCGCCGCTAATCTTTGAGCCAAAGGCTCCCTGGAGCCGAGGGCCTCCCGTGGGTGGGCCATCTTCCAGCCTTCCTCACCCGCGCTAACACGCTCCGCATCTGGGGATGCCTCGCTCCTCGACATATCTACTTTATTCAGCAGCGGCGCCACTCGCGCCTGAGCGGGGATATGTTTGAGTCCGCCGTCGGGGTGGCATAATAAGGCAGTAACAGTGCCGGTGGTCACGGCTTGGCCCAGCGCCGTGCCGCTCAACCGGCTGACCAGACCGGCCCGGTGAACCGTGTCATCGCCGAGCGGTTGGCCCAGCACATCCAATCCAACGACCGGAACGACCAGGGTAGTGGCGGCAGGGATAACCGGCTCATGCGCTGCCGGGGCTTTGAGCGGCCGCATCCGCGAGCCGTCGGCCTCGTTGAGGATTACATCGAAATGGCCGCTGGCGGCCAGGGTGTCAATTATTTCCGGTGACAGGCCAAAAGCTTTGCCGCTGGCGGGGTCAGCCTGGCCGATGAGCAGTACCTGGCCGTGCCTGGCAATTGCACCATTCAGGAGAGGCAGAATAGCGGCCAGGCTTTGTTGAGCAGGGTCGAAAGTAACATGAGCCGGGGAGCGCTTGATCTGAGCCGCGAAAATACGGGTGGTAGTGGTAGTCAGCACCCGCATCTGCGGGGCTAACTCATGGGCCAGTTGAAACATGGCCGTGGTTTTGCCACCGCCGCCCACAAAGGCGACGACATCACCGACGGTAATTCGCAAAGCGTGTGAAAGGTTCATTTTTCACGCACCACTTCACTCGCCAAAATCGCTTCCAACACTCCCCCACCGATGGCCAGGGATTTGTCGCTGATGGTGAAGCAGTGGCTCACTTCGCCGCGCGGATCGAGATCGCCAATTTTGAAGCCGGGGGTGACCGGCACGTTGGAGTGCAGCAAGCCACGCAGCACGCCGGCAAAGGCGGCCCGAATTTCATGGCCGTTAACGCTGGCAATGAGCTGCCCGGCAGCCAGACGATCGCCGATACGGGCGTGAGGGGTGACGTGTCCGGCGGCAGGAGCGCGCAGGACGCGGTCGCTGGTAACGCCTTTCATCTGGCCGGGGGTGTGGCTGTCGGGTTCGGCCTGGCCGCTGCCGAGCAACCCGCCGCCCGGATAAATCACCCGGCCCAGCCAATGACCACGATTGGTTTCAATGATGGCATGACAATCCGCCCCGGCAGTGAAGCCCGGCCCCAGGGCGATAACCAGGGGTGCGTCGTGACGGGCAGTGCCGGTATTGGCCTTGGCCATAATCGCATCTACCACCACCCTGGGGTTAAGTAGGGGTATCGCCTCTGCTTGCGGGTCAACCAAAACGGGGATCACCTGGCTAGTGGCTAACGGGCGAGCCTCTGCCGGGCTGGTTACCCGGCGGGCGACAATGCCCTCGACAGAAGTTTCGCCGCTGTAAACGGCCTCCCCATAACTAACCGTCCGGCGGACCAACGAGGGAGCGGCCAGTTCAGTCATAATTACCGGGAACCCGCTGCGTTTGAGGCGATAAGCCACCCCGCTGGCCAGATCTCCGGCGCCTTTAATGATGATGAGAGTATTTTCGAAGGGTGATTGAAGGTTCATAGGTTGGGTATTAGGTTACGCCTTTTTCAGACACGGGGTATCCAAGAGAAACCGGGTGCCTATACTGTATAAGTTTGGTTAAATTCTACCGCACGGGGCGGGTTTGGACAAGCTTAGAGCCAGCGTCACCCGTCTCAGCAGGCATTTTTATGAAAAGCGAGAGCGTGGTATAATGGGACAGCAAGTTCAACAGCACAGGGAGGTTGCACGATCTAATTATGCGTGTCTTCAATTTCGTACTTGGGTTTTTCGGGGGAATGATTATCGGCGCGGCGATAGTTCTGTTAACCACACCCCAGAGTGGTGATGAACTTCAAGCAGGGATTCGCGGCCGATTGGATGGTATCATGAACGAGGGCCGTGCCGCCGCACTGGCACGGCGGGCCGAGTTAGAAGCGCGTCTGGCCAGCCTTACCGGCAGTTGAGGGTCAGGCTAGGCCAGGGCTTTCTTCAAAATCTGGTTAAAAATTTGGTTGGCCTGAGCCATATCTTCATCCAAAAACAAATCTCGTCGGGCTTCACGCGCCTTTTTCATCAAGGCCAGGCTGTGCTGTACGTTCTCGCCTTCCATTTTAATCTTAGACGAGATGTGGACTCCGGCCATCAATAGGGGCAGGTAGAGAAACTCGGGATCTATGGCCTGGCCTGATTCAATACTGGTGGCAATAAAGTCGGTCACAGCTTGACGCTCGTGCAGCGGCCAGAATTGGCGGCCCATTGCCTCGGCCACCAGGCCGAAACTCATGGCCAGGGCCAGTTTCAACAGGTGACTGTACCCCGCCGAACGGATAACGTCCAGGGCGTTGGTCGTATCCAATCCTTCCGCAAACGCCCGCTCCCACATCGGCACTAACAAACCATTGTAACGATCCGGGCTGCTCAGAAAATACTGGCAGCTATAGGTCAAAATTTTGGCCAGGGTAATCGCCTCGCCAATGCGGAGGGGCAGGCCGGCGTCGGCAAAGCGCAGGGTGCTTTCAGCGTAAAGAGTGACGTAAAGGCCCTCAAGGGTAATTTCATTTTTTAACTTGACCTGGCGCAGATTGAGTTCCTGGATGGCCTGAGTAAAAAACTCGGCATTCTCTTCAACCCAGATGGTTTGATAGGTATATTTCATCTTCGGCGCGCGTTCCGGCGGTTCGGGGTCGCCTTCAATCTTTAGCGAAAAGGTCGCTTTTTTAACCGATTTGGCCGTGTAAGTGGCGCCCAGGGTGCTGACCAGATTGAGGCCAACCGGACTATCAATGGGGCCGTCGTCCAATTTGCTCTGGGATTGAGGCGGGCGGATCGTTTGTCCACGACCCTCGCCTGTCACCTTCATTTCAAGGGTCAGGGGGTACCCACCTTCTTTGGCGTGTTCAGTAGTGGCGACCGGCAGTGTCAGCAAACCGGCCTCGGCGCCGGCTAACTTGAGCTGAAACATCGGCTCAAGAACCTTAAGAACCGGTTTGCCCCCACCAAAGAGTCCACCGGTTTGGGGCAAACCGGCTTGAATGTTGACCGTGAGGGGGACATTTAGGGTATTTTGCACAAACAGAAATAAATTAGCCACCTGCTCCGGGGCGATGGTGGTTGGCTCAAAATAACCGGCGTATTGAAGGCCACCCGTTTCAAATCGTTCCGGATTATTTACATATTCGCCGATGATGTCGGGATAGGAAACGGCCATACCTGCCTCCGTGACTTGTCATAACAAGGTTGTTCTTAAAAAGAATATCACTTCCCCCCTCATTTGTCAATGAGAATCTATTTCATGTTCATAATTTTCCAGCCACTCCCGCTGCCTTGAGGCGACCGCCACCTGCAACAAGTTGATAATATAATGGGTGGTTAAAGGCACAAGCAGCTCACCTGACCAAATGAAGAGCAGGCTTAACAGGATATTCAACCCGCCTGCTGCCACTACTCCCAGGACACCCTGGGGTTGGTGCATCAGCCCAAACAGCAGCGATGTTCCAACAATCAACAGCGGCAGGGAGATTATTTCTTGGAAGGCGCCCAGCCAGAGGGTGCGAAAAAGCAACTCTTCCATAGCGACTGCCGGCACAAAAGCCAGCGCTACCCCCAGCCATTCGCCCCGACGGCGGGGCAGAATGTTGCGGATCACCAGCGGGGAGTAAATATTCCGGCCAAACCGGCGAATGGCCCCATGCATCAGCCCGTTAACGGCCACCTGGCTCACCAGGCCAATTGCCAGGCCCAACCCGATACTTTGAAGCGGGTAGGCGCTGGCCAGGCCCAACTGGCTGGCCGGTAGACCGCTCAACCAGGCCAGTCCCAGAAACAGGCCGACCAGCAGCAGCCGCGCCATCAATTCAGCCGGAGCGAGCAGGAGATTAAACGGAGGCCGGAATTCTTTGAGCAGTAGGTGACTGCGGTAGGTGATCCAGGCCAGCAAGAGGCTCAAGAGGATAACGGCCAGCCGGGCGGAGTTTAACCAGAAGTTAGCAGAGTCAGTCATTAGCGCCGAGTTACCTGCGACTTTGGGGGTCAAAGGCGTCGCGCAGGCCATCGCCGGTAAAGGAGAAAGCCAGCACCATGAGGGTCAGCGTCAGACCGGGAAAGAAGACCTGGCTCCAGTTGGCTTCCAGGTACTCAATTGCCTGGCGAATCATCTGCCCAATGCTGGGATCGGGTGGTTGGATGCCCAGGCCCAACAAACTCAGCACCGCTTCGTTGACAATGACCGCGGCCACATCCAGGGTAGCGCTGACCATAATCAGCCCGGCTACATTGGGCAGAATTTGGATAAAAATAATGCGCCGGCTGGAGGCCCCAATACTACGCGCTGCTTCGACAAAATCACGCTCTCTGAGGGACAGGGTTTGCCCGCGGACATAACGAGCCATCAGCGGCCAGCTCACCAGGGCCAGCGACCCGGCCACCAGCAGCAAACGGCCAATCCCTCCAAACCGCTCCGTGACCGGCTGGCCAAACACCGCCGCCACCAAAATCGCCAGGAGCAGGCCGGGAAAAGCAAAGAGCATATCGGCCAGCCGGGAGAGCAACTGGTCTACCCAGCCGCCAAAATAGCCGGCCAGCAGGCCAAAACCAGCGCCCAAAACAATATTGATCGACTCAACATAAAAGGCGACCAGCAGCGAGACGCGCAGCCCCAGCATGATCCGAGCCAGGGTATCGCGTCCCAGGCTGTCTGTACCCAGGGGATACACTGCCGAAGGCCAGGCGTTAATCGCCTCATAATTTTGGTGGTTAGGGTCAACCGGATAAAGTACTGGCCCCAAAGTAGCAAGCAGGATGAGCAGGAAAATAAACCAAAAACTGAGCAGCGCCAGCCGATTCCGGGCAAACCGCTGCCAAAAATTTTGTCCAACCGACGGAGGGGGAGCGGTGATGGAGGTCTGGGGAGTGCGGTTAACGGTGATCATCAGCTCTTTGCCCGAATGCGAGGATCTAGCAGGGTGTAGGCGATGTCGGTGACAAGGTTCATCAGCACAACGGCGATGGCCAGGATCACAGTTGTCCCTTGAATCACCGGATAATCCCGCTGGCCGATAGATTGCACGGCAATAAAGCCAATCCCCGGCACAGCAAAGAGGCTCTCCACCACAAATGCGCCGGTAACCAGAAAGGCAACCGATGGCCCCAGGACGGTGACAATCGGCAGCAACGCATTGCGAAACGCATGGCGGTAGATAATTTGGTGGGGCGGCAAACCCTTAGCCGTAGCCGTGCGAATGTAATCCTGGCGCAGCGTCTCCAGCATGCTGGAGCGGGTCAGCCGGGTCAGATAACCCACATTAGCGGCGGAGAGCACCAGCACCGGCATGACCCAGTGAACGGGTTCGCCCCACCCGGCAGCCGGCAGCGAGGGCAGATTGTGCTGGTAAAAAACAAAGTAGTTGATGGCCCGGGTGATCGGGATGAGTACAAAACTGGGGATGGAAAAAAGGGCCAGGGTAAAAACGGTAATGGCCCGGTCGAGCCAGGTATCGTGATGGAGGGCGGCTATAATTCCGGCCGGAATCCCGAGCAGCAGGCTTAACAGCAAGGCTGTGCCGCCAAGTTTTAACGAAACCGCAACCCCACTCCCCAAAATCTGGTTAACGGTTCGATTCTGGTAGCGATAAGATTTGCCGAGGTTGCCTTGCAGCAGGCTGGTTACGTAGTCGAAATACTGTTTGTACCAGGGCTGATCCAGGCCGTAGAGATGGCGGAGATTGTTGTAAACGACAGGGTCGCGCCGAGGCCCCAACAGCACCAGGATGGGATCGCCAGGGGCCAGGTAGCCCACGCTAAAGGTCAAAAAAGTAATACTGAAAATAACAAAAACCAGACTCAACAGGCGGCGGCGAATCAGAGTGACCACGGAATGGCTCGTTAAGTGAGATGAGATTTTTGACTGCTAAATTTAGCCATACACTTGGAAAATTGGAAGTCTGGGAGGTTGGAGTCCATTTATCCAACCTCCCATAGTATAACTCGCGTCATCAGGGATTACAGTCTTAAAACCAGCCACGAATTTCACGAATTGACACAAAAATGTTAAGAGTGAGTGATAATTCGTGTCATTCGTGGCAGAATTTTAAATTCTATAAAGCCCCAACAACGTTTAGATTACTGCACCGACCGGCCGCGGACGGCGGACCAATCGGGCACGATCAGACCCTGGCCGGTCGGAACCACGCCGGAAACATAGGGTTTGATGAGTACGGTGAAACGCGGCACAAACAGAGGCAGCCAGCCAACTTCATCTACGGCAATCTGCTCTGCCTGCTGGTACAGTTTGAAACGCTCCTCCGCCGGGCCGGTGAACGTATCGGCCTGCTTCGCCAGCTCATCGAACTGGGCGTTTTCCCAGTGCCCGTTATTGTTGGGTGAGTCACTCCGTAACTGCTGCGAGACAAAGTTTTGCGGGTCGGGATAATCCGCGCCCCAGATGCTCAGGTAAAACTGCAAACCTTCTTCCGGCGTCAAGAAAGTGGTATCCAGGCTCTTGCTAAAGGTGGCCAGTTCCAGCGGTTCCAGAACGACGTCCACACCCAGGTTGTCCTTCCACTGCTGCTGCAAGAAGGTTGCTACACGCTCGTTGTCACCTTCGGCGCCGTAGGTCAGCGTTACCTGGGGTAAAGGATTAGAGGCGTCGAAGCCGGCTTCCTCCAACTCAGCCTGGGCCTGCTCGCTGTCAAAAGGCAGACCCTCCACCGGCAGTTGTGAACCGGGGAAGCCCGGCGGAAGCATCCGGCCCGTCGGCCCAACTGAGCCGTTCAAGATTTTTTCGGCCAAAGTGGATTTATCAACGGCCATGGCAAAGGCCCGCCGCACATTAACGTTGTCAAAAGGCGCTTTCTGGTTGTTGAACCCGATATAGCGCACGGCAAATGCAGCCACCTGGTTAAAATCGGGCGAGGAGTTGACTTCGGGGATGCGGGCCGCCGGAACGGGATTTTGCTGGCTACCCATAATATCCAGGTCGCCGGTGCGGTAGAGCTGGTAGGCTGTTTCCGAATCTTGCAGGAAGGGCAGTTCGACTTGGGCCACGCCGACCGGGCCAGCCCAGTAATGGGGGTTCGGTTCCAGGATCAGTTTCTGGTTATGCTGCCATTCTTTGACCCGAAACGGCCCCGTTCCGTAAGCCTGGTCTGCCCAGTTCGCGCCCTGTTCTTCAATAAACTTCAAGGGCACGGCAAAGGTGACGGGATAGGTCAACTGGGCCATGAAGTAAGGCACCGTATCGTCGGTGGTAATCTCCAGCGTGCGTTCATCCACCACTTTGACGCCTGTGGCGGTTTTAGCCTTACCCTCGGCCACATCGGTAGCGCCGACCACGTGCTGAAGCTGGAATGAAGCGCCGTAGGAAGCCGTTTCGGGCTGCAAAGCGCGGTTGATCGAGTCGGCAAAATCCTGGGCTGTCGCCGGGGCGCCATCGGCAAATTTTAGCCCTTCGCGGATGGTGAAGGTATAAGTTTTGCCGTCTTCCGAAATCTGCCAGCTCTCCGCACCATCCGGGATTACGTTTAACTGGGCATCCAGCTTGACCAGTCCAGCAAAAATCAAATTCATAGCCAGGACAGACTGAGCATTTTGCGGATTGGCCGGGTCCAGCCCAGGCATTTCATTGACGCCTTCCACCGACCAGATCAAATTCTGATCGCTTATGGCTGCCGGCGCGGCGGACTCGGCGGCCGGCACTTCTTTGATCACTTCCACCGTAACCTCGACCGGCACTTCCACCGTCTCTTTGACGACGACGGTCTCTTTGACGACGACAGTTTCTTTCTGGACAATTGTTTCGGGGGTCGGGGCCGGGTTGCAAGCCAGAGTCAGGCTGACCAGGGCTGTCAGCGCGGTCAACAAACTCAACCATTTAAGGTATTGACGAGACATTCTTTTCCTCCTCTAAACATAGTAGACGGTAGACGGTAGACGGTAGACAGGTAATCTTATGCAGGGGTCTTCGGCTCCACGACCTGCTACCCGTTACCAGGTCTTCTTCAGTCCGGGTGATCAATTCATCTCTTACCCTCCCTCTCTTACCTTGGATTAGACTGGCCCCCCGCCGGGCCGGATAATAATGTCGTTGACCTCAGTGTTGACGGCAGAGACCGGTTTGGTGGCCAATAAATCATCAAACAGGAGTAATTTACCGGTTCGGCAGGCGTAATCTGCGTACAAAAACATCGCCGCCGACCAACCCTGCTGGCTAAACCCCATGGGATGGCCGCTTTCCCCGTGCATCCACTCGTTAAACTCCCACTCCTCATCCATACCCTGGCGGTTGGCTTCGGCCAGCAGGACCAACAAGTGTTCCGCTTCTTTCAGCCACTTGTGGCGCACCAGCGCCGCCACGTGAAAGCCGCCAATCATGGGCCAGATGCCGCCATTGTGGTACTGGTGAGGCAGATTTAGATTGCGACTGCGGTAATACTCGCGCCAGTTGCTTTCGTTGGGGAAGATGGGTGGGTAGATGGCTTTGGTTGGGTAAGGTTCGGCCATGCCAACCTGGCGCATATAACGCAGGATATGTTCGGCACGGTGGCCGTCGGCCAGGCCGGTCAGAATTGCCAGCAGGTTGCCCAGGCTATCGCACCAGTCCCCGTACTCCCGAAAAGCCACCCAGGGCAGGTAGAACGGCCGGCTGGAGATGGTGCCGACATTATGGTACACCATAAACCATTCCAGGCGGATAGTTTTGAGCTTCTCCAGGTGTTCGGCAAAGTGCTCGGCCACCCAGCAGCGGTCAATCCACATCAGCAGGTTGATCCGTTCGTGGATATTAGCGGCATCTACGCTGGCATGATAACAATCCTGTCCTGGCGGCAGCCGTTTAGCTAATTCCTGGTGGGCCAGGGTAGCGGCGTAGTAAAGCACATTATCATAGAGGATGTTATAGCGCACGGCCAGCAGGTCCATCCAATTGCCGGCCTCCGGCACTTCGAGCAGGCCGCACTCGTTCATATCCTGGCATTCCAACCAAACAAGGGCGTGATCAATGCTGGCCCAATGTTTGAGCAAAAAAGCCAAATCCCCACTGGCCTGGAAGTAGAGATAGTGACCCAGGATATACCACAAATTTGCGTCCACCGCTCCGGCATTTTCGGTGCTGATGTAGCCGGTATCCGGGTTGACGTTAAGTTGAATGAGACCACGCCCTGATTGGTAGGCGCTCATGGTTTCCAGGGCAGCCCGGCAGGTGGCGCAAAGACTCGGGTCGCCCGTGCTAAGGGCGCCCAAAAACATAATCACGTTATCCCGTGTCCAGACCTGGGGATAGCCAGCCGGTAAGGCCGAGGCCCGAAAGCCATGCGGCGTGACGCAGTGATAGAGAATATCGAGCGCTTTTTGGCGGGCTTCGTACAATAAGGTTTGATCTGTCATGAGTTGTCCCCTAATCCTGGGATACGACTATGCACCCTATTGTAACACGGTTTAGGGACATCTTCAACCGGCATAAGGGTAAGAATTAGTTGGGAGGATATGACAAGCCGGCCCAGTTGGTATAGAATAAAAAATCACAGCTTCTGAGAAGTTGTTTTAAATGCTCTAGCTGGATCTCAATGCGCATACTGATTGTCAATTACGAATTCCCCCCAATTGGGGCCGGGGGCGGCAAGGCCAGCCAGAAAATTGCTGCTTGCCTGGTGGAAATGGGCCACACGGTACGGGTCATCACCAGCCGGCCCACTCAACTTTATACCTTTTTTGGTAACATGTGCTTGCTGCTTGGCCTGGGGTTCTGGATCTATCTCGTCTACGCCAAATTTGCCTACAACGAGGATTTGAGCGATCACGGTTTTACCCTGTTAGGCACGCTGCTGCTGCTGACCGGCTTCATTCTACGCAGCACCGGCTTAACCTGGGAGCTGACCAACCCTATCCGCGGGTTGAAACGGGTCGAGTTTATTGATGGGGTCGAGGTGCAGCGTATTCCGGTGCTGCGCCAGCGCCAGGAATATTGTTCGACCTTTGAGATGGGCATCTTCCTGTTAAGCGGCCTGTGGTACAGCTATTTTCAGACGCCCAAATTTAAGCCGGATGTGGTCCATGTCTTTTTTGGCATTCCCGATGGCCCGATAGGCTGGGCGCTCAAACGCCGTTATGGGCTGCCTTATCTCATCTCGCTGCGGGGGGCGGATGTGCCTTCGGATGAGGTCAAGCGTTTTGCCAAGCATTACAAACTGCTGCGCCCGTTTGTCCGCTGGCTCTGGCACGACGCCGATGCGCTGGTGGCGGTTTCCAATGGGCTGCGGGAGTATGCCATGGAAACCGCCCCGGACGTGCCGATTGAGGTCATTCCGAATGCGATTGAGCTGTCCGTTTTTACCCCACCGCGCCAACGCCAGCACGATGGCCCGGTCCGGCTGTTGTTTGTAGGGCGACTAAACGCCTTCAAAAATGTCGAAATGTTGATTGAGACAGCCGACCAGCTCAAAGCCAAGGGCATAGATAACTTCGAGCTGCAACTGGTCGGCGAGGGGGAACAGCGTTCTAACCTGGAGCGTTTAGTGGTTGAAAAAGGCCTGACGCGGCAGGTCCGTTTTCTGGGCTGGGTAGACCGCCCTGCCATCGTCGAGGTATACCGCCAAGCCGATTTGTTTGTGACATCCACGACCTGGGAAGGCATGCCTAATACTGTGTTGGAAGGGATGGCTTGCGGGCTGCCGGTGGTCGGCACCCGCGCTTCCGGTCTGGCCGAACTCGTCCGCGAGGGAGTCAACGGCTACCTGGTTGACATCAACGATGCCGCTGCCCTGGCCGACCGCCTGGCCGACTTGATTGATAATCCCTACGAGCGGCGGCGCATGGGCAAAGAGAGCCGTAAAATTGCCGAACAAGAATTTGCCTGGGACTATATTGCCGAGCAGTATGTTGAAATTTATAAGCGTATCACGGCTGAAAAGGTGAGCCTGAGAAATAAGAATTTAGAGATAAGCAGTGAGCAAGTAGAAAGTAGAAATTAGGATGACCTTAATCAGTTAGGGTCAACTTTGCTTATGCGCCTACAAACCACCTTGATGCTTAGCCTCACCCTCGCTGGTTTTGCCCTGCGCCTGTATTACCTGACCACCACCCACCCTTTTTTTGATGAGTACACTACCGTCCTGGCCGCTCGCCAAATTCTCCAACTCGGACTGCCGCGCTTACCTTCCGGCCTGTTTTATGAGCATGGGCTGCTGGCCACCTATCTCGTTGCGCCATTTACCGCCTTGTTCATTTACCATCCCCTTGAGGAGTGGCAGCCGGCCCACTGGGGCCTGATGCTCGCTCGCTGGCCAAGCGTCCTGTTAGGCACAGCAACCATTCCTTTGATTTATATACTTGGCCGAAAGATCAATGGTCAACAGTCAATGGTTAATGGTCAATTGTCAATGGGCAATCCTCTATCCTCTACCCTCTATCTTCCATCATCTGTCCCCCTCCTCGCCGCCGGCCTTTTCGCCCTCAGCCCCGAAGGGATGGTTTGGGGCGGGCGCGCCCGCATGTATGCTCTGGCCACCCTGCTGGTCTTACTAACCGTCTATTGGGCTTATCGGGGAGCCGTTTATCCCGCTCCGGCACGTTACCGTTGGCGGGCGATACTGGCCCTCCTGGCGACCTTGCTCACCCAGTTTGGGGCAATGACTCTCCTCCCACCGTTGGTTATCGCGATGGTTGTCGTCGGCTGGCTCTCTTTTAAAGAGGCGAAGAGGCGAGGAAACGAAGAAGCGAAGAAACAAGTATCAGGTATCTGGTTCTTACAACCTACAATTTTTATTGAGGTTTTAGCTTTGGTTGCCGTTGTGGGTACTGCCGTTTGGGTCAAACGCCTGGGACAACCGCTCGGTATGGCCGCCCTAAGCAGCGAAGAGGCCGCTGCACTCCCCCGCACCCTGCTTGAGACGGTAACATACCAGACCGCTTTTTCGTTTAGCTGGCCGGCCACCCTGGATTTTCTGGCCGAACAATTTGGCCCACCCCACCTGTTCTGGCTGACAATCGCTACTGTTATTGCAGCCGTAAGCAGCATAGCGATTTGGTTTTTTGACAGATGGAGCAGATCGGGTTGGATACAAAGAGGCGAAGGACAAAGCGGAGAGTCCGGTAATTATCTCCCCCGCCCCCCCGCCCCCCTGCCCCCCTGCACCTTATTCAACCTCTTCCTCTGGCTTATCTTCGGCCTCATCCTCCTGGAAATGATCACTTTGCTCGATCCCTTCCGGCAGAATCCGCGTTACCTGGTGATGTATTTGCCGCTTTTTTATCTCATCGCCGCCAAGGCGATTTTGGATTTTGGATTTCATGTTTCACGCTTTACGCTTCACGCCTCACGCTTTTCGCCAATAGTAACTGCTTTGGTGCTGTTAGTCATCTTTACTGCCCTAAGCCTGGCTGACCTGCGTATTGCGCTGGTTACGCCCGAACCGGCCTACGAGGCTGCTTTCAAAGTTGTGCGTGAGAATTGGCAGCCGGGTGACGCCCTGCTGACCATGAACACTCCTGCTGCCGCGCTCTACCAGAGCCAAGTGGCCGGCTTCACCGTCCAGGTAGACGCCGCTCAATTTCTGCTCAACAAAGATAGTGTACCCGTAGATCGCTGGACCGGCTCGCCCTGGATCGGCACGGCCGCCGGCTTTAACGCCGCGCTCAACACGCATGAGCGGGTCTGGTTTGTACTGGATACGATCCGGCTGCCGGTCTACTTTCGCGGTGACTGGCAGGCCGTACTCAACAGCCAGATGGCACAGGTCTGGAGCCAGGACAATGCCCTGGTTTTCCGCACCCGGTCCGACCGTATTCCTCTGCCTGAGCAGCCCAAAACCCTGATCAAGGCGACTTTGGGCAATGCCATTGAGTTAATGGGGTATACTCTTCAAATTTCAGCGCCAAAATTGATGACGGTCACGTCCAATTCCTCTCACTTTACCCTTACCTCCCCCCTTTCAACCCTGAACCTGACCCTCTTCTGGCGGCCAACGAGCGAGATTACCGCCGACTACACGGTCTTTCTGCATTTACGCAACAGCGCCGGCGCCACCGTCGCTCAGCAGGACAGCTTACCGCTGGCCGGGAGTTACCCCACCAGCCGCTGGCAGCCCGGAGAAGTAGTCATTGATCCGTTCACCCTGTCGCTTCCCGCCGATCTCCCTCCCGGCCAATACACGTTATGGGCCGGGATGTATCAACTGGACACCCTCGCCCGCCTGCCCGTCGCCAACGATACCTCCGGCGAAAACGCCATCTTGCTGGGGGAAATCAGTTATCAATGAGAAATTTCTTCACCACCCATTTCACCCAGACCCGGCTCATCGCGTTCTTGCTTTTCTGGATCGCCCTGGTTCCCCGCTTGCCCGGGCTGCGCCTCTTCTTGACTAGCGATGAAAACACCAATATCTTTTTTGCCGGCAGCGATGTCATTGCCGCCTTCCTGCGGGGCGATTTGCGGGCCACCTACTGGCATTTTTACCCCGGCGTGACCATGAGCTGGCTCGACGCCCTGGGCATGACCGGCCAGTATCTGCTGGATTGGCTCCGGGGAGTCTCTTTGCCCCCTTTTACCGAGTACATCTACGGCGACATTCTATCCCTCCTGGTCGCCAATCGCCTGCCTTATGCGATTTTGACCGCGGCGGCGGTTCCCGCCGTTTATTGGCTCGGCCGCCGGTTGCTGCCGGAGCGAGTCGCTGTCCTCGGAGCGCTTTTCTTTGCCTTTGACCCCTTTTTTCTGGCTCACTCCCGCGTTGCCCACGGCGACGCCCCGGTCGCCGTTTTTATGAGCCTGTCCGCCCTGACTTTCTTCCTCTACGCCGCGCGAACCGACCAGCCAGCGCATCAACAAACCACCGCAAGAGCAGTTCCTTCATCCTTCTACCTGATTGCCTCGGCTGTTTTTGGCGGTCTGGCCGCGTTAACCAAAGCCCCCGGCCAATTTATGGCGATTTTCGTCATCGGCCTATCACTCTTATATGCAGGGTTAGAGTGGTGGCAGATGGCAGATGGCAAACGGCAGATAGCAGCTTCACACTTCACACTTCACACTTCACATCTCACACCGCACGCATCACGCTTCATCATTCGCTGGCTAAGGGTTATCCTCATCTGGGGTCTTATCTCCCTGGCTGTTTTCGTTCTGCTCTGGCCGGCCATGTGGGTTGACCCTTTGGGCACTTTGCAGCGCATGCTCTCCGAAACTTTCGGCAAAGTTGAGGAAGGCCACTTGGTTTACTTTTTCGGCCAGCCGACGCTCGACCCAGGCCCCTGGTTCTATCCCTACGTCATCCCCTTTCGCCTGACTCCGATTACGCTCATTGGCGCGGCGCTTTCCCTGGTACTGTTTATCCCTCAAGTAAATACTCTCATGCCTAAGAGTGAAGTCGCCCCTCGGGACGTGTCACGGTTCACGTTTCTCCTCCTCTGGCTCTTCGTCATTTCGCTGCTGCTCTTTGGTCTCCTCAGCCCTAAAAAACAGGATCGCTACTTGTTACCACTCTTCCCCTTCCTCGATTTGTTAGCCGCTGTCGGTTGGTTCGGCCTGTTCAACTTCGCTTACTCTTTTGTCAAGCGCAGACTCCCACCAAACTATCTGTTACCTGCTACCTGCTACATGCTACCTGCTGTCCTCCTCCTGCTCCACATGCTCCCTGTTTTCACTTACTATCCCTACTACTTGACGTACTTTAACCCGCTCATGGGCGGCCCGGTGCGTGCCGCTCAAACGACGCTGATGGGTTGGGGCGAAGGCATGGAGCAGATCGCCGCCTATCTTAACGGCAAACCTGACGCCGAGCGCTTATACGTCGCCTCGACCCCTTCCCAGACGCTGTTACCCTACTTTGCCGGTACCGGCGAAAATTTTTACACCAATGATATTGCTTTTCGGGCCGATTACGTGGTTCTATACCTGGCCCAGATGCAGCGCCTGGCCCCCAGCCCCGAAATCATTCATTACTTTCAGGCGCAGCAGCCGGAAAAAATTATCACCATTCATGACGTGGTCTACGCCAAAATTTACCCAGGTCCCAAACTTATCCTGGCAGATATTCCCTCCACCGCCACCCCGGCCAACATCGGCCTGGGAGACATCTTGCGCCTGGCCGGCTACAAAATCCAAAATCCAGCCGTTACCCTTTACTGGCACGCCCTGGCCCCTTTGCCGGTCAATTATACTGTTTCCGTTCGTGCCCACGCTGCCGACGGCCGGCTACTGATCCAGCAGGACAGCCAGCCCGTGGACGGCCTGCTGCCGACGACTTTGTGGCGTCAAGGCGATTATGTTGCCGACCCGCACACGCTGGAAATTCCCCCAGCGGACCGGCCTCAGTTGCATCATTTTGAGGTTGTTGTCTACAATGCTGATACTGGCGAAACTCTCGGCCCGCTAATTACCCTGCCACCCGGTAAATAATGCGTAACCGTCAAATTCCAGCCGCAAAACTAAATCCCACTTCACCTCATGCACTACACCTGCCCTACGGGTTCGCCATATTAGCCGTCTTCCTCATCGCCACCTGGCTGCGCCTCTACGAGCTGCCGGTGCTTCCGCCCGGTCTCAACTTTGATGAAGCCGGCAGCGGCGTTGCCGCGCTGGAGATTCTTAGCGGCGCGCCGAAACTCTGGTGGCGGCTGGGAGGAGGCCAGGAACCACTCTGGCCCTACCTGGCCGCCCTGAGCACGGCTATTTTAGGAAATGTCCCGCTGGCCCTGCGCCTGCCAGCGGCGCTCAGCGGTGTTTTAACGATTGCCGTTGTTTACCCGCTGCTGCTGGTTTTCCGCCTGGGAAACCGGCGCGATACGCACCTCATCGCCCTGCTGACGGCTCTGGGCCTGGCCCTGTCCGGGTGGCACCTGCACTTCAGCCGCCTCGGCTTCCGGGCCATTTTACTGCCGCTCCTGTCCACCCTGGCCTTTTATTTCTTCTGGCGCAGTTTGGGTCGTAGTCAGAAGTCAGTAATCAGATATTTTTTGTTTCCCAGTTTATTGAATACTTCCCTGGCCCTCTCTGCCCTCTTCACCGCTCTGGCGATTTACAGCTACCTGGCCGCCCGCCTGCTGCCCTT
>JAHDWA010000125.1 GCA_023382535.1 Anaerolineae bacterium | reverse complement strand
ATTACTGACTACTATTTACAAAGGAGATTCAAAGATGAACAAAAAATATGGCGTTGGTATTCTGGGCGCGGGCTGGGTGGCCGGGGAGTATGTCAAAGCTTTCCGGGATCATCCCTTGACCGAAGTTGTTGGTATTTACAACAAAACTCCGGGCAAAGCCACGAGCCTGCTGCAATCACATGGGGTGGAGGCCAGGGAATATGAGACCGTAGACGATTTCTTCAAGGACGACCGCATCAACATCGTCGTCTCCTGCACCCATCCCGACATGCGGGCTGAACATGCCGTCCGTGCGGCGCAAACAGGCCGGCATGTGGTCTTGGAGAAACCGGTGGGCCTGTCCCAGAACGATACGGCCCAAATCCGCGATGCCGTAGCCAAGGCCGGGGTGAAGACGGTTTCCAGTTTTGTACTGCGCTGGAATCCCCAGTTTGAGACGGTGAAGCAGTTGATCAAAGAGGGGATTTTGGGTGATCTCATCTACGCCGAGGCCGACTACTGGCACCCGATGAAGAAAATTTATCCCGGCTATCCCTACTACATCACCAAGAAGCACGGCGGCAGTTCATTTGTCGTGGCCGGCTGCCATGCGGTGGACATTGTGCGCTTTTTGGGCGGCGAAATTGTCGAGGTTACGGCTTTTTCTGCCGGCCCTAAACTGAACAAGGATTTTGAATATGACCCGGTGGCCGTCGCTTCGGTTCGCTTTGCCAACGGCGCGGTGGGCAAGATTTCCAGCGTGATTGACGGCGAAACGCCCTACATTTTCAACTGCCAGTTGTTTGGCACCGAAGGCTCCATCCGCAACAACGAGGTCCATTCTTCCAGGCATTACCCCGGCTCGCTCGGCTACTGGTCCTTCCCAACCGTTAAGCCGGACAGCGGCGATGTGTCTCACCATCCTTTTATACCCGAAATCGCCCACTTCATGGAATGTATCGAGAACAATGTTGAGTCACACGCCTCCATTTATGATAGTTATAAATCTATGGCCGTTTGTTATGCGATTGATGCCTCTATTGCCAAAGGAGGCCAGCCGGTCAAGGTGCAGCTTGATTAATAGAGTAGCAAAGTAGTAAGGGGGCAAAGTAGCAGGGTAATAAGTTGTAATTTGTTGCCTGCTACCCTGTTACCGGCTACCCTGCTACCCGTTAATTTTTATCAAACTTTTATTGTTTGTATAAGGAGGAAAGCAACATGTTTGACAAGAAAGTTTCACGTCGCGATTTATTGAAGGGGGTGGCGGTCGGCGCTGGCGGAGTTCTGGCCAGTGCGGCTTTGCCTCAAATCACGGCGGCCCAGGACGCAACGGCGGAACCGGCCCCGACCTCGACGCTTGAACCCATGGAGCCTACCGGCGAGCCGATCCGGGTGGTGGGCATCTTTCCGCTCAGCGGCTTCATCGCCGCCGACGGCGAGGAGATGCGCAACGGCCTGGTGATGGCGATTGACGAGATCAATGAGATGGGCGGCTTGTTGGGCAGCCCCCTGGAGTACATCGAGATTGACGATGTCGACTCATTTACTCCTGAGGAAGTCAGTACAGCCTTTGAACGAGCGGTTGAAGTGGAGAATCCGGATGTCATTATTTCCGGTTACCATTTGTTGAGTTCCCCTGAGTTTGATATTGTGGCGAATGCGGAACGGCTGTACTACAATGTCAATACCCAACAGGCCTGGATTGACCTCTATAAGAGCGACCCCGCCAAGTATTGGGGTATCTTCCAGTGCGACCCAGCCGAGATTTGGTACGGGGGTGGTTTTGCCTTCTGGTTGGAGCAAATGGTTGCAGAGGGTAAATATGAATTGCCGGCAGGCAAGACTGCCGCTATCCTGGCCGAGAGCAGCACTTACGGTACCGTTATTGCCAACTCGTTTGAAGAAGCGATCACCAACATGGGCTGGGAAGTGACCGCAAAAGAGTCTTTCCTGGGGGGCAGTGTGTCTGATTGGGGCACGTTGTTGTCAAGTGTGCGTGACAATCCACCCAGCGTCCTTTTCTCTTCCGATTACAACCCGGCTGACGGGGCAGCTCTGGCCCAGCAGCTTGCGGCTGATCCCATGCCGACCCTGGTCTACATGCAATACGGCCCCTCGGTGCCCGAATTTCTGGAGTTAGCCGGCGAGGCCGCCAATGGAGTCATCTGGGCGACGGTCTTGGGCCTGCTGTCCGATAAAATTGGTGATGATTTCCGGGCCAGATATGAAGCCAAGTTTGGTCAAGCGCCGGGTTGGGCTAACGCCGGCGGCGTATACGATACCACCTGGGTTTGGGCCAAATCGGTAGCCCTAGCGGGCGACGCCAAGAACTACCGGCGTGTGGCTGCCATGACCGAGCGCCTCATCCATCGCGGCACCACCGGCAGTATCTCTTTTGAAAATCACGCCGGCCTGGCTTATCCTGGCCAGACTTCCGATCCTTCGTTGGGACAGCCGCACATCATTGTGCAAATCCAGAACGGCGAGCATAAAATCATTTCGCCGGAGCCTTACACCACCAGTGACTTCCAACTGCCGCCCTGGTTTGCGTAAAGCGAGGTTAATAATCTGAGATAATGGTAACTCATGTCATTCTGAGTGACCGCAGGGAGCGAAGAATCTCCCGAACTTTGTCGTAAAGCCAAGACTATAGGGATTCTTCGGCTTACGGCCTCAGAATGACATGGGTAATTTTGGAGATAATCTGCAATGCCTCTACCCTGGCAAGACCCCCCTGTAAGATTTCGTGAGGTGATCGTTGAACGGAGTGTGCCGGCGCGCATGCGAGATGGCACGCTGCTGTACGCTGATATTTACCGGCCCAAGGGAGATGGTCCCTGGCCGGTGCTGCTGATTCGCCAGCCCTACGATAAAGCCCAATCTGAAAATCTATGTTACGCTCACCCCAGTTGGTACGCCCGCTACGGCTACCTGGTGGTGGCTCAGGATTGCCGCGGCCGCTGGGCGTCTGAGGGAGAGTGGTATCCTTTTAAGCATGAAGAGCAGGACAGCTACGATACCATCGTTTGGGCGGCTGGCTTACCGGGCAGCAATGGTAAAGTGGGCATGTACGGCTTTTCTTACGGCGGATCAACTCAACTCCTGGGCGCGATTAATCAGCCGCCCGGCTTGACCACGATTATGCCCGCCCTGACCGGGTCTGATTATTACGAGGGCTGGACCTATCGCGGCGGGGCGCTGCACCATGCCTTTACCCAATCGTGGTCTAATTTTCTGGCACAGGATACGGCCCACCGCTGGCAGGATTATCAGTTGGAGGGCACTATCGCCGGGGCATTTGGCAATGCCTGGGCCAACTACTGGATACCGCCCCATTTTTATCCCTTTATCAGCCAGGAGGGCCTGGCCCCTTATTATTACGATTGGCTCAGGCACGACACCTACGACGATTACTGGAAGCGGTGGACAATTCGCTCGCGCTACGAGAAGATTACCCTGCCCGCGCTGCACATTGCCGGTTGGTACGACATCTTCCTGGAAGGCACGCTGGAGAACTTTACCGGCCTCCAGGCTCAAGCGGGCAGCAGCCAGGCCCGGCAAAACCAAAAACTGGTCGTCGGTCCCTGGTATCACATGCCGTGGCGGCATCAGGTTGGCGCGATTGATTTTGGCGTTGAGGCTCGTAACAGTATGGATGCCCTCCAGATTCTCTGGCTGGACAAACACCTGCGCGGCGAGTCTAACCAGTTGGACCAGGAGCCGCCGGTCGCCCTGTTCATCATGGGTGAGAACAGGTGGCGCTTTGAAAATGAGTGGCCGCTGAAACGGGCCAAAGCGACGCAATTTTTCTTCCATTCCGGGGGGCGGGCCAACTCGTTAAATGGCGACGGCCGGCTCGATCAGGCCAGCCCTGGCGATGAACTGCCCGACGTCTTTACCTATGACCCGCGCAACCCGGTCATGAGCATCGGCGGCCATAGCTGCTGCGTAGATACCGTCACCCCGATGGGCGCCTTTGACCAGCGTCCGCAGGAGATGCGCAATGAAGTGCTGGTATACACCACCGAGGCGCTGGCGGAAGATGTCGAGGTGGTCGGTACGGTCACTGTCACGCTCTATGCTGCCTCCACGGCGGTGGATACCGATTTTACGGCCAAGCTGGTAGATGTCCATCCTTGCGGCATGGCCATCAACATGGGGGAAGGTATCCTGCGCGCCCGCTTCCGCGAGTCGCTGGAGCAGCCTACTCTGATCGAGCCGGATCGCGTCTACGAGTATGATATTTTGGTTGGCTCAACTGCCAATGTGTTTAAGGCCGGCCATCAAATCCGCGTCGAAATCTCCAGTTCCAATTTCCCAGCCTTTGACCGGAACAGCAACAGCGGTAAACCCCTCATCGAGACAAGCCCGGCCGATTGGTTTGTCGCTTCCCAGACAGTATTTCACGACAGTCGTTATCCGTCTCACATAATATTACCAGTAGTCAGATAAGAAATTCTCCGTCTGCCGTCTGCCGTTTACCGGAGGGTTTTATGGCAACGATCTTTGAATGTGATCAAGTTAGCAAAGCGTATGGCGGGTTGATGGCCGTAAAGGACGTCAGCTTTTCCCTGGAGCGGGGCGAAATTTTTGCCATCGTCGGGCCGAATGGGGCGGGCAAAACAACCCTCTTTGACACCATCTCCGGCATCTCGCTGGCGACGGGTGGCAAAATTCGCTTCAACGGCCAGGAAATCCAAAACCTGCGGCCCGATAAGATTTGCCGGCTGGGTATTTCGCGGACTTTTCAGACAACGGTTGCGTTTGACAGCCAGACAGTGCTGACCAACGTGCTGGTGGGCAGTGTGCTGGGCCGGCAGGGTAGCAATGGCAACCCTACCCTTGGCTTCGGGTCCGAAGCGGTTGAGGCCGCCCTGGATGCCCTGGAGTTTTGTGAGCTGCTGGATAAACAGGGCTGGCTGGCCTCCTCGCTGTCGGGGTTTGAACGGAAGCGGTTGATGCTGGCGACAGCCCTGGCCACCCAACCGGACCTGCTGCTTCTTGACGAGCCGGTGGGTGGTCTGAACCGCACCGAACGCGACGAAATGACCCAATTTGTCCGAAAAATCAACCAGGCTGGGATTACCGTCTTGATGATCGAACACATCATGAAGGTGGTCCAGGCGCTGGCCAGCCGCATGTTAGTGCTGCATCACGGCGAAACAATTGCCGAAGGCCCACCGGCGGAGGTGCTGCGCAACGAGCGGGTGGTTGATGTGTATTTGGGGGGCAAGCGGCGGGAACGCCTGGCTGAAAATGGCGGAGGTGAGGGTTAATGCTCAAGGTAACTGATTTGCATGCCGGCTATGGCGATTCGGAAGTGCTGCACTCGATCTCCCTCAAGGTTCAGGAGGGTGAAGCGGTGGTTATTCTTGGTCCCAACGGCCATGGCAAAACCACGCTGCTGCGCGCTATCTCCGGGCTGATCCGGCCAACGGCCGGGACGGTTGAATTGGATGGCAAAGTCATTTCCGCGCTGCCGGCTGAAGAGATTGTAGCGGCGGGCGTGATCCATATTCCCCAGGGAGATCTGATCTTCCCTGAAATGACGGTGCTGGAGAATTTGTTGATGGGTGCGTATCGCGCGGCGGCCTGGCAAGAGCGCAATCAAAAGTTAGAGCGGGTATTTCACCTTTTCCCGGTGCTGGGGCAGCGTAAAGGCCAACTGGGCCGCAGTCTCTCCGGGGGTGAACGGCGGATGTTAGCCCTGGGCCGGGGCCTGATGGGCCAGGCCAGGATATTGATGATTGATGAACCTTCGCTGGGATTGGCCCCGTTGATTATTGAAAATCTGTATGAGACCATCAAAGAGATTAACCGGAGCGGTTTGACGGTTCTCCTGGTGGATGAAAACGCCGATCACATTGCCGGTCTGGCCAATCGGGTCTACCTGCTGGAGTCGGGGGTGTTGGTGGGTGAGGGCAGCACAGATGAAATGCTGCGTGACGAGGCCCTGCTGGCGGCGTATCTGGGATAATATGGTAGGACAAACTGTTACGCTTCGTGTGTCCGAATAGGGACAAGCTAACAGCTTGTCCTACAAAGTTAGAGGAGAAACTATGGAAAAATTGTTCCAGGCAATTTATGGGGGTCTGCTCAGCGGGTCGGTGTATGGCCTGATGGCCCTGGGCTTGACCCTGATTTGGGGTTCTCTGCGCATGCTCAATTTAGCCCATGGGTCGCTCTACCTGGTCGGGGGGTATGTTATCTGGACCGCCCTCAATCCGCTGAAATTGCCCCTGCTACCCTCCTTTGTATTAGGGGTCTTGGGGGCGGCTTTGATGGGCTTTCTCATTCAAGTTTTATTGATTAACCGGATTCTGGGCAAACCAGGCTGGGACAGCGCCTCGCTCATTGCTACGGTCGGCGCCTCAATTGTGATAGAAAGCGCGGTGCTGATCCTTTACGGGGCGCGGGTTAAACAAATGCCACCGGCCATCAAGGGGCAGTTCAAATTTCTGGATGTCGTCATCAGTTATCAAGGTCTCCTCATCATCGGGGTGGCTTTGTTGTCCTTGATTTTGATGAGTCTCTTTTTGCGCAGCTCGCGTTATGGCATGGCTATCCGGGCGGTCTCCCAGCAGATGGATGCGGCCCGCTTGATGGGGATTCCCACCCGCAGAGTTTTTATCATCGTTATGGTTATCAGCGCCGCCCTGGCCGGATTAGCCGGGGCCTTACTCTCTTCCGTCTTTTTTCTCTCTCCGACCGCCGGTTTTAATCCTATGATCAAGTCCCTGGTGGTGACCATTTTTGGCGGGTTAGGGAGTGTCAAAGGCACCATCTGGGCGGCTTACGTGATCGGCCTGCTGGAAGCATTCTTGCAGGTGTACATGGGGGCAAGTTGGGCCTTGCCCGGCCTGTTCCTATTTATGATCGTTATGTTAATCGTTCGTCCAAATGGGCTGTTCGGCCTGGGGGAGATGCAGCGACTATGACCCAAAAAGCGGGATCTTTACCCTTACAATTAGGCAGAATCCAGGAGCGGTTGCAGTGGTCGGCGGGCCCCTGGGTCAAGCTCAATCCACTCTACTTTGGCATCGTCTTGTTGGTGTTACTGGCGTTACCCTGGGGAATTTCTCGACTCAGCGGCGGTGGTTTTATCCTGCACCTCATTATCCTGTTTTTTGGCTGGGGCATGGTCGTGCAGGGTTGGAATTTGATTATGGGCGTCTCCGGGATTTATTCCTTTGGCCAAATCGCCCTGTTCGCCGTGGGTGGCTGGACGACCGGAGTTTTGGTTGTTCACTATGGCTGGAGCCCCTGGCTGAGTATCTGGCTGGCCCCGTTTACCGCTGTTATTGCCGCCCTGATTATTGGTTTGCCGACCCTGCGCCTGCGTGGCACGTATGTTGTTTTATTAACCCTGGCCTTTCACGAACTGCTGCGTAACTTTACCACCACCGGGCCGACCATGATCAGCGGCGGCGGTTATGGTTTGAAAAGCGTGCCGAAGCTCGGTTTTGAACAGTGGTTTGGCAGTGGTCTGGACAGAATCATGTATTATTACGTGGGCCTGATCTTTTTTGGGGTAACCACCTATGCTATCTGGCGGATTTTGCACTCACCCATCGGCATAGCCTTCCGCGCTCTGCGCGACTCGGAAACCTACGCCATCAGTCGAGGGGTAGACCCCTTTCGCTTCAAGCTGCTCTTGTTTGCTTTCAGCGCCTTTTTCACGGGTCTGGCCGGGGGCTTTCTGACCCATTATCAGGGTATCATTTCCCCTACTATTTTTAATTTCGGCCTCATGATTGACCTGCTGGCGATGATGGTGCTGGGGGGCCTGGGCACTTTTTGGGGACCCATTGTTGGTACCGCCGTTTTGACCGTTTTACCCGAAGTATTGCGCGCGGCCGAGAACTATCGCAACCTGAGCATCGGTTTGTCTCTGGCTATCATTGCCGTGTTCGCGCCGCAGGGCCTTGGGCCGCTGATTGCCAACTGGGTCAAAAGGCTTTTCCGCAAAACCGAATGATCGTTGACGTTCACAGCCACACCCCTCAATACAAAGAGGCCGTTCCGCCTGATCAGGTTGTCGTCAACACCCTGTGGCGGCCTGACCGCGCCGTTAACGCCACCTGCTCCTGGCAGGATTACTTGCAAGCCCAACAGCCCGCCGACAAATCCATCGTTTTCGGCATCGCCTGGCATCCTGGCCGGATGAGCGACAACCTGAGCGGCCAGGGTCCCGGCGATACCAGGTGGTACGACGGCAACATCAACGATGCGACGGCCACCTTTGTGCGTGCTTACCCGGAGCGGCTGATCGGCTTTATGTCGCTCCATCCCTACGATGCCGGCTGCCTGGATGAGTTCGAGCGCTGCCGCACCGACCTGGGCTTAAAAGGGATCAAACTGGGAGCCAATTATCAAAACTTCGACCCGCTGGAACCGCGCGCCCTGGTTGTTTACGAGCGGGCGCAAAAGTATGGCCTGCCCATTCTCTTTCACCAGGGCACCTCGCCGGTGCGCGAGGCGCCCATTCGCCTGGCTCACCCCCTGCTCATGGATGAAATCGCCATCCGCTACCCCGATTTGAAGATCATTATGGCTCATATGGGCCATCCCTGGCAGGCGGAAACCTGTGTGGTCATCCGTAAGCACCCCAATCTATACGCCGATTTGTCGGGCAATTTTTACCGCCCCTTCTCCTTTTGGGAGCAGTTGGTCAAAGCCGGCGAGTGGAATGTTCTCCGTAAAATTTTGTTTGCCACCGATTTTCCGGTGGCGACGGTAGAGGAAACCATCGCCGCACTGCGCCAGGTGAATCGATTGGTTGAGGGCACAGCGCTGCCCCGCGTGCCGGAAGAGGCGATTGAACAGATCATTCAGCGGGATGCGCTGGCGCTGCTGGATTTGGCCTAACGGTAATTACGTTTGGAATTTAGGGAGGTTATCTATGCGCCTAAATAACAAAATCGCCCTCGTTACCGGCGCGGGTTCCGGCATCGGCCAGGCCATCGCCGAGCTGTTTGCCCAGGAAGGGGCGCGGGTTGTGGTGGATGACCGCTACGGCCCGCGGGCGCAAGAGACGGTCGAGCGGATTAAGGCGGCCGGCGGCGAAGCGTTGGCCGTCGAGGCGGACGTGTCAAAGAAAGCAGCCGTTGAGGCGATGGTCGCTCAGGCGCTGGCTGGCTACGGCCGGGTTGATATTCTGGTCAACAACGCGGCGGTCGGCACGGGTGATGACATCCTGCACATTGACGAAGCCGATTGGGACGCCGGCCTGGCGGTGGTCCTGAAAAGTGTCTATTTGTGTTGCAGAGCGGTGCTGCCGGGGATGATCGCCCAAAAAAGCGGGGCCATTGTCAATATTGCTTCGGTTAACGGCCTGACCGGCCTGGGGGAAGAAGCCTACAGCGCGGCCAAAGCCGGGGTGATTAATTTGACCCAAAACATGGCGCTCAAGTATGGCCGGTTCAACGTGCGCGCCAATGTCATCTGTCCCGGCACTATCCAGACGCCCATCTGGCAGCCCCAACTCCAAAAAGACCCCCAGATTTTTGAGCGGCTGATTCCCTGGTATCCACTGGGTCGAATCGGCCAGCCGGAGGATGTAGCCAGGGCTGCCTTGTTTCTCGCCTCCGACGAAGCTGCCTGGATTACCGGGGTTACTCTGCCCGTTGACGGTGGCCTCATGGCCGGCAGCTATCGCATGGCGCGCGAGTTGGAAGCTGTCGCGCCGGAGGATTAGGAGCCTATGTCAATCACCAGAGTCAGCCTAGATTGATGGTACCGTTAAGTGAGTAGCATCCTTGAGTAGGTCGAGCGAAGCGAAACCGTATCGAAGGATGCAGTTCAGGCATACTCGACCTCGGCGGCTAATTGGCGCAGCGCCGACTCGACCATCGCCAGGTCTGCGCCCCAGGGGACCACGGCGATAGGGCCATCTTGCTCAACATGGTACTCCAACAGACAACATTTGAGCAGGGTCGGCTCCGTTCGGGCGCCAGCTATCTTACGCGGGCACATCTCCACCCGGGGCGGCTCGTCGCCGTAAAAATGGCGATGGAACTGCAAGCTGCGCTCACAGCCAATCATCGTCCAATTCCGGCGTTCCGGCCGCTCATCCAGAAAGCTGACCGGCGCGGGCAGGTCGTCGAGGCCGCCAGAGCGGCAGGGTACCAGGTAAGCTTCCGGCCGGACACTGCGGGCTAAATCGGCTACCTCGACGCGTTCTAATTCCAGCCGGATGGGAGGTAAATCAGCATAGCTGAGGACATGGCGGGCCAGGCCGTACAGTTTGGGCGGCTCCGGCGGGGCCACCTCGACCACCCGCACCACCAGCGGGTCGGGATGATGAATGAAGTTGACGTGATCATACATACCCTCGACGACCAGCGTATACTCTGGCCCCAGGCCCAATTCGTGAGCGACCCCGGCCAGGGCGGAGCGGTTAGCCGGGTCCACGCTGGGCTGCTCCACGTACACACATGTATCCGGCAATGCCAGCACTTCCACGGAAGTGATGCAGGAAAAGAGCGGTTCGGCTTCGGCGCGGGTGATGCCTGCCACCGCCGTCTCCTTATTTTTGCCTTTCAGGACGATGAAGTCGGTCCGGCGGTAGGCTTCGCGCTCCAGTAAGAGAGCTTCGATGGCCTCGGCCGTCATAGGCCCAGAGTAAGGTTGAACACTCACCCGGCGGTAGGGCAGCGGGACCAGATTACGCCGGCTGCGCCAGGTTTGAGATGTAAGGCTGTTGCTCATCATTGTTCCTTTCCTTGTTGAACGCATCCTTTCAATTATTATAGCTCAACTTGCCACCTTTGACTGATTCTTACCGTAGAGGCGCGGAGACTTTTTATTACTTTTCTCTGTGTCTTCGTTCGCTTCGCAGTCTGTGATAAATTTTGAGTTTGCTAAAGTGGACAGCAACTTGAGTTATTATTCTGTCAAAAAAGAGCGTTCACAGTTTAGACTGCCGGTCCAAAGCAGCCACGCGCTCCTGGAGCGCCTGGACCATCCGTGACGGGATATTATCGCCTTGGCCCTGTTGGGCCAGCTCGCGGGGATCGCAAGGGGGGCCAAAAGTGATCGTCACCTGGCCGGGCCTGGGCCAGGCTGCTTCCGGTGGCATCGCCTCGCGCGTGCCCTGAATATAGACCGGCACCACCAGCGCCGGACACTGCTCCAGCACCAGGCCAATTCCCTCGCGAAACGGGAGTATCGTCCCGGTCATCGAGATGCGGCCTTCGGGAAACCAGACGACATTCCGGCCCCGTTGCAGCACCGCCAGAGCCAGGGCCAGATTCTTGATGCCGGTCCCGCCCCCAAAGCGCTCGATGGGCAGTACCCCGGCCATGCGGCTGACCAGACGCATCAATGGGTTGCTCAACATGATTTCGGCGGCCCCGGCCCAGTGAGTCTGGCGCAGGTGCCGGTCCGGCAGCACTGCGGCCAGCATGGGCGCGTCCAGCATGCTGCTGTGGTTGGGAGCCAGGACAAAGTTGCCGCTGGCGGGCAGGTTTTCCAGCCCATGCGCCTTGACCCGGAACAACAACCGCGCCAGCAGGCGATAGATGGGGAAAAGAATTGCCCACAACGCCCGCAGCAGCGGACCCGGCGGGGTCAGCCATGTTTTCTCCTCCTCGGTGAGAAGTGCCTCCGGGTTGGCCAACTTGGCCGATGGAACGGCTTCACTTTCCGCAGCAGCGGAGACTTCCTGGAGCAGGTCGCGCACGGTGCTGATCCGGCCAATCGCCGCGTCGCTCAGTTCCACCCCGGTGCGCTCGCTGACTTCCAAGGTCAGGGTCAGCCACTCCAGCGAGTCCACACCCAGGTCCAGTTGGGGGCTGGTATCCGGGCTGAGGCGTTTGTCGGGGTAGCGGCTGGCCAGCAGCTCCCACACCTGCCGCGCCGCCGCATCGGCAAGTAGGGCCTGATCTTTTTCGGACATATCGACGATGGGCATGGGGCCGATAGCAGCAGAGTCGCTCTGGACCAGGCCCTGCTTGGCCTGGGTGTACAGCGTCGGCAGGAGATGCCGCCGGATTTTGCCCAGGTTGGTCCGGGGCAATGGTTCCTCGGTCAGGGCGTAGTCGGTAAGACGCTGGTAGGAGGCGACCGCCTTCACCCGCTCGCCGACGGCCTCGCGGATGGCCTGCTCGATGTCGCCGTTGCGCAGCCGGTTGATCGGCTCAATTTCAGGCACAATCACGGCGACCAACTGGTTGTCCAGGTACAAAATCCCAATTTCCCGGATAAATTCGTGCTGCTGGTAGATTTCTTCCAACGGCTCCGGCTGAATCTTTTTGCCCCCTTCCAGGACAATCAAGGTGGAGGCCCGCCCGCTGATGTAGTAGTAGCCTTCGGCATCACAATAGCCCAAATCGCCGGTGCGAAACCAGCCGTCGGCGGTAAAAGCCTGGGCGGTCTGGTCGGGTAGGTTGCGGTAGCCGGAGAAAACGCTGACGCCGCGCGCCTGGATTTCGCCTTCCGCGGGCGCGGCTCTTTTAGCGCCGTTGGCGGCTGCCTCTTCGGCCTGGGTGGTGCGGTCAAGGCGCAGCTCGAGGCCGGGCAGCGGCGGGCCAACGCTGGCCAGTTTGGGCGGGCCGGCAGCGGGCAGATTCATGGTCAGCATGGGCGACGTTTCGGTCAACCCATAGCCGATAGCCACATTCCAGCCAAAGCCTTCCAGTTTCCAGGCCAGCTCCGGGTCCAGGGCCGAACCGCCGGAGGCCAGCAGCCGCAGGTTGGGTCCCAACCTGGCCCGCAAGGGGCGAAAGAGGGTTTGGCCGACCTGCCAGCCAAACTTCCGGCGCAGCCAGATACTGGCCTGCAAAGCCGTCTGAAACAAAGAGGCGGCCAGCTTGCCCCGACCGGCAATTTGGTTCTCGAGGCCGTTGTAGACCGCCCGGTAAATACGGGGCACGCCGACGATGATGGTCACATCGCCCTCGGCCAGGGCGCGAATAAGTTGGGGGCCGGTCAGGGCCTGGGGCAGCACCAGCGGCAGGCCAAAGGCCAGCGGAGTCAGCGTGCCGATGGTGAAAGGGTAGACGTGATACATCGGCAGCGGCAGCAGGATGCGGTCATCTTCCCGCAGCAGCCTGGCGGCTCGCACTGCCTCAATTTGAAAGGCCAGGTTGCGGTGGGTCAGGGGGACGCCTTTGGGCACCCCGGTAGTGCCGGAGGTGTAGAAGAGCGCCGCCGGCTCATCCGGCTGGACCTGCGGCAGCGGCGCGGCGGACTCGGCCAGCAGAACACGCCAGCCGCGGGGGTCGTCTGGTTCGACATCAAGTAAGATGGGGCGCAGTTCGACCCCCAAGTTCAGTTGGCCCAGCCGGTTGAGGTAATTGGTAGTGGTAAAGATAAAGCGGGCTTGGCTGTCACGTAAAACCTGCTCGAGGGTGGAGGTGTTAATTTGGGTGTCCAGCGGAGAAACGGCCGCCCCGGCGCCGAGTACCGCCAGCGCGGCGATAACCCACTCCGGGCGATTGTGGGCCAGCACCGGCACAAAGTCGCCCTGCCGTACACCGGTCGCCACCAATCCAGCGGCCAAGCGCCGGGCCGTCGCGGCGACCTGGGCGCAAGTCCAGCGGCTGATGCCGTCAGTTTGCATCTCCAGGATACATTCTTTGTCGCCCAGGGCGTTCAGTTGAGCAAGGAGCGATTGGAGCGTGGACAGTGACTCCATAGAAAAGCTGTACCCCCTTTTTAAAAGCTCCTGCCGGATAGCCATATCCGGCAGAGGTAGCTTGGATTTGTCAATCCAAGCTGAGCTTTTAAAACATATTCTCAGGATTTACAGAGTTCATCCTTACTGGATCAAACTCTGGGCGGCAGTCAGTACTCGGGCGGTCACGTCCCACAACTCCCCTTCACCGTTGATTTCGATTAATAAACCGGCCTGCCCATAGTAATCAATCAAAGGCGCTGTCTGGCGGTGGAAAGTTTTGAGCCGGGCGCGAATGGTTTCTTCCTTGTCGTCGTCACGCTGATACAGGTACTCGCCGCTGCACTTGCCATAGGGGCAGCTTTGGAACGGGTTATGAATTTTGTGGAAAGGAACCTGGCACTCGCGGCAAATCAAGCGCCCGGATAGGCGGCTAATAATCTCTTCATCGGATACTTTGAAGTAAATCACCCCATCAAGCCGCCGGTTCAACTTGGTCAGGATGTCGGTCAGAGCTTCGGCTTGAGAGAGAGTGCGCGGAAAACCATCAAGGACAAAGCCCTGCTGGGTATCGGGCCGGGCCAGCCGCTCGCGGACCATGGCTTCGGTCACGTTGTCGGGGACCAGTTCGCCGCGATCCATGAAAGTTTTGGCCAGCTTGCCCAGCTCCGTTTGATTTTTGAGATTCTCCCGGAAAAGGTCGCCGGTGGCAATATGGGTCAGCTTGAGCTGCTGGCAAAGCTGCTGGGCCTGGGTGCCTTTACCAGAGCCAGGTGCGCCCAATAAGACAATATCTAAGCTGTGGTGGGTAACTTCTTCGCGCGTGAGAGCCGGGGTGACTTCGCGGAGCGCCTGGATACCGATACTGTCAGCACGGGTGGCCCGCAGCGCCTCCCGTTTAACCAGGGCTTCCATGGCTTCAGTCAAGGTGTCGCTGACCTGATCAATTGAATCTTGTCCATCAATGACGACCAATTTGCCGGTTTTTTGATAATATTCGACCACCGGCGCAACTTCGCGGTGAAAGATTTTTAGGCGGGTCTGGGTGTGGGTAAAGGTATCATCCTCACGCCGGTACAAATGCTCGCCGTGGCAGCGCTGCTCGGGGCAGCTTGAGAACGGATTATATTTTTCGTGAAACGGTCTCTGACAGCTTTTGCAGGTCAGGCGGCCCGGAGTGCGCTCGTTTAGAATCTGGTCGTCGGGAACTTTGATATAAATGACTGCGTCAAGGGTGCGGTCCATCCCAACCAATAATTCGTCCAACGCCTGCGCCTGGTAGAGAGTCCGGGGGAAGCCATCTAAGATGACCCCCTGGTTCGGCTCGAGCCGCAGCAAAAAGGCCTCAACCATTGCATCAGCGACTTCGTCGGGCACCAACTCCCCCTGATCCATATATTTTTTGGCCAGCAGCCCCAAAGCCGTTTGATTTTCAAGATCTTCTCTAAACAGATCTCCGGTCGCAATGTGCCGCAGGCCAAATTTGGTCGCTACCTTTTCCGCCTGGGTGCCCTTGCCTGCACCCGAAGGGCCGATGAGCACGATATTCATGCAACAATCTCCTTTTTGGGTTAAATTGGTATGCCCCCCTGGAAAAACTGGCTTTAACCATGCTCTAAATAAAATCCGCCTGTAGCATTTGGGGCGCTAAAGGCGGATTGGTAAATTTACATAAGCTCAAACTTTCTTCTTCCTTGAAGCTGACAGCCTGAGTGGAGGTCACGGAGGCAGAAATGCCTATTGGGTCGCGGCGGGTTCCGTCGTCGGGGAGGGCGGGGCCTCCGCTGTGCCTGAACTGGCCGGAGCTGCTGTTTCGGCTGCGCTGGGAGTGGCGGTGGGCACCGGGGCGGGAGGCCCGCTGTTGCCAACCAGATAGCTAATCGCCAGGCTCAGAATCATGACGATACTAATGACATAAATAATAATTTGCTGCCGTGATAACTTCTTTTTAGGACTTGCTCCGCTCGTTAGAGTTGACGAACTACTGGTCGCACCGGTCCTGACGGACGAAGTGTTTCTTCTTTTGGGCTTTCTTTTTTTTGAAACGGGCACAGAACTTCTCCAACCTTTCTAAAAATGATACTCTGAGAAAAAGATTATACTCGCGGCCTATTTTATTGGCAAGCAAATTGGTTGAGTGTGGGCCAGGCAGGTTATAATACTGCCCCTGGTGGAGGAAAAATGATGACAAAATGGGTGCTGGGACTGGTGCTGACCCTGAGTCTGCTGGCGCTCATCCCGCAATGTAATCGCTCCGGCGTGGCAGAAGTGCATAGCTTCCCGCCGCTGCCGCTGTCCCCAACCGGCCCAACCCTGCCTATTGCCCTCTTATCACCCTCATCAGGCGAACTGGCCACCTTTGGCCGGGCGCTGCGCAACGGCAGCATCCTGGCTTTTGACGAATGGAACAGCCGGGGCGGGGTGCTGGGCCGGCGCATCGAGTGGACCGTTTACGACGCCGATTGCGCTTTTGACCAGGCGCAACAAGTCACCCGGCAGGCTGTCGCCGACGGCTTTCAATTTATCATTGGTCCCCTCTGCTCCGAAGCAGCCATCGCCGCCGCCGAGGTAGCAGAGGCGAATGGAGTACTGCTGCTGGCGCCCACAGCCACCCATCCCCTGGTGACAGTTAACGGCCACGGGCAGACTCGGCCCACTGTCTTTCGAGCCGGCTTTGCCTATCCGTTCCAGGGCCAGGCGGCGGCTCGTTTTGCGGTTGATACTCTGGAGAAAGGCCGGGCGGCCCTTTTTTTTGATCCCAGCGACGACTACAGCGCGGCTCTGGGTAACGCTTTCAGGGCTGAATTTACCGCTCAAGGCGGCGAGATTGTTTATCAATCCACCTATACCCCCGCCGATATCGACTTTACCCCCTTCCTGCAATCCGCTGCCGACGCCGGAGCCGACATGATCTACCTGCCTGCACCGGTTGCCGTGGTCAATCGTCTCGCCGGGCAGTGGCAGCAGCTCCCCCAGAGGTTGACTCTGCTGGGCAGCGATAGCTGGGATGGGTCTGAACTTGATCTGATGGCCGTCGAGGGCAGTTACTTCACCCGCCATTTCTTTCTAGACGAGCATCGCCCGGCGACTCAAGTCTTTGCCGACGCCTACAAGGCCTCGTACGCCGTCGCCCCCGACACCCTGGCCGCCCTCGGCTATGATGCCGCCGCCATTCTCGTGGAAGCCATTGAGCAAGCGGGAACGTTGGAGGCCAAGCGGGTGGCCGAAGCGCTGGAGCAGGGGCGTTTTGAAGCCGTCACCGGCCCGATCACTTTTGACCGCCAGCACAATCCGGTCAAACCTGTACCGGTGGTGCAGGTGCAGGAGGGAGAGGTTATCCTGGCCGGATTTGTGGGGGTTCAGGAAAAGTAAGAGCCAAAACATACCCCTATTGTTTGTTGAAACCCTGATATTTTGCTATACTCTGACCCCGGCACTTATTAATGCACCAATAAAAGAATCTCTTGTGGAGGAGAAAGAATGAAAAAGCTGCTTATTATTGCAACGTTACTTTTGGCCGCCTTTCTGACTGCCTGCGGCCCGCCGCCCCAGGCTGGCGGCACCGAAGGGGGCGCTCAAGGTGGGGCTACGCCCGCCGGGCCGGCCAACACCCCGACCCCGGTGGTCCTGGCCACCCCGACGCCCAGACCCGCACCGCCAACGCCGACACCCAGAACTGTACCGACTCAAGCGCCGACCGAAGCGCCGACTGAAGCGCCCACAGAAGCGGCCCCGACCGAAGAAGCTGAAGCCACGACCGAAGCTCAAGCTGAAGCCACGACCGAAGGTGCAGCCGAAGCGACGGCTGAAGCTACCACCGAAGCAACAGTCGAAGCAACGGCCGAACCCACTCAACCCCCTATCCCCGAAGATATGGTCGCCATCCCGGCAGGTCCCTTTACTATGGGCCAGGATGGCAGCAAGCCCAAGAATGGTCCGGCCCACCAGGTGGATGTCCCGGCCTACGAAATTGACCGCTTTGAGGTGACGAACGACGAATTTGCCCGCTTTGTCGAGGAAACCGGCTACCAAACCTACGCCGAACAGAACAGCAGCAAGAACTGGAAGGATGTAGCCGAAGGCAAGGGCAACCATCCGGTGGTGTATGTTACCTGGGATGATGCTATGGCTTACTGCGAGTGGGCCGGCAAGCGGCTGCCCACCGAAGCCGAATGGGAAAAAGCGGCGCGCGGCGAGGATGGCCGGACTTTCCCCTGGGGCAATGATTTTGTGGCCGAGAACGGCAACTTCTACGAAGGGGGCATCCGTGGCACCACGGCCGTCGGCAGCTTCGGCGGAGGAGCCAGCCCCTACGGGGTAGAAGATATGGCCGGTAATGTCCGCGAGTGGACGGCGGATGACTTTGTGGCTTATCCCGGCGCCGCTGCCGACGCAGACCCCTTCTTTGGCAGCGAAAACAAGGTCAACCGGGGGGGTGGCTGGTTTGATGGCGAAGACGGTGAATTAGTGACCACCTACAATCGCAACGCCGGCCCTCCGAGCACCAGCGCCAACGACGACATCGGCTTCCGTTGTGCCCGCGACGCGCAGTAAAGTTTATTGTTGAATAGTGAGAAAACGCCTGGCTAAAAAAGAGCCGGGCGTTTTTGTTTTGGCCGAGGTTGAATAAAATCAAATCAATATGATGTACCGGCGTTGCCTTACCTTGAAATTTATCTGCTTCAGCCTGTTTATCTGCCTCATCGCTGCCCAATGCCAGGTTGTTTCACCTCCCACGCCGACGTCTCAACCGGCTCCTCCTCCCACCCCTCTCCTCATCCCGCCCATCCAGCGAGGTGATGGCTCAGATTTGCTGGACCATCTCCTTGACAGCGGCATCATCCGGGTGGGTATTCGCGTTT
>JAHDWA010000124.1 GCA_023382535.1 Anaerolineae bacterium | reverse complement strand
GACCCTTAAATTCCAGTCCTTTAAGAATGTAACTTTTCATCCTTAATGAGTATATTCTTAAGAGGCCAGCAAAAGTGATGCGCTCGGTTCGGCAGTGATCCGTTCCATTTCAAAAACTTGGCAAAAGGATTGTATCACAGGCTCCAGCAGGCAGCTAACTTCAATCGGCCTGCCCACCACCTCAGCCAGCGAAGTGACCCGGCAGCCAGGCAGACCACGCGGTACAATCAAATCAAAAAAGGTCAAATCAGGATTGACATTGATCGAAAAACCGTGGCTGGTAACCTGGTTCTGATCAAGTTTGACCCCAATGGCCGCAATTTGGGCCATCTGAAAATGGTCGGATTGAAGCAGTTCAGGGCCGTTAGGATGAGCATTGCCGGTAAAAACCCAGACTCCTGGCTGGCCACGCCCCCGAAACGCCCGCACTTTGAAGCCGGCCAAAGCCCGAATGATGACGCTTTCTAGCAGTTTAAGGTAATGATGGTACCCTTGACCTGGCTCGCTTAACTTCAAAATAGGATAGCAGACCAATTGGCCCGGGCCGTGATAGCTAACGGAACCGCCCCGGTCCACGGAATGATAAGCGACATTTCGCTGGGCCAGTTCCTGCTGATTGACCAGCAGATGCTCCCGGTGCCCGCCAATGCCGACGCTGAAGGTAGGGGGGTGTTCCAGCAATAAAAGTGTATTGGGAATTTCACTGGCTGCTCGCCGGGCGGTTAACTCCTTTTGTAGACTCAGAGCTGCCCCGAACTCCATTCGACCAAGCCATCGAGGGTGACAAGTAGGGATCATGCCGGTCTCCTTTTGCCTGATGCTTCTGCTAGATTGAACAGACTTTGGTTTTTGGCAGCACTGGACAGATGAATCAGGCGTTGCCTGCGGTCCTACCCCCAGTAGGGGTAAACGTTTGCCTCCTTTACCTGCAGGCGAAACGTCCCCTCAATTTTAAGGCCCCCCAGAAACGTCACCCCGGAAACAGGTTTTTGCGAAGCTTCAGCTTTCTAGATCCGCCAGCGCCTCTTCTAATTGCCAGATGACCTCATCAATCATAGGCAAAGGGGTTTCCAGCCGGTCGAGCGCCGTATCCAGAACGGTCATCAGGGTAGCCTGCTTTTGCTGAGCTGCCCTGACCCGGGCCAAACGCAGGCGGCGGATCGCCTCGTTGATTTTTGGACCGTCGTAGAGCTGATCGAGCGCGCTGTAGATGAGTTCGGTCAAATCCTGAGGCGGCGTGGCCGGCACGACAGGCAAACCTTGCGGTCCTGAATAAGCGCGTTTGGCTACAGCCAGTGTCTCCTGCTCCCAGGCGGAGCCATAACTGGCCTGCATAGGCTCAAAATTACCATTGAAATAGATGTAAACATGTTGATTCCACAGCACCCTGTTGACCGCATCATAAACCTCATCGGGATAAGGGCTGTGGGCAACCAGTTTGCCGTGAGTCGGTTCATACTCGTCATCTTCAATGGGCGAGATGATAAAAGCCAGCCACTCGTTGGGAAATATGCGGGCAATCTCTTCTATGAGGGGCAGTCGCTCTACTTCGGTCATGGTATTATATGGACACCCACAGTTGCAATCGCCGCCGCATTGGCCCGGCGTTTTGCAGCCGGTACGTTTGGTAAAAGGCTCGGCATACCAGTTTTCCGGTTCCCGCATTCTGGCCGCTGGAATCGTCGTCAGATCAAGTAACTCGATTTTGGTCAAAAGTTATATTCCCACTATTCAAAATAATAGATGTGTCTTCTATTATAAATTATTAAGTGGATTAATCAAGAGGTCAACCAGTAAAATAGCAAATTCTCTGGTAAGTTGCTCTCAAGCCGGCAAGCACCAGGTCCGGTTTCTCAGAAAAGGAAAGACAGTGGTACAATGAGGTGAATAACGCCGCGGTGCTCAACAGGTGATTTGCCGCTACTTGTTACGTAACAACTGTTAGTATACCACATTTGTCCCGGCCTGTACCATACGACTGCCATACGAAGCTGGTCAAAGATTTTTGCCGCTCCGCGAGCGAATGGGGGAAAGGATGTCAAAGCATGACCTATCTGGCGCAGCGTGTCCGCAACTTTGGCACGACCATTTTTTTTGAAATGACCAGCCTGGCCAACCAGCACCAGGCTGTTAACCTGGGGCAGGGTTTTCCCGACTTTCCGGGACCTGATTTTTTGAAAGGGGCGGCTATCCAGGCGATCCAGGACGACATCAACCAGTATGCTCCTGGCAGCGGCCGGCCTTCACTGCGCGAGGCCATCGCTCACAAAATGGAGCGCCATTACGGCCTGGCCGTCAATCCGGCGACCGAAGTTACCGTGACCAGTGGCGCCACCGAAGCCATTTTTGCCACAATCATGGGCCTGGTCAACCCTGGCGACGAGGTCATTCTCTTTGAGCCGTATTACGACTCCTACCTGCCGTCGGTGCAGATGGCCGGCGGTGTGCCTCGCTTTTACACGCTCCGGCCGCCGGATTGGGCCATTGACCGGGACGAACTGGCCGCCCTTTTTTCCGACAAGACCAAACTTATTGTCGTCAACACCCCCCACAATCCCACCGGCAAGGTTTATACAGAGGCTGAACTGCACCTGATTGCCGAGCTGTGCCAGACCCACGACGTTATCGCGGTGGTAGACGAAGTCTACGAGCATATTATTTTTGACGGCCTTCAACACATCTCGCTGGGCACGATGCCGGGTATGGCCGGCCGCACCGTAACCATTTCCAGCGCCGGCAAAACTTTCAGCATGACCGGCTGGAAAATCGGCTGGGCCGTGGCCGCGGCCGAGTTGAACCAGGCCGTCTTTCGAGTGCATCAATTTTTGACCTACTCCGTCGCCGCGCCGCTGCAAGAGGGCGTTGTGGCCGCCCTGCAAGTCGCCGACGATTACTATGCCGAGCTGGCTGCGATGTACCAGGCCAATCGCGATTTCCTGGCCGCCGCCCTGGCCGAAGCCGGTCTTAAACCGATCATGCCTCAGGGTACTTATTTTATTATGGTGGATATCAGCGCGTTGAACTTTCCCGATGACGTCACCTTTTGCCGCTACCTGACCACCGAAATTGGCGTGGCCGCTATCCCTCCCAGCGCCTTCTACTTCAACCCCGCCGATGGGGCCACGCTCGCCCGCTTCGCCTTCTGCAAAACCCGGCCTACTCTGGAAGAAGCAGCCCGGCGGCTGCAAAAGTTAAAGCGCTAAAATGTTTCACGTTTTTTGTTATAATCAGGCTATTCAACCTATCGTTAAAGTTTACAGGAGAAATTTATGGGCACTGTCAACGCCTCCGCCCGCTGGACGGGCGAGCAATTGAACTTTATGGGGACCAGTTACAAGGGCCACCAAATTCCAATGGGCGGCGAAAATATCTCGCCGACGCAAATGCTGCTGCTGGGACTGGCCGGCTGCACCGGCATGGATGTGGTCAGCATTCTCCAAAAAAAGCGCCAGGCCGTAAAAGATGTCCAGGTGCAGATCACCGCTCACCAGCCCGACGAATATCCCAAACCCTACCACATGATCGAGATCAAATATATCGTGGCTGGCGAAAATCTTGACGCTACTGCTGTCGAGCGGGCGATTGCCTTATCCGCGGAAAAATATTGTATCGTCAGCCAGACTCTGCAGCGGCCTGTAGAACTCAAAACTTCTTTTGTGATCGAGACACACTTGGAGTAACGGCAGTTCAAGCGGGCTGCGCTTCACCCCTGCGGGTCTAGGCTGTAAGCTCAATGTTAGGCCGGATTCAAAATGCACTTTGGACTTCAGTTAGATATGAAGGAGGTACCCTTGAACATAACTGTCCATCAAGGCGGTATCCAGACTATTGCCGCCGATGCCATCATTGTCAATTTATTTCAGGGTGTGACCGAACCGGCCGGGGCGACCGGCGCGGTCAATCAGGCCCTCGGCGGGGCGATCGGCGAATTGATTGTCGGGGGCGATCTGCGCGGCAAGCTGGGCGAGACGGCCGTACTCTACCCGCGCGGAGCCATCCCGGCCCGGCGAGTCATCGTCGTCGGCCTGGGTAAAGCCGATAAGCTGGACCTGGAAGCGGTACGAGAAGCCGCCGGGGCAGCGATCAAGCAGGCGGAGAAACTCGGCGCGATCTCTGTAGCCACCGTGGTGCATGGCGGCGGCGCCGGCGGGCTGGATTTGGCCGAGGCTGCCCAGGCGGTGGTCGAAGGAACGATGCTGGCCTTGTATCGCTACGACGCGCCCAGGGCCAAAAAAGAAGAGGATGAAACGCGGGTCGAGTCCGTGACCCTGGTCGAGTTTGAGGCGGCCAAGCTGGAGGCCGTTGAGGCCGGGGCGCGGACCGGCCAGATCGTCGCCGAGAGCGTCTATCTGACCCGCACCCTGGTCAACCAGCCGAGCAATGTCGCCACGCCTACCGCTATTGCCGAAGCGGCCCAGAAGATGTGCGCCGAGGTCGGCCTGGCCTGCCGGGTGCTGGACGAGGCCGAGATGCGGGCCGAGGGTATGGGTGCGCTGCTGGCCGTCACCCAGGGTGCGGCCCAACCGGCTAAATTTGTGATTATGGAGCACCGGCCGGCCGGAGCGGCGGAGCAGCAGCCGGTCGTCCTGGTGGGCAAAGGTGTCGCCTTTGATACGGGCGGCTATTCCATCAAGCCCTGGGAACACATGGGCGATATGAAGATGGACATGGCCGGGGCCGGGGCGGTCATCGGGGCGATGCGGGCGGTGGCTTTGCTCGACCTGCCGCTGCCGGTAGTCGGCCTGGTGCCAACGGTTGAAAATGTCATCAGTGCTACGGCTTACAAACCGGCGGATGTTTTCATCGCCAAAAATGGGGTCAGCATCGAGATTATCAGCACCGATGCCGAGGGCCGCATGATTCTGGCCGACGCCCTCTGTTACGCCGACACGCTGCATCCGGCGGCAGTAATTGACGTGGCCACCCTGACCGGGGCTAAAGTGATGGCTTTGGGCGCCCGCACCAATGCCCTCTTCTGCGATGACGGCACTCTGCGCGAGGCCCTGCTGGCCGCCGGACAAAAAGTCGGCGAGCCGCTGTGGCCCCTGCCGCTCGACCCGGCCTACGACCGCCAGATCAAGAGCAACGTGGCCGATATTAAAAATTCAGGGGGACGGGGCGGCGGGGCGATTACTGCGGCCCGCTTCCTGGCCCATTTTGTGGGTGATTGGCCCTGGGCGCACATTGACATGGCCGGCAGCGCCGAGTCCGGCAGCGGGCCGGAGCACACTCCGCGCAGCTACATGACCAAGGGGGCCAGCGGGGTTCCTCTGCGAACGTTGGTGGAGTATTTGCGCCAGGTAGCTGAGGCACGTTGAGGACACTGCCCCATCCTAATAACTGGCCTGGCTGCGGAGCCGCCGGGCCAGGAGCATGCCGATAAGCGAGATAAAAAAGCCCAGAATGGCGGCCAGGATCAACAAATCGCGGGAGGGGTTGGGGGGAGTATAACCTTCGGCCCGGCGCAGATGGGCCGTGGTCAGCAATTGGCGCTTCAACTCGGTCTCAAAGGTGCGGGCAGGGCTTACCGGCTGTAAAGTAGATTTCACTTGCTTGGCCACCCCCAGCAAAAGGGCTAACTCCTCCGCATCGGTCAGGTCAAGATACGGATCGCTTTCAGCCTCACCCTTGACCAGGCGGTCCGCGTGCGCCGCCAGGATTTCTTTGAGTTGTTTTTTGTTCATACGTTTGTTCTTTCTACAGGTGGCAAAGTAGCAAGGTCGCAGAGTAGCAGGGCTGCAGCAAGAATTGAGTATATCTTGCTACCTTGCGGCCTGCTACCTGCTACTTTGTTCCGCCGGATACGTAGCAAAGCCCACTGTGCCGGGACCAAAATGAACCGCCAGCGACAGGGCCAGATCGGCAATAAAACTCTCTTGACAATTCAGGCGGCTTCGGACTAAAGTCAATAACTCTTCTGCCTCGTTCCTGGCCAGGGCGTGGGTCAGTCCCACGTGAACCGGCGCCTGCCCGACTCGTTCTGCCGCCATAGCCACCATCCGCTCAAAGCCCTTTTGCCGGCTGCGGGCGCGTTCCAGCGGAATCAGAGCACCCTCACCAACGCCGACAATCGGTTTGACATTCAATAGTGAAGCCAGCAGCTCGCGCAGCCGCCCAACCCGCCCGCTCATCCGGGCGTAGCGCAAATCCTTGAGCATAATAAATACGTTGATGTCAGGCCGGCGCGCCTCGAGCCGGGCCGCAATCTCTGCCGCCGCCAGGCCCATCCCGGCCAGGTGAGCCGCCTCGCGCACCATTAATCCCAACCCCACCGAGCTGGTCAAGCTGTCTACCACGCTCACTTGCACCGGGTCCGGCGCTTGCCGGGCGGCCAGCGCGGCGCTTTGCCAGGTGCCGCTCAATTTGCTGGTCAAATGAATGGAGAGGATTTCATTGCCACCGGCGGCCAGGCGTTGATAGATTTGGCTAAATTCACCTACCGAGGGCTGGGAAGTGGTGGGTAATACGCCCTCCTCCTTAATCCGCCGGTAGAAAGTCTCCGGGCTAATGGTTTGCCCATCATGAAAAGTCTCCAAGCCAAACTGGATATTTACCGGTACAACCGTAAGCTGGTAGCGGTTCAACCAGGTCGGCGGCAGATCGCAGGTAGAGTCCGTAACAATTTTGATCACTGCGGAGCCATCTAGTTTTCTAACAGGATATACAAACGGCCACGATTGGAATTGAGGGAACAAAAGGGCTTATTTTTCACTGAGTTCCCCCAACTCCTTTAATTCCAACGAGTTCCCGGGCAAAGTAATTCCCTCACCCGGGGCTTTGGCTTCATTGACCAGATTCTCGTGTTCGGCCAGGATCTCTTTGAGTGAAACCAGGGTGCGATGGTAGAGCGATTTAATCGCACCTTCGCTGCGCCCCAACACCTGGCCGATCTCGGCGTTTGACATGCGCTCCACAAACTTCATGACCAGCAATTCCTGGCGCTCGCGCGGCAGGCGCTGCATCGCCGCCAGGAGCAACTCTCGTTCATCGGCCTGCTCGGCGGCGTGCTGCGGGCTTTCCTGCTTGTCGCCGGTCAGCTCCACATCCTCCAGGCTGACTATCTGGCGGCGGCTGTGATCGCGCCGCCAATTGACCACGAGATTGTGGGCAATACGGTAAAGCCAGGCGGCAAAGGGAGCGCCCTTATTGTTATAGTGAGCAATATGATTAAGCGCCCGATAAAACACCTTGGCCGTTAAATCCTCGGCGTCGTGATGGTTGCCCAGGCGATAGTAAATGTAATTATATATCTTTTCAACGTACAACTCATAGAGCCGGCCAAACGCTTCAGGATCGGTTTTGGCTCGCTCGATGAGTTGGGCCTCGGTCATTTCTTCAAACATGTAAACACTGCCCAACGCCAAAAGTTATGTAACCAGGAGGCTGGCTGCCGCTCAGGTGAGCTTTTTTTGACTGCAACAAAGTGCGCCCCACCTCTCAGGCTATTCCATTAACCCAAAAGGTACACGAAGAAGTTAAAAACCACAAAAACTTGGTAGGGGAGCTAGGCCGGAGGCTATGGCCAGGGTTCGGGGCAGATGCCGACGCCCAGCGCGCCCGGTCCGAGGTGAGCGCCGACAACCGGGCCAAGTTCGGAGGTGTAGAAGCGGGTAATATTAAATCGCTCGGTCATCAGTGCGGCCAGGCTTTCCAGTTCGGCCTGGGCGGCAATATGCATGATGCCGGCCTGGACCGGCTGCCGGGGGGCGGAGAGCTGGCTCTCTAGCTCGCTGAAGAGACGCTCCAGCGCTCTTCTTTTGGTCCGCACCCGATCCAGAGGCTGGATGACGCCTTCCACCACAGCCAAAATCGGTTTGGTGTTGAGCAGCGTACCCAAAAAAGCCGTCGCTGCGCCGATACGGCCGCCCCGCCTGAGATATTCCAGCGTATCCACCACCAAAACGATGCGGGTATCTCGCCGCATCTGCCCCAGGCGGGCTAAAATTTGGGTTAAGGTGTGACCAGCGACAGCCATCTCGGCTGCGGTAATCGCCATCAAGCCCAGGCCCATGGCCGCCGATAAGCTGTCAAAAACGGTAATTTTGGCCTCAGGCAGTTGTTCTGCGGCCATCAGCGCCGCATTGTAGGTACCGCTGAGTTTGCTGCTGATGCTCAAAACCAAAATTTGAGCGGCCGCATCCTGCTGTAAAATTTGTTGGTAGACTTGTTTGAACTCACCGCTGGCAGGCTGCGAGGTGGTCGGAAAGTCGGTCGTAGTCATGAGCCGCTGGTAGAAGTCGGCATTGCTGAGGCCCGTAATTTCATCGTACACTTCGGCGCCAAACAGAACCTTAAGCGGCACCACTACAATTTGATGCTGCTGCAAAATCTCATGGGGAATGTAACTGGTAGAGTCGGTAACAACTCTAAGCATGGGCGGGCAAGGTCAAAGGTTGAAATTTCAACTTTCAGCCCTTACGCCAGAGTTCAGCGCACGCTGGGGGTAATAACATTCATGGCATCGTTTAGAAATGCGGAAAGCTTGCTGACGCTTTCGTCACTCATTTCGGCCAGTTGATTTTGGAAACGTTGGGTATGGGTCAGAAGCTTGTCGGTCAGGCTCTTGTCTTCGGCTTCATTGGTCAGCGAAAAAGCCATGCTTAGGCCGGCCAAGGCTCCCAGACCGACCTGGCCTTTGGCAGTCAGGCTGTTCAGGGCAGAGAGGAGATTGTGGCTGCGCAGCCGTTCCAGGTTGAGCAGCAGCACTGAAATCATCTCGGCGCAGTAGTTAAGCGGCATTCTGGTATCGGGCAGATTTGAGAGGGCTTCACGCAGGGCATCGGCGGGGTTGGCCTGGCGAGCTTCTTCCAGGCGGTGGAGGATGCGCTCCTTGACCCGTGACCAATCACTGCTGTTCCGCACTTCATCCCGCAGTTGGGTTAAAAATTGCGCCGCTTTGTTTGTCGGGTAAAATACAACTTGCGAACGCCCGGGGCCGGCCTGGTCGCTGCTTAAGACGTAATCAGAAGCAGCCACCCCTTTTTCTTCCAGTACCTTGAGCATATCATAAGCCGAAAATTTGTTGACGCCTAATTTGTCGGCTACGATAGAGTAGTGAACCGGCCCCTTTAACTCTCGATACAGTTCAAATAATTTGTCTAAAAATGTTTGTTGGCGAGGAGTCAGTTTCATCAAACACCTCCGTAGTACTGGTAATAGAAGCCAAAAAAACCAAAAACTGCCCAAATTTTACATGTAACTTTCCGGCTTGTCAACTAAGCCGTATCTACAACGGGGGTTCGGGGTTTTATCCTAGTGGCTTTATCAAAATAAACGAGGAAGCTTAAACGTTCCTGAGATTCGCAGGGAGGATAGATTAAAATAGTATGTTTACCAATGGAAACGGTCACCGGCGGCGAGTTGTCATCACCGGCATGGGCATGGTCAGCCCGTTGGGCAATAATTTAGCCACAACCTGGGCGGCCATGATGCGAGGGGAGTGCGCCGTCGAGCCGATTACCAAGTTTGATACCACCGGTTTCCCCTGTACTGTGGCTGCTTTTGTCAAGGATTTTGACCCGACCCAGTATATGGACAAGCGCGACGCCCGGCGGATGGCCTCATTTTTGCACTTTGCCGTAGCTGCCGCCCAGGAGGCGATGGCCGATGCCGGCCTGGATATGAGCCGGGAAGATCCTGAACGGGTGGGGATTGAGATTGGCAGCGCCATTGGTGGTGCGGACGTGGTCGAGGGAGAACGGTTGAACCTGGAACAGCAGGGTCTTAAAAAGGTTAACCCGGCCACTATCCCGGCTTTGCTGATCAACATGCCCGGTTGTTATATCGCCATTAATCACAACATGCGCGGGCCGGTTAATGCTTCGGTGACAGCTTGCGCCACCGGCATCTCCGGTATTGGCGAAGGGATGCGCCGGATTGTGTGGGGCGATGCTGATGTGATGCTGGCCGGCGGCACCGAGAGCGCCATCACCCCGCTGACCGTCGGCGCTTTTGGCCGGTTGACCGCTCTGACCAAGCGCAGCGACACCCCCAAAAAAGCTATCACTCCTTTCGATGCCAACCGCGACGGCACCGTTGTTGGTGAGGGGGCGGGAGTAGTGGTATTGGAAACACTAGAGCATGCCCAGGCGCGGGGGGTGCGCATCCTGGCCGAGGTCAAGGGTTATGCCCTGACCAGCGACGCTTTCCATATTTCCTCGCCGCGCGATGACGGCAGCAGCCAGGCGCGGGCCATGCGGCGCGCGCTGCAGGACGGCGGCCTGGAACCGCAGCAAGTGGATTACATCGGCGCGCATGGCACCGGCACGCCCCTGAACGATGCTATCGAAACCAAAGCCATCAAGATGGTCTTTGGGGAAGGGGCCTACGATGTGGCGATTAGCTCGATCAAGAGCATGACCGCCCACACCCTGGGCGCGGCCGGGGCGTTGTCGGCTATTGCGACGGTCAAGGCGATGCACACGGGCTGTCTTCCTCCCACCATCAACCTGGAAACGCCCGATCCCGAGTGCGATCTGGATTATGTCCCCAACGAGCCGCGCCAGGCTGAGGTGAAAGTTGCCCTGGTCAATGGCTTTGGCTTTGGCGGGCAAAATGCCAGCATCGTCCTGCAAAAGTGGGAAGGGTAGCTGGTAGACAGGAGATAGGGAAAAAGATGATGACTGATACCCCCATCCAACTGCGTGAATTTCCGCACCTCAGCCCGGCGGCGTTTCAGCACCCGGCGGATGTACAGGCCATTGCCAATCTGCGCAAAGTGCCCTTACTGGCGCCGCTCATCAAGTTCATTTCCAGTTCTGTCTTTGAAAAGCAAATGCGGCTGATGAGCATTTCCGGTACGGTCCGCCTGGGGCCGAACCAGGCCCGCAGCATTTACCAAAAGTTCGAACAAGCTGCCGCCATTCTGGATTTGCCGGAACTGCCCGAGTTGTATGTCAGCAGCCAGTACGTTATTAACGCCACGGCTTTTGGCGTTCATAAATACCAAATCACCTTATATGCCGGTTTGATTGATTTTTTGACCGAAGAAGAGCTATTGGCGGTTATCGGGCATGAATTGGGCCACGTTAAGTGCCAGCATATGCTGTACAAAACCATGGCCTATTTGCTGCGGGTTTTGGGAACTGAAGTGCTCTACAACCTCCTCCCCGCCGGAACAGGTATGCTGGCCACGATACCGCTGCAAATGGCTATCCTGCACTGGGAACGCATGGCGGAACTTTCCTGCGACCGGGCGGCGCTGCTGGTGGTGCAGGATCAGGCCGTGGTCGCCAGCGCCCTGGCCAAGCTGGCCGGTGGCTCGAAGAAGATTTTGCCGGAGTTGAACCTGGACGAGGTGGTGCAGCAGGCTCAAGAGTACGACGCCTCCAGCGAGGGGTTAGTGGAAAAACTGATCCAGGTCAATTTGATGCTGGTCCAGACCCATCCCTTCCCCATTGTGCGGGCCAGAGAAATTATGACCTGGGCCGGCTCCGAGCAATATCAGGCGATTCTGGCCGGCAATTACGTCCAAGAGACAACCTCACCCGCCTTGCTTCTGACCGAGCCAACCGCCAAGGTTTGCCCCTCGTGCGGGCGGGTGGTCAACGCTTCTGCTCAACTCTGCCTGGCCTGTGGCAGCAGTCTCAAAGGCGCTCGCCGGGTCTGCGCCCAATGCGGTATCAAGGTCTTTTCCACCTGGGAGACCTGCCCCGGCTGCGGTAATCACTTGCAGTAGATTTTTCCCTTTACCGTTTGCTGTTTACCGTCTACATGATTCCAACTTTTCTCCATCCAGCTCCCAGCAGACTCGCTCCTTAAACTCTTCCCGCAGCTTTTGGGTCAACTCTGGCCCTTCGTCGCTGGCGTAGACAACCGGCCCATCGAGCGTCGGGCTGTTAGCGGCAAAAGGCGCGGCGAAATCGCTCCATTTTTTTACATTTTTGACAATCACTAACGCGGGTTCGGACAGATTAGCTTGCTCTACCACCCGCAGTTGAGCTGCCGTGATGCCGTATTTGCCTTTCTGGGCGGCTAACAGCGGCGGCAAGTTCCAGATCAGGTTGTAAGCAATGAAAATAATCACTAATCCCACAGGCAGCCAGCGTAAGTAAGAATTCCCTCCCTCTTTCAGGGGGAGGGTTAGGGAGGGAGTCTGACCCTCCCCTAGCCCTTCCCTCTCAGGGAGGGGAACAGACTTCTGCCAACCGCCCAAAATTTCCCCAGAAATCTGGATGCCCCGCACGGTCAACAGCAGAAACGCCGGCAGCGCATCGTAGTAGTATCTCGGAAAGCCGCCGTCTGTCCCGCCGAAAGCCCAATAGAAAATGTGAACGAAAATCAGGCTGAGGATGGTGCCCAACAGCAGCCAATCCCAGCGATTAGCCCGCCGGGCCAGAAACGGAATGGGCAGAAACAGCAGGCTGCTCCAGCCGGGCCAGCCGAATAAGGCAGTCGCCAGCGCAGTCAGCTTGAGCCGGGTGTTGACGAAAATGGCATCGGCCAGGGTGTAGCCATAAGGGCCAATATCCGGCCCGAAGCCGAGGCGGTCATACGGCCAGACGAGGAGGTAGGCGTTGAAAAAGGGATCGCCGGTGATGGCCCACCAGTACAGCGGCAGCAGGGCAGAAACGGCTAATCCGCCCAGGGCCAGCCACAGCAAAATTATCCCGTGGATTTCTCGTTTCAAGACGAGGGCCAGCAAAAAGATTCCTACCGCCAGCCCAATCCCCACCCCCGCGAAAGGACGGGTGATGAAGGCAGCACCGAGGAAGAGGCCGGTGAGGAGGGCGAGAAGCGTGAGGCGTGTTCCGGTAATTAGGTGGAACAGCGCAACGAGCGCCAGGGTTGACCAAAACAGCGAGGCAGTATGCGACAGGAATGAGCTGGACAAAAAGAGAAAACCGGGCGTCGTCAGAGCTAGCCCGGCGGTCCACAGATCGGGGTGTTCTTTGTCTAAATCCCTGGGATCTTTTTTGTAAAAACAGCGCCCCAGCCAGGCAATCAGCGCCAGCGCCACTGCCGCCAGCAGCGCATTGATGAGCCAGGGAGCCTTTAACCGCATCCCCAAACTCAATAAGGCCGGCCAGCCGGGGGGATACTTGCCAAAACGCTGGCCCTGATAATCTACCACAAAAGGAGTCCAGAAAGCCTGCCGGTAACGCGGCGTCGGCGCGGTTAGCCGATTTTGGGCAAAAACCTTGGCCTGGAAAATGTAGGCGACTTCATCTTCGGAGTGGGGGACATGTTCAAAAATTTGACCGGAGAGGAGGGCAATGCCAAAAAAGGCGGTGAGGCAAATGACAATTAAAGCAAAAATGGAAACGTGGCGGCGTAACAATTGAATAACCAGCTCGAAAATTTAGGAGTAACTCCTCATCTACGGTTCCGGCTGCCCTTCCGCTAACCATGCCTCGAACCTGGCAAAATCTTCTTGCGCCCCTTTTTGGTCCCCTCCCTGTAATCGGGCAATACCCCGGCTGTTGTAGTAAAGGCCATTCTCCGGTTCTAACTCGATGGCTTTATCACACGCTTGAAGTACCGTCTCGGCAAACCCATGCCGCGTCCCGGTATCACACACCGTATGCCACGTTTCAGCGGAATTGAGGGCAGCGGCCAGGTTGATTGCTTCCTCAAATTTAGCTGGAGCAGTTTCTTCATCCCCTTGATTGGCGGCATCCACCGCGGCTGCCAAGGTATTCTCAAAGGTGGGTTGGGCCAGGCGTTGCGCTTCAGCCTGTGGATCGAGTTCGAGGCTGGGGTCCAGGTCCAGGGCCTGCTGAAAGGTCGTAGTGGCTGACTCGACGTCGCCACCCCTGGCCTGTTCTTTGGCTTGATCAAGTAGCTCTTGTACGGCTTCCTGGAAGGCTTGCTGTGCTTCGGCTTCGGGGTCAAGGTCAAGGGTGGGGTCAAGGGTGAGCAAATGGTTGAATTGAGCAATAGCCTCGTCAACTTGCCCATTTCTGGCCAGATCACGCGCCGCCTCGATCACACTGGCAGGAACGGGCAGGTTAGGGCAGGTGCGGTGGTAAGGGAGAGAGGCGGGTAAATAAGCGGCCCATTCTGCTGCACCCAGATTGCGGGTGACCCATTGGCAGGAAGGCTGCATAAACTTGGTGTTTACCAAGCGAATAGTTTGATCCTGTGAGGCTGAAGCCAGTTCCTGGCCGTCGGGACTCCAGGCAATGTCAAAAACCCAGTCGGTGTGACCGTGCAGGGTGGCCATAGGCTCTTCCTTAGCTACATCCCAGACAATAACGGTTTGATCATCTGAGGCGGAGGCCAACTGCTTGCCATCGGGACTCCAGGCAACACTATGAACCCAGTCAGTGTGACCATGAAGGGTAGTCGTCGGTTGGCCGGTCGCCACATCCCAGATCATAACGGTTTGATCGAATGAGGCCGAGGCTAAGTGTTTGCCGTCAGGACTCCAGGCGACACCTAAAACCTCCCCCTCATGGCCGCGCAGGGTAGCAGTTGGTTGGCCCGTCGCCACATCCCAAATCATAACAGTTTGATCGGTTGAGGCTGAAGCTAAGTGTTTGCCGTCAGGACTCCAGGCGACGCCTAAAACCTCCCCCTCATGGCCGCGCAGGGTAGCAGTTGGTTGGCCCGTCGCCACATCCCAGATCATAACAGTTTGATCCAATGAGGCCGAGGCCAATTGTTTACCGTCAGGACTCCAGGCCACCTGCCTGACGATATCCGTGTGGCCGCGCAAGGTGGCCCTAGGCTGACCTTCCTCTACATCCCAAATGATAACCGTTTCGTCAGAGGAAGCTGAAGCTAATTGTCGTCCATCCGGGCTCCAGGCTGCGTCGTTGACCACATCCGGATGGCCACGTAAGAAAGTGGCCTGGCCGGTGGTCCTATCCCAAATAATAATTGTCAAATCGGCTGAAGCTGAAGCCAGACGTTTGCCATCGGGACTCCAGGCAACACTGTTAATTGAGTTAGTATGGCCCCGGAGCGTAGCGGCGACCGGTCCATTCGCTATATCCCAGATGATAACGGTTTGATCGAATGACGCCGAGGCCAGCCAGCGGCCATCTAAGCTCCAGGCCACATCTTGCACTTCGCCGGTATGGCCGTACAAGGTGGTCATAAGTTGGCCGGTAGTCGTATCCCAGAGAATAACGGTTTGATCTGCGGAGGCTGAAGCCAGTTTTTGGCCATCAGGACTCCAGGCCACGTTGTTAACCCAGTCGGTATGGCCGCGCAGGGTAAAGATCGGCTGGCCGGTCGCTACATTCCAGATAATAACCGTCTGATCAACCGAAGTTGAGGCCAGGCGCTTGCCGTCGGGACTCCAGGCTACGCCGTAAACCCAACTGGTGTGGCCGCGTAAAGTTCGTGTACGGCGGCCCGTCGCCACATCCCAAATAATAATCGTTTGATCACCGGAGCCTGAGGCCAATTGCCTGCCATCGGGACTCCAGGCGATGCCCTGGACTTCGCCGGTATGCCCCCGTAAGGTGACCGCCCGCTCCCCTGTCCCCACATCCCAAATGATAATCGTTTGATCAGGTGAGCTTGAGGCCAACTGTTTACCGTCGGGACTCCAGGCGACGCGATAGACAATATCGTCGTGACCGCGCAGAATGGATGTCGGCTGCCTTGTGGCCACATCCCAGATAATGACCGTTTTATCAAACGAGCCCGAAGCCAATTGTTTCCCATCAGGACTCCAGGCGACGCTAAACACAAGGCCAGTGTGGCCGCGTAAGGTGGTAATCTGGCCGGTGTCTTTGTCCCAAATGGTAACCGTCTGATCGGCTGAGGCTGAAGCCAATTGCCGGTCATCAGGACTCCAGGCGACGGTATAAACCGGCCCGGCGTGGTTTTCAAGCGTGGCTTGCAGCGGAAAGTAACGGTAGGGAACTTGCCCAATAACCCGTTCCGCCTCCAGGGTTTGGGTCATCCCCTGGGCTTCAAAGAGTAAGAGCAGAGCCTGCTCCGGGCTTTTATCCAAAACACTCTGGGCCTGGCTGGTCAACTGGCGGGCATTGGCCAGGTTGGCCTGGCGTTGGGCTTCGGCGGCGTTGGTCTCGGCTATGATTTTTTCGGCCTGGGCGGTAGCCTCGGCCTGAGTGGCTTTGCTGGCTTGAACCTGGGCTTCGGCCTGGGCGCGGACTGCGTTGAGAGCCTCGACCTGGGCGGCGTTCTCGGCATTTTGCGCCCGAACAGCCTCAGCCTGGGCGGTGGCTTCGGCGCGGCTGGCCTGGGTGGCCCCGGCGACGGCTGTGGCCGCGGAGATAGCCTGCTGGGCGGCTGACCGGCTCTGAATGACGGCGACGGCCAGAGCCGCCCCAATGATAGTGAGAGCGGTTGCCGCAATCAGCCCGTACCGCCGCATTTGCGCCCGGCGATAGGCAGCCTGGCTCAGATGCAGCAGTTTGGTGGAGTCGTCGTCCAGCCGCAAAAACTGGCGCTGGCTGTGGATGATGTTAAATTTGTCGTCGCTTAAGAGCGTACCGTGTCGCTTGAAGGTGGCTACCTCTTGTTTGAGCAGCTCCTCGGCGGCCTTGCGGGCCTGGGTTTGCGGGTCCAGCCTGATTTCGGTGAGCAGGTAGTCGTGGGCCAACTCGTAGGCCAGTTGGCTGGTCGGTTCCTCCTCTTCGACTACGTTCAACAGCCGGGTTTCGACCAACTGATCCAGCAGACCATCCAGGTTCTGGGCGCTGGTCAGGTAGATAGCCAGGGCGGCCGCCAGGTCACTCTTGGCGCGGCGAATGCGCCTATGATCGGAGGAAACCAGGGCCATCAGCAGGTAGCGGGCGATTTCGCGCTCGGCCGGGCTGAGGATGCGGCGCAGCACCCGGTTGAGATGGCCGCGCAAAATACCCTGGGCGCGCCCTTCCTCTTCGTATAGTTGCAGAGTAATGGTCGGCGGCAGTTGTGGATTTTCGCCCCGCCGTTCTTGTAAGGTGTTATAGAGGGCCGAGCAGACCAATTGGATTTGGGGCGGCGAGATTTCATCGTTTTGCTCTTCGTGCAAATCTGTGAGCAGCGTCCCGATTAAATCTGGTTCAAAGTTGACGCCCTGGCGAGCAGCCGGTTCGGTGATAACGGTTTTGGCTTCCAGGAAGTTCAAGCGGTTGAGCCGGTAATCGTTTTCAAAGGGGTTACGGATGCGGGGCCGAAAGTTAGCCAGGTTGCCAAAAAATTCGGTGCGTAAAGCCAGTACCCAGCGCACATTGAGGCTTTCATCCTCCAGGCAGCCGGCTAGCTCGGTCACAAAGGCGTGGCGGGACTTCTCATCAAGCAGGGTAAAGACTTCTTCAAATTGGTCAAGTAATAAGTAGAGGGTGGATTGCTGGCCCAACACCTCCGTCACCTGGCGCAAAAAGTCGCTTAGAGGGACCTGGACCAGTTCCGGGTTTTCGGCCAGATTAGGCAGAAAGACACGTTTGATGACCAGGGTCGGGGACTGGTCGTAGGGCCGGAGATAAACCGGCAGATGGCCCCGCCCGATCAGCCGGTTGGCAATGCCTGCTTGGAGCAGTGAGCTTTTGCCTGCGCCGGATTCAGAATGAAGGATGGTCAGCCGGCCGTGTTGAAGATGCCGCAGCAGGTCGGCAATGGCCTGGTCGCGGCCATAAAACAGTTCGGCGTCGCTGAGGGTGTAAGATTGCAAGCCCTTGTAGGGGTTGCTGCCGGCGGTGTCTGCGGTATTGGTGGCGACGGCCTGGAGGCGGTGGGCATAATTGCTGACGCCTTCGGCCAGGCGTTGAGCAACAATGGAACGAGCTTTGTCGGCTGCCTCGGCGGCGGTCAGGGCGCGCTCGACGATGTGGCTGATGTTTTGGATAATCTGGTCGCCGGCCACGTAAGTTTCGGCGGTGATGTTGATGACCTGGCCGTCGCGCAGGGCCAGCAGCAGGGGTTTGAGGGCTTCTTCTAATTCCGTCTCAGATAATTGGCCGGCCAAAGCTTGCTCAAGCAGGCTAATCGCATCGTAGTGATCCTGAATTTGATGGAGCAGTTCCAGGGGGGCATTGCCCCCGTATTTGGCCTGCCGTTCCTGGAGAATGTTGAGGTTTTTGGTTAGCTCAGCCAGTTGCTTTCGCCGGACAGCAACATCCAGAGTGGTTTGATCGGCGGCAATCATCAACAACTCCCCCTGATTGCAAATAATGAACATTAACTAACGCCTGGGGCAGACTAATTTTACCCCACGCCGCCGGTAGACACAAGTGGTGAGTTGTATGGGAAAAATTTTCGTTAGGGATAGGGGTCGCTGGTTGCCGGTGGCAAGGACCATACTGCAACCGGCAACCTGATTGAGGCTAAGACTTGCGTTTAAACTTGATGAAGTACCACTGTTTGTCGTTTGCGTTGGTGTCAAAGGGAACATCTTCCGATTGGCGCACGCCGTTGGCGTCTTCCAGGTGCAGCACCCAACTGGTGGTTTCAATGCCTCCGGGCGGCTCGAATTTGACGTTGCCGCTTTTAATGACCTCACCGGGGGCGTTATAACCCTCATAAAACCAGGTAGAAAGGGGACTTTCGTAGGTCAGGTTATGATCCAAGCGCGTGCCGACAATTTTCATATCGCCAATCGGGATATCGCTGGGGTCAACAATGGCGACATAGATAACAATGAAAGAGTTGGTAGTGGGGCTGTTGTAAAATTCGGCCAGGAGAAAATTATAGCC
>JAHDWA010000123.1 GCA_023382535.1 Anaerolineae bacterium | reverse complement strand
GCGTATAATTCCGCGTGGGCCTCTAGCTCAATTGGCAGAGCAACTGACTCTTAATCAGTGGGTTCCGAGTTCGAGTCTCGGGAGGCTCATTGGCTCGCGAAGCAAATAGCCGCTTAACAAAAACGCCCTCACCCCGCTGAGGGCGTTTTCAATTGAACCAAAAATAAGGAGCCAGGCAATGACCGCCAAGTCTATATCTCCTCAAAAAAGCCCCGCCTCAATTGATTCAACCGACCCCGCACTTTATAAAATTCAAACCCACGCCGAAGGGCCAGAGGGTCGTTTACCCCTCGACCCTGATTTTCTGCTCCACGCTCCCAGCGGCGACCTCTTTGGCTTGACCCAAAATGTGGGCATGGGCTGGGAGCCGCAGTTCCTGCGCCGCAAGGAGTTTCTCATCCTGAGCACCCAGGGTGGGGTGCGTGCGCCCGATGGCCGCCCGGTGGCCCTGGGTTATCATACCGGTCACTGGGAAGTGGGACTGTTGGTCCAGGCCGCGGCGGAGGAATTCAAGCGGTTGGGTGCAATCCCGTTTGCCGGTTTTGTCAGCGATCCCTGCGATGGCCGCACCCAGGGCACACGGGGCATGATGGACAGCCTGCCCTACCGCAACGATGCCGCCGTTGTCTTGCGCCGTTTGATCCGCTCGCTGCCGACTCGCCACGGAGTAATGGCTATTGGCACATGTGACAAGGGGCTGCCGGCGATGATGATTGCTCTGGCCGGCCAATCCACCTTGCCCGGTATTCTCATTCCCGGCGGTGTGACTCTCCCCTCAACCCACGGGGAGGATGCGGGCAAAATACAGACCATCGGCGCACGCTTTGCTCAGGGCGAAATCAGCCTGGACGAGGCGGCTGAGCTGGGCTGTAAAGCCTGCGGCACGCCCGGCGGTGGCTGCCAGTTTTTGGGTACGGCGGCCACCAGCCAGGTGGTCGGCGAGGCGCTGGGCTTATCACTGCTGCACTCGGCCCTGGCTCCCTCCGGCCAGCCCATCTGGCTCGACCTGGCGCGGCGCTCGGCCGAGGCTTTGCTCGAGCTGGAAGCTGCCCGGATCACCCTGGCCGACATCCTGACCGAAGACGCCCTGCACAACGCCATGGTCACCCACGCCGCTTTTGGCGGCAGCACCAATTTGCTGTTGCACATCCCGGCCATTGCCCATGCCGCCGGTTTGGCCCGCCCCACTGTGGCCGACTGGACGCGGATCAACCGCCTGACGCCGCGCCTGGTGGACGTTCTACCCAATGGCCCGGTGAACCATACCACAGTCCAGGTTTTTCTGGCCGGCGGCGTGCCGGAAGTCATGCTGCATCTGCGGGGTTTGGGCTTGCTCCGCCTGGACGCGCTAACCGCCCACGGCCGGCCCCTGGGGGAAATGCTTGACGTATGGGAGCGGAGCGAGCGGCGGAAGCGGCTGCGCGAATGGCTTTATAGCGAGGACAAAGTTGATCCCGACGAGGTGATTATGAATCCCCGGCGGGCCAGGGAGCGCGGGCTGACCAGCACCGTCACCTTTCCCACGGGGAACCTGGCCCCTGAAGGAGCGGTGGTCAAAAGCACTTCAATTGACCCAACCGTGGTGGACGCCGATGGGGTCTACCGCAAAATCGGCCCGGCACGGGTCTTCACCAGCGAGCGGGCGGCGATTACCGCGGTCAAAGGGCAGGGCGGGCAGAGCCTCCAGCCGGGCGATGTGATGGTCTTGATTGGACGGGGGCCGCTGGGCTGCGGCATGGAAGAAACGGCCCAAATTACCATTGCTCTCAAATACTTGCCCTGGGGCAAGGAGGTCGCTTTGATCACCGATGCCCGGTTTAGCGGGGTCAGCACCGGTGCGTGTATCGGCCACATCGGTCCGGAGGCGTTGGCCGGGGGTCCGATTGGCCGGGTGCAGGAAGGGGATACGCTCCAAATCATGATTGACCGGGTTAACTTGACCGGAACGATTGACCTGATCGGCCACGGCGGGCAGCGTTACAGTCCAGAGGAAGGAGCAGCGGTTTTGGCCGCACGGCCGGCCCATCCTGGTCTGGCTGCCGACCCGAATCTGCCCGCCGATACCCGCCTGTGGGCGGCGCTGCAAAATGCCAGCGGGGGCACCTGGGGCGGCTGCGTTTACGATGTGGAGACCATCATTGAACTGCTTGAAGCCGGAAGGAGAGCCTTAGGACGATGAATGACTTATTCGATCTGACCGGGCAGGTCGCCTTAATCACCGGGGCTTCCCGCGGGTTGGGCCGGGAAATGGCTCGAACCCTGGCCGAAGCGGGCGCTGACCTGGTGCTTGGCTCGCGTAATGCTGACGAGATTAGCCGGGTGGCTGCCGAGATTGCTGCCAGCAACCAACGCCAGGTGATTGGCTGTGCCGTAGATGTGACCGACCACGCCTCGGTCGAAGCCATGGTGACGCTGGGGCTGGCTCGTTTGGGCCGGATTGATATTTTGGTTAACAGCGCGGGCGTTAACATCCGGGCGCCGATTCAGGAAATCAGGGATGAAGATTGGCAGCAGGTCCAACAGGTCAACGTGACCGGCACGTTCTACTGCTGCCGGGCGGTAACGCCGCATATGGTTAAGGCCGGCTATGGCCGGATTATCAATCTGGGTTCAGCATTGAGCCTGGTGGGCCTGCCGTACCGGGTAAGTTATGGCAGCTCCAAGGGGGCGGTCATGCAGCTCAGCCGGACGCTGGCGGTAGAATTGGCCAAAACCGGGGTAACGGTCAACGTGCTCTGCCCCGGACCTTTTGCCACCGAAATAAACCGGCCCGTCCTGGAGAGTCCTGAAGCGAGCGCCCAAATCATGGCCGAGATTCCCATGGGTCGCTGGGCTGAAATGCACGAAATCCGCGGTCCCATCCTGTTTCTAGCCAGTCGCGCCAGCAGCTTTATGACCGGCGCGGTTCTCAGCGTGGATGGAGGCTGGACAGCTCATTGATGCTCACTTTGACCTGGATGTCACAAAGCAGATTATTATTTGTGCCCTTAGCCTGTTTGTCTTAATATGAAAGGGGATAGTGGCTAATTATTATGACCGAACCAAGACGACGACCCCGTGATGATGAATTTGAAATGCCCAGCCTGCGTCTCGATGGGCGGGTGGCCCTGGTGACGGGCGGCAGCCGTGGCCTGGGGCTGGGGATGGCCCTGGCCCTGGCTCACGCCGGCGCCGACATTGCCCTGGCGGCGCGCACCCGTGAGCAGCTCGAGCAGGCAGCCGGGTGGGTCCGGCAGACAGGGCGGCAGGCGCTCATAGTGCCGGCTGATGTTAGCGATGTGGCAGCGGTCCGGGCCGCCGTACAGCAGACGGCGGCTCATTTTGGCCGCCTGGATATTTTGGTCAACGGGGCGGGAATTAATCTGCGCCAGCCGGTTGACACCTTTACCGAAGCCGACTGGGACCGGCTGATGGCAGTCAACCTCAAAAGTGTCTTTTTTGCCTGCCAGGAAGCGGCCAAAGTAATGCGGCTGCAGGGCAAGGGCAAGATCATTAACCTGGGGTCCCTCTCTTTTGAAATTGTTGTGCCGAATATTGCTCTCTATGCCATCAGCAAAGGTGGGATGCGCCAGTTGACCCGCGCCCTGGCGATTGAGTGGGCCAAAGAGCGAATCAGCGTCAACGCCATTGCGCCGGGGCGTTTTTGGACGGCGATGACCGACGCGGTCTTTTCCAAAGAAGAACTTTACGAGAGCGCGGTCAGCGTCATTCCGCTGGGGCGGCCCGGCATCCCCGCCGATTTGGCTGGGGCGACGGTGCTGCTGGCTTCCGATGCTTCCGATTATATCACCGGCCAAACCATTGTCATTGATGGCGGCTGGCTGGTTGGGGGTGGGGTGAAAGGGTAAAAACGTGAAAGGTGAAGGTCGAAAATGACAACCATTAAATCTTCTATGCAAGCCTTAATGTTTACTGCCATCAGGGAGCACCAACTGGTCGAACTGCCTGTGCCCGCGCTTGACCGGCCTGATGGAGTGCTGTTGAGAGTCAAATCAGTTGGGGTGTGCGGGTCTGACCTGCACGGCTACACCGGCCAGACCGGGCGGCGCATCCCGCCGCTGATTATGGGCCACGAAGCCACCGGCGAAGTGGCGGCCGTGGGTAATGCCGTAAAGAACCTGTTGCCTGGCAGCCGGGTAGCCGTCCAGCCGGTCGAGTTTTGCGGAGTTTGCCCCCAGTGTCTGGCGGGGCGGCGGAATGTGTGCGAAAACCGGCGCTTGATGGGCATGAACGCGCCCGGCGCTTATGCCGAGTACGTTATCTGGCCGGAGGCGAACCTCTTTCCTTTGCCCGAAAACCTGTCCTACGAAAACGGGGCGCTGACCGAGCCGTTAGCCGTGGCGGTCCATGCGGTCAGCCTGGCCCCCATCCGGCCTTACGATACCGCCTTGATTGTCGGCGCGGGGCCGATTGGCCTGCTGACGCTGGCGGTGCTCAAGTTGACCGGAGTCAGCCTGATCGCGGTCAGCGACGCCAGCGATGCCCGGCTGGAACTGGCCCGGGCCATTGGCGCGCAGGTGGCCATCAACCCTACCCGGCAAAATCCGCGCCAGGTGGTCAATGAATTTACCAACGGCAGCGGGGTGGACCTGGCCTTTGAGGCTGTCGGCCTGAGCGCCACCGCCCAGCAAAGCCTGGAAGTGACGCGCAACAAAGGCACGGTCATCTGGATTGGCAACAACCAGCGCATAATCGAGATTGACATGCAGGCGGTGGTGACACGCGAGCTGGCGGTCATCGGTTCCTACGGCATGACCGGTGAGGATTTCCAGCGCTCGCTGCGGATGCTGGCCGACGGCTGTATCCCAACGGAACAACTCATCAACCGGCGGGCCACGCTGAGCGAAGGGCCGGCGCTGTTCGACCAGCTTTTGACCTCGCCGGAAACGATTAAATGTATGATTAACTTTGCCTGACGATTTTTGATTTTTGATTTACGATTAACATCTGGCTTCGCAAATCAAAAGTGGAGTTTGAAGATGAGACTAGCCGGTAAAGTGGCCATTATCACCGGAGCAGCGTCGGGGATTGGCCGGGCGACAGCGATCCGTTTTGCCCAGGAAGGGGCGCGGGTGGTGGTCGCCGATATTAACGAGGCAGGCGGCCAGGCCACGGTTGAGCAGATCACGCCCCAGGGTGGGCAGGCGGTCTTTATCGAAACTGATGTGGGACGGGAAGCGGATTTAGCGAGGATGGTCGAGTTTGCTGTGACTACCTACGGCAGCCTGGACATTTTGCACAACAACGCTTATTGGACCGAAGCCCGGCCAGCCCTGGAAACCACGCTGGAGAACTGGCAGCACACGCTCGACGTGACCCTGCGGCCGGTGTGGTTGGCGGCCAAGATTGCTGCGCCTCACCTGCGGGCGCGGGGAAGGGGCGTTATCCTCAACACCGCTTCTATCCACAGCGTTGTCGGCGTGCCCGGTTACGCCGCCTATCAAGCGGCCAAAGGCGGGGTCATGTCGCTTACCCGCGCCCTGGCTCTGGAGCTCGCCCCGGAGATTCGCGTGGTAGCTATTCTGCCCGGCGCGATTGACACCCCCGCCGCCACTATCGGGGATGCCGCCGCCCACGAGAAGTTCATCGCCAGCCTGCCCTTGAAACGGATTGGCCGGCCGGAAGAGGTAGCCAATCTGGCCCTGTTCCTGGCTTCGGATGAGGCCGCGTATATTACCGGCACGGGGGTGCTGATTGATGGTGGATTCACGGCGCAGTGAGATGACAGGCTGTTGCCTCTATTGAAATCAAAGTTTATCAAGTGAGTATTAGCTGTAACTATGATGGAGCCTGAAATCGAAGCAACTCAAGCCGAACAGCGAATTCGGCCCTACGTTCGTGAAACGCCCCTGGAGCCTGCCCTGGCGCTGAGTCAAAGGGGGCAGGGCCACGTTTATCTCAAGCTGGAAAATCTCCAACCGACCGGCTCGTTCAAACTGCGCGGAGCGATGAATAAGCTACTCACGTTGACCCCGGAGCAGCGCGCCCAGGGAATTGTGACGGCCTCTTCCGGCAACCACGGCGCGGCAGTGGCCTACGGCCTGAGCCGCCTGGGATTACAGGGGCAGATTTTTGTGCCGGAAAATGCCTCGCCGGTAAAAGTCGAAATGATCCGGCGCTTTGGAGCAGAGGTTCACAGCCACGGTAACGACAGCGGCCTGACCGAACTTTACGCCCGCGACTACGCGGACCAACATGGGATGGTTTACATCTCACCTTACAATGACGAGCAAATTATCGCCGGCCAGGGCACGATTGGGGTGGAACTGGCCCGGCAGTTGGACCCGATTGACGCCGTTTTTGTGACCATCGGCGGCGGGGGGCTGATTAGCGGGATTGCCGGCTATCTCAAAGCGGCCAGGCCGGGGATCAAGGTCATCGGCTGTTTGCCGGAGAACTCACCGGTCATGGCCGAGTCGGTCAAGGCAGGCCGGATTATCGAGATGGACTCCCTCCCCACCCTGTCGGACGGCAGCGCCGGGGGGATCGAGCCGGGGGCTATCACCTTTGAATTGTGCCAGAAGTGGGTGGATGACTACGTATTGGTGAGCGAAGAAGAAATCAAAGCAGCCATGCGCCTGGTCATCGAAACCCAGCATATGCTTATCGAAGGGGCGGCAGGAGTTGCTGTGGCCGCCTATCTCAAAACAGCCGAGCAGTTCCCCGCTCAAAACGTGGTTATTGTTATCTGCGGGGCCAACATCAGCCTGGAGACTTTGAAGAGTATTCTCTAGAATGGCTGACCCACTATTGAACCGGATTGACCAGGCGGCCAACCCGTTCGATGCCAATTTCGACTACGTCGCCGCTTTGTAAGGTGTAGTCATCCGGCGGTACCAGGCCGGTACCGGTCATCAGAAAAACCCCGTTAGGAAATTCGTTCTCTCGTCCCAGGTAGGAAACCAGTTCGTCAATTGAGCGTTTCATCTGCTCCGTACTGACTTCTCCCGCAAAAACGACCTGCCCTGCCCGTTCAATTGTCAAACTAATCTGCACGGGAGCGTTAAGGTCGGCCGCCAGAGTAATGGCCGGACCGAGGGCGCAACTGCGCGAGTAGATTTTGGCCTGGGGCAAATAAAGCGGATTTTCTCCTTCGATGTCCCGCGATGAGACATCGTTACCAGCGGTATATCCCACTACCTGCAAATCCGGCGCGACCAGCACGGTCAATTCCGGTTCGGGGACCGTCCAATGGGCGTCAGCGCGGACACGAATAAAATCGTGGGGACCGACGACCCGGTGTGGCGTTGCCTTGAGGAAAAGTTCAGGCCGGGAGGCGCTGTAAACCTTGTCATAAACGCCAATCTTGTTTGACTCTTCCTCGCGGGCTTCGCGGCTGCGCCGGTACGTCACACCGGCGGCCCAGACCTCCTGGGCGTCGAGGGGCGGCAGGAGGTGCGGCCGGCTGGCAGCGGGCGGGTGTTGCAGGTTGGCCCAGGCATAGAGCGGGGTGAGGGCGGCGCTCACCTCGGCCAGGTGCTGGGCAGCCCGGGCCGTCCCCTGCTGGCTGACCCAGCTCAACCAGGTTGTAAGCGAGGAAAAGGCAGCCTGGCCCGTGGCGGTCAAGTCGTAAACCTGCTCGTTAAATACAACTCCCAGACGCGGGCCGGCGCCGGGTTGAAAAAAGCGACAAATTTGTAGCATGGGGCCTCCAGGGGGTTAGTTTTGGTGTTATGGATATCTATCGAAGGGCAGCCCGTACTATAGTTTTTTGACCGGACTTTGTCAATTTGGAAGCATTAGGCCGAGTGTGTTTCACTTTTGGGGCGAAATTTTTCATATTAAAGTTGACGTATTGCTATTGGAGGATTGGAAATGAACGTGCTTTCCCAGCTTCCAATCTTCCAGGTTTTCCAGAAGGGGCTAAAGCTGCCCCCAATTGAAATGTTCCCATATTTCAAAATTCCGTTGACAGCCCTCCTGCCTGATGCTATACTTGAAGTAGACTCAATTACCCAATGAGGGGAAGTTGCCGGTCAATGTTCAAATACGATTGCCGTAAGTGCCCCATCCGAAACCGCTGTATTGACGAGAGCAACAACGCTCCCAGCATCAAGACGATGATTCGCCATGCCTTTACGGCGCGAACCGACACTCGCTCCACCTGGGGACTGCTGCAAATCAATTGTCTCCTGGTTAAAGCGGATGAGGAACGGAACAGAAAAGACCCCCAGGAAGAGTCACTGCTGGCTCGCCGCCTGCGCCAGATCCGCGAATCCAAAGAAAATGTCTCGGCTGAGCAAGCCCAGGCGGCCCAATCCCCCCCCAAACGTCCTGATTATCTTCAGCCCGTTGCTTCGACCCCGCCTGATCCCCCGACCCCGACGGAGAAGGAAACCCCGCCGCAATCGCCAACCAAGCCCGAATCACGCTGGGAAACTTCGTCGCTGGGCCATCTGTCGCCTGAAACGCCGGCCTGGGCTGCCTCAAACGGCGAACCGCGCCCGGACGTTATCGGAGCAGTGGAGGCGCTGCCAAAATACTTACCCAATAAAGCCCAGAAAGCGGCTAGCAGTCAGACCAAACCGTATTGGTTGACCGTTAATACCAGCAGCCGGCACATCGCTCTGCCAATTTCCGGCGAGTTGGTCCTGGGGCGATTTGATCCCAACCTGGGTCTGCCCCCCGACGTTGATCTGGCCTATGAAGATGCCGGGGCGAGAGCGATTTCGCGCCGCCATGCTAAAATCGTCGGTTTGGATGGACGCCATACAGTCGAGGACCTGGGCAGCCGGCACGGCCTCTTTCTTAACGGTGAACCAATAAAATTTAGACCCTCGCGCCAGCTTCAGCATGGCGATCAGATTACCCTGGGTAATTTAAAGCTTTACTACGATATGGTCCCGGTTGATCGCTTGATCGTCGTGGCTACGGCACAGGTTCGCCATACCCTGATGGCCCCTACTGGGGAACAGGTGATCATTACTCCCCCCGATGAAATCGTCATCGGCCGCTCCGATCGTTATGTAGACTTTGTCCCCGATATTGACCTGAGCGCCGTTGGCGACATCGCCGTCCGCGTCTCGCGGCGGCATGCCGTTATTAGCTGGCGGAACGGCAGTCCTTATGTGGAGGACCTGGGCAGCGGTTTTGGGACCCGTCTCAATGGGGAAGTCCTGCTCCTGGGGCAGGCGGTCCCCCTCAAACCGGGGGATCATATCTGGCTGGGCGGCTGTGTGCTGGCTTATGATGTGGCAATTTAATCCAAGAGGTAGATAACAATGACCCAAAACCCTAAAAGCACCTCCTCTATCATCGTCTGGCCCAATGATGGCAAAGAAATGATCTTTATTTCTGGTGGGACTTTCATCATGGGCAGCGACGATGGCCACCCCAATCACCAACCCAAACACCGGGTTTCAGTGGCCGATTTTTACCTGGACCGCTGGCCGGTCACCAATGCCGAGTACAAGAAGTTTGTGGATGCGACTGGCTATACTGTGCCTAATTATGAAGTTAGTTGGTGTGACACTCGGGGATACAATTGGGACCCACACGCTCGCATGTACCCGGCGGGCAAGGCCGACCATCCGGTGGTGCTGGTCACCTGGGCCGACGCGATGGCTTATGCCGCCTGGGCGGGCAAACGTTTGCCGACCGAAGCGGAGTGGGAACGGGCTGCGCGCGGCTTCAAGGGCCGGCGTTATGCCTGGGGGGATGATTTTGCGGCGGAATACTGCAATTGCAAAGAGGCCGGCTTAAAAGAAACCAGCCCGGTGGGCGCCTTCTCCCCGGCCGGCGATACGCCGGAAGGTGTAATTGATATGGTTGGTAATGTTTGGGAGTGGACTAACAGCCTGTTTTACCCCTTCCCCTATATTCCCGATGATGGGCGCGAGAGCCGCCAGGCCGAAGGCTTTCGGGTGCTGCGCGGGGCTTCGTGGGTTAATGACGCCAGCGTGGCCAACTGCCTCTCCCGGCTGGATGGGGATTTCCAGTTTTACAATAATGTCGGCTTCCGCTGTGCGGTCTCTCCAGAAACGTAGAAAGGGGCGCAAGGCTTTTGGCCGTTTCAAGAGATAGATAACACCAAGCTTTTGGAGGAATGGAAGGGTGGAAGGTCGGAATTTTACTGATCTTCCACCCTTCCATTCTTCCAACAAATTCCACTATCTTTGCTGCTCCGCCCAAATCAGCTCGCGCAGCTCGTCAATGGCGACCCGCTCGCCGGTGGCTTCGTCGAGGTAATGCCAGTGTTCCCAGCCATTGCAGGGGCCGTTGTGCAGCATCTTCCCCACCTGGTGAATCGAGCCGATGTGCCCGTTGACCTTGAGGTGGCCGTTAGCCAGGATGGTTGCCGTTGTTTCCCCCTTTTTACCCAGATATAATTTTTGCCCCGGTTGCAGCATACCCCGCTCCAGCAACGTGCTGAAAGAGATACGCGGGCGGTCGCGCTTGCTTTTGAAGCTAAAGATGTCCTCGGCAAAAGGCGGCGGCTGAATCGCATCAAGGCGTTCCTGGGCCAGGCGCACGTAGTCGGCCTCCCGTTCAATACCGAGCCAGTGGCGGTGAAGTTTTTTGGCGACGGCGCCGGTTGTGCCGGTCCCAAAAAATGGATCGAGCACCACATCACCCGGATTGGAGCTGGCCAGAATGACCCGGTAGAGTAGCGCCTCCGGTTTCTGGGTGGCATGAGCTTTGGCCCCGTTAATCTTGATTCTTTCCTTGCCGGTACACAGGGGAATCTCCCAATCGCTGCGCATTTGCAGGTCGCCGTTGAGCGCCTTCATGGCCTGGTAATTGAAGGTGTAACGCGCCCCGCGATTTTTCTGCGCCCACAGCAGTGTTTCGTGGGCATTGGTAAAGCGGACCCCGCGAAAGTTGGGCATCGGCTGGGCTTTGACCCAGACCACGTCGTTGAGAATCCAGTAGCCTAAATCCATTAAAATGCTGCCAACGCGATAAATATTATGATAGGAGCCGATGACCCAAAGAGCGCCGGTATCTTTGAGCACCCGCCGGCAGGCATAAAGCCAGGCTCGGGTAAACTCGTCATATTCGGTCAGGCTGTTAAAGCGATCCCAATCGTCGTTAACCGCATCTACTTTGGTCATGTTGGGCCGCCACAGTTCTTGTTGCAGTTGGAGATTATAGGGGGGGTCGGCAAAAATTAAGTCAATACTCTTTTCGGGGAGTGTAGCGAGTACTTCCAGGCAGTTGCCCTGAATAATTTGATCGAGGGGCAGTTCTTGTCGCTGCATTTAGACCTCTTTCTAACGTTATGTCAATACTTAATTATACTCCTCTCCCTATAATTTGCACATGAGGTTGATTCACTTGAAGATCACGACCCAGAAATGTCAAAGTACACTTTGACCCGCCTAAGGCTATGCCACTTTCAGTTCGGCGGCTACTCCCCCGGTAACTCGTTTCAATTCGTTGGGAGCAACAGCAAAAACGGCATTTGGTGTGCCGGCTGCCGCCCAGATGACCTCAAACTGCCAGAAATCCTGGTCAATGTAGACCGGTAAGTGAGTGACATGGCCAAATGGCGGCACGCCGCCAATGGCAAAACCGGTCGCTTCGCGCACGGTGTCGGCGTCGGCGCGTTTGACTTTGTTCTTGCCAACGCCGCACAGCGCAGCCAGCTTGCCTTCATCCAGCCGGTTGGGGCCGCTGACCAGGGCCATCACCGGCTGGCCGTTAACCACAAACAGCAGCGACTTGACGATTTGAGCGACCGTGCAGCCAATCGCCCTGGCCGCGTCTTCGGCGGTGCGGGTGGTTTCTTCAAATTCCTTGATGGTGATGTCCAGCCCTAATTCGCGGGCGGCACCGGCTACTCTTTGGGCGGTGGGGTGTATCCCGTGTCTGTCCATGAAAATTTAACTATATAGCAGGGTAGCAAAGTCGCAAGGTAGCATACTGCTGCTTTGTTACCTTGCTACCCTGCTACCTGTTACTTGCCTCGGCTCCCGTTCAACAACGCATACTCCATACTATCAATCAAGGCCCGCCAACTGGCTTCGATGATGTTGGCATGCGCGCCGACGGTGGTCCAGAAGTGAGTCGTGCCTTCCTCTTGAAAGTCAATCATGACCCGTGTTGTCGCGGCGGTGCCGGCGTCGCTGTCCAGGATGCGGACTTTGTAATCGGTCAGGTGGATATTGCGTAACTGCGGAAAATCCTGATAGAGCGCCCGGCGCAGCGCCCCATTGAGCGCGTTGACCGGCCCGTTGCCCTCGGCCACGGTATGGCGAATCTCATGGCCGACTTTGACCTTCACCGTCGCTTCGGTAAAAAGGCCGCGTCCCTGCCGGCTTTCGGTGATAACCATGAAGTCAACAATTTCAAAGGGCGGTTGGTAGCCATTCGTGGCCCGGCGCAGCATCATATCCACCGAGGCTTCGGCCCCTTCAAAGGTATAGCCCTGATTTTCCAGTTCCTTGATCTGTTCCAACACCCGCCTGGCTTCGTCGCGGCTGGTATCCAAACCGAATTCGGAGGCTTTATAAAGGATGTTGCCTCGCCCAGACAGTTCCGAAACGACGGCGCGCTTCTGGTTGCCGACCAGGGTGGGGTCCATATGCTGGTAACTCTCCTCGACCTTGAGGATGGCGGCAACATGAATACCGCCTTTGTGGGCAAAGGCGCTGTAACCGACATAGGGCTGGTGGGGGTTGGGGGTCATATTGGCCAGTTCGTCCACATAGCGGGAAAGAGCCGTCAAACTGGCCAACTGCCGCTCATTGACACATTCATAGCCCATTTTTAGCTGTAAATCGGGGATGATGCTGATCAAATTGGCGTTGCCGACCCGTTCGCCGTAGCCATTGACCGTGCCCTGGACGTGTCTGGCCCCACCCCGGACCCCGGCCAGGGCATTGGCGACACCCAACTCACAATCATTATGCGGGTGAATCCCGATTGGCTGGCCCTCAAATCGAGCCGCGACTCGCTTGGTGATTTCCTCCACTTCCCAGGGGGTTGAGCCGCCGTTGGTGTCGCACAAAACTACGCAGTCGGCCCCACTCTTAACAGCCGCTTGCAAGGTTAGCAGAGCATATTCGGGATTGGCCTTGTAGCCATCAAAAAAATGCTCGGCATCGTAGATGACTTCTTTGCCGCGCTCCTTAAAATAGGCCACGCTCTCGGAAATCATCTCTAGGTTTTCTTCCGGGTCTGTTTCCAGAATGTGGTGGACGTGCAAATCCCAACTTTTTCCGACCAGGGTAACAACCGGGGTGTTCGCTGCCACCAGGGCTTGGACGTTAGCGTCCTGGTCGCAGGTGGTATTTTTATAACGAGTGCTGCCAAAGGCGGCAATCTTGGCATGTTTGAGGTTTAGCTCATGCTGCCGGGCAAAAAATTCGGCATCCTTGGGGTTGGAACCAGGCCAGCCGCCTTCAATGTAATGCGCCCCAAATTCATCCAGTTTCTGGGCAATTTTCAGTTTGTCGTTGCAGGATAGCGAGACGCCTTCGCCCTGCGTGCCGTCACGCAAGGTGGTATCGTAGATAAATATCTGTGTCATTGGAACCTCCAAAGTATCCGTTGATTATAAGGTTTTCGAAAAGGGAGAGCAAAAGGAGCGAGTAGAAGATAGTAGATGGAGGATGGTAGATAGAAGATAGGAGAGACGGTCCTCTATCCTCTATTCTCTATCTTCTATCTTCAAAAGAGAGGACCCAATGCCACGGGCGACGGCCACAAATTCGGCTGTCGCCCGGTTGACACCTTGTTTGACGGTACTGTCTTTTTGTTGATAAGGCATGTAGAGTAAACCTTGCCCGGTTTTGACCGCCGACCGCAGATGGCAGACCGCCAGAATTTTCGGCGGTCATTAGTCCGCGGTCGGCGGTCTCTATCACGCTACGGTGATACTGCTGTCCAGATAAACATCCTGGATGTGATTGAGGAGTTTGACGCCTTCGGCCATAGGGCGCTGGAAGGCTTTGCGCCCGGAGATCAGGCCCATGCCGCCGCCCCGTTTGTTGACCACCGCGGTATAAACAGCCTCGGCAAAGTCGTTTTTGCCGGAAGCGCCGCCGGAGTTGATCAGCCCGGCCCGGCCCATGTAATTGTTGGCCACCTGCCAGCGAACCCAGTCAATCGGATGGTCGGTCATGAGTTCGCCGTACATCTTGGAGCTGCTTTTGCCAAAACTGATGGCTTTGAAGCCGCCGTTATTTTCGGGCAGCTTTTGCTTGATAATATCCGCTTCGATGGTCACCCCCAGGTGGTTGGCCTGGGCGGTTGTATCGGCGCCAACGTGATAATCCACCCCATCTTTCTTGAAGGCGGAGTTGCGCAGGTAGCACCACAGCACCGTGGCCATGCCCAGCTCATGCGCATAAGCAAAGGCTTCGCTGACTTCGACGATCTGGCGGTTGGACTCAGCCGAGCCGAAGTAGATGGTCGCTCCGACCGCCGTACAGCCCATATCCCAGGCTTGCTTGACCCCGCCGAACATGACCTGGTCATACTTTTCGGGATAGGTCAACAGCTCGTTGTGATTGATTTTCATAATGAAGGGGATCTTATGGGCATACTTGCGGGCAACTATCCCCAGGACGCCCATGGTTGAGGCTACGGCATTGCAGCCGCCTTCCATCGCCAGCTTGACGATGTTTTCGGGGTCAAAATAGGCCGGATTGGGTGCAAAGGAAGCCCCGGCGGTATGCTCAATGCCCTGGTCCACCGGTAAAATAGAGAGATAGCCGGTGCCGGCCAGGCGGCCGTGATCGTACATGCTTTGCAGGCTGCGCAGCACTTGCGGATTGCGATCCGAGGGCTGCCAGATGCGGTCCACAAAATCAGGGCCGGGCAGGTGCAGCGACTCTTTGGGAATACCCTTACAAACGAACCTTAACAGATCATCTGCTTTTTCGCCAAGCAGGTCAATAATTTGGTTTGACATCATCCATATCCTTTCAAAATAGAAAAACTGAAAATCCTCACTATCCTAAAACTTTTAAGTCAGCTTTAGAAGTGGCAAATATCCACTTATTGGGTGACAGATGTCACACATAATGCGACCTAAACTGCCGCCAGCGTATTGACTCGGTCGGAATGAGCCGACTCATAGGCTTCTACGGCGCTGGTATGGTGTTGCAAGTAACCAAGCTGGTCAATGCCGTTGAGAATGCAAGTCTTGCTGAAGTTGTCAATCGGGAACTCAACTCGGCGGCCGTCGGGCAGTTGCACGGTCTGGCTGGCCAGGTCAACGGTAATCTGAGTGTCCGGCTCCTCCTCGATGAGGCTCATCAATTGCAGGTGAGTCTCTTTGTCAACCACAACCGGCAGCAAGCCCAGCTTGAGCGAGTTGTTGCGAAAAATGTCGGCAAAGCTGGTCGAGATGACTGCCTGGAAACCATAGCCCATAATGGCCCACGGGGCGTGTTCCCGGCTGGAGCCGCAGCCAAAGTTGTCGCCGGCAACCAGAATTTTTGCTTTTTGGCCCTGCTCAGTGTTCAAAATAAAATCTGGTCTGGGGCTGCCGTCGGCGTTGTAACGCCAATCGCAAAACAAATTATCGCCCAACCCTTTTTTATCGGTCACTTTCAAAAAGCGGGCCGGGATAATCTGGTCGGTGTCAATATTTTCGGTTGGGATGGAGACCATCGTAGCGGTGAGAGTAGTAAATTTTTCCATAGAAATTCGAGTTTCCTTATCAAATTCCAAGTTTCTTTCGGGCTGTCTCAAGAGGAATGCCTTCGTAGTGCTGTTTAGCCTCTAATAAACGTTTTTTCATGCCTTTACTCTTTAAGAGGTAGGCTGTCTCTCTTTCCGACATGATTTCTTGCCAGAGTTCGATAGGGACAATGACACCAGTGGTATTGCCCTGTTCATCGGATATGTACTGTACATCTACTATCTGACCCATTATTTCCTCACTTCCTCAGCTTGAAGCAAATGCAGTATGGTCAGTTCAATATTGTCCTCACATCGGTGATAACCCCGGTGATCGCCGTTGCCGCTGCGGTCAACGGGCTGGCCAGGAAGGTGCGTCCGCCCTTGCCCTGGCGACCCTCAAAATTGCGATTGCTAGTGCTGACGGCGTACTGGCCCGGCTCTAACTGGTCGCCGTTCATGGCAATACACATGGAGCAGCCAGCCTCGCGCCAATCGGCCCCAGCCTCTTTAAAGATTTTGTCCAGCCCTTCGGCCTCGGCCTGCTTTTTGACCTGCTGGCTGCCCGGCACAACCATCATATAGACGCCGTCGGCGACTTTGCGGCCTTTGATCAGGCTGGCTGCCAGCCGCAGGTCGCTCAGACGGGAGTTGGTGCAGCTACCCAGAAAGACCACATCCACTTTTTGGCCCAACAGCGACTGGCCGGGCCGCAAATCCATGTAGGTCAGGGCTTTCTCCAGCGTTTGCCGTTCGCTGATGTCTTTGATCCCCGCCGGGTCGGGCACAGGCTCAGTGATTTTCATGCCCATGCCGGGGTTGGTCCCGTAGGTAATCATCGGTTCCAGGGCAGCGGCGTCAATAATGATTTCCTTGTCAAAGGTCGCGCCCTCGTCGGTGGGCAGGGTGCGCCAGTGAGCGACGGCGGCGTCCCAGGCAGGGCCTTTGGGTGTGTAGGGCCGCCCGGCAATGTACTCAAAGGTTGCATCGTCAGGGGCAACCAGGCCGGCCCTGGCCCCACCCTCGATGGACATGTTACAGATAGTCATCCGTTCTTCCATGCTCAAGCCGCGAATGGCGCTGCCCATATATTCGAAGACATGGCCGGTGCCGCCGCCGATGCCGATGCGGGAAATCAGGTTGAGGATGATATCTTTGGCCGACACGCCCGGGGCCAGCGTCCCTTCGACCCGCACCGCGTAGGTTTTGGGCTTGTTTTGCAGCAGGCACTGGGTCGCCAGCACGTGCTCGATCTCGCTGGTGCCGATGCCAAAGGCCAGCGCCCCAAAAGCGCCGTGAGTGCTGGTGTGGCTGTCGCCGCAGACGATGGTCATGCCCGGCTGAGTCAACCCCAGCTCCGGCCCGATGACATGCACAATGCCCCGATTGGGGCTGTGTAACCCGTGCAGGGGAATGCCAAACTCGGCGCAGTTCTTCTCAAGCTGGCTAATCTGCTTGATGACCATGACATCGCTGATGGGAATGTGGGGCGGAGTGGTGGGAATGCCGTGATCCATGGTCGCTACCGTTTTATCGGGCCGGCGGACTTTGAGGCCCTTCTCGCGCAGCCCGGTAAAAGCCTGGGGCGAGGTGACTTCGTGAACCAGATGCAGGTCAATATAAAGCACCGTTGGGTTGCCGGCTTCGGCGGTGACGACGTGATTATCCCAGATTTTTTCAAACAAAGTTTTGGGGGGATGTCCGTTGGTTGGCATAGAGATATCTCGACCTCAATCAAAAAATTTGACTCTCCTCAGAATGCGGGAAACGTGAAACGCGATGCGTAAAAATTGCCATAATCTTCACGCCTCACGTTTCACGTTTTATACTTATAGTTTAGCACAATCTATGTGATTCAGCCAAATAATTAAGGAACGTGCCGGTTTAGAGGGGAGGGTTACTCAACAGGCGCTCCCTGTTGGGTCAGCCGTTGCGTGCGCACCACCGAAGCGATGACGGCAATGGTCAAAATGCCAGCAATTACTCCCAGCGAGACACCGATGGGGATTTTGTAGAACTCCGCAATCACCATTTTCACACCGACAAAGGTGAGGACAACTGACAGGCCCAGCTTCAAATAGTGGAATTTATCAATGACCCCGGCCAGGACAAAGTAGAGCGCCCGTAGCCCCAAAATCGCAAAGACATTGGAGGTGTAGATAATAAAAGGATCGTCGGTAATGGCAAAGATGGCCGGAATAGAGTCGAGCGCAAAAACCAAATCGGTACTTTCAACAATGAGCAGCACCAGGAAGAGCGGGGTCGCCATTAACACCCCGGCTTGCCGAATAAAAAATTTTTCGCCGGCGTAGTTGCGGGCGACCGGCATAAAACGCCGGAAAAGTTTGACCAGCGGGTTTTCGTCAGGATGGATTTCTTCGTCGCGATGGAAGGCCATCTTAATCCCGGTGAAAATCAGGAAACCGCCGAAAATGTAGATAATCCAGTGGAACTCGTGCAGCAGGGCTGCCCCAACGGCGATAAGGATGCCGCGCATCACCAGCGCGCCGATGATGCCCCAGAAAAGGACGCGGTGCTGGTATAAGGCCGGTACGGCAAAATAGGTGAAGATGAGGACAAAGACAAAGATGTTGTCTACACTGAGCGACTTCTCGATCAGGTAGCCGGTAAAAAAGGCCAGAGCCGCTTCGCTGTTGGAGTACTCGCTCGCCGGGGAGATGACATCCCAAAAGAAGTAGAGCAGGACATTAAAAGCCAGGGATAAAGCTATCCAGACCACACTCCAGATTGTGGCTTCTTTCACCGAAACCGCGTGGGCGTGGCGGTGAAAGACTCCCAGGTCCAGGGCCAGCAGCGCCAGCACAAACAGGTTAAAGCCGACCCAAAGCCAAATTGTATCCATAGTATACCCTCCGTGTTTTGAATTTGGCCGTAGGGATAAAAAAACGAGACTCCCACGGCAACTTATGTCGTGGTAGTCTCGCCAGTAGTGTTGTCGCACTTACGACCAGCCGAGAGTTTTTGACTCTGTATTGACGACTGGCCGGCCCACAAAAATGGGTGGCTACTCCCTAACCATGT
>JAHDWA010000122.1 GCA_023382535.1 Anaerolineae bacterium | reverse complement strand
CGATAGATGGTGGTAGTGTCATACCCCAAAACGGGGTATAAAAAGTGGTATTTTGACAGAAAACAAAAAGCCCACTGCGAGGTAGTGGGCTTCAAAGTTTTCTCTGCGCTTTTTGGATCAGGACAGCAAACCCAAGCCCCTGGCCTTGGCAACAGCCTGCCGCCGGCTGTTAACGCCGAGTTTGCCGAAGATATTGCGGGTATGCACCTTGACCGTCTGATCCGAGATGAAGATTTGCTGCCCGATTTCAGGATTGGTCAAGCCTTGGGCTATCAGCGACAGAATTTCCAGTTCGCGTTTGCTCAAAGGCTCTACTAAAGGATGAGGGATGAAGGATCGCGAAGCGGGATGAAGTGGTTCCGAATTTGTTTCATCCTTCACGCGGAGCGTTCCGCCTTCATCCTTCCGAAAGGCGGCCAGGAGCCTGGTGACATAGGCGGGCATAATGGCGCGGGTGTGGGCTTCGCGGAGCAGGGCCGCCATCGGCAGTCCCTCATCCACGAAGGGGCGGATGTAGCCCTCCGGTTCGGCCAGGGTCAAGGCCTGTTCGAGGGTAGTCAAGGCCTGCTTGTTGTTGCCATACGCCTGAAAAGCCAGCGCTTGCAAAACCAGGGCTTTAATCAACAAACTGCCGTGGCCGGTGGCCTCAGCTTCCTGGATGAGGACGGCGAGTTTGTCCAAAGCGGTTTCAAACCTCCCCTGGGCGATCAGTATTTGTGGCAGCGCCAGGCGGTGGAAGGCATAGGGATTTAACGGACTTGACTGATCGGAGTGCGTCTCGGCCCATACCGTAGCAGCCGCGAGGTTTCCTTGCTTCAGCAGGAGTTGGAAGCGATGGTATTCGACATAGGCCATAATGCCACTGGCCAAGGCTTGGGCTTGCAGGAGGGTGTCAATTTGATCGGTGTAACTCGCCGCGGCGGCCAAGTCACCACGCGCGAGACAAATACGGGCCAGGCCGCTCAGGGCAAAGACCTGAGCCTCGGCGCTACCGAGTTTCACGGCCTGGTCGGCGCACCGGGCTAAATAGACCTCAACTTGATCAAACTCACCCAGCTCATACAACACCAGGCTTGAGGACATGTAGGCAAACAGGGTCCCGACAAAGGGGATGGGTTGACCCCCAGGCTCAGCCAGTTCCAAGGCCCGCTGCATGAGCGCCCGGGCAGCTTGCAATCTACCTTTGGCATGGTGAACCATACCGTCAAACACCAGTAGATGAATTTGATGAGGCTGAGGGCCGGGGGTTGACAGAGTTGAGCCAGATCCTTGCGCCAACACAGTCCCGGCGGCATTTAGATCGCCCATTGTATAATAGGCAGTCCCCAGGAAAACAACCAGTATCCCACGCAGCCAGTAGTCTTTGGGCAATTCTCGCAGGGCCTGCTGCGCCAGCTCAACGGCGGATGGGTCTTGAATAAGGCTGGCATAGCTGGCGCGAAGAGCCAAAACCTCAGGACGCAGGCTGCGAGCACTTTCCTCGTCCAGAAAAGCGAGGGCTTCTTCGGCCCCCCGCAGCTTCTCATCCGCCTCGGAAAACTCGCCGACTGTTATGGAGGCCCAAGCTTGAACCAGCCATAGGCGCGGGTGTGTACGCCAGGATGCCACCGGCAGGGTCGCCAACCAAGCTTGCAGCGTCTTGATTTCACCGGCCTGCCACTTGATAATATGAACAAACTCGATCAGACGGACTGCCTGCTCAAAATCGTGCCCGGCCAGGGCGTGATTTATAGCCTCGTCAACCAACCCCTCTTGCTCATACCACCTACTGGCTCGACAGTGGAGGGCTGCGACGCCCACAGCGCCGACTTCACGGGTCAAGCGGTCGCGGAGAAAATTAGCAAAGAGATGATGATAGCGATGCCAGCGCCGTTCGCCGTCGAGGGGTACGAGGAAGAGGTTGGCGTGTTCAAGATATTCAAGGATAAAGGATGAAGGATGAAGGACATCGTGCCCTTTGGGTATGAAGGATGAAGACTCAGGGAATATTTCCTTCTCATCCTTCACGCGGGGCGTTCCGCCTTCCGGCTTTCCGAGGACGGCATCACACAAAGGATTACACAGCCGGTCCAAAACAGAAGTGTACAACAAGAAACGTTGAATCTCCTCCGGCTGCTGCTGAAGAACTTCCTCGGTCAGGTAATCAAAAACATGATGGTGGCTGCCGGTAAAGTCACGGATGAAGCGAGCAGTGCCAACCGTGTCCAACCCTTGCAACGACAGCGCCGCCAGGTGCAACCCGGCGCCCCAGCCTTCGGTGCGCGTTTCCAACTCTTCGATCTGAGCGGTCGGGAGCGGTAAAGCCTTAATCTGGTGAAAGAAAGCGATAGCTTCATCCGGGGTAAAGCGCAGGTCGGCGGCTCGCAATTCGGTCAACTGGCCGCGCACGCGCAGCCGGGCCAGGGGGAGGGAGGGGTCGGCCCGGCTGGTGAGGATCAGGTGCATATTGGGGGGGAGATGGTTCAACAAAAAAGCGACAGCCGCGTGAATAGCCGGCAGGTGGATCAGGTGATAATCATCCAGAACCAGGGCAAATTCGGCCAGGGTCTGAATGATCTCATTCACCAGGGTGGTCATCAGATTTTCGAGAGGGGGCGGTTGGGGAGCGTGGAGCATCCCCAGAATGACCTGACCAAACTCAGCCTTGAGCAGTTGGAGGGCGGCGATGACATAGGTCAAAAAACGGGTCAGGTCATTATCGGTTTCATCCAGGGAGAGCCAGCAGACGCAGCGTTCACTGTGGGAAATCCATTCGGCCAGGAGGGTGGTTTTGCCAAAGCCAGCCGGGGCCGAGATGAGGGTCAGCGGGCGGACTGACCCAGCCTTCAACCGTTCGATCAGGCGGGGGCGGAGCAGTACGTCCTGCCGTTGCCGCGCCTGGGGAATAAATAATTTGGTACTCAGGAGCATATTGGCAGCCGGGCTGCCGGAGCGGTCTGCTGTTAAGACGGTCTCAGCCATGCGATCCTCCCCCCAGATGATCGTGCTGTACGCCAAACACACCTAATCGTTCTTGGTTTGGTGAGCAATAACGTCAAACAGCAAACATTATAGCGATTTGAAGATTAGATACAAATGTTTATCATGCTCTATTTCCTGTCAAGGTTCATTAAGTTAGGCTATGGACGTTTCATCACCCGGCGCAGGCCATCGAAGGCAGCATTCTTGTAAGCATAGCTGTAGGTGGGAGTGGGTAAAGTGATCTGGCTGAAAATGTCAATGGTTCCGCCATAATGCAGGACCATCTGCCCAGCCCCGATGATTTCTGAAGCGATTTCGCCCAGGCAATGAACACCCAACAGCCGCCGGTCATCCCGGCGGAAAATGAGTTTCAGCAACCCATCGTGGCCGGAGATAGCTCCGCGCGGGATGTTGGCAAACGCGGCGCGGCCAACGGCATAATCCAGCCCTTGTTCCTGGCACTGTTCTTCGGTTAAGCCGACCCCGGCCATCTCCGGCATCCCGTAGACTGCCGAGATCGGGATAGGATCAACCCTTTCCAGGAAATCAATATGGAATGCCCGGCAGGCCGCCACCCGACCCTGCTCCATCGCTACCGACGATAAGCCAGGCCCTAATACATCACCGGCCGCGTAGACCCCTGGGACACTCGTTTGGAAATTCTGGTCCACCACAAGATAGCCTCGCTTATCCACGGCCACCCCGACCTCCTCAAGCCCCAACTCTTCCGTATTCGGACGGCGACCGGCAGCGAAAAAGACAGCTTCAGCCTCACAGATTGCGCCGTTCGACAGGCTGACCTGGAGCCGGTCCCCCACTCGCTTGACCGCCTCGGTTCCCGCATCGAGGATAACCCGGACGCCGCGCCCCTCGAAAATCTGGGCCATCATTTGAGCCACCTCGCCGTCCATTGTCGGGGCTAGTTGGTCGCCCGCTTGGACCAGGGTTACACTCGTCCCCAGCGCGTTGAAGATGGTGGCAAATTCCACTCCCACTGGCCCGCCGCCCACGATACACAGGCTCCTGGGCAACGCGGTGAGGCTGTAGATGTCGTCCACATCAAAGACAGCGGGATCATCGAAAGGAACATTAGCGGGACGCAATGGCCGGGAACCGGTAGCAATCAGGATGACTTGAGCCGACAACTCCCTTACCCTGCCGTCCGTCTCGGTCAGGCGAACCTTGCCACCTGGGATAAGCCGGGCTGTTCCATACAAATAGGCGATCTCCCACACGGCGATCCGCTGGGCGACAGTCTTTTGCAAGGATTGGCAGACCTGCCGGGTCCGTTCGGCCACTTTGTCGAGCGCCACGGCGGGTGGAACGCCCAGGTCCAGGCCATAGACTTCCTGCTGGTAGAAACCGGTCAGGGCCAGGGCAGCTTCCCGCAGCGTTTTGGTCGGCGCGCCGCCGCGGGTGGTTGGCGTGCCGCCGGGTTGGTGGCGCTCGATGATGGCCGCCCGATAGCCAAAATAAGAGGCGATTTGGGCAGCGCTTTCTCCGGCGGGGCCGGAGCCGATGACAATTAGATCGTAAGTGACGTCTTTCGGGGTAAGCAGTTCGGTGTGGTTACTCAGGCTGGACATCAGGCCACCTCCTGGTGAGGAGCGGCAAGAGCGGCAGCTCTGGCTCTCAAGTCCGGCGGATTTGGGTTGGGGCTAACCAGGAAAGGAAAGGTGAGGGAGGCAGGCCGGGTTGCCTTGTCCACACCGTCACTCACGCGCGGGCCGTTGCCACCGTTAACCAGCAGGGTATAGAGACTATCCACGATGTCGTCGTTGAGCGAGCGACCGCCGCATGTGTTGGGCGTGACACCCCGGAGCATGGCACGCTCGATCTCGAAATAACTGTCGTCTGTGTACGGCTTTGAGATATCAATCACCAGGAAGTCCGCCAGCAGCAGTTCGGTCAGAGGGTGGTGGCCCTGTTCGTCGGGCGGCCAGTCAGTTTTGTCGTCCAGGCTGTCAAAAAAGGCCAGATTGGCGTTCAGCCGGGCGCGATAGGCCCCGGCATACTCCCGGCCCAGATGGAATGGGTCTTCCAGGTTGTATAAATCCCGAATTTCCAGATCGCGGTTCACCTGATCGAACTCTTTTGACGACAGGACAACGTTCTTCAGTTCTGGCCGGCCCACGCGCTCCAGGCGGATAGGGATTTTGCCAGCGGTTAAGGTTTCAGCGGCAACAGCGAAGAGGGAGCCGTGCGTTGGGTCAAACATCGCCGCGATCTCGGCTTCGATTACAATACTCAGGACATTTTGCCCTTCAAGTACGTTGGTCCCCTGGGTTTTGAAGGCGAGCCGGCGCAGCTTTTCGGTGGCTTGGACGCCCGGTAAATCAATAAAGAAGGGGTCCAGGCGCAACCCGGCAAAGACCCGCAGACCCTCCGCTGTCGTACCCAACTCGTCGTTGACCTGAAAAGGGATGGCCTTGCCCGCTGGAGTGGTACAGACACCCGTCTGTATCATGGTCCCCCCGCCGTCAGGCTTGGCCGGAGCAACGAAGGTGCAACTGAACGCATATTCGGTCTGGCTGAACTCGAATTTCAGCCTGGCTCCGGTGGAAGTCGGAGTAACCAGCCGGAGCCGGAAGCGGTAGATAATCCCATCGGAAAAGAATGTGCCGGGCATGGCTGCCGGAAAAACGGTCATCACCAGCACCAGGTAGCCGGGTCGCTGAGGACTGGGAAAAACATAAAGATCGGCAATATCAGCGGCGGGACCAGCCGTGGCCCGTGGGCCGGAAAAATGGTCTGACATCATAACCTCCTTAAAAAAAGTAGACGGCATCCCTACGGGTGCGCCGAAGGGCGTAGACAGTAGACGGTAGACGGGGATTTACCCCTATCACTTTTTTATGGGTGACATGCACCGTGTGTTTTACGGCTCACGTGTCCAGGTTAGCGAGCCAGCGCAGGGCGGACAGGCTGGGCATGAAGCAGTACTCACCGCCGCGATTGACCACAAAGGCGGGCAGTCCTTGCAAGCGGCGGCGGATAGGCTGCTGCGGGATGGTGAATTGGCCGCTGCCGTCGTTGGGGCCAATGAACGGGTCTTTCTCGGCGGGCGCGCCGATAAATTTGCCATCGTTAACCCATTGGGCCTGGACAAACTCAAACTGCCGGGCGATGTGCGCCCCGATGAAAGCGAACATGATGCCGCGATCCGCCCCATCGTCCTCCAAAACACCCTCGGCCAACGGCGGGCCGTAGCTGGTGCCGCGCCGAAGCATACGGTGCAGCCGCACCTCGCCGACGACAACCGAGTCGCGGGGATGCATCCGCCGGATGTGCGAACCAAACGGGCACTTGAGACCGCGGGAGTCGTCGCCGTAGAGAAAAGCATTGTTCCGCTGTGGGTCGCCCCCCAATTCGGGATCATCGTGCTCCGGGGCCAGCGCCAGCGGCGCACCGCTGGGCCAGCGCCCCACAATCTTGGCCGCCAGCCGTTCTTCCTCAGATGGGCTGGTCGAGCGCTCGCGTAAGTACTGCCGGAAGGTGGAGACCCGCGTGTGCAGCTTGCGGAAGACCATGTAGGTGCCATTGCGGCCCAGCACCGTAGGCTGCGGCACAGGGGGCAGGTCGCCGGTTTCATCAACGTAGCCCAGGATGAACTCACCGGCCCTGAGCGGAGCTTCATGCGGGTTGCTGCCGGGAATGCCACTCCCTTCGATGGCAGGTTGGCTGATGCCATCCTTGAAACCGAACGGGTCGCGCTCGGTGGGCAAGGAACCAACATCCTGCCGCCAGATCAGACTGACGCCGGGCAGATCGTGCATGATCTCACGGGCACGGCCCAGGATCACCTCAAACCGGGATGAATCGGGGGCGATGGCCGCCAGTACAATGTGAACGTCAGGGGAGCCGAGCGGCTGCTCCCACTGGTCAGGGGCGTTTTCGCCAGTATCGCCAAACTCGGCGGCGCGGGCGGCCATGCCTTGCTGAAACTCAGGCGAAAAGCTGGCGAGCGAGTCTTGCGGCACCCCCAAAGCTCTGAGACCCTGAAAGGTGAGCGAGGCAGCCAGCCAGGCCTGCTGCTCAGGGTCGGCGGCTGAGGCGAGGGCCGGGATGAGGCGGCGCAGGAACTCCCGGCCGGCCTGCCGCTCGTCAAGGCGTAATAAGAAGTAAGCCCCGGTGTAGGGCGTGGGCCGGCGCCGCAGAGCGCCGGCCTGGATTTCGTTTAGTTCGAAGGTCAGGTTTGTTGCTGTCGTCATCGTTTCTCTCCCTTAGTTTTGCCGGAGTCCAAAAGCTGTGCTTTTGGACTCCTATTTCATCATCAATCAGTCGGCGGCCTGTTCGAGGAGGGGCTGTAGAGCCGGATGTGAGAGGGCCTGCTCGGCTTCAGGACTATCGAGGACCTGCTGAAAGGCTGCTTCCACCCGCTGCGCTTTGCGGATCTGGGGGGTCGTCTGATCTGCGAGCATATTCCAATACCCAGCCGCGGGTGCCTGAACCGACTGTAGGATCCGCTTGAGATCGCTGGTGTTTGCGGACAGGAACTGATCGATTTCGCCGCTGTTTGCTGTACTGAGGCTGGGAGCCCCTGCGGCGACCGAGTCCCTCATCGATTTGATGATGGTGCTACCCTCGACAGTATACTGCATCCAGTCAACAAAGGCCCTAAAGCCCATAACCAGGACAGCGTCGTCAATATAGGGATCCCATTCGGTCTCAAAGGTTGTGGCCCACAGAAGCTGCTGATCGTTGTCGAAGAGTACATGCCGCGAGTCGCGCAGGCCGCTCTTTTGGATGACCTTTGGGTCACCCTGAAGGGCCGTCGCGGCGAACCGCTCACACGCTGCGCGAAGCTCCTCCGCTTTACCCGGCAGGACCTTGAAGAACGTGGCCATCTCGGAAATCACCCGGTCGGTCTTGCCCTTACCTGATTTTTTGCTCAAAGTTACAGTAGTTTGCATCGTACAGTCTCCTTTTTTACTGTTTTTTGAAGTTGCTTGACAACATTTGATTGAACTGATGAGGCCAGTATATTCGACAGAGGGTGGTAGTGTCATACCCCAAAACGGGGTATAAAAAGTGGTATTTTGGCGGAAAACAAAAAGCCCACCGGGTTAACGGTGGGCTTCAAAGTTCTTCTTCGCTTTTAGAATCAGGGCAGCAAACCCAAGTCCCTGGCCTTGACGACAGCCTGCCGCCGGCTGTTAACGCCGAGCTTGCCGAAGATGTTGCGGGTATGCACTTTGACCGTCTGGTCCGAGATGAAGATTTGCTGCCCGATTTCAGGGTTGGTCAAACCTTGGGCCATGAGCGAGAGTATTTCCAGTTCGCGTTTGCTCAGCGGTTCCACCAAAGGCTGAGAGCTGAGGGACATCGTGCCCTTTGGGTATGAAGGATGAAGTGGTTCCGAATTTGTTTCATCCTTCATCCTTCTGCCTTCATCCTTCCCAAAGGCGGCCAGGAGCCTGGCAACATACGCTGGCAAAATGGCACGGGTATGAGCTTCGCGAAGCAGCGCCGCCATCGGCGGTCCCTCATCCACAAAGGTGCGGATGTAGCCTTCCGGTTCGGCCAGAACCAGCGCGCGTTCCAGGGCGATAAGCGCCTCGGCTTCTCGTCTATGGGCATACAGCGCCAGGGCCTGGAGTACCAATAGCTCAATGACTCGCCCCATCCGTCCTACGGTTTCGGCAGCGTCCAGAAGTCGCGCCAGGAGGGCGAGGGCGCGCTCAAACTCGCCCTGAGCGACCAGAACTCGCGTTAGCGTAACATACCTGATTTCCTGAAAGAACGTGATCTCCCCTTCAAGGTTCCATTCCCTGCTCTGAACCCACCGATTGGCCGCACCGATGTCACCCTGGCTCAGCCATAACCGTACCTGACAAGCCGCGATCCGATCAAGATACAATGAACCCAGCCCGGGTCGAGATCTACCCGGCTCAGGTTGCCACTCGCTCCATAATGTACCGTCCGCGTCCCCGGTACTGCGCTGCTGGATCGTTCGCGCCAACTGCCCCCAGATAGGCTCAATCCGTTGTATCAGCTCCAACGCGCCCTGCGGCTCACCTTGCATTTGCTTGAGCCAGGCCAGTCCCAGGTGAGCATCCACCAGATTCATCATGTTCAACACATCTTCAGTGCCACCCAATTCGACCAGTGCCAGCCCATCGGCGAAGTAGCGGCCGGCGGCCGCCAGGTCATTGCGCTCATACCACAGTTCGCCCAGGCTCATGTAAGTATAGCCCACCAGAGGTGAGTGCTGCCCCGACTGGGCCGCGAGCCGCAGCGCCTCCTGGGTAGTTTGGTCCAACTGGTTCAAACGACCTTGTTGGAGCTGCACCCTGGCCAACTGGCGCAGCGGCAGCAGCGCCATGGCCGGCTGGCCGCTGGCCTGGTAGAGGACGCTGGCCTGGGCGAGGTTCAGGCTGGCCGTCTCTAGATCGCCCAGGGGAATACAGGCGGAGCCAAGAGATACGTAGGTCAGAGCACGCAGCAGCAACTGATCTTCGGGTAAATGGGCAAGCGTCTGGCGCGCCAGCTCGATCACCCGCGGATAATCGCCCTGGATGAGGGCGATCCTCGCGCGGATCACCTTCACCTCGCCCAGCAGGTTGTCACGGTCGCCAAGCGCAGTGAGGTGGTGTTCCATGTCCTGCAGCCGGCGTTCTGCTACCAGTACCTGGCCGCTGGTGGTTAGCCCCCAGGCATAGATCAGGCCAAGCTGCGGGCGTGCCTGCAGCTCGGCCTCTGGTAAAGCGGTGAACCACCCCATAAGGGTCATCATCTCACCCCGTAGTTGCATCGGACGCGCCACCAGTTCTATCAGCCGGGCCGCGAGCGCACCATCGCCAGTGGCCAGGGCATGCTGCACGGCATCGGCGAATAGTCCTTGCTGCTCATACCATGTGCTGGCCCGCTGATGGAGTTCCGGCACGCTGTCCGGGTAAGCTTGCTCCAGACGAGCACGTAACAGTTCCGCAAACAGGTGATGGTAGCGATACCAGCGCCGCTCATCGTCCAGGGGAATAATGAACAAGTTGTGCTGCTGCAACTGCTCGAGCATGGCCTGTCCCTCCTTTCCCTCGGTAACCGCATCACACAAGGAACCGCTCAAGCGTTCCAGGATGGAGGTTTGTCGCAAGAACGTTTGCATACTTTCGGTCTGGCGTTGCAGTACTTCTTCAGTCAGGTAGTCTACCACGTAAACATGACTGCCGGTGAAAGCCTGAATGAAGCCGCTCAGGTCATGGCGGCCCTGCATGGAGAGCGCGGCCAGTTGCAGCCCGGCGATCCAACCTTCGGTGCGTGTTTCCAGGGCAGCAATATCCTGGGCTGAGAGACTCAAGCCCATGACCTCATTCAGAAAGTTTGCCGCCTCGTCAGGGTTGAAGCGCAAGTCGGCGGCTCGAATTTCGGTTAGTTGGCGGCGGGCGCGCAGCCGGGCCAGGGATAAGGGTGGGTCGGCCCGACTGGTGAGGATCAGATGCATATTGGGAGGTAAGTTGTTCAACAAGAAGGCGATAGTCGCGTGGATCGCTGGTAATTGGATCAGGTGATAATCGTCTAAAACCAGAGCAAACTCATCCAGTGTACCCGTAATCTCGTTCACCAGGGCTGTCACCAGACTTTCGCCAGCGGGTGGCTGGGGTGATTGAAGCATCGCCAGGAGGGCTTGGCCAAAATCAGCCTTGAGCCTCTGGAGGGCGGCGATGAAGTAGGTCAAGAACCGGGTTAGATCATTATCAGCTTCATCCAGAGAAAGCCAGCAGACGCAGCGGTTGCTGTGGGGAATCCATTCGGTCAGGAGGGTAGTTTTGCCAAAACCGGCCGGGGCGGAGATCAAGGTCAGCCGGCCTGACAGCCCGGCCTTCACCCGTTCAACCAGACGAGGGCGGGGCAGAACATCGTGAAGCTGTCGCGCCTGGGGAATGAATAACTTGGTGCTCAGGAGCGAGGTGGCAGCCAGGTTGCCTGCGTGGTCAGTTGGTAGGTTGGTATCAGCCATACGATCCCCCCCTCAAGCGATCGTGGTGTACCTCAAGACCGTTGGTAGTTTGTACCGTCGGCTGGAACTCACTCAAACCCTGGTGGCTCAATTGGGTTTGGGAGTAAGCAATTCACGGTAGAGATTATAGCAATTCAAAAAATTATACACAAGTAGGTCACATAGGAGTTTGTCGTATTATATCTGCTGGGGTAGGGAATACATCACTGAGTATTCGTATAGTAATTACATTATATCTTCCCTATTGCTACTCAATCCACAATACTCCCACCCACCACAAACACAAAGTAAACTGCTGACCAATGGAGCGTCGCATTTACAACCGGTCATAATTTTATCCCTCATAAGTGAGAATTGATCTTGTGTCGTCTTTAAAATCGTTTTGAAGAAAATTGATTGTGAAGCTAAATCTTTCCTCGTTGGTTCTTAGTAGGGCACAATCTGCGTCAGTGTACTATAGAGCAGGGAAGAGAGGTATCACGGTTCATTTAGCCTACATTATCAGAACCATAACCTTGCTCAAAAAAGGGTTAACTGTCCCTTAGAACCACATGAAAGCTGCCGAAATCCACCTTTTGATGGAGGACATTGATCCAATCCTATGCTATAATAGTCCGAATAGAACGAAAGTTCTGATCCTGAGAGATAAAGCAGAGGAACTATGCTCAACCAAGCCGTTGCTCCTACGGAATTTAAGCGCGAGTTCAGCGTGACAGATGAGTATGTTTATGACCGCTCCGGCCCGGTACGCTGGATTCTCTCGCACCTGCTGCGCTACCCACACTTCCTGGCCAGCTTTCTTTTGGCGGCCACGCTGACCAATGTGCTCTTTTCGGCAGTCCCGCGGCTCACCGGCCTGGCTTTTGACGAGGTGCTTCGGCCCGAACCCAGCCTGGCGCGCCTGCTCACCCTTGCCCTGTCAATCCTGGGCCTGGTGCTGGTGCGCGGGCTGTTGGATATTACTAACTCCTGGTCCGCGGAGACGCTGGGCCAGCGTCTCGAGCGTGACGCCCGTGAGGAACTGACCATTAGCCTGCTGGGCAAGAGCCAGACCTTCCACAATCGCCAGCGTGTCGGCGACATCATGGCCCGGGCCACCAACGATGTCCGCCAACTCAACCCCATGATGAACCCGGGTATCGCGCTCAACATCGAGGCGCTCATGGGCACGATTGCACCTCTCGTCTTCATCGCCTTGCTGCGGGTCGAGTTGTTGGTGGCGCCGGTGCTCTTTGTCATTGCCTTTCTCTTGGCCTTGCGCCGGTACGTCAACCAACTCGGTCCGGTCGCCGGCGAGCAGCGCTGGCGCTTCGGCGAGATGAATGCCGGGCTGACCGAGACGATCACCGGGATTGAGGTGGTCAAATCGGCCGCGCAGGAAGCCCAGGAACGGCGCAAATTTGTAGAGAACGCCCGCCGGGTGCGCGACCTGTATGTCAGGCAGGGTGAGATCGAAGCGCGTTACCTGCCCCTGCTGCTGCTGGGCTTTGCCCTCACCGGCGCGTTCGCCCACGGCTTGTGGTTGGTTTCAGCCGGTAGACTATCCATCGGCGAGCTGGTCGCCTACATGGGTCTCATGGGGGTGTTGCGCTTTCCGGCCTTTATCTCCATCTTCACCTTTTCGTTAGTGCAAATGGGTCTTGCCGGCGCCTGGCGCATTCTGGAGCTGATGAAACAAGAGACCGAATTGGATGAAAACAAAGCCGGCTACATCGCAACCATTCGCGGTGAGATCGTCTTTGAGCATGTAACATTTCGGCTGGATAGTGATCCCGACGGTCCGCCGGTGCTGCGAGACATCTCGTTCCGGGCTGCACCGGGGGAGACGATTGCAATTGTCGGCCAGACCGGTTCGGGCAAGACAACACTGACCAAGCTGGTCAACCGCACCTACGACGTGAATGAGGGGCGTATCCTCATTGACGAGGTTGACGTGCGCGACTGGAATCTCGCTTCGCTGCGTTCCCAGATCTCGACCATCGAACAGGACATTTTCCTCTTTTCCCGGCCCATTGCCGAGAATATTGCCTTTGGCCTGGGCCAGCAGGCAGACCAGGCCACTATTGAAGCCGCCGCCAAAGCAGCGCAGGCCCATGATTTTATCACGAGTTTTGCCGACGGTTACAAGACGGTGGTCGGGGAGCGGGGGGTGACCCTCTCCGGCGGCCAGCGCCAGCGTGTCGCTATTGCGCGGGCCTTGCTGACCGACCCGCGCATCCTGATCCTCGACGACTCGACCAGCGCCATTGACAGCGCCACCGAAGACCAGATCCAACGCGCCATCAGCCGCGTGCTTGAAAATCGCACCACCTTGCTCATTACCCATCGCCTGGCTCAGATCCGGCGGGCGGATCGAATACTCGTGCTCCACCACGGCGAGATCGTGGATCAGGGATCGCACGAGGAGCTTATCGAGCGGTGTGACCTGTATCGGCGGATTTTTGCCCGGTACGAATAAGACAAGGTAGTAGCCAGCAGCCAGATAGAAATTGTCTGACTACTGATTACAGACTACAGACTACTGATCGGAGGAAAATTATGGGTTTTATCATGGACGGTCTGGACGCTGAAGCGTACGACCGCGAGTATACGGACCGCCAGTTGCTAAAACGGATCAGCGGGTATTTCCGGCCCCATTTGGGGGCGATGGGCCTGGTAGCGGGGATGATCGTGCTCAATTCGCTGATGGACGCCGCCTTTCCTTTCCTGATCGCCCGCAGCCTCGACCAGTTGCAGGGCACGGTTGCCCCCTCGACCCCTTTCGCGTCAGGGCAGACTCTGAACGAGACGATTTGGCAGCGCACAGCCTGGTTGATAGTCGCCATCTTTCTGTCCGGCCTGCTCTCATGGACCTTCAACTTTTTCCGCCAGAAATTTACGGCGCGGACGGTTGGCGATGTGGTATTTAAGCTGCGCCAGGATGCCTTTGACGCCGTCTTGGCGCGCGACATGTCATTCTATGACGAGTTCTCGTCGGGTAAGATTGTCAGCCGGGTCACATCGGACACGCAGGATTTTTCCAACGTCGTGACCTTGACCTTGAACCTGATGAGCCAGGTGCTGATCGTAATGATTGTCGTGGGTATCCTTGTTTTCATCAACCTGCGGCTGGCCCTGGTTACGCTGGCCATTGCGCCTGTGGTGGTCTTGACGGCCCTGGCCTTCCGCCGCATTGCCCGATACACGACAACCCAGGCCCGGCGCGTGCTGGCCGAGGTGAATGCCAACGTTCAGGAGTATATCACCGGCATTGGGGTCGCCAAAAACTTTCGCCAGGAACAGCGTATCTATGACGAGTTCAAACCGGTCAACGCTCAGTCGTACCGGCTGAATCTGCGCCAGGGCTTGACCTTCAGCAGCATATTCCCTATTTTGGGCACTATTGCCGGCCTCGGCACGGCCCTGGTGGTCTATGCTGGCGGCGCGAGTGTTATCGGCGGCGCGGTGTCTGCCGGGAACTTCTACCTGTTTGTTGAGAGCATCAACCTTTTCTGGTTTCCCCTGATCAGTATTGCCTCGTTCTGGAGCCAATTCCAGCTTGGCCTGGCCGCGAGCGAACGAGTCTTTGCCCTGGTAGATGCTGAGCCACGCATCGTCCAGCGCGACGACAGGCCGGCGGCCGCTCTGCAAGGTCGCATCGAGTTCCGCCACCTGGATTTTCGTTATACCGTCAAAGAACAGGTGCTTAAAGATTTCAACCTGACCATTCAGCCCGGTGAAACTCTGGCCCTGGTCGGCCATACCGGCGCGGGCAAATCGAGCCTGGGCAAGCTCGTCGCCCGCTTCTACGAGTTCCAGGGGGGCCAGTTGCTTGTTGACGACCAGGACATCCGTACCTTCGACCTGCATTCTTACCACCGCCAACTCGGCATCGTGCCGCAGACACCCTTCTTGTTCGCCGGAACTGTAGCCGACAATATCCGCTACGGCAAGCCGGATGCAACCGACGACGAGGTGAGCGCCGTGGCCGCCCGTGTGGGCAGCGGCGATTGGCTGGACGCGCTGCCCCAGGGGCTGGCAACGGTGGTCGGTGAAGCGGGGCAGGGAATTTCAATGGGCCAGCGCCAGCTTGTCGCCCTGGCCCGCGTCTTGCTCCAGGATCCGGCCATCATCATCCTCGACGAGGCTACCGCCAGTGTTGATCCCCTCACCGAGGCTCAGATTCAGGAAGGGCTGGACGAGGTGCTTCAAAATCGGACGGCCATCGTGATTGCCCACCGGCTGTCAACCATCAGGTCAGCCGACCGCATCATTGTGCTAAGCCAGGGGCAGATCATCGAGGAGGGCGATCATGACCGGCTCATGGCGTGTGGTGGGCACTATGCGGAGCTTTACAACACCTACTTCCGCCACCAGTCGGCGGATTACAGGATTCCCGGTCTTGAGGTATTTCCAGAGCTTGAACGGGTATAATCATTACCAATGCCCTTGACCCGTTTGGAATTAAGGTGACAGGCACTTGTCAGGCTAAGAAGTTGGTCGGATGAGCACTAGCCCGTCCGGGTAAGTGAGCCGGCTTTTTGAAGCCAATAGAATGATAGAAAAGATAGCTCTTTTCCAGCCTTAAAGACTGCCTGATCGAATATAGTTTTGCCGGAGACAGGACCCTATAATGCTCATGAAAACCAAAAAAGGAGTTTTGCCATGAGCATCTTTAGCAGCAAGAAAATAGTTGTCGGGTTATTTGGCAGCGAGCGGGAGGCCGAGCAGGCTATGGACCTGCTCTTCCGGCACGGTATTGGCGGTAAAGACAGCGCCGACGAGGTTGAACTACTGGATCAGAACAATTTTTCCGGCCTGGCCGCCGACACACATACTGCGGTAGCCATGCCGGCTCCCACCGGCTCCAACAACCCGATCGGCCTGGTGCCGGTAGTTGACGACTCAGATCCAAATCCGCGCTCGGCCGAATTGGCGATCAAACAGGAATTAATGGCCAGAGGTGTTGACGAGAGTCAGGCGATCTTCTTCGCTCGCCGGGCAGCCCGCGACGGCGTGCTGGTAGTTGTGGAGACTGATGAAGACCGGACTGATCAGATAGCCGCTCTTATGCGCCAGGCCGGCGTTCAGGAAACTGTGGTTTAATGGTCGCCCCGGATTACCAGACGTTCACTTCACTTTACAAATTGACGCAACGCGGCTAAATTATCGGCATCCTCTGAAGCCGTATCCGGTCCAGGTGCTGCTTTTCAAGGCCTGTTCGATTTATGATGAATCTACTTTGGCCGTGGGTTTTGCCGTTGCTGGGGCTTATTCCGCTGCTGGTGGCCGTTTATGTCTGGATGTTGAGACGCAAACGCCGCTTTGCCGTTCGTTATTCCAGTCTCACCCTCATCCGTGAAGCCCTGCCTGCGGGTGCACGCTGGCGACGGCACCTGCCGTTTGCCCTCTTTTTGCTCAGTTTAAGCAGCCTGATAATCGCCCTGGCCCGGCCGGTGGCCGAAGTAGAAGTACCTCTCAGCCGGACTACCATTATCCTCGCCCTCGATGTTTCCCGCAGTATGTGCGCAACTGACGTCCCCCCTAACCGGCTGACAGTGGCCCAGGAAGCAGCCCTGGCCTTTATTGAGGACCAGCCGGCCGGAAGTCAGATGGGCATCGTCGCCTTTGCTGGGTCTGCCGAGATCGTGGTTCCCCCCACCAGGGATAAAGAAGTCCTGCAACAAGCCATCAGAAGTTTTACTACCTCAATCGGGACGACTATCGGCAGCGCTACCCTTAAAGCTATTGACGCCATTGCCCAGATCAACCTCGCGGTTGCGCCGAGCGGGGTCAATGTCGAGATCAGCGAAGATAAGCTGGAATTGGCAGAACATGGCTACCAGCCGGACATCATCGTGTTGCTGACCGACGGGGCGAACAGTCAGGGGCCAGACCCCCTTGATGCCGCGCAGCAAGCGGCTCAGCGCGGGGTGCGAATTTACACCATCGGGTTCGGCACATTAGAACCCGGTCCCATGGTCTGCGCCCGACACCAGTTAGGGGCTGATGTTTTTGGTGGGGGGTTTGGAAGCAGTTTTAGCGGGAGCGGCGGCTTTCGGCGCTTCCTGGTTATTGATGAACCGACTTTGCAGGCCATGGCCGATCTAACCGGCGGAACCTATTTTCGGGCCGAAAATGCGAATCAGTTACTGCAAGTGTTTCTCAATCTGCCCGCCCAGATCACCCTCCAAAAAGAAACCGTCGAAATCAGCGTCGTCTTTTCGGTGCTGGGGATTGTTTTTGTCACTGTGGCCGTTGCATTGTCATTATGGTGGCACCGGTTTCCGTAATCTCATCCCGGTTCAATGTTTCCTGTCAGGGCTCGGTGTCTAAAGCCGCCAATGCTTTTCTGGACTCGAGCAGCTATGAAGGGGCCAGTGTACAACATTTGGTGGAGCCGCATACGCGGGATGTGGAGGCAAACACCCGGAAAGATCAACTTCTTGCTGACTCCCCTTCCCTCTCTTGGCTGGTGATAATTCAGCCGCTATCGGTTATATTATTTGTGAATAATATCACATTACAAAGGGCATTACTCCATGACCGATAGACTCACCTATTCCCTGCGCCTGGAGGCGCGCAATTCCAACTCATACTACACCGCCATCTCCGCTTTGACCGATCAATGGCTGGCCCACGCGCAGAGCGTGGTTGGCGACCTGATCAATGAATTTCAACGCTTTCGCCGAACTGCCGGCCTGCCGGAACATTCGCCGGCCGAGGATACTTTCGAACTGCTTGTTCTGGGAGTATTGTTACGCGAACACAGCCGGCATGCCGCCGGACTGCCCGCCTGGACAGCCCATCTGCTGGCCGGTCTGGTTACCTGGCAGGATCGCTGGCCCTGGGCTGAAGGCATGATTAAAGCTGTACGGGGTTTCATCGGCGGTCTGATCGCCCCGAGGGAGTGGAACGGTACTGCTACACCTAAGAACGGTCAGGAGGCAACGGCCGGGGATGGGGCGGTGACCTGTCTCCTGCACTGGCTGCGGGCGCATGGACAGGGTACCCAGGCTGACCGGCTCGCGGTCTGGCTGGATTATTTGAAAACCATCGGGCCGGAGCGCGCGCAGGCTGCGATCAGCCAAAGCCTGGCCCTGGCCGGTAACTTTGCCCGGGAGAGTGAAGCAGCCCTGGGACAGTATACCACCGGGGTCGAATCATTTCGCACTGCGGTCAAGCCCCAACTGCGCTTTCGTTATGACAGCGAATTGGTGCTTCGCACCCGCCTGGAGTACCACTTGGGCATGCTGGGTACCGAACTGCTTAACCGGTCTTACCGGGCGCCCTTCCTGGCCACGCCCCACAAAATAGTGATCGTCCCACCCTGCCTGCGAACGCGGCCGGATACGGGTCCAGCGGAGGATCGTTGCCAGGCGCTCCAAACCCCACTGGGAGCCAAATGCCAGGGCTGTGAACCGAACTGCCGGATTCATCAATTGACCAGACTCGGTGAAAAAGCTGGTTTTGCGGTTTACAGCATCCCTGACGACGAACTGCAAAAGGTCTGTCTAGCCTCCGGGAAGACTGGCGGAAGCATTGGCGTGGTGGGTCTCTCCTGTGCGCTGACCAACTGGAGCGCCGGCTGGGAGGCCGACCGGCTGGGGCTGCCGGCCCAGGGCCTCCTGCTTGACTACGTTGGCTGCCGGCAGCATTGGTGCCGGCACGGCTGCTCAACCGATGCCAATTTCAACAAGCTGCAAGAACTCATGGGGATGAATAGATCATAATAGATTGTTTTCTCGGACGAAAATTGCCGCCCGGGTCCGGTCGCGCAGCCCTAAACGGCTGAGGATATTGGAGACGTGATTTTTTACCGTGCCTTCACTAACGACCAGCGTTTCGGCAATTTCCCGATTGGTCGCGCCGGTAGCAATCAGTTGCAGGATTTTCATCTCC
>JAHDWA010000121.1 GCA_023382535.1 Anaerolineae bacterium | reverse complement strand
CTAGGCTTGCTTCGATCCGATACATTTCATCTCGTAATGGTTCAATTTTCGTTTCCTTATCTGCCAAATAGTCTTGATAACCCTTTTGCAGTTCCATGTCATCATTCATCAGCTGTTTTAGCCACTCCCAAACCTCAGTATCAATGAAATCCTGTTTCATTTGTGGAAGGGTACACACCTCGTTTGTTTCCGGGTGTGGTATACCTGACCATTTGGGATTGCAAGCATATTTAAGGTAGGTATAGGTCTTCCATTTTTTGGCAACGCAACGGCAGGCATAACCACACAGACCACAAGTCGCCCGGCCACGCATCAGGAATTCATACTGACTATTTCTATATGTCTTTTGCTGGTTCTTCTTAAGTTTAGTTTGCGCGGCTTCAAATGGTTCTCTCTCAACGATTGCCGGAACTTCCACACTGATAGTACCTTGTGGCAAAACATCAGCAATAATGGATTTCTCCAGCGCCTGACGCTTTTCAGCTTTGTCTTTGCTGTATTCCCATTCTCCGATATAGGCACGTCTGATTAGTATTTCTCTGACTGTCGTATGCGGCCAGTTAAAAGGGCCATGCTTACCAGTCCCTTGTTTTGCTTCTGGATTGGCTATACTCGGTTTAGGGACGCAATGTTCTTTAAGTCTGGCGATAATACCGCGTAAGGTTTCATCCCCATAAATATACCATTCAAAAATTTTTCTAACCCACTTTGCCTCTTCCTCATTGATAACTAATACTCGGCGTTTTAAGCGTCCCTCAGTGATAAACACTTCCCGATAACCGTAAGGTGGCTTCCCATGTGTCATCACTGAGCCTTTACGTCTTATGGCATCTATCTTGCTTGAGTACAGTTTTTTTACTACATCTTGCCTATCTTGTTCGCTCATCCAGTATTGTAGGAATCGTATCATTGAGCCTATCCCCTTGCGGGGTAATCCATTCAGTTCCCTATTCCATACGTATTCAATTTCGATACCACTATCATAGAATAGGCGTTCAAAATCCATTGCCTTATAAACGTCTCTTGAATAGCGCTTAACGTCCCTAATAATGAGGACATCAAACATCCCGGTTTTAGCCATCTCAAGAGCTTTATTCAGTGCGGGGGCATTCCTATCGTCGCCTTTAACGCCTCTGACATCCTCCTGTAATCGTTCAATGACGATATAACCGTTGTCAATGGCATATTTTTCGCACACTTCCAATTGCCCGGTTAAACTATCCTTTGCGGTATCATCTGAGCTCGTCCGAGCATAAAGAAAAGCTCTCTTTTTAATGGTAAATAGCTCGTTCTGGGTTCTGGGTATCATCTTGGTTACTCCACAATTAATGAGTTGCTCTATAACTGTAATTAACCTAATTGCCAGTCCCTATCGTTGGTAACCAATATCATTTCTCATATCCGCCTTCGCATCATAATGAGTGATTTTTTGATGAGTATCCTCAATTTGTTCAATTGTGTTTACTTCATCTCGCCAACTTCGTACTAGAGCCAGGCAGGCAATCCATCGGCTCAATTCCTCAGGGGAGTGTACGAGACTCTCTCTTAACAATACAAACAATTTGCCGATGGTGTCAGTTTTAGGTTTCTCGGCCAATTCCCCAAATCGGTCTTGTAAAACCCGAGTGACCTCTTTGGACATTGGATCAACAAGACCCAGTTCATGCACTAACTGACCGCGTACTGCCTGCTGCCACCCGGTAATGATATGGAACATGCTCAATGAGTCCCAATCTTGCACCAGCAGTATCTCAATCGTTCTCAACAGAGAAGGCATAGATAGTCGATCCCCTCGCCCGCCGGGGCCAGCAAAGTTCGCTCGATGGCGACACGCCGCAAATGATTTAGAGCTGTCTGGTGACGTTGCTGCTCCAGTCGTCGTTGTTCAGTCCCCCAGTCAATGAGGGCTTCTTTCGCTTTGCCCCCGCAAGTTGCATGAACACAAACCATCTGCCATTTATCACCGGGTTGAGCAATGACGACATAGCCCGGCGGGTCGTCTGTTGTGTGCAGACAACTCTGCGGTGTACAGAACTTACCTTCGATTTGGGGTTGCAGCCAGATAAACTCCCCTTGCTTTTCTCGCTCCTTGACGAAATCGGTTAAAACAACCGGCAACCCCGTCTGTTGTAGCGTCTCAATCGTGGCTTGGCGAGTGATCGCTTCTTGTTGGTGGAAACAGCTATTGGCTTCGCGAACATCCGGCGCTACACAAAACGCCTCAATCTGATCAAGCAAAGGCATATAATCCCCTTGTGCCTCAAGCCTTTCAGAGATGACAGTTTCGGGTGGGTATCGTTCAAGGTCATCGCTGTCAGACGCTGGTAAGGTAATGCTTCCCGCAGGAGAGGGGATAAACTGCTGGGTGTAGTGCGGAAAGAGCCGCAGATAGGGGCAAAATGCAGCTAACGTCCCGTCAGCTTGCGGACTGAATTCACTCTTAGCCTGTCCCAATTCCTCACGCAAATCTTTAAAATTGATCTGACAACTGAAACACTTCGAGAAGGTAGGGGTACCATTCCAGGTTTTGCCGGCCTCGAAGCGAATCCCGTGACCAATGAGCGCTCGGGTAATATCTCGCTGGAGATCATCTAATGTTCTGGCCTGGACCCAGGCCGGATTGCGCAGTTGTCTAATAAACTGACTGTGTAATTCAGGATATTCAGCAAGCTGGCTATTGATAAGCTGGATCCACTGGCGGGTCAAGCGAGTTTGAGAGGCTCTCTGGCGCTCCTGAGCTTCCCTTTCGGTATCAAGTGCTTGTTCCCAGAACCGGAGTTGCTCAATCGTTGCCCCATCTATATCAAAGATAGTCTCAATCACGCTCGGCTTGCGTTCGGCTGCTTTGAGAATAGCTTGCAGCGTTTCCGGCTGGGTTAGATTCTCCCGCAGTTCATCTTCGATTAACGCGATGGCTACTGCCAATTCTTCATCACAATCAACTAGCGCCGCCGGGATCATTAACCTTTCCAGCTCAACGCCAAATTCAGTGGCAAATTCTAAGTAGGCCAAGTACCGGTGATTTCCAGCGACCCCTTCCAAAGTCTGAGTGCGCACCACAATGGGCTGCCACAGTCCGGTCTCGGTGATACTCCGTTTGAGCCTTTCGACCAGACTCTGATTAATCGCTCGACGTGGCGAAAAAGGGAATAACCGGGTATCATGATCGTACATCACTTTGCTTGCTGGAATTTCGACAAATTCAATCGGGATTGACATACGCTAAACTCCTTGTATTTTTGAGTTTAGCGGTGGCAGCGGATTAGGAAGGTCCGGCTCATCATCTTATGCAGGTATTTACAGCAGTGGTTTTTCATGGCTTTTTCATGGAATCGCTGTTCTTTTCTATGCGTTTTTCATTGGAAGCGTGATAGAGTATATGGTGGTGGGAGGCAACTATGAATCTGGTTACTTTGTGGCCCCTAGTCGTATATTTCGCTGCTGTTATCCTCTTGGTAGTTGGTATGATCGGCCTGTCATACATACTGGGAGAGCGGCACAAGGAGAGAGCGACAGGGGAACCCTATGAAGCGGGCATCGTCTCAACCGGGTCGGCTCGAGTGCGGCTGTCCGCTAATTTTTACCTGGTGGCTATGCTCTTTGTTATTTTTGACCTGGAAACCGTTTTCATCTTTGCCTGGGCTGTCGCTTTTCGTGAGTTAGGCTGGCTCGGCTACATTGAGGTGCTAATCTTCATTGGTATTTTGTTGGCAACGCTGACCTATCTGTGGCGAGAGGGTGTCCTCGACTGGGGATCCTCCCGGCGGCAAGCCATACAATTCGAACAGGAGGAAGCCAAGCGATGAGATGGTGGTTTAGCCAACCGGTTCAGCCATCTTTGGCGGGTATATCATTAATGGATGGAGGGAACGGTGATGGCACACTCGAAGCAGCGTTGCGCCGTCTTATCGTTCTGTCGCGCTTGGAGGATCTTCTGGCCTGGGGGCGAAAGAACTCCATCTGGCCATTTAACTTCGGCCTGTCGTGTTGTTACGTAGAAATGGCAACCAGTCTTACCAGCCGTTACGACATCGCTCGCTTTGGTTCTGAAGTCATCCGAGGTACACCCCGCGAGGCGGATTTAATGATTATTGCCGGGACCGTGTTTATCAAGATGGCCCCTATCATCCAGCGGCTATACGAGCAAATGATGGAACCGCGCTGGGTCATCTCGATGGGATCATGTGCTAATTCCGGCGGGATGTATGATATCTACAGTGTGGTTCAGGGAGTGGACAAATTCCTGCCGGTAGATGTGTATGTTCCCGGCTGTCCACCGAGTCCCAGCGCTTTCATGGAGGGCCTGACGTTGCTCCAGGAAGCTGTGGGCCAGGAGAAACGGCCCTTGAGCTGGGTGATTGGATCTCAGGAGGTGATGCGGCCGTCGTATCCCTCCATGAAGGATATGAAACGAGCTGAGCGACAGCAAGCCACTGTGCTACGCTCTCCCGATGCAGTTTGAGAGCAAAATTGTCGTTTTAAGCACAAAAGTAATTCGATTTAGTTGAGATTTATGAACGATCATCCTACCATCTTTCAGGAATTGCAGACCGAGTTCGCTGAGGCAGTCATCACGTTGCAACCAACATGTGATGAGATTCCAACCCTGTGGGTTCCACAGGATAAAGTGCATAACATTTTGCGCTATCTTAAAACAGAAATGGATAGACCTTACCGAATGTTGTATGACCTGACCGCCATCGACGAGCGAATGCGGGTCAACCGACGTCATCAGCCTGCGAGCGACTTCACGCTCATCTATCACCTTCTGTCCTACGAGCGTAACGCAGACGTCCGGATCAAGGTAGCCCTCACCGGTGAGTATCCATGCATACGTACCATCACTGACCTCTGGCCGTCAGCCAATTGGTACGAGCGCGAAGTGTGGGATATGTTTGGCCTCACCTTCGCTGGTCATCCTCACCTCAGGCGTATCTTGATGCCTCCGACCTGGGAAGGCCATCCTCTCCGCAAAGAACATCCCGCCCGGGCCACAGAGATAGGTCCTTTTCACCTGCCGGAGGATAAACAAGAAAAGGAGCAGGAGGCGCTGCGATTCCGGCCGGAGGAATGGGGCTTGAAACGCCGGGGAGAGGATACAGACTTTATGTTCCTCAACCTGGGCCCCCAGCACCCCGGCACGCATGGCATCCTGCGGATTATATTGCAGCTTGATGGTGAGGAGATCGTGGATGCTGTGCCCGACATCGGCTTTCATCATCGGGGAGCTGAAAAGATGGGCGAACGCCAGACCTGGCATACCTACATGCCCTACACCGACCGGGTAGACTACCTGGGGGGCGTGATGAACAATCTCGCCTACGTCCTGGCAGTGGAGAAGTTGGCCGGGATCACAGTACCCGACCGGGTGAAAGTGATCCGCATCATGCTGGCGGAACTATTTCGCCTGGCCAGCCACCTGGTCTGGTATGGCACGTTTGCTCAGGATGTGGGGGCGCTGTCGCCGGTGTTTTACATGTTCAGCGACCGCGAACGGATTTTTGACATCGTCGGAGCCATTACCGGCGGCCGTATGCACCCCAGTTGGTTCCGTATCGGCGGGGTGGCCCATGACCTCCCCATGGGCTGGGATAAGCTCATCCAAGATTTCGGACAGTATTTGCCTGGCCGGCTCAATGAGTATGACAAGCTCGTTATGCAAAACCGTATTTTTAAGGCGCGTACCCAGGGAGTTGGCCGCTACACCGTGAACGAAGCAATTGAATGGGGTGTAACCGGGCCGGGTCTACGCGCCTGTGGCTTCGCCTGGGATTTCCGCAAGAAGCGGCCCTACTCCGGTTACGACCAATTCGAGTTCGATATTCCAACGGCCACGCATGGCGACTGCTATGACCGGGCTGTGGTGCGCGTTGAAGAGATGCGCCAGAGCCTGCGCATCCTCGAGCAGTGTCTGCACAACATGCCGGCCGGACCGTATAAAGCCGACCATCCTCTGACGACGCCCCCCCTCAAAGAGCGGACTATGCACGACATCGAGACGCTCATCACCCATTTTTTGGGGGTGAGTTGGGGACCGGTCATTCCGGCAGGTGAGGCTTTTGTCGGCATCGAGGCTACGAAGGGCAACAACGGCTACTACCTGATCAGCGATGGAGGCATCCATTCGTATCGAACGCGCATCCGGACACCCTCTTTCCCCCATATCCAGATGGTACCGTTAATCAGCCGTGGTCTTATGCTGCCTGATCTATTAGCCATCTTAGGTAGCATTGACTTTGTCCTGGCCGATGTAGACCGATGATTCAAGATTATCGCAAACGTTGTTATCATTATCATGTGTTTTGCTTAAAAGGAGAGACGGTAGAGCATAATAATGCTTATCACCTTCTCCATCGAATTCAAGTAGGAGGCAATATCCAATGTTACAACAGGATTTAGAACACGAGTTTGAGCAGATCGCTGCAGCGGCCTGGACACGTAGCCAGTCACCTCTGGAGCGAATGTATGATCGTTGGGTTGGCCAGGGCGAGTGGGAGCCAAATTCACCCCCCGTTACCTTTCGCATCCACGATGTGGCTACCGGCCTGCCAATTCCCTGTCATATCTGTAATTCGACGGATCAGTGGGTGGTGGAAGGTGACGAGGTCAACGAGGTAGCTCGGGTTTTCGTTTGTGAGCACGAGCCAATCTGGGTTGGCCACGGTATGCTTCGCCAGATTTCCACCATTCCGGTTAACCGCGTTGGCTGGTGTGAAGAAACCAATCGGCCTCTGGAATAACCTGAAATAAGCTAAATTGGCAAATTTTCGAGCGAGATAAACGTATGTTGAACGATGAAGAAAAATGGAAAATTGAGGCTCAAATTCAACAATACGCGCAGAAGCGGGCTGCCTGCATCGAGGCGTTAAAGATTGTTCAGGCGCAGCGGGGATGGGTCTCCAATGAAAGCCTGCGGGACATCGCCGAATTTCTGGAGATGACGCCCGACGAACTGGACAGTGTGGCCACCTTCTACAACCTTATTTTTCGGCAGCCGGTCGGCAGGCACGTCATCCACGTGTGTGACAGCGTCACCTGCTGGATCATGGGCTACGAGCAGTTAAGCCAACGGCTCACCGAGCAATTAGGAATCGAATGGGGTGAGACAACCACAGATGATCGATTCACCCTTTTACCGATCGTTTGTCTGGGCACTTGCGATCACGCCCCGGCGATGATGGTCGATAATGATCTGCATCAAGATATCGATCCGGAAAAACTGGATGAGATTCTGGCCAAATACCGTTAGGGAGCAAATTTAATGGAACGACCCCTCACCCAGCATATCAGGCCGGGCCAGGAACCACTGAACCTGGCGGGCTATGAAAAAAGCGGTGGTTATCAAGCCGTGCGGAAAGCCCTGCTCCAGATGACTCCTGACCAGGTAACCCAGGTGGTCAAAGATTCAAACCTGCGGGGCCGCGGCGGCGCCGGTTTCCCCACCGGCATAAAATGGAGCTTTGTCCCGATGGGCGATGATGCGCCTCGCCCCAAGTACTTCATCGTCAACGCCGATGAGATGGAGCCGGTCACGTTCAAAGATCGCCTGCTGTTGGAAGGCGACCCGCACCAGTTAATCGAGGGTACGATTGTCAGCGCCTATGCCATCCAGGCCGATGTGGCCTACATTTTTTTGCGGGCGGAATACAGGCTAGCCGCACGCCTGCTGGCCAAAGCCATTGCCGAAGCGTATCGTGCCGGCTACCTGGGCCAGAATATCCTGGGCTTGGGCTACAGTTTGGAGCTACATCTTCACGCCAGCGCCGGCCGCTATATATGCGGCGAGGAGACCGGACTGCTGAACGCGCTAGAAGGTAAACGCGCTATCCCGCGGGCTAAACCACCATTCCCCCAGACTAGCGGCCTGTGGGGTAAACCAACCATCGTGAACAACGTCGAGACCCTATGTAATATTCCCCATATCGTCAACAATGGCCCTGAGTGGTTCAAGGGCTTGAGCCATTCCGAAAATGGCGGCACCAAGATTTACGGCGTCAGCGGCAAGGTCAAGCGCCCCGGCGCCTGGGAATTGCCAATGGGCACCACCATCCGGGAAATCCTGGAGGAGTATGCCGGCGGCATGCGCGATAACCTCAAATTCCGTGGGCTCCTACCCGGCGGCGCGTCAACCGATTTTCTGGTTGAAGAGCATCTGGACGTGAAGATGGATTTTGACTCGGTGCAGGCAGCAGGCAGCCGGCTAGGTACCGGGACGATGATCATCCTCGACGACCAGACCTGCCCAGTCGGTTTGGTGCAAAACCTGGAACAATTCTTTGCTCAGGAGTCTTGCGGTTGGTGTACGCCCTGTCGTGACGGCCTGCCCTGGACAGCGCAGATTCTCCAGGCCCTCGAGAGCGGCCGGGGACAACCGCGAGACCTGCAGAGATTGACCCTGCACACCAAACTGTTAGGTCCGGGACACACGTTTTGCGCCCTTGCTCCCGGCGCAATGGAGCCGCTCCAGAGCGCTCTAAAGTACTTTAGAACAGACTTTGAACGACATATTTCCGAAAAACGATGTCCGTGGAGATGATTGATGGCTCAAATTTATATTGACCAAAAATCCTATGAAATCGAAGATGGACAGAATCTGCTCCAGGCCTGCCTTTCTTTGGGGTGCGACTTACCCTACTTCTGCTGGCACCCGGCGCTGGGTTCGGTGGGCGCTTGCCGGCAGTGCGCGGTGAAGCAGTTCAGAGATGAAAAAGACACCCGGGGCAAAATCGTCATGGCTTGTATGACCCCGGCCGCGCATGGGACACACCTCTCGATCAATGATCCAGAGGCCAAGGAATTTCGGGCCAGCGTGATCGAATGGCTCATGATCAACCATCCTCACGATTGTCCGGTCTGTGATGAAGGGGGCGAGTGCCACCTTCAGGATATGACGGTCATGACCGGGCATACCTATCGTGAGTTCCGTTTCAACAAGCGGACGTACCGCAACCAGGATTTGGGGCCTTTTATCAATCACGAGATGAACCGCTGCATTCAGTGCTACCGTTGTGTGCGCTTCTACCGCGACTACGCCAGCGGGCGCGATTTCGACGTTTTTGCAATCCATAACCATGTTTATTTCGGACGTCACGAGGACGGTGTCCTGGAAAATGAGTTCAGTGGCAATCTGGTTGAGGTGTGTCCCACGGGTGTCTTCACCGACAAAAGCTTCAAGCACCACTATACCCGTAAGTGGGATTTACAAACCGCTCCATCCGTTTGCGTCCACTGCGGGTTGGGTTGCAATACCATCCCCGGCGAGCGTTACGGCCAACTGCGCCGGGTCCGCAACCGTTACCATGGCGAGGTGAACGGCTATTTCTTATGTGATCGCGGACGCTACGGCTACGAATTCGTGAACAGTGACCGGCGCATCCGCCAATCTTTGCTGCGCCACGAAGGCAGCGACACGGCCAGGCCGGTCACCAAAGAAATCGCCCTTCAGCACGTTACGCCTCTCCTGGCCAACAGAGACAGGGTGATTGGCCTTGGCTCGCCTCGCGCCTCCCTGGAAGCTAATTTTGCGCTGCGGACGCTGGTCGGGCCTGAGCGGTTCTATCTAGGTGTGTCCGAGACCGATTTCCAGTTAGTGGCTACAGTGCTCAGCATATTACAGGAAGGCCCGGCCCGCTCGCCGTCGCTGCACGACGTGGCCCTGGCCGATGCGGTGTTCATTTTGGGTGAGGACGTCACCAATGTGGCCCCAATGTTGGCGCTGGCTTTACGCCAATCAACCCGCCAACAGCCCATGTCCATCGCCGAGAAATTACACATCCCTGGCTGGGACGACGCCGCAGTGCGAGAAGCCATCCAGCAGGAAAAAGGCCCTCTGTTTGTCGCTGCACCCTACAGCACCAGGCTAGACGACGTAGCCACTCAAACCTATCGCGCCGCACCTGATGACTTGGCTCGTTTAGGTTTTGCCGTAGCCCATGCCTTAAATCACAATGCTCCCTCGGTGATAGACCTGCCGGACGAGGTACTGGCACTGGCTAAAAATATTGCCCACGCCCTTAAGGGGGCGAAGCGACCCTTAATTGTCTCCGGCACGAGTTGCAGGGGTGAGGCGGTGCTACGGGCGGCAGCCAACGTGGCCTGGGCCTTGGGCGAGAATGACCGTGTAGCCGAACTCTGTTTCATCGTGCCTGAGTGCAATAGCCTGGGTTTGGGTCTCATGGGTGGGAAGAGCATCAACGCGGCTTTTAAAGCCGTGCAGGCTGGAATGGCAGATACCCTCATCATCCTGGAAAATGATCTCTACCGCTGGACCGATCCTTCTTTTGCCAGCACCCTGCTGAACAGCATCGACCATGTCATCGTTATTGGTCACCTGGCTAACGCCACCACGCAGAAAGCCGAAGTTGTGCTGCCGGCCGGCGCCTTTGCCGAAGCGGACGGCATCTTGGTAAACAACGAAGGTCGAGCGCAGCGTTTCTACCAGGTTTTTGTGCCCGAGGGCGACATTCAGGCAAGCTGGCGGTGGTTGCAGGAAATGATGGTCGGCGCCGGAGACCCCGAGGCTAGGGGTTGGCAAACCCTGGACGATATAACGGCGGCACTGGCCAAGGCGATGCCTCGCTTTAAACCGATCCTGGAGATTGCACCGCCGGCCGGATTTCGGGTGGCCGGCCAGAAGATACCTCGCCAGCCACACCGTTACAGCGGGCGGACCGCCAGGTATGCCAATATTGATGTTCACGAACCCAAGCCACCCGACGATCCTAATTCGCCCTTTTCCTTCTCTATGGAAGGCTACGAAGGCCAACCACCTGCGGCGCTTATTCCACGCTTCTGGTCGCCACGTTGGAATTCGGTGCAGGCGCTCAATAAGTTTCAAAGTGAGGTGGGCGGCCCGCTGCGTGACGGTGACCCGGGGCGGCGTTTGATCGAACCCACCCCGGTCGAAAATGTTACTTACTTCCAGGACGTCCCTGCTGCCTTTGAGCCTCAGACCGATGAGTGGCTGGTGGTCCCGCTCTACCACATCTTCGGGTCAGAGGAATTAAGTATCTTGACGCCTGGCATCGCCGCACGAGCGCCCCAACCTTATCTGGGGTTGTCTCCTGAAGATGCAGCGAAGCTTCAGACAGTTGAGGGTGAAGAAGTAGAATTGACCTTAAACAGCACGGTCTTTCGTCTGCCCGTCAAACTGATGCCAACCTTACCGCATGGGATTGCCGGGCTACCTGCCGGCCTGCCCGATATGCCGGGAATAGATTGGCCCGCTTGGGGCAAGATTTTAAAGGGTCAAAAACGTGAGTGAAACCCTCCGCTCTCTGATCACCATTTTAGGGGTTTTGGTTGTAGCTTTGAGTATCAGCGCCGGCCTCATCTGGCTGGAACGCCGATTGCTGGCGCTATGGCAAGATCGGTACGGGCCCAATCGGGTCGGCCCATTCGGATTGCTGCAAGTGCTGGCCGACATGATTAAGATTCTGACGAAAGAGGATTGGATTCCGCCCTTTGCCGACAAGCCGGTGTTCGTCATCGCCCCGGCAGTGATCGTTGCAACCGTGCTAATGTCCTTTGCCGTCATCCCTTTCGCTCCAGGTATTGGCGTAGTGGATCTCGACATCGGTCTACTTTTCTTTTTGGCGATGTCGTCGCTGGGAGTGTACAGTGTAGTTCTGGCCGGCTGGGCCTCGAATAACAAATACTCATTGCTAGGCGGGCTACGAGCCTCGGCGCAGATGTTGAGCTACGAAGTGTTCATGGGGCTGTCGCTCATGGGCGTGGTTATGCTTGCCGGTTCGTTTAACCTGCGCCAGATTGTCGAAGCGCAACGAGGGCTATGGTTCTGCCTACCTCAGTTCCTGGGTCTAGTAATTTTTATGATCGCCGGTCTCGCCGAGACACGCCGCTTACCGTTTGATCTGCCGGAAGCGGAGAGCGAATTGATCGCCGGTTATCATGCCGAATACTCCGGTATGAAGTTCGGCATGTTCTTTGTCGGCGAATACCTGGGCATTACTCTGATTTCGGCCATGATCGTGACCTTCTTCTTCGGCGGTTGGTTAGGTCCGAGAATAGTACCGCCAATTGTCTGGTTCTGGCTCAAGGCCTTCGTATTTATTGCTGGTTTCATCTTGCTGCGGGCCGCCCTGCCCCGGCCCCGATACGATCAACTGATGGCTTATGGCTGGAAGGTTATGCTGCCTCTAGCCTTGCTGAACCTGGTCGTTACCGGAGGTATCTTGTTAGCGTTATGACCGCAGACAAGGGAGTGCAGTCTACCGTAAAAATGGGCTAATGCCCATTGTTCCGGCGATCCCGCACACCCTTCGGAGCAGAACACTTCGCCTCCCCTTGAGGGACCCACAGGGGTGAGGGAAGGCGAGGTGCTCTTGGCGGTCATTAAGGAGACATCATGCTGAGTATGCTTAGAACGATCTGGACTGTCCTCCGGCATACCTTGCGACGGCGAGAGACAATCCAATATCCCGACGAGAAGCCCTACCTGCCCCCACGATACAGAGGCCGGATCATCCTCTCCCGCGATCCCGATGGGGCCGAACGTTGTGTGGCCTGTTACCTTTGCGCTGTAGCGTGTCCTGTTGATTGTATCGCCCTCCAGGCGACTGAAGATGAGACCGGGCGGCGATATCCAGAGTTCTTTCGCATCAACTTTTCACGCTGTATTTTCTGTGGCTTCTGTGAAGAGGCGTGCCCCACTTATGCGATTCAACTCACACCCGATTTTGAGATGAGCGAATATCAGCGGCAAAACCTGGTGTACGAGAAGGAGGATTTGTTGATCGACGGCCCCGGCAAATACCCCGATTACAACTTCTACCGGGTGGCCGGTTTAGCGATTGGCGGGAAAGACAAAGGTGAGGCCGAGAATGAAGAACCGCCTGTGGATGTGCGCAGTCTCATGCCATGACGGCCAATGGCGGACGGAGACATAGTTAATGAACTCAGTATTTTATGTAGCGGCAGTCGTTGCAGTTGTTTCTGCGGCAATGGTAATCACCCGATTGAATGTGGTACACGCCCTGCTATACTCGATCGTATCGCTGCTGGCTGTGGCCTTGATCTTTTTTACCCTGGGCGCGCCCTTTGTGGCCGCATTAGAGGTTATTATTTACGCCGGAGCCATTATGGTGCTCTTTGTGTTTGTAATCATGATGCTCAACCTGGGACCGCAGGCCACCGAGCAGGAAAGTCAATGGTTGAGCCGGTCCATGTGGACAGGACCGGCGATTCTGACGGCTATACTGATGGCCGAGTTAATCTATGTGCTCGCCGATGATGGCAACCAGATGACCGGAGTCGGTGGGGTAGAACCGAAACAGGTCGGGATCGCACTTTTTGGTCCTTATTTGTTAGCCGTCGAATTGGCCTCCTTGTTGCTGCTCGCCGGCCTGGTCGGGACTCACCACCTGGGCCGGCGCCCTCAATCGTCGAAAGAGAAAGGGGAAGAGATGTAATGACTGTCGTTCCGCTGGAATATGGACTACTCCTGGCCGGGATTCTTTTCGCCCTGGGACTGATAGGGGTCCTCGTTCGCCGTAATATCCTTTTTATCTTATTGTCCATCGAAATCATGTTGAATGCCGCCGGGCTGGCCTTTGTGGTCGCCGGGTCTCATTGGGCGCAGCCTGATGGTCAAATCATGTTTATCCTTATCCTGAGTATGGCCGCGGCGGAAGTGTCGGTTGGTCTGGCCCTGGTGCTCCAGCTCCACCGGCGTTTTAAGACCTTAGATGTGGACGCAGCCAGCCAGATGCGAGGTTAACATGCTCCAACTTCTATGGTTAATTCCAGCTCTACCCCTGGCCGGTTTTCTGGCGTTGGCGTTGATCGGCCCTCGGCTGGCGCGCATCGGGATCGCGATCATTGGTGTTGGTTCCGTAGGCCTGTCGGCAACAGTGGCTATCTTGGTCGGCCTCAGTTTTATGGGTTCACCCCCAACAAATTTCGCTTATACTCAAACTCTCTGGATATGGCTGGATGTCGCCGGCTTTACTCCGCAAATCGCCTTCTACCTGGATGCCCTATCGCTGGTAATGATCCTGGTGGTCACTTGGGTTGGTTTTCTCATCCATCTTTATTCGGTTGAGTTTATGATGGATGAAGAAGGGTATAGCCGTTTTTTTGCCTATATGAACCTGTTCGTCGGCTCAATGCTGACATTGTTATTGGCCGACAACCTGTTGCTGCTCTATCTGGGCTGGGAGGGTGTAGGTTTATGCAGCTATCTGCTTATTGGATTCTGGTACAAAGATCCGAGCAACGGACGAGCGGCCCGCAAAGCGTTCATCGTCACCCGTGTAGGCGATACGGCGATGGCTATCGGCCTCTTCCTTCTCTTTACCCATCTTGGCACCTTGCAAATCCAGGAGTTGATGCAGCGGGCCTCGGTGCAGTGGCCTGTTGGTTCGTCGCTTGCTGTAGCCGCAGCCACCCTACTCCTGGGAGGGGCGCTGGGCAAGTCGGCCCAACTACCCTTGCAGACGTGGTTGCCCGACGCGATGGCCGGGCCCACCCCGGTTAGCGCTCTTATCCACGCCGCTACAATGGTAACTGCCGGAGTCTACCTCATCGCCCGTACTCACGTTCTGTTCACCCTGGCCCCGGTTGTGCAAGGGGTGGTGGCTATAATCGGCGTAGCGACGCTTCTTTTGGCAGGTTTCAGCGCCCTGACCCAATCGGATATCAAGCGCGTCCTGGCCTATTCGACCATCAGCCAGATTGGTTATATGTTCCTGGCGTTGGGGGTAGGAGCCTGGTCGGCGGCTATTTTCCATTTTATGACTCACGCTTTCTTTAAGGCGCTCCTCTTTCTGGGCGCTGGCGTGGTGATCCTGGGCATACACCACGAACACAACATGTTCAAGATGGGTGGCCTGCGCAAGGAATTACCGGTAGCTTTCTATACCTTTCTGATCGGCTCGGCCTCTCTGGCCGCTCTCCCATTGGTGACGGCCGGTTTTTATAGTAAAGACCTGATCTTGTGGGAGGCCTGGTCCTCGGCGGCCGGTAGCCCGTGGTTGTGGACGGCGGGTTTGGTTGGCGCTCTGCTGACCTCGATTTACACCTTTCGCATGGTGTTCCTAACCTTCTTTGGCCCGGCCAAGATCCAGGTAACACACCACCCTGGCTGGCTGATACAAACGCCGTTGATAATTCTGGCGATCTTCTCGATTGTCGGTGGCTTCGTCGAATTGCCGCCCACGTTGGGTAACCTGCCGCTCTTTTCAACCTTGATGCAGACAGCTTTGCCGGCCGTGGACATAGCCCCTCCCACAGGCAGGTCTGAGCTTTTGTCTCAAGGTATTGCCGGACTGGTCGCGCTGGCCGGTATCTATCTGGCTTATTTCTTGTTCCTACGCCGCCCTGAGTATACTGAGAGGATAACTCATTCTTCATGGGGGGCAGCCCTGCATCGGCTGTGGTTTTCGGGCTGGGGTTTCGATTGGCTCTATGACACGTTTATCGTCCAGCCCTTTGTCTGGCTGGCGCGGGCCAACAAAAACGATTTCATTGATCTTTTCTACCAGGGCATCGCCTGGTTCAATCAACTTATTTATCGCCTGCTGAGCCGGACCCAGACTGGGCAGGTGCGCTGGTACGCGCTGGGCTTTGTATTTGGCGCGGTAGCGATGATAGCAATTGTGGTGTTCTTATGATTCTGATCTGGCTTATCATTATTCTCCTGGTAGGGGGACTTCTGGCGTGGCTCTTCCAACGTTGGAACGTCCTCTGGTCCCGCTGGATCTCATTGATTGCTCTGGGCGTTGATCTGGTCCTGGTGCTGGTTCTGTGGGGTCAGAATTTAGCGTCCGCCGAACTCGCCCATAGTCAGCGCTGGCTGGTCCAGCTAAACTTGGCCTGGATTCCGCAGTTTGGAATCAATTTTCACCTGGCGCTGGACGGCCTCAGCTTATTGATGGTCGCCCTGACGGTTTTTCTGGGTTTCATGGCCGTTGCCGCCTCGTGGACTGACATTCAGGAACAGGTCGGCTTTTTTCACTTCAACCTGATGTGGATTTTAGCCGGAATTGTGGGCGTATTCCTGGCCTTAGATCTGTTTCTCTTTTACTTCTTCTGGGAAATGATGCTGGTGCCTATGTATTTTCTCATTAGTATCTGGGGACACGAAAACCGGATTTATGCGGCGGTGAAGTTCTTCATCTTCACCCAGGCCAGCGGCCTGTTGATACTCCTGGCCATTCTAGGGCTGTATTTTGTCCACGGCCAGAACACGGGCGTCTACACCTTCGACTATATGCAACTACTGGGCACATCAATGGCAACCCCCACGGCAATGTGGCTGATGATGGGCTTCATGGTTGCTTTCTTGGTAAAACTGCCGGCCGTACCGTTTCATAGTTGGCTGCCCGATGCCCACACCGAGGCGCCTACCGCCGGAAGTGTGATCCTGGCCGGACTCTTGCTGAAGACCGGCGCTTACGGTTTACTGCGCTTTGTGCTGCCGCTGTTTCCGGCAGCCGCTGCTGCTTTTGCTCCGGCAGCAATGTTACTGGGCGTCGTCGGGATCTTGTATGGCGCTATGCTAGCTTTCGCCCAAACTGATCTCAAGCGGCTGGTGGCCTATACCAGTGTTAGCCACATGGGGTTTGTGCTCCTGGGCGTCTTCGCCTTCAACGAGTTGGCTTTACAAGGGGCCGTGATGGAGATAGTCTGTCACGGGATCAGCACGGGCGCCCTGTTCATCCTGGTCGGTGCGCTCCAAGAACGTCTCCGCACCCGCGAAATGAGTGAAATGGGCGGTCTATGGGCAGAGGTTCCTCGAATGGGTGCGGTGGGACTCGTCTTCGCCATGGCCTCGCTGGGATTGCCCGGGTTGGGTAACTTCGTCGCCGAGTTCCTGGTGTTGCTCGGAACTTACCAGGTGAACATTCTCCTGACCATTGTGGCTACGGTAGGGCTCATCATAGCCATGGTATATTCGCTGTGGCTGATCCAGCGCATCTTCCATGGCCCTAATCTGGCGGGCCGGACCTTATCCGATTTCTCGATACGGGAGATGGCTATTATGACCGCTATGATCGTCGCCATTGTGTGGTTGGGCCTTTACCCGCAGCCTGTCCTCAACACGGTCAAGCCTGTTCTACAAATCCTGACTGCCGACCACCGGCCACTGACCGCCGAACTTCTGGTTCCTATGAGTTCCTACGAGTCCCCCCAAATCTCTCAACTGGAAGTTCCAGGCCAGGAGCCTTTGGACGGTGGAGATAAGCGATGACGCTTACAGATTTGTTTACTTTACTGCCCCTCATTGTGCTCGCTGCTGCTGCGGTTGGGGTCCTGTTGGTAATTGCCTTTTACCGGGATCACCTCGTTACTTTGATGTTGGCGCTGGCAGGCCTCGCTTGCGCTCTCGCCGTGCTTGCGGCAGTGCCATCTAAGTTGCCGCGTCAGATAACCCCGCTCTTGATCCTCGATGATTATGCCCTGTTCTACATGGGCTTGCTCTTCGCTGCCAGTTTTGTCGTAGCCATACTGTCTTACGGCTATCTCAAAAAGCATGAGAGTCGTCCAGAAGAATTTTATGTGCTGCTTCTTTTAGCCACGCTGGGGGCTGCTGTCCTCGTAGCCAGTAACCATTTTGCTTCTTTCTTCTTGGGCCTGGAAATCTTGAGTGTCTCTCTCTATTCGTTAATTGCCTACATGCGGGTGAGGTCGGATGGTATTGAGGCGGGTCTCAAGTACCTGGTCCTGGCCGGGGTTTCTTCGGCCTTCCTCCTGTTTGGGATGGCTTTGATCTATGCTGACTCGGGCACGCTGGCGTTTGGTAACCTGGCCCAGCCGCCGGCCACGGGCGGCCCTGCGCCCAACACGTTGCTGCTGACCGGCCTGGCCATGACGATCATTGGCATAGGCTTCAAGCTGGCCATCGTCCCCTTCCACCTGTGGACTCCCGACGTATATCAAGGTGCTCCGGCGCCGGTAACGGCTTTTGTAGCGACCGTCTCCAAGGGGGCCATGGTTGCGCTCTTCTTGCGCTACTTTACTGCTGTGGATATTCACGCTTATGGCTCACTGATGCTCGTATTTACCTTCATTGCCATCGCCTCTATGCTGGCTGGTAACCTGCTGGCTCTGTGGCAAAACAATGTCAAGCGTATCCTGGCCTACTCCTCAATCGCGCATCTTGGGTATCTACTGGTAGCCTTCCTGGCCGGTGGCTCAATGGCGGTTACGGCGATCGCCTTCTATCTGGTCGCCTATTTCGTGACCACCTTGAGCACTTTCGGTATCGTCACGGTCCTATCCGACCAGGATAGAGACGCGGACGCTCTGCAAGATTATCGGGGCCTGTTCTGGCGTCGCCCATGGCTGGCGGGGATCTTCACGGTGACATTGCTCTCTCTGGCCGGTATCCCTCTCACTGCTGGTTTTATTGGCAAGTTCTATATCGTGGCTGCCGGAGTTGGCTCAACCCAGTGGTTGTTGGTCGCCATCCTGGTATTGAGCAGCGCTATTGGGCTATTTTATTATCTGCGTATCGTGGTCGCTATGTCTACACCTCCCTTCCCAGAGGAAGAACCCACGGCTGTTTCTTCAGCCGTACCCGTGGTTGGGAGTTGGACGCTAGTCGCGCTAGCGTTAATCCTGGTTTGGCTGGGTGTCTATCCGGCGCCCTTCATCCGTCTGATTCAAGCCCTGGTTGCCGGTTGGAGTTAAGGAATACCACCCGGTAGTTAGTTTCTTACAAATTTAGCTTAATCTATGAATAACATTAAACGCTGTATAGCTGTCATTAGTGGGGGAGTGCTTGCTCTTTATGGTCTGACTCGTCGCTCGCCGAGTGGGATCGTATTGGTATTTGGCAGTAGTTACCTATTGTATCGAGGTCTAACCGGGCAGCACCTCGCTTATAGAGATAACC
>JAHDWA010000120.1 GCA_023382535.1 Anaerolineae bacterium | reverse complement strand
GCTTATGTCCAGTCTATTCAATCAAATGCAACATCCTTTCCTAAATGAGTATAAAAGGACTCTCAGGAGAATGAATTTAATAAAACCTGACGATATTACTCTGGAAAATGAACTGCCCAAGCGCAAGCCGGAATGGCTTAAGGTACGCTTGCCGGCCGGAAATGGTTACAGCCGCCTCAAAAATCTGATGCGCGAGCAGGGGCTGCACACCGTTTGCGAAGAAGCCATGTGTCCCAATATCGGCGAGTGCTGGAACCGGGGCACCGCCACCTTTTTGCTGATGGGCGATACCTGTACCCGCTCTTGCGGCTTCTGTCACATCAAAACGGGCCGCCCCCCACGCCTGGATGAGGACGAACCGCGCCGCGTGGCCGAAAGTGTGCTGGCTATGAACTTGAGCCACTGCGTGCTGACCTCGGTCAATCGCGACGAACTGCCCAACGGCGGTGCGCATATTTTTGCCAACACCATCCGCGAAATTCGCCAGCGGCTGCCCCATTGCACCATCGAAGTGCTCATCCCTGATTTTAAGGGCAGCCTGCCTGCCCTGCAAGAGGTCATGGAGGCTCGCCCCGAAATTCTGAACCACAATACCGAAACGGTACCACGGCTCTACCGGACGGTCCGCCCCCAGGCCAACTACCAGCAAAGCCTCAAAGTGCTGTCAAATGCCAAAATCCTGGATCCTGGCACGACGACAAAAAGCGGGATTATGGTTGGATTGGGCGAGACTAAAGAGGAAGTCTTTACCGTAATGCGGGATTTGCGCGAGCATCAGCTTGATATTTTAACCATTGGCCAATATCTGCGCCCATCGCCCCTGCATCTGCCGGTTTATCGCTACGTCCACCCCAGTGAATTTCAGGAATTTCACGACGTTGGCATGGAAATGGGCTTTCGTTGGGTTGAAAGCGGGCCGCTGGTCCGCAGCAGCTACCACGCCGAAGGCCAGGCCCAGGCGCTGGTGATAGCGGTGCGTTAAACGTTAAAATGTTTGAAAGTTAAACGTTTGAACATTCAAACGTTTAACTTTCAACTCATTCTTGCTCCAGCACAAACCCCGTTGCGGCGACTCTTTGGCTCAGTGACTCCAGGTTCATCGTATCAGGAATTTCCCACACTCGCTCCTCACCGTTAAAGCGCCGGCCCGGAATACTTTTGATCCAGGCCAGCATCGCTTGGAATTCACCACCGCTGATCACCAACAGCATATCCCCCAGGCGGATGCGAATCCGGTCGCCGCTACGCCGACCGGCTGGCGCTGCCGGTGGAATGGATGCTGCCCGTCCGGCCCCCGCCGGAGACGGCTCAAATTCTAAAGGTTCAGCCAAATAATTATCGTCAACGGGAGGTGGAGTCATTTCATCATCCCACCATGGGGGCGGCTCAGGTGCTTCGTCGTCGAAGAAATTTGGCTCCTCATAGGGGGTGGGAGGGGTATGCCCGCTAAAATCCGGCATTTCCATCGGCGGGACAGGCCCTACGGGAATTTTTACCGCGCCTTCCAGTTGAAATCCGGCAGATTCGATCATCCCCTTAATAACTCCCGGATCGCCGGAAATTTCCCACAGCTTGGTTTCGCTGTCAAAACGCCGGCCCGGCAGTCCTTTAATTACGGCCAGCATCTCCTGAAAGCTGCCCCCGACGACTGCCAGCCGCTGCCCGGCCACCAGCACCCGCACCCGGTCGCCGCCAGTACCGGGCGACGCGGCGCGAGCCACTGGTGCGCTGGTGACAGGGGCACCGCCTTCCAGCGAATAGCCGCCGATTTCGAGCTGGCGCTGCACTTCCTCAACCGGGCCCGGCAGTTGCCATACCTTGGATTCACTCACAAAACGGCGGCCGTTGATTTGCTTGACCGCCGCCAGCATCTCTTGAAAACTGCCCCCGACAACATTAAATTCCTGGGCGCCAATCTGAATACGAATGCGATCTTTTCGATCAGCCACTTACTATCCTCCTCTCTAAAAATAGTAAACAGGGGTCCGTAATCAGTAGTCAGACTGATTGCTACTCCCTGTTACCCGGCAACTCTCTTCATTTCTTAAGCAGATAAAAAACGCCTCGGTACGGTGAGTACGGAGGCGCTGTATTCAACCAAAACGAGATCACTCCCACATGTATTTGCCCCACGCCTCTCTGGCTTCCAAACTGGTCAGGGCGGCGATAGCGATGTAGCGGGGGCGTTTGGGCGGGGTGAGGAGAGTCATGTTGGCTTCGGTGGGAGTGCGGCTCCCTTTACGGCCATTGCATCTATCGCACGCGGTCACCACGTTTTCCCAGGTGGTCTTGCCGCCGCGAGAGCGGGGCAGGACGTGATCCATCGTCAAATCTTTGCGGAGGGGCATCGCGCCGCAGTACTGGCAGGTGTAGTGATCGCGGGCCAGTACCCCCCGCCGGGTAACCGGCAGAGTAATCCGGTGCGGGATCTTGACAAAATAAACCAGGCGGATGACCAGCGGCCTGGGCAGGCTGAAATTTTCGGAACGCAACTTGGCTTCCGCAGCCTCAATCAATTCGGCCTTTTCCTTTAAGAGCAGCACAACGGCTCGCTTGACCGAAACAACACTGAGAGGTTCGTAAGTTGCGTTTAAAACAAGAACATCTCCCACAATAAATAGCCTCCAATTCACTCACGCTAAGGGGGCCAAATATGGCTAACATTATATCAAACTCGACTCGCCGGGTCAAGTGGCTCTTGCGAAAAATCTCACTTTAACAAAGGCACAAGATATGGTAGGTAGGTCGTCTGGTATACTACATCTAGATTTCTTTAACCGCTCTCTCACACGACGCATCCAAAACCGGAAAAGTCACTTATTTCTTGTCTAAGAGGACTGAGGCAAGGTATAATGAAATTACCGACAAAGTGAGCCATACCTATATTAAGCAGAGGGAAGACAAGGATGTCCATTAAAACTAATAAGCGTATTGTTACCATCGAGCGACATATTCTGGATGAGCAGGCCGCTTTCCCTGACGCCTCAGGCACGCTTACGGCTTTGCTTTACGATATGGCGTTGGCGGCTAAGCTGATTTCCAGCCACACTACGCGCGCCGGCCTGGCCGATGTTATTGGCGCGACCGGCACGGTCAACGTGCAGGGCGAAGAAGTCCAATTGTTGGATGAGTATGCCCACCGCACCATCTTTCAATTAAATGATCACACCGGGCGGCTGTGTGTGATGGGATCAGAGGAAGAGAAAGATATTATTTCCATTCCGGACAAGTATGACTGTGGTAAGTACGTGCTGCTGTTCGACCCGCTGGACGGTTCGGGCAACATAGATTACAACGTCAGTGTGGGGACTATCTTTTCCATTTTACGCCGCAAAAGCGAGTCCGGCCCCGGCATGTTGGAAGATGTGCTCCAAAAAGGCTCCGAGATTGTCGCCGCCGGTTACATTGTCTATGGCTCCAGCACGATGATGGTCTACAGCACCGGCAACGGCGTGCATGGCTTTACCCTCGATCCCGGCATCGGCGAGTTTTTGCTCTCCCACCCCAACCTCCGCCTGCCGCAACCCAAATTTTACAGCGCCAACCAGGGCTACCAGAGCCGCTGGAGCGAAGGTATCCAGCGCTATACCCGCTGGCTGCGCGGCGAGGAAGGCAACACCAAGTCGCTGTCGCTGCGCTACATCGGCTCCATGATCGCCGATATTCACCGCAACCTGTTGGGCGGCGGCGTCTTTTACTACCCCGCCGACGGCAAATCGCCCAACGGCAAACTGCGCATGCTCTTCGAGGCCCAGCCGATGAGCTTCATCATCGAGCAGGCAGGCGGCTACGCCTCCACCGGCCGCCAGCCCATCCTCGATATCCAGCCGGCCGCCCTGCACCAGCGCACCCCCCTCTTTGTCGGCAACCGCGAGCTGGTGGAGAAGGCCGAGGAGTTCATTGCCAAGTACGATGGGGTGTAGGTCAGGCTTGAAGCATGGCCCGGCAAACTCTGCGCTACTGAAAATTCGTTTAGCCTCCAACTGGCCTCTCTGCCGAACTGCTATAAAACCTTGGCCCGACTATCTAGGGCAAAATTTTTGGTCTGCCTGGACTAAATATTGAATACTATCAACATAAGATGTATATATGTTCACCAGAAGGTATGCCCGCGTTTCTCAAATACTTCTTCTACTTTTAGTTTCCACTCTATTCTTGGGGTTGATGTTCGGATATGTTCAAGCTGTTGGAACTAAACCTTCGTTAGTAAAAAACATCAACCAAAACGGTGACTCATCGCCGTTCTTCCTTACAAACGTAAATGGTGTCCTTTACTTCTTTGCTGATGATGGCCTTCATGGTTGGGAACTGTGGAAAAGTGATGGCACCCTCACTGGCACAATATTGGTAAAAGATATTAATCCAACCGGGGACTCAGTTTTTCTTGGAAATGCATTCCCTATTAACCTAGGTAATACGCTCTACTTCACGGCTGATGATGGTACTCATGGATATGAGCTATGGAAAAGCGATGGCACTATAGCCGGTACAGAAATAGTTTCAGATATTAACCCCGGTATTGATGGCTCAAACGCAGGTCAGTTTGTCCATCTCAATAATACGCTGTACTTTGGGGCTGTCAATGCCACACATGGAGCTGAACTTTGGAAGAGTGATGGGACTGTGACAGGTACAATGTTAATTACAGATATAAATCCGGGTTCTGCCTCGGGCTTTTTAACCACCTCAGGTCTAACTAATGTTGAAGGTATTCTGTATTTCATAGGATATAGCGGTAGTTTTGAGGAATTGTGGAAAAGTGATGGAACAGCAAATGGGACGAGGTTGGTTAAAGATGTAAGGCCAGTGGACCTGGGATCTGATAGCAAATTCGCGCACATAAGTAATACGGTTTATTTTGGCGTTGAAAAACCGGTGTGTTGTCCTATTCCAGTAGAGCTATGGAAAAGCGATGGAACTACCACTGGCACAGTATTTATTAAAGATATTGGGGATATGGCATTCTACGAGTTTCTTCCAATTGGCAATGTACTTTATCTGAACGGACAGGATGCCGTACATGGGCGTGAGTTATGGAAAAGTGATGGCACGATGACAGGTACAGTATTAGTCACGGATATCAATCCTACGGCTTCATCTTCTCCAGCATCTTTAGCTCGTATCAATGACGTTCTTTTCTTTAGTGCCAATAATGGAATAAATGGGCAGGAGCTATGGAAAAGTGATGGAACGGCTATTGGGACAATGATGGTTAAAGATATAAATCCAGGTTCGGCTAGTTCGTCACCGTCACAGCTTCTTGAAGTCAATAATATTCTCTACTTTGTAGCGGATAATGGAACAAATGGTATTGAATTATGGAAAAGTGATGGAACAACAACGGGAACAATGATGGTTGAGGATATCAATTCAGGAGGAGTTGGTTCTGCACCCGGTTTCTCTTGGCTGACTGACGTTGAGGACGAATTATTTTTTGCTGCTAATGACGGGATAAATGGGTTAGAGTTATGGACCTTATCTAATCCAACCAATAATTTAGTTTATCTTCCACTCCTTCTTAAAAAGAACTAGAAAGGGTCTTTGTGCCCAAGTTATAGCAGTAGTCACCTTACTTCTAAATTGGACGAAAGAATGTCTCGTTATTGGGAGCCTATAAAAAGACCCCCAGGTCAATAAACTTGGGGGTCTTCTTATCTCCAAAACAAGCTATCGCTTCACAAACTTCAACGCATCAAAGGCAATCTTGCTGCTGTTGTTGGCCTCGCCGGTGCTGTCGTAGAGGAAGACGCACTCTTCCTGCCCGCCGCCCTTGAAATAATAAGTGCCCAGGCTGACCCACTCGTTGGTATAGCGGCTCTGGTTGAGCGTCCGCCAGGCGCGCTGGCCGAAGTGCAAGATTTCATAGCGAGCTGAGCCGGTGGTGGCGTTGCTGCCGGGGATAAAGGCAAAGATTTCATAGTTACCGGCGGCGGCAATGGGCGGACTCCACTTGCCAAAGTTGATCGTATTGTTGGTCGTGTTGTAGGTCCAGGAGCTGGAGCCGTACCCGCCGGGGCCAACATAGCGGTTGCCCTTCGGCCCGCCCCAGCTAAAGCGCGGGCTGCTGTCGTCTACGACAACGGCTGCACCATCGGGACCGGGTTCGTAGTTATCGTAGCCGTCCGGGTCGCCGTCGAAGCTGGCCTGGGCCACGGCGTTGCCCACATGGTCGTAATACTCGACGACAAAGGTGCGATAGCCGCCCTTGAGCGGCACTTCCAGCGTGTGATAGGTCACTGCCTGATCATACCAGGAATCGTAGAAGATTTTGCCGTCCACAAAAAGGCGCATCCCATCGTCGTGCTGGACCCTAAAGCGGTAAAGGCCCTCCCTGAGGTAAATCGAGCGGGTCCAGCGGACCGAGAAGTTGTCGCGGGTAATTTTGGGGTCGGGCGAGTCGCTGTTCCAATCATAATTGATCGCCCCATCCTGGCGGACCACAGCCGGAGTTCCGGCCAAATCGCGGTTGTTGAAATATTCGCCCCGCCACGCCCCGACAATATCATCCTCGCCGGCCATCTGCAGCCACTCAAACTTAATGACGGCCCGGCCGGTTTTTTCAAAGTAGGCGACTTGCAGCTCATGGTCGCCGGTCATGTCAATGTAAACTTTGGCTTTGCGGCTTTTGTAGCCAAAATCCCAGGCATCAAGAATCAAATTGCCGTCGAGCCAGACTCGCGCGCCGTCGTCAGCGGACAGCAAAAAGAGGTAGGTCCCTTTTTCAAAATGGCGGGTGATGGTATAGCGAGCGGAAAAATTATCCGCCGGGATTTCTACCGCCGGCGAGCCGTTGCCCCAATCATGGTTCAGCGCGGCCTCGTAAATACTCAAGCGGGGCGCGCCCGATAGGCTGGGGTTGTCGTAATACTCGGCCCGCCAACTCAATTTCAGCAGCGGCGCGGCCTGAGAAGTCAACGGTAAGACCGCTGCGACAAGTAACAAAGTTATGAGAAGCCAAAGCGTTTTTTTCATGGTTTTATCATCTCCGTTAACTTAGCGGCCGGCCAAGATTCTCCTTTCTCGTTCGCAAACTGACGCGAAGCGTGGGAACGAGAAAGGAAACGAAAAAGAAACACTACCAATAATGAATTATTTATTCCACAGGCCGGCGTTGCCGGACGGTTGTGGTAATTGCTCCGGTCAACAAGACCAGCACCAAAACAACAGCCATAATCTCCACCAAGTTGATCGAGCCTTCTTTGTCCGCACCCGATACCGGCAACTGCCCTGTAGTCGGCTGAGGGACAGGCGTAGCCTGGGGCGCGGCTTGCGGTTGAGACTGCGGCGTAGCCGTAGCTTCCGGCTGGACGGTCTCCGGGGCTACGTCCCCGTCGTGTTCAGATACCTGGATAGACGGCTCCGAAGCGATCAATTCTCCCTCAGTGGGCTGGCTGGTATTACCCACGGCCGCAGCCTGGCCCGCCGCAGCCTGGAATCCTTCCGGCGCCGGCCCAACCAGGCTGATCTCATCCAGGTCATACAGGCCGACACCATTGTTGATCCACTTCTTCCAGGCCCGGATAAACAAAGTCAGCTTGTCGCCTTTGGCTGTAATTGTCGTTTCAAAGGTATCAAAACGGTAAGTGCCGTTGGCCGGGTCATTCAAGGGCTGCTCATCCCACTGGATTTCCTGCCAGTTCTTTTCGTTGACCAGCTCCCAGGCCGTGCCCCCGCTATCGTCAAGCCCGTATTGCAGCCGGTAGCCGTAATTTGATGTCTGAACATCACCCTCTTCAGAACGGATCAGCCCTTTAATGGTCAACCTGTACTGCTGGCCCGGCACGACGGCTACGGTTTGATAAATTCCGGCGTAACGATCCCGGTCGGTGGCATTCTTGATTTCGATAAGCTGGGCGTGGCTGCCGGCGACGACCACCGGCGCCCAGGAGTCGGCGTTCCAGCCGATGGCGGCATTACCGTTGCTAAACGCGCCCCAGCCGTACCCCACGCCAAACTCGCCTTGAAACCCTTCCTCAAAGCCTCCATTAATAATCAGGTTTTGCTGGTTCTCGCTCTGCTGCGATAAAGCCGGCGTTGACGTGGCGGTCAGTCCCAACCCGGCGACAACCAAGCTGGTCAAGATAGCTCTGACCCAGAAATAGTCCCGTTTCATCTTCTATCCCTCCCCTGCGGTAGGGGCGCTGAAAAAACAGCTAATTCACCACCCTACCTTTCAACCCAACTTTACATATTCTATTTTACTTGACTTTCCATAACGTGTCAACATAGCTTGTCATAATATTGAAGCAAAGATACCCTATATTTGGGGGTATAACCGCAAACAGGACCTATATGTTGTGAGAAGATTAGGAGAGTCAGTCCCAAAGATAGGTGCTTATTCCCCTGGTAAAATTGTTGATTGCCTTAAGTTGACTATACTATTAACCTCAGTTCGGAGTTTTTATTTCTCGACAGGACCTACGGCTAGATTTACAGGATAAAAATTGGTTAAAAATCTTGTTAATCCTGTAAATCCTGCTGTTTTCGGTAAAACGTCGGACTCAGGTTATTAAAATTAAGCTATAGGTTATTTTTGGAGAGTCTCGTGAATCTACAAAAAACAGGCCATCAAACTCATTCGCTTTATCGCCTGGCTGTGTTGGTGGGCGGGGATTTGCTGGTTTTGCTTCTGTTTACCTGGGTGGGCCGGGGCAGCCACTCGCTGCCCGGCACGGATATTGTGGCCGCGTTAATGACGGCAGCACCTTTTGTGATTAGCTGGTTTGTGCTGGCGCCCTGGTTTGGCCTGTTTCGGGCCGACATCAGCCAGAACTGGCCCAAGTTTGTGCCGCGCATCCTGGTTGTCTGGCTTATCGGCGGGCCGCTGGCGGGACTGCTGCGGGCGTTGTTCCTGGGGCGGGCTATTCCTGGCGGGATCATTCCTATTTTCGTGCTTGTAACCATGACGGTGGCCAGCCTTTTCATGCTCGTCTGGCGGCTGGGCTATAGCTGGTGGGCCAGGCGCGCCGGACCTCAGGTCGCATGAGTAACCAGCCCCGGCCGCCCATGATCCCTTATCGCCGCCCCTGGTGGCTCATCGTTAACAAATCGGCCCAGTTGATCACCACGGTACAGGAAGAGACGCGGCCTGGCGAGCGGGTCTTTACCATTCGGGGCGAGCCGCTGGTGCAGGGCCTGGGCTGGCTTACCTGGGGGCCAGCCGGAGCGCTGCTGGTGATTTTAATTCTGGCCGGGTTGGCCGCCGGCCTGGGGATCAGCCAGCAGGGCTGGGGACTCAAGGCTGTCTTTATCGTGGCTTTTTTGGCCCTGCCGGCGTTAACCTGGGGAGTGGTAGCACTGGCGCTAGTCCGCCTGTCGGCTAAGTTTGTGCAAGCTGAGCGCCAGGCCGAGGCGCAGTGCTGTCTCATCCGCCTGGACCAGAGGCAGGGGGAACTTTTCTACCAGGCATCGAGCCAACCTCAGGGAGAAACGCTGGCCTATCAAGAGATTCGCCAGGCCAAAGTGACTCACCCCATCGGCGGGCGTGACTACCAGGCCCTGCTGTTGACCTTAGAAACCGAGCGCGGCCCGATCATCCTGCTCAACGAGAACCTGGGAACGCAAAACCAAAAAATGGATTTGGCCCATGAGATTCAGCAGGCGTTACAGGCTTACACCGCCAATAAAAACATCCCTCGCTGAGGAGGGATGCTGATTGTAAACAATCCTGTGAATTGTCAGGCCAGATTATTCTTCAAGTTCAACCTTGATTTTGCCGCTGATAACCTGGGCTTGAACTTCCTGCATAATGTTCTGGATGGCAGGCGTCACGATTTTGAAAACACTGGGCCGGATGGGAGCCATCATCAGGCCGCCTTCGGCAAAGCCATAACTTTTAATCACCCCGCCTTCAAAACGATCGGCGACGACGCTTTCGATCACATCCAGGATGGGCTTACCCACATTCTTGATGCGGCTGGTTAACACGGCATTGGGAGCCAGATCGCTGTGATCGCCGCCGGTGCTGATGATCCAGCGGCCAAATTCATTAGCGGCTTCAATTGCCCCGATGCCGCAGCGGCCCGCCACCTGATAAATCACATCCACGCCGAGAGTGTACTGGGTTTCGGCCAGCAAACGGCCCTTGAGCGGGTCGTCAAACTCTCCCACGTAATCGGAAATAAAGCTGATAGACGAGTCGACATTTTTAACCCCCTGGGCGAAGCCGAGTTCAATCCGCCGCACCACCGGGGTAACTCCGCCGCCCATAAAGCCAACCATGTGGGTTTGGGTCACCAGTGCCGCCAGCACTCCCACCACAAAGTCACCTTCATATTCCCGGTAAGTGGCTGACCAGACATTATGCCCTTCGGCAGCGACATCAACACTGGCAAAACGTTGATTAGGATAGCGGGCGGCTATCTCGCTCAAGGGCGCAGCGTTCCCATAGCCAATCCCAATAATCAAATCAAACCCTTCTTTGGCCCAATTTTCAAGGTTTATGGCATTCAACATCGGGTTTTCCCAGGTCGCCGTTTGAAACTCGATCCCGTGCAGTTGTTGCGCTTCTTGCAGGCCGGCGTAAGCGGAGTCATTAAACGACAGGTCGCCCAATCCGCCAACACTGAGTTGTAGTCCAACTTTTGTTTTTTGGGGCATAGCGTACTTCCTCGTCTCGCTAAAGTAAGGTATGGTGCTAAAACTGCTTACAATCAGGGGCTAAAATCGCTTGTGGCAGCTCATCCGTTGGTCAAGTAAATCGGTGGGAAAATGGCTGATTTCAGGATGAAAGTACGGAAGCTTCTCCGTCTCAATTATAGCATTTCTTAATACAGTTGACAATCTTTTTAAGGCGCTTAACCATAAATTCATTGCCATTTGAGTTTTTCTCGCGCTTCAAGCGCCCAAACCAGCGCCTCCTGGACATTGCCATCGGATAAGGCGGTGACGTGACCCATCTTGCGCTTGGCCGCCGCCTGATGTTTGCCATAGAGATGAAAGCAAACCCGGCTGTTTTGCAGGACATCTTCCAGGCCATTCAGGTTGTTGCCTGTCCCGGCCCCCAAAAGATTGACCATCGCTGCGTAACCCTTCAACTCGGTCGAGCCAAGGGGTAAGCCACAAATCGCCCGGATATGCTGCTCGAATTGGGAGCAGCGGCAGGCGTCTATGGTGTAATGGCCGGAATTGTGCGGCCGCGGGGCCAGTTCGTTGACCAAAATTGTCTCATCAGGCAGCAGAAACAGCTCCACCCCGCAGACGCCCACCAAATTCAGCTTCTCGGCGATGATCCGGGCCACCCGCTGCGCCTCGGCTTGCACACTGGCCGGCACTTCGGCTGGGGCGAGCGAAATATCTAAAATATTGTCAACGTGAATATTTTCAACAGCCGGGTAAGTGACAACCTCTCCCTGCCGGTTTCTGGCGCAGATAACACTCAACTCTTTGACAAAGGAAACCTGTTTTTCCCAGATCAGGGCTGGGTGGTTTAAAGCGTCGAAAGCCTGCCTGGCCTGGGCATCATTGTGCAAAAGAATTTGCCCCTTGCCATCATAGCCACCTGTAGCCGTTTTCAACAGTCCAGGAAAGCCGATTTGTTCGGCGGCAATCGCCAAATCAGTCCTGCCTGCCACCTTGAAAAAATCGGCCACGCCAACGCCGCTTTGGCGTAGAAACTCCTTTTCAGCCCAGCGATGTTGGCTGATTCTGAGCGCATGGCTGTCGGGCCAGACTGTTTTGCCCCAACTTTCCAGCAATTCCACCGCTCGCACAGCCACGTTTTCAAACTCGTAGGTGATGACATCGCATACTGCGGCCAGTTGCCGCAGACCTGACTCATCGTCAAATTGAGCCACGATTTGCCGGTCGGCTACCTGGCCGCAGGGACAATGAGGCGCGGGATCGAGCACAACCATGTTGTAGCCCATTTGCTTGGCCTTGAAGGTAGACATCCGGCCCAACTGACCGCCGCCCAACATGCCAATCGTGCTGCCCGGCAGGATCATCCCCACCTCTTAAATTTGGACTGCTTTGACTTCGTTGGCAACGGTTTCGGCATACTGCTTCAGCCTGGCTGCAATGGCCGGGTATTTGATACCCAGGATTCGGGCGGCCATTAACCCGGCGTTCTTGGCATTGCCGATGGCCATGGTCGCCACCGGCACGCCGGCGGGCATCTGGACAATTGAAAGCAAAGAATCGAGGCCCTGGAGTGTTTTGGTCTGGATTGGCACGCCGATCACCGGCAAAGTGGTCATGGCCGCTGTCATTCCCGGCAGGTGAGCGGCCCCACCCGCCCCGGCGATAATCACCTCTAGGCCACGCTCGACGGCGGTGGTGCCGTACTCAACCAGCAGGTCCGGGGTGCGGTGCGCCGAAACCACCCGCACCTCGTGCGGAATCTCAAACATCTCCAACATATTCACCGCCTCCCGCATCGTTTCCAAATCAGAAATGCTGCCCATGATGATTCCGACCCGTGGGTTTGACTCGCTCGAATGGGTTGCCATTCTTTTCCTCCTATCCGCTGGTGTCCAAAGTATACTCGCCTGGCTGATAATCGGGAAATTTAGCCAAAATTACTCTATTTTTTACCTACCTCAACTTGTGTTACTATTACGCCTTGTTTTTTATCCAGTCCTCCAGTCTTCCAACCTTCCAGCCTCATTGCCGATTTTGAAATTCAACTCTCATTAGCTCAGGTATGTTTCTTATGAACATAGCTCTACAAGTCATTATTTTTGCTGCCGGATTGGCTCTGGTCATCTACACCTCACGCTCTGCTATTCACACCTTTGTCCTGCCCCGCAGCGTCTCCGATTTCCTGGCCCGCGCCCTGTTCCTGACCACGCGCTTCCTGTTCGATTTACGGGCCAAGAAAGCCGATTCTTACGAGGAGCGCGACCGCATTATGGCCATTTATGCGCCACTAAGTTTGCTGTTATTACTTCCGTTCTGGCTGATCCTGGTCCTGATCGGCTACATGGGCATGTTCTGGGCCGTCGGAGTCGAATCCTGGCGAGCCGCCTTCCTGTTGAGCGGCTCCTCGCTGCTGACCCTCGGCTTCGCCCCGGTCAACGACATGCCTCAAACCATCCTCGCCTTTAGCGAGGCGACGATTGGCCTGATTTTGATCGCCCTCTTGATTGCTTACCTGCCGAGTATGTACGCCGCCTTCTCCCGGCGTGAGGCGGCCGTGGCCCTGCTGGAAGTTCGGGCCGGCTCCCCGCCCTCGGCTGTCGAGATGATCCTGCGCTTCCAGCGCATTCATGGCCTGCACGGCTTGACCGAGCAGTGGGTTGCCTGGGAAAACTGGTTTGTGGAACTTGACGAGAGCCATACCTCGCTGGCGGCGCTGGTTTTTTTTCGATCCCCGCAGCCCGAACGATCCTGGATCACGGCGGCCGGCACCGTCCTCGACGCCGCCGCACTGGTGGACTCCACGGTAGATGTGCCCCGCGAACCGGAGGCGCAGTTGTGCCTGCGGGCCGGCTACATCGCGCTGCGCCGCATTGCCGACTTCTTCGACGTGCCTTACAATCCCAGTCCCAACCCCGATGATCCAATCAGCATCAGCCGCGAGGAGTTTGACGCCGCTTATGATCGGCTGGCCCAACAGGGAGTGCCTCTCAAACCCGACCGGGACGAAGCCTGGCGCAATTTCAACGGCTGGCGGGTCAATTACGATGCCCCGCTGCTGGCCCTGGCCGGTTTGACCATGGCCCCCTACGCGCCCTGGTCCTCAGACCGGTCGCTGCGCTACCGCCGGGGACTTTTTAATCGCCGCCGCGGGTAGGGTTGTATTGGAATTGTATTGCCAGTATAATTTTGTAAAGCGTGAGGCATAAATGACTTCTGAAGAATTTTTGAATCACTTACAAAAGCATGCAGCATCGTTCGCCAAAGCTGTAGCGACAAATGAGGGTGATTGGATAATTAAGGGGTTTATTGACATCTACAAGCGTGTCTATACGATTTCAGTAGATACGAAGATCGTCTCCAAAGTACTTGAATTACTCCTCTTCCCCATGTTTGTAGAATTTGCGGAAAGGCACGATTGCACTATTCAACTGTCGCCTCAGCAGAATTTCTATCCTGATCTGACCTTTATTCATCGTAGCAACTCGGCCAAATTTGCCGTTGATATTAAAAGCACCTATCGGACCTCTGCAACTGATGTGAATGGGATGACCCTTGGAGCTTTTACCGGCTACTTTCGAAATCGAGACAGTTCCAAGAATACCACGTATCCATACAGCCAGTACTCAGGTCATTTCGTTCTCGGCGTCATTTACTCCAAGAATCTAGCTGCGGCTGATGAGCGCCGGCATTTCACCCTGGAGGATTTGGACAGCATTCCCTCAGTTATTCGTGACTTCCAATTCTTTGCTCAACCAAAGTATAGAATCGCTGCTTCCAGACCGGGGAGCGGTAATACAAAGAATATTGGCTCCGTTACAAAGATTGACCAACTGATCAATGGTACAGGTCCTTTTGCTCAACTTGGTGAAGAAGTTTACGATGATTACTGGATGTACTATTTAACTGCTGATATGGCCCGCACTCTTGAAATTGTTCGACCCTACACTGACCTCAAGTCATATTCTGCTTACAAGCAGCGGGGAAGTGAGACCCTACAAAAGTTTCAAGAGCAAATTGAACAGTTGCCTGAAGAAACTTCTGCAAGTGCTGAGGAAGACCCCGAATGAGTAGTCGGTTGTTAGTCCCACCTATAAAGTGCCAGGGGATTAAGACAAAACTTATCCCAGAGATCAAGAGTCTGGTGAAAAATGTAGATTTTAACCGTTGGGTTGAGCCTTTTTGTGGTTCTTGTGTTGTTGCCCTGAATATTCAACCAAAGCAAGCAATTCTGGCAGACACCAATGTTCACATCATTCAATTTTACAAGGATATCCAGAATCAGGTGGTAACGCCGGGAGGGGTGAAGGAATTCTTGGTTGAAGAAGGTGAGAGGCTTAAAACCAGGGGTGAAAATCATTACTACGAAGTAAGAGAACGATTTAACCAGGTGGGTAACTCTTACGATTTTTTGTTCCTAAACCGCGCCTGTTTTAATGGGGTCATGCGTTTTAACCGCAAAGGATATTTTAACGTTCCATTCTGTCGCAAGCCAGAACGTTTCTCATCGGCCTATATTACCAAGATTGTCAATCAGGTCAAGGCCATTGCCACCGTTATTCATGCCAGCGATTGGGTATTTGAAACTTTAGATTTTCAGCAGACTTTGAGCCAGGCCCAGCCCGATGATATGATCTACGCCGATCCACCCTACATTGGGCGGCATGTTGACTACTTCAACAGTTGGTCGGAAAAAGATGAAGACTGCCTGGTGGCCTCACTCCAAAATCTCCCCTGTAAATTTATCCTCTCGACCTGGCACAGCAACGAGTTTCGCCGCAATCCTCTGATTAGCAAAAATTGGAACGGTAATGGCTTTCACCTGTTTACTAAAGAGCATTTTTATCATGTGGGTTCTCATGAAGACCTGCGTCACCCTATGCTAGAGGCCTTGATTACCAACTTTGCCTCGACAACATACAAACCAGTGCAACCGGAATACGCGCAGTTGAGTCTACTCGAAAGACCTTTTGGTGACTACGTGACTGACCGTGGCTGATTAGCCTGGGCTGAACGAATGGCCTACTCACAAGCAGAAACCACCGCTGAAAAATTAAACCGTCTCCGCGCTGCCGTCGAGCAGGCCAAAAGCGAGCTGATCGAAAAAGAGGCGGAACTGGCCGACCGGCTGGCCGAGGTCAATGCCTTTGAATTTGCCTTTGAAGTCCGTGTTGGCTATCTGTACGACCGCTTGGAGGCGCTCCAAGCGGAAATCGAGCGTTACCTGGAGCGGCTGCACCTTATCCGGCGCAAGCAGCAGGGCCAGGATTATGCCTCGGTGGACTACCAGTACCGCCGCGCCTGGCAGCGGCCCGCCGACTTTGCCCCTACCCCGCCGCCCCAACCGCCCAGCCCCACCGACGAGGCCGAAATCCGGCGCCTGTACCGCCAACTGGCCCGCCGCTTCCACCCCGATTTGGCCGCGGACGAACTCGACCGCGCCCGCCGCACCGAAAAAATGGCGGCGATCAATGCCGCTTATGCCGCTCGCAGCCTGGCCGAACTGGTCGCGCTGGCCCAAAGTTTGGAGGTTGAACGTTCAACCTTCGAGGTTTCGCTCGAAGCGCTACAGGCCGAACTGGATGGCTGCCAGCGCCGGCTGCGCGAGATCGAGCGGGAACTGCGCCAGATTCCCCACCGTCCCAGCGTGCAGTTGAGCCTGGAGGTCAAGCTGGCCCGCCGCCAAGGCCGCGATTTGCTGGGCGAGCTGGCCGCCGAGATGGAGCGAAAAGTCGCCCGCAAAACCGTTGAGCGAGATATGCTCAAGGCCCAGTTCGACCAACTGGGACCGGAGCAGGGCTTTATTCCCCTCAAGAGATAAGACCCATGAGCCAACTGAGAAATATTTTAGCCGAACGCCGCAGTTATTCTGAGATTGCCTGTACCCATGCCCACGCGCACGCCCAGTTGATTTTGCCGCTGCAAGGCGCTATCTCAATTAACACGGCTCAACCCCACCAATTGACAGAACAAGCTCTCCTGTTTTTGCCGCCCCACTGCCAGCACACTTTTTATGGGCACGAGCGCAATCAAGTTCTGGTATTGGATGTGCCCGGCTCTCTCTGCCCCGGCGAAGAGATGCGCTGGTTGGCAGGAGGTCTTCGCCGCAGCGTGGACGACCGCTGGCAGGCGCTCCGCTTTTTGCTGTTGAGCGAGGTGAGCGACAAACCGGCGACGCATCAGGCCGTGACCGATCTGTTTCATTACGCCTATCGTCTCTTGCTGCAGGCCACCACGCCTCACTCTATCCAGTACCTGCATGACCACTACGCCGAAAACATCCAGCTTGCAGCGTTGGCCGCGCTGGAGGGTTACAATCCTACCTATTACAGCGAGTGGTTCAAGAAGACTACTGGCCTGACTGCCAGCGCCTATCTCCAAAAACTGCGCCTTGAGGAGGCTAAAAATCTGTTAGCGGAAACAGACCTGCCAATTTTGCACATCGCCCAGCAGGTCGGCTATGAGCATCACGCCTCGCTGACCCGCCTGTTCCGCGAATCAGAGCAGATGTCTCCGGCTGAGTATCGCCGCAAAACCCGAAAATTGGTCAAAGCCTGGCCGAAGATGGGTTAAGCAGTCTCGCTGAGTTTCCCTTACAATTAAGTAAAAACAGCCGGGGATTGGAGAATTTTTATCTTTGTTTATTCCCCTAATCCCGGCAGTCTATTTTTCATTGCAATTAAGGGAGTTCTACACCTATGTTTTTCCGAGGTGCTTTGTATCTATCTCTGGCCGCTTGTATTTGGGGCGGTATGTACGTGGTCAGCAAGTACGCGCTCGATTTTGTGCCGCCGCTGACCCTGCTCTTTCTGCGCTTTCTGATTGCTTCGCTGGTGCTGGGCTGGCTCAGTTGGCGGCAAGAGGGGCCGCTGTTGCCACGCCAGGATCGCGGCCTGTTGTTTCAAATTGGTGGAATTGGTTACTTTTTGTCCATCAGTGCCCAGTTTGTCGGCACAAAACTCTCCTCGGCGCATATGGGGGCGGTCATCACCACGCTGTCACCCCTCTTTTTATCCCTGTTTGCCATCCTGCTCTTGAAAGAAGCCATGTCTTTCAGGCAAAAAGTGGCGATGGGACTCGCCTGCGCCGGGGTTTTGGTGGTCATGGGCCTGCCCGCCGAAAGCGGCGCAGGGGAGGGCCAATGGCTGGGGAATCTGGCCTTACTGCTGGCCGCCGTATTTTGGGGATACTACTCGGTTTTGGCCCGAAAAGCCTCGACACGCTACAGCTCCCTACAAATCACTACCTGGGGCATCTGGGTGGCGACCCTGCTGACGCTGCCCTGTACGCTCCTGGAGCGTGAGCTGTGGTCCAGCGAAGCCCTGTTGACATGGCCGGTGCTGCTCAGCGTGCTTTACCTGGGCGTCATCTCTACCGCGGTGGCCGCTTTTTGCTGGAACAGGGGGTTGTCCATGATGTCGGCGCACCAGGTGGGGCTGTTTTTCTTTTTGCAGCCGGTGGTCGGCAGCTTGTTGGGCTGGCTGTTTTTGAGCGAGGCGCTGACCCTCTCGTTTTTTATCGGGAGCGGGTTAATTATCGCCGGGGTTTACTTGGTTTTAGTGAGTGAGTCGCCAACGAAGGCGCAGGACCAACCAAGAATTCAACCATCCGCTCCACTTTCATCAACCCGGATACGGAATTGACGGCAACTCTGCGAGGATGCTGCCTCACCCATTATGGAAAGGCGTAACATTTTCTTGGAGCTGCCTGATGGGTTTATAGCTCATTCGATGGAGGGAGCAGGGGCCAAGTTCAGCCAAAGCCATTTGGTGGGCTGGAGTGCCGTACCCTTTGTGCCGGTCAAAGGCATAACCGGGATGCTCTTGGTCGTATTGGACCATCAGGCGATCCCGCGTGACCTTGGCCACCACTGAAGCAGCGGCTACGGTGAGAGAAATACGATCTGCTTTGGGAAAGGCAGCCTGGAGCAGGGCAACGCCGGGCAAACGGACATGGTCAAGCAACAGGTAATCCGGCAGCACTTTTAGCGCGCTGAGGGCTTGCTGCATGGCCTGGCGCGTCGCTTCGAGCACGTTCAACTCGTCCACCCGCGCCGCCGGAACCAGTCCCACGCCGACGGCCAGGGCCACCTCGTGGACCAACTCAAAGAAGCGTTCGCGCTGATTGGGCCGCAGCTTTTTAGAGTCGTTCAGCCCGGTCAGGACGACGGCCAGGTCAGGCCGGTCGAGCGGCAGCATGACGGCAGCGGCCACCACCGGCCCGGCCCAGGCGCCTCGCCCCACCTCATCCAACCCGGCGATAAAACGAAAACCCTGCTCGCGCAGGGCTATTTCTTTGTCTAAATTGGGAAGAGCAGAGGATGGAGGATAGAGGATAGTAGATCGAAGGTCGAAGGTCATATTTCTATCTTCCACCTACTATCCTCTATCTTCTGTTTCTTTCTTTAAGGAAGGCGTTTTTCCTTCAAGCGGGCCGACTTGCCGCTGAGGGAGCGCAGGTAATAAAGCTTGGCCCGGCGGACTTTGGCGTGGCGCAGCACCTCGATTTTTTCAATACGCGGTGAGTAGTAGAGAAAGGTGCGTTCCACTCCAATCCCGTGCGCGGCGATCCGCCGTACCGTGAAGAATTTGTTCATCCCGCCGCCCCGGATCGCCACCACGATCCCTTGAAACACCTGGATGCGCTCGCGGTTCCCTTCGACGATGCGGACGTGGACATTGACCGTGTCACCAGGGCGCAATTCCGGCCGTTCACCTTTGATCTGCTGCGTTGCCTGGTATTCGATTGCCTGGATTAAATCAACTGCGTGAGCCATTGTCTGTACCTCGTTACTAACTTTGAAAAAGGGCTTACCCGTAAAACGTTAAACGTCAAATGTAATGTCTAATTTGTAGGCCAATCATTACGCATTACGTTTTACACTTTATGAGCAGCCCTCTACTTTGTCAGAAAAAATGTTTATTC
>JAHDWA010000119.1 GCA_023382535.1 Anaerolineae bacterium | reverse complement strand
ATCATAATGGGGATGAAGGTATAGCTATGCCCCTATGAAATTCGGTAAAGAATGATCCATAACAAGTTTATGGGATCGAGGAGAAAATACTTTCATCGTCATCTCCATCTACTTCCACGACACCAAGGGCGCCTTTACTGACCCGGTGAAGGGCATGATCCACCAATAGATAAGTTCCCGGCACATTCAGGGAAAGTTCAAAGGCTGACATTGATCCTGGGGGAACATACCAGGTCTCCTCATTTGCTACGAAGGTCTCAGGCGCACCGGTAAAGACCTTGTCAAAAATCTCCCCGATAACGTGGAAGTTAGAGCCGACGTTTGGCCCACCTGTGCCAAAGTAGAGCCGAACAGTCTCACCAACATTAGCCTTTAAAGGGTAGAGCTCGGTTAGAGCGGCAGTATGCCCATTGAAGGTAAAGTACTCGGGCTGCTCGGCCAGGGCTTTGGCCTCACTGAATTCCTGATGGCCCTTCGATCCAAAGGCACCGGTGGTATACCACTCTCCCTGCAAGACATAGAATTCTCGATCAACCGGCGGGAGGCCACCTTTTGGCTCCACTAGGATGCCGCCGTACATCCCCTGCGCTATATGATGCCACGGTGGTGCAAAAGCGCAGTGATAAATATAGGCTCCGGGGTTGAGGGCCTTAAAAGTAAATGTTTTGGTTTCACCCGGCGCAACATTGGTGATGGTCGAGCCGCCACCTGGACCATTGACGGCATGTAGGTCAATGTTGTGCGGCATCTTGCTTTCCGGCGGGTTAACCAGGGTCACCTGCACGGTATCACCCTCCATCACCCGCACCATGGGACCGGGAACTGTTCCATCAAACGTCCAGAAAGTATAGGTTGTTCCATCAGCAAGTTCGGCTGTCAACTCTTTAGTAGTCAACGTGATTTCGACTAGCATGGGTTCGGTTCGTGTAATTGGCGGAGGTACGTCAGCCGGGTCTCGCGCTACGTTTGGCGCATCTAATGGCCGCACCGGTTCAATTTCTACTGCCCCGATGCGTTCTATAACCAGCGCAGCAGCATCTGCTGATGATTTTAGCTCAGTTATGTCTGTGTTTAATAAGAAAGTCTGAATGAAGCCCCATATAGCCAGCACAATAGCTACTATAGCAATGACCACTGCCACTATACTGACGCGTTGAGGGGTCATGGTATTCATTTTTCCTCCTAAAATATTCTATGGCTCTGAATTCCATTAGATGAGAACTCAAAGCGAACAAATCTAGGGATTATGTACTCAGTTTTGCAGATCACTAAGTTCTATTTCTTAATGACTGGCTCTAGGCGCTGCTTTGGTGTAAAATATTCAGTCTTAATCACACCTGCGAGCTTATAGAACGATGTTAACATGGCAGTTTGCCTGAATATGTGACTTTTGTCTCAATGTACGGATTTGAACGACAAGCATGAGCTTTTGATTCTCCCTTTCTTACTTGGCGAAGGTACCGAAGCCCACGTCGCCGGTGGCTGGATTAAGGCAAACCCGACCTGGGAATTGACTTGGCTCACCTGGTAAAGCAGCGACAGGTTCGTGCCACCGGAGTTCTGCGGTACGTCGGCTCGTTTGCGGGTCTCCAACTTGAGCATGACCAGATGACGAAGTAAAGTGAGAGGAGACGAAAGGCAATGGATACCAGGGCTATCTGCCGGACTGTTTCAGCAGTCAAGTTAAGCGTAGATCATCTCTCCCGATCTTATAAAATAATAGGTTCGGCAGCACCTATGACCTCGGGTACAGTAGTCGGCAACATATCCGGCAGTTTTCAGGAAAGGTACGTTAGAAGTAGAATTGGCGAGTGAGGAATTAAAGGGAAAAACATCCTGATAGCCGGTAAGTTCAGACACGCGGGACGAAGTTGCCCTCAAGGTAGATAGTCAGAGATTCTTCGAGCATTAATTTCTATGGTTAAGTAGCCTAGCTGCATTGAATCGAGTGACGCTATGTATACCGAAATCAATAAACACTTCGGCCTTGAGCTGGCCTCATTTGTGACCGTCATGCCTCTCTTTGTGAACCATCTGACCGACTTGGCCATTAATCGGCTTGATCTCGACTACCAGTAGATAGACTGGCAGTTGCCCAACCCATAACAATTTCCAATTCTTTCTTAAGAAACTTCGCCTGGAGAGAGGGGACAGGCATACAACAATATTTGGGGAGTATCGAGGCTGCATACCCCAAGATGTAGGGGTGCGGGCGGAGGATTTCAGACCGGCCTTCCAGCGGGTCAACCATTTACCAACTCAAAAAGCCCGACCCTATTTTCCGGGTCAGGCGGGTCTTGCGCCTATTGACTCGTCTTCTCTGCCGTTCCCTACAATGATATGTAGTTTCTTAATCGGGGTCGAGCAAGCTCGCCACCAGTGTTGGAATCACCCGGAACGGAGACCAAGTTCCTAAGTGGGCTCAAAGGCACCAATCAGCTTGACGGTCTTACCTTATGAGAAGACGTCAGCGGATTATAGCGGAAAGTGGGCGCAGCACAACTGCATCAGGTTTCTTCGGTGGGGGAATACCCGCCGGGTAGGGCAAGTTCCTAACAAAGTTAGGAAGTTCCCTAACTTTGTTGACTCCACGCCAAAATCGTTGTATATTTATTGATAATGAGTGAAACAAAACCCTCTCCCTTCCAACCTAGTGAAAACGAAACCCTAGGAGCTTACCTCAAACGATTACGCTTAGCAGCGAGCCAGGCGCAGGGCAAAAGCATCTCCCAGGATATGGTTGCGGATATGGCGGCTCACCTGCCGGCGCCGCAGAGATTTACGGGAGCCTGGCTCAGTGTGGCCGAGTCGGATGGCTACAAACACGCCGGGGGGGATAAGCTCCGTACCCTGGCCTCGCTTTATTCAAAACTGTTACGGTCACCTATTCCACCCGAGTGGCTTCTGACTAAAGCCGGCCATGAAGTGGAAGAATCTGCGACTACTCGGCCCGATGATGAAGTTTTAGATAGGTTACTCCGGCAGGACGATGTACTGGCTCTCATCGGCATCATCGGCCAACTAATCGAATTGGGCTACGGTGATGATGTTCGGCTACTGGTCACGCTTGCCCAACGTTACTTGAGCGCCCGCAAGCCTGAGGCCAGGGCCGGAGATCTTTTTGACGATCCTACTCTATCAGCGCATGTCGAAAATTATATGGAGGCATTGGGACTAATATGAATCGGGCTGAATTTTGGTACATATTTGGCCTGGCAGCGGTAGTCTTGCTTCTGCTTCGCCTACGCCCCACTCGCCGCGCTGATCTGCGTGATCCGATTGCCATCAGTTTTACCTTAGGGCTTTTTCTGGGTGCTTTTGGAACCCTGAGCAAACAACCGGCGATCGCTGTGCTCATTGATGTGGTGCTAGGGCCTAATGCTGCCTGGTTGGTAGCCGACAGCTTGTTTCTCGTGGCACTGTGTTTCGGGACTTTCTGGGTTGATCTGATGCGCATGCCATCAATGCGGCAACATGGCTGGCGATTAGTCTACCGCTGGCGCGTGGCAGCGCTGCTCGTCGTGATCAGTTGGATGACAGTCACCACTCTCCTGGCCGCGTCAACCTGGCAAACGCTGGAGCGGGGGGGAATTGATGTGGGCGGACACCTCCTGCTTCTTTCCGGGCGGCTGACCTACTTTGCCTACAGCCTGTGGGGGCTGGCCTACCTCAGCTTCCATTTCTACCGGCAGCGGCAGCACATGCGGGATCGATTCAACTATATTCGCTTGACCATCGCCTGGAGCGGCATCACCCTGGCCCTTATCGCACCGGCGCTCCAGGTTGCCGGTACGCTGCGTGTTTTTGCCCGGCCAGAATTACTGCCGGTCATCTGGCCCTCGTTAGGGCTGCTGTTGAGCCTGGCCCAACTAGGGGTGGCCGTTTCAATTGTGACCACCTTTTTCCCACCGGCCTACCGTTCTGTGGTTTGGATAGATAAGCAATTGTTGGTGCACCGCTTATCACGCGCGCGCAGCGCGATGGCCCGCTCGCGGCCTGACCTACTTCAAGGTCAGGCGGCGCTTGGCCCGGCCGGGCTCGTTGTGCGCGACCCTGACCGGTGGCTGGCGACCCTCGTCAACGAGTTCGAGATGGCCAAGTGGCTCATGGGCAAAATGACCTACGAAATTCAAGCGCCTGCGGGTGGGGTGATGCCTGATGTGACCCGCTACGCGCTGCGGGACGAGCAGGCCCAATTCTTACGCGGGCTAACCTCGACCGAAACCCTGACTATCCCTAAAGTGACCGGCGACTTTTACGCCTTGGCTCGCTGGTATGCATCCGTTGGAAATGTATTATTGTAGTTGATAAGGAGGCCATAATGATAGAAAGTACTGAAAAGAATCCGTTATCTGCTGCAACGACCGCACCTCCCATTGAAGCTGCACCCCGACCGCTGTTTGACCAGGTCCGTCTCGCCCGACTAGTCAGCCTCATTCTACATCCGTTTCTGGTTTCGCCGCTGTCTATCGTCCTGATTCTTTATCTTGATCAGGGCAATCTATGGAAAGCCCTGGGCTGGGCCGCACTGTGTGCTGCCTTTGTGGTTGGCCCAGCGTTGCTCTACCTGCACCAGAAACTTCAGACCAAAAAATTCACCGATGCAGATGTAAGCGTGCGAGAACATCGCTATGGCTTTTATATTTTTGGTGGCGCCTGCATGGCCGCCTGTTATGCAGTACTACTCTGGCTCAACGCGCCGTCCGTGCTGATTGCCGGCTTTACGGCAGCCCTGTGTGCCCTGGTTATCGCCACCGTAACTAATCGCCTCTGGACTAAAGTTTCCATTCACACCGGAGCTATGGCCGGGGTCATGGCGGCAGCAATCTTCTACTCTATGCCGCTGGCTATTCTGCTGGGTCTGGGAGCCTTAGCCGTCTCCTGGGCGCGGCTGGTAACCAGGCGGCATACTGCCCTTCAGGCTGTATTGGGCTGGGTTATTGCTGTTGTCTGCGTGACGGCGGTGTTTGGGCCGATGCTGAATCGATAGTTTATTCACTGTAAAATTTAGATTTAAATCTTTATCAAGTTTTGACATTTTTATTAATCGAGGTTATACTTGCCTGAAATCAGGCAAGTAATCAAGGGTATGAATGACCTATTGTCTACTGCCGAAGCTGCCAGCCTACTCAATATAGACCAGACAAGCATTACTCGCTTATTAAGACAAGGGAAACTAATGGGGCGGAAAGCCGGTGGGGTGTGGTTAGTCTACCAAAACAGTATCGAAGAATATATAGAAAAAAATAAAGATAAGGCTAAGAACGACCCCACGAGAGGAAAAAACGGGTAAATAAGAAAAATGCCGCCGCTGGCTATGGATTGGACCCCCGAGACAGCGACGGCAGAGAGAGAACCATAAGAAAGGACTTTCTCATGGCCGATTCTATTGTAGCACAACATAACCTGACTCGCAATGCCCTACCCTCTTTTCAGGTCGCCTCTCGGCTGATTAACTACGCGACCACTGCCCCGGTCTTTTTATTAGCTGTTGGTGCCTTTGTACTTTCTTACACATCGTTCTGGGAGACCGCCCTGACCGACGGCCTCCTACCTCGCCTGACCTGGATCAGGCCACTTCTGGTTCATTTTATTCTCATCATCATTTCTCTGACCGTTGTCCGCGTTAGTTTACATAGCGAGCGGCCCATGTGGCCCTGGCTGCTAGCCAGTTTTTATTCCATCGCCACGACCGCCTTCAATATTATTCGCGCCCCCAATCATCTGATCGCCCAAATCATTGCCATAGTTGCCCCAGAGTCAGCCTGCTTTTATCTTTTGAAATCCTGAAGGGCGTGCTCAAAAAGGAGATAAAGCACGGTCCGGTAGTGCTGCATCTGAGGGAGCTGCATGCTCAATAAGTCTGATATTCTATGAAGAAGAAAAGTCGTAAACAAACTCTCAAGCTGACGGTAAATATTTTCCCTGCAATTGTCATTCACGTCGTCGAAGATAATGGCCGAGAATCGGCTACACCGATTCCAATGACCCGGTTCGATGAATTGATCTTCCAGGTCCTGCCCTTGCTCTTGGCTATTCTGTGGCAGCAGGTTGTCGGCTTCTTTCTTAGATTGAATCTAAAGCTTTGGGTGCTGGATGCCATAGGTAATCTATTTCACGAAAGGCGACAACGCCGGCGTCCCTTACTAATTACGACAGATCGCGGCGCTATTATCAAGCCAAAAAACCAGGAGCCATGGTTAGATAGGTGGGTAGCTAGACAGGCTCAAGAGCTTATCGAGTATGTTAGGTCAGTTTGGTACATCATCCTGTTCGGTTGGATTATAGGTCGCTCAATTACCTGGGCATTGCAGGGGTGAGAAAATGGTTAATTTTTTGGGGCTGAGCTGGGGCAAGAGAAAGCAGCAGAAGATGACCTTATCCGCACCTGCTGCGCCGCCTCAAGTCACACCCTATAACGGACACATACCGCCTATGAGCGGCTCGGATGTAACCCGGGGGATGGCCTTGAAATACTTGTGGGCTACCCTACAGGTACTTCACCGGGAAGGAATCCCCTTGGCTAATCCCGTTAACGGTGAGCCTGCTCGTGGAGCCCGCTTTTTCGAGATCCCCATCAATCTTGATACCCAGCAGATCTCGGCCGCAGCCATGCGCAAGGTGCTCTCTTTATCTACCTTGCAGGCCGTCCAGGTTTCCGCCAGAGTTGATGGCGTGATGGCCCGCCAGGATAAAGACAGAATTATCTTCCAGTATCAACTGGATGAAGGTTTTTGGCAGCAATACACCCGCGCTGATTTACCTGCGCCGGAGGGTATTGGGCTGGGGGCAGGTCGCAAATTGGTTAAATTCACCCTTGAGGGCCAAAGCCTGGTCGCCGGCATGACCAGGAGCGGCAAGTCCGTAACGGTTGAGTCGATTATCTTTGCTATTATGCAAGCCTATAAACCTAGCCAGGTGCGCCTAGCTATTGTCGATACCCACCACACCCTGGGCATCAGAAAGAAAGATCTAAACGCCTACGTGGTCGGCGAATTTACTAACGCTGAGCATTTATGGTGTCCCCTGGCTTATAACGACAAAGATGCTGAGTTAACTATTAATGGTGTCTATGCCGAGTGGCTACGCCGTAAGGGGCGTAATATTCAGGATGCCTATGCTCTCGTCTTGGTGATAGATGAGTTATTAGATGAGGCGGTCCTGGGTGCACAGGCGTCTGGTGGTAAATACGTTTACCAGGACCGGCTCATCAAAATATCTCAGTTGGCAGCCTTTGGGGCCAAATATAACATCTTTGTAGTTCTGGGAGCTCAGGATCCAAAGATTTCAAATACCTCAGATGCCCTGATGCGTAACCTGGGAATACGATATATCGGTCACGTCTTCGACGATCAAGTCAGCCGCAACTTAACCGGTATACCGCACGCTGGTGCGCATCTTCTAACCTTTAGGGGCGATTTTTTGAAGATCTCTCCCGATACTACCGCAACGGCCAGCACTACAAATTTCAACATCAAGAGCCGCTTCCAGGTTGCCGAACCGACCAAGCAGGATTTTGACCGGTTGGTGCGGAATCCAATTGCGGACCCTCGGCCAGTAGACCCTGTAATCCTGGCCGAGGGTAGCGAGTCGACCATAGAGCAGCCCGCTATCAATGAGGCCCTCGATCTGGAACCGGTGCTGGTTTTCAAGGGGAGCAACCGCGAAATTGTCGTGGATGCCTACACGCTGGCCCTATACTTTTACTATAAATCTTTCTCGATCAGTCAAGCCGAAGCTACGTTTGGTATTAAACGGCGTACTCACGAAAAACATATTAGATACGCTGCTGATGTCATTGAGGAAGTGAATCGACTCAAAGAGGGCTTTGAACCACGTTCCCCTTATTACCAACGGCTTAGAGAAGAGAGAGCGCGGAAAACTTACCAATAGAGTCTAAACATATAGGTATCCAAAAGTGAACAGGATCGAAAGAAAGGAGGTCAGTTTGGATAATAGGGAGAAAAGACCCGGTTGTTTTCTCACAACGAGCATCGTACCTGTATTCGTGGTCGTTGCCGCTTTAGTCGGGTTGACCATCTGGATCATCCAGCTAGCCCGGGAAGGGGATCCTGTGGGGGTGGGGATTCTTCTTTACCTGGGTCTGTTAATTTTGATCCTCTGTGGAGCGGTTGCTACCGCCATCATTATCGGCGGCATTCGCAAAAAGCGCACTCATGACGAATATAACACTGTGGTGCGCGCTTTTAACGACCAGTCAAGGTCAGTGGTGCAGTTGACCAAGGTAACCTCTGATTTGGCCCTGGCCTCATCTGACTCATTGTCTTTGATGCCTGTCTATCCGCCAGCTTTGCCCCCTGGTCAACTGAGAGGGCCCGGGAACATGGTCATTGACCAGGATGCCTTTAGCAATTTGGAAGATTGATCTCGGGCGACCCAGGTCAGGCAGACTAACGAGGCAGTAGGCTCAAACCGGCACTCGTCTTAATTAACAATGCAAAAATCTGTAATGGATATCATTAACAGCGCTGCGATTGCCCTGACCACCCCAACAAGAGGAATTATTCGGCACTTTGAAGTGTGTTCCCTCCGCGGTTTATGAGGGACGAATGGTTAATAACCTTACTTGAAATTCTATTATTCCCAGATTTAGCGATGTTACAAAAAACGTTACAGGAGGCTATTATGAATGCAGGAATTGATATCGGATACAATGGCCTAAAGGCGGTCGCCGAGGGCGGCAGGAAGATTAGCTTTCCCAGTGTCGTTGGAACGCCGGAGCGCAGCCGCTTTGGCTTGAATGGCCATAACAAGGGTATTGTTCTAAAGGACAAAGGAAGTCAATGGTTAATTGGTGATCTGGCCTTGCATTCCAGCCGGTTTGCCACCCGGCGCGAAGATCCCCATTGGTATGCCTCGGATGATTATCGTCGGTTGATGCTGGCCGCCTTTAGCCAAATTACGACAGGAACCTCCGTCAGAATGACTGTCGTGACTGGCTTGCCTATCGCTTATTATGATGCTGGTAAGGCTGAACTGAAAGATATCTTCGAGCGTGAGCATCGGGTTGAAATCGAAGGTCGGTCGGCTCAACGGATTGAGGTGATCAACTGCCGGGTGGTCATGCAGCCAGTCGGAACAGTACTACACCTGGCTATGGACGATGCCGGTCGAGTAGTCAATAAAGAAGTGGCTGATAAAGCGCATGGGGTCATTGATATTGGGGGTAAGACTACCAACATGCTTACAGTGCACCAGTTGGCTGAAGTGCCAAGCGAGACAGACTCAGTTGACAAGGGCGCCTGGGACATCATGCGAGCCGTGCGGGACTTCTTTAGCCAGCGTGGCTACTTTGACTTGTTGGATTTGAGTGATCACGAGATTATGGCAGCGATACTAGAGGGAAAAGTGGATTATTTTGATAGCACTATTGACCTGAATCCGGTCGTCGGTAATCTGATGGATACCATGGCCGATGCCATTTTTGCCAAGTCTACGCATATTTGGGGAGGGTCAGGTCGGCTCAAGAGCATCATCATTACCGGCGGCGGCGCCTATCTCTTGGGTAGCCGGCTGTTGAAGCACTTTAAGCAGGCCCGAATCGCACCCGATCCGCAGTTCGCGAACGCGCTGGGGTATGCCAAGTTTGCCGCATTCTTGGAAAGAAATGTGGAGAGAACTAACTAATAGTTGTTACATGGTGCCATAAGTTTCTGGAGTCGGTGACTGTGGCTAAAAAGAAATTTTTAAAGAGATTATTTAATTTTGACCCCCTCGGAGATGCGGATATTTTGGCCGCATTGGATGAGATGCCTGACGGCGAAAAAAGCCGCACTGTTCGCGAAGCGCTGCGTCAGTATTTAGGAATGGTACGAGCGCAGCCGACCCTTGATGATGTTATGGGGTTGATAAATGAACTCCATTCCGAGGTGCGACTCCTCAGGGTGCAGGGCGTGTTAAAAGAAAATGTAAGGGAACCGCTGGACGATGATAAGTACAGCAGTAAATTACTGAAGCTTGGGTTCTGAGCGTACTGGGGCTGTTCGTAACTGCTTGATTTCAGAATTCTGGCACTAAATCCATCAGGAGACGGTATTTGGCAGATTTTATCGGCAGAGTTAAAAATCAGGAATTAAACTTGACATAAGCTAACAGAGGAAAGATAAAAGGTGCAACTTGCGGCTGTCTACGGAATGACATACTACTATATGTTGTATAGCTTACTTAGAAAATCTACTAAATATAGTATAAAACCTGTTGACTCTGAGACGGTTATAGTCTATAATGGACTCTTGACTCGGCTTATCGAGTCGGAACGTCGCCAACGTTTCGGCTGGTTTGCCGGTCTGCGCAAGCTGCCAGTGGAAGTTCACTTGTCGGAATGTCGCCAACATTCCGGCTGGTTCGCGGCTTTGGTATGAGCTGCCAGCAGGGGTGGCTTTGCTTGTGGAGTCGAAACGTCGCCAACGTTCCGGCCTTTAAAAGCAAAAAGACTTGCGCCAACAAGTCTTTTGTGCTATTCGCTCGAATAATGTGTTGAGAAATACTCGGTGAGAGCTGCCAACTCTCACGTGCTAAAGGTCCCTTAGATGGGAAAGGGAGAAGTGCGCCCTCGCGCTTTTCTGCTTAGCACGTAATCAATAATAGCAGATTTCTTTTTCCTTGTCAAGCGGTATTTTGAAAATTTGGCAGCTCTTTTTGGCAATTCAGGACTTAACGTCCCACTTGAGCCGGAATCCGAGAAGCATGAAGGGAAGGACAAGAGATTCACGAGCAGAATCCGGGCGAGTCCTCCCACCTATTTAATGACAGAAATGCCGTTTATCAGGAAAGCAATCTGCTGTGACATACCTTCCGGGCCGTGACCCCAAAGCCCTGGTAACAGGGATTTACCTAACCGAATATGATCGGGTGGTCAAGCCGCAGCAACGATTCCTGATTCCCAACTACTATATTGAATACTGGGTCAACCGGCTGGGCCCTAGCTTATCCTGGATCATTGTTTCCCTCCAGCAGGCTTGCTGGCGAGAGAGCAACGATCAATGTACCATCTCTCAATCCATCATTGCCGACGAGATTGGGCTGGAGCGCCGCACCGTGGGCCGGGTGCTAAAAGAGAATTCGCTGCGCCACTGGTTCATACCAGATATTGAATACCAGAAGGGTATTATCCACCGCGCCAGCAAAACTTACCAACCTCTGCCCTACAAATATACGGTTTATCTCTCCATCCCCTTGACGCCTGAGCATATGACCGGGTTGGGCGAGTATTTCCGGCAGGAATGTCCCACCGCCAACTTTGCCAGCATCGAGCAGGCCATTCTTAAATTACTCGACCTGAAGAGCCGAGAGGCATTGACACTGTTGGAGAAATACCACCCGGCGGCGGCGCAACGGTTTGAGGCCCCCCTGCCCTTAACAGGGTTGATCGAAGTGGCGACCAGTCTTAGAATGAAAGATCTGCCTGCGGCCAGGGCGGCTGAGCTGGAACAGAAGCTTGCGGGGCTGCATACTCATTTGACCGAGATTGGTCATACTATTTGCCGCCAATACTTCCGCCTCAATTGGGTACCCGAATTGGGACCGGCAATGGCTTGGCTGGTTATGGTACTGCGCTCTCGTTGTTATTATAACCCGGATAAAGGAGAGCTGCGCGATAGCTACACCTGGCGCAAAAAGGATTTAGCAGCGCTACTCGGCCAGTCCCGTTACAACTTGCGGCTGCTGCTAACCCAACCTTATGCCGAGCATTTTTTCCAATTACTTGATAATCAAAAGCATAAACTTACTGTCCGGGTCAGCATGATGCAGGACCCCCTGCTGGAGGAAATACCTTCCGAATTTTGGGGCCGGCAGCCGCGCTTTTCTTCAGAGATGTCCTCTGGCCTACAGAACGTTGAAAAATATGACATCACACCGGACACAAACGTTGAATTTTATGACATGACCTCGTCTGAAAACGTGGAATTTTATGACACGAATGATCTGAAAGACGTTGAAAAACGTGACATGACCCCTTCAGAAACGTTGAAAAATATGACATCACCCCCGAAGAACGTGGAAAATAGTGACTCTTTAAAGTACTCTGAAGAATCAGTACTCCATGTTGTTGAAAATAACAGAATTTCAGAAGAGACTGATCGAAGTAATACCTTATCCTTTGAACTTCAAAATCTTCTGACCCGGTCCGGTCTTTCGGGGGCCGGCTTGAGCCGCCTGTGTCATAAAGAGCCGCCGCTTGACCCCCGGAAGGTCAAGGCTGTTCTACTCTATGCCAGGGCCAATCATCTAGGCCCTGGGTATATCTACACCCATCTTGCCAAGGATGCGGCGGTGGATGAACTGTATCTGCGCTTTGCTTTGCTGGCCGAGGCGACCCTGTCCCTGTTTGAGCAAGCGGTCACGGAGATGAAAATGGGGGGCGGGGGACTCATCCCCGACATAGCGCTGGTGATCCCGCCGGAGCACGTTGATCTTTTTGCCCAGTTTGCCGAAATCTTTTCCGGAGTAGAAGCGGCCCCCGTGGCTGCCGCCATTCGGTATCACCACTCCGAGGCTCACTCGATAGCGCCGGATCTGTTCCTTCCGGCAGTTGCCCCCTCGGCCGGAAGCCAGAATCGAGCTGAACAAGGAGATCAATCATGCCGGGGAGATAATAATAAACTGTCTGGCTTCGTGTCTCCCGATTCGCCCAAGCTGGTTCAGAGGGAGGGAATTGTCGAGCCGCGAGAGACTGAGATTCTCTGGGGACAAGTTTTAAGCCAGTTGCAATTGCAGATGACGCGAAGCACCTTTGAGACATGGATTAAGGATACTCGATTGATTGCCAGGGAGGGCTTAAAGTTTACGGTGGCGGTCAGTAGTGAATTTGCCAAGGATTGGCTGGAAAATAGGCTGCGAACGACGATCCAGCGCACGGTCATGAATTTTATCAAAGCAGAGGGTGATCAAAAATTGCCGAAGGTAGAGATAAAATTTGTGGTCGACGGAAAATTCAGTGAGGCGTAGTTACAAAGGGCTGATAGACCTAATGAGTAAGTTATCGTTGTTTACCTTTGCTGCGCCTTATGTTTGTCCAGAGACTGTCCAGAGACAAAGTTTGGTGGACGGTGGCGAAAGCAAATTTCCCCCTCTAAACTGCGTCTGAGCGGTCTTAGCCCAACCTGTCTGCTGAAGTATTATCCGACTCTGCGGGCGTTGATTCGCTCGATTCGCTGGTGGTTGTAATCAGCGCGGGCATCTCTGGCTCTGCCGGTCGCCGGCGCATTACTTCCTTTAGAATAACTTCAAGTTGTTGCTGTAGATTGCGCAGGTCAACCACCACATCGGTAAAATCATCTTGGTAGAGCGCCTCGGTCAACCCGGCGCGATCCGTATCTTTTAGACGACTCAAGAAATCCAGCGTCTGCCGGACTTTATTACGAAAGCGGATCACGGGAGCAGATGAGACCGCTCGAAATCGCTTGGGAATGGCGGGCGTCGCCATGGACTCTTGCCCGGTTTCCTCGTTAGTTAATAATTGCTCAACCAGTTCTTTAACCGAAGCCACCACCGAAACCCCCGGCCCACCTTCTTCCTCATTTTCTTTTTGCCATTCAATAACTTGTGTGAGCGCCTTTACCTGCAACTCCGGCTTGTTTTTTAGTTTTTGGATAATTGGGCGGATGGTGAGTTCGGCTAAATCGTGGGCAGCGATGAGGTCCTGGGCCTCCTGACAGAGATTAAGCGTAGAAGTAACAAAGATACGATAACGCCGGGAGATACCCAGCAGCGTCTCCACCTCAGACCAGAGGGCCAGGCCATGTGAACTTAAGTTCTCATCGGCCGCCTGGTCTACTCCGGTGTCATGTGAACTTAAGTTCACGTCAGTCGTCTGAACCTCATTCATTCCATGTGAACTTAAGTTCACATTGGTAGCCTGGTCTGCTCCGGTGTCATGTGAACTTAAGTTCACATCATCGTCTTCCTCAATGGCTTCAGGCAGAGGCGAAGTTACATTAATCCCCGACAACTCATAACGTAGCGCCCACATGCCGCGCGCGCGCTCTACCGCATTGATGTCCTCTCGCAGTAAGTTCTCGATTAATTGATGCGCTCTGATCGAAACACCACGGCGAGCCAGAGTAATCTTGATTTCACTTGGCTCGGTTAGAGTTTCACCTTCTCGAATCTGTTTGCCCTCGCTGAGCAAGTAAACGTGCGCCCAAAAGCGTCGCTCACCGGTGACAATTAAATACTCTACGCCGGGCGGCAGCGCCTCGTCCGGTGTGGGGGGACGGACAGAGATAGGGCTAATCAACCCATGTTGCTCGATGCTGTCGGCCAGCCGCTTCAATTCGCGAATATTGCGACGCAAGCCGGCCTCGGCGGTTTCGCTTTCGGCCCGGTGTATCCACTCCTGCAAAGCGGCCACTCGGGATAGGTCGCCACGGGCCAGGGCCTCAGCCAGGTCAGGAGGCAACAAGCGTCGAGGCTGGCCCCGGTCAGGTAGGATCGATTCTAAAGAGGCAGTTGACAGCAGCTGTGGTTGTTCCTGGTCTTCAAACTTAGCCTGTGTCTCGTCGCTCATAAAGGCGACGACGGTACTGAAAGAGGGTCTCTTTTTAGCCACGAGCGACTACCTCCCTAGCCAGCGTGATAAAAGCTTCGGCGCTCTCGCCGACCTCATAGCCGAATATATCGGTCTGGGCGGCGTGGGCGTTGCGGATGGCGACTCTATTGGGAATCGGCGACAGGATTTTATTGCCAAACATCTGGTGCAAGGCGTCAATTGTTTCCCGAGCTTCAACCGTCCGGTTAACTATTGTTGGTACAACCCCCAAGACCTTTAGATTATTGATCTTGGCGACCGAGTTAATCGTATCTTGTAGTAAGCCCAGGCCTATCAAAGGGAAGTAGCCGGGTTCTACCGGGATTAACACTTGGCGAGCCGCCATCAGCCCATTGAGGGTTAGCATACCCAACGAGGGCGGGCAATCAATAATAATAAAATCGTAGGCCTGACTGATTTGCCTCAAGGCACTGGCCAGCCGGTCTTCCCTGCGCAACTGCCCTATCAATTCCAATTCAGCCCGCGCCAGGCGAATGTGCGAGGGTAACAAATGGAGCGTCCCCGCCGGATAACTGCCATTCGCCGCCAGTTCGATGGTTTTGATAGCCTTCTGGGCCGGCGCTTCGTGAACAATTACCTCGTAAGCCGTGGTGACATTCTCATCCAAAGGTCCAAGGGTAAATTTGGCGGTTAGGAAGACAGCGCTAACATTTGCCTGTGGGTCGGCATCAACTAGTAGCACGCGTGGCTTCTCCTGGCCGGTCGAGGAACTCTGCCCATAGCCCCGTGCCAGAGCGCTCGCCAGGTTGATAGCAACGGTTGACTTTCCGACCCCTCCTTTTTGATTAGAAAGGGCAATAATCTGCATGATTCTTGTTCCTTTATTAACCGCTCTATTGATATCAGAAATTAATTCAATTATAACACATTATGACAAATTCAAATAGTTTGTAAGTAATAATTATGACCTGTGAAGATAGAAGAATTGTTTCAATCAGATTAGCTTAGGATATTTCGTATAACAATACATTCATCTGGGAGTTGATTGAGCACAGAGTAGAGCTAAATTGGGCAGGGCGAGCGCATAAATTATGTTAACAAGCATAAAATTTGAAGGAGGTAGTGATTATCCCAAGCAGCCCGTAAACGTTTGTTGTGAATACTGAGTTTGGAGGTGCGCTCTCGTTTGAGTAGATTAAGGGCCATATGGCGGAGCACGGCCAAATTTTCAGGGGCATAGCCTCGACGGACTCGGCTGTCATCTTCTCGAAAAGCGACATCCAAGACCCAGTGAAGTTGGTTCTCAATGGTCCAATGGGTGCGAACGGCGGTATTCAACTGGTTAGGCTCACCTGCCAGAGAAGAAATGTAATAGCGGGTCTCTTGGCTGTGCTGGTGGTTAAACTGTCGCTGGCTATCAATTCTAACGACACTCTCCAAGCCCGTCCAGCGTCCGGTAGGGTCAAGATATTTGAGGTAATCGGGGTGGCTAATGGTCCAGGCTTGTCGTTTTTCAATCCGGCCGTGTCCCTTTTCGATCGTTTGGGCGGTCTCAAACGGGATACCCCGCCTTGGTTCAGTCAAGGCATCATTGAACAAACGAGCGACTTCTCGATAAAGATGCCCCTGGTTCTGTTTGAGGGCGAGGACATAGTCAGCGCCTTGAGCCACAATTTGAGCGGCAATCTCCGTCTGGCAGCCTATCGCATCAATGGTGACAATACAACCGGGCAAAGCCAGCAAGCCCAACAACTCAGGAATGGCCGTAATCTCATTGGATTTATCGTCAATCTTGACTTGGCCTAAGACCAAACGGTTCTGGCTGGCCCAGGCACTGACCAGATGGATCGCCTTGCCGTCGTGCCTGGGGTCATCTGAACTACAGAGAGTTTTGCCGTCAATCGCCACCACCTCTCCCGCCGTCAGTTGGCTGAGAGTGGCCACCCACCTGATAAAACTCGCTTGAAATTGCTCTGGGTCAATTTGGGCAAAGACCCGTTCAAAGGTATCAGCCGAGGGAATGCCGTTAGGCAAGCGCAAAAAGGTCCGTAGCCAGCTTTCTTTGGCTCGCCCAAAGGCTGCCACCGCTTCCCAATCATTGGCCCCACTGATGATGGCACATAGGGCGATGGTGATAATATCTACTAATAAATGGGGTGGACTATGGTGGTAACGTGGGTCATCAATATCACCAAATTGGATCTCTATCGTCTCAGTGAGTTTTGAGGTCATTAGGCCACTCCTTATGCCAGAGCATATCTTGTGGATGATTATGACCCTTTTGATCTACTTTGCCCAATCGGTTCTTCTACTACTATTTTTTACATAATTCTTGCCCTTGCCCTGCTAAATTGGGTCTGTTTCTTGCTATCTTCTGATCCCGGTGTATTCTAATTTGGATGAATATGAGGTTATTTTCGAATTGGCGGCTTTAGCCCGCTGAAAGCGTCTTGCCGGTGGTAAAAACCACCGCCTTCAGGCGCATTATCTTTAGCCGGCCTCCAGGCCGGAATGTTTTCTAAATCCATCAGCTTTAGCTGATGGTCGTTTAAAACGAAATTGGACAATGCCCTCATAAGCTTGCGTTCTTTACGAGGAACAAATCTTTTTTATTTGCAAGAAGTGGTTGGAAGGTTATTTCGCCAGATGTTTCAGGTAGCTACTTTGCTCAAGGCCAATCGAAATACTGGGCGAGGCCTGCAATTTTGTTTTGAAAAGCGAAGTCGTGGCAGCGCGCAAGGCATTATGAGCCCGGCTGAAGGTCGAAGAACCATGAGACTCAGAAGATTAAAATTCAAAGATGATGATGGGCAATGGTAGGATGACGCTTACGCTTTTGAGAATAATGCTGGTCAGGTGATCTTTCGCTACAACTTAACCTGGGAGCAAGTGGGATCAATTTATAATGGCAAGCTCGAGGAAACTGGTGTTTCACTGGAAGAAATTGAAACGGTGATTATGTCTGGCGATGAGTGGCGTTGGCTGCCCATCGAAGTTGTGGCTGAAGAAGAAGCAGCCTCATTCCTTGAGACCCTCGATGAAGCCTGCGCCATTCCCAAGCCCCGCTCGATTGCTCATCGTTTAGCTGCGTGACTGGCTACCTGACCATTAACCGATTCTTAACGCGCTCTCCGACTTCAATATATTTGGCGCACTCTTATCTTTCCCGGGAGAGCGCCGCCTGATTGCCACAGGCCGCTCTTTTTAACATACAGGGGTAACTTTGCGATGGCGTTGCTTCAGCGGGAATTGATGGATATCGCCACATTTGAAACCGGCTGTGGAAAACAGCTGGCAAATGGCGCAGGCCACTGGGTGAGCCCCCGTTCAAGGCTTCCATTCTGCGCCTACTTTTTACAAGCGGCTATACAACAAGTTTGATGACAGGCTAACCCAGCGGGTCACCAGCTTCGAGTGGAGGCTGGCGAAGATACCCGCTGGTTGTAGGTACCTCATCATACGAAGTTTATCATCTACTATTGACCAGTTACATCCCGACTGGCAGGAGCGAGATTATTTCACTCGCTCCCATCAGAAAATTCCACTATTTGAGTTTGAACTCATCTAAACTTTCGCAGAAGGAAAGTGATATATTTTAGGAAAATTCGTTAGTTATCAACTTTACCCATAATTTCGCGCTCTTTGCGTTTGAAGCTAATTAGAGCCAATAACAAGGGTAAGTTGGGACTTGAAACATCTGAGTTGCCCTCATTATGATTAAAAAGACCTATAAAGAACGTGGTAGGTAACTATAGGATCGGCATCCCCTTGCCTCTGTCAACCGGTTCGAGGCTCGAAAAATGCCGTAGGTGTTACCAAAGATTACAATCGTTGTCCACTCTGGTATCTGTGATCGAAACTCAAAAACCTCTCCCCCCGCATATAGCAGGGGGAGAGGTTATGTAAAACCCTTATGGATTAATTTATTTTCTTTAATACAGGAAGCTTTGTTGCTGGAGCCGCGGTTGTGATGGGTGGGGCCACTTTAGGTGCGTTCACCTCTGCTATTGCGTCCACCGCGCTCACTAGCGCCTCTGGCGGCAGGTTGTCCTGACCGACTACCTCGCCGGCTAACGCCGTATCAGCAGCTGCTTTTTCTATTTCTGCCTCAACCACCTCTTCTTCCAGCGAATAGCCAGGATAGATCCGCACCTCATCCTCATATTCGAAAGCGACCGCCGCACCGGTCCCTCCGGCCTGGTCGATCAGTTTGGGCAGGAATCCAATAGCCGAAACGATGTTACCCGTTGCCAGAATGTAATTCGTGGTCGCTTTGATCACTCGCACCATGAGTTCCTGGCAGAGCCGCTGATGCTCTGCTGGTTCAAAGCCGTTATGCCCAGGTCTCATGTCAGGAGAATAACGCCAGGTGCCCTGCGGCAGTTGTACCTCTTCACCCATCTGGCTGTCGTCCTCGCCGAAATTGTTGGCAGTGAGAACATCCACGCCTATCTCGAACTCGATGACGCCTCGGCCCCGATCTTCCAGAGAAAGGAAGAAGGGTTTGAGCCGCCCCACTGGGATGCCGGTGCTATTTGTGAACTCTATTACGGCGGCGCTGGCCTCGAGTTCAAGGATTTCGCGTTCCTTTTCGACGGCGATACCGTCCTGGTGCATCCAGCAGCCGGGTTGATACTGGCAGACGTTGAATCGGGCCAGTATGATTTCCAGTTCATCAGCCTCCTCGGTCTCACCTCGCCAATGAGCGGACTTGTGGTCTTCGCCACCTGCAATTTCGACCAGGATGGCCGCTGCCACTCGGTAGCGCCCATTTTTAGACAGGTTATAATACCTGACCCAAACTGATTTCTTAGCGGCCGCTTCCAAAGTGGGACTGAAATCCAGACTGGACAAACCGTGCGTCACATCGAATTCTTGGGGTAGCCCTCTACTTGGTAGGGACCCGGGTCTTTCTTCGTCCTGTCGGTTCACATCGGTCGGCGAAGTGTTGTCCGATGCCGTCCTCTTCTGCCGGCTCCTGGACAGATAAAGAAGACTTAAAATTCCAACCATTGGAACCATAAGACTCACGCCGAGCAAGGCTGGCAGCAGGAATAGCGAATTATCGTTTTGTTCATTTGTTGTTGCTTGATTGGGAAAGATTCTGTCCAACATATTCGATTCCTCTCTGGAAACTTGAAAGCTTGGTTAAACACAAGACGAGTTGGCAGTTTCACCAACCCGTCTT
>JAHDWA010000118.1 GCA_023382535.1 Anaerolineae bacterium | reverse complement strand
GCAGACCGAAAACGCCGCCTTGAGAATGGCCCAAACCTGTACCTTTGACCTGGAAGCGGTGGAAAACGGCACCCATATCGTCTGGACGGTGGATTGGAAACTAATCGGCGGTTGGTCGCTCAATGCTATCCTCATCCGCCTGACCGGCAACGGCGTGTTCGAGGAGATGATTGCCGGCTCTCTTGAGAATTTGAAGCGGGTAGTGGAAGGGGAGGTGAAGGTGCGTGAGGCATAATCTTTTTCACTTAAAATCCTTACACTTCACGCTCTATGCCTGACGCTTTACGTTGACCTGGGGCAGCAGCGTTTCAACCAGGCTGTGCTCGAACCGGCCGGGCAGGTTGGTGGTGGCATTAGCCGCACCGCAGGCCACGCCTAAAGCCAGGGCCGAGGCCAGGCTGCGCTCCTCCATGCGGGCGACGGCCAGTCCCGCCAGGAACGAGTCGCCGCTGCCGACCGTGCTGACCACCTCCACCCGCGGCGAACTGGCCTGCCAGCAGCCTTCCGGGGCAATCGCCAGCGCGCCTTCTGCCCCCAGTGTGACCACCACCAGCGCCGCTCCCCGCGCCAGCAATTCTTGCCCCGCTTCGATGACCTGGCTAATGGAGAAATCCTCTCCACTCCGGCCCAGACCCACGGCCAGTTCCGTCCGGTTCACTTTGAGGCAGAGACCGCTCGGCTCGGCCAGGGCCGCCGCCAGCGCCGCTACGCTGGTATCCAGGTAAACGGCTCGCCGAGGACTGACCAGCGCCCGCGCCAGAACACCCAATGCCTCCGGCTCGACCCCCGGCAGCAGACTGCCGCAGAATGCCACCGCCTGTGCCTGCTCCGCCAATCGCTCCACATGCGCGGCAAAATCGCTCCAGGCATGGGGAGACATGCTCTCACCGGGTTCATTGATCACCGTCGCGTCGCCGCTGTCGTGGGTTAGCAGCTCGGCGGCGCGAGTTTCACCCGATTCCAGCCAATACCAGTCGGCGGGCAGTCCTTCCAACACCAGCAGATCAGCCAGGAGCCGGCCCGAATGACCGGCCAGGGGCGCCGTCACCAGGACTTCGCCGCCCAGGGTACAGGCCGCACGGGCCACGTTCAAGCCTTTGCCGCCGGCCCCCACCTGCACCGAGGTCGCCCGGTGGACCAGACCCGCGGTCAAGGTCGGCACGTGGAGCATGCGGTCAATGGTGGGGTTGGGGGTGATGGTGAGGAGCATTAGGTTATCCACCTACTAGCTTTAGAATCTACCCTGGTTGCGGAATTCGGCATCGGTGAAGCCGTGGGTCAGCAATTCGCGGATGTTGGGGCGGTTGTAGAGGTCAGCCAATTCTGAAATCTCAGTTTAAACAAATTACGCCGACATTGTATAACAAATCCGTATCCCCGACAAGGGCAAAAAGAACAGAGATGCTTTCAGCTAACCTTTTGCAGCGCCGCCAAACTCGCCTCTCTGAAAAACCTTCGATATGCCGCCGTTTCGGCCAGGGCGGTCTGGAGCAGGTTTTCCACCGCTCCCGCTTCGGGGCCGGGCGGGCGCTGGTCGGGCCGCAGCACCAGGATGTCGCCCTCGTCGGCGTAGATGGACAGCTTGCCCTGGACGGCCAACCAGTCAATCCCCAGCCGGACCGTCGCCGGGCGGTGACCCAGGGCAGCGGCCAGCTCGTCGAGGTTAACTTCGCCTTCTTTGTGAGTCAGGGCATACTTGATCAATCCCAGCAACTGCTTGAGAAAAGCCGGCAGCGTCTCAAAAGGCGAGGGCTGCCCCACAATAAAGATGTGCCGGGGCTTGACCACCTGCAAGGCCTGCTGGTAAATATCCTGGCCGGGCGGGGCCGTCCAGACCACCAGGGTTTCGGCGGGAGCGAGCTGGTGGCGGGAAAGAGGGGAGAGGTTAGGCAGGGTGAGGCCCTCAGACCAGAGGATTTTGGATTTTAGACTGCCCATTTGGGCGTCGATTTTAGATTGAAGAGGGCCTACTTGCCGCCAATCCACAAATTCGGGCTTGGCGACAACCGGAGCCGGCGTCCACTCCCTGGCAGCCAGCCATTCGACCTGAATCCCTCCACCGTTGAAATCGTCCGGGCTGAGGGTGAAGGCCAGGTCGAACGTACCCTGCGGAGAGGGTTCAGCCGCGCCGCCCCACCAGATGATCTCCTGCAAAAAACCGGCCGCGTCTCGCACGACGACCCGTTTATGGCTTCCGGTCTTGCCAAAAACCTTCTCTTCGACAAGGTGCAGGCCGGTGCAGCCCAATCGCACCGGGGGATTACCTTCCCCAAAAGGAGCCAGCCGCTGGATCGAAGCCAACAGTTCCGGTGAAATTTGGGGCAGTTCAACCAGGGCATCAAGGGTGATGGTTTTTTCCGAAGCGGACTGACATCCCTCAAAAGCCGCCGATAAGCCCCGGCGGAAAGCGGCGATATTATCCGGGGCCAGGGCCAGCCCGGCCGCCCGCGGATGGCCGCCAAAGCTGTGCAGCAGGTGCGCCTGGGTTTTAAGGGCCTGGTGGATGTCACAGCCAGGCACCGAGCGGGCCGACCCACGGGCCAGCGGTTCGTCGGGCCGCAGGGCCAGGAGAATGGCGGGTTTGCCAAACTGGTCAATCAGGCGGCTGGCGGCAATGCCCAGCACACCCGGATGCCAATCGGTGGCAGCCAGGACGATGGCCTTGTACTCGGCCAGGGAAGGCGTATCTTCAAGCTGGCCCAACGCCTGCACGACCACCCGGTCCACCAGCAGTTTGCGCCGGTCATTGAGCGCCTCCAGTTGCAGGGCGATAATCCGGGCGCGGGTCAGGTCGCCGGTCGTCAGCAATTCGACGGCCAGATTGGCGTCGCCCAGGCGGCCCAGGGCATTAAGCCGGGGGGCCAGCCAGAAGCCGATATGTGCTTCGGTCAGCCGTTCGACCGCCACTTTGGCGCTCTCGATCAAGAGCTGCAAGCCCAGGCGGGGAGTCTGGCTGAGTACAGCCAGCCCTTTTTGCAGCAGGTAGCGGGTGTCGCCGGTTTGCTGGGCCACATCGGCGACGATGCCCAGGGCAACCAAGTCCAACAGATCCTCGCTGGCGCTGCTCCGGCCAGAAGCTCGATAGAGACCCTCGGCCAATTTATAGGCGACGCCCACGCCGGGCAGTTCGCGCAGGGGATGGTCAGGGGGCAGGCGTTTGGGGTTGATGACGGCCTGGGCCGGCGGCAGGGTCTCGGCCAAGTCGTGGTGGTCGGTGACGATCACCTCAACCCCGGCGGCCTGGGCGGCGGCAATGGCCTCGTGCTCGGCGATGCCGGTATCGCAGGTTAAAATGACTCCCGCCCCTTCGGCCAGGATGCGCCGCAGCGAGGGCAGCTTCATGCCGTGGGACTCGGTCAGACGGTTGGGAATGTAGAAGCGAACCTTGGCCCCCAAATCCCGCAGAGTCGAGACGAGCAGGGCGGTCGCCGTCTGCCCATCCACATCAAAGTCGCCCCAGATATAGATGACCTCCTGCTGCTCGATAGCCTGCAAAAGCCGGTTGACCGCCGGGGCCATATCAGGCAGGGCTGCGGGCGGGGCCGGGCAGTAGGCGTCAGGGTTGAGAAAGGCCCGCGCCTGCTCTACGGTCGTCAAGCCGCGCTGGGCCAGCAGTTGGGCCAGAAACGGATCGCCGGTAAACTCGAGCAGGCCGGCGGGGATGTCAAGTTGAGGAGAAACAAGCCAGTGGGTCATAAAGCCGGCGCTACTGCAAATCACTCAGCCAATTTTGCTGGACCTGGGTATTGCGCTGCGCAGACCACTCTTCTTGCCGTTGTTCTTCGCTGGCCTGTTGGAGCAGCCGGGCGAAATCAAGCCCGTCGGCGGCAGCGCGCTCTGCGGCCAGGGTTTTGATGGCCTCAAGCCTTTGCCGCAGCTCTTGTTGAACTGTCTCAGGCGGGGCGTCCTCTGGATAGTAATTCCAATCGGCTTGAGTTTCCTCTAGATCCCTGATCAGGTAAGCCAGGGTTTTTGGGGCCAAGGCATTGAGGATTAAATTAAAAAGTGCTTCATTCATGTCTCACGCTTTCAAAAAGCAAACCTAATAACCTGAGTTCGGAGTTTTCTTAATTGCACCCTTCGATACGCCTTTCGCTTCACTCAATGCTACTCAGGTGCAATATTTGGGCTGAAAATCATCCTGAGTAGGCCGAAGGCCGTATCGAAGGGTGATTTTTGGCAAAATATCGAACTCAGGTTAGTACTGTATCTCCGCAATCTGCTCCCAATCAAGGGCCAGGACATCCAGGATTTCTTGTGGCTCTTCCGTTAACTCAGCCAGCCGGCCGGCTTTGTCCCCACGATCACAAAAGGAGCGATAAACGCAGTAGATGCACGGTTTTTTATCTTCAATCATGGGAAAGTGCTTCCTCTCCGCGGCCTGCTTGACCCGTTCGATCAGGTCGCTCAAGAACTGCTCGTCCCGCTGCCGGAGCTGGGCGTTATAGTCAAACCGTTCCGGTTGGTCGGGCCGTTCGGGATACCAGTAGATCATCCCGATTGCCGCCGGGTCAATGGGCTGGCCGCCGTTAAAGGCAGCGCCGGCCAGAGCCAGCACGTAGGGATAAACCCGGGTTTGCATCCGCTGGGCCAGATCGGTGGAGGCCGGCTTGTGCAGCGATGTTTTCCAGTCAACGATTAAAAAAGCCCCATCGGGCTGCACGGCTAACAGGTCGAAGCGGGCCAGCAGCCGGTAGCCCCGCACCGGGGTGGAGAGAGTCACCTCGGCATACAGCCGTGTCCCGGCTGGCAGCGGCGGGCGCTGTTGCAGGTAGCTCTGCCACCAGCTTTGCAGGGCGGCCTCGCTTTCAACCAAACTGTCACTCAAAATCTGCTCGGCAATCCCGGCGATATGCTGCTGGACCAAACGATGAAAATCCGCTCCAAGCCGGGCCAGCCGCTCCGCCTCCTGGATCGGCTCCGACTCGACCGCCGGCCAGCGCAGATGGTCCAGGTAGCGCAGCTTGAAGCGCCGCGGGCAGATGTCAAAATCCTGCAAACTCGATTGGCTGAATTGGAAAGTTGCTGGTAAAAGCATTATTGATCTCCCTGTTGCAAGGTAGCAGGTAACAAGGTGGCAGGTTGCAAAATAATCTGTACCTTGCAACCTGCTACTCTGCTACCCTGTTACCATTCTCTTCCCACCAAGTTTGTAAAGCGACAAAAGGTATGCCCGGCTGATTGTCCAGCTTATTCGGATACTGCTGGCCGGTGTTCCAGGTGACAATCACTTCCTGGCGGGCGCGGGTCAGGCCGACGAAGAAGAGACGCAGCCGCTCCCTGACCAGGTCGAGCCGGGCCGCTTCGGTCGCTACCCCTTCGACGTAACTCTCTTCCGGGTTGACAATCGCTTCCAACTGGGCCAGCACTTCGGCTTCCAGGTTGAGCGAGTCGCGCACAAACCATTTCTCGGAAAAGTAGGTGTCTTGCGGCTGGCCGGAGGGGAAGCTGTAGTTGTTAAGGCCCATCAGGTAGACCCGATCCCATTCCAGGCCCTTGGCCCGGTGCATGGTGGCGACCGTCACCTTGCCGGGCGGCGGCTCAAAGCCGACCAGATCCTCGTCGAAGCCCAAAAAGCGGCGCTGGTTGCGGGCAATCTCGGCCAGCTCTTCGACAAATTCGGGCAGGCGGTAGTCAGGGTGCTCGGCGGCGATGCGACGCAGCACGACGGCAAATTTGTGGGACAGGGCCAGGTCGGCCGGATTATCGAACAAATCCTGGGCCAGGAGCAAAATCAGTTGGTCAATCGGCAGGATGGCTGCCTGCTGCCAGCGGCGGACCAAGTCGCGGAAATTGGTCAGCAGGGAGAGGATGAAGTGCTGGGGGGAGAAACTCTCTTCCCCGCTGTTCGCCGGTTCGCCGGCCCGCAGCTCATCTTCAATTGGCAAAATAATCTCAGTCTGGTTCTCCAGCCAGTTGCGGCCGGGGCGGGGCCACAGATAATCCTCCAGGCGGGGGCAATTCTGGATGGCTGTCTCGACCTGCTGGTAGATGGGCTGCAAATCCTCCAAATCCCACTCATGCCGCTTCCAGACGTGAAAGACGGTGGCTAATTGGCGCGAGTCTTCCGGCCGGGCCAGGTATTTGAGAACATTGCCTAACACGCCGGCGGTGCTGCGGGTGGCGGCAGTGCTGTTGAGCAGCTCCACATAAGGCACATCGGCCCGGCGTAAAGCATTGGCAATATCTACCCCGCGCTTATTGCGGGCGTCGAGGATGGCCGCGGTTTTATCCGGGTTCTGTTTGAGCCACTGCTTGACCGAGCGGACAATGGCCTGGATTTCCTGCGGCGGCCTGAACTTTTCGGGCCGGAAGTGGATCTGGCCGGGCTGGTCGGGCGGATTGGCCTGCGGGTCACTTGGCAGGGTTGGTTCGATGTAAGGCAGGCTGAGCGCATCCTGCACTTCCGGGCGAGGGTGTTCGCTCATCGTCCAATCAATCAAATAGTTGGCCAAGCCGATAATACTCAGCGTTGAGCGGCCCGATTCGGGCATAGGCAGGCTGACAACGCCCTCCCGCTGCAGAAATTGGCGCAGGTGGGTCGGGTCGGCCGTGGTGAAGGTTTCGTAGATGGCCTGGTTGGGGTCGCCGACGCGCACCCAGGTGCCGCCGGGGCCGGTCAGGCTTTCCAGGATTTGCTGCTGGAGCAGGCTGCTGTCCTGGGCCTCGTCTTCCAGGATATAGGGCCAGCGCTGGCGCAGCCGGGCCAGAAAATCGGGATCGAGTTCAATGGCCTGGGCGGCCAGGCGAATCAGGTCATCAAAATCCACGCCGGTGCGGGCAAGGCGGTTCTGGTACTCGCGGTAAATATCAATCCCCAGTTGGGCCAGGGGGAGCGAATCGGAATTGCGGCGCAGCAAATCATCCAGCTCGTAGGGCACCAGGCGGTAATCTTTGGCCCGCTTGATAAAGTTCCGGGCAATGGTCAGCACCAGTTCCGGCAAATGCTGGCGCATAAGCGGCTGAATTTCGACGGTGGGCAGCAAATAATCTTCAAGCTGGGCGGCATGGCTGGCCAGCCAGCCTTCGACCACCTCGCGCAGAATCAGCTCCGAGGTGCGCTCGTCCACGATGTCAAAATCCTGGCTCAGGCCAACCAGCGACGGGCGCTGCTGGACAATCTCGTGGGCCAGCGAGTGCAGGGTGCAGACCCGGTAGTTGAAACCGGGCAGCAGGCCCCTGGCCCGAACAAAACCGTCTACCCGGCGGCGGAAGTTATCTACGGCGGCGTTGACCAGGGTGACAATCAAGACCTCCTGCTCATCGCCAACGCGCTGGACCAGCTCCGAAGCCAGGTAGGAGAGGATGTGCGTTTTCCCACTTCCCGGCACCGCCGACACGCCCACCCGGATCGGGCCGGGGGCGGTCAGGATGGTTTCAAGGATTTTTTGTTGAGAGGGACGGGGTAAAAATCTTGCTTTAGTCATTAACTTAGAATGGTATTTCATCCGAATAATCTTGCGATGCTGGGTTAAGTTTGTACCAATGTTGGCTAAAAAGTCTATCGTGAAGTTCTTGAATTTGTCCAACATCAGTGATTATTTGTATATGGTCACGCCCTTCTCTGGCACTTCTCCAAGATGACAGGGTCAAATTTGCTGAACCCGCAAAAGCTAAAAGGCCGTCTATTATGATCAATTTCTGATGTGGAATCTCATCCTCAACCAGTCTGTGAGTATTTGTTGCAGCAATAGTGACCAAATTCAAGCGTGGATTTTCATCTTTATGATTATTTATTTCCTGAACTAAATTTTCATTGCTTACATTACTAACCAAGCCTCGAACATCCACTTGTTGTGATATCAGCTTTAAAGCCCCTAAAACTACGTGATTCATGTTGTAACTTGTAAGATGTATAAAAGACTCAGCAGATAGAAACGCACCTAACAACACACGCAACGGCGGTGACGCTTTTTTATCTCTAAGACCCTTATACATTGCTGAAGCAATGGCCGCTAATTTGCGGCTATGCCCCATGAGATCGTCAAATTTAATACTGATGAACTCCGCCTCGTTACTATAATGTTTATTACAAATTGGACATCTAAGCCAGTCTCTTTCAAATGAATAATCTCTCACTTCAGATCTGTTAAAAATCCTCATGCAATTATTACAGAGAAATTCGGGTGGATCAAAATTCAGGAGGGTTGAAATATCAAAACTGGTCACCTGTCCTCCCATGAGCATTAAATAAGCGTGAGTGCGTTCAGTGTTCACCTGCTTCGGTATGTCGTCAGGCAGTGGTCAGAGAGCGAGATGCTCTTTGCTTCATCAACTCCAACTTATCGGCCAACGATTATGTATTGGTCATAGGGCAACCCTTCTTTACGCACATTGATCAGCAATGGTTCCCAAACATCCTGCTGATACCTCTCGACCGTAATAGGAAAGATCGAAAAGACAGCATCATGTTCATACAATAGTTGACCCATTACTTCGGCAATAGCTTCATCAACCGTTGGCGAAACCTCATCCACCACTGCCAGGCAATCGTAATCGGAGTCAGAGTCAAAATCTCCCCTGGCCCTGGAACCAAAAAGGATGACCTGGCGAAGATGGTCGCCCAAACGTTGACGTATCTTTTGGAGGAAGAGATCTAAAATTATATCATCCGGCTTATTCTTCATCATCCCTGCCTGCACTCTAGCCCAAAAGTATGAACTGGCGCATTGAAACCGGCATAAGAGTCATGATAGTATAAAAGTGCCGCAAATTCAAGTAGCTCATTAATAAATCAGAACATTTGTGCAAATATAAATCCTCTTTACTGACTTCAGGCTTCCCAACCATCAAAGAATCAGTGTAACTATGGAATCGCCAGGCGCTTACATTCCCCTAGATCGCCGTCGGGCTATCGCCGAGGGTCAAGCTCTGCCTGACCGCATGCAGGGAACGGCCCTCTTTGCCGATATCTCCGGCTTTACCCTGCTGACCGATGCGCTGTTACAGGCCTTTGGTTCCCGGCGGGGCACGGATGAGTTAACCCGGCGGTTGAACCAGGTCTACGATGCCCTGATTCGAGAAGTGGACCGGTACGGCGGAAGTGTCATTAATTTCAGCGGCGACGCTATTACCTGCTGGTTCTCTGAGAAGGCGGAAGGCGGAAGGCGGAAGGCGGAAGTTACTTCGGCCTTTCGCGCCGTGGCCTGCGGGCTGACGATGCAGCAGGCAATGCATCAATTTGCTGCCCTGGAGATCTCCCCCAGGCGGAAAGTTGCTCTCTCGTTAAAAATTGGAGCGGCAGGTGGGACTGTCCGGCGTTTTTTGGTCGGCGACCCCCACATCCAGTATCTTGATGTCCTGGCCGGCGCTACCGTAGAGCGCATGGCCCTGGCGCAGCAGGTCGCCCGGCGCGGTGAAGTTGTCCTGAGCGCAGAGCTGGCGGCTCAAGTGGGTAGCCAGGCCAGGCTGGTTGAATGGCGCAGCCAGCACAAAAAGACGAAATACCGGACCGGCAGCCCGGCTTCCTTTGGCGTGGTTGCCGGCTTAACTCAACCCATGGAAACGTACGCCTGGCCGGAAATGTTTGCTCCGGCAGAAGATACTGACCTGGCTGAGACTCTCATTCGGCCCTGGCTGCTGCCGCCGGTCTATCACAGTCTCCAGAATGGGCAAGATGAATTCCTGGCCGAAATCCGTCCGGCTGTGGCGCTTTTTTTGAAGTTCGATGGCCTGGATTACGATCACGACGAATCCGCCGGGGCAAAGCTGGATGCATTTATTCGCTGGGTGCAGAACGTGTTGGTGCGTTATGACAGCTACGTGATGCAGTTGCTCAACGGCGACAAGGGCAGCCATCTCTATGCCATTTTTGGCGCGCCCTCCGCCCATGACGACGACCCGGAACGAGCCGTGGCGGCAGCCCTGGAACTCCAAGCCGCGTCCCGGCAGTTTGACTTCATTTCGCAAATTCAAATGGGCCTTAACCAGGGACGGATGCGGGTTGGCGCATACGGCAGCGTCACCCGGCGCACGTATGGCGTATTGGGTGATGGGGTCAACATCGCGGCTCGCTTGATGAGCCGAGCCAAGCCTGGGCAGATTTTGGTCAGCCAGAGTATCGTCGAGGCGGCGGCTTCCAGTTATTATTTTAAGCATGTGGGGCCTCTCAAATTCAAGGGCAAACAGGAGCCAATTACCGTTTCGCTCGCTCTGTCGCCTCGACTGCCCTCTGCCCAAAAACTGTTTACCACTTTCAAAGAGCCTTTGGTGGGCCGAAGCGAACAACTCCGCCAACTGGAGCGTATCCTGGCGGAAACGCTGGCCGGTCAAAACCAAATGGTCTGGCTGGAGGGGGTTACCGGGATTGGCAAAAGTCACCTCGTGGCGGAGTTTGCCGAGCGAGCTTTGCAGCAGGGGGTGCGGGTAATTGTCGGGGCCTGCCAGGGGACCAATCAAACCACGACGTATTATCCCTGGCGGCAGATTTTCAGGAGTTTACTAGGTCTGCCGGACGAAAGAGCGGTTCACTTGAGCCAGGAAGAACGCCTGGCCCGCCAGGTGGCCCAACTCGAAGCGATCATTGCGGAAATGAACCCCAGTTGGTTGATTCGTTTGCCTTTGCTCGGCGATCTGCTCGGCTTACTGATTTTAGATAACCCCACCACGGCTGCTTTTGAGCCACAGGTGCGCCAGGATGCGCTCTTTGACCTGGCCGATGAACTGCTGCAAACCTGGGCGCAGGACCAACCTCTCCTCGTGCTCATCGAAGATGCGCAGTGGTTGGACGAGGCTTCACGGGCGCTGTTACTGGCGTTGGGCCGGGTTCGAGCTAAAGGACCCATTTTGTTCATCCTGGTGCAAACCCTGCCGCCGGTCCAGGTTGAGCAGGAGCCATGGTGGCTGGAACTAAACCGGCTGCCCCAGGTTCATCGCCTCAAGCTGGGTGAATTATCCCCGCCAGAGGCAGCCCAACTGGTGAAACAACGGCTGCAGGGAGAGGTGTCACCCCTGGCCCTGGAGTTAATTCAGGTTCAGGCCCAGGGTAATCCCCTTTTTACCAAAGAATTAGTGAATGCTCTACAGGAGCGGGGGGATCTGTGTCGCCGGGAGGACGGCCTATGGTGGCTCTCTGAGGCGATGTTCAGTGCCCTACAGCAGGCCAATTGTTTGACCAAACGCCGGGGCCAGTGGACTCTGGTTGAACATGCTTCGCTGGCCGCGGCCAGATTGGACGTGCCGGACTCCATCCACAGTATCGTCCTGGCCCGGCTTGACCGCCTGCCGGAGCCGCTTAAGGTGACGTTAAAAGCGGCCAGTGTCATCGGCCGGCTCTTTGAATTTGATCTGCTGGTTCAAGCCCATCCCACCCAGCCCGGTGAAGCTGGCTTACTTGAACAGATTGGCCTGCTGCAAGCCCTTGATTTTGTTCAGCCGGGTGGGGTATTACTTCAGCAACGGCTTTTTCTATTCAAGCACAGTATTACTCATGAGGTCACTTACGCCACTCTCTTGGAACAACAGGAACGCAGTCTGCATGGGGCCGTGGCCGAAGCGTTGGAACGTTGGCAGCCTGAAGCGGTCGAGCGCCTGGCCTATCATTTTAGCCGGAGTGAGGCCCAGGATAAGATGTTGTTTTATCTGGACCTGGCCGCGGGCAAGGCCCAACACGAATATGCCAACGAAACTGCCCTGGCCTACTACACTCAGGCTTTAACGCTGGCTGAGCGCTGGCGCTGGCGTAAGGGTCAAGTGGAGATTTTGCACGTCTTGGGCCGGCGAGAGGAAGAAAAGGCCAACCTACAGGCTTTAGCGGCCAACCTGGAAGCGCCAACGTTTGAGGTGGGCTATCTGTGGGGCCAATATTATGAGGCTACCGGTAACTATGCCAAAGCCCAGGCCGCGATTGAACTCGCCCTGGCCGACAGCCGGGATAAGCGAGATTTAGCCGGTGAAGCGCGCAGCCTGGCCTATTTGGGTTTGATTGCCCGCCGGCAGGGCAATTATGAGCAGGCCAAAACCTGGTACCACCAAGCCCTGGCCCTGTTTGAATCCAAACACGTGCCCACCGAACCAGAAGCCTGGGTACTGACCCAAGTTCTCAATGGATTGGGCACGGTCTTTCGCCAGCAAGGCCATTTTGACCAGGCCCGGCAATGCCACGAACAAGCCCTGGCCCTGAGCCGTCAAACCGGCAACCGTTCAGGCGAAGCCCAAGCTTACAATAGTTTGGGAGTGGTTTCGCTTTACCAACGACACCTGGCTGAGGCGCTGGCCCACTATGGTCAAGCGTTAGAAATATGGGAAACCATTGGCGACCGGGCGGGTGAGGGTATGAGTTGGCATAATTTAGCCCAGATTAGCTGTGATCTCGGTGATTATGACCAGGCTCAAAAATATCTGGATGCAGCCTTAAGTATCTTTCGGGCTACGGGCAACCGCTGGGAAGAAGTTAACGTCTGGAACAGCCTGGGTGTTCTATACCAGGAGTTGGGCGATCTACCAAAAGCAGAGAGTTGTTTACAGCAAGGCCTGACTTTAACCCAGGAAATTGGCGACGAGGCTGGACAAGCCTATATTCTGGTGAATTTGGGCCTGACTATGCGAGATCAGGGTAAATTAGAAGTAGCCCATAAATTACTCACCACGGGTTTGACCCTGGCTCAAGCCCAGGATGACCAGTATCTGGCCTCCAGCTTTCTCAATTATCTGAGCACTGTTAACTTACAATTGGGTGATTTAAAACAGACAGTATCACAAGCAGAAGAGTCATTGGCCTTACGGCAGGAACTCAAGATGCGTTTCGCCACTCCGGATAATCTGGCTGTCCTGGCGGCGGCTTACCTGGCGGCGGGTGATTTAACTCAAGCCCTGGAATATGCGACCCAAACTGAGGCTATTTTAGCAGAATGTGGCGGCGAGGGACCAGAGTTTCCCCAGCAGGATCATTTCATCATTTATCAAGTCTTTACTGCCACAGGCCAAACGGAACGCGCCCAGGCAACTTTGAAGTCAGCCCATAACCTGATCCTGGCCAGAGCCGGAAAAATTACTGACCAAACCCTGCGCCAGTTATTTTTGGAGCGAGTAGCCATTAATCGGGCTGTTATAACGGCCTACGAACTTTTTGAAACCCATTCTGTATCTAAACGGGTGTCTTACGAGCCGGTGGTTCGACCTTTTTTGGCATTGCGGACTTTCGGGTCAGTCCACTGCCTTTTGACTGGATTTGGTAATTACCAGTCACCTCACTGGCCGGTATTACGCTAGCGAATCCAGTCTCAAAGGTGTGGAGAAAACCACCGGCTCGTGCGGCATCCGTTGGATGCTAAACTTTTGGCAAAACAAAAACAAGCGCGACGAATTAATGGCCGCGCTTGTTCTGAGGAGAACAGGTTAGTCGTCAATCAGATCACTGAATTGCCTGACTAACATTAACAAACGAGATCAACCACTTCCCCGATGGGTTCCGGTCGGTTTGACCTTTTCGACTTTGCGGACTTTCATTGGATCGAGCTCCTTTCTGCTAGATTTGCTACAAGGCTCGCCCCCTCACGGGCCGGCCTTGGAACATCAAGATTGGCGCCAACTGGGCCAGGTTTCCCGCCAGTAGGCATACATGAGAAGACCCAGGTCAATCACCTGGCTGGTTAACACGGCGACACCGTCCCCAAATTCCAGGGGAGCTAAAGCTGCGCTGCCGCTAATTCTGAGAAAGGCTTCCCACAGCAAGCGTAACTTGATCGGCAGTTGCACCAAAAAGAACTGCCCCATAAATAGACCGCCTCCCAAGATAGTCACCAGCGCGTAGAGATAGATAAACTTCATTCCCCTGGTCGGAGGATCGAAATGACCCATTTTGCTCAACCTGGACTTAAACCAGGCATAGGTGTCGGCCTGCAAATTCCGCTGGCCTAGCAAGGCAGACAGCAAGAAATAACCATCCATTTTGGAAAAGAGCCAGAATTGAGCGGTAAGGGATAAAGTCGAGGTCAGCAGGTAAAATTTCAAGAATTTGGTTACTAATTCCGGCCAGACCAGCCAGCCCAATCGTTGGAAAAAGAGCAGATATACCAGCAGGCTGATCCGCCCCACATCCCAAACCATACCCGCCGCCAGAGGTAATAACCGGGCTGAACCCGGTACTGCCCAAATATTGTGCATAACCGTCTGGCTCATCGGAATAAAGCCGAGACGCTGTGTCCAGGTAATGGAAGCATCAATCCCTTTGGCCCGGCAGGCCAGCAGATGGGCCAGTTCGTGCAGCGCCATGTCCACCAGCCAGAGCAGTAAACCAACCAAAATAATGATAAAATTATAATCCACCCAGAAGTAGTCGGTCAGGCGCGGCCACAACGCCGGGGTCCTGATCCACAGGATCGCCGCCGGAATAACGACACCCATCCAGGCCAGCAATACCGGCTTGGAGAAGAGAGCGCCGGTCCAGGCCCGCGGCAGCCACAATGCTTGAGTTGAAAGCGGGCCGGGTTGAGGGGGAACAGCCTGCCCGTCCACGGCGGCAATAAAATCACTCTCCCAAAAAGCTTTAACAACTTCCCAAACTTCGTCCTCGGGAAAAGGGTTGTAGTGCGTTTCAAAGCGCTGCCGGGCTTCGCGCAGGCTCAACCCTTCATTCAGCCAGGCAATAAAGTGCAAGCCCTCCGGCGGCAACTCCAGGAACTCATCGCCCCAGCCAATAATCGCAACCCCATTTTCAAGCTGCTTGGAAAGGGGCCGTAAACGAATTTGACTGTCCAGCGAGATGGCCGAGAGTTCCATTACCAGTTCAAAAACCAATTTACAACCGGACAAGAAGTTATATTTTAATAATGTTAAGGATAACACACAAATGTTTGAATATGGTTTGAGAGGTAGTCCTTTTTTCCTATTTACTCCAGTTTGGAACGACTTCCCCTTACTGGGTCTCAAACTCAGGTTGGGACCCAGAAGGACGCGAAAAGGAGAGGTTAGGGATTCTGAGGAGCCTGCTGCAGATGGCGCAGCATTTGTTGAAGGGCAATCAGCAGTTGGCCGCGCTGCTCATAACCCTGCTCGCCGACTTCGGAGTTGACGATGAAAACGTGTTTGCGGCAGCGGCGGGTCAGGCCGAGGACCAGGCGGGAGAGCCGGTCACGCTGGCCGGCCACTTCGTCGGCGTCGGTCCAGAGGCGGCCCGGCTCCCAATCGGCGGTCAGGACGTAAGGGTGGGTCAGCGGCTGAGCAATGCGTTCCCACCAGCCGCTGCTGCCGGCGTCGAGCCAGAATTGGTACTCCACCGGGCGATTGCTCATCAAAAAGGTGGTAGCCGGGGTAATCAGTACCGCCGCCTCGGGGCTGCCGTCCCAACTGCGCAGGTACTGGGCGGCCATGATTTCCTGCTCGATGGTTTCAAGATAGGCGCGGTTGAGTTCAATCACGCCGGGAAAGCCGGCGCTCGTGACGCCGGGCACCTGCTCCGCTACCCGGCGAAAGGCCCGGGCCGAGTCAATCAGGTTCGCAATTACCTCCCCCGCCTCGGGCTGGCCGTGGAAACCAAACCCCGGCTGGGCCAAAATTTCATCAAACAGGCGGCTGAAAAAGTGATCGAGCACCGGCGGGGCTGATCCACTCTGAACATTTTGCAGCCAGGCGCGGAGCTGGTCGAAACGGTTGCCCGCCTGGTAGGAGATCCGCTCGCGCACATCGCCTTCAATTTGGTCGAAAGCGGTCAGGGGGAATGGGGAATGGGGAATTGTGAATTGTGGATTGTGGATTGTGGATTGATTGTTGGCAGTCGGCATTTGGCGGTTGGGCCGGTAGACCACCTGGGTCAACAAATTCGCCCGGATCAAGTCCAGATCGGCAACGGCCTGGCTGAGAGCCTGAGCGACGTCAAACGGTTCCGGCAGCAGGCCCATTTCGGGGAAGGCCAGGCGGGCCAGGGTGAGCACGGTTTTAGCCGCTGGTTCTTCACTCAGGGGGCGGGAGGGGCGGTGGGAGCGAGCCGGCAGCCCGCGCTGGGCCATGCGCTGGGTAAAGGAAAAACGGAGCGCATCGCTGACAAAAGGCGCCAGCACGACAATCTCTGCCGGGGAGACGCCATCAGCCAGCAGCGCGGCGATCCGGTCAATGGTCCACTCGATCATCTGGGGGTAGAAGCGTTCCTGTTGAAAGGTGATGACGCGGCGAGGATCGGCCGATTTTGGATTTTGGATTTCGCTTGCGTGCCCTTGGCGCGATTTACGATTTTTTCGCTTAGGCGTTTCATTTGTAACAGATTGATTCGCTGACTCGTTGATTCGGCCATTCACGATGTGGCTCAACTGCTCACCCAATGCCAGCATATCGGCTGGGGCCACCTGGGAGTCGGTCAGGCGAATGGTTTCATCGGCCAGAGAAGCCAGACCCTGGGCCGTGCGCCAGTTGGCGCCCAGAAAGATACGATAACCGGCGTCCTCGTCGTTGACCAGCAGAGCCGACTCGGTGTGGGGCAGCCACTCCCGCAGCATAGCGTGGGCAAAGGGATTGTCCTCTTCAAGGTTGTCCACAATCAGGTGGCGGTAGCGCCCGGTCAGATACTGGCAGATACCTTCGACCGGCCAGAGGTAACGCCGGAAGGTTTCGATACGCAGGGAAAAATCGAGCAGGTTGCGGGCCAGGCAGAAAGCGCGAAATTCGTTGACGCAAACCTGGGTGTGTTCCAGAGCCGCCCGGCTGCTCGGTTCGACCGCCAGGGAAGCCGCCAGACGCGCGCCCACTTCGGTATGCGGCAGGCCAATTAGGGCCGCCTTGTTCAGGTTGTCCAGAATCTGGCTCATCAAACGGGGCAGGGAGATAGTGATGGGGACGACGTTGGGATCAAAGTAGCCCTGGCGCAGCAGCGGCTCGATCACCTGGTGCAGATAATATTGGGCCGTTTCGATGGTCAAAAAGACAGGCCGGGCCTGGGGGCGGCCAAAACCGGCGGGAGCCGCCACCAGCGGCCAGAACAGGTCAATAGTTTGCAGCGCCAGGCCGCTGAATGTCAGAATATCTACGGCGGCCGCGCCGGGCAGGCCGGGGTCACGCAGCAGGTCACGATAAGGGCCGGCCAGGGTTGACTGGGAGACCAGGACCAGGATGTTATGGCCCGGTACGTGATCGGCCAGCAGGTCGCGCAGCCGCGTTACCGCTTGGGTTGTTTTGCCGGTTCCGGCCGGGCCGGTGAGAAAAGTCGTCGGCACAAGAATAACCTTTCCTTGCTTGGATAGAGAGATTTTAGCACAAATGAGCGGGAAAGGGAAGGGAAATGCGTTTTTTCAGGAAGGAGCTTTTGTCACTTGTAGCCGGATTGTGAATGATGTTATAAAAGATTGATCGCTTTATTAGCCAGGCAATGGGGTCAAAGGAGGGTGGACCTGTATCGCTCAAATCACTGGCTTGAGAGCAAATTAAATGGTACAATATGTACGTACCGTGGGCACTTTTGGCCCGATTTTTGGTCACTCTGGTCTGACTTTACCTGGAAATGCTGTGTTTGCTATCAAAGTTACATAGCTGAAACTAAAATAGTCACTTTAGGGCGATTGAGCACAGTTAAGGAGGAAAATGATCAACTTTACTCGGATTACAGTTGATGTTCATCAAATGGGTGGGGTGCCATGTATTCGTGGCTTGCGTATTCCGGTTGCTACCATATTAGAAATGATTGCTGAAGGCATGAACGATGCAGAGATTTTGGCTGCCTATCCAGATTTGGAGCGTGAGGATATCCGCGAAGCACTCCGTTTTGCTGCCGAGGCTGTGCGAGAACGTGAATTGCCTTTGCTTGTGCCCCAATGAAATTTCTGGTAGATAATGCTTTATCACCCCGCTTGGCCGAGGGATTACGTAGGTCAGGATACGATGCTACTCACGTCCGTGACTATGGAATGCAGGCGGCTAAAGACCCAGAAATTTTTTCTCGTGCGGCAGGGGAAGATAGAATCGTTATTTCGGCAGATACTGATTTTGGCACATTGTTGGCTTTATGGAAGGAAAATAAACCTTCAGTCATCCTGTTTCGCAAAGGTACTGAGCGGCGACCTGAACGTCAGTTGGCTTTGCTCTTAGCAAATCTACCGGCAATTCAAGATGCGCTACAAGCGGGAAGTGTAGTCATTTTTGAGCCAAGTCGTATTCGAATTCGGTCGTTGCCGATGGGTGGTCAATAAGCGATGAACTTCAACCGGCTCATCTGCGGCGATGCCGTTCAGGAGATGGCCCATCTGCCTGATGCTTGTGTGGACCTGCTCGTCGCCGACCCACCCTACAATTTGGGCAAAGATTACGGCAACAACCTCGACCGGAAAGCCTGGCAAGAGTACGAAGCGTTCACGCGGGCCTGGGTGGCCCAGGCTGTCCGCCTGCTCAAGCCAACCGGCTCGATGTACGTCTTCATGGGCGTGCGCTTCATCTCCCGGCTGTTTATGCTGCTGGAAGAGGAGTTCAAGCTGGAGTTTAACGGCTGGATCACCTGGCACTACACCCAGGGCATGGGCCGCAAAACCGGCTTTTCGCCCCGGCACGAAGACATCCTCTACTTTACCAAATCGCAGCAGTTCACCTTTAACCTTGACGACGTGCGCGTGCCGCAAAAGTATTACCGGGAGCGCAACAACATGGCCGGGGCCAATCCCGGCGACGTCTGGACCTTTTCTCACGTTCACTATTGCAGCGCGGAACGCGAAGCGCATCCGACCCAGAAGCCGGAAGCGCTGCTGGAACGTATCATCAAAGCCAGCTCCCAGCCGGGCCAGGTAGTGCTCGATCCCTTTGTCGGCAGCGGCACGACCTGCCGCGTGGCCCAGGTTTTGGGCAGGGCCTGGTTTGGCATTGACATCAATCCTGAGTATATTTCTATGAGTCAAAAGCGGCTCGACGCCCCGTTTGAAGGTTTCGACTCGCTCGACCCGCGCGCCAACCGCACGCCGAAGGATTTGCCGGGGGTTAAGCCTGCTCAGATCACATTAATGACTGAATAATTTTGCCGGGATTAGGCGATTAGGGGATTTTTATAAAATTTTTTATCTCCTAATCCCCCAATCCCGGCCCAACTTCTTTACCTCAAATTTTGTGGTAGGGGGAACTTTTAGATGAAGTATCATATTTGGACGGCCGGCTGCCAGATGAATGTAGCCGACTCACAGCGGGTCGGCTCTGAGCTGGAGAAGCTGGGCTACCGCTACACCGACAGCTACCGCGAGGCCGATGTCGTCGTCTTGAATACCTGTGTGGTCCGCCAGAGCGCCGAGGATAAAGCCGTCGGCTTTTTGTGGAGCCTCAAACCGCTCAAAGAGACCCGGCCGGACAAAGTGCTGGCGTTGATGGGCTGCATGGTCGGCGTCAAGGGCGGCGGGCAGCTTGCCAAAGCTTTTCCCCACGTAGACGTGTTTATGCCGCCCAGCGAACCCGGCCCGCTGGTGGATTTTTTATTAGCCCGCGAAAGCGAGCAGGCGGCCCTGGCCTACCGCCACCAGTTGCAGGATGAAGAGATCAGCCTGGTTCTGCCGCAGCACCAGCGCCACCATGTTATCACAGCCCACGTGCCGATTATTTACGGCTGCAACCACGTCTGCACCTTCTGCATCATCCCTTCCCGCCGCGGGCGCGAGCGCAGCCGTTCGATTGGGGAGATTGCCGCCGAAATTCGCAGCCTGGTCGCCCAGGGCGTGCGCGAAGTGACCTTGCTCGGCCAGATTGTAGACCGCTACGGCTACGACATCCCCGACGGGCCGCGCCTGCCCCAATTGCTGGCCGCGCTCCACGAGATTGACGGGCTAGCCCGGATTCGCTTTTTAACCAGCCATCCCAACTACATGAGCGACGAACTGCTCGACACGGTGGCCGAGCTGCCGAAGGTTTGCGAGCACATCGAAGTGCCCAACCAGGCCGGCGACGACGCTATTCTGCGCGAGATGAAGCGCGACTACACGATGGCCGGCTATTACCGCTTGATCGAGCGCATCCGGGCGCGC
>JAHDWA010000117.1 GCA_023382535.1 Anaerolineae bacterium | reverse complement strand
CTTCTTCTTTAGAGAATTCCTCCATCGGGCGGTTCCAATCAAAATTGGCCAGAATAGAGGCGATAGCTTTAGCTTGATTGACGCTTTCATAAGGGCCGGCCAGAGCTTTGTTGATACGATCGTAGTTGACATACCAACGTGTGGTATTGACGCTGGGTTGGCTAGTTGAGTCAATTTTTACCCCAGGGGCAATAACCAGACCGGTAGGTTTTCCACTGTGACCATCCAAGACGATGTAACCGTCCACATTTTTGACCACCCCTGTATTAACCCAGCCCGGTTGGAGTCTAACCCGGCGTCCCATAGGATTAGCCCAATGAGAGACTGAAGTTCCCATTGTTGAAGGTACTGAGGGTGCCGGAGAGACTAATTCCATTCCCTCTTTTTGGGCTTCCTCGCGAGCACAGTCGTGGCAATAAGCCTGCCTGCGAATGATGTACCATGGACCTACCTTGCTGTCAGGATTCAGGCCACACGTTCCGCAATGCTGGCCGCCCAGTTGTTCCAGCGAGGCCGGTGTGATCTTCCTTAAACCAGGCAACGTTTGTATTTTAGAAGATTCTGACTGTGAGATGAGCCGAGAAATCGATTGAGCAGGCGCCCCGGACGGAGCCGTGCGCTCGCGCAGGAATTGGCGCAGCGCTAAACCACTTATCAAAGCGCCAGCAGTAGTAGCCCCGATATAGAAGGTCTTTCTGCTGGTCAAGGCAGTAATGCCTCCCTGAATCGCAGCTTCTGCCACCCGTTTGATCCGATTTCCGCAGCTCACCACTCGCCTCCAGATGTTTTGCTTTAAATCAATACCGAGGCCAGCCAGGCTCCCCAACTGCAGACAGCGCGATTCCACCCACTCTCTTTGAGAAGATTCAGTTCAGCCAAAGGAGTCGTCATTAATGGCAGATTACGACGCGGCCGCCCACGCACGACCTCATAAGCAGCCATAACTTCCTTCTTGGATTCGCGATACAGCAGCAAGCCGTTTTCTGATCCTGCCACGGTGATGTAGGCAAAGTTTTCCCCGCCGTGCAGCATGGTCACGACGATATTGCCCACCCTGTAGGAAGCGACAGGCTTACTGCCCTGAAGGGCTGCCGGCAGTTGCTCCTGGACCAGTTGAGCTGGACCAATTTCAGCCTGAGTGGCTTTCATGCGGCGCAGGTAAGCCGCTTCCACCTCAGCCGCGCTGACAGGTTCGGTATTCAACTGATACTCGACCCCTAACGCTTCAGCCATGGCGGTGGCCAGTTCGATATGCTCAAAAGGAACGCGATTCTGGGTCGTGCTGGACAGCTCGAAGCGGCGCACGTTCAAGCCACCATTCCAGGCCAGCTCATAAAAGGAGTGCCCGCTCAACCGGCTCAACCCGATCATCCCCGTTCCGATATCGTCCTGCAGGGTAATCATACGCGGCCAATCTGCGCCATCCTTTTCAGTAATCAAGGTGATCTTGGCGCCTTTGACCTCAATCTGGTCATTTTCCTTGCGCAGGCGATCAGCACGAGCAGCGCGCAGGATAGAGTCTGGCAGCCGGGCAGCCTGCTGCTTCACCGTGTTCAGCCACTGCTGGTTGTCTTCATCACTCCATTCAACATAGGTGTCGCAGATTTTAGGCCAGACTTCTGCCATCGGGCCAGCGAAGTCGCGGATTTTTCCTTGCCCCTCAAGTCCCAGCCGCCAGCTATTCTCGCCAACTCGCTGCAGCAGAGGTACGAAGCTGTCCAGGTCGGCGTAATCAAACAAGCTACGGAAGTTTAAGGGTGTGCCGCTCAAAATCTTCTGCTGAAATTCCTGGTGCTCGGCCAACCAAGCAGCGACTACCGCGGCCAAATCCCCATTTTCGCTCACTGCCGCCATACTTTGAGCGATGGTCCGTCCCTGATCGCCCCGCTCGCCATAACCATAGCTGGGGTCAGCCAGGGAGCGCTGCAAATGCGCCGTCAGTTCGGCTGGGTTTTGATAAATCAACAGCAGGCGCAGGGCATGGCGCTGCTCGATGTCCAACTGTTGCATGGCCAGCCCCATCCGCTTTTCTTCTTTGGTCTCCTCACCAATCCCTCCAAAGCAAGTATCCATCATTTCTTTCTGGCGAGTTACCGCGCGCTCGGCGTCGGTGTCGACCAGGAGATTGGGTTGATCCTCGAATTCCGGGAACAGTTCAGCCTCGTCGAATTCCATCTCGGCTGCCAGAAGCGCCGCGTACTCGGGCGGCGCCTCTGCCAGGTCGATCTCTTCGGCAATGGGGGTTACTGATTGATCATCTGGGGGTAGAACATTAAGTGCTGACATTTTTAATTGATCCTCCATTTATTTGATATAAATGTTTTTCTTTTTTGATTTGAGAGAGGGTTATGACCCTCCGAGTACAAAAAAGGCCGTAATCCCACCAACTTGTGAGATCACGGCCCTTGTCGCCGCCGGTTGCAGGCCGTCCAGTACCGGCGGTCTATTTATCTGTCTGATGTTTGGGCATCAACTTTGCTTCTGAGATTATTTCATAAGCATCTTTTCCCTGTTTCCAAAGCCCTCCCTCATACCATCCTTAAGATCCGGATTGCGATTTAGTAATAATCGGCATTTTCTGGCCACTCATTTTGGGGTGTTACCCGAATTAAGCCCTCTTTAACTTTCTGGGCTATCTCCTCCTTATCATTATCATCTACAACGATACGCCATTTACCCAGAGAGGCGTCATAATAAACAGCTTCAGCCCGCGGTGGATCGAGCGGTTTCAATGGGTTGTGTAATACATTTTTGACGATTAAGGGATAAACCCTGCTATCGTTCTCGAAAGGTTTATACCCCGGTAGGTTGCTCAAGGATATCTTCGGGCGCGCCATAGGTGTGGCTCGGTTTCCAAAGAGGTCAGCTCCATAAGATTGTGGTGTTGTCGTGGTGGTGGGGCTATAGCCTGGGTTGGGTGCATAATAAAAGTTGGGTAATCCAGGACTGTTAGTGCCGATGGGTTTCAGAATAGGGCTCTGTCCGGCCGAGGATCGCCCCCCACCTAAGATAGTGGTGCCATTTTTAGTAGAACCCGGTGCTGTACCCTGGATCAACGCCTCATAATCCACATAATCGGCCGGGCCGCGGTCGCGTTCACCCTCGTCGATCAGGAGCCAGCTGGCGGCAAAGAAGGCCCGTTTAGCGGTCCCCATCAGCCCCGTTATATCTTCAAGTTCGTTAACACTCCCCATGAACCCGGGAACCATATCAGGATCTTCGTCTCCCCTGATAATATCTATAACCCGTTGCATCGAAATAGCTCGCTCGTCTTCTGGCGGATCCTCTTCGAGACCGGCGATATAAACGGGACGGTCGAAATAATATTCCCGGTGAGGAATACTATAACTTCGCACCTTGGTAAACGTACGGGGCATGTCGCCAACTTGAACGGTAATTGACTCGCTGTGCCAGGTTCGGCCCCCCTCCATAAAGTAATAACCCTTGGCTGCGAGGATGCGTCCCCCCACGACTCGGTTGAGCAGATTGGCTTGTTTCAGAGTGGAAGGACTATCTCGAATGATAATGCCATTGTATTGAGCCAGGGGCCTGCCCCGGCCGTACAAACGCATGCCGGTGGTGACGATACTGGCAGTTACTTGCTCGAGGCCGTGAACCGCCATCACGACCCCCATCAGCCCCATCATGCCCGGATGACCGCTAAAGAGCCCGTCAAGTCCAAAGAATCTGGCGGTTAGTTTAGCGACTTCCGCCGGGATTTTTTCAGGACTATCAAGGTTTCGATAGCTGCTCCAACTTCCCAGCGTATTCAGATAGCGACTGGTCTGTCCGACAATGCCGTTACGTTTAGCCGCGTTGGCGCAGCGCTGACCATTTTTAGTACAAGACATACGGTCCCTCCGGGGAACTGAACCACAAAAAATCAAGGCCGTTAATGGGTTGAATTTCTGGTGCGCGGCCCATAGAACAAATAGGATTTGATCAGCCAATGCTTGGCCCTGGCAGAGATGGGACTTAATCCTTCAAACGCAGAAACATGGCCGACGTAACCAGGTACCGATTCGGGCTTAACCTTCCCCGTTGCAAGACCCATAGCATTCTCGTCGGACAGGGGGTGGTCGAAGTAATAATGGGTAGCAGGCAGGCTCAAACTCTGAAGATGAGAGACGGTTCGCGGACCATCCGCCATCTTCATGACGGTCGTGCCCCGATGCCAGGTCGTGGCGCCCGATTTAAACATTACCCCGTCACTGGAGACGAGTTTCTTTGGTTGAACAATCAGGTCACCTTTATTTAGCCATGAAGTCAGACTCGACTGCCACAGCGGCACATCTTGATGCGTTTTGAAGAAAAAGAATTTGCGCTTTTCCTGTCGTACTGCCCCGGCATCGGCAGTCTTGGTGAAACCGGCTGCACTTGAACCCACGACATCACCCACTGCCTGGACTTTCTTTCCCAGATAAAAGGCCGCCAGCATGCCGGGATTATAAAGGGACATAGCTACCAGGGCCCCCTTTGCGCCTAACGCCAATCTTCGCGCGGCTCTTTGTTGTCTGAGCGTGCGGTTTTCTGGTCCAGCAATTCCGGCGACGTAGCCCGCCACAGCGCTGCCTTGAGCTAAAGCTACCTTTCCTTTTTGTAATGCGGCCTGGCTCTTCTCTATCACCTCACCCACGACGGGAGCGGACCCCTGAGCCCTGGCCAATACAACAGCCTGAATATGACTTGCTTTGCTAACCAGCGCCGATATCCCTGCACTATTGGCACCAATTTTCCCTACGCCATTAACTCTGGTTTCGCAACTCATAAATGACTCCTAATTCAATTTCTACTTACACATTTGACCAAATTTGTTAGCCTTCGTATTCAGATTTCTTACTTGAGAGTAGCCCATACGATAGATAAGCCTTTATAAGACATTGCTTAGCGTTAGCCCAAGCAGGCATCAATCCTTCTACCGGGGATACATATCCAACATAGCCAGAAACCGACTTCGGCTTAACCTGACCGGAGGCTATACCCACAGCTTCTTTATTAGAAATTTGCCTATTAAAGTAGTAGTGGTTGGCCGGGAAGGTTAAATCCTGTAGATGCGTAATAGTGCGGCTTTGGCCATTCCCCATTTTGACTACAGTCGTGCCGTTATGCCAGGTACTTCCCACTTTGCCCAACCTAAACATTACCCCGCTATTGGAGATGATCTTTTGGGGATTACCCACTACATCCAAGCGGTTCAAAGTCGGTGTGAGACTCGATCCCCACATCTTTACCGGAATGTTTCGCTTGAAAAAGAACAAGAGGTTTTTTTCTTGTGTCGTCGTGCCCAGGTTGCGGGTTCTGGATAATCTCACCAGTTGAGACACTCCCACGCTGAAAGCTCCCCGCGCTAATTGACCCACCAGCAATGGTAACCCAAGCTGAGGAATCAATTTGGTGATGATAAATTGGCCAGGACGACTTGAAGCTACATCTCGAAGTTTGGCCAATTCCTGCGCCAAGGACCGTTTTTGGGGATCTCCTTCCGGCCCTGCTATACCCATCGCATACCCGACGAAAGCCATGCCTGTGCCCGCTAAATTTTCTGCCGTTTTGACCGTGGTTGCAGCTCCTCCGGAAAGGGTTTCCCCGATCCCCAATTCTCGCATAATCCGGTCCGTATAGGCTACTGGTTTGGCCGAGTTTTCACCCGTTCGATAGAGAGATTTTCCTACACTGGTCATAGGGTTGATATCACGAGTGACCTTGCTCATTTTCCTAGCCGTTGCCGTTATGGCTCCAAAATTACGAGTGGGATCAAGATTGTAGATCATTCTGCCAAAAACAAATCCCGACTTGCTGGCAATGGCTGGTAACCCTGCGGCCTGGCTGGCGGTCTTGCTCAAATGATTGGTGTTGTTTTCGCAACTCATAGCTTAAAGATAAGTTCGTAAATCCCGGCACTTTAGTCCTGGGATAAAAGGACTTTTTTGTGTTTTCGCTTAAAATCACCCTGGTTCAGCCGGGCTTTTAGCCTGGCGTGGCAGATTTGCGCTCGTGAGTCAGTGGTTTTATAATCAGAACACCTGTTCGGTATCACGGCGAACCCTAAGGGTAGCTAAATGATTGTCGTAGGTCAGAAACTCGGAAAACTCGAAGTCGTGGGCCTGACCGCTAAGCGCGGCGTTCAATGTGTCTGCGCGTGCGGGGTCAAAAAGACCTTTCCGAAACGCTTCAGCAAGCGGCTCCTGTCCGGGGCAATCAGCAGTTGTGGCTGCGACCTGACCCGGATCGGCTACCGCTTTCGCATCTACCCCAACGAAATCCAGAAGCACGAGTTGGCCATCCAGTTTGGACAGGCCCGCTTTGTCTATAACCATTTCCTGACCCTCAAAAAGGAGGCCTGGTTTCAGCACGGTCTGACCCTCAGCAAAGAAGATATGCAGGTCATCCTGAAAGAGTTGAAACAGACCGAGCAGCATAGCTGGCTGAACCAGGGCGATTCGCAGGTGCTTCAGGGTGCGCTGGACCAGCTGGATACGGCTTACCGGAACTTTTTCAGGATGAAACGGGAGGGGACGTTGCCTGCGGGCAACGGCAAACCGCGCAAGGACGGAATGCCCAAAGGATATCCCCACTATCACAGCAAGCACGACGAGCAGTCCATCACCTATCCGCAGCGGTTCAAGGTGACAGGCAGTCGGATCTACTTGCCCAAGGTGGGCCAGGTTCGGGCGGTGTTTCACCGGCCAATGGAAGGGGAGATGAAAAACTGCACCGTGACGAAAACCAAGTCCGGCAAGTATTTCATCTCCATCCAATGTGAAGTGAAACGACCTGCCCCTGAGTTTGGCGGCAAGCCGCCGGTCGGGATTGATGTCGGCCTCCGGCGCTTTGCCACCTTGAGCAGGCCCCTGCCGGATGGCCGGACGGTGATTGAACACCCCAACCACCTGCGGAAAGCCGAGAAAAAACTCAAACGGTTGCAGCGGCAACTCAGCCGCCGCAAGCAGGGCAGTAAAAACAGGGCTAAAGCAAGGCTGGCCCTGGCCCGGCAGCACGAAAAGGTGGCTAATCAGCGCAAAGATTTCTTGCACAAGGCATCTCGCCAGGTTGTGGCTGCTTTCGGCCATATTGGCCTTGAAACCTTGAACATCACCGGGATGGTCCGCAATCACCGTCTGGCCAAAAGCATTGCCGATAGTGGGTGGGGTATGTTTGCCGAGTTCATCGTCTATAAAGGTCAATGGTACGGGAGCTATGTAGAACGGTTTGATAGGTTTTACCCCAGCTCTCGGCTCTGCTCTACTCCCGGTTGCGGCTATATCAATCGAGATTTGAAACAAGGTCAATCCTCCTGGACTTGCCCGGATTGTGGCAAACAGCACGACCGGGATGATAACGCCTCAAATAATTTAGAACCATCACCTACCGTGGGAGCCACGGGAAGGGCCGCCCTCGTGACGGCAACGCCTGACAGAGAGGGGAGGTTGCAGGGCGAAAGTCTGGTGCCCCTCGTTGAAGCAGGAACCCCAGCCTCTAGGCTGGGCAGCTCACTGAGGCATTGCTTAGCGTTAGCCCAAGCAGGCATCAATCCTTCTACCGGGGATACATATCCAACATAGCCAGAAACCGACTTCGGCTTAACCTGACTGGAGGCTATACCCACAGCTTCCTTGTTAGATATTTGCCTGTTAAAGTAGTAATGGTTGGCCGGGAAGGTTAAATCCTGTAGATGCGTAATGGTTCGGCTTTGGCCATTCCCCGTTTTGACTACAGTCGTGCCGTTATGCCAGGTACTTCCTGCTTTACCCAACCTAAACATTGCGCCGCTATTAGATGTGATTCGTTGCGGATTACCCACCAGATCCAAGCGGTTCAAAGTCGGCGTTAGACTCGATCCCCACATCTTTACCGGAACGTTTCGTTTGAAAAAGAACAAAAGGTTTTTCTCTTGTGTCGTCGTGCCCAGGTCGCGGATTCTGGATAATCTCACCAGTTGAGACACGCCTACACTGAAGACTCCCCTCGCTAATTGACCCACCAGCAATGGTAACCCAAGCTGAGGAATCAATTTGGTGATGATAAATTGGCCAGGACGACTTGAAGCTACATCTCGAAGTTTGGCCAATTCCTGCGCCAAGGACGATTTTTGGGGATCTCCTTCCGGCCCTGCTATACCCATCGCATACCCGACAAAAGCCGCGCCTGTGCCCGCTAAATTTTCTGCCGTTTTGACCGTGGTTGTAGCTCCTCTGGAAAAGGTTTCTCCAATCCCTAGTTCCTGCATTATCCGCTCCATATAGGTTACGGCTTTGACCGGATTTTCACCCGTTCGATAGAGGGATTTTCCTACACCTATCATCGGGTTAATGTCACGAGCAACCTTGCTCATTTTCCTAGCCATTACCGTTATGGCTCCAAAATTACGAGTGGGATCAAGATTGTAGATCATTCTGCCAAAGACAAATCCTGACTTGCTAACAATGATTGGTAACCCTGCGGCCTGGCTGGCGGCCTTACTGAAATGATTGGCATTGTTTTCGCAACTCATAACTCAAACTCCACTCGACTTCTTCTTGCGTTTGGGGGGCCAGTGCAAGCGTGTTAATATCAACGAGGTTTTAGTTTTTGACCATAGCGGCATAAGCGACTCGGACCTGCTGATCATACCTACATAACCGGGTACAGTCTCCGGATTGAGCTTATTATCAGCTATCCCAAAGGCCTGCTCATCAAATATGGGTCGGTCAAAATAATAGTGAGTCGCCGGCATTTTAAGCGTTTGAAGATGGGTGATGGTGCGCCGGCCTTCCGGCATTCTGATGACGGTCGTTCCGCGATGCCAGGTCACCCCATCCAGCTTAAACATCGTGCCCTCACTGGAAACCAGGTGGCTGCTGTCGAAGGCGCCGCCAACGACATCGTTTCGGTTGAGTAGGTTGGTCAACCTGGATTTCCAAAGCGGTACTTCTTTTTGAGATTTCAAAAACAGAAAGCGGCGTTTGGTCTGGATCAGGGTCCCACCATCCTGAGTGCGCGTGGCTTCAGCCAACCGCGTACCAACTACCCGAGTTCCCGCTTCAACGGTATATTTGGCCAACGTTCCGGCTATGGCCCGGATTCCCCGAAATCCCGCAGTTCTGAGGATAATTCCACTGACCATTGCGCCCATATCTTTGGGAGGTCTTTCGGCCAAAGCAAGCGTCTGTCCCAGTACCCGGGAGATCTTACGCATCTTGGACAGCTGATTTGATTTGTCAGCCGAACCGCGTCCAATTTTCATCACCTGGGTTGTGCCGGCCCCAATCGTTCCCAGCGTGTAGGCTGCCTCAACCTTGTCCCTATCCTGGGCGGCGTCTACAACTACCGTTGCGATTGGCGCCATTTTCTGGTAACCTTGACGTATCTGACGCGCGATCACGCTCCCAATCGTATTAGCGCTCTTACTGGTCACGCCCGGCAGCCCGGCGGCTACAGCACCATGTTTACTGACCTGATTTGTTGTTTTCTCGCAACTCATAAGCGTGAAGGCGCATCCTGTTCTACCGGCCCCTTACCAGCAAGCTGTGGCAAGGTGTGCTTTCCTTCTCCGACAAAACCTGGATGGTTTCGTCCGGCAAACAAATAGGATTGAACTCGACACGAACTGAACGGCCTATGGTCTCGGTCAGATTTGCTTTCAGACTCATCAATGTCCCGCTTTACTACTTCTGTCAGGGTCTACCCTGCCCGGTTATTAAACCGGGCAGGGTTTTTGTTGCTTTCAATCCTTACTTGCGAATGATAGGTAGATAATATTGGGGCGGCCCCTGTTGGGCGACGTGCGGATCGGTGCCACCCTGGTACTCTTCCAGATTGGTCAAGTTGTCGTGATCCGGGTCGCCGGAGGCATCGTCCACGAGCGGGTTAAGGTTGTTGTCAACTTCCCAGCCATCGGGCAGAGCGTCATTGTCACTGTCGCCGTCATTGGGATGAGTGCCATTCTGGAATTCTTCCAGATTGGTCAGACCGTCGTCGTCGAGATCCCCGCTTGAATCGTTGGCTTTTGGATTAAAGGCATTATCTACCTCCCACCCGTCCGGCATACCATCGTTGTCGCTGTCGTGGTCATTCGGGTTAGTGCCGCCCTGATATTCTTCCAGGTTGGTCAGGCCATCGTGATCAAGGTCGCTATTCGCATCGTTGACCTGGGGATCAAGACCGTTATCCGCTTCCCATTGGTCCGGCAGCCCATCATTGTCGGCGTCGGGATCTTGAGGTAATTCGCCATTCACGTAAATCTTGGCAATAAAAGCGTCGATGCCGCCACCCTGGTAAACAGGTTCAGGGACCTCCCCTGCCGTGGGGAAGTGATTGCTTCGGGTATAGCCAGTCACATAGGCATTGCCTGCAAAATCGACCGCAACGCCGTAGCCGGCCTCATTATTTTGAGCGCCGAGGAAGGAGCTATACATCAACTGGCTGCCGTCTTCGCTTAAATGGGTAATAAAGACGTCCTCATTGCCGTTGTGGCTGGTGTCGAACGCATCCGGGGTGGTTGGGAAACTGGCGCTATAGGTATAACCGGTCACAAAAACTTGCCCGGTCAGATCCACGGCGAGGCCGTACCCGGCATCGTTGGCCGAATTGGCCAGACTGCCACCCAGGAAAGTACTGTAGATCAGGTTGGCCCCAAAGGCATCTAACTTGGTAACAAACACGTCCTCCCCACCGCTGTAGCCACGGTCAAAGGCTCCAGCCGTGGTTGGAAAGTTTTGGCTGTAGGTTTTGCCGGTCAGGTAAACATTGTTGCCGCCATCGAGCGCGAGGTCATAAATGGCGTCGTTGCCGCTGCCGCCCAGGAAGGTGCTGTAAACCATTTCCGGGCCATTGGTGTTAATCTTGGCCACAAAACCTTCTTGCGCCCCGTTCGGATAATCGTCGAAACTCCCGTAGGTAATAGGGAACCAACCATAACTATATCCAGCTACGTAAGCGTAACCGCCGGAGTCGACGGCAATACTGGTGCCAACATCTGTGCTGGAACTACCCAGATAGGTGCTATATTCCAGGTAATCCCCTTCCGGGCTAACTTTTGTAACGAACACATCTTCGCTGCCCTGGAGATAATACTGAAGGTAGCTGCCCTCAACCGGGAAATCCTCGCTAAAGGTGTAACCGGTAATATAGGCTGCGCCGGCGGAGTCGACGGCAATATCTTGCCCCCGGTCATTGGACCATCCCCCCAGATAGTTGGCGTAAACCAGGTCAGAACCTGTGGCACTTACCTTTATGGCAAAAGCGTCTTCAGTTCCATTAAGATAGCCGCTCCCAAAACTACCTTGGGTGTGGATGGATTGCATCCCCCAGCCGCCATTGCCTTCGGGGAAGTTGTAACTGCGGGTATAACCGGTAATGTAAGCCTGGTCGTTGGAGTCGACGGCGATCCCCAGGCCTCCCTCGTTATCGTCACCGCCGATGTAGGTGCTGTAGATAAAGGCGGTGCCGGTCGGGTCAATTTTGGTGACGAAGACATCTTCGCTGCCGTTATGATCCCCATCGTAGTAGTTGCCGCTATCCGAGACCACGAAGTCGAGGCTATAGGTGTAGCCGGTTACGTAAGCGCTGCCATTCTGGTCAACGGCAATGTCATAAGCTATATCGTTACTGCTGCCTCCCAGAAAGGTGCTGTAGTACAAAACGGGATCAATTACCAGAGGCAGTTCCTCGTCGTAGTGCCCCAGTTGCAGGCGAACCTGGTCGCCCGACAGGGTATAGCTGCCGGCTACACTCAACTGCTCCCCATTTCTTTCCTGATAGATGGTGGGGGCGTATTGGTGTAGGGTTTCACCGCCGGGCAAGCGCAAGCGAATATTGCCGACTTCATCCAGTTCCACCGACTCGGCTCCGGCAAATTCCATGACGATCTGATTGGGATCACTGCCCGGAGCGACAATAAAGTCATATTCTAGTTGACCCTGGCTATTGCCATAAAGCTGCAAGTCAATGCCCGAATAAATTTCGTCGTATCGCACTTGTGTATAATTGGGTACATTGGTGACCCATTCGCTGCGGTCGTCGCCAATCAGGTAATTGCTGCGTCCCGCCAGTTCATGGAGCCCTTCTATTTTCCGCGGGGCGTTGGCTTCACCGGCCAGCGACATTTGCACAACCGCCGGAGCGGCCGGCTGTTCTGCGGTATCCTCAGCCGAAACAACCCCTTGCAACTGGCTAAGCGCTAATACAAAACCCTCTTCAGTCAGATACATGCTGTATCCTGGCCCACGAGAGATGAATTTTGCGGCTGGATCAGTTTGGCCAAGATTGGCCTCAAAGCGCAAGGGTAACTTACCATAGGCTTCGGTCAGATGGGGAGAAATGTTGCTTCGAGCAGAAACGTCGGGAACACTGACTATTGAGGCGGTCAGAGTCATGATGAGGATGAAAATGCTAATAAGTTGGTTAACTTTTTTCATGTGGTAACTCCTGTCGATGGTGTAGGCGGGACGAAATCTGGTCTGTTCGACTAACAGGTCTCGCTCAATCAAAAGTATTTTTAAGAACTGGCGCCACTTCGCTGGCGCCCCCAGACTTGGGGATATCCTTTATAATCAGCGGCTCTGGAGACTGTGCCGTAGATTGACCGGCTGATTGGCGTGAAACGGACATGTCCGAAAGTATCTCCGCCGCATCGCGGATGGTGGTTGTCGTGGGTTTATTAGCTCTTCGGGCAGCAATTATATCGTCCAAGGTCAGTTCCTCCTGTTCTTTGAGCGCCCACTTGGATTGTTGGCTAGAAGGCCAATGCAGCCGCGTCAAGATCAAGGCGCGTTTGGTGCTGGCCCAGACCGGGGTTAAATTTTCAATAGCGCTGATACTTCCCACATAGCCGTCCAATTGGTGGGGCCGAATCTTGCTTTGACCGGTAACGATATCGGCCACTTCCTGGTCTGATAAGGGGCGGTCAAAATAGTAACTGGTGGCTGGAACAGCAATGCTTTGCAGATGCGTAATGTCTCGCTCTACATGGTCGCCAGTTTTGGGGTCAGGCATCTGTACGGTGGTCGTACCCCGATGCCAGGCATACACCTGTCCACTTTTTTTATAGGTGACCAGTTCACCCTCGTTGCGGGAAAGGACCCCATTTAATAGCCGGTCCTGCTTGTTCAAAAGTTTAGTCAGTTTAGTTCTACAGAATTTAACCTCTCTAATTGGACCTTCCTGCTTGATCACACTTCGGCTGCCTTCCAAATCCTCGGTCAGAACAGCCAGGCTGGCCATGACGTTAGAAGCGAGTTTAGCTGCGGCAAGGATTTTTAGGAATTGCGTCTCGGATTTCAAAAGATCTCCCAGGGCTGACCAGACATTAGTGGTCCTGAAAATCCCGAAGGCCGCGGTAGAGCCCGGAGAACCATACACTACCGGAGACGCTGAGGCTCCTGCAGTTTTAATAGCGGTATTTAATTTGAGGGCTATAAAGACGGCAGGTTCATAACCTTGTGTGGGACCCACCAGGGTTGACTTTATTTCCACAGATTTAGCTATAGCCTGTCCGAGCGGGATGAAGGGCAGCACTTTGATTGCCATCGCGCTGGGTTGATCAGCGATATTAATAAGTTGTAGGGCCCGGTTCGAAACCGGAGCTATTTTAGGCCCTACATTCTCGGTGATCTTATCAGATATCTGAGCCATTCGGACAGAGCTATTCCCCCAAATACTACCCAATTTGTTAGCAGTGGCGCTGATGCCCGCTAAAGCGCCAGCAGTATGGCTGACCCGGCTGCCGTTCTTTTCACAAGACACGCTTTACTCCCACGTATCGGCCAGGCCCGCTTCGACCTGGGCCGCCAGTTTCTGTCGCGTGACAGCGTCGGTGACTTCTTTCCACACCCCTGCCTCTTCATCAAAATAGGTGGCATCGGCCAAGGTAGGTTGATTGGGTGAGTTTGAACCAACGACTCGTCTGATCATGACTTTGACCTCCTGGCCATCCACCTCGGCGCGGGTACCAATATTGTCCAGGGGATGCAATTCGTGCGTCTTGGGAGAAGTATCCACCTCGGCCGCGGGTGGGGCAACTGCCCGGCTTGATCCGGCTTGTCTTGGCCTGCGGTTGTCTTTTCGATCAGGTCGCCGTTCTCGCCCACCCGAGCGTCTGTCTTGACCACTGCCAAGGCGGCTGGCCGGCGGCGCGATATCTCCTGCTTCGATCTGGCTCTCTCTCCTTTCCACGCCACTGGGGTTATCTCCCCAGCGGAGGTGAGCCATAATCAAATTCCGTTTCCATGCTGCCCACAACGGGAAAAGAGACTCGACCTCTGAGATTTGGCCGGCGTAACCGGTAGCCGGACGACCATCCGGAATGTTGGGCAGATGTTTGGCGTTAAAGCCTTTCTGGCCCGAGACGATTCCCACGGCTTCGTTTAAGAGAAGTTTTCGCCCGAAGTAATAGTGGGTGGCTGGCGTGCAGAGACTTTGCAAATGGGTAATGGTTCGCTCGCCTTGAGCGGTTTGGATGACCATTGTGCCGCGATGCCAGGTCTTGCCATTCACATTAAACATGATCCCTTCGCTCTTTAAAACCTTGCCGGGCCAACTGTCGGCGAGGTTGAGCAGCGGGGTCAGGTTAGATTTCCAGACAGTGGCCGGTATTTTGCTTGTCTCCGTGAAGAAAAATTGTTGCTCGACCCCATCAACAATCCCACTTTGATCTGTGCGGGTGATCCGGGCGATACCGGTACCGGCAAAGTTAGAGGTGGCCTGGACCAGCTTCAACACGCCTATCCCAAGTATGGTACGGCTACGCAGTAGCCCAGGAAGTCGATCTGCCAGGGTATGGGTTCTTTCGGCCGCGGAAACCGCACGCTTTCGTTTTTCCTCTTTTTGTTTTTCGCGTTCTGTTCCTGTGGCCGGTTCATTAAAAGAATCCGGCAGTTGCCGTCGGTTGTCCATCCATTTCACGGCCCACTCAGGGGCCGGTTGGGGAGGCAGGGTCAGCCGCGGTAATTTCGAGTCTGGGCCCGTCGGGACAATTGTCATTGCCGGCAGCATGGGTGTTGGTTTGGAAACCAATTTGGAGGCAGATAACATGGCTCCAAGCTCCACCAGCGTCGCCACCGGCATAAGCGAGTCAATAGACTTGGGGCCATCAAAACTCTCGATAGCTCGCAAGGTCATCGTGGCCGCCTGTCCCCTCTTATGGTTCAAGCCTCCCACGACTCGCTCCGTTGCACCGCTCACTTTAGCAGGGATGGAGGTTACTTGCTCCATTTTGCGGTTCAGACCGCCCACCAGTCGCCCTGTTACGCCACTAAACTTGCTCTGAATGACGCTAATTCCTGCTTTTGCTCCCACAGTACCACTGACTCGGATTGCGTTGGTTTCACAAGACATGGTCGAGTTCTCCTCAATAAACCTGGCCAATAGCCGCGTCCAATTCCTCAGCCGGAACAAGCGTTTCCATATGAGCGGCTATGTGATTAAAGAAGCGGACCTCTAGCTTGTGCTTCTCGATGAGATACTCGGCCGAAGGACCCTGAATCGGCCCTAAGGGAGTAGTCAGATGATCGATATTGCGATTGGCCCGTTCCTGTTCGAATCGGGCAAACTCCCATAATTCAACCAATTGCCGTTTCGATAATGACGACAGATCCAGGTAGCCGCGACCGCGTCGCGCCCCAGTGAGCTGATTGATTAAAAATTGATACTGTTCAAGGTCTGAACGAGTCCAATCCAGGGGCCTGGGGTCACGATGCGTAATCCCCCGCGACGTTCCTGTGCCCAGCAACTGGACGTGACGTGTGGCTGCCGCCGCCCCAAAGCGCAGTTGAACTGAAATAGCTTGCAATTCATCCTGAGTAAAATCGCCCACGACATTAACCTGCCACTGGGTTGGCAGCGGTTTCGAGTTAGAGTCGGCCGCAGCGGAAGCTGATTTTTTAGCCGCCTTAAAAAATGATGGCTGGGCATTCTTACCTTTCTTGACAATTGTTTTCTTCTTGGAAACCCGTGCTCTCTTCTTATTACCCTCCTTCTGCAAGCCAGGCTCTAGCTTCTCTTTCCCGTTTGTTTTTTCCGAGCGAAATACGCTCACCTTGGTTGTACTACCGGCGACAAAGCTGCTTTTGCCGGCTGTCTTACTGATCCCGCTTTTAGCAGCCGCTTGAGCTGATTTTGTGACGTTCGATTCGCAAGACATCAGTAATCGACCCCTACCGCTTCTGGTCTCGTGTAACCTTCATTGGCAGCATACCGGTTGGCGCACCGATTACAGAACGATTGCCCGCCCATTTTGTACCATTTTGTACCGGCCTGCGCTTGATCGGTCGCCGCACCACAATGAGCGCATGTGGCACCGTTCAATGTAGCCGGGTCAACCTCCATAGCGACTTTGGCCGCCTCGTAATCATCTTCCCTCGGCAATTGGAGTTCTTCACGATATAGCTCGTGACGATCTCCTGAGGTATCGACCACAAAAAATACATCTCCTCTATCTTCCAGCACCCGCACAATACCATGGTCGTTGTGAGCCAGAATTTGATTCGCCAACGATTGATTGACCGGTAAAGGCTCTGCCCGAAACATTGAAATCGAGTTGGGCGGCGGCATAAAACTTGGTCCGTTCGGCCTCGTCTCCTGTTGAACTTCCTCCAGGACCCGGTCGAATAAGGCGATCGTGGTATTAGCCCTGGCCATCTCATGCGGCGAAAAATCACTCTCTTCACGGTCCCAGTCCATTTGGGCCACCAGGCCAGCCAGACGCCAGGCCTCTTTCACATTCCCATAACCCCGGTGAGACAGAATTTTGCCACTATTGATGTGCGCAACCCACCATTGACGAAGGTCTTCTCGCAAAGGATCGCCTGGACGGTCCGGTAGGATCAGGCCAGGGACAAGGGCTAATCCCGTAGGCATACTGTCACGCCGCCGCATCACTATCTGTCCATTCTGTACAATCGCTACAATGGGTTTACCGTGTCGTTCCCCCACTCGAACTCCAACCCGCGAAGGGGTCAACTCGATTTGAGTCACGCCTTCAGCCGGTAAATAGCTGTTGCCAATAGGCGCTTGTGTCGAGCCAAATGGCACAAAAGCAGGGCGTGTATTTCGGGAAGTTATAACGACGACCGGATTACCGATCGGCTCATTATTACGCCCGGTGATGAAGCCGTTGCTACTGGTGACCGCAGGAATACCGCTTTGGCAGGCTGCTTGAGTTGCTAAGGCTTTATTCGTTTCGCAAGCCATTAGTACACCCCTATATTTTCCGGTAACTCGTAATCATCCTGATTAGCGTAGCCAGGCCCGCAAGAGTCGCAGTACGTTTTCCAGCCCATCATATACCACCTGGCTCCTGGTTTGGCCTCTTTGGCTTTAGCTCCGCACAGGGAACAAACCTGTTCGCCCAGAGTTGACGGCTCAAGGGGAACCGCTACCCGCAGCGATTCGAAATCGGCGGAGGTCGGAAGGGTTACCTCGCTTCGGTCTATGACATGACGCGTTCCTGCCGAATCGACGACAAATAAGGTCAATCCTTCATCTTTCATGACCCGCAGAATACCATGGTCTTTCGTGGTCAGTATCCGGCCTTCCAATGATTGATCCATGGGGACCGCGCCGCCACCCACAGTCTGAGATGTGCTATTGCCCGCTGATTTCTTGCTTTTGTCCAGGTAATAGTCAAAATACGAGATCGTATTGTTTGCTTTACTTATTAAAGCGTCCGGGATTTCGAATTCATCCCGGTTCCAGTCTAGCTGAGCCAGTACAGAAGCGAGCTGCCAGGCTGCCTTCTTGTCGGTATAGGCGCGATGAGAAACGTTTCTTCCGCTGGGAATATGGATAATCCACCATTCATCCAGATTTTCCGAAATCGGGGCTTCAGGCCGTCCCGGATTGAAGATAAGCGTGGGCACAAGGGCTAATCCCGTGGGTTCACTGTTGTCGCGGCGAATAACGACTTGACCATTTTGGGTAATATAGGGGATGGGTTGGCCTTCGGGGGTATCGCCAACCCGGATTCCGACCTTCGAATGAACCAGTCGGGTTTGAACGGTTTTGTCCCCAGGTAAAATGTCGGCCGGCGGGAGATTACCGGCCGCTACCGGGACCCCTCCTGTTCCGGCCTTATTCGAGGAACGCGAGCCGTTCACGACGAAGCCCGATCCTTGTGTCCCACCTATATAACTGGTTGTGGGTAAAACGGGTTCAGATGTCATCAGGGCTACCTTATGCCGGTTGGCCCCACTGCCGGCGCAGTCGGGACAATAAACCTGGTTGCCGATGGTGTACCAGGACCCCGGCTTGCTTCCCGCCGGGGTTCGGCAGATAGCGCACCGTTCCGCCCCTGATAGTTTGGCGGTAGGTTTTACTTTCGCCTGGGTCTGAACTTTAGGAATCTGGCTCATAACAATACAGTTTGATGGGTCAGAGACAAAGGGCTGATTTTGGCGAGGATTGCTCAAGCGCCTGGCCATTGCGACCAGGCCAGCCCCGCTCAACCCCGCAGCGCCGAGCGCGACACCTGCATAAAAACCTCGTTTACCGGACAGACGCGCGATACCAACCTTCACTGATTTGATGAGGTGATTGATGTTGGAGTCACAGCTCATCCCCGCCCGCCTTCCAACAAATGCTGGTACTCTTCGATAATCTGTTGAGCGCGCCCTATTTCTCCCTGGGTCATATTCGCCCCTCCCCACGATAAAGGAGCCAGTTGGGTCGCCAGTTTTTGCGCCTTGTTGATAGTATCATAAGGGCCACTGATCAACTGGCCCGTCCGGGTGTGGGTGACGCACCAGGAGTTTTCGCGTTCAGCCAATTTGCCTTCGTCTTCTGTCTCGATAACTTCAGGGGTAATGGCCAATCCGGTGTCCCGGCCATCCGAAGTTAGAACCCGGTAACTGGTTTTAGGGGTAAATACCTCCCCGTTGGCCTGAATCTTGATCTCTGCTGGCTGTAACTTCGTCTCGGGTAAAGGAGCACCCAAGATCGGCATAAGTCTGGGTAGGGCTGAGCCAGCGGGTTGTACCCCAACCATGGATATCTTTTGGGGATTAGATCGTGCTCTGTCGGCGGGCGTTAATGTTCCAGCCGGACTTATGGGTAATTTTTTGAGTTCGGGCTTTGTACGGCCAGCTGGTAAGGGGACCGGAATCCCTGTGCCGCCATAATTAATCGCCGTAACAGACCTAAGAGAGGCTTGACCTACTACCTCTTCTCTGGGTCGTCGAAAACGGTTCACCAGGAGCATTGCTCCACCAGTTCCTGCCGCCCCAACAGCAACACCGGCGTAAAAGGATCGTTTACTGGCCAGGCGGGAAATACCCCCGGCAAACTGGGCAACGGTTTGGGCTATCTGGTTGGGTTTAGACTCACACGACATAAAACAAACTGATCCCCTTCAAATCAAAATTGTATCCAGACGCGTTAGGGCAGAATTCAGCAGCCGAGCTATATTCCGTCCAGCCATGGCCAGGAAGTGATAACGAGCCTCATTTGTTGCCCTCCCGGTCGATTCATCTGGCCGGAAACGCAAAAAGACCCTGAGACAACTAGACAGGCAGGTATAGCGCCTGCTGCTTTGTCATCAAGGCCTGAATAAGACGATGTTTGATAAGTTAGGGAAAATAAAAAACTCTGCTGTATTGCAACCACGGCCAAGTTCCTTATAGCGGAACTACGAGCCAAAAAGCCAGCCACTAAGTGACCAACCTGGTTGCGTGAGCAGAGAGGGGAAAAGTGAGAGAGTCGGGTTTCGACTCTAGAGTACCCTCACTTCGACAGGCATGGGAGAGTACGGGGGATCATACCCCCGGAGAGTGAACGTGGCTAACGTCACTCGTTTGTTATCAATTTCACTTATTATAATCTCAAACACCTTGTAATGTCAAGGAATTTGGAAAATTTGGTATGAGCTGGTCAGGTTTTTCGTTAAAATCATCCCCATCTAAAGAAACTACTGATTATTCTACCGGCCAGGCTCTTTTTCTTGCGTTCCGGCTGATTCATGATCTCGATTTCACGCTCAACTTGCTCTAATTCTTGTTTCAGATTTTGCAG
>JAHDWA010000116.1 GCA_023382535.1 Anaerolineae bacterium | reverse complement strand
TAAAACTTGATTAAGGGCCATTTCTGTGTTTGATACCTCCATTATCAAACAAAGCAGCGATTTTATCGCCCCGCTATCAACCATTCTCCGCCGGTTCATCTACCAGTTTTGGCAGATTTGTTGGGGCAGCCCTGTGCATTATAAAACAGAAAGGGCAAGAATTTTCTCGCCCTTACGTTTTGGCTTAACTTTTAAAAACAATGTATTGGCTAATACAGAATATTGCTTTCAAATGAGCATTATCGGCTCTCTGGCTTTTCCTTCTTGGGGTCCTTTCGTTCCTCTTTTTTTCTTGGAAAGTCAACGATCTCTGCCCCAAGTATCATCGCCAAAAGGTATAGGACGGTGTTGTCAGATTTCTGCCGTTGCCCTTTGTCCGTAAAATGACCAACAACCGCCTGCCCGAATATGCCCACCACAGGGCCTACGAAAAAAATGGCACAAGAAAGCGCACTTTCTGTGTAATCCATACACATAGCTCCCAACACAGAACCAGCAACATAAAAAGTTATAAAGGCCGCAACTCTGCTTGCAGTTAACGGGCCTATAAAGGCACTTTCAAGAAGACCCAGCCCTTCCCCTACTTTTACTAAATAACTGCCGATATACAGTCCAACGATACCCACAAAAGGGCCTGCTAAAAAAAAGCTAAAAGCATACATACTATTTTCGGGCAGGGTGTCGGCAGTAGTTGCCATTCCGAATACAATCCCAACTGCATAAAAAATTAGGAAGGTGTAAAATCTACCCGTAGCCAAGAAGTCTACTAACGCACTGCTAAAATCGGGCCGTTCTCTTTTTTTGGTCATTATTTCTCCTTTTTAAGGTTCATCCACCAAAAACCAATCGTTTTCTGCAAACCTATAAATCGGGTATACAGGTAGAGCCAAGCGTTGTCGGGATCGAGTTCAATAACTCTGGTGAAGTTGGCGATGGTCTGCTCAAGGTCGCCCAGTTCTAAATGACTGTTCTTCTTCCCTACTTGAGGCTGCGATTCAAAAAATCTGCCACCTTATCAACGTATGCCTGGGGATTATTGTTGTAGTTTCTGGAATGTTTGGCAGTGGAGGTTTCCCAATACTCACTGTTGGGAGCAGCGACTCGCAGTTGATAAGCATGCTCAACGGGCGTTTCGGGATCATGAGCGTTGTGAATAATCAAAATAGGTCGAGGAGTCATGCGCTCAAGCTCTTTGACTGGCTGGGCGGAAGTGAGGTCATAACCGGTCAGTCAATGCGTAAACAGCAGGGTCGAGGGCAAGAAAATCTCCGGCAGCCCTGAGGCCGAGGGCCATTGTTTTTGCATCAGCGGATAAACTTCAGCAAAGCCGCTATCCAAAACTAATGCGCCAATCTCTGGATTATCTGCGACGGCTCCAACCGCCGCCGCCGCTCCCAAAGATACCCCTAGAACGCCGATCTTGTTGGTCTGATACCCTCGCTGCTTCAGCCAGTTGAAGGCTCCAATCACATCGCGCCGTTCAGTCAGACCAAATGTGCAGCGAGCAGCCGCGCTCTGGCCGTGACCGCGCAGGTCAATCATCAACACCGAAAAGCCCCGGCGATGCAGCGCTGCTCCAAATTCTGGGAATTTACCGGCAAACTCCTGGGTGCGACTGACATTCCGACCATGGACCAGGATCAAAACTTTATCACTTGCTGTAGATGGAATAAACCAGCCGGCGATTTCTAACCCAGCGGCGGCGGGGAATTTCACCTCTTCTGGAGTGGTGGCAAAAACAGCGGCTTTTTCTGGCTCAAAAATTCGTTTGGGGGTGGTGAGGGTGTTTCCAGCGTAGGCTGAAAGGGCTACATAGCTCACTGCCAGGCTGACCAAAATGCCAACCGTTACCCTGATGATAAGGTACCAGCGAAGCTTTCGCTGGATGGCTAATTGGGTTATTTGTGCTATGCTCATCTGAGCCTCCTGGTTGAATAACCCTTAGATGCTTCTACGCCAGCATTTCTTTTTAATCATTACATTTCGGTACGGCCACAATGTTAAAAACCTGGCAAGGTTCCTGGATGAAAACCGCATTGTCCACATCGAAACTGGCTTCAGTCAACAACCATCGTAGTTCATCCTGATTACGGTATGCTACATCTGGCCAGCCGACCATTTGATGTATCCAAAATCTCTCCATCATGTCGGGGTCTAAATTTGCGGTAATTAACCAACCGCCGGGTAATAAGACTTGGTGAATGTGACGAAACAGCCCTCGCAACTTTTTGTCAGGGATATAATCCACTACCCCCACCATCTCCACAATGTTGGGCCGCCATTGACCATTCAGGATGCGGACAAGTTCCCGAGCATCACCGCAGCGAACCTCATACTCCCAGGGGTGAGGCAGGTCGGCCAGCCAATCAGGGTTCATTTCGGGGATTTCATCTTGATCCAATATAATGACGTGGCCACCACTTTCTGCTGTACTCATCATTTCACGGATGGCTGGAGCCGCGCCACCCCCAATGCTGAGCAGCTTAACGGAAGCAAAATTCAAAGCATTGACACAGGCAACTTCAATCTCGCGAACAATTGCCTTCCGGTTCCTCACGCCGCGACTGCTGGCACTTTCCAAGAATAAAGTAACCAAGGGCGAAATCGTCGAGGGGAGACGCCATCTCCATTCATGCCAATGATAGAGCGGTTCAAGACTGCGCCAAGTAGCGGCTTCACGTTGAATGATCCCGGTTTCAGCACAAGCAGAGGCAAATATCTGCCTGGCATTGTCTGCTGTCGCCAAAGAATTAAGGGTTTGCGAGTGGCCAGGTATTGGTTTGGGTTCAAGGCTGCCCCAAATATTGTAGATTCGTGTTTTCACACTTTTTGCTACGGCATATGTGTCTTCAACTAATACAGGCATTTCATAGTTCATGGCTAACTCCTTTCAATGCTAAATCAGTTAATACACCCTGTTGTTGAAACGCCAGCGGAACAGGGTTACAGTTTGTGACAGTATTAGGTTGTTTCTCGCATGTCCATTGAATAACTGTCGCACCCCAAGTTAAACCAGCCCCAAATCCTACTAATACAAAGTAGTCTTGGTCTTTTACATACCCATTTTCAATCGCTTCACATAACGTGATTGGGATTGAAGCGCAGCAGGTGTTGCCGTATCTGTGTAAAGTAGTAAAGATTTTTGTTTGATCGAAGCCAAGATGTTTGGTTGCTGATTGGATGATACGGGCATTAGCCTGATGCGGAATAAGCAGACTGACATCATCCAGCGCGATGTTCGCTTGTACACAAACTTGCATTGTAACTTGAGGCATAATGTGGGAAGTAAATCGAAAGACTTCAGGACCATTCATTTTGATAAAATGTTGTTTTGCTTCAATGGTTCGAATATCGGCTGGCATCCTGCTTCCGCCAGCCGGAACGATGAGGTGTTTGCTACCGGCACCATCAGCACCCAAAACAGTTGATAATATGCCACCTGGTTCGTCACTCGCCTGCAAAACTACTGCGCCTGCACCATCGCCAAATAAAACGCAGGTTGACCTATCTTCCCAATCAACCAGACGAGAAACCGTATCTGAACCGACTACAACAGCTACTTTAGCCTGCCCAGCCCGGATCAAAGTCGCTGTCAAAGCAAGGGCATAAACAAATCCGGTGCAACCAGCATTAAGATCAAAGGCAGCCGCATTTTTTGTTCCGAGGGACTCCTGGATTAAGCAGGCGGTAGCGGGCATAATGTGGTCCGGACTCAGAGTGGCAACCACTACCAAATCAACGGCGGAGGGATCAATCCGGGCTTGGTTGAGAGCTTTCTTTGCTGCCTTAACTCCCAAGCTGGCCGTACTATCTTGCGTTGAAGCGATTCGCCGCTCACAGATACCAGTCAGACTCTCAATCCAGTTGGCAGTAGTGCCGCCAAGGCTTTGGGCAAGATCATCATTTGTCACAACGTTATCTGGTAGATATTTTCCCCAGCCAACAATATGTGCATATTTAAAGATATCTGTTGTCATTTTGATTTCTCGATTCTGCAAGGCAACATCTGGACTTTCCCGTTAATAATTTTCCACCAACTAGCAAGGTCGTTCCAACGATCATAAAAAGGTCGTAAATTGGTTTACACTTGTGTTTGAAGTGAATATCGGGGTATAATCTTGTTAAGTTTTTCACACTTGTATCTATTGACTCCAGTATGTCACAAATCGCAATCATCCTCTACCCGCCGTCAACCAATATGGGTCAGTCAATCTACCAATTTTAGAAGATTTGCCGGAGCAGCCTGATGAACCATAAGGAATTTGGACAACTTATTGCAGCGTTGCGCAAGGAGCATTTTGATGAGGATGGAAACCGGCTGACCCAGGCCAAACTGGCCGAACGAGCGCAGCAGCGCGACCCCCACAGCCCGCTGAACGAAATCATCATCGGCAAAATTGAGCGCGGCGAACGGGCGATGCTGGATGAGCAAACGTTGTTAAGCCTGGCCGATACGCTTGAGCTGACAATGGGGGAACGGCGCGAATTCTTTCTGGCAGCAACGGGGCTGGATAACGAGCAGCTCTACCCGGTCCAAAAGTCCGCCGCCGAGATGCTGGCTTCGGTCATCCACATGCTGGCCGATATTCAACTGCCGGCTTTGCTGGTGGACAATTACCTGGATGTGATTGCGGCTAACGCCATTCTGGTGAAGCTGTATGATACCAACCAAATTGACCTGCGTAGCCGCATGAACCAGCCCGCCGGGTTCAATTTGCTCAGCTTTATCTTTTCCGCTGATTTTGAGCCGCACCGCCAGCTTATGACCCAACGCGAGTGGAACAACTTTGCGGTCAGCAATGTCATCTACTTCCGCCGCGTTACTTTGCGCTGCCGCATGACCGATTATTTTGCGGCTTTATTGGCCCAACTGCAGCGCAGCCGGGAATTTCGCTGGTTTTGGGAGCAGGTTTTTTATGAGGAAAAGCGTTACTTTGTGGGGGGCGAGTCGTTTAAGCTGGGGACTTCGGGGGCAAACCAATTCAGCTTCCTGACAGCGCCGCTGGTCACACTGACTCCCTATGGCAATCTTGAGATTATTACCCACATCCCGCGCAATGCCAAAACCGCTGCTGCCTTCCACCAGCTAGCCAGCGACACGCCTCCAAAAACTTACCAGCTATCACCCTGGCCGGAGAAAACCTTTTACAAAACCACTGAACCGCTGAAAAGACTGACGAGAAGCGGCTGAAAAAGCCATCCCTCAGCGCATTTCCTCCCCGTCAGCGCCCTCAGCGGTTAAACCCCCTCTTTCCGCCAACCGTTACACCTGAGATGGCATGCGAACACCTTCCCAATCGGTGTGGAAATCTTTGGTGTTGCGCCTGGCAACGTTAGTGTCGAAGACGGATGCATTCAAAGGCGTCCCATTCGGCACGCAGGCCCTGCTGATAGCTCAGGGCATCAATGTTGCACTCGCGCCACGAACCAAAGGCAGGATGATGGCACAGCGAACGCGCCCGGCTAGGCGGCGTACCCGCCAAACGCTGGCGTAAAAACGCGGCAAAGTCGAGCACTTCGCTTTGCTTTTCGGGCGGCAGGTGTTCCAATTGTTGTTGGATTTGTTCAAGGATTGTCATGGCGTCTCCTTTCCCAAACTCGCTGGCTTTGGGGCATTTGAAAGGGCCTAGCCCGCAATAGGTACAGGCTGAAGTGACGTGACGGGAATGGTTTCGACTAAGGAAGGGGTATAAGCGGATAAGGCGAGGATATCACTTACTGGCGGGCGGCGCAGAATTTCGAGCACGATGGCTCGAAGTTCATCGGATAACTCAGCCAGCCCGGTCAATGGAAAGCTGCGCGGGCCAATCTCTGTTTGTTGGGCCAAAATTGAATAGTCAAAAAGGGTCAGCCCAATAGCTCTGCGCTCTTGCTTGTTAATCCGCAGGAGGATATGTTCGTTTAACTCAATTCCTGTCGCTGCCTCACCGGGCGCAAAGGAAACATATAGAGTATCACTCATTTCGTCATAATTAAAAGTTGATTCGGTCATATCTTTACCCTAACTCTTTCTGATACGCAGTTACAATGTAATTATTTGGCGTAGGTTTACCCTCTTCTCCCTCATTAAACCGGAATAGCACTATGGCAACAAGATGGGTGTTGTCTTCCGCCAAATTGGCAATCTCCTTAAGATAGCGATATTTTTGAGGATTGAGCAAATCTTGTTTACGCTGGCCCGATTGAATCGTCTCTTTCAAGTGGGTTTCATAAGCTAACATTTCAGGATGGTTCAGGGGTTGAACAATATGCTCCCAACGCTCCTGAGTCAAATAAATGTCGTTACCATATCGGTCGCGTACAGTCCAGCGTCTTTGGGCAACCATGGCCACTCCTCGAATACTACAATTATACCATGTCTATGACGTTTTTCTTGGCGAGCCGCTTTCAATTAATCCGCCGCTCGTACCCCAGCCACTCCTTCTCGCGCAGCTTGAACTTCTGAATCTTCCCGGTCGAGGTCTTCGGCAGGAGACCAAACTCGACGGCTTTGGGGCATTTGAAGTGGGCCAGACGCTCGCGGCAAAAGTCAATGATCTCCTGCTCGCTGGCGGCGGCATCGGCTTTAAGAGTGACAAAAGCCTTGGGCACTTCGCCCCACTTGTCGTGGGGAATGGCGATGACCGCCGCTTCCAGCACCGCCGGGTGTTTGTAAAGCGTCTGCTCAACCTCGATGGTCGAGATATTCTCGCCGCCGCTGATGATGATGTCTTTGGCCCGGTCGCGCAGCTCGATGTAGCCGTCGGGGTGTATCACCCCCACGTCGCCGCTGTGGAACCAGCCGCCGCGAAAGGCCTCGGCGGTGGCGTCGGGCCGCTTGAAGTAGCCCTTCATGACGTTGTTGCCGCGCATAACCACCTCGCCCATGGTCGCCCCATCACAAGGTACATCGTTCATGTGCTCGTCCACCACCCGCAAATCGGCCGCGTGAATGTAGGCCACCCCCTGCCGGGCCTTGAGCCGGGCGCGCTGCTCGACCGGCAGCTCATCCCAGGGCGCCTGCCACTCGCAGATGGTGTGCGGGCCGTAGGTTTCGGTCAGACCGTAGAGGTGGACAATCTCCGCTCCCAACTCCTCCACCCGCTGGATAATCGTCGGCGAGGGCGGGGCGGCGGCCATGGCAACCCGCAAGGGCCGGCGCAGCTTCAACTCCTTGACCGCGGGGTCGTTGATGAGCATGATCATGACCGTCGGCGCGCCGCAGAAGTGGGTCACACCCTCTTCCATAATCAGCGATATTGCCTTGCCGGGGTCATACTTGCGCAGGCAAACGTGGGTCGCCCCCACGGCGACGACGCCCCAGGTAAAACACCAGCCGTTGCAGTGGAACATGGGCAGCGTCCACAGGTAAACGCTGCGGCTGTCCATGCCCAATTCCAGCCCCTCGCCCAGCGCGTTGAGATAGGCTCCGCGATGGGTGTACATGACCCCCTTGGGCTGACCGGTCGTGCCGCTGGTGTAGTTGATGGAGATGGTTTCGTTTTCGTCTTCCAGCCAGAACGGCACGGACTCGGCGGACCCGCCGGCCAGGAAGCTCTCATAATCGGGGCCGGGCAGGCGCTCGCCGGGCGCGCCGGCTTCCTCGTCCACAATGTTGACGATAGTCTGCACCGTTTCCAGCGACTCGCGGATAGGGGCGATGAGGGGGGCCAACTCGGTGTCCACAAAGAGCAGCCGGGACTCGGAATGGTTCAGAATGTACTCAATTTCCACCGACGAAAGCCGGGTGTTGATCGCTACCAGCACCCCGCCCGCCAGGGGTACGCCAAAGTGGGCTTCGAGCAGCGGCGGAATGTTGGGACACAGAAAAGCGACCCGCTCCCCTTTACGCACGCCCCACTCGCGCAGGGCATTGGCCAGCCGGTTGACCCGCGCCGCAAATTCGGGGTAAGTGGTCCGCTGCCGGCCGTAGACAACCGCCGTTTTCTCCCGAAAAACGTAGGCGCTGCGGTCCAAAAAACTTTGAGGGGTGAGGGGGGTATAATAGACTTCTTTGAATGGCATCGTGAACCTCCTTGTTCTCACGTAGCAAGTAGCAGGTAGCAAGGTAGCAAAAACCTGCTACCCTGTTAAAATTCAATCAATCTTACCTTCTCCGGGTCAATTGCCTCAAGCGCGGCTATTTCTTCAGCAGTGGGCGGGGGAGTGATAGGTGTATTGGCGGGCAGGTTGAGAGCAAAGCCGGTTTGGGCCTGGACTTCCTGGGGCGACGTATAGGGATGGATGCTCTCGACGGCCAGGCGGCCTTCGACCCGGCGGAAAACGCACAGGGGCGTGACCACGCGATCCACCCGGCCGCCGCTGGTTTTGAAGCTGACCCGTTCGACAAAGGTGCGCGGGTCATGCTTGGTCCGCCAGAGAATCGTGCGCTTGGCCGTCGGCATGATGCAGGCCGAGCCGGCTCCGCCGGGCAGCCGCACCTTGGGCCGGTGGATGTCGCCGTCAGGACCGGGAATGAGGCTCATGTTGATCTGCCCCTCGGCGTCAATCTGCACGCCCGAGAGAAAGGCCGTGTCCAGCCTGCCCCGCGCCGACAGGTCGAACAGGTCGGTCAGCGTGACCAGGCTGCGCGTACCCTGGAGCAGGCGCGGGTCAACGGTAGAGGCCGGCAGCGCCGCCGGGTTGGGGTCGGTCGAGCCGGTGATGTTGAGGTAAATCAGGTTGGGCGCGTACAGCCGTTTGGCCAGCAAAATGGCGATCATCGGCAGAGGCGAAGCCACGCCGTGAAAGACCGTCTCCCCATCCCGCAGCAGGCGGGCCAGGGCGATGGGCAGTATGACGTCGGGGGTGAAGGTAGAGATGCGCCTCATCTTGGAAGGCTGGAAGGTTGGAGGGTTGGAAGGTTGGAAGTCCGGTCAAGACTCCAGTCCTCCAGTCCTCCAGTCCTCCCCTGCAAAAATTCTTGCCACGCTGACGGGTTTTGGCTGAGCTTTACGTACGCCGCCAGATACCCGGCGTCGTAATCATACAGCCCGGCGCAACTGCACGGCCAGGCGCCATGCGGCGCTTCCACCACCATGTCCACCATGAACCCGGCGATGGTCGTCAATTCCGGCTGCTCAGTAAAGGTCTGCCCCTCGACGATGCGCTCGGCGGTCAAAATCACCCGGCGGGCGGCAGTGACCATCAGGGCATCCTCAAAGAGCGTGCCCCGAATGCGGGCATTGCCCTCCGGGTCGGCTTCGTGGACATGGATGATGGCGACGTCGGGAATGATCGGCGCAACGGCGATGACGGGCTGGCCGGTGTAGGGGTCGGTCACGGTGCGAAATCCCTGCGCCGCGGGGACGTCCGAGTCGGTCAGCCCGGCGACAGGCATAAAGGGCACACCCTGGGCCGCGGCGCGCAATCCAGCAATAACGCTGTAGCAGGCATGTTCGCAAGCTTGCACCCGGCCCTCTTCCACGGCCCGGCGGTAGAGGCCGGCCATGCCAAAGACGTTCTCATAGCCGACGAACCCGGCGGTCACGGCTGAAGCCACGCCCGCCCCGCACAGAATGTCCACATCGTAAGCCCCGGCGGTTTTGACCAGGTTCAGCCCCGTTTTGCCCTGCCGGATCAACTCGTGGACCGCCGCCGAGGGGCTACGGTGGAGGGTGTTGCCGCCCAAGGCAACGGTGGCTCCATCGGGCACGCTGGCAATAGCTTCGGCTAAAGAGATAAGCTTACTTTTCATTCGGTACCACTGCGGTCAGGGGGATTGCCAGAAATTATAACACGCACCGGGGGGGTGTCAATTCATTTCGACTCGTTGACACGGGAACCTGGCCATGATATAGTTAGCTCTCTTAATTATTAGAAAAGGAAACTAAATTTGCCTGTCTCAATTGATAACTGTGCTCACGAAGTTTTAGAGGTGACGCCGTTGATTATGCGCGCCATTCGAGCTGAGATGCGCCGCCAGCGTGGTTTTGACCTGTCAGTGCCGCAGTTTCGGACGCTGGCTTATTTGAATTACTACCAGGGTGCATCCCTCTCCGATGCGGCTGAATTTATCGGGCTGACCCTACCCTCAATGTCCAAGCTGGTGGATGGCCTGGTCGCCCGCCAGTTGGTCTTGCGGGAACTTGCAGCTAATGACCGCCGCCGGGTTATGTTGGCCCTGACAGCGGCAGGTCAGGCGACCTTCCAGGCCGCGAGAGCAGCCACTCAAACTTTCCTGGCCCAGCGGCTGGCCGAACTCCCGGCTGAAGAACGAGCCGTAGTAACCGAGGCCATGCAGATTTTGCATCCGCTCTTTACGCCCCAGCAGGAGCTGGAGAGCGAACCAGACGGACGGAGCAACAATGGAATCAAAAATGACCCGTGAAATAGAATCATCTTCAATCCAGCCAGGAAATGGCTCCCGGGGTCAGGCTGTTACTTCGCGTTATGGCCGCATGCTGCGGTTTTTGGGCGAGCAGGTAGGCGGGCGGCCGCTGTTCAGTCTCAATTTCAAACAAACCTTCGCCGCGTTGAAACACCGTAACTACCGTTTGTGGTTCATGGGCCAGCTCGTCTCGCTGGTCGGCACGTGGATGCAGACGACGGCGCAGGGTTACCTGGTTTTCCAGTTGACCCACTCGCCGGCCTATCTGGGCTACGTCGGTTTTGCGGCCGGGGTCCCTTCCTGGCTGTTTATGCTGTACGGAGGCGTCATCGCCGACCGGCTGCCGCGCCGCCGGCTGCTGCTCCTGACCCAAATCAGCATGATGATCCTGGCTTTTATTCAAGCCGCCCTGACTTTTTCGGGTTGGGTTCAGCCCTGGCATCTGGTGCTGCTGGCGCTGGCACTGGGTGTGGCCAACGCCTTTGACGCCCCGGCGCGGCAGGCATTTGTGGTGGAAATGGTCGGGCGGGAGGATTTGACCAATGCCATCGCCCTCAACTCCAGCATGTTCAACCTGGCCACGGTCGTCGGGCCGGCGGCGGCGGGTCTGGCTTACGCTTTCCTGGGACCGGCCTGGTGCTTCACCGTTAATGGGGTTAGTTTTTTCGCCGTCATTACCGCGCTGCTGCTGATGCGGTTGAAACCTTCGCTGGCCCCCCGGCGAACCACGGCGGCTTTGGACGATTTGAAAGAGGGGCTGCACTACGCGGCCGCCCATGTCGTCATTCGGACAATCATCAGTGTGGCAGCCGTGGTAAGTTTGTTTGGTCTGGCCTTTATGACCCTCATGCCGGCCTGGGCCACGACCGTTTTGGGCGGTGATGCGACGACCAACGGCTGGCTGCTGGGAGCGCGCGGGGTTGGGGCGTTGGCGGGGGCGCTGATGATTGCCGCCATGGGGAACTTTAAGGGTAGGGGCAAGCTGCTGACGGTTGGTTCTCTAGTTTTTCCGTTGTTCGTCCTGTTTTTCGCCCAGATGCGTTGGCTGCCGCTGTCGCTGCTGGCGCTGGTTGGGGCCGGCTGGGGCTTTATGGTGCTCTTCAATTTGGCCAACAACCTCATCCAAACCCTCGCGCCCGACGAACTGCGCGGGCGGGTGGTCAGCATTTATACCCTCGGCTTTTTTGGCCTGATGCCGCTGGGCGCACTGCTGGCCGGCTGGGCCGCCGAGTGGATCGGCGAATCCAACACGGTGGCCCTCAGCGCGCTGATAACCCTGGTTTTTGCCGCCTGGTTGTGGCTGCGCGTACCAAAGTTGCGGACGCAGGAGTGAGCGGTGCGCACCCTTCGATACGGCACTCGCTTCGCTCGGCCTACTCAGGGTGCGGCTAAGTAGAAGCTATTACAACCCTCTCACCTTTTCTGTGCGCAGAGTGGCGATCAGACCGGGCTGGGTTGAAGCGATGCGGTAAACTTCGCTAATATCGCGATTGGTAATCAGGCCCAAGAAACGTCCATCTTTGGCGACAGGCAGCGCTTCTAGGTTACTTTCGGACAGGCGCTGCTGCACGGCAAACAGGTTATCGCCCGGCGCGACAGGAGCTACATCGGTCAGCATGGCCTCACCCAGCGGAACGTCGGGACCGTGCTGCTCCAGGGCCTCCAGCAGCCGCGTGTAAGGTAAAAGGCCCACCAGCCGCTCGCCATCACAGATAGGAAAATCGGCCTGAAAAGAGTCGAAAGTCAGCCGGATCGCCTCGCGCAGCGAAGCCTGGGGATTAAGGGTTTGCGCCCGGCGCGAATAAGCCTGCTCTACGGTCAGGTCGCCCAGCACGCTGCGAACTTGCACCAGTTGGCGTTCGGCTGCCGCCCCGGAAAAAATGAAAATGGCAATCAAAATTATGAACAGGCCACCGTTCAGAAAACCCCACAACCCCAGCAGCCAGGCCAACCCCTGGCCCACGGTGGCCGCTATCGAGGTAGCCTGCTCATAACTAAGCTGGGTTGCCAGCAAGGCCCGCAGCACCCGCCCCCCATCCATAGGAAAAGCCGGCAGTAGATTGAAGATACCCAGAAAGAGATTAGAAACGAAGATGTAATTAAAAATGCCGGTAAAACTGAGCTGGCCCAGGTTGCTGAACAGGTCAGCGGAAGGCCACAGTGCCACACCCTGGCCAAAGACCAGGGCAAGAAGCGCCAGGACAAGGGCCAGAGCAAAGTTCACCAGCGGCCCGGCGATGGCAATCACAAATTCCTGGATCGGCTTCTCCGGCATACGCCCCAACTCGGCCACACCGCCAATCGGCAGCAGCACAATTTGCTTAACCGGAACGCCGTAGTGCAGCGCAGCCATGCTGTGCCCCAGTTCGTGCAGCACCACGATGGCAAAAAGCAAAAAGGTGACGATCAGGCCAAAGATGGCTCCCGCCCAACCGCCGCCGGTAAACAAGCCAAATTGCAAAGCTCCCCAAATTAAAATAAGCGGAAAGGTGATGTGCATGCGGATCATAATCCCACGCACGCTGAATAAGGGGATCGAACTGCCCATAAGTCTCTCCTATTACGATATTTTTTTTAACCTATCTCTTTAATCATACCCTGGCCTAACCAGGCTGGCAATTGTCTTCTTTAAGTTAACGTTGATCCGCCGCAATGAGCTGAGCGGCAACCTTACCGGACAGCATGACCATCGGCACACCACCGCCGGGATGGGTGGTCCCACCGGCAAAGTACAACCCTTTCACCTCAGGAGCACGGTTGTGGGGACGGCGAAAAGCGGTGAAAGGACTGTTGGGCGATGCACCGTAGAGGGCGCCGCGCCAGGCGCCGGTCAAGCGGGCCAGATCAAGCGGGGTCAACATCTGTTCCGTTTTAATCTTTTCCCGTATGTCCAGGCCAAAATCGGCCAGGCGAGTCAATACCTGATCCCGATAGGTGAGCGCCTGAGCCGTCCAATCATAGCGCGAGTCCAACGCGGGTGCATTGACCAGCACAAACCAGTTCTCGCAGCCAGCCGGCGCATGCGCCGGATCGGATTTTGAGGTAATCGCCACATAAATCGTCGGGTCATCGGGCGGGACACCCCGGCGGAAGATGTCGTCGAACTCGCGGCGGTAGTCGTTGGAAAAGAAAATGTTGTGATGGGCCAGCCGCTCGTGGCTCTTGGTCACGCCCAAAAGTAGGATGAAGCCGGAGCAGGACGGCTCAACGCGGGCCAGGTGGGCCAGCCGCCGGGGTGTGGCAATGGCCGGCGGCAGGAGGGTCTGATAGACGCTGGCGACATCCACGTTGGCCACAATGGTCTCGGCCCGCTCGAGGGTACCATCGGTTAGCATGACCCCCTGCACGGTGTTTCCGGCCAGAACAATTTGGCGCACCGGGCAGCCGGTCCGGATTTCTACCCCCAATTCTTCGGCCAGACGAGCCAGGGCTGCGGCAATGGCATAAATTCCTCCCTGCGGATACCAGACCCCGCCGGTCAGCTCGACATGGGCAATGACGTTGAGTGTGGCTGGGGCCTGATAAGGGCTACCACCCACGTAGGTGGCAAAGCGCCCTAACAGTTGGCGCAGGTGCGGCGAGCGGACAAAGCCGCGGATGGCGGCGTCCATGGTACGCCAGGCATCTACCCGCAGGGCGTCGGCCGGTGGAACACGGGTGAAGCTGCGCCACGTCGGGGGGCGGTCGTAAATAAAGACCGGCCCGGTGATACGGTGCAGCCGGGCAGCGTAGGCCAGGTAAGAAAGGTAGCCTTCCACATCGCGCGCGTCGAGGGCGGCGATTTGGGCGGCCATGCGGGACAGGTCGCGGGTGGCGTCGAGCAGCGTGCCGTCGGGATAGAAGTAGCGGGTCAGCGGCTCGACCGGCAGGAGGGTCAGGTACTCTTCCAGGCGGCGGCCGGCCACGGCGAACACCTCTTCCAGCACATGGCGCATGGTGATCACCGAGGGGCCGGTGTCCCAGCGAAAGCCGTCTCGCCGGATCTGGCCCATTTTGCCGCCGACCGTTTCGTTTTGTTCCAGCACCAGCACCTTGCGCCCTGCCGCCGCCAGCCGGATGGCCGTACTCAACCCACCGATACCTGCACCGATGATGACAATGGGTTTCATCGTTGAACGTTAAACGTTTAAACGTTTAACAATCCTTCCTTTCCACCTTGGCCCGCCGTGCCAGTGCCACCACAGGGCCTGGGCGGCGATGCGCGTCATGAGCAAGACCGACAGCGGCAGCAGCAGCGCATCGCCGGGGCGCTGGCGCGTAGCGGCGGCGGTCAGCATGCGGATGCCAATGCCCAGGGCAATCAAGACTAACAGCCAATGATTAACAGTCAATTGCCAATGGTCAATGAATAAAAACCTTTGACCATTGATTATTGACCATTGATTATTAATTATTAGCAGCAGCCAGGGACCGAGAAAAACCAGCCAATGAAAAAGTGTTGCCAGAATTAGAAAGCTAACCGACCCTCCATAGCCGGCCAGGATATTTTTGGCAAAGCCATCCCGCACCGACGGCCAGTCCAAGTACATACGGCAGTTGATCAGCCCCGCGCCATCGGCCATGCGCAGGCGGAAGCCGTTGGCCTTGATCCGCCGGGCGAAGCTGACATCCTCCAAAACGTTGTCACGCAGGGCGAAGTGGCCTCCGATTGCATCATAAGCTTTCCGCCGAAAAGCCAGACACTGCCCATTGGCCGCGGCCAGTGACGGCCAGGGGGTATAATGCACCAGCAGCAGCGGCAAGTAGCCGAGAATCACCAGGGTCATCAGCGGCACGACCAGCCGCTCGCCCCAACTTTGGGTTTCCTGGGTCGGCCAGACAGTCAGCAGATCGGCTTGAGTCCGGACCATTTCGGCGGCCAGGGCGGCCAGCGCCCCGGGCGACCAGCGTACATCGGCGTCGGTAAAGATGAGCCAATCGCCGCTGGCTGCCTGGGCCAGTTGGTGGCAGGCCCAATTTTTGCCCAGCCAGCCGGAAGGCAAAGACTGGCCATGGAGGACCCGCAGTCGCGGGTCGCCCTGGGCCGCAGCCAGAGCCAGCGCCGCGGTGCCATCACTGGAGTTGTCGTCCAGCACAATCACCTCGAAACGAGGATAAGCCTGGGCCAACAAGCCCCGCACCGTCTGGCCGATAACGGCGGCTTCATTACGGGCGGGGATAAGGATAGAGAGGCGCGGCGGCGAGGAAAGGTCAGAAGCCAGTGTCAGCCGCGGAAAGGTCAAGGTATTGGCGATGGCGATGACGGTCATGCCGGACAAGGCCAGGGTGACGAAAGCAAGCAAAAAAATCATTGTTAGTTATGAAGAAGGGAACTCGGAGGAACTCTGGGAACTGGGAGGATAAGGAGTTCCCTTCAGTTCCTATGAGTTCCCTCAGTTCCCTGTAATACTCTCTCTCGGCTTAGCCACGGTCGAAGACGGGGAAGTTGGACTAGGTCGGCGCGATGTTTCCAGGCCAGGATGAGAGTATTGCCGGCCCAAATCGCCAGCAGAGCCGGGTCGGGCCGGGCGAGCAAGAGATAGGCCAATAAGCCGAACATAGCCAGGATCACCGCCCAGCCATCTACCGAGGTCATGGCAAACCAAAGGCCGAGGGCCAGGCCAAGGATGGTCGGACCTTCCCAGAGAGTCAATCCGGCCCAGATGCCAAAGGTCACCGCCACCGCTTTACCGCCGCGGAAGCGCAGCAGCGGGGAAAAAGCGTGACCCAGAATTGGGGCCAGGGCGACCACCGCCAGCGACCAGCCGGTCAACCCGGCCCAGAAAAAAGCCAACCCCACCGGAATAGTCCCTTTCAGAACGTCCAGGAGTAGGGCCAAAGCGCCCCAGCCTTTGCCGCCGGAGCGCAGCACGTTTGTGGCGCCTGGGTTGCCGTCGCCATAGCGGCGGATGTCTGTCCGCAGGGCCAGCCGGCCCACCCAAACCGAGCAGGGCAGGGAGCCGGAGAGGAAGGCGGCGATGAACCATATGAATGTTTCTACCATAATTTCCTGAACAAAATATTGGGCGTGATGCGTGATGCGTGATGCGTAACTACTTTTATCAAGGACGACTCCTATCTATAAGACTTTGTCTATTTCGCATTACGTTTCACGTGCGCCAGCCACAGCAAACTCCCCATTCCGATAAAACCAACGATAGCTGGCCCGGGCAGGCCCCAGAAAAAGAATAAGCCGATGCTTTCCAGCAGCCAGGTGATGGCATAAATCAGTATCAGCGGGCGAACTGGCAGCGGCTGAGGGCGAACGGCGGCAGTGATCACGGCCGAGGCCAGCAGCCAGCCCAGGAAGTTGAACCAGGGAATACCAAAATAGCCTCCCGGCTCCTGCCAAACCCATAAACCCCAGGCGACCATTTGCGGGTCTAAAAATAGATCCCAGGCGGTCAGAGCCAGGGCGCTCCAGCCGGTGAAGGCCAGGCCGGACGACGAACCGGCGATACTTTGAGCTACAGCCCAGGCGGCAGGAAGCATCATCAGCCAGGCCAGCGGGATAAGTACAGGGACTCCCCCTAGTTGCGGCTGGAGCAGATCGGTGTAGTGATAAGCGCCGAAAGGATAGCCGGTGGTTGAGCCGGCAAACTCGACCAGCCAGGCCAGCAATGCCACCCCGGCGGCTGTCCAGATTGTCCGGGTCAAACCCCAGGCCCGGCGCAGCACAGCCAGAACCAGGCCGACCTGTAAGAGGGTGCTGAGGGTAATTCCTGCTGGCAGCGCTGCTTCACCGAAGACATATTTGGCTGGTGGCAGGGCAATCATGGACAGCATCCAGGCCGCCAATAAAGTAGGCGCAGGCAGACTGGTGAGCAGTCGTTTAGAGTCAACTGAATTATTTTGAGCAAAATGTTTGGCTTGCATACTTACCTGTCGGTATTTTTGTGCTGCGGCGGAGCGAAAAAAGTACACCTCTTCACTCCTGAATTATACCTGGAAAGTGCCGGCAAACTGCAACACGGCTTGTTCAAGATGCGACCAGCCGGCATCGTCAGGATGGATCATATAATGGCCGGATAGCACCTCTTCGTAGCGGACCGGGCCGGGCAGGCGCTGCAACAAGCGGCGAGTCAACTCCGGGCGAACCACCTCATCACGCAGGCCCTGGACAATCAGCATGGGCAGCTCGGCCTGCGGCGCCAGGTGATAGGCCGCGCGACCAACGGCGTGCAACTCCGCAAAGATTTTGGTCGGAATGGTCAAATCGCGTAACGTTTGCTGTACCTCCGGGTCATTCAGGTCAATCTCCGGCAGCAAATTACCCAGGCCGTACCGTACCTGCGGATTGGTAAAATCGGCCTTCTGGAAGGGGCGCATATGCCGGAATATTGGCTTGAGCAAAAAACCCAGCCACTGCTGCCAGGTGGTCCCTAACTGCCAGAACGGGGCCAACAACACTAGCGCTGTCGGCCGGTTGGCGACAGCACTTTGCAGAGCCAGGGCCGCCCCCAGGGAGTAACCTACCAGCAGGACCGGGGGGCCGTCTTGCTGCAAGCCGGACAGCGCGCGCCGGACAGCAGCCACCCACTCGGTATGGCCGTGATCGAACAGAGTTTCGATCTGAGCGCCGTGACCGGGCAGCAACAGGCCGTGGACCGTCCAGCCGGCCCGGTGCAGCGACTCAGCCAGGGGGCGCATTTCGGCGGGCGTGCCGGGAAAACCGTGTACCAAAAGCGCCTGGGGGGCGCCGCCGGTTAAAGTAAAAGACTGGTGCTCTATCCCTTGAAATACCTGCGCCAGTTTCAAGCTTGCTCCTCCTCTGCCAGAAGCAGCGCATGGTACAGGTCGAACAGGAACAAGAAGCCACCCTGGATGACAATACCCCAGCCATGACCGCGCCAACCGCGGTCCGTTGCGCCGCGAGTACGAACCAGCATCAATCCACCGAGCACGTAAAGTACATCCAGCCCGGCATTGAACCAGAGCAGGCGGCGCAAGTTGCGGCTTTCCTGAGCTAGAACAGCGGGCGCGGCGGGATCAGGCAGCGCAGCCCGGCGGCGGTACATAGACCAGCGGCCAAGTAGAGCAATGGCCGCGTCAATCAGACCCCAGCCAAAGGCTTGCAGGCCAACGCCGCGCCAGAAGGCGTTGCTGCGAAGCAGGCTCAGCCCGGCAATAAGGCTAAGGCGGCTCCAGGCCAATAGGCGGCTCAGGAGGATTTCTTGGGTTTGCCAGATATTGGCAGCAATTTCATTCATGTATTACTTCTGATAGGCAAGTATTTTCAGCATTTATTATACCATAGACAATGAAACTGTGCAAATATTGTACAAATATTGTACACAAGGTTTTTGACCAAATTTATTGCTAATTAATGATTGCAGGGACAGGATGGCTAAACTCAGATTCATCATTTGCTCACACCAGGTGTAGCCCAGCCCTGAAAAAGTAGGATTTGCTTCTCCTGGCAGCATTCATTTTACCCCCTGCCAAAACTTTTGGTTGGGCTGGAACTCCCTATTTTAACCCATATTAACACCATCATAACCCGGTAATCACTACCGTTCTTTCGATAATTGGCGGCTAAAGCTATCAAAACAGAGACGTTTTTGGCGGTTCTTAATGAAGGTCCTGATTTGCCTGCTGGCTTGATTCAGGGGCGGTTGGTGCTATAATAGCGCGCCTATTGATGGGTTATGGCAATATTTCAAAAACAGGAGGCTATAAAATAAAAAAAGGTGATTAATTCGCAGGCTTCTTATGCTTCATCCAAGTTGGAGGCTCGCCAACACCCCGATAAGGGCGGTTGGGGAGTCTACGCCCGTGAGTGGGTACGGGCTGGGGAGCTGCTAATTGTGTGGAGCGGGGAGGTCGTTAGCGGCGACCAGTTGCCCCGTCTCGCTGCTGCCGGCTATCACTACAGCGTGCAGGTAGAAGAAAATCTGTACCTGGTCACGATGCGCGAACCGGAAACAGCCGATTTAATCAATCACTGCTGCGACCCCAACGCTGGCTTGAGCGGCCAGTTAGCTCTGCTGGCCCTGCGCGACATCGCTCCCGGCGAAGAAGTCTGTTTTGACTACGCCATGACCGACGGCAGCCCTTACGATGAATTTCCCTGCGCCTGCGGCACGCCCAACTGCCGCGGCCAGGTGACCGGCAACGACTGGATGCGCCCGGAACTATGGAAACGCTACGGCAATCACTTTTCGCCGTACCTGCTCCGGCGGATCGAGCGGTTCAAGAAAGTTGCCCGCCGCCAGGCCCTGTCGGCTGCCTCATTTGCGCAACCAAGCTAAGTACAGCTTTGTACAAGTCGTTTCGGAGTTATCGTATTTAAAACCGGAGTGAAAAAGTGCACTCATTCACTCCGAAACCAGAACGAATTTTGAAAGTCCTGTGCTAAATTCTATCAAAAAACGGTCAGCATCATCCTGGCGCTGGCCGTTTTTTTGCGGGTTACAGCTCTTCAAAGCGGCGCGTATCGTAGTTCTTTCGCACCCGTTCCGCAGGATAGACCCGGCCATTCATAGCAATGTAGACCCCCGGAGGCAGCGTCTGCACAGCGCCAATGGCGCAGCCCACGTTAAAGGTGGCGTCCGTATAGCGCGAGCGCGCCGGCTCCATGGCCCCGGTGAAGACAATAGTTTTATCAGCAATTCCCAGCAAATACTTGGCCGTCTCCACCATTGTATCGGTTCCGTGGGTAATAACAATCCGCTGGCATGGTTCAGCTTCCGCTGCTTGCCGAATCGCCTGGCGGTCGAGGTCGGTCATATCCAGGCTGTCCTTTTGCAG
>JAHDWA010000115.1 GCA_023382535.1 Anaerolineae bacterium | reverse complement strand
AAGTAGATCCCAGTTGTCCCCAACGCCTCGTCACCGTGCGCAGACTCGGCTACCGACTTGTAATTCCACCGTTGCCAGATCCGACTCAATTCAATGGCTAAACCAATTCGATGCGGTGACTGTGGCGTTAAAGAAGGCCAGATCCACCGTCCGTGGTGTGACATGGAGCCCTGCCCTTTTTGCGGTGGGCAGCTCCTTTACTGTCTATGTCCCTATGAGCAACTGAAGTTAATTCCTTCAGTTGCAAAAGTCGATCCCTTGTCTCTGCCTCCCCTATCCAAAGCTCAAAGACAACGTTGGAGACAGATCCTACTCCGCAAGGGAAGAGTTCCCTTTATCCTTTATCCCGTTCTCTGTGAAGTTTGCGGAGAAATGTGGCCGGACTTTTTCAAAGTACCTAACGAAGAATGGATGCAGTACATTCCCCCGGACAGGCGACGATGGGTCATCTGCCGCTCCTGTTATGACCGGATTAAGGCGACGGTAGACCGGGGAGAACAAATTGAATATCCTCAAGTTTGCCATCGCTGCGGGCAGGTGAATCCACCTCTGGTAGCGGCCCATGACAAAGAATGGCAACGCCTCGTACCTCTCAGGCACCAACAAGACACTCTCTGCCAGTCGTGTTTTGACGCCATCAAGACATTAATTGAACAGGGCAGACTCAATAGAAAGATTACCCCGCCGTGAAACCACCAAAAAACGAATAGAGCGAGGCTGACAGTTAGCCAATTGTAGCACTCAATTAATAGAAGTTCCCAGGCCGTTGCCCTGTCCAACTTGGACAGGGCAACGCTTTTATTTCCAAAACTCAAAAAGGAGACATTCCATGATAACGGCAACCATCAATCATCTTACCCCAGACGATCTGAGGAATCTCAAGCAGATGGACCTACGAGGGGCTAACCTCAGCGGCCTCGATCTGTGCGGCTTTGATCTCAGCGGCATTGATTTGAGCCGGGCGATCCTCGTGAAAACCCAGTTGGGTGGGGCCAATCTGAGCGACGCTATCCTGACTGGCGCTGTCCTGGTGGCCGCCGATCTGACGGGTGCCAAGCTCCAACGCGCCAGGCTGGATAGAGCTTGGCTGAATATGGCCGTGCTGACTGGGGCCACCTTCGATGAAGCCAACCTGGCCGGAGCCAACCTGACCTTAACCCAGGCCGCAGTCGCCAGTTTTGCCGGCGCGATTATGGAGGAGGTCGTTCTCAATAGGGCCATCCTCGCCGGGGCTAATCTGAGTCACGCATACCTGGTTAAAGCTCAATTGAGTGATGCTACCCTGACCGGGGCCAATTTGAGCGAGGCCAATCTTACGGCCGCCGACTTGCGGGGAAGCGAACTAAAGGATGCCACCTTGACCGGCGTATGCCTGGCACTCAGTAACCTGGGCGGCCTCAACCTGGCCAGGCAGAATCTGACTGGGGCTATCCTCACCGGCGCTAATCTGAATACGGTTAATTTAACTGAAGCCATCCTCGAAAAGGTCGATATCAGCCACGCCAACTTGCACAAAGCTACGCTGAACGGAGCGGTCATGGCTGGCTGCAACTTAAACCGCAGTGATTTGAACAATGCGGTGTTAACCGAAACCGATCTAAGCGAGGCGGTGCTGACCGACGCCAACCTGACCAACGCTCGTTTGGGCTGGGTTTATTTAGGGAAGGCCAATCTACGTGGAGCCAGCCTAAGCCGCTTGAATATGGAGGGGGCCAACTCGGCGGAGGCCGATCTGAGCGAAGCAGACCTGACTTATGCCAATCTAACGCGAGCAGACCTGGGCCAAACCAATCTTAGCGGGGCCAATCTCTCAAACGCCCGGCTGGACTGGGCCTGCCTCAAAGAAACCAGGATCGACAACAAAACCCAGTTGCCGCCCAAATGGAAACTGGTATGGGAACTGGTCAATAACCTGACAGAGAAGACGCAAGGTCAACTGGTTTTAATTGGGGCGGACTTGAGCAAGGCGGACTTGAGTTGGGCCAACCTGCAAGGCGCTAACCTTAACGATGCCAATCTCGAAGAATCCATGCTCAGAGGCGCCAATTTGCGAGGAACTAACTTCGAAGGCGCTAACCTCAAAATGGCGTTTCTTCTTGAGGCTGATTTGGCGGGGGCCAACCTGGTCGGTGCTTGTCTGGATAAGGTTGACCTCGAAGGGGTCGATCTGACAGCTGCCATCATGACGGAGTCGGCATAAAGGAAGATAGATGGCAGATCATTGTAGATTATCGGTAAAAGAAAGAGTTTGCCAGGGTACGACGTCCGCTTTGGAGAGGGGGCCATTAACCGGTCGCCCGAATTGAAATGGGCTTACGCCCAGGCTATTTTTTGCGATGAATAAAAAAGTTATTGAGCAAGTGGAGAAAAAAATGTCAAACTATTTCACTTTGTTTTGTACTACCCTATCCAACCTGTCGCCAGAGGAGAAAAGCTGGATTGAAGCGTGGCTTAAAGCCAGGGCTGCACAGGATGAAGATGGCGATGTCGGTTTTGAGTGGGCCGTGGAAGTTGGTCATAATCAATTACCCTATCTACACATCTACACCGAAGATTTGGTAGGCGGGGATTACAGGGCGGTGGCTACTTTTATCCAAGAATTCCTGAAGACCTGGCGTCCCCATGAAACTTTCACGATGGAATGGGCCGAGGTCGGCGACAGTCCCGGCGCAATTGACGGTTTCACCGGCGGGGCTATGCGAGTGACAGCCTGGACCCAGCGCTTTTACAGGCTGAGCGATTTTATGAAGGAGGAAACCATTACCGACCCTATCCGTGAAGCTATTGGAAATCTTGAGGCCCTTTATCCAGCTCCCCATCTCGGAGGCGCCAATCCTTACCTGGAGGACCTACAACACTTTTCGCCAACGACCCATCTCCTGATACGACTGAATCAAGCCTTAATAGCCTTGAACCAAGCCCCCTCACCGCTATACCTCAAAGCTATGGAACTAGGCAAGATGAGCGTGCAGGAAGCCGGTGGGCAGAATCGCTATGATTTTGTGAAAGCCATCCAGGGGATGCGTCAAGTGCTAGCTTACCTGGAGGAAGCAGCCATGCCACTCATCGATGGGATTAGTGAAAATCCGTATGTGGAGCCTGGTCGGGTCACCCTGGTTACGGCCTTGATTGCGCTGAATGAATCTCTAACCGCGTTGGGGCAGCTCCCGTCAAAACTTTACCTGGAAGCGGGGAAAGTTTTTAAGACCCTGAATGAATAAGCTCCGCATCCTTTCAAAATCAAAAAGCTTGTTGCGCTTGAAATCAGAGGTTTGTAAAACCTCGTTCCCTGAGTGAGAAAATCTCGATTTTCGAATAGAGATGAATAATGGAAAAAGCCCCTGAGGCAAGCTAACGAGCCTCCAAAGGGGATGCCCTGCGCTTTGACTCCGCCCCCGCTATCCACTACCCCCTTTCTCGCCTGCTTCTAGGCGCTTTCCTGCCATCTACCGGGCTATTTCCTGCCCATTTCCTGGGGATAGCCCATCCACGTCGCCAGCCAGCCCCACCCGCCCACTTGGTCGCTCACGGCTTGCCGGACTTCTTTTAGGCATCCTTTAGGGGATGCTCGCTATTTGCCGGACTTCTTTTAACCATCTTCCAGGGAGTGGTCTGCCATCGCGCCGGCCTCGATCCCCGCTTTGGCGACTTCCCCTCACGGCTCGACCTTTTTCTGGCCATCTTCCTGGCGGTGTCTGGACGGTCCTCTGCCACTTTTTAGCCTGTTTCCTGGTACCTTCCGGGGGTAAAGCCCACCGAGGGCCAAAATCTCCTGGCAGACCCTCCATTTTGGACCTCCAGTGTCAGGATGCCGGACTCTTTTTAAGAGTCTTCCAGGCATCTTTTAGGGCTGTTCTAAAAAGTGAGCGCTTGGACGCTCTCATCGCTCACGGGGGCTGGGCAGCCCAGCCTTGGCCTTGCCCGGCTCGGCTCAATCGCTCACCTGGATCTGGCAGTGATCTGCCAGAATCCGTTTCAATCACACTATTTACGTTACTCTTTCCAGGGGTCATTTAGCCATCTTCCAGGGGTTTTTTAGGGGTGGCGGTCTTTGGGTGAGGGAGGTGGCGCTGCCGCAATCGCTCACGGCTCCCAAATTGCTCACCCAGACCATTGATCCCACTCAACTATTCGTTTAGGAGGTACATAACGATGAACAACTTACCCCTTTTATTAGTTGAACACGCCGTTCTCTACACCACGTTAATCACTTAAGAGAAGCATACGTCCACCCGGCCCTATTCTTTCAAACTGCAAGGCAACCAGTAAACCTCATGAGTTGGTCGAAGGGCAACCTGTGGCAATTCCGCTCGAAACTTTTGACAGTTGCTCAAGTCTCTACTACAGTTGTGTAGTAATTTGCATTATCTATTGCCGAGAGAATCTATGTCAAAACAGCTAACTACAAACTGACTAACTCGGCCGGATTAGGGGTGGAGAAACTCCTGGGCGAGTTGGAGGGGGCCATTATGGATATCCTTTGACGGCGAAACGAGGCGACTGTCCGCGAGGTGCTGGATGAACTCAACCAGGCTCGCTCGTTGGCTTATACCACTGTCTTAACCATTATGAGTCGCTCGGTAGAAAAGGGCCTGCTGACCCAACATAAAGTCGGCCGCGCTCATCTATATCGCCCCTCGATGAGTTGGCAGGCTTACGCCGCCGAGACAGCAGGGCAGGTTATCCGCTCTTTAGTTGAGGATTTTGGCGATATTGCCCTGGCTCAGTTTTCACGCGAGCTAGACGATCTGGACCCAGCCCGACTGGCTGCCCTCAAAGCACTGATGGCAGAAGATGCTCATGGCCATTCGTATCCGATGGACTGAGGGTGGCTCCACCGCCCTCGGACAACCCGGTCAGCCCATCCTGGTCTTCATTTGCGCCGATGGCTGAGCGCCCTGAGCGACGATGAAGCCCATCGTGGGTGGGCTGGAGACACAATGCAGCGGGCGAGGCCAAGCCAAAGGTAGAGGTGAAAGGATTTTGAGATGACAATTGAACAGAAGATTTTCCCCCGGCTGAACCGGAGACGCTGGCAGACGAACTGGAGACGCCACCCAACGAACCTGACGAAACGGCTGCCGGTGTCAGCGGCGTGGATGATGCTTTGCCCAGTGAGCTTGAGACGTCCACCCCAGTTACCAGCAGTTCAGCCGAGGCCCCGACCACAGTAGGCGACAACCTGGCTGAGGCCCAAGCTCGTCCCTGGCGCTACTTTGTCGCCGGGATGGGGTTGGTGCTGCTGGCGGTGGCGCTAGGCGCGGTGTTAGGCTTTCTGGCTCGACCGGCATTGGACTCGGCTGCTTTTTTGGCGGCGTCTCTGGCCAAGCCCATTGAAGCCGCTGCGCCTGTAGTCGAAACATCGGTGGCAGCCGCCTCAACGGCTAAAGCGCCCGCCAACTCAATCGTGGCTATTGTCCAGTCGGGCGGCCACAGCCAGGGATCGTCAGACGCCCCGGTGGTCATCGTCGAGTACAGCGACTTTCAATGTCCCTACTGCGGACGTCATTTCAGAGAGGTCGAAGGCCGGCTTAAAGAAATGTATGTCAAAAACGGCCAGGTGCGCCTGGTCTACAAGTACCTGACCATTCTAGGAGATGAGTCGGTCTGGGCAGCCCTGGCTTCGGAATGCGCCGCCGACTAGAACAAATTCTGGGAATACCACGATTTGATTTTTTCCCGTCAAAATGGCGAAAATCAAGGCGCCTTTAACCCCGATAATTTAAAGTCCCGGGCGGCTGAATTGGGTCTGGATACGGTTGCTTTTAATGAGTGCCTTGACTCTCAAAAGTATCTGGACATGGTGCAGGCTAACACTCTGGAAGCAAAGCAGTTGGGCATCTGAGACACGCCTGGCTTTTTCGTCAATGATATTCCGATAGCTGGGGCGGAGTCTTTTGAAGTCTTCCAGCAGGTCATTGCAGAGAAACTAAACCCTTTGGGTAAAGCGAATTAAAAAGTGAGCAGCCGATCAGATGTAGGCTATGATCCGAGCGGTCAACCGCTTTAATCTTTAATCATCAAACTAAAGGAGGAAGTATGAAACATACGTGGGTGATTATCCTATCATTCCTCATCGCGCTGACAGCCTGGCCAGCTATCTACAGTCACGACAAGTCAACCAGCTACCGCCGCGGTGAGCCAGCCGACTACCGTTGAAGCCGACCAGCCGGCTGCGCCCGCAACGAGCCTGGCAGATATGCGCTCGCTCGCCGTGGACTCGCTCAATGGGCATCTGCTCGCCGCGACCTCAAACGGGTTGTACCAAAGCCAGGATGAGGGCAAGAGTTGGCAACCCATGGCTTTACCGGCCGACATTCCGGCTAACGGCATATCTCACGTGGCGATTCGGGCCGACCAGCCGGGCATTGTTTACATTGCCGGTAAACCCATCGGCATCTGGCGCAGCCGTGACGCCGGGCAGACCTGGGAGAAGGTGACACAAGGGCTAGCTAATGAAGAGGTAACCGCGCTCGCTCTACACTCAAATGGCTATCCGCGCGACAACACCAAGTCGTTGTGTGCCTGGGTAGCCAGCGTCGGCATCTTTGAGGCGCACGACGAAGGCGATACCTGGAAACGCTCTGCTGATCAAGGCCCGCCCAATCCTCAAGTGCTAGCCCTCATCCATTCGCCTCTGCTGGGCAGTATGAACACGGGCTGGCTTTACGCCGCCACCTCGGACGGGGCCTATCTCAGCATGGATTGATTCTGAGGCTGGCGCCCCATGGGTAGTTTACCCATCAATCCTCAAGTGAATAAAGTCGTCGTGGGTCCGCGTGATCCGCAAGTGGTATTTGCCGCCGGCCCGGCCGGTCTGTTTCGCTCGAAAGATGGGGGACTTACTTGGGAAGCCAGCGGCCAAGGGTTAGGGACAGTGGCCGTTGTCGCACTCGCCTTGAACCCGGCTCAACCACATCGTCTGTATGCCGCGAGTGCAGACGGCTCGCTTTTCCGCAGCGACGATAACGCTCGCAGTTGGCAGGCCATTGCCACTGTCGCCGGGGGACAATAAGATGAATTCGCAGCAGAGACAGGGTCTTTAAGTGAACAATTCACCCCTAATCGGATGTCTCCCGGTGGAAATGATAAAAGTTGTCTTGACATTTCTATAACCTTCTACTACAATTCTGTAAGAGTCGAGCAAAAAGGATCGGAATGGATCGAATGCAAGCAGTGTCAAAGCAGATATACCGAAAAATTGCAACCGGCCCCGGTCATGGGATTGAAAAAATCCTGGGCGAGCTGGAGATGGCTATTATGGATTTCCTCTGGGCCCAGGGCGAGGCAACCGGACGTGAGGTCGTCAACGAACTCAAGCGCCGCCGGTCGCTGGCTTACACGACAGTTCTGACCGTGATGGGACGGTTGGTAGAGAAGGGCCTATTAACCCAACACAAAGTGGGCCGTGCCCATCTATACCGTCCCTCAATGAGTCGGGAGGCTTATGCCGCTGAAACAGCCAGCCAGGTCATTCGCTCCCTGGTCGCAGATTTTGGCGAGATTGCCCTGGCCCAATTTTCCCGTGAGTTGGACAACCTGGATCCGGCCCGGTTGGCTGCCTTGAAAGCCTTAACAAGATAAAGGAGACATCTCATGACCGACCGACTTGCTTTCCGGACGCTTGTAGCCTTGACCGGTATCTTGCTGTTGTGCCTGGGGGCCATCCTGGTGGTGCCGTTCAAGCTCATTTGGCCAGGCGTCTCGTGGTGGCTGGTCTGTTGTTCCATGCTAATGCCTCACTTAGCCATGCCCATGCCGGTCGGAAATACGGTTTCGATGGTCGCTGTGGTAAGCGCCGCGCTGCTCCTAAGTGTGATGGTGGGAAACAGTGCGACCACCGCCGGGCAGTTGTGGTGGGCGACATACCGATTGCTTTATTCCACCCAGGCGGCTCGTCTCCCTCAGCCACCGATCGTCGCCCGCTTGGCCAAGCGGCTGAAACTGACCAATGCGGTGGTGGTGGTCGCCGGCCGTGAGCCTTTCTCTTTCTGCTACGGTTTATGGCGGCCCCGCATTTGCCTGAGCCAGGGGCTGATCGAGTTACTGACCGAGGCCGAGTTGGAAGCCGTGCTGCATCACGAAGCTTATCACCTCCAGCGCCGGGAGCCGCTGCGTATGGCGCTGGCGATTTGTCTCAGCCGCCTGTTCTTCTTTGCGCCCCTCTTGGCCGAACTACGCGATTGCTACCTGGCCGAAAAGGAGATGGCAGCGGATGCCGCCGCTAGCGCGGTGACCGGCCGGGCGGCGCTAGCCGGGGCCTTGCACAAGCTGGTCACGGTGAATAAGCCGGTGGTGCTGCCGGGGTGGGCGGCGGTGGCCGGGCTGAGTGTGACGGCCCAGCGGGTTGACCGGCTCATCCAGCCGCTCGCGAAGCCAAGTTGGGCGCCTTCACGCTGGTCCATTATCACGACGCTGGCCCTGTTTGCCGCTGGCTGCTTGTGGACGGTCGCCGGGCTGGGCTGACTGACGTTTATCAACCGGGTCACTCATTGGCCTGGTTATTTTTTCGAGTTTAACTCCTACAATAATGTAGGAACTTGGCTGATCCACTTGAGAAACAATCAAAATGGAGGAAAAGTATGCCGCAAAAATTGGTGATGATCCTATCCTTACTCATCCTGCTGACGGCCTGTGCCCAGAACCAGCCTACTCAACCGGCCCCTACTGCCGCAGTAGGCCAGTCAGTGACCATTGAGGCGGGCCAACCGGCGGAGTCAGTTGAGACCCAGTTGGCTGAAGTGCGTTCACTGGCGGTGGACCCGCTCAACGGATATCTGCTCGCAGCCACTGCAAGTGGCTTGTACCAAAGCCAGGACGAGGGCCAAAGTTGGCAGCCAATGACTTTGCCCGCCGACATCCCGGCCAACGGCATCGCGCATGTGGCCATCCGGCCCGACCAGCCAGACATCGTTTACCTGGCTGGCGAACCGATTGGCATCTGGCGCAGCCGTGACGCCGGGCAGACCTGGCAGAAAGTGACGCAGGGCCTTGAAAACGAACAGGTGACCGCGCTCGCCCTCCATTCAAATGGCTACCCACGTGATAACACCAAATCGCTGTTTGCCTGGGTAGCCGATGTGGGCATCTTTGAGTCGCATGACGAGGGCGACACCTGGAAACGCTCGGTGGATCAAGGTCCGCCCAATCGCCAGGTGCTGGCCCTGACCCATACCCCGTTGCCGGGCAGTATGAATACCGGCTGGCTGTACGCCGCTACCCCGGATGGGGCCTACCTCAGCATGGATTGATTCTGAGGCTGGCGCCCGATGGGCAGTTTGCCCATCAACTCACAAGTGAATAAGGTGGTGGTGGATCCGCGTGATCCACAGGTGGTGTTCGCGGCCGGTCCGGCCGGAGTGTTTCGCTCAAAAGATAGTGGCTTAACCTGGGAGGCCACCGGGCAGGGATTAGGGACAGCGGGGATTGTCGCGCTCACTATCAACCCAGCGCAACCCGATCGTCTCTATGCCGCCAGCGCCGATGGCTCGCTCTTCCGCAGCGAGGATAACGCCCGCAGTTGGCAAGCCATAGCCGCCGAGGTACCCTAACCTCACCTGGGTTTGCCCTATGATGCAAGCGGAAGGAGTTGGTTAATGAATTATCACTACCGGCGCTGGTGGCAAGTGGCGGCGGTTGTCTTAGCAGTCATTATGGTTGTTTTAGTTTTGGCGATGGCCAACTACAAAGGGGATTCGGCAGCGCTCGACACGTCCCCATCTTATGAGGGGACCGAACTCGATGGCGTCGCCCCGGATTTCCGCCTGGTAGACCATAAGGGTGTTCGCCTGGCCCTTTCCGATTTTCGAGGCCAGGTGGTCGTGCTCACTTTCCTGGACAGCCAGTGCCAGGAAACCTGTCCCCTGACAGCTACTCACCTGCGAATGGCAAGTCAAACGCTCTCAGACGATGTAAGCTCTGTCGTGTTCATCGGAGTAAACGTCAACCTGGAGGCCAATACAGTGGCAGACGTGCTGGCTGCGACAAAAAAATGGCGGCTGGATGAAATACCGACCTGGCACTTCTTGACCGGGAGCGCCGAGGAACTAGAGCCTGTCTGGCAGGCTTACAACATTATGGTGATTCCCGAACAAGATGAGATCCAGCACACGCCGGGTGTTTTTCTCATTGACCCGGCCGGGCAACAGCGCTGGTACGTTTCTACGCCGTTCGACGAAACCGGCCAGCCCCAATGGACAGCTCCCCTGAATGAGCTACTGGTCAAACACATTCGAGAACTTTTGAGCTGAGGCTGGCAGCAGATGCCCAATCCGGCCGCGCCTCAATCCATGGTTGCGGTTTTGACCGACTGCGCGATTTGGCAATCGTCAGATGGTGCGACCACCCGGCGCGCTGCGGAGGTTGGTGGATGGCTCGAAGTATATTTTGGATAGGGTTAGTGGCCCTGGCCTTAGTAGGCTGCGTGGCCTCGCAGGGCTATAGCGTGCAAGCCGCTACCGCCGTTGTCTCCGTCACGCCTTACCCGGCGCTTGAGACCACGCAAGTGGCCCGCGGCCGCGAGGTTTATACCCAATCCTGCGCCAGTTGTCATGGCCCCAAGGCCGAAGGCGCGCCGAACTGGGCCACGCCCGGCCCCGATGGCCTGGGCTTAGCCCCGCCACATGACAACACGGGCCACACCTGGCATCACTCCGATCGGGTGTTGTACGAAATGGTCCGCGACGGGATGAGTGACCCGCTCCGGCCCGGCTCGCCGCTGCGCATGCCAGCCTTTGGCGGCACGCTCTCCGATAGCGATATCCGAGCCGTGATCGAATACTTCAAAAGCTCATGGGTGGCGGAGAATCGGCAGTATCAGTGGGATCAAACTCGTGAAGATTTTGCGCCCACGCCGACCCCACCCCAGTAAATGATAAAATGGAAAGGACGATGCGTGGACGATGGGTCTTAATGAGCGTTAAAGGGGGTCAAGAATGCGCAAAAAACGAATTGCACCCAGTCATTCACGCCGATCACGTCAAACTCGTGGCCGGCTGTGGCTCGGTCTCGCCGGTGCAGCGCTCATGGTGATCGTGGCCGGCCTGACCTGGTGGCTGAATAACCCAACTGTCGGCGAGGCGGGCGTCAGGGTGGCTTTGCCTACCCCCATCGGTTTTCCGGACACAGCCCAAGATGTGGGGACGAAGGTCGGGCAACTGGCCCCGGCATTTACTTTACAGGATGACACCGGCCAAATGGTGACCGTTACCCCCGGTCAGACGGACCGGCCGACGGTGCTGGTTTTCAACATGGGTGTAGGTTGACAGCTCTGTGTGCAGCAGCTCGGCGAGCTGCAAGATTCGGCCGAAGCCCTGCAGTCGCAGGCCGATATCTATACTATTAACCGTGATCCGGCGGCTCAAGCAGTTGAAATGCGACAACGCAGTGACAGTACGCTGCCCATCCTATCTGACGCCAACCTGACCGTCGCCGGTCAGTACGATTTGCTGCCTAAACCCGGCCAGCCGATGGGTGGGATGTCCGGTGTGGCCCAGATGGGGTTTGTCATCATTGATGCCCAGGGCATCATCCGGGTGCAGCGGGTGGATATTTACTTCGGCGACCACGCTGGGCAGATGTTGGAGATCCTCGAAGCCATAGGCAGAGAGGTAACTACGGTAAAGGACAAATCTTAGGCTGGTAGCGCCGGTTAATTATATCTCGCTCCAGGAGTGGAACGAAGATGAATGAGCAAATTATCAAAGAACGCCGCCGGACGCCCTGGATTATCATGGGTAGTGGGCTGATGGTAGGTTTAGCTATCGGTACGTTTGTTTGGCTATCGCTCTGGTCACGGCCGGTTTCAACCCAGCCAACAATCAACTCCATCACCCAGATCAGTGGGCCAATTCCGACCCCTGTCATTCTCCAGCAGACTACCTCAAGCGCCGACAGCACCGGCGAGTTGGCAGTGGGCCAACCGGCGCCCGATTTCACCTTGAAGACGCTCGATGGTCAGCAAGTCAGCCTGTCTCAATTTCGCGGGCAACCGGTGCTGATTAACTTCTGGGCCAGTTGGTGTCCCCCCTGCCGCCTGGAAATGCCCGACCTCGTCCGGGCATATGAGACGCACCAGGCTGATGGATTTGTCATTCTGGCGATCAACCTGACCTTTCAAGATTCGCTCCAGGAGGCGCAGCGCTTCGTGGAGGAATTTAACATGAGCTTTCCGGTGCTACTGGATGAAACCGGCGAGGTCACAACCGACCTGTATCGCCTGTTCGGGCTGCCGACGAGTGTCTTTGTGGATCGGAATGGGATTATCAGCCACATCCAGGTTGGCCCGATGACCGGTGAACAGATTGAGGAACTGGTTGACGCGATTTTGCCGGAGTGAGCTATGAAGGGTGAGGGAATATTGAGATGACCCCTCAAAACAATCCTGAAAATAATCTAATCTGGCCCAGGGGGGCAATCTGCCAGCGATTTTCGCGGCGTGCCTTTCTGAAAATGGCTGGTTTGACCGCGCTCTCTGCTGCTGCGGCTGGGTGCGCTCCTGCTCGTTCCAACCTGGCAACAGCCACACCAACCTTCGGTAAGTCGGATGTCGAGGTCAAGCTGACCGTCCAGGAAATAGACTGGGAACTCGCGCCGGGCAAGGTTATCAAAGCCTGGACCTACAATGGCGTCGTGCCGGGCGAAATGATCCGTGTCCGTGAAGGTGACCGAGTGCGAGTCATCCTCAAAAATGATCTCCCCGAACCGACCACCATTCATTGGCACGGCATAGATGTGCCGACAAATATGGACGGTGTGCCCGACATTAGCCAGCCGGCCGTCCAACCCGGTGAGACATTTGTCTATGAATTTGAAGCCAGGCCAGCCGGGACACGCTGGTATCACACCCACGTCAACTCGGCCCAGCAACAGGACTTGGGGCTGTCAGCCCCGTTCATCATCGAACCACTGGCCGCCGACGCCCCAACTGACCGCGAGTACACTTTGATGCTAGATGATTGGGTAACCGACCCAACGAACGCTAACGAGTCTCCAGAAGGCGGCGGCATGATGGGGGGTGGCATGATGGGCGATGGTTCCTCAGACGAGAGTGGCATGATGGGTCAGGGTGGGATGATGGGAGGCATGATGCAAGGGATGATGGGCGACGATGGACCGCCCTATGACACCTTCACCATCAACGGCAAGGCTTTCCCGGCCACCGAGCCGCTCGAAGTCAAACACGGCGAGCGTGTCCGGCTGCGCCTCATCAATGCCAGCAACATGCAAACCTTCACCCTGCGACTAGTGGGCCACCGCTTGCAGGTCACCCATACTGATGGCAATCCGCTCCAGGAGCCGGTCGAGGTGGATGCTGTACCTATCGCCCCGGCTGAACGCTATGACGTGACCTTTGTGGCCGATAACCCCGGCAAATGGCCGCTCGTTGCCCTCGACACCGAGCACACCAAAGGTGGCTTGAAGACGCTGGTCGTATACGAGGGGTTTGAGTCGGCCACCGAGGCTGAGATACCGGCTTCAGAGCGCCGGCTGCGCCTGTGGTCATACGGCTTGGGGCAAGGGGTAGATTTCTTGCCGCCGGCCATGGAGGATGTCGAAGTCTATGCGCTGACTTTATCTGGCGGCCCGATGATGAGCGCGGACCCCAACGTATGGACCATTAACGGCCAGGTCTATCCTGAGACCGAGCTTCTCGCCGCCCACCGCGATCAATTAGTTTATGTGCAACTGTTCAATATGAGCATGCATGCGCATCCTTTTCACCTGCACGGCCAATCTTTTCGGGTGGTGAGTATCAACGGCCAGGGTCTCTCAGCGCCGTTGATTAAAGACACAGTGGAGGTGCCGGCTATGATGGGCGCGGTCGAACTTGAGTTCGTAGCCTATAACCCCGGCGACTGGATGTTCCACTGCCACAAGCCGCTGCACATGGATGGGGGCATGGCCACCCTGGTGAAGATTGCCTAGCCGATTGACTTGACAATCTGACTTTAATTTACTACAATACTGTAGTATTATTACACTATGTAGGAGTTACCCAATCTAGATTGGAATATGACATGGAGTGCTCTCGACCTTCTCTCAAATTACCATTCATTGCTTGCTCTATTCCTGGAGCCATTATCGTATTGGTTGCTACCATAGGCGCCTGGCTACACTGGGGTGACTTGAGTTTCAGCAACCCCATTTACTATGCCACGCTGGCCGTGGCCGCCTGGTGTCCACTCAGCAAGCTGGTAGTCTGGCGGTTCTGGCGACGCAAGGTCGAAACGTGTTGGGCGTGTGTCCCGGCCAAAGCTGTCAGATCACGTTTGTCTCCATCGGCGAGCGCGAAGAGATTTTCGCGCCTGCTTACCCTATTCAAGTCAAAGGAGGTTTTAAAAGTTTCTGACGAGCAGAGATAACCAAATATACAGCCCAAGCGGCGTGGAAGGGATAAACCATCCTGGCGCCCGGCTTTCTAAGCAAAGGGGCGATCAGCCACACGCCTGAATAGTCTGTTTCAGTTCTACCAAATTCCCAAAGCATGACTTTATTCTCACTCCAAGGAGTTGCTTGTGACCAATCTGATCGTCGTTTTTCTGACCGGTTTAACCACTGGCGGCCTGAGTTGCTTGGCCGTACAAGGAGGTCTGCTCGCCAGCTCGGTGGCTCATCAAGCCGAGCAAAATATCCAAAACCAGCTCAAGGCCAAAGTCGTGGCCCGGCCTGTCGCCAAAAGGGTCAAAAATCCGCCCCCATCTAAGCCAGCCGCTACGGGAATGGATAAAGGAGCGTCACCCAATTTAATCTGGCCGATCTTGTTGTTCTTGGCGGCGAAACTCGTCGTCTATACTGTTTTAGGTTTTCTGCTGGGCTGGTTGGGGTCTATACTGCAATTGACCCCGTTTATGCGAGCTATCCTGCAACTGGCGATTGGCGTCTTTATGTTGGGCACAGCCCTGCGGATGCTCAATGTCCACCCTATCTTTCGCCACTTTGCCCTGGAACCGCCGGCGTTTGTAACCCGCTACATTCGCCGGACGGCCAAAGGCGGCGCTCAGGTCACGCCCCTCTTTTTGGGTGCATTGACGGTGCTCATCCCCTGTGGGGTCACGCAGGCGATGATGGCCCTGGCTATCGGTGTGGCCAATCCACTGGAAGGTGCGGCGATAATGTTTGCCTTCACCCTGGGAACCAGTCCCCTCTTCTTTGGCTTGGCTTATCTAACTACACAGTTGGGTCAAAAGTTGGAACAGGGTTTTTTGCAACTGGTCGCGATTGTCGTCTTCGTACTGGGACTGGTCTCGATTGATGGCGGCTTGACCCTCCTGGGAGCGCCTTTTACCGTCAGCCGGGCTGTTAGTGCGAGGACCTTGACGCCGAACACGTTGCCACCGCCTTCAACGATTCAACCCACGCCACAGCCATTCATCCATCCCACGGTAGCTCCAGGTCAAGCCCAGGCGACGCCATTTTTCAAGCCGGTTGTCGTTGGCCCGCAATCGCTGCCTGACCAACCAGCTGGGGCGGCCAATGTGGTCAACATTAATGTGCTCGATTACGGATACAATCCCCCGATTAGCCGTGCTCCGGCCGCGCAGCCGGTGCAACTCAACCTGACCACCAACAATACCTATGGCTGCACTCTGGCTTTCGTCGTCCCGGCGTTAAACTTGTTCCAAATCCTACCAACGACCGGTATAACTGCGATTGAGCTGCCGCCGCAGCCGGCCGGGTCGGTGCTGTATTACACCTGCTCGATGGGCATGTTTGGCGGACAAATTGAATTTACTAATTAGGAGAACGTTTATGGCCAAGAAGACTTTTCGGGTACCTGATATGCACTGTACCGCCTGTGTGATGCGTTTGGAAGGGATTGAAGACGAAATGCCGGGCGTCAAACGGGTGACAGCCAGTTATCGCAAACAACAGATGGAAGTGGAGTACGATGAAATGCAAGTGACCGCCCAACAAATTATCGCGGCGGCCAAGAAACGCGGCTACGAGGCCAACCCTATCTGATGGCTGGAGGATACAAAGGAACTTAGAGGAACTGAGGCCTTAAGTTTCTAGAGTTCCTTTGAGTTCCCACGAGCGTTTTTATTTTATGATTTTACCTACTACGATTACGTAGGAGCTACCCGATAGGAGTAACTGAATGACCCTCAAAAATCTAACCTTGCCCGTGCAGGATGTGCATTGCGCTTCGTGTGTCAACGCCATCGAGCGTAGCCTGAAGAGAGTCAATGGTATGCAAGCCGCAACCGTGGATCTGGCCGTCGTCACTTCGTCATAACCGGGCACAGGCGATCTGGAGGTAAAAGAACATGCAGTTTAGCCAAACGGTCCGAACTCATATCCTCACTGTCGTTGCGTTCACAGGCGCGGCCTTAGCTGTCACTTTCCTCTTCATCGGAGTGGGCCACTCCCTTATCATCCTGACAACGGGTGAGATGAGTGCGCATGGACTAAGAATCGTCGGTGGCCGATGGGACTGGGTGGCGGCCTCCATTGCTGTCTTCCTCGCCTTTTTGGCGCTCATCCCGGTCAGGTTGAAGCGAGCCTGGAGATCGCATGGGATCTATATGGCCTTCGTGGTCGCGCTCTTCGCCGAGATGTTTGGTTTCCCGCTGAGTGTATATTTCCTTTCTTCCGTCCTGGGCCTGACCTTCTTTGAACAAGAGTTCATCCTTTACATGTACAGGATCGGTATGCCCCTCGGCTCGCTGATCACGTTACTCGGTATTCTGCTCATCGGTTTGGGTTGGCGGGAAGTCTATCGCGCCAGGGATCAATTGGCGACGCGAGGCATCTACAGCTATCTACGCCACCCTCAATATTTGGGGCTCGTTCTCGTCACGGCCGGCTGGCTGGTGCATTGGCCCACCCTGCCTGGCCTGGTGATGTGGCCCGTCCTGGTTCTGCTCTATTATCGGCTGGCTCGACAGGAGGATCGGTATCTGGCCGAGAAGTTCGGCCAGGAATACTGGGTGTACGCGGAAAAGACGCCCATGCTTTTTCCCCTGAGGAGGTACTCTGAAAGCGAATGAGCGCGAGGCATAGCCTGCTGGGGTATCTGCTTGTTGGCGTCGTGGGAGTCGGATTTCTGTGGCATACGGTGCGAGTCTGGGCAAGCTGGCCGGTGGAACGTTGGGAAATTCGGTGGACGCGCTGGCTGCTGACCGGCCTCTATGGGCAACTGCTTCTCGGCGTCCTGCTCTTGCTGCTCACGGATGCCGGGCATATGCCCAACCCGTTGCATCCCTGGCTGGGGCTTGGCGTGGTTGTCCTGGCGCGGGCAGGGCTGCCGATCCAGAGAAATTCATCCCGCGAATTTCATGGATGGTGAGCGGTGTTTCTGGCCCTCGTCGGGTCAGGACTGTGGATCGCAATATTAAGTTTTTAAGGAGGTTCTACCATGAACGCCAAGTTACAAAAGTGGCTGCCTCATGCGCTCTGCTGCCTGCCGGGAGTCGTAGCCGTCGCGATTGTCGGGTTCGGCCTTGTCGTCGGTGAGTCTGCCTTTGGCGTGTCACTCGGCGGGCCGCTGGGTCTGGGTTTGGTAGCGCTGGCCCTGTTAGCCTGCCCGCTGAGCATGGGCTTGATGATGTGGCGCAATCAGAAGACCGCGTCTGGCACTTCGTCAGGGATGACGAGTTGCTGCGCGCCGGATGAAGCTCTCGCCGCGCTTGAGGCGGCGTTACCGGCGGACCGATTGGCCGCGCTGCGCGACCGCCGTGAGGCGCTGGAGCGCGAAGTGGCCGAGTTACAGCGGCAATGAGATGTGAGAAGGGATCAAGAAAGGAGGATGTGGCTTATGGCTAAAAGAACGCCCGAGGAAATCAGAGCGCAGCGAGAGGCTTTCCTGGCGGCCAGAGCGGCCAGAGCCGCCGGGCTGGTAGCCTCTCCTCCGCCTATGTCAGTGGAAGAACCGGTCGAACCGGCTGAAAAATCGACCGAGGTAGACAAACCCCAACCGGCGGCACAAAAAAGAACGCCCGAAGAAATCAGAGCGCAGCGAGAGGCTTTCCTGGCGGCCAAAGCGGCCAGAGCCGCCGGTAAAGCTGATGGGACTCCTGCCCCCGCCCCACCCATGCCGATGGAAAAACCGGCCGAACCGGCTCAGCCACCTGCGGCCAGGCCGGTTGAGGGGGACAAACCTAAACCCACTCCAAAACCGGCTCCTGTAGAGGCAGCCCCCCCTCAGGCCGCCGAGACCTATATGACCCGGCGTGAATTTCTCAATTACGCCTGGCTGGCCTCGATTGCTCTGTTCTCGGTCGAAACAGTCGGCCTCAGCCTCTGGTTTGCCTTTCCCAATTTTAGAGCCGGTCAATTTGGCGGTCAGTTTTCCATGGGGGCAGCGGTGGAGGTCTTGCCTGAAGTGAATTCCGCTCCGAAGGCTTATTCCGAGGGTAAATTCTGGTTGGTGAACCTCGATACGACCAATCGCCACGGCGAGCCGAGAACAGGCATTTTGGCCCTTTACAAAGTTTGCACGCACCTGGGCTGCCTGTATGACTGGGCAGCCATAACCAGTCGCTTTGAGTGTCCCTGTCACGGTTCAAAATTTGAGCTGACCGGTGATTACATCAGTGGCCCGGCCCGGCGCAGCCTGGACCGCTTTGTCATTCAAGCCGTCGCGTCCGATGGCTCGATCAAAGAAACTGACGCTGAAGGCAAGCCTCTGGTGATAGATGGCAATGAAACGTTAATTGTTGATACAGGCAAAAGAATTTTAGGCAAACCTGTGGCCTGAAAAACCATTTTATATCCCTAAGGAGAGATAACGATGGAACCTTCAACACTTTTACTACTCGTCGCAGCTTTGGCCTGCCCCATCGGGATGGGAGCGATGATGTGGCTGATGAGTAAAAATATGGGCGGCCAGTCCAGCCATTCAAGCGCTGGCCAGCACCAGTCGGCCAGTTCCAAAGAACGGCTCGCCACGCTCCGTGCCCAGCAGCAGGCTTTAGAGGCTGAAATCGCCGAAGTCACCCGTCTGGCCGAATTGGAGGCCCAACGCGAAGCACTATTGGCCCGCCAGACCCCAACGCCTGGCGGAGCCGGTGTTTCGGGGGACACGGTAGCGACCCACCAGTCGTAGAGCGCGAGCGATGGAAGAAATCATCGGCCAGTATTACACCTGGCTGAGCAGCCTGGCCGGTTGGCTCACTTTGCCGCTTAGCAACCTGGCCGACTCGATCAACATCCCCCTGGTCTCGGTGCTGCTGTTTGGCCTGATCGGTGCAACTGCGCCCTGCCAGTTGAGTGGCAGCGTGGCCACGCTGGCCTTCCTGTCGCGCGACGTGACTGACTCGCGGCGGGTTTGGACGCAGGCATTGGCTTTCGTGGCCGGCAAGGTGACGGTCTACCTGCTGCTCGGCGGAATCATCGTCCTGTTGGGCCTGCAAATCAATCAACTCAGCCGGACGGCCATTCCGGTGGTGGTCTTCGCCCGGCGCGCTCTAGGCCCGTTGTTGATTGGGGTCGGCCTGTTAATGTTGGGGCTATTCCAGGGGTACCTGTCCTTCGGTAGCCGCTTTTCACTCTGGCTCCAAACAAGGGTGGGGCAGCGGCAGGGTGTCCTCCCGGCTTACCTGCTGGGCGTGGCTTTCTCCTTCACCTTTTGCCCGACGCTGTTTTGGCTGTTCTTCGGGCTGACGATTCCGCTGGCCATCGCCTCACCGGGTGGACTGCTCTTGCCGGGCGTCTTTGCTATCGGCACGGCGCTGCCGGTGCTGGGGCTGGCCGGGCTGCTGGCTTCCGGCGCAGTCAACATGGGGCAGTTTGTGAAGCATTTCAAGGCGGCTGACCTGTGGGTGCAGCGCCTGGTTGGGATCGTGTTCATCCTCATCGGGCTTAATGAAACCTTGCTGTATTGGTTTATCTAATGAGTAACGTCAGCGAAGGCGGGCCGGCGTCGCCGGCAACCGCTCCACCCCCCTCTCTCGCCGGACGTCTCCTGGCCTGGGCCAGCTGGCTCGTCGTCTTGGCTATCCTGGGACTGCTGGGCTACGCTCTCTTGACCGGGGCCGGCCGGCCGGGCCGGCCGAGCGGCGTGGTCATCAACAACCAGGTCGCCTCGCTGGCCCTGCTCGACCGGCCCGCGCCCGATTTCAGCTTGACCCTGTTCGACACAGGCTGCACCTGTCCGACTTGCGGGGGAAAGTGGTTGTGCTAAATTTCTGGGCCTCGTGGTGCCCACCCTGCCGCCAGGAAGCGCCGACCTTTGAGCGGGTCTGGCAAGCGTATAAAGACCGAGACGTAGTCTTGATGGGGGTGGTTCTAACAGTTCCCCAAAATAGCATCAAACGGTAGCATATGCTGTCAA
>JAHDWA010000114.1 GCA_023382535.1 Anaerolineae bacterium | reverse complement strand
GCCTTCTATTTGCGTAAAAGAATAGAATCGGTTTCCATTTGCGCAAAAATATGGTCAGAGCTTAAAGTTCGTGTTATAGACATGAAATTACTTATCTGCTCCAATTTAAGGGGTACTTTCGGTTGCGGAAGCAAATGGGCCGTTGCCCAATATTTGAAGCAAAGTATTATCAATACGATCCATAGCAAACAGCACCACACCACGAGCACCGCCGGTACGCACCAACTTGATTTCAGCCAACATCTGCTCGGGAGATTTGTTTTGTATATTTTGGCCTCGCCCTGTAAAAACAATAAGCCCCGGTATGACTCGATTAAAATTAGCAAGGTTTTGCCACTCAGCCAGTAAAGGTCTTAACTCATCGGGGTCATCCACATAAGCCATGGGCACAACAAAGTCCACGATGCCAGTGGCCAACCAGTTCGGCCAATCCTGTGCTACCAGAGCCGCCTGGCCACCACTGCGATAAACGGCCGTACTGAACATCACTTTACGGTCCTCAGCATTGATACTCCGGCGCACCTCTCGCACCAACCTGGTCACATTCTCCACTCTAAATTCATTCCACTGCTGAGCTAGCTGCGTATTCCAGGTTAATTTACCGGGAGTGACAGGCAGGAGAGGATGATCGTCTGCCGGGAGCAACCAAAGCTCTTTACCCAGGAATCGGCCTCGACCTTGCATCCCGGTTATAGCTTGAATGTTCATATCATCCATCGAGTAAAAAGGTCCCTGGATAAAGATGAGCTGACCCCCCTGCTTGACAAAGTTAGCCAGAGTTTGAGCCAGCGCCGGGTCAATACGATCAATATTGGGCAGAATCACCACGGCATCAGCCGCCAGAGAAGTAACATCATCTTCTTGAATAATCTCCGGGGGCCATCCCAGGTCACGCAGCCAGACCTGAACCCTGGCGAAGTCTCTGAATGCCTGCTGGCGCCGAAGCAGATAAAGTTGAGGCTCCTCACCGGCCAATTCTTCAAGGCTGCGCTGCATCATTTCATTAGCCGCCGCTACAGTACACCTGGTAACGTTCCAATTAAAAAGCACAACTTTGCCAGCACCGTATTCATTCAGCAAAAAAGCCGGTATTCCGTTGTCAAAGGTGGCCAATACTTGAGCGGTACCGGGCGTCACCAATGGAGTCCCGTAAAAATAGGCATAGGCCGGCAACACTGCCTGTCGCGGGTTTGCGGTATCGGCATCATACTTTTTAACAAAAGCAGCGGTACTGTAATCGTCAAAACCCCAATCAAGCCCAGGATAACGAATATAATCCAAATGGATCCCATCTACAGAATAGTTTCGAATAATCTCACGGACAAGGCCTTGAATGAAGCGCCGCGCCTCAGGGTGGGCTAAATTCAACCATTCACCCCGAGTGCCACAGGCATCAACCACAGCCCACTCAGAATGTTGGGTTAGCACCGGTTCCAAATTTAGGGTAGAGCTTGCCACCCGTCCTACGGCTAACCAGGCATAAACCTTCAAGCCATGCTGGTGCGCCCGGGGCACGAGATAGGCTAACGGATCGAAATCAGGAGAAATGTCATTGGCCCGTTCGGCGAGTTGACTGTTGTAATATGCTTTTCCTCTAGAAAACGCTCTAACAAACAGAGTGTTAAAATTACCGGCCAAAACTCTTTCCAGCAGAGCATCCGCTGCTTGCGGTGTATTAAAATCGGCGCCCTGAATCCATACCCCGCGCACTTCGAAAGACGCAGCAGATGATGACCCGGTAACATCATGGGCCGAAGCGCAGGCACTAAAAAGGACCCACCCAAAGCACAGGATTAGGCCCGCAAATAGCCCCGGCTTAATCGAATGTAACTTGCGAAGCTTACTGCTTGCCATTTGAATTATAAAAATCTTGAAAAGCTGCGGCGAGTTGAGCTGAGGTCTGGTGGATATCAAAACCAGCTAAAACTGCCTGCCGGCCTTGCCGGCCTAATCTATCTCTTAACTTTTTATCGTCTATCAATCGTCCAATCGCTTGAGCCAAAGCTACCGCATCTCGTTCAGGCACAAGTAATCCTGTCTCACCATCTTGAACAAGTTCGGGAATACCCGTTACCGGAGTAGAGACAACGGGAATTTGCATGGCCATTGCCTCCAATAGAACATTAGGCATGCCATCACGATCTCCACTTTTAGCCACAACACAAGCCAAAACAAATATATCGCTCTGACTATAAAGATGGCGAATTTCTACCTGTTTTTTGGGGCCAAGAAGCAAGACACAATCCTTCAACCCATGGCTTTCAATGCGTTCCTGAAACTTAGCCTGTGCCCCTCCTCCCACAATATAGCAGCAGAATTTGTACCCTTGCCTGGCCAGTTCGGCGCAAGCGTCAATCAGATAGATATGTCCCTTTTTCTCATACAAGCTGCCCACCGAAATTATCCGCGTCACATCGCCCTCAGCAGGTAGATGCTTTGGCGTAAATTCTGCCGGGTCCACGCCGTAATGCACTATTTGAATTTGTTCCGGCGACCATGATGGACATATATCAGCGATGTAACGACGATGATACTCTGAAACAGTTACGACTCCGTCGGCTAACTCAAATTGACGGCGCAGACTTTCCCGATCTCGCATGAACAAGTCAAAGGCATGGGGGTGCAGGCTGAAGGTGGTCCCCGTTAAATCGGAAGCGACTTTGGCTACAATCCCGTTCACCCACACAAAATGAGCGTGGATATGATCAATATTTAAATCTTTTATTTGCTTGGCAAAGTAAACCGCCTTGGGAAACACCAGGAGTACTCTCAGCAATATGAGAGGTTCTCGATACGTCTGCCAGACAGCCATGAAGAAGGCCGAAACATATCGCAAAGGATTGTGCAATAAAAAATAAAGATGCGCCAAAACCAATTGAATGGAGAGTAAGTAGGGACTATAGTGCACGTAAGGCATCATTTCCTGGACTTCCTCATGGACAGGCGTTGGCAGCGGCGGAAAAACAGAGAAAACATGCACCTCCAAACCCGACCTGCGCAGGAGGAGCATTTCCCGGAGGATAAACGTCTCGGTTAAGTAGGGAAAGCGGCCCAAAACATAAGCTACTTTCAATTTCTTTTGCATAAAATTTCCCTTTAGATTGGCCCTCTCAAATACTGTAACCCTTTATTACGGAAGGGATAAAACTTGATTAAACCCTCGTAAATAGTTAGAGCGGCTAACAAAATGACCAGAGGCATTACCGGCACAATATATCTGGGTTGAGCATGGGTAAGAACATGCACAAGTGTAAAAAATAAGATAGAGAGGTATAGGGGCATAAATTGCAGCGTTCGAACTCGACGCTCCCAGATAAAGCCAATCACCAGCATGATCAGCAAGGCTGCATGGGGAACTGCCACCACCAGAGTCTCAAACCAGCTATGGGTGTCAGGCCGCTCGACGAAATCATCATAAAACCAGAGATATAGAAAACGATTGGCTGATAACACCAAATAGCGGCCTGGATAATGTAAAATACGGGAGACAGCCTCCTGAGAATAGAACTTATCCAGGCTCACCACATCATAATTTGCCGGATTATCACCCCGAGCCTTAAGGACCCGTTCCATTTCAGCTTCAATGACATTTTCAGGAGCTAAGTGTCTAAGATAATCAGAGGTATCCAGGTAATAATGCTCCCAAAGTAAATTCACCCCGCCGAGCGTAGTGCTTGGAATAAAGGCATTAAAGGTTAAGTAATTCCGAATAATCCAGGGGCTAAGGACCACAGCAAATGTTACCGCCAACAGACCAAAGTACTTCAGCATCAGCCCGAAGCGGCGATATTGCAGCATCATTAGACCGAAAACCAGAGCCGGAAAAATGAGGGCAATCGGCCGGGACAGTGCGGCCAATCCCAGCCATAACCCCGCCAGTGCTGCCCGGCCTAATGAAGGACGATTTAGTAAATGCAGCATTGTCAGCAAATGTAACATCAACAACAAAGTAAAAATAGGTTCACTATAAGCCGGATAGGATACCCATATTGCCGGCAGGTAAAAGGCATATATCAAAACGGCCAGCACCGCTACCCCTGGCTTTTGTGGAAAGAGGTAGCGGGCCATAAAAAAAAGAACTACGGCTGTACCCACATCTAACAGCCAGTTCCCAATCATCACCGGCCACAATTTATAACCAAAAAGGGAAAAAATACCGGCAAACCATAACACCGGCACGGGTCCGCGTATCGCAGTTGGAGTGGGAACTTCACTTTTCGGGTTTTCGTGATTAGGAGAGGTATAACCATAACCATCAGCAAGATTGCGGGCGATGCTTCCCCAATGATCCGTTTTGAGTGCCTTTATTTGCACTTGTGGGTCCTGGTAAATAAAAGGGAACAAAAAGAGACGAGTAAGAACTACGACAAGCCCCAAGATGAGCAGGGTAGGCAGGACAGCGGGTAATTTTCGTGGTAAGAATGTGATTTTGTCATTCATGATAAGTTCCTCTGGGGTGAGTCACATCGTCTTGATGAAACTGGAAACTGTTGCTGTTTGTGGATGATATTAGAGATATTCATCTACAACCCTGGGAAGTTCAACAGTCCTGTAAATCCATCTATGCGTTCCTTCTTTATATAACAAGTTACTTTATTACGGCCTGCTGGTACACATTTAATGTTTTCTGGGCAATGTGCGACCACGACAACTCTGTTTCGGCAAAATGTTGGGCACATTGGCCCATCTTACGGCGTAACGGTTCATCCTTTAATAAGGTGATGATAGCCTCGGCCAGGCTACGCGCATCGGCGGGAGGAACCAGCAGTCCTGTTTGACCATGCAAAACAACATCAGGTAATCCTCCCACAGCGGTAGATACGACCGGTTTACCAAAGGCATAAGCCACCGAAACCACCCCGCTCTGCGATGCTTCAACATAGGGCAAAACCACTATACTCGCTTGCTGAAAGAAACCGGCAACCTGATTGTCGGAGATGTGCTGGTTGTATACCTCAAAATGATCGGGATTAATCATCGCCTGCCGGTACTTTTCAAAAGACTCTCCTTGTCCGGCAATGATAATGCGGGCTTCAGGTACAGCCTCGGTAATGAGAGGTTCGGCTTCGATAAGATACTGCAGTCCCTTATAAGGCCAAATCCGGCCAAAGAATAGGATGGTCTTGGCTCTCTCCGGTTGAGTCGCTTGAGTGTAAGTCCGATAAAAATCGTACGATCCAATAGGGATAAGATGAACGCGCTCGTCTGAACAATTATACTGAGTGAGCAACTGCTGGCGGGCCGCCGCAGCATGGACAATAACTTGATCGGCCCAGCGCCACTGCCAGGGGTACAAACTTGATGGAATACTCTGCCACCCGTGGTCACCGGGATGAGGGCTAACATCATGCACGGTGGTGACCAGAGGGAAAGAAGCAAACAATCCCAATCCTGGCGTACCCCACATATGCCAAAAGGTGATATGCACCAAATCTGGCTTTAGCGCTTTAAGCCGCTGGCGTAAATGCTTCACCATAGCCAGATTACTTGGCTGGCGGAAGCGAGGCAGATGAAAGAATTCCAGATTTACCCGGGTCTGATCTACCGTATCTGAGAAATGCCTGGATTCTTCCGGCAGCATCAAGGTACACTCACCCAATTGGCTGAGGGCGTTAGCCAAATGGACAGGATAGGGCGTTCTGGCTTTTCTGAACTCAATTAAGACGAAACGCATAGGTCATTCACGGTCCAGCTCATAAATAACCCAGACGTTCCAACTGTGCCTTTATTTGTTCTTCCTGTTCCGGGGTCAACCCGGTATCTTCTAAATCTACCGCTGACCCCGTATCGTCTTTGGAAAACAAAACTGGCTTCTCCGCCAGATGCTCCGAAGTAAACAAATCCTTTAAAACTACGCCATCCATCCGGGCGGGCACCGGCAAATCCAGGGCATAAAGAATAGTAGGAGGGACATCCATTAATCGCGCACCTTCGATGGTACAGCCCTTCTTGATAATACGATTGTGTCGAGCGATAAGAACGCCCTCCATTTGATGTTGGCCGTTGACCCGCTCCAAAACTTTCTTGTGAACCGGGGTTACCAGGGGTAGGTTAATCTCATGGCCGCCCATATATTTTTCATTGAGGAAGAGAACAATATCCGGCATCAATTCCATTCGCTCACCGCTGTAGACTTCCTCACGACGCTGAGCGCGGCGTATGATCCGCTCGCCGGTATCCGGGTCTGTGAGTAACTCAGCTTGTTCCAGAATATAGTCTCGCAGCTTCTCGTAGGCCTGGCCCGGCTGTACGATTCCCTTAGGTTGGCGTCCAATTACGTTAAGTTCAATACCTTCAATAGGGGGGTACATTGGAAAATCAAATGCTTGAGTAGCTAACCAATCAATCTGGGCCACATTTTTACTTAAACCTCGAGCTTGCTCCGTAACCTTGGTCGGTAATTTACCCATGATTTGCTTGACCAGCCGTGTCCCCAGGCGCCGCCGCACCGCACTCAGCGATACCTGTAACGCCCCGACCACGGCTTTGCCCCCGCCTTGTTTTGGCCTAAGCAAGCCCAATTCTTGCAGCCAGGCATTAACGTGGAAATGTTTAACAGCAGCCGGTCCTCCCCCATGATCAGATACAACCATCACCAGGGTATCATCCTGAACGTACTTAAGTAACTTCCCGATATTCTCGTCTTCTGCCCGGTAGGTTTGGCGGATGGCATCACTGAAATCTTTCTCTTCCGGTATTCCCAGGGTTGCACCAAACTCAGGATCGTGATAACGCCAGAAGGCGTGGACAGCCCGGTCGGTAGCGCCAAGAACAATGACAGCGGCGTTAATCTGTTTCTCCTCAATTAAGCGAGCCATTAAATCTGTCCGGCTGGCATCCATTTCAATGCCCTTGTGGAAGAATTCATCGTTCGTGCCTGTTGACCAAAACCAGGAAGGAAAGGTATAAGGTCGAGACAACTCGGCAGCAAATTCCGCCGGGTAGACATTATTCTTAGCCTCGTCGGGGCAAGGGTTTCCCGGGACCATGTAACCGTTGATTGGCCAAACCGGGTACGTCAGGGGCACGGTTATAACAGCCACACGATAACCTACTTTTCCCATCACATCCCAAAAGGTTAGACCAGCCAGGGAGGTAGCTGAAACAGTTTTGGCCTCGAGGTTGTACTTGAGTGGATTGTAAACCAAGAAATTCAATATACCGTGTTGACCGGGATTGGTTCCCGTCATAAACGAAGCCCAAGCGGCAGGGGTAATGGGCGGAATGGTGGAAGTTAACTCCCCATGCGTTCCTTCTGCCATAAGGGCGGCCAAGTTGGGTAACTCGCCGTTAGCTATCATCGGCTTAATAATATTAAACGTAGCGCCGTCGAGGCCAAGAACCAGTAGCTTTAATTTGTTGTTGACACTGTTCTTAATCATAAAAATTCTGAGTCTCCTGAGTCATGATCCTGGGATTATCAAAAATACAATAAAAAATCTCTAACGAAAGTTAAACCTGGCTCAATATTTCCTTCCAAATATGGAGGGATCATCAGCGAAGGAATAGAGCGTCCTTTTAATTAAAGGGTCCGCTTTCTTTCAGGTCCTCATGGCCGCTAGACACTTACGGCCTCAGCTACGAGACTGCCAGATAGCTATACTACCAGCAATGAGGATAAGCAGAGCACTTACGCTCAAGAGTGGAATGAGCCAGGATGGGCGACGAGATACCGGCGCTTGAACTTCTGCCTCGGCGGCTGATGATACAGGTGAGGTTATGGAGGCGGGTCTTGTCGGTGAGATTGTAGCAGGGTCTGGCACAGGCGTTGCCATCGTAACGGTTGAGGTTACGGTTATAATAGCCTCAGGCGTCAATACAGCCGCTAATGTTGAGGTGATTTCTTCTCCGTTTTCATTTTCTGATTGCCTGGTATCAGTGGTACGCATATCTTCCTCTTGAACCAACAAGGCCAGGTTCCCTTTCATTTGAGAGATCAAACCTCTATTGCTGAGCGCATTTAAAGCCCAGTGGAAGCCGGTATCTGTGGTACCCGTCGCCACCAGTACAGCTCGAGCTTCATTCCAGGGTACGGGCAGGAGTTGAATATAGCCCAGATCATAGCCAGGCGGCAGGCGATAAACAATATTGTCTACCTGCTGCTGAATCTCATCGCTATGGGGAATGAAAGGTTGAGGTAATCTATCGTTGATTAACGCCAGGTAAGGATTACGGGTCGGTCGGCCTAACACAATCAGATGATGGTCAGGCCAGAGATTAGGCTCAGCCTGGTTACTTGGCATTACCCGAGGTCTAAAATAATTACCCTGGGCCTGACTTCCTAAGAGAGAAAGCAGTTGCACCATCCCTTGCACTTCCTCCGCTGTAACCTGAGGGGGAAGCAGCACGGCGACATCTTTCAAATCCGGATTGATGGACAAAAGTCGAAGATAATTGCTTAAGTCAAAGGTGGCTTGCTTAACCTGATTGTCTGTCGGCAAATGCATAAAAGAGTCGCTGTAAACGGTGGCCCAATAACGAGCCAGCGTATTAGGGTCCTGGCAGTGCGGCCAGTCAGTAGCAGTAACTCGCATCTCCATATTATTTCGGCCCGCTCTCAGGCGTTGAGAAGGCAAGGGTACTTTGATAACGCCATCTTCAGTATTCTCGGGTCCTAATTCAACGCTGCTGAAAGGAACTTGATTCAAACTTAGCTCAAGGGTAGCAGAAATTGGGTTAAGCGCCACGCTGTGGGCTAGATGGAGCGACAGGAAGGCTTCATTAGTCACTCTTACCCCAAATGGTAGAGTAAAGTACAATTGGGCTGCATTTCTGCTCGTTAATCTTCCAGGAAGCACAAGATCGTCATATCCCAGTTCACTGAGAGTTAAATCACGCTCCTCCGGTAAGGCCGGGTCCCTCGTAACTGGACGTGTAGCTTGCACAACAGCGAACTGGCCCTGCATCCCGGGCAGGCGGCTGGGTGCAGCCAGCGCATGGGCCGCGAGCAACACGGCAGCCTCATTTAAACCGGTAACTAACAGGACGCCGCGTTGCTCATTCCAGGGGGACTCAAAAATCTGGATAAGGCCATCTGTTTCCGGCACACCTTGCCCCTTCTCGGCAAAGAAATATGACCCTTTAGTTGGCGATGAAACGGTTGCCGTACTTGTTTCAAGGGCAAGCGTGCTGGTCAATGTATCCACATTGATAACCTCTCCCCTGGCGTCAAGCAAAGTGGCCGTGTGTTCGACTATCTGCCCCCCTCCCATCGCCTCGTCCAGGCGAGCCTGGACTGTGGCAGAAATAGTCTGGCCAGGAGACAAGTTCTCCACCTCCCAGCGCAACAAGTTAGCCGACACTTCAGCGCAGCGCGGACATGCTTCCAGATAAAAGAGGGGTGAGGGCCGGTCTTCTACCGTTAAACTTTGAGTGGTGGTAGAGGTATTTTCCACCCATAAGGTATAACTGAAAGGTTGGCCTGGAGCCAGAGCTGCCGGTAACTGGCTGCCCAAGATTAATGAACGTTGGCGGAATGGTACTGGCAGGTTAAATTGAGATGATAAGGGTATTCTTTCTGGAGTACCAATAAGCAGCAGGTGTTCCTGCTGGGTTGTAATAGGCAGCGTAGCAATACCTAAACTAACCTGCAGCGGCACTTCGTTCCGAGTTAAAGCGCCCAGCCCGGCTGCAATCATCGCCGCCCCTTCAAGTTCAGGTCCGCTCGGGTTATCTGGCAACACCAACCGGACAGGTGCTCCTTCCAGGGCCGATCTATAATAAAATGGCTTAGGATAGAGCGATAGGTCTAGAAATAAGGGCCGCTCCCGGTAAACAAAGTGCAGCTTTGAGGAAGAATAAATGCTCAGTTTTCCCGTAAAGGAGATCCCCTCCTGGCCTTCCTGACACTCAACGAGAGAAAAGAGGATTATCTCTAAATTATTATGTCTATCTTCGGCCAGGCGTAGTAATTCTGGTGGAATTTCGATATTTAACGTCTTGATCGTTGAGGTAAGCAAATCCTCGGTCCGCAAAATCTCACCATTCAAACGTATTTCAAGCGCCGCCGGGGCTGTATCGGTCAGACCAGAAACGATATAATCCAGGTCGAGCTGAAGGTATGTACCCGTTTGGGGGGACCATGCTCCCGGCAGACTGAAATCGTAATTAGCTCTGTCTCCATTGAACTCTAATACTTCTGTGCCATATCCCAGCATAGCCAAATCCACTTCATAAACATCTTCATCCCCTTGCCCACGAGCAGGCTGAACCATGAGGAACAAGGAAGTTATAGCAATGAATGACAGGCTTAACAGAATTAGAATACGCCGATAAAGCAAAATGCTAGGCATACTCCTCCTCCTCAGGTGCTTTTTGAATAAAACTATTAACCACAAGCATCAAAGCCACGATAAGCCAAAATAACTTAAGCACCGGTCCCGCCACAAAAGGTTCACTGCGGCTATGAATGACATGGGTAAGAAATCCACCTAAAAGACCGGCTCCCAGGATGGCTAAATCAGGATCAACAGTAGTTTTAAATAGCCACCATCGAGCCTGGTAAGCTATGGCGATGAGCAGTAAAATAAAAACAACGATTCCCTGAGTGCCCAGTTGAGCCCACACCATCAAATATTTGCTGTGAACTACATTTTGGTACTTACCCACTCGCTCAAGCGGCGCATATTTGTCTTTGATGAACAGATCATAAGTATTATCACCGACACCCAGGGGGTGGGCTGCAATAATATTATAAGCCATCCCCGCTAAATATTGGCGGCTCGTCTCCTCGGCCACAGTTACAATACGTTCTTCAATTTGTCTGCCAAAGAAGAGGGCTACCAGCACCGCCCCCACCACGAAAAGGGGAACTTTTTTCCGAGTAGTCTCATTCCAAAGACTTTGGCCCAATATCACCGCCATAGCCACTGCAAAAGAAATCCAACCTCCTCGGGAAGAAGTTCCAATTAAGGCAATCACGCCTGTCATAAAGGCAATAAGGGCCAGTCTTTTATCTACCAGCCGTCTACGGGCCAGATACGCTCCCAAGACGAGAGTCATGGTGGAATTTAGGTAGGCGGCTGCAACAGAGGGTACGCTCAACGTACCTGTAACTCGAGACCCGGTTACCCCAACGTTGCCATTCATGTCTATAGCAGAAGTTTTAACCAGGCCGCCCAACTCCAAAGAAAAATCTGTAAAATATTGGAGTGACATCAAGCTGCTTTCCAATAACAAACACACCGTCGTTACGGTTATAACCAAGCGAATATCGGCCCATGTCCTGACATGATTAGCCAGATAAAGGAACATCAGGAAAGTCTGAACCTTGGCAAAAAGTCCAAAGGCGGTTAGTTGCCAGTGGGGGGATTGATAAAAAGAAAAAACGCTGGTAGCCAATTCTAACAAGGCGAAGATGGTCACTGCCGGAAAAAACTGCACTTTCGGTTTTTGTTCTATGATCCAGAGCGCATATCCAAGAATCAGGCTAAAAGTCATTAGAGAGACGATATAGCCGGTCGGTCCCCCTCTGTGCCAGCCGTGGTTTTGGAGGGCAATATCTATGCCCAACGGTATATCTATAAGAATAGCTGCCAGAATAAGTTTTTTGGGGTCCTTGAACAACAGGAGGATTAGGGGAGTCATAGCTGCAAGGACAATTACAGTTTTCCATTGACGGCTGCTCCCCAGCGCAACCAGGGCCAAAATCCCCATGCTCGCCCCGATGAGGATCGCCAGGAACACCGGGAACAGGGGTCCTAACTTAGTTGATACAGCATTTCGCTGCCGTTGCAGGGCTAATGGCCAATCAACCAGTCCATTGATTGTTAGGGTAGAAAGCTGGTGAGAGATATTCTTAGCCGTCCTAAACATAAGCCTGACTTTTGCTGCTCCGCCGCACAAAGACCCAGCCAAGAACATTCGCCTCAATGGTTTGCAGTTGCTTGAGCGCCTGACACGCCAATTCCTGGCTCGTTACATTCTCCTGCGCCACTAAAATAACCCCATCCACCTTAGGGGCAAGAATAGAGACATCGGAGACGCCCAGTACGGAGGGTGCGTCAATCAGAGCTAATTGTCCCTGGCTTCCAAAATAATCCAGGACATGACTCATCCTCGGCGAAGCTAAGAGGGGACTCGGATTATTGGGTGGGGGGCCTCCCCCTAGCACAAACAGGGTCGGCTGCTCGGTCGCATAAGTTACCTGATCCAGCGAGGAAAACTCGGTTAGAACACTGCTTAAGCCGGTATGGCCATTACCTGTGCCAAATCTTTCGTCTAAAGAGGGCCGTCGCAAATCCCCATCAATGAGAAAAATCATCTTGCCATCCTCAGCTAACGACCAGGCCAAATTGGTAGCGACGGTCGTCTTGCCTTCATCCGGCACCGCACTGGTGACTAAGATTGTCTTTAACTGCGAGCTTTGCCCCAGCTTTTTCAGGTTCAGGCCTAACAAGCGATAAGCTTCGATCAAGAGGAGTTCATTCGTCTTCATCCTGCCGGAGTTTCCAGAATTACCCAGGGGCAACTGCCCGCGAGGCACCGTCCCTAACACGGGTAAACCGGTCATCCTTTCTAACTGCTGCGGGTTGCGAATACGAGTATTCAAATTTTCTAAAACCAGGGCCAGGCCAATGGCACCGGCTAAACCCAAGGCCAGGGCCAGGCCGATGTCGCTTAATCCTATTTGGTTAGCCGCTCTTGTAGGCAGCGTGGCTGGCTGAACTATCGTGACACTATTAGCCTGTAAAGACTCGCCCAGACGAGCTGTGGCGTACCGGGTCCACAGTAGGGTTTGAGATGCTTCCAAATTCCGGATACGGGTATTGATCATCTCGATTTCTGCTGCCGGGGCGCCGTTACGCGTCCTTTCATCCAGTGTCGCCCGTTCAGTCTCCAGGTTATTCTCAATTTCATCCAACTGTTCTTCGATGATCTGGCGGGTGCTACTTTGACTGCCAACGTAGTAATTCTGAGCGTAGTCAACCAATACGGCAGCCACCGTATTTGCCAGATCACGAGCCAGCACCGGATCTTCATTACCGGCAGTAATACGGATTAACTCTGTCTCCGAGATACTCTCCACATCCAGTTGGCGGGGTAACGAAGCTCCTCTTGGTCCCAGACGCTCAACCACTTTTTCCCAGATAGGATCGCTCAACAAAATAAATTCATATGTTTTCATCAAGCGGTCTCCATTAGCGACCCCACGCGAATACTCCGCTATCCCTGGATCCAGCAAAACACGAACTGTAACGCTGCTGTTATAAATGGGTGCTGTTAAAAGACTTTTTACAATCACCATCAATACGGCTACGGCGACAACAATGACGATAATCAATGCATGTCTTCTTAATATATCGAGATAAAGTTTTAGATCCATAGTATCAATCCAAGCCTTTCAAAATATTTTTAACCTCGCAGAAACATTGCTTTGAACCTTTTGTGAATACGGTTTAAAACAAGCCGATCTTCTTCAGACAGTCCGAGTAATATCAAAACAATAATAAAGCTAAAACACAAGCAAATAATGTTCAAGGCCAGGTAGATCAGGTGAGTTTCAGCCGGAACAATCCAATTGAAAAGAGAAGTTATCAGAAAAGCAACCAAGCCAGCCAGAAGGGGTTTACCAAAACTGCGATCATAGGGCCAGAGTCTTAAAAGTTTATACAATTGGATCGTATACAGGGTGTTTAAGATCATCACAGTTAGCATAGTAACCACGGCTGCCCCGATCACACCCCAGAATGGGATAAGGAGCAAATCGAGCATTAAAGTTAGAATGATTGAGAAAATAGAGTTGTACAATCTCAATTTGCTGTGACCGGTCATTGTGACTAGTGTGGCACAGATACCGGTACCCCCATTAGCCAGGTTACCAAAGGCCATGATCATGAGAGCGAGTGTGCCGGATTCAAACTCCCGCCCAAAAACAGATAGGATGGGCCTGGCAAACATAACAAGAATCAAAAAGAAGATCAACGAGAACGTCAGCGACCATTTTGTCGTTATCTTGTAGAGTTCGTTTAACTCGACCCTTTTGTTCTGGTGGTACAAATCGGAAATAATGGGTGTGATCGAAGTTGAAATTGCCAGTAAAGACATACTGCCCACTATTGTCACCCGGAACGCGGCATTATAAATGCCAACTGAGGCCGTACTACCAAAAAACCCCAGAAACATGATCTCGAGGTTGTTCTCGAGTTTGCCCATAAAAGTACTAAAATAGAGAGGGAGAGAAAATGAAAGTAATTCGCGCGTGTTGGATGGGGCTGCATGAACCAGGCGCCCTAGAGGGAAAAGCCGGTTAAGAAAATAAATGAGGAGGATGAGCTGGATCATCCAAGCTGCAACATGACCAGAGATGGCCCCTGAGACACCCAGGCCCAAACTCAGGAACAAGATTGTGAATCCAATCTTGCCAATATTAAAGGCGATATTATTTGCAACCACGTGGTACTGCATCTGCTTAAAGGCCCGCGTTGCAGGCGCAAAAACGCCGCCGCTCAAAGCGATGAGGGGAATGCACAGGCTGACTATCCGCAGGACGACGCCCATATCCGGTTTATTAAACATGGCAACTGCTAACCAATCAGCCGCCATAAACCCAACCAAACCCAGGCCAATACTCGTCACGCCAACTATAGCTAATCCAACTTTTAATAAGCCGGCAAAATCAGCCTCATCTTTTTTTCGAATGGCTATCGGCAGAAAGCGCACCATACCGGTTGGCAAACCAAACATGGCAAAAGGTGCAAGAATGGAAGCAAATGCTACGCCCAAGTTATACAAACCAAAATCGCTGGCTCCCAGCCAGCGGGCTATGATAATCCCAAAAATAAAACGGCTGGCATAGTCAAAAATTTGGCCAAAGAAGAGAATACTGCTGCCTTTAGCCGTATTTAAAATATCTTGCTTGGTCGAAGAAACCGGGACAGCAGATTGAATTTCCGGGTTAAGGTTGGCTTGCATAGATTATCGTTTTCATCTGAAACATTAAATATATGGCCAAATATCTTGCCACATTTATAGAAGCATAACACTGATTTCCCAGATTTGCCATGAATGAACCTGGCCCTACCCGAGAAATTTAACAAAAATCTTTAAACTTAACCTTGTTTGAATCCTATTCATTCAGCATCACTATCCTCACTTGATTTGATGTTTTTCAAGGCTGGAACCCATAATTTATTAAGCTGAGCACTACCGGTCCACATGTATTCTATCCCGGTTATACCCGACGAGTTCCAGGTTTGCCAGGCTTCTCGATTCAAAGACAATACTGCCGTTTGCTCTGGCCGTTTTGAAGACAAGTATAATTGAAAAGGGGCTGTCCCTGTTTGTGATTGAACAACTAAGTCCCTTATTGCCGTTCCAGAGGATGGCTGCCACACAAACGAATGCGACGTTGAATCCAAGAATTTCAAATCACTATTTGAAGTCGAAATAGTAACTTCTGTCGGGTAATTCCCATCACTTATTTTTAATAAAACCCGGTCACTGACCCTCGTTTCAACACCTAGCCACCGATCAAGCTTCCTGACAATCCCTAAATAATGGCTCGAGGGTACTACTCTACCGTAAGTAAAAGGGAGGCTGGTGTAAATAGAAAAAGCAGCTAAAGTGATACTAAGCCACCAGGCAGTTTTCCAGGGCCAGCCTGCACTTCTTTTGAAGAGCGTCCCCAAGTACGCCCCGCCATGTCCCGCTGCTGGCAGCAAAACAGCGAGAAGAGGTATATTATGTCGGGAATGAGCCAGTGTAATGAAATGTACAACTATGGCCGCAAGAACCAAACTTACTATTAATCCTCGGTAATGCAGGGCTGGAGCCGGGTTAAACAATCCCCATAAAGCTAGGGCAAGAAAAGCGAAAAGGCCAATTACAATCACCCCAAAAACCAGGCCAGCTACCTGGTTATTAATTGGAGGATATCCCCCCATAAGGATATAGAGCACCAGTTGATGATCAACCGACCACAAATCCCGTAACTTGTAAAAACCTCGTTTGAGAAATTGGGTTGGGTTGCCGGTAATCTCTTTAAGAGCCAAAGTGCGGTATGCCTCGCTGAGGCGAATGTTATGCTGCTGGCTATATTCGCGTGCCACTCTAGCCGCTTGTTCCTTATATACTCCAAATGCTTCCCCATACCCCTCAGGTAGCCAGGGAGTATTACCGTTATACAAACTAATGTCACTCCCTATGACAATCGGAACAAACCGACCCTCAACTCTGGACATTACAATTTCCCATGGCAAAAGAGTAATGCCAGCGGAAATCAAAATTAAAGTAGGCAGCAAGAAGCGCTTTTTTAGCTCAACCGAATACCAACCTGCCCCCAGCGCGACGACCACTATCCATGATAACCCGGTAGCGCGAGTGAGCACTCCTACCCCTAATAGAAAGCCTGTCACAACGGCTAGAAAACTTGCTTTCCAGTAAGGTTGGGTTACTTCTACTGACATAAGGGCAAAATAAAGCATAGCAAAAAGTATAAAAACATAGGTTGTTTCTGAAAACAAGCGTAACGAGTAGTGGATGAAGCCGGGATAAATGGCGAATATAACAGCAGCATTTACGGCACCTCGTTCGCTTGTCGCCTTTTTACTTACCAGATATACCAACGGTGTGGTCAAGGCCGACAACACTACCATCATGACTCGTCCTACAGCCAGGGTACTACCAAAGGCAAGAAACCCTAAGGATAATACAAAATGCTGCATCGGGGGATGAACATTGCTGAAACTGCTCGCCAACTCTTCTACAGACGGCAGGTTACCCCGTAAAAGGCCGACCAGTATGGTCTCCAGTCTAACGGCGCGATCAAAATAGTTGTACGCATCCCATATTTCAGGAGCGTTATGACTGATGAGTGGTTCCAAAAAAACAAGTCGGATGATTAATGAAATAATAAATGGAACAATTAAAAATGTATGCTGCCTAAGCATAGCATAATTAATAGATTTAGTACGGGAAATCGCTTTGATCCTATTGTACTAATACTCTTCATTAATCTACTTCTTTTCTGATCTGAAAAGTAGACGAAGTATGACAAGTATGGGCTTTTGGTAGAGGGAGAATATGAACGACTGGTAATAGATTTCGTCTTGGCACAAAAGCGATTTTTTTTGTTACTTTTGGCCGCCTGTTCTGGCAACACTGCCCCTTCCAGGATGATAAGACCAGGCCCTGAACCGCCTGGAATACTTCCCCAAATGTCATCACTGGCCAGCCAATGTTTAAAATTCGTTATTTGTTTCGTTCAGTTACTTATATCACAAATATCAAACTTTTATGTTAATTCAACACTGCCGACACACCCACAGTAAAGTCAATATATCATATAAAAGTTTGAATTTGGTTTGAGCCAAGTTTTAGGCCGGGTCTCTGGTTAACTTCAAAAATCCTTGCCGCCCCTTTTAAGTCATGTTACAATACCAAACTAAAATTGTCAGATTTTTAGTTGTCCGAGCAGGAGAGAACTGTGCCGATAGAGCAAACCAAATCATCATCTCAGCCTGATGCTTCAGCGCTGCCATACCAAACCGACCCGCAGATTATCGCCAAATTACAGCAGCGCCTTGAAGCCCAGGCTTATGAATTACAGGAGCAGGCCCGCTGGACCCAGCAACTGGAAGCGCAACTGGCCGAAGCCCAGCTCAGGTGGAGTTCAACCCCGCAGCTCGATGACCAATTGCTCAGCCTGAAAACCGAACTCTTGCAGATTTTTGAAGAGCAGTACACCCGCCGCCAGCAGAATTTCCGAGACGTCAACAACGCCATGCTCACCCAGTTGGACACGTTTGCCAAAACCCTCTATGAACTGCGGCGCGACCTGGACCGAACCCAGCGTTACGATGAGCAAATTTCGCTCGCCCGGGCTGAGGTGGACCGGCTCAATAAAGAAGTCAATACTTTTGAAACGCGGCTCAACAACCTTGACAAGCTGCTTGAGGAACGGGCCAGGGCCGCCACCTACCTGGAAGACCAGCGCCGGGTAGACACACTCCGCCTAGCTGAACTACAAGCGGAAATACCTAATCTTCATAAAAAAATTGATGCAAGTTTAACCAAAGTCCAACTTGTAGAGCAGCAAATTCCTCAGTACGCTCAATATCAAGCTGCTCTCGACGAAATCCGCGAGGATATTCGCCGCCACCGCGAGCACATGGATTTCCAGATGGCCCAACGCGAACGGCTGGTTAAGAATTGGAGCGACGCTGCCGAGTCCGTTGAGCATCGTATGGATGAGTACAAGGGCCTGATGGACAAATATGCCGAGCACTACCAGCTCAATAAACGAGCCTTGGAGTCGCTGCAAGATTTTCAAGAACGCCTGCAGCGGGAACAGCACAAAGCCACCGAGTTGCAGCGCCTGGCTGAAGATCGCCAGCAAGCCGAAATGGAAAAGTGGCGGGCCGAGTATGAACAGCGTTGGAAAAAGCAGAGCTTGGAGTGGAAACCCACCTTTACCGATCTGCAAAAGAACATGGAACTTTTGCAAAAAAGGGTGGATGAAATGGTCAAACTGAATCAAACCGTTCAAACCCAGATGGACCTCGTTCTGCAAATCATCGAAGAAGATATTCAAAACCGCACTTTTGTCGCCCGCGATTGGCAGCAGCGCTTTGAAGAATTGGCCAACAGGCAGGTCTAGGCGATGCGGGTCATCGGCACTGCCGGCCACGTAGATCACGGCAAATCCACCCTGGTCAAAGCCCTCACCGGTATAGACCCCGACCGGCTGAAAGAAGAGCAACAGCGGGCCATGACCATTGACCTGGGTTTTGCCTGGCTGACTCTCCCCTCCGGCGAGTCGGTCGGCATTGTGGATGTGCCGGGCCACATAGATTTTATCAAAAACATGCTGGCCGGTGTCGGGGGGGTTGATGCGGCTCTCTTTGTGATTGCCGCCGACGAAGGGGTTATGCCCCAAACCCGCGAGCACCTGGCCATTCTGGATTTATTGGAAATTCCGCGGGGCGTCATCGCCGTTACCAAAGTAGATATGATTGAGGACGAAGATTGGCTGGAACTGATCCAGGCCGACATTGCCGAAACTATGACCGGCACGGTTCTGGCTGACGCCCCCATCATCCCTGTTTCCGCCCTGCGCGGTACGGGCCTCAAAACCCTCGTCCAAACCCTCGATCAACTGCTGGCCCAGGCCCCGCCCCGGCCCAACCGTGGCCGGCCCCGCCTGCCGATTGACCGTGTTTTTTCCATGAGCGGCTTTGGCACCGTCGTTACCGGCACCCTCCTCGACGGCCAATTGCAGGCCGGCCAGGAAGTCGAAATTTTACCGCAGGGTCTCAAGACACGCATTCGCGGGCTGCAGTCGCACAAAAAAAGCGTCGAGCTGGCCAGCCCCGGCTCGCGCACGGCGGTTAACCTAACCGGTTTAAGCACCGCCGACGTTGCCCGCGGCAGCGTCTTGACGACCCCCGGTTGGTTGGAGCCGTCCCAATTAGTTGACGTGCAGCTCCGCCTCTTACCCGACTCGCCCCGTCCTCTGCGCCACAATCAGGAGGTCGAACTATTTACCGGCTCAACCGAAGTTCTGGCCTACACCCGCCTGTTGGGGGTGCGCCAATTGGAGCCAGGACAGACCGGCTGGGTCCAGCTCCGGCTCGCCCGACGTATTCCGGTAATCAAAGGGGACCGCTTTATCATTCGCCAACCTTCTCCCTCGCTGACCATCGGCGGCGGTGTGATCGTTGATCCCTTGCCGCGCCGCCGCCATCGCCGCTTCCGGCCCGATTTACTCAAGCGGCTGGACACCCTTCTCGCCGGCACGCCTGGCGACGTGCTGTTAGGTGAACTGGACCGCCGTGGCCCAACGCCCACCCAAACCCTTCTGGCCGAGTGCCGTCTTCCGGCTGAGGCGGCTTCAGCAGCGCTGGCTGAATTGTTAAAAAAAGGGGACGTCTTTATGCTGGCTGAGCCTGTAGGACAGGTTGGTAACTTGTCCCACTCTAAAGCCTTGGTTGCCTCGCGGGGCGGCTGGGCCACCCTCCTGGGCCAAATCACAGCCACCCTCCTTGACTATCACCGCCGCTTTCCCCTGCGAGCGGGTATGCCGCGCAGTGAACTAAAAAGCCGCCTCAAATTGGAAACCCGGCTCCTCAATGAAGCCATTCAGCGCGGCCAGCAGGATGGAACGCTGGCCGCCACCGAAAATACGGTTCGGATGTCCACTCACCAGGTCAAATTTGCTCCCGCGCAACAGGCCGCTGTAGACAAGCTCCTGGCCGATTTTCGACGCGCTCCTTTCAACACCCCCCTGCCCAAAGATGTTGCTGCCGCTCTGGGTGATGAGGTGATGCAGGCCCTCATCGAAGGAGGGCAACTGACACGCCTCTCTCCGGAAGTTATTCTCCTGACCGAGACCTATAACGAGTTTGTCGGCTGGTTAAAAAATTACCTGCGCCAACATCAAACCATCAATGTTGCCCAGGTTCGGGATGCCTT
>JAHDWA010000113.1 GCA_023382535.1 Anaerolineae bacterium | reverse complement strand
GGAATCATACCATAAAGTGGGGGTCAAGTCAAACGAAAATGGAAAGATGGAGGGGAAGAAAGAAGATAGAGGATGGAAGATAGTAGATAGAAAATGAGGTTATTGAGGTTAACGTCGCCGCATCAGCTTGTAAAACTGGTACAGCAGTGGATTGTAGACGGTGTCAAACGCGCCGATGCTCTGCACCCACTGCCCGCCGAAACCACGCTTGAAGCGGTAAACTCCCCACAGGTTATCGTGGCGCTGCTCAAACTCGGCCTCCAGGGTGACAGGGTCGGCGTCGGGAATGCCCCACAAATCGTAACAGGTACAGCCCTGGCTTTTGGCCCAACGGATTGCTTCCCACTGGAGCAGGTAGGGAGCCATCAGGTTGCGCTGCTCATTAGCTGAAGCGCCGTAGAAATAGTAAGCTTCCCGGCCAAAGCTAAAAGCCATCAGCGCCGCCAGGGGTCGGCCTTCGAATTCGGCGATGAGCAGAGCGCAGTGACCCGGCGCAAAAAGATCATAGGCGGCCCGGTAGTAATCGAGACTGTGGACACCAAAGCCGTCACGGACGGCGGTAATTTGGGCCAGTTGGTAAAAGATCGCTACATCCTCGGTCCCTCCCTGGCGAATGGTGACGCCCTTTTTTTCCGCCAGGCGAATGTTGTAACGGGTTTTTTGTTTCATCGTGGCTAAAATTGCTGCCTCATCACCGCTGAGGTCAATTACCAGCGAGGTGCGGGGCTGGATGGTGTCGGCCGGAGTGAAGCCGGACCTTGTCAGGAAATCAATTGCTGCTTCACTCCGAGGGCGATCAAGACTAAAGTCTGGACTCCAGAGATTAGGTTCGACTTTGAGGAGAACCGCGCGCCGTTTTTTGGCCTCGGCGTGGAGGGCAGCAAAAAGGGCGCGGCATTGCTCGCTGTTTGTCCAATCAAGCACAGGACCTTTAGGAATATAAGCCAGGCTCAATCCTAGGGGCAGGCGGCGAAAGAGGATTTGCGCCGTGCCCTCACCCTCTGGCGCGCGGACCCGCGCCGCCGACCAGCCAAAGCGACCTTTTAATTCGCCCCAGGCCCAGCTTTGCAGGAGGTGGTCGTGGCCAGCCAGTAGATGAGAGTCCCACTCGACTGCTGGAGTTAGCAGGGAGGAAGCGGGGAGGGAGGGAAGATTGGAAGAGGGAAGGTTGGTCACTCTTTATTCTCCATAGTGGCGAAATTATACCATTGCTATAAGAGTCAAGCGAATAGCGTTTTTTGGCCAATTTGTTGTGATAAATAGAACAAGTTGATTTTTCGATTAAGGTAAATTGTGCTATGATTTTGCCGTCCCTTTGAGTCACATAAGATGAGGATTTTGTCTACCTATCGAAGCATGTTATAATCGTCGCGCTCAGAATAAAGGCGGCTTGCTTCAAGGAGGAGGATTGCTGTGCTAAAGGACTTCGAGTTTATCGGCGTACTGGGGTTCATCACGCTGACCATCCCCATCGTCACCCTCATCATCGCCTGGGCCCTCCGGCCCAAAAAGCCAAATCCAGCTAAACAAGAAACTTACGAGTCGGGCATTGAGACCATCGGCGATACCTGGGTGCAATTTAAGGCCCAGTACTACATTTATGCCATCATCTTTGTGGTTTTCGATGTCGAAGCGATCTTTTTGTTCCCCTTTGCCGTAGCCTTAAACCAGTTGCCGCTCTACACGCTCATTTGGGCGACGGTTTTTATCGTGCTTTTGTTCGATGGCCTGCTGTACGCCTGGCGTAAAGGTGCAATGCAGTGGTGGTAATGTGGAACGGAAGATAGAGAATAGAGGATTGAAGATGGCAGATAGTAGATGGAAAGGAAGGAGTAGTTTCGATCTTCTATCCTCTATCTACTATCCTCCATCTACTATCTTCTGTCCCTTTGGGAGATGAATTAATGCAAGAGATAATTGCCTGGATTGTTAGCTTGAATATCCCCCTGGTCAACGAAGGGGTGGCCCGCTTCATTATGCACCTTGTTCTGGCCAGCATTGTGGCAGTAGTGGCTCCGGCCATGCTGATTATCCTGACCTGGCTGGAACGCAAAATTATTGCCCGTATTCAAGACCGGATTGGACCAAACCGGGCCGGACCATTTGGCTTGCTGCAGGCTGTGGCCGATATGATCAAGATGTTCACCAAAGAGGACATCACCCCGGCCGCTGCCGACCGTATTGTTTATAACATTGCGCCCGGCCTGGCCATGATTTCGGCGATTATGACCTTCGCCGTCATTCCTTTTGCGCCGGGCTTTGTTGGGTCGGATCTCAATGTCGCCCTCTTGTATATCGTGGCTGTCGGGGGCCTCGGAACGTTATCTATTTTGATGGGCGGCTGGGCCTCTAACAACAAGTATGCCCTGCTTGGCGCATTTCGGGTGGTGGCCATGTTGTTGACCTACGAAATCCCGATGATTATGGCCCTGATTACGGTGACGATGGCTGCCGGTTCGATGTCAATGGTCGGCATTGTCGAGGCTCAAAGCGGGATGTGGTATGTCGTTTCACTGCCCGTTGTTTTCCTTATTTTCTTCCTGGCGGGGATCGCCGAAACTGGCCGCTCTCCCTTCGACTTGATCGAGGCCGAGTCAGAGCTGGTGGCCGGCTTCCATACCGAATACAGCGGCATCAAATTTGGCATGTTCATGATTGCTGAATATGTCCATATGTTCGCCTTGTCCTTCTTCTGCGCGGTCCTGTTCTTAGGCGGCTGGCAGATCCCCTTTATTAATGTTGCCGCGCTGCCCGGGCCGATTGGGCCAATCCTCGGGTTTATTGCCCTCACCCTCAAAGTCTTCTTCTTTGTCTTTATTCTGATGTGGTTCCGGGGAACGCTGCCGCGCTTTCGGATTGACCACCTGCTTGATTTTGGCTGGAAATTCCTGGTGCCGTTGTCGCTGGCCCTGATGATTGGCGTGGCTATAGTGGTTCGATTCTTTGCGCCCGGCAGCAACGCCGCCATTCCGGTTGAACCCGGCCCCTTAAGTGGATTGGGCTATGCCGGCGAGGTGGTCGCGCTCCTGGCGGTCAATGTACTGATTGCCGCCATTGCTGTTGCCGTTGTGTCCAATGCGGCCCGCCGCAGCCGCAGCAAAGGGCTGCGCGCCGTCACCGCCGTCGAGCCGGTGGCCGCCAGTGGAAAGTAGAAAACAAGTTGCAAGGTAGCAAGTTGCAAGTCGTGGAGAGACACTCATCTTGCGACCTGTAACCTGCAGCCTGGAAAGGTTTCTCTATGCCTTTTGATCCAACAGCCTTCGATCCATCGCAAATACCGCTGACCCAGATTGTCTTTTGGGTAATGACCCTCTGTACGATTGGCGGGGCGCTGGGAGTGGTCACCAGCCGGAATTTGTTCCACAGCGCCCTCTACCTGATTTTGTCTTTTTTTGGTGTGAGTGGTTATTACGTGCTGCTCAGCGCGGGCTTCTTGGCAGTCGTCCAGTTATTTGTTTACATTGGGGCGATCGCCGTGCTGATCCTATTTGCCATCATGTTCTCGCGCCGGGTGATGGATGCCAGCCAGAGCCAGGCCAACCACCAGTGGTGGGTGGCGGCGCCGGTCGTTTTGGCCCTGTTTGTGATCTTGCTGGCAGTCGTCGGTTCCATCAACTGGCCGGTCAGCGATGCCGAACCCGGCGCTGATGTCGTCGGGCAGTTGGGCCTGGCCTTTCTGGGCAGTTACCTCATCCCCTTTGAAGTCGTCGGTGTGCTCCTGTCGGTGGCCTTGATTGGAGCGGTTATCCTGGCCCGTGAGAAAATTGCGGCGGAAGAGGTGAAATAATGGCGATTCCTTTATCGTGGTGGTTGACCGTTTCGGCGGCCCTCTTTAGCATCGGCGTGTACGGGGCGCTCACCCGTAAGAATGCCATTGCTATTCTGATGGGTGTGGAGCTGATTCTGAACGCCGTCAATATCAACCTGGTTGCCTTCTGGCGCTACATTGCTCCCAATGATGTCGCCGGGCAAATTTTTGCAATCATCGTCATCACCGTTGCGGCGGCTGAAGCAGCGGTCGGCCTGGCGATTGTGATTGCGGTTTATCGCCGCCGCCACTCGGTTGTGGTCGAAGAGTTGGATATTCTCAAAAATTAACAATTGATCGTTGACTGTTGGCAATTGTAAATGGTCAATCATCAATTATCAATTGTCAGCCAAAGGATTAACCATGAACTTTTTCTTTGATTATATCTGGCTCATCCCGGTCTATCCCCTGATTGCCTTTGCCGCCATTATCCTCGGCTTGAACCGCAGCAAAAAAGGCAGCGCCGGCCTGGCTATTGCCGCTATTATCCTGTCTACCATCCATTCCTGGGCCATCGTTTTTAACACCATCGGCGCGTATATGGCCGACGCCCACCATGGCCTTCACATTGACGGCTGGAACCTGCCCATCGAATGGATTCCCGCCGGCACCAGCGTCTTTAACACCGGCTTTGCCGTAGACGGCTTCACCGCCGCCATGCTCTTCATGGTCCCCTTTGTCTGCACCCTCATCTTCATCTATGCTTCCGAGTACATGGAAGGCTACGAAGCCGAATTTGGCCGCTACTCCCGCTTCTTCGCCTACGTCTCTCTCTTTGCCGCCGGGATGCTCGCGCTGGTCATTGCCGACAACCTGCTCCTGCTCTTCATCTCCTGGGAAATCATGGGCTTGTGTTCTTACCTGCTGATCGGCTTCTGGTTCGAGAAGACCTATCCCGACACCGACAAGGTCGAAAAGCCGCGCAACTGGTGGCAGGCGCTGACCTTCTGGCGCTACGCCGGGCCAGACAAAATCCCGCCCAAGCTGGCCGCCCTCAAAGCCTTTATGACCACCCGCATCGGCGATGTCCTGCTTTTTGCCGGGATGATGATTTTGTGGAGCGCCGCCGGCACGCTGAATTTCCGCGAGATTTTTGCCCCGGATATGCTGGAGCACCTGACCGAAGTAACGCTGTGGGGTATCCCGGTCGCCACGCTGAGCGCCCTGCTTATCTTTGGCGGAGCCGTCGGCAAAAGCGCCCAGTTCCCGCTGCATGTCTGGCTGCCCGACGCCATGGAAGGCCCGACGCCCGTCTCCGCCCTCATCCACGCGGCGACGATGGTCTCCGCCGGGGTCTACCTGGTGGCCCGTATGCTGCCCCTCTTTGCTACGATGGAGCACAGCCCGGCCTTGCAGTGGGTCGCCATTATCGGCGCGATCACCGCAGTGATGGGGGCAACCATCGGCGTGGCTCAATACGATGTCAAGCGGGTGCTGGCCTACTCGACCATCAGCCAGCTGGGTTATATGATGATGGCCCTCGGCCTGGGTGGGTTTGTCGCTGGTATCTTTCACCTGTTGACCCATTCCTTCTTCAAGGCGCTCTTGTTTATGGGCTCCGGCTCGATCATCCACGCTATGGAGCATGAGATCCACGCAGCGCACGGACATGGCCTGGGCGAGGAACATGGCCACGGCGAGGCCGAACTCCACGAGCACGAGGTCCACGACGAACACCACGAAGCGCACACCCATCACGCCCACCCCGACCCACAGGACATGCGCAATATGGGCGCACTCTACGACAAGATGAAAGCCAGCTTCTGGGCTTATCTAATGGGCACGCTGGCGTTGGTCGGCATTTTCCCCTTTGCCGGTTTCTGGAGCAAGGACGAAATATTGGCGGAAGCGTTTATCCACCGCTCCGAGTCCCTGGCCTTTTGGGTCTACATCGCCGGGACGGTCGGGGCAATTTTCACAGCCTTCTACATGGGCCGCCAAATTGGGCTGGTTTTTTTTGGCCGGCCGCGCACCAGTTTAGCCGAACACGCCGCCGAGCCTGGCTGGCGCATGACGATGCCCCTGATTATCCTGGCTGTCTTTGCCATTTTCCTCGGCTTTATCAACGTACCCGCAGATTTCCCGGTTATCGGCCCGCTGATCGGCGGCTGGCTGCACGGCTTTGCCGGTGAAGTCCATCTGCTGGCTGAAGAAGCTACGCCGGGTCTGGTTTTTGAAGCCGTGCCTTTCACGGCCAGCGTCGCCATTACCTCGACTCTGTTAGGGTTGGTTTCCTTTGCCTTTGGCTGGTGGCTTTATTCCCGCCGCCAAACGGCCGAAGAACTGGATCCCATCGAAACCATCCCGGTCATCGGCAAACCCATCTTCACCATTTTGAGAAACAAGTATTACTTCGACGAAATTTACCGGGGCTTGATTATCTACCCGGTCATGGCGCTGGCAAATTTCTGCGCCAAATTTGATTACGACTGGGTCATCAACCCGATTGTCAATTTCTTTGGCCGCTTCACCAACCTGCTGGCCGACGGGACCGCCGCCTTTGATAAGTACGGCGTTGACGGCTACTTTGTCAATGGCGTCCCCAACGCTTTCAACCGCTTCGGCGGCCAACTGCGGCTGCTCCAAACGGGCCGCGCCCAGAATTATTTGTTGATTTTGGTGGTCGGCCTCTTGATTTTAGTGGGCCTGTACCTGCTGCTGTGGACGGGCGGGGCCGCCGGTGTGGCTTCGCTGCCGACTTCATAGGACAACTTTTACACTGAGGAGAAGCAATCCTGATGGAAACAGTACCGTATCTGAGTTTAATTACGTTTATCCCCTTGTTAGGCGCAATTATCGTCATGTTCATACCCGGCAGCCAGGAAAAGCTGATCAAAAATTTCTCAATTGTCATCAGCCTCGTCCCCTTGATCCTTTCGTTCATGCTGTGGTATTTCTACAACGACTCCGGCGATTACTTTGCCGTTGAAGACGCAGCCTGGATTCCGGCCATCGGGGTCCGCTATCACCTGGGGGTTGATGGCCTGAGCCTGCCGCTGGTGGTTTTGACCACGCTGATGACCACCCTTTCTTTGTGGTACTCGGCGCGGACCATCCACAAGCGGGTTAAGGAGTTTTTTGCCCTGTTCCTGGTCCTGGAGATGGGCATGCTCGGCGTTTTCGTTGCCCTCGATCTCGTTCTCTTCTACTTCTTCTGGGAGATTGGCCTGGTCCCCATGTTCCTACTCATCGGCATCTGGGGCCTGCCCAAAGACCGGCCCCAATACTCGGCCATCAAGTTCTTTATCTACACCCTGGTGGGTTCGGTGGCCATGCTGCTGGCCTTCATCGCCATCTATCTCAACACCGGCTCCTGGCAAATCCCCGAAATTGCGACCAGGGCGCCCCTGGCCGGCAACCTGGCCCTGGCGACGACCGCCTTCTGGGCCATCTTTGTCGCCTTTGCCATCAAAGTCCCGCTCTGGCCCTTCCACACCTGGCTGCCCGACGCCCATACCGCCGCCCCAACCGCCGGCTCGGTCATTCTGGCTGCTATCCTCTTAAAATTGGGCGGCTACGGCATGGTCCGCATCCTCATCCCCTTCTTCCCGGCCGTGTTCCAGAATATGGCTTACATCGTCGCCACGCTGGGCATCATCAGCATGATTTACGGGGCGCTGGTCAGCCTGGCCCAGTGGGATTTGAAGCGGCTGATTGCCTACTCCTCGGTCAGCCACATGGGCTACTTTATCCTGGGGCTGGCGGCGGCCGTCGCTTTCTACCCTGACTCCTCGGTCGCGGTCGAAGACAGCCGGGCGATTGCCTTGAACGGCGCGGTGCTGCAAATGGTCAATCACGGCCTGATTACGGGCGGTCTGTTCTTCCTGGTCGGCGTGATCTACGAGCGCACCCACACCCGCGATTTGAAAGCCTTTGGCGGCCTGTCGGCCAAACTGCCGGTCTATTACGCGGTGATGATGGTCACGGCCTTTGCCTCGCTCGGTCTGCCGGGATTGGCCGGCTTTATCAGCGAGTTCCTGGTTTTCCGGGGCGCGTTCCACATAATGCCTGCCTTTGCCATCGTCGGCATTATCGCCATTGTCCTGACTGCGGCCTACATTCTGTACAAGATCATCCAGTTTGTTTTCCTGGGCGAGTTTAACGAGCACAAGTGGCATAACCTGTTCCACAAAAAGGATGAACAGCATCCCGATGGCTGGGCCTTTGCCGAGGACATCGCCCCCTTTGAGCTGGTGACGATGGCCCCGCTGCTGGTCGGGATGATCCTGATCGGCATTTGGCCGTCCTTCCTGTTGAACACCATCAATGCCACCAGCGTGCTGATTTTGGGAGCGTTGCGCTAATTAAGCAGGTCAAGCTTAAGCTTGACCTACACCTACGTTAACCGTAGGAGGTTAACCTTGAACGACGTACTACTGCTTTTACCGGAAATTATCATCACCTTTGTCGCTTTTGCCCTGCTCACCCTGGATATTCTATGGAAAGGTGACCAGAGAAGCGGCGTGATTTTGCCCTGGCTGGCGGTTGCCGGCTCGATCCTCGCCCTGGCGGCGACGATGTATGTCTGGTGGGCCGGAGCCGCCAGCAATACTTACGGTATTGCCACTGACGCCGGGAACTTTGTGCCGATGCTGGCCGTGGATACCATGGCCCTGTTCTTCAAAGTACTGGCCGCGCTGACCGTCGCCCTGGTCGGTCTGAGCGCCGTAGAGTACATCAACGCCCGCACCCCGTTCCGAGGTGAATTTTACGTTTTGACCATGCTGGCTGGTCTGAGCTTAATGCTGCTCTCCGCGGCCACCAACCTGATCATGATTTACCTGGCCCTCGAATTTCTCTCCATCACCAGTTATATCCTGACCGGCTACCTGCGCCAGGATAATCGCTCCACCGAAGCCGCGGTTAAATATTTCCTCTACGGGGCCGTCGCTTCCGGGGTGATGCTGTATGGCTTTTCGCTTCTGTACGGTCTCACCGGCAGCGTTGACCTGGCCACCATTGCCAGCATTTTGTCCACCGCCCCGGTCAGCCCATTGCTGGTGGTCGGGACGGTCGTGATGATTTTGACCGGTTTTGGCTTCAAAATTGCCCTGGTCCCCTTCCATCAGTGGTCGCCGGATGCCTATGAAGGCGCGCCAACCCCGGTCACGGCCTTCCTCTCAGTTGGTCCGAAAGCCGCCGGAATTGCGGTGCTCATCCGGGTCTTCACCGTAGCCCTGCCCGCTTACAGCGTCAATTGGACGGTTATCCTCTCCCTGATTGCCATTCTGACAATGACGGTCGGCAACCTGGTGGCCCTATGGCAGACCAATATGAAACGAATGCTGGCCTACTCCAGCATTGCCCAGGCCGGCTACATGCTGATTGGCCTGGCTGCCTGGAATACCCAATCCAGCGGCAGCTTTGACGGGGTAAATGGCATTCTACTCTATCTCTTTGCCTATCTTTTCACCAACCTGGGCGTCTTTACCGTTGCCATTATTCTGGAAAATAAGATGGGGACAGCCAACATCTCCGATTACGCCGGCCTGATCCGCCGCTCGCCCTTTTTGAGCATTGCCCTGCTGATTTTCTTCCTCTCCCTCATCGGCATCCCCCCGACGGGCGGCTTTATGGGCAAGTTGTTTGTCTTTGGCGCAGCCATTAACCAGGGACTTTACGTGCTGGCAGGGATTGGTATTCTCAACAGCGTCATCTCTGTTTACTACTACTTTGGGGTAGCCCGGCTGGTCTTTTTTGCCCAGGGGCCGGATGAATCGCCCATTCGTCCCGGCCTGGTGATGGGTGGCCTGGTCGCGCTGACGCTGGCGATGACTCTGCTGATCGCCCTATACGGCCAACCCTTTATTGACCTGGCCAATAACTCAGCCCAGATTTTAGCCGCCAACTTCTAAAACAGCGGTGGTCTTTATGACAGAGGCCGGGAGTCCCGGCCTTTTTTATCTACTAAGGTAGCAGAGTTGTAAAACCATCTGGCTATACCGCAAGGGTATCCTACGGACTGACATCTGATTACTGACTACTATTTTTGAAGGAGTTTTACATGGAACAAGAACTATTCGACACGCTGGCCGAACTGGAGATGCGTGCCGCCCAATTGATCATGGACCCCGACTCGGCCAAATTTTTGTCAATTTTAGCCATTTCTAACAAAGCCGAAACCATTGTGGAAGTTGGCAGCGGGCTTGGCTATTCTACCCTCTGGCTGGCCTACGCCGCCTCGGTGACCGGCGGCAAGGTGATTACCTGTGAAATTGACCCCGCTAAAGCCGCGGAAACCCAGGCCAATCTGGCCAAAGCCAATCTGGCCGAATCAGTCGAGGTTTTGGTCGGCGATGCGCGTGAGCTGCTGCGCCAGCGCAGCGAGCCGGTTGATCTGCTCTTTATTGACGGCGATTATGGCCAGTACGAAACTTATTTTGATGTAGTTTACAAGCGGATGAATATCGGCTCAATGGTGGTGGCCGATAAAGTGGTCGCGCACGAAAACGATTTGTCCGATTACACCACCTACGTTCAAAACCATCCCAACCTGGAGAGCGTCACCGTGCCGGTGGGACAGGGATTGGAGATTACGGTCAAGATTTCTGAATAGGTAGACGCCCCCACCCCAACCCTCCCCCTCTTAGGGGGAGGGCAGGGAGGGGGTCTTCAGTCGGCGGTTGACTAATGCCCAAACACGTCATCGTCATCTTTCTGGACGGGGTTGGCCTCGGGGATGCGGACCCCGAGGCCAACCCGTTTATGCACGTCGAACTGCCCACCTTGAGCAGTCTGTTGGGCATATCCCACCTGACCCGCGAGGCCGCCGGCGCAATGACTGAACAGGCAGTCTTGTTAGGGCTGGATGCGCAGTTGGGCGTGCCGGGTCTGCCCCAGTCGGCGACAGGGCAGACCACAATTTTAACCGGGCGTAACGCTCCGGCGGCGCTGGGCGAACACTATGGCCCGTATCCCAATCAAACGCTGCGTAACCTGCTGGCCCAGGAAAGTATCTTTAAAGAATTACTCCAGGCCGGCCAGCCGGTGGCTTATGCCAATGCCTATCCAGTCCGCTTTTTGGACCGGGTGCAGCGGGGCAAGGGCCGCTTGAGCGCCAATACCCAGGCTGCTTTTTTGGCCGGGTTAAAACTGCGCAGCGGCGAGGATTTGCGCCAGGGCCGGGCGGTCTCGGCTTTGTTCAGCAACGAGTTTTGGCCGGAACCTGATTTCAGCCTGCCGCCGCTCACGGTTCGGCAGGCCGGCGCGCAGTTGGCCGCGCTGGCCGGGGAGCACGCATTGACCTTTTTTGAGTTCTGGTACTCGGACCTGTTGGGGCACAGAATGGAGCGCGAGGAATCGCTGAAAATACTGGGAATGCTCGACGACTTTTTGGCCGGAGTTTTGGAGCGGCGGGATGAGGCTCATTCGCTGCTCATGGTGGTCAGCGATCACGGCAATTTTGAGGACTGGACAACCTCCAAACACACCACCAATCCCAGCCTGACCCTTCTGGCCGGGGCCGGATTTGAGAAGCTGGTCCCTCACCTGCACTCCCTGGCGGATATTAAACCGGCGATTCTGTCTTACCTGGCGTAAGCCCTAAATAAACCTGCCCGGGCAACCGTTTAAGGTAACTGAACCCTGGTGTAACCCGTTTCGACTGCCAGGAATTCTTCACCCTCCGGTGCCACGTTATACATGACAATTTGCCAGGCTTCGCCATCACTCGGCCCGACCACTATCCGCCAGCCCCACTCCGGCTGGTCGGGGACGGCATAGGAACCACGCACATCAAGACTCCCCCCTGCCTTGAGCTGGCCCCGGCACAGCATAAACTTATCACCCATGTGCCAGGAGTCCACCCAGACGACAGACACTACCGCCGCTTCCGCTTCATAACCGCAGAGCAAGCAGCCTTCCTGGGACTGACCTTCAAACGCCCAGGTATAATCAATCTGGACAAACTTTCCATTAATGACCGGGGTCAGGGTGGCAACTGAAGACGACTCGTAAGGTGTTTCGGCCGGAGGCAGCCAGAGCTTATTGACGCCTTGCCATTTCCCGGTAAGCCTTGCTAAGAAATCAAGACCGCTCATGAATGAATCTCCCTATCTGATTGATTATGCGCTACAGTTATTATAGTCCGGCCTGAGCTTCAACAAAATCAGTAAACTGTTCAGGTGACTGGCACTTTTCTCCCGGCTAACCAAATGCCAGTCATCCTTAGCCTGGGTGATTCCTGGCGATAAATTCTACTTGACCGAAGGTAACTTAGGGGAGCAGGAGATTAGCGGCGGGGACTTTTTGAGGTTAAATTGAAGAAGGAACTTTTCTGAAACAAGCGAGCCGCACCCAGATTTTTAACCGGCAGGACGCGGCTGCTGGCAAAGTATTCAAAGTCAAAAGTGACCTTCTGGCCGACGGCCAGGTCGGGGATGGGCATCAGCCGGGCGGTGAGCGGTTTGTTCAGCGCCACGGCCAGCGTCGCCAGGTCTAAAAAAATGGCTGCTATTTCGTCGGGGCTGGTCGTGCCGGGAATAGGTACCGTATCAAGTCCCGTCCCGCAAACCGCCGAATAGAGCAGCAAATCGTTGACGCTGAAGCGGCCCTCAGCGGCGCGTTGGGCCAAGATTTCGTCTTCCAGTACGGGCAGCATCACCCCGGAGAAGCCGGTGTGGGGGATATTCGCCTGGCGAATAGCCTGGGTCAGGAACGCTGTGGCAAACACCGTGCCGCTGCCGCCAAAAGCATCTACCCCCAGGCTTTCAATAGCTGCGGCAATGCTCCTGGCCTGATCGGGAAAGGGAGCCAGTGAGAAATCTATCCCTTTGAACCGCCACTGATGGTCGTCTACCAGGCCATCTACCACCTCCAGGATTTCGGCGGCGGCAGCTTCGATAGCCAGGAGCAGCCGCTTGCGGGCCTCGCTGAGCGAGCGGGCGCGATTGAAAGCGTTCACCGCCAAGTCGGCGGCTTCGGTGGCAATGGCAAAATAAACAGAGCCGCCCTGGTGATACGCCGCCGGGAAAAAGGGTACGCCGGAGGGCACGTTAGCCAGCGCCGCCAGACGGAGATTGCCAAAGCCATTGGGCGTGGTTCGGGCCACTTTGGAAACCGTCTGGGCAAAAGCATGGGCTGCCGCCAGGTTGAGACCACTATTGTCGGCGGCGAAAAGAACCCCGGAGAAAATCCTTTCCGTCTGGGCAATCAACTCCGGCAGGGCGTGTATAGACATGAGCAACGCCAGCGGCGTTGTGGCGACGACTGGGCCGATAGAGATATAATCAATTTTAAAATTGGCGGCCACTTCTTCCAGGGTACGAGCAAACTCAATCAACACTGCCGGGTCAGGATCGCCGATGACATCCAGAAAAGGCGGGGTCGCCAGGCGAATCGTTTGAACTTCGATACCGGCCTCCTCAAAGCGCAGGCGGGCATCGGTAAGAAAACGCGCCACCCCAGCGATGGTACCTTCGTCAAGCGGCCAAGTGACGTTAGTGAATGCAGTGACGGACCGAATCTTCATGCGAATTTCCAGAGCAGTGGGTTAACCTCTATCATACGATAAAAGGCATGGCAAAGCACCATGCCTTTTATCCTATCAACGCCCCCTTGTTACCAAACTGATCCTTCGACTTGGCTGAGCCGAAGTCTCTTGGAGGCCGGACAGGATTAGGGAACAAAATTGCGCCTTAAGGGGTCAGATAGCCCCGGCCTACGCCGCGATAAATGAAACCACACCGGGTCATCATCTCAGGCTCGTACAGGTTGCGGCCATCAATAAAAATGGGTTGGCGCATTAATTCTCTAATCCGGGGCATGTCCAGATTCTTAAATTCATTCCACTCGGTCAATAAAATGAGCGCATCGCAATCTTTAGCCAGGTCATACGCATCTTCAGCCAGTTGCAAATTGGGCAGCATTTTGGCGGCCACATTCATCGCTTCGGGGTCGTAGCCCTTGACAAGGGCATTTTCACGCAGCAGGGCGCGGCCAATTTCTGCCGCAGGGGCTTCGCGCATATCGTCGGTATTGGGTTTGAAGGCCAATCCCAGCAGGCCAATCATCTTACCGTTGAGGCGCTGGCCTAACAGGTCGCGCAACTTTTGGATGACGTGAATACGCTGGTACTGATTGATGTCCATCACCGCTTTGAGCAGTTGGGGATGGTTGCCATGGGTTGTAGCCATGTGAGCCAGGGCTTTGACATCCTTGGGGAAACAGGAGCCGCCATAACCCACCCCGGCGTCCAAAAAATAGTGGCCGATGCGCTTATCGTAGCCCATGCCGGTAGCTACCTCTTTGACATCCGCACCCAGGCGCTCACAAATGTTAGCGATTTCGTTGATGAAGGAGATACGGGTGGCCAGAAAGGCATTAGAGGCATACTTGATCATTTCGGCAGTCCGCAAATCGGTAATAATAATACGCGAGCGCAAACTCAGGTACAGCTCAGCCACTTTATTGGCCGCCTCTTTGTTGAGCGAACCCAGCACAATCCGGTCGGGAGCGGTGAAATCGAGAATAGCCGAACCTTCGCGCAAAAATTCGGGGTTGGAGACGACAGCAAAATCAATGGGTTCCGGCTGGTGCGTGCGGATAATATCAGCCACCCAGTCGCCCGTGCCGACCGGCACCGTGCTTTTGTTGACAATGATCAAGGGGCGCCGCATCGTTTTGGCCACAGTTTTGGCGGCCTGGCCCACATATTTAAGGTCAGCTTCCCCATCAACGCCCTCGGGTGTACCGACGGCAATAAAAACAAACTCGGCCTGAGAGAGCGCCTCTTCGTAACTGGTTGTAAAAAACAGGCGACTGGCCTGGACATTGCGATGAATCATCTCTTGCAGACCGGGTTCAAAAATCGGCACCTCGCCCGCCTTGAGCATTTCTATTTTATTTTCGTCAATATCCAGACAGCAAACCCTGTTGCCTAAATCGGCAAAACCGGTGCCGGTAACCAAGCCGACATAGCCCGTGCCTATAACCGTAATATTGCGCATGAGTGATCCCTTTCTATGGTAAAAACAGATATAGCGCGGACCGCCTGCTTCGGGCTGGCGCCTCGCCGTGTTGGGGTTGGTTGGATTAACTCAATCCCTATTATACAATCTAATCCAGAAAAGTAGGAAGTGAGTGTGAAAGTAGTTAGAAAATAGTTAGAGAAAGTACTCATAGCAAGCAAAAAGTCCGGCAAAGGGATGATACACTGTAGCACGAGCCTGCTCAGTGAATCGTACATGAGCGGTTATGATTCAAGCATCAGCCGGGCAGCGCGCCGTCCGATTTCAACCGCATAGTTAGTGCCACGATCCCACGGGTAGACCTGGCTCATGCTGGCCCAGTACAGGCCGGGGATAGGTGTTTCCAGGGGAGGGATGTTGGCGCTGTGGTTGACCGGCGGTACAGGTTGAGCGTACTTGGCTCGAAAAAGCCAGCTCTCTTTGACCCAGACGGGGTCAAATTTGGAGTTAAAATGGGTCAGGCTGGGAAGAAAACGAGCCAGGAGTTCATCTTTGGAGAGGGAAAAATATTCATGCTCGGAAGGCAAATAATCGCCGCAGTAGACAATATGATCGCCATCATAGTGGCGGGGATCAATAAAGTTGGTGTGCTCAACCAGCGCCAGAAAAGGAAAACCCTCTTCTTTAGGCAGGTTAATCCAATAATGTTGATCGGTGAGTTTATGCTTAAGGGCCAAAACAATCACTACCGCCCCCATTGATTTGAGTTCCTTTAAGGAGGCAAGGTAAGCCTGGGGCAAATCAGGCGCCAGGCGGCTGACCAGTTGTGGGGAAACGGTCAACAAGACTCGATCGAAGGTTTCACGGTCCGCCTCTTTTCTCTCTCCATTCACCGAGGGTGAAGCGGTAAATTGAACCTGCAAACATCCATCCGGCGGGGCAGTGATCCCGGTGGTAGCTATATTAAGGCGAATCTCTGCGCCGCGTTCCTCAACCTTACGGGTCAGGATATCTACAAAGGCCTGGAAGCCCCCTTCAAAATAACCGAGGCGGTAACTGCGTTTGTGAATCCGCGCCCAGAACCAGGCCATGTTGACTTCGCGGTAAAAATCGCCGAATTTACCTACTAACAACGGTTCCCACAAAACTTTGTAGGCTGTTTTGCCCATGGTCCGGGTGAGCCACTGGTGGGCAGTTTCTTTTTCCAAAGCCTGCCAATTTTTGGTTAAGCGTAAATAAAGCCCAACCAGGCCAAAGCGTAATTTGGGGATCAGCGGCAGTTTGGGGAAGAGCAGCATGCGCAGGGGGCTGTCAAAGGGGTAGACTTTGCCGTCAGCATAAATGGAGGTGGTGGGGCGGGGAAAGAAAACTTTGTCACCCGCGCCAATTTCTTTGATCAGGTTGAGCACATCATCATCCGACTCAAACCAGTGATGGTAGAAATGCTCTAAATGCCAGGCCCACCGCTCCGATTTGAAGCCAGCGGCCAGTCCTCCGGTGTAGCTGGCCGCCTCAAAAATAGTCACCGCATGACCGGCTCCGGCCAGATCATAAGCGGCTGAAAGGCCGGCTACCCCGGCCCCAATAATTGCAACTTTCATGAAATCCCCTGGATAATGATCACCCTCTTCTTAAGGAAGGGGACTTGCCTTCGGTAGATAAGTTAGGTGAATGTGAATTTTGAGCTGAATTTGCTGATGGCAAGGATTTGGGGTCTTCCGGCTCGTGGCGTGACTCTTCGACAGCTTTATCAAAATCGCCCCAACCAAGACTTTCTTTGGCCATATACCAAAAACCAAGGAGGGTTATAGGCAGCCACAGGGCGGCGTGTAACACCAGCGTATACGCCGCGGCCACGGTCGGATTAACTCCAAACACTTTCAAAACCTCGATACCGGGACCATCAAAGGTGCCGATATAGCCGGGAGCCGAGGGCAGAGTTGTAGCCAAATTGACCACGCCATTCATTAACATTAAGGCAAAAAAGCTGACCGAAAAATTGAAAGCGTGCATGACAAACCAATATTTAACCGTCTCCAGCAGCCAGATAATTACTGAAGTAAAAAAGACCATCAACACATCTTGAAGGCGGGTAAGACTGCTCAATCCTTCCATAAAACGGTCGGCCAGAGCCACTATTTTTGGCTGGAGGGCAGCGGGCACAAAGCGATCAATGGCCCAGCGATAAAGGCGGCGACTCGTTTCGGGCAGGGCGGCCATGCCAAAAAAGAGAATTAAGGCTCCCAAAAACGCCAGGCTGGCCACAATAACAATTTCCCGCAGCCAGCCGGGCAAGCCTGGGGCAACGGGCAGGGCCACAAACACAAACAGCAGCATCACCAGGCCGTCGAAAATACGCTCGACCAGGACGGTGGCAATGCTGGCGCTCATACTCACACCTTCCTTTTTTTTCAAAACATAGGCGCGAATGACCTCGCCCGCCCGGAAGGGATAGACATTGTTGCCCATGTAACCAATGACCACAACCGGCCACATTGCTTTTAAGGGAATAGGTTTAATCGGGCGCAGCAAATAATGCCAGCGCCAGGTACGCACCCAGACGCCAACAAAATAAGCTATCACTCCTGGCAGGAGCCACCAATAGTTGGCTCCCTGGATATCTCGCCATACCTGCTCTAAATCCAGGCCCCGCAAAGCCAGCATAACAAAAAAGGCGCTCACAACGGCGCCTACCCAGAACTTCCAGTTCTTCAGCATAAGTGACATTGTACCATCAGCCAGGGATTCAGACAAAAAAAAACAGGTTACAGGTCAACCAGGATGATAGAGAAAAAAAGCCGCTGCCAGAAGCAGCGGCTTTTACAAAAATTTTATTCAATTATTAAGCTGGCATCGGTACCGCTTCAGCCGGCTTGACCGAGCCAATGAGCAAACGCTCGAGGGTCATCACGTGAGAACAAACTCCGCGAGTTTGAAAAAAGTTGCAGTCACAATGCCAATGCCCACTATCGTAGCTGATCTTATGCTGTTTATGATCACCCGTAAAGGTTACCTTGAATTCATTAAAGGTAACGCGCTCCGGTTCCTGCGCATATAATATGGCTTTTTCAATTTTTCCAATCATCGCTGAGTCCATGAAACTAACCTCCTATGTATTGATTATTTATGGTTTAAAACAAAAAACACCTGCCCATTGTGGCGCTAAGGTGTTTTTTGCTTTGGAATATTTAGTTGGGAGAGACGAATTACACTCATAATTGGTCTATCTCCTGGCTGCCAGCTTTGGCAACGCTAATTGATATTCACGCATGAGTATAATCTTCTCAGCAGCAGTTGTCAACCTTTTCTACTATACGGAATCCCTACGTTGGCTTCGAGAAGCTGGGGAGTAAACCGGCCGATAATTTTTTGGGAAAAATAAGGATTCTTGACAAAAGGACTAAGCCGGTCTATACTCCTTAACACGTGTTAGTAACGCGTGTTAGTCTTGTTTCAGGGTTGAAACGGGATAGGCCATGCCGTCTAAACGTCGAATTACCAGCCATGAAGTAGCTAAACGCGCTGGTGTTTCGCGCACCACCGTTTCCTTTGTCCTCAACGAGGTAGAAAGCGCGCAGATCAGCGAAGAAACTCGCCAACGGGTTTTGCAGGCCGCGCGTGACCTCGGCTATGTCCCCGACGCGGCGGCTCGTTCCCTGGCCAGTGGGCGCACGCACATCCTCGGCCTGATCATCTGCCAACCTGCCAATCATCTCATGATAGATGCCTACATCCATCAAGTAATTTATGGCCTGAGCGAAGCCGGCCATGAACGGGGCTTTCGGGTTCTGTTCGAGTCGGTTGAAGATGTTAGCCAGCCCGATGCCTACACTCACCTGGTGCGATCTAATCGTATAGATGGAATTTTACTTTCCGGCCCACGCGCTGATGATCGGCAATTGCCCGCCCTGATTGCCGACGGCTTCCCGACTGTGTTGCTGGGCCGGCTGAGGGGCGCTTCGGTTTGTTTTGTTGACGTGGACAACCAAGCTGCCGCCCAGCGGGCAGTGACTCATTTGGTGAAGTTGGACCACCGGCGGATTGCCTGCATCACGAACGGACCGCTGCCATACACCAGCGCCGCCGACCGCTTGCTTGGTTATCGCCAGGCTTTACGCGAAGCTCGTCTTGACGAAGAGGAAGCACTTATCCAGTACGGTGATTTTGATATGGAGAGTGGTTACCGGGCTATGCAAACTCTGCTGGCCGTTAAGCCCAGACCAACCGCTGTCTTCGTGGCCAGTGATGTCGTCGCTTTTGGGGCGATGGCGGCAATCCGCGATCATCATTTATCTATTCCGGAAGATATGGCAGTCGTTGGCTTTGACGATGTACCCATGGCCCGTTTCGTTGCTCCCGCTTTAACCACCGTCCGCCTGTCGGCCATAGAACAGGGACGGCGCGGTGGGGAGATGTTAATGGATCTGATTGAAGGCAAAAGGTTAACTGAACAGGAGACCTTTTTATCAGCCGAACTGATCGTTAGGCAATCATGTGGAGCAGGTTGAACCCGCCAAAGCGTGGTAAAGAATTAGCAGGCCCTGGCTTGAAATCAGGTTTTTTCCAGAACTCTTGACAAAGCCATAGTACTATGGTATAATGGAAACGCTTCCGGGAAACGTTTCCGAAAACGATGTGGGTTTTCTAGGACAAAGAGGTTAAGCTTGTGCCAACGACTATTCACGATGTAGCCAAACGCGCGGGCGTTGGTATCGGCACAGTTTCCAGCGTCATCAATAATAGCCGCCCCGTTAATGAAGCAACCCGGCAAAAGGTTTTAATCGCCATTGCCGAGTTAGATTTCGTCCCTAATCCCAGCGGGCGTCGCCTGTCAATGGGTAAAACTCACACCCTTGGCATTATTATTCCCTTCTTTACCGGTTCCTCCCAGGTAGAACGACTGCGCGGCGTCATGTCGGTGATTGCCAGCAGTGACTACGATATTAGCCTCTTTACTATCGAAACAGTCGCCCAACGTAACAAAGTTTTACAAACGGTCCCTCGACGGGGCCGGGTTGATGGCTTATTGATCTTCTCGATGAACCTTAGCGAGGAAGACGTGCGCCGCATCTCCCAGGAGAAGATTCCCACCGTTTTAGTTGAAACGGCTCACCCCGTTCTATCCTCCATATCAGTAGATGATGTAGCGGCCGCCCAGACCGCAGTTGAACATCTGATCAGCCTGGGCCATCAAAAAATTGGTTACATCAGCGATTACCTGGATGACCCTTTTGGCGCCTTCAGCCGTAACCGCTATTTAGGCTACTGCCAGGCCCACGAGCGGGCCGGGCTGCCAGTTCGGCCCGATTATCTCCGTCAGAATGAACACAGCCGGGCCAGTGGGCGCTGTATGGCCCTCGATTTACTCAACTTGCCCGACCGTCCCACAGCCATTTTTGCTTATAGTGATGAATTTGCTCTCGGCGTTTTAGATGCAGCCTACGAGCTAAACTTAAATGTGCCGCATGATTTATCGGTGATGGGTTACGACGATATTGAACTTGCCCATTTTGCTCAGTTGACCACGATCAGACAACATCTCTTCCAATCGGGCGTGCAAGGGGTGGAACTGCTGCTCGACGTTATTGAAAACCAAGACACCCCCCCGACCCAACTTCAACTTTCCACTGAACTCGTTATTCGCCAGACAACCGCACCGCCTCACAAGAACGGAAGATATACAACACCGGACGTTTTCCGTTAAGTGTAAGCGAACTTGCCGAAAATGGTCCATATTTTGAAAGGAGGTGGTCACGAAAACCTCGGCTTCAGATTTGTCGGTCAGATTTAAATCATTATCAAAAATTTTTACTTTCTAAAGGAGGAAAGACAAAAACCATGAAGAAAAATTTATGGTTCTGGCTGACCTTATTGGTTGTAATGACCCTGGTCGCAGCTTGTGCCGGTACACCCACTCCCCCTGCTGAGCCAGCGGCTGAAAAGCCAGCCGCGACCGAAGAGGCGGCCGCTCCGGCCCCAGCAGCAACTGAAGAAGCAGCCGCCCCGGCAGCTACCGAGGCGCCGGCGATGACTGAAGAAGCTGCCCCGGCGGCGACAGAAGAGGCAATGGCGACAGAGGAAGCGATGGCGACGGAGGAAGCGGGAGCGGCAGCACCGGCAGCGATGGGCGATTTGGTGGCGATGCCGGGGGGAGAACTGGAGAAAGCGCTGGCCGGCGAGTACTCCGGGACGA
>JAHDWA010000112.1 GCA_023382535.1 Anaerolineae bacterium | reverse complement strand
ATTCTACTCGCTTTTGGAGGCTATCACCACCTATTTTTAATTACCGAATACTCTCCAGGATAAAAAATCCGAAAACAGACCTATCTCCTCGCACTAAATTCAACAATATCAATAGGATTGGTAATAGATAGGGTAGAGCGACGGCTAGAAAAAGCCCAAAAAGAGTACGTCCAACTGGGTTTCGCTCCAGTTTTTGACTGTCTATGAAATTTTCTGTTGAGGTTCTGTCTGCTGCAAAAAGAATAGTTAATGCGCCTACCCAAGCGATAGGTAAGGAATTTTCATTCATCCAACTATCTTCCTACTCATCATCATAATTAATTGGGGAACTAAAGTAAGTAGAGTTTGTTAGAGGGGGCTGGTCACGGTTTATGCCTCAATTTTGGTCACAAATTCTCTCGTAAGGCTTTTAAGTAATGCACAACTACCTCTTCCCCTTCTTCTTCGCCTCCTCGCCTCCCTCATCCTCTTTCTTCAGCCGCTTCCGCAGGATCTCCGGCACGTTGCCGCCCAGCGACAAAATTTCCAGGGCTTCCTCGCTGTCAATCGGCTCGACCTCTTCGACGGGCAGATTGTAATCCGCGTCGGTGCTCGGTGGGGCCGCCGGAGCCGGGGTGGGTATGGGCGCGGTGGGCAAAACAGCGGCAGGCAGGGTCTCTTCTTCGGCAAAGACGGTATCAATCATCGCCTGCTGGACCATCTCGACCACTTCGCCGGCGTCGGTGAGCAGGTAAGCGCCCTGGTCAATCAAGGCCCGGTTGCCGGCGGTGTCGGTCAGGCCGACAAAAACGGGCAGGCCGCGTGCCAGGGCGGCGCTGCCGCGCGCCTGGGCCTCTTCGTCGGGTTGGGGAATAAGCAGAGCCAGGGCCAGGTGGTCAATCAAAAGATTACGGGCTTCGGCCAACTTTTCCTGAAAGGGTGTGTCCGGCGCAAAGGGGCTGACCAGCACAATCCGCTCCTGGGCCAGCGCTCCTTCCAATTTGGAAGTAGACTTGGCAAAAGCGCCGAGGCCCATGGGCAGAACCGTCACTGCCCGCCCGCCGTCGGTCGCCAGCATGGTTTCAAAGGTGGCCCGATCCAGGCCGCGCCCGTAACCGCTGATCAGGTTGATCTCCTCGCCGGTCAGAGTGTGCATAATCTCGTTGATGAGGTCAGCGGTGGCTTCGTCCGGGGTTTGGCTGCCCAGGACAGCCACGCCCGGCTCCTGAAGCAGGCTGAGGGGACCTCGCGCCCACAGGATCAAGGGCTGCTTGGCCGCCGGCAGCGTGGCGACCAGCCGTTTGGGGTAGCGGGGGTCGGTGCGGATAAGCGGCTCAATTTTCTGGGCCTGCCACTGTCCCACCAGCGCGGCCTGTTTGTCCAGCCTCTTAACGGCGCCAACGGCCCGGTTGGCCTCTTCATCCGACAGGCCGAAGCGAGTCGCCCATTCCCAGGGTGACAGTTCAAACAACTGGGCCAGGGTCCGCTGCTCGCCAAAACACCACTGCTGGATAATGGGTTTGACCACATTTAATTTTAAGTGGCTCTCATTAATCAGAGCCAGCCAGTAAATCAATTCAGGATAGTCAGTCATTGTACAATCAACCGGATCACACAGGGTTCGGGATAGTTGCCGATCGTATCCACCACCACTAATCTAAATTCATACTCCCCCGGCGCGGCGGTGCCGGTGTTCCACGAGCCAAGAGCGCCGCCCAGAACGGCGTTATCGTAACTCTGGATAAAAGACCACTCGCCGCCGGGCGGGCGAAACTCAAATTTGTAGTAATCAAAGTTGTCCACCATCGCTGCTCCGCTGATTTGGATCACCCCGCTTACGCGGGCGCCATCGCCGGGCTGGGTAATCCTGGCGTTAGGATTAGGGCAGTTCGGCGTCTGCCCGATCACAGGCACGGTGGCTGTTGTCGCCGTGGGCGTCACTTCCACCTCGAAGGTAGGCGGTGGAAGCGTGGGGGTGGGTGTCAACGAAGGCGTGGGCGTTGGTAGAAGGGGCGGCGGGGTTGGGGTCGGCGGCAGGGCAATGATCGGCGTTGGCGTGGGTGTATCCTGGGGCGGCGGCACAATGGTCGGGGTGACGATGCTGAGGTAGTAAATGCCCAGGGCTAAACTCAAGATAACCATGAGACCAATAAACGCCCGGGTCATCCGGGCATTGGCATGTTCGCGCTCCAGGGTAAAAATGGAACGCATCCGGTCGCGGCGGGCCAGCCAAATGATCCTGATAAAAAAAAGCGCAACCAGCCCCAAACCAAAGTAAAGCCAGGTGTCGAATAAGGCGATGGGCCTGAGAAATTCCAGCATGATGAGATGAGTCCCCTAAAACGCAAAGGGGTATATTTTAGAGTGTCTACTCGTTGCGAGCAAAAAAATTAACCCAATAATATTCAATCCAAGTATACAAAGAGGGAAGCATAGGAGCAAATTATGTTGGGCTAGGCCCATATTTTTTCAGTCGAGTTTGGCCAAAATACCCTTGAGCAGCGCTGTCAATGTTGGGACCACTACTTTGCCGGTTTTCAGTACTTCTTCGTGGGTGGTTTCGGCGGTTGAAGTGGTCTCCAGGATGGAAATATTGGTAATGGTGCTGATACCGAGAACCCGCATCCCGGCGTGATTGGCGACCACGACTTCGTGAGCGGTAGACATGCCGACGGCGTCGGCGCCGCTGAGGCGGAGAAAGCGGTTTTCCGCCGGGGTTTCAAACGAAGGACCGGCCAGACAAATATAAACCCCTTCCTGCAGCTTTAAGTTCAACTCCGCAGCCGCCTGGCGAGCCAGCGCCAGCAGCACCGGGTCATAAGCGTGGGTCATGCTGGGAAAACGCGGGCCAAACTCGGCCAGGTTGGGGCCGCGCAGAGGATGATAGCCGGCCATCCCGACCAGGTTGATCTGGTCGGTAATCAGCATCAGATCGCCCGCGGTAAAACTCTGGTTAAGCCCTCCGGCCGCATTGGTCACAATCAAGGTTTGCACGCCGAGCAGCCGCATGACCCGCACCGGCAGGGTGATATGCTGAATGGAGTAACCCTCGTAAAAATGGGTCCGGCCCTGCATAACCAGCACCGATTTCCCGGCCAACTCGCCGATAACCAGCTTGCCGGCATGTCCGGCCACCCCGGAAACCGGAAAATAAGGAATCTCGGTATAGGGAACATGATCGGCATGCTCAATTTCGTCGGCCAGCGGGCTGAGGCCCGAACCCAGGATCAGGCCAACTTTGGGCTGGTGGTGGGTTTTGCGCCGGATGTAATTAGCTGCCTGCGGATAGGCATCGTCACTGAAAAAATCTTTGTGTGCGTCCATCAGTTTAGACTTTCTGCCTCCTGAAATAAAAAAGCGTAAAACGTAAGGGGTGATAACCCAAAATCATTACGTTTTACGCTTTACGTTTTACGTAGAACGGGGTAATTCCCCGTAATGGGACCTCTAATTTTTTTGGACCAGCTCAACCAAACATCTTTTGGCTCAACGCGCTTCTTTTTCGCTTTCCTGGCTGAGATGAGCATACACCTGAGTCGTCGAAATATTAGCATGCCCCAATAATTTTTGAATATCCTGCAATGATTTACCCTGGCTCAATTTATGCGCGGCAAAGGAGTGGCGCAGCGTGTGAGGCGTCACCTCGGTGGAAATGCCGACGGCTTCAACGTAATGCTTGATGATCAGCCACAGGCCCTGGCGGGTGAGCCGCTGGCCTCGGTTATTGAGGAAAAGAGCCGTCTCGTTCGGGTCGTGGACCAACTGCTCCCGGCCATGCCGAATGTAGGTCTTGAGGGTCGTCAGGGCTGAGCCGGTAATTGGGATCTCCCGCGCCTTGGAATTGGTTTTTTTACCTTTAACCCGGACCCGGCCGCTGTTGCCGTCAATCTCTATATCAGGTACATTCAGCGAGACCAGCTCGGTGACGCGCATGCCGGACGCGTAGAGCATTTCCAGCAGGGCCAGGTCACGTTCGGCTTTGGGACCGTTCTGCCCGGCCGGGGCCTGCAAAAGCTGGTCAACTTCATTCATCGAAATCGCTTTGGGCAAGCGCTTCTTTACCTTGGGTGAGTCAAGGGTGAGGGTGGGGTCCTCTTTCAAGTCGCCCTCGGCCACCAGAAAATGAAAGAAAGATTTGATGGCGGCTACCTTACGGGCCACAGTTGAGGAGGTATAGCTGCCGCTTTTGATCCGCTCGATATAGTCAATAATGACGCTCTTCTTGACTTGAGCCCAGTTTTCTACCTTGTCATCCGTTTTCTTCTGGATATACAAGAAAAATTGCCCCAGGTCATTTTGATATGCGGCAATAGTGTTTTCGGCGTAACCCTTCTCTGCAGCAAGAAAATTAAGGAAGCCTTGAATTCTATCTTTCATTGTCTACTCCTCACGCAGACCTTAAAAGTAGTGACGCAAATAATCACCTGAAATTATTCCGACGTCAGGTTAATAAGCTACAACTCGCTGCCATAAATCAGTGAAACCTAAACTTATAACTGTGGCAGACCTGCAGACAGCGACTGAGATAAAAGGGGGAATTAAGCTTAAGCCAATTGTACCAGAACTTTGCATAACTATCAAGTCCCTGCTGACAAATTAAGCCGCGCTTGGGAATTATTGGAACAGGAGTCGCCAGAGTTATGACTCATTACCACTTCTTAATCGCCCCCGCTTTGGCAGGATCAAAGCTCACCGGCCATTTTGTAAAGTCGCTGTAGATGGCTCCCTTTAAATCAGTGTTGCTCAGGTCAGCCTTGTTAAGATTGACCCCGTTCAGGTCGGCTTCCTGGAGATTGGCGCCGCTCAAGTTGGCTTCACTCAAACCTGCCTGAAATAAATCAGCCTGGCTTAAATCCGCGCCGCTCAAATTCGCCCCGCTCAAGCTGGCTCCGGTCAGAATAGCTTTTTGCAGGTTGGCTTTACTGAGGTTCGCCTTACTCAAATTCGCCTGCCGCAAATTGGCCCGACTCAGGTCAACCTCGCTCAAATCAGCTCGGAACAGGCCCATATTGCTGAGATCCGCCCCTCTGAGGTTCGGCCTCTCTCCCCGCTCTCGAGCCGCCTTAATGATTTGTTCAACGTCTGTACGTGTTAAGTTGCTCATCTTTTCTCCTTATCCCTCCGCCTGCTTGTCCGGTTTCTACAAATACGTGGTATAATAACGTTGCATTACCTGACCAGGAGGGCGATAATGATCAAAGTGTTGGTGGAAGAAGGTTATCAATTGAGTTTACCCCCGGAATTACAACCCTTGGCTCCAATTGGTAGCCAATTTGAGGTGACTGTTGACGAAGTGGGACGCATCATTTTAACCCCTGAAAGCCAAATCCGGTCAATTTTGATGGAAACCTTTGGCATGTGGTCAGGCCGCGATGATTTACCCACGGACGGCGTTGAGTTTGTAAGTGATGTCCGGCAAGGACGGCGTTTAGACGAGTTAGGGGTCACCTCCATTGAAACTGATTGATACCGATATTCTGATTGACCATTTCCACGGCCACCGAGCCACGCTTGATTTTATCGCGCAACAACTCGTTGCCGGTGAAACCCTGGCTATCTCGGTAGTGACCGTCACCGAGTTTTCGGGAGGAATGCGCCCCGGCGAAGAGACGCGGACGGAACGCTTGCTCTCTCTGCTTGCTATTCTTAACATTGATGAGGCTATAGCCCGACAGGCGGGACGATACTTACGCGAGTATCGCCGTAGCCACCGGCTGGAGTTGGGCGATGCTCTGATTGCCGCCACAGCCCAGCAGGCCGGAGCTGGACTGGTTACCCGCAATATCAAGCATTACCCTATGCCCGACATCACTATTCTGATCCCTTACGAGCGCGGCCGCTCGTAAAATTTACTCCTCCGCTTGCAAATCCCGCAATAGACGTTCAAATGTATGTTGATACACCTCGTGGTCTCGCCACTGGCTAAAATCGCCGATGTGCCGCTGGCCCAGGCTTGGTCGGTTTCCATTACTGGCAGTTAAGGATAGTAAAGTGTTTTTAACCGCTGATATTCAGTAAGTTGGTCTTCGGTTTTTGCCCGTTCTGTCTCATAATCGTGGATTTCATGTTCGATATGTAAAGGTACGTCCAATCCGTATTTGGCCTTTTTTTCCTTCAAAAGATTCAGGCTTCTATTGATTGTTGTTAAATACTGTTGACTATTTTTGATCCATTCATCGAGTTGTTCACGAGTATATGAACACTCAGGGCTTTTTATTCTTTCAAGGTAGCTTATGAGTTCGTTAGGAACCCCAACCTTTTGTAGGAACTCTTCAGAAATAAAGCCGTTGGAGCGATAGAGAGTATGGATATCAATGTGCGAAGGTCCGAGATGTTCTATAGCATCAAGTCCTTTGGCAGTATTGAGATCAACATCTCCAAAATTAGTATTTCTTAATTTAGCTCGACTAAAATTGGCTCTTTGAAGATTTGCCTCGTTGAAGTTCGTCCGGAAGAGGCTTGTGTGGCTGAGGTCTGCACCATTGAGTAATGCCTTCCAGAATAAGGCTCCACTCAGGTTTGCGTTGCTAAGATCTGCGCTACTTAAATTCGCTTCTCGAAAATCCGCTTCCCAGAGGTGTGCTTTCTTAACATTCGCCCTGGTAAGGTTCGCTTTACTAAAATTTGTTCTATCGAGCCTAGCTTTACTAAGGTTGGCCTCACTCAAGTTCGCTTGGGAAAGATTAGCACCAGCCAAATGGAAGCCAACGTTGCTCAAATCTGCCTCACTTAGGATGGCTCCTATAAGATTTGCCCCACCCAAATTAATCCCTTTAAGCCTCGCATGACTGAGGTTTGCGCCACTGAGATCTGCTTGCACGAGTCTTGCTTCCCAAAGCGCTGCGTGACTGAGGTTTGCCTCATTAAGTTTTGCTTCCCAAAGTGATGCATTGCTCAGTTCTGCGAAGCTAAGATTGATTTTCTTTAGATCCATCCCATTGAGATCCGCGCCGCGCAAATCAGGTCGCATCAAGTTAGGCCAATTTTCTCTTCGCCACCGATTCCAAACCTCGACGCCCTGCCTCAGAATTTCAAGATGTTCCTCATTCGCCATCTTGCTATCCCACCCCATTCATAATTAACCGTTCACAATTCACCTTTCACGATTAAGTTTCCCCTGCCACTCCACTGCTGGGCGCGGAGACGCTCGTAATGATTATACCACTCTTTGCTCTTTTTTACCTTGCTACATTTGAGCCTTGATATTGACATAAACATATATTGACATAAAATTACTTGCGATGAAAGTCACGGCGACCCCATCGGAGAAGACAGCCCCAGCACGCCGACGGCGGCGGCGAGGATGGATTTCCCCGAAATTGCTACTGATCTGGCTGGCTATCCTGGCCCTGGAATGTGCCGGGGTGACGGCGATCGCTGCCTTTTGGGTGTTAACTCCCGGCCGAGGCCTGGCGCTCTCCCCCCCGGCGCTGTTTGCGCCCACTCCCTTCCTGCTGCCCCAGCCGACGCTGCCGCCGGAGCCAACCCCAACCGCTACCCGGGCCGTCATCTACCTCCCGACCCCTACCGAAACCGCTACCGCCCTGCCCCCAACCCAGACTCCCACTGCTACTAGTCCGCCGCCGGTCACACCCCCGCCTGCGCCGACGGAAACGCCGGCGCAGGCGCAAATTCAACACGTCATCATTATCAGTATTGACGGCCTGCGGCCCGATGCCCTTCTCGCCGCCGATGCGCCGACCCTGGACAGCCTGATCGCCAGGGGAGCTTACAGTCCCAACGCGCAAACGGTCAACCTCAGCGAGACCCTGCCCAGTCACGCCTCGATGCTGACCGGCGTGGTTCCCGAAAAACACGGTATCCAGTGGGGAGTGCCCTATATCGGCTGGCCGGGCCTGAACCGCTCCACCCTGTTTAGCCTGGCCCACGAGGCCGGGTTCAGTACGGCCATGGTTTTTGGCAAGCAGAAGTTGAACTATTTGGTTTTACCGAACTCGGTGGATGAACTTTTTGGGACGGATACACACGACTCGGAGGTGAAGGATCAGGTGCTGGGGTTTATTGAGGCTGGCCCGCCGGATATCCTCTTCATTCACTTCCCCGATGTGGATCGGGTGGGACACAGCTATGGCTGGATGTCGTCTTACCAGCTTGAGGCGATTACTTTTGTAGATGGCCTGGTGGGCGAGATTATGGCGGCGCTGGACAAAGGCGGCTATCTGGACAGCACGCTCCTGATTGTGACGGCTGATCATGGCGGCCATGGCCGGCGGCACGGCGACGACTCACCCGAGGACCGGACCATTCCCTGGCTGGCCGCCGGGCCAGGCGTTCCCCAGGGCATCATCCTGACCACCAACATTAACACCTACGATACTGCCCCTACCGTTTTATACGCCTTGAAACTGCCTATTCCTGAGGGGTGGGATGGCAAGCCAATTTTGGGAATTTTTAATTGAGTTGCTCGCTCTTCCTATCAGGACACAAAAATGTTAACTTGATTTGGGTACCGCCCTGGCGGCTAAGTTCGATGCTGCCTTCCAACTGGTCAACCAGGCTGTTGACCAGCAGCCACCCTAACGATCCATTCTGATGAAAGTCAAAATCTGGGGGGAAGCCAACGCCATTATCCCCAACACTTAATGTTATTTGCTGCTCTGATTCAACCTGCATCTGAATGAAGATGTCACCCTGGCGCCTGTCAGGAAAGGCGTGTTTGAGCGAATTGGAGATCAATTCATTAAGAATCAAACCACACGGCACAGCGGTATCAATATCCACAAAAACGTCCTCAGCCTGAATGTTGACATTGATCACGGGTTCGCCCACGCTGTAGGATCGGAATAAGTAACGCGTCAAATCTTTGACATATTCGGCCAGGTTAATCTGGGCCATGTTTCTGGAGCGATATAGTTTTTCATGGATCAGGGCCATAGAGCGGACACGATTCTGGCTCTCCTGTAGGACAGTGCGAATGGGGCGGTTGTCAAGGTGGCGAGTCTGCAGGTTCAAGATGCTGGAGATAACCTGGAGATTGTTTTTAACCCGGTGGTGAATTTCGCGGAGCAGCACCTCTTTTTCTTTGAGTGACGCCTTTATTTCGGCCTCAACGCGCTGGCGCTCGGCGATTTCGGCCTGCAAAATTTCGTTAGTGTGCATGAGGTCGCTGGTCCGCCTCAGGACTCGCTGTTCTAATTCTTCGTTTAACTTATGCAGGGTTTCCTGTGCCCGCTTGCGTTCGGTAATATCGCGGTCAATTCCCAGGACAACTTCCTGGCCCGATAGGTTGATCAAGCTGGTTGAGACCTCAATGGGAAAAACAAAACCGTCTCTATGGCGATGGCAGGTTTCAAGGCTCATATATCCCCCCCGGCGCAATCGGTCCAGATACGCTGCCCGCTCCTGGGGTTCGGCCGGCGCAGGGTGCAGCACATCAATCGGTTGACCCACCAGTTCCTCCCGCTGATACCCATTCATGCGGCAGGCCGCATCATTGCAGTCCAGAATCGCCCATTCTACATCGCGGCTGTGCGGGTCAATGAGTAAGATGGCATCAGGTGAGTATTCGAAGAGAGTCCGAAAACAAGCTTCACTTTCGCGCAGGGCTGCTTGTGTCGTCCGGAGTTCAGCCGCCTGCATCTCCAGCGAAGCGTGAACAGCCTGAAGCTTGAGATTATTCTCGGCCAACTCACGCTCATTGCGCCGGGTCTGGGCCAGTGTTTTGCTGAGATTAGTGCTGGCGATCGCCAGCATCATCGTCACCAGGATAAAATTCAGGGTTTGGTCAAACCAGACGGCATAGGGACTGTCAACAGAAACAGGCAGCAAGCGCCTTACTTCCGCATACGCCAAACCCAGCCCTGCCAAAATGCTTAAACTCAGCAGGCCCAGCCCCACTCGCCAGCCCATGAGCAGGGTAGCGATTGAAATGATAACGATGTAGGCCGTGAAACTGGCGTCGCGCACGCCGCCGAATGACCAGGCCTGAAAGGTTAAGTTTAGCCAACCCAGTGAGACCAGGATATAACTGGCGGCTCTGATCCAGCCCTGGCGCAAGATAAAGAGTTGGCTTGCCAAGAGAAGAATCAGGGCCAAGTTGGCAAATAAAGCCTCAAAATCTTCAGGAATATTAATAGCCCGGGCCACAGTGTACACCCCCAGGATGACGATGACTGATAGCAGGATAACATTCAAGATTCTGGCGAAGTGCGTTTTTTCCTCATCATCGGCAAAGATGGGAGGGGTTAGCCACATTTTGACTGAGTTGAACACGGTGAGTCACTCCTGGGAATTGTTTGCTCTGAACTGAAGGGAAATAAATCTCGGCGGTGCGCCTGGGAGCGATATCCTCGTAATCAATATAGCATAAATCAAGACTTCTACCGTTTGGATTTCATCTTGGTTTTATCAACGTTGCGTTGGCATAAAGCTGGACTGCCGGTACTGCGACGAGTTTTTTTCATCTCTCCGCCTATATCGTGGTATAATCTCGCTTTGTGTGAGAGGGAGTCTCTTGTGCCAAGACCCGTTTATTGGTTTTTACTCAGTTTAATCCTGGCCGGCTGTGGCCGATTGGCTACCCCGATTGGCGGAGCTTCGCCCGAGGCTCCGGCGACCCCGGTTGAGGCCGCCAGCGCGACTCCGACGCTGACCCCGCGGGCCACCTCGACCCCACGCCCGGCCACGCCGGTTGCTACAGCCACCCCCACTGTTACCCCAACGCCGATCATCTATGTGATCCAGGCCGGCGACACCCTGCTGAACATTGCCATTCAGTTCGACCGGACCACCGAGGAGATTCAAACGGCCAACGGTATTGCCGATCCCCGCTTCCTGCAAATTGGCCAGGAGATCATTATCCCCCCGCCCAAAATTAGCCCGGAGGATACGCCGACACCCACACCAACCCCGCCCGTGCTGGTCGTGCAGGCCATCAATTTTCAACAGACCCGGCAGGGCACGCTGTGGTGCCTGGGTGAAGTGAGCAATCCCGGCAGTGTCCCCCTGGCCGAGGTGGTCATCGAAGCCTCGCTGCTCGACGGGGCGGGCGTGGTGCTGGCTCGGGGGGCAGCTTATACCCAGCTTGACGTGATCCAGCCGGACCAGGCCGCACCGTTTGCTATTTTGTTTGACTCGCCCCCCAGCAGCTTTGCCCAATACCAAGTGGTGGTTGTCTCCGGCGTGCCGATTTCCGACCAGTCCCGCTACTATTTTGATTTGGAAACATTTGACCTGCATGGTTCTCCGGAAGGCTTGGCCACCTATCGTTTAAGCGGCCAACTGCGCAACTACGGCTCCAGCGATGCCGAGTCAATCCGGCTAGTGGCCGTGGCTTATGATGCCGACAATCGCGTTTTGGCCCAACGCCAGGCCGAACTGGCCGTAACCCTGTTCAAAGCCGGGGCCACCACCCCTTTTGAACTGGACCTAACCATTCCCAAAGGAATTGTGGATCATTACCAGGTTTTAGCGCAAGGATTAAAAGTGCAATGAAGAGGCGAGGAAGCGCGGACAAGAATTCTTACCGCTTCGCCTCACCGTTCGTGGAGAAAAAACAGTGACTCATAACTATCCCCTCATCGGCATCCCTTGCCGGCCCGATACCAGCGCGACCTATCCGGGACGGCCGATTATGGCCCAGAATAACTCCTACGCCAACGCCGTTATTCAGGCGGGTGGCCTGCCCCTCTTAATTCCTTTGCAGGTGCAGGGCGTGTTGTTGGAGGAACTCCTTCAGCGCGTTGACGGTCTTATCTTTAGCGGCGGCGGTGATATTGATCCGGCCCGCTACGGCGAAACACCCCAGGTAGATAACCTGGCTGAAGTGCAGCCGGCGCGTGATGAACTGGAAATCAGCCTCATGCGGCTGGCAACCCGGCAGCGCAAACCTTTCCTGGCCATTTGCCGGGGCATCCAGGTGATGAACGTAGCCAACGGCGGCAGCTTGTGGCAAGATGTAGCCAGCCAGAAGCCCCAGCCGATTCGCCACGATTATTACCGCGATCACCACCCCCGCAACTTTCTGGCCCACGAGGTGACGCTGGAGCCAGGATCGCTGCTGGGCCGGATTTTGGAAACCGGCCGCCTGCCGGTTAACAGCCTGCACCATCAGGGGGTCAAACAGGTAGCGCCTCCCCTCAGGGCCGCCGGTTATGCGCCTGACGGCCTGGTAGAAATTTTAGAGGTCCGTGATCATCCTTTTGGCCTGGGGGTCCAATGGCACCCGGAAGAACTGATCGCCGACCAGGAGGCGGCGCGGAGACTCTTTCAAGCCTTTGTGGCCGCCGCCCGGAATGGGCACAAGTGAACGACTCCCGCCCCATCGGCTTCTTTGACTCCGGCGTTGGCGGCCTGTCCGTTTGGAAGGAGGTCGTGCGCCGCCTGCCCCACGAAGCAACGATTTACTTTGCCGACAGCGCCCACTGCCCCTATGGCTCCCGGCCCGTCGCGGAAGTGAGAGCCTTGTCGGCAGCTATCACCCGCTTCCTGCTGGCCCAGACGTGCAAGCTAATTGTCGTCGCCTGCAATACGGCCAGCGCCGCCGCCCTGGAGTCGCTCCGGGCCGAGTTCGACGTGCCCATCGTCGGTATGGAGCCGGCCCTCAAACCCGCCGCCGAAGCCACTCAAACAGGCCACGTCGGCGTGCTGGCGACGGAAGGAACGCTCAACGGCTATCTCTTCAAGAATACCGCCCAACGCCACGCGGATGGCATCGAAGTCCATGTCCAGGTAGGTGAGGGCCTGGTCGAGCAGGTCGAGCGGGGACGGCTGGATGCGCCGGAAACAGAACGGCTGTTACGCCAATATCTGGAACCCATGCTGGCCGCCCAGGTGGATCAGATTGCCCTGGGCTGTACCCATTATCCCTTGCTCCTGCCGCTGATCGAACGCATCGTGGCCGGCCGCGCCCAGGTGATTGACCCCGCCCAGGCGGTTGCCCGCCAAGTGCAGCGGGTGCTGATGCTGCACAACCTGGAAACGGCCGCTGCTTGTGTCGCCTGGCATCGTTTCTACACCACCGGCCAGCCGGAACCGCTGGCTGCTTTGGCCGCTCACTTGAGCCGGCAGCGGGTGGAAGTCAGCAGGATAGAAGCTTACACTTTATGCGCCAAAAGATAAGCAATGGTTGACGGCCAGGGCACAACCTGGCCCAGCAACTGGCGTTCAAAAAGTCGTCTCAGCTCGGCTAATTCGGCCTGGTTAAGCCAGACTACCTCCTGGACTGCACTTGTTTCCGGGACAGCGCCGAGCAGGTGTTGGGCAAAGGTAGGCCGACGCCCTGGCCCTGCGCCCAGGGCAAACCAGCGCTCAAGCTGTTCGGCCCCAATGGCTAATTCGGAGGTCAGGGTTTCGACGGCGATTTCGATGTTTGCCAGGCCGGCAGCTTCAAAAACGGCCTGCAAATCGGGCGTATCCCAGTTAAGCATGGGATCGGTGGGGTTGGCGTAGATTGTTTCTTCGGCAGCCCGCACCCGGGCGGCTAATTCCGCCGGCAGCCCGGAAAGATCAACCAGTTGGTGCAGGCGCGGGGTGTGACGGGGAACAATTTCGGCCAGGGCCAGCCGTCCGCCAGGCTTTAACAGCTTGGCGACAGCCTGGGCGGCAGCAGGTTTATCAGCCAGTTGGGTGAAGACATTCCGGCCAATGATAATATCATAGGACAAGCTAACAGCTTGTCCTACAGATGCCGCCATAAGCTGCGGCAGCTCCGTAACCATCCCTGTCAGAATGACCGGCTGTTCCAGATTCTCTAAATTGCGGGCTTGTTGTTCCAGGGCAGCGGCTGTCTGCGGATTGGCGGCCAGCGTCCACACCCCGCCCACCGGGGCGCGGCGCACCGCTTCCCAGGTAAGCAAACCCGTCCCGGCGTTCAAATCCAGCACCAAATCGTGCCGCTCCACCTTAGCCAAAGCAAAAACGCGGTCGCGGATGTGGCCCAACTGCTGGCCGACATTGCTCAAGGTGCGCTGCAGCCAGCGATTTTGGGCGGCTGGCCCTTTACCGGCCGTCTCAACCTGCCCGGCCAGGGACTCCTCGGCTTCCAGCATGGCCGCCAACTGCTCCTCGCGCCGGCGGGAGACTTGCTGCCGGATCTCCGCCTCATACCCCTGATCGCCGGGTTGATAAAAGACTCGTCCCTGTAAGGCTTCGGGCAAATACTGCTGGGCTACCCAATGATCCCGGTAAGCGTGCGGATATAGGTAGCCCTGGCCGTGTCCCAGGCCCTCGGCATCGCGGTTGGCATCGCGCAGATGGTCGGGCACGTCGGCTTCGCGTTCTTGCTCCACCGTGGCCAGGGCATCGAAAAAGGCAAAAGTTGAATTGCTTTTGGGCGCAGTGGCCAAGTAGAGACAGGCTTCAGCCAGGTGAAAGCGACCCTCGGGCAGGCCCACGTAGTCGTAAGCCTGCGCCGCCGCCATAGTCACGCGCAATGCATTTGGATCGGCCAGGCCGACGTCTTCTCCGGCGAAAATAATCATCCGCCGGAAGATAAAGCGCGGGTCTTCACCGGCATAGACCATTTTGGCCAGCCAGTACAGGGCGGCATCCACATCGGAACCGCGCAGCGATTTGATAAAGGCAGAAATGGTGTCGAAATGAGCGTCGCCGTCTTTGTCGTAAAGCACAGCCCGGCGCTGAATTGACTCCTCGGCTACTTCTATGGTGAGATTAATGAGGCCGTAGGCATCGGGGGGCGTGGTTTCGACGGCCAGTTCCAGGGCATTCAGCACGGCCCGCGCATCGCCATTAGCCACGTTTACCAGGTGATCGAGCGCCTCATCGGTTAAATTCACCTTGAGCTGGCCGTAGCCGCGCTCCTTGTCGGCCAGGGTCTGCCGGGCCACCGCCCGCAGGTCATCTTCGGTCAGGCTGCGCAGTTGAAAAATCCGTGACCGGGAAACCAGGGCTTTGTTGACTTCAAAGTAGGGGTTTTCGGTGGTGGCCCCAATTAAAATGACCGTGCCGTTTTCCACGTGAGGCAGGAGTGCATCCTGCTGGGCTTTGTTGAAGCGATGCACCTCGTCAATGAATAAGATGGTTTTTTGGCCGAACATACCGCGCTTATCGCGGGCCACCTCGATGGCCTCGCGGATATCTTTAACCCCGCTCAGCACCGCGTTGAGGGCGATAAAGTGGGCATGGGTGGTATTGGCAATAATCCGGGCCAGGGTGGTTTTACCCGTACCCGGCGGGCCGTAGAAAATCACCGAAGAGAGTTGGTCGGCCTGGATGGCTCGCCGTAATAACCGCCCCGGCCCGATGATGTGTTCCTGGCCAATGAATTCATCCAGGGTGCGCGGCCGCATGCGCGCGGCCAGGGGCGCTTCTTTTTCAATTTGCTGCTCGCGGGCGTGGTCGAATAAATCCATAGGTGTTATTTTAGCACAAAACGGGCCGGAGCGAGAAAAGGCTACAGAAGTCTCACGTTCCTATTTGCTATCCTTTCGCAGATGTAATAGAATTGTATCTAATGTTATTCGCAATTCGACCGTAATTGAGAGCTGAGAATGGTTGAACTCTTTTGATGGTAGCGAGGTTTATGAACAAAGGACAAGGCAGTTTAATTGAAGCATTACAAGCGCGGGGCATGCGGGTTACGCCGCAGCGGGCCATTATTTTTGAGGCCATCGAAAAATTGGAGGGCCACATTACCGCCGAAGAAATATTTGAGCAGGTGCAGCAGGTCAATCCTTACGTCAGCCTGGCCACGGTTTACCGCACGCTGGAACTGCTGCTGGAACTGAACTTGATCAATCAAACCAATTTTGGGCGGAGCCAGGCCTATTTTGCCCTCAAAGACCACGGGCCGCATCATCACCTGGTTTGCAGCGAGTGTGGTTATATAGAGGAATTTTCGGACACTATCTTTAATCCCGTTCGAACTGAGCTGGAGGAACAGTACGGTTTCCAGGCACACACTGACCATTTGAGCATCTTTGGCATTTGTAAGGGCTGCCGGGAAAAATTAGCGGGCCGTTAAAAATATCTAACAGCGGATTAAATAAAAAACAGGCTCAAACAAGTTCTTGAGCCTGTTTTTGTTGGTTGGCAACCTTACTCTTCGGTGGGTTGTTTGGGGATACGGTACACGCAATTGGTAGCGCCGTTGGCGATACAGGCCACTTCCTCAACTTTATAGAATTTGCCGGTGGTCCAGGCCATTGCTTCCATCAGAACGCCCATGGTGGTGTAGCAGCAGGGTTTATCGTGAGCAGGACGCCATGCGCAAGGGCACTTGTCCACGACGAAATAAAAAGCATCCTCTTCTTCGATCAAGCTCGTGGGCTGATTGACCCGCTCGACGGCTGCGTTAGCCATTCGCTCCAGGATCAGCTTCATGCGGGTCTTTTCCGGCAGTGCTTTTAAGGCCACGCCGACCAGGCCCAAAATGGCGGGTTGGTCACGCAGGCCAAATTGAAAGGTGGCCCGACCAATGCGCAACAGCATCGCTCGCGCGCCACGCGGGCCGTAAAATTCTTCGACCGCCTGCTGGACCGCGCCGTACTCGGCAAAAGTGGCCTTCATTTCCAGGTCTTTGGGGGGATAGTTGTTAATATATTTACTCAAGCCCCCGGCATTTAACACTGCCTTGGTACCGTTTTCTCCCATGACCTCTTCGATAGCGTCTAACAAAACACGTAGAGCCGCATTCGGCATAGGACGCTCTTCAGGCATTGAGTCACCTCCCTGGGGTATCTTAATGATACAGTGGCTTCATTATACACAATCTTATAAAATCCGGCTAATCTATTTTAATACAGCCAAGGGGGTATGGTTTTTGGCCTGAGCAATGCGTGCAGGACGAGGGAGTCAGCGAGTTCGCCGCCGCCACTCCTCCTTTAATTCCAGAATGGATAGGTCGTTTTCGACATCCAGAAAATCTTTGAGGAGGCGATGGAATTTGGCGGCTTCATCCAGCATGGGGAAATGTTTTGAGTCCGACAACCCAATCTGGCGAATATTGGGCCAGGTGCCGTTGAAGTCACGCGTGGGACCGGGATCAATCACATCATCTTTCTCGCCGTAAACAGCCAGCAGCATAGAATTTTCCCGCTGGCTCAAGTTTTGAATATAACTTTTGACATCAACCTTGGCCACCGATTGAATACTGAGGCTGATAGCGCCCTCACCGGCTTTTTCTGCTTCTTTTTGGACTTCTTTATAGGTGATTTGCCGCCACCACATCATTTTGGCAATAACCGAGTTATTGGCAAAATCAATGAGTTTGCGATTGATGCAGTCGGCGTTCATAGGCAAGCTGACGGTCATCAACTTTTTGACGCTGTCGGCATGCTGAATGGCGTATTCCAGAGCGACACTGGCTCCCAGGGCATGGCCAATAATCGGCGCGTCACGGATGCCCATATTCTCAACAAACTCATGCACCAGGGTCACATAGTCTGCTACGGTGTAGCGCTGTCTTGATTTGTCAGAGTCACCAAAGCCCCACAGGTCCAGGGCATAGGTGCGATGCCGGTCTGATACAGCCTCCATTGTTGGCATCCAATAGCGCCAGGAGCCAAGCCAGCCATGCAAAAACAGGACGGGCCGCCCCCGTCCAAAGGCTTCATAATGAACCAAACCGCCATCTATGACTACTGCACTCATGAAGCGACCCGTGTTGTCCAGAAGAGATACAAACGAAGTGAGTTACGAGTCAAAAGTTTACTATCTTTTGCTACTCAAATCAAGTCGAGCGGGTTTATTTCTACAGCTTGCCATACTTAGTTAAAATTTTGTTGACACGTTTGATAAGATCGTCAGGCGCAAAAGGTTTGAGGAAGTATTCCTCGGCGCCCAGGTCAAGCCCCGTGCTTATTTCCGTTTCCTGGCCTTTGGCCGAAAGGAAGATGACTGGGATGTCCTTGGTGATTTCCTGCTGTTTCAAAGCCTTACAGGCTTCAAACCCGGTCATCTTGGGCATACGGACATCCATTAAAATGAGATCAGGCTTAACTTCCGGGGCTTTTTTAACTGCTTCCTCACCATTCGGCACTTCAACGACATTAAACCCGGCAATCTGCAAGGTAAAAACAATAAGTTCCCGAATATCTCTTTCATCTTCGGCTACTAAAATCAACGGTTCGCGCATGCTTTATAATAACTCCTGCTTCACGCTGTTCATCCGCATCACCTGAAGCCTGTTTGGACTCAATAAGTGCAAACAAAAAAGTTTTGAAGCTTTGTAGTGGCGACTTCAGTCGCTTAACCAGCCTACAGACGACTAAAGTCGTTACTACGAATCCAACATAATTTATTTGGCTGTACTTATATCCAAATTCTGCTAGCTCTTGGCCGGTTTTTGGTCCTGGCTAGGGCCGGGCTTACCGCCAATCTGAACGATTTCGGCCACTAAAACATCCGTTGCAAAGGGATGTCTCATTTTAACCCAATTTTCTCGACCGAGCATTTTTATCTTATCATCATTTTCTGGCAGTGACACTGACCGGTCAACAATCCCGATCATGGGCAAACGCTTGGGTGCAGCAATGCGACGAAGCTGGGTAATGACACTGACTCCCTCCACATCCGGCAGCTTGGGATCAATCAACACCAGGTCGGGCTTATCGCCGGTAGCAATATCGAGGGCCTGTTGGCTATTGAAAGCGCGCTGCACTTTATAGCCGTGAGCTTCCAGCGCCTCTTTAAGCCGCTTAACCGTACCCTGGTTGGGAGCGACAACCAGCATCTGATACCGCCCATTTCTTAAGGACGACATTCCAGCCGGGCCGATTTCTTGAGTTTCGCCGGTGGCTAAGGTCAATGCCCACCGGACTCGTTCCAGGACCTGGGTGTCGGCAAAAGAGCTGCTGATGTAATCAACCACTTCTATGGCTAAATCCTGGCCGCTGTCGTCAACGCCGAGTGATGTAACCAGGATTGGCACCCCCTGTGTCGCTTCATCATGCTGTAATCGTTCCAGCAGAGTAAAACCGTCACCATTTTTTAACAGGAGATTGAGCATGATCAATTTAAGGGTTGATTGGGCCTGCTGGACTAAATTTAAGGCATTTTCGCCTTCAGTAGCAAGGGTTACCTGGTATCCGGCCCGTTCCAACTGAGGCTTTAAGAGGTTAGCAACGGCCACGTTATCATCAATCAATATCAGGGTTGGCCGAGTTTGCCTTCCGGCTTCATCCAACGGAGCCTCCGTTTGCGCCTGAACGACATCTATTGGCAAAGTGAAACTAAAGGTGGTGCCAACATCCAACTGGCTTTTAAGCCAGATCTCTCCACCTAACATCTCGACAAACATCCTGGTAATGGATAATCCCAGGCCGGTGCCATCCACCACCTGCACTTCGGTGCGCTCGGAGCGGAAGAAGCGATCAAAGACGTATTGAATATCTTTTTCCACAATGCCGATGCCCGTATCCTCAACATCAATCTGGATAAAGCGGTGATCGGCCATTTTGGCATGGATGGTAATGTTACCCCCTTCAGGGGTATACTGCCAGGCATTCCCAATCAGGTTGACCAATATTTGAGTCACTCTGGCTTTATCGGCATAAACGTGAGGCAGTTTCTCCGGCAAATTCAGCGACAGATTCATCGCCTTATTGACCACCTGTCCTTCAAACGAAACGGCGACCTCGTTGATGAGTCGGATAATATCCAATGATTCAAGTTCCAGCTTCACCCGTCCGGTTTCAATGCGTGAAATTTCGAGGATGTCATTGACGAGTTCGGTCAGACGGTTGGCGTTGGATTGAATTACCTGCACAAAGCGGCGCTGGATAGGATTCAATTCACCGACTTGAGGACTGCTGGAAACGAGTAGGTCAGCATAACCCTTAATCGAGGTCATCGGCGTGCGCAGCTCGTGCGAGACGGTCGAAATAAATTCGTTTTTGATCCGGTCAATTTCGGCTTCACGGCTGATATCCCGCAAAACGGCGACCAGACTGGGCTGTTCCTCAGGGGCCAACATGACCGGAGCTAGCGTTACCGTGACCACCTTGTTGGCCGCTTCAACCCGAAACTCGGCAGAGCTTTCCCCGGCCTCAAGGGCAGCCAGCGCTTTCAAAAGTTGAAGGTAGAACAGGTAAGGCAGTTCCGGCTCCTCACCAGACCCTGGCTGGCCCAGGCTGTACTGGATAGGCTGATTCTCTAGCCTTTCAGCCTCGATTTTCAAAATCTCGGCAGCCTTAGGATTAACCAGGACAATATTGTGCTTGGCATCAAGCACCAGCACGCCATCGGTGATACCTTTCAAGATAGCCTGATTTTTGGCGGCCTCGGCGGCCTGGGTGCGGAGCATGACCCCCAGACGTTGGGCTTGGTCGGTAATCAGACGATAAAGTTCAGCATTGTTAATGGCTGTTGCTACCTGCGCTCCGGCGGCAATAACCAGTTTGAGGTGATCCTCGGTAAAGTAATTTAGCTCAGGATGGAAGAGCAGCAAGACCCCCAGGACATCTTCGCCGGTGATGAGCGGCACCGCCAGCGCCGAACGGCGGTCGGGCGTTTCTTTTGTTGACACCCAATCGGGGTCCATAAACAGATCAGGCACAATTCGGGCCTGGCGGGTTTCGATCACTTTGCCGGCCAGGCCGTACCCCGGCCGGTATTGGGTCTTGTGGCCGCCCCGTGGCAGCGGCTTGTCGCGGCCCAGAGCAGCCCGGTAAACCAGGCTGCCCGTTTCGTGGTCGAGCAGCAGGATGGAGCCGTGCGAAATTCCTACAGCGCGATTAATCAGGCTTAAGGCTTCCACCAGGACCCGATCCAGATCAAAGCTGGCCGCAAGTTCACGGGTAATTTGATATAACGCATTGACCCGGTCGCGCTCTTCGGTCAGGTCTTGCAGCGTTTGAGCTAACTCTTCGGTTCGCAGGGCCACCCGCCGTTCCAATTCTTCGGTCAAGAGGTTGAGTCGCTGCACCAGTTGGGCATTGCGCACGGCTACGGCAGCCTGGTTGGCTACAAACGACAGGAGTTGGATATCGCGCTCATTAAAGCTCCGCGCCACCAGGTTGCAGACAAAAATGGCCCCGTTGACTTCGTTCTGCACCTGAATTGGCACTCCCAGAATCGCCCGAACCCCCAGCGGCAACGCCGGTTTACTGTAACCGTTGGTTGGTCGCGGGCCGGCTATAACCCCAGCACCCTTCCCGGCAGCCAGAGGTTCGCTCACCACCGCCGACGATGCCCCCAGCATAACCGGCTGGCCGGTGTCAATAATTTGCCGGGTTAAACGAGACCATAACAGCTCTTCGCCCGCCACCGCTGGGTCCAGTTCCAAAGACTCTTTGGCTTCGTTCAGGATCAACTGGGCTACTGCGTCATCCGTATTGAGTGCCCCGTCTATAAGGTAACTCCTGGCTTCTTCATCCCAGAGGAGGATAGTGCCAATCTGGGTATCGGTTAAAGTGAGGGCATTGTTGACGACTGAAACCATCACCTGGCGTACGTCGAGCAGGCCGCTCACTTCGACGCCCAGCCGGTAGAGGTTTTGCATCTCGTTGGCTCGCCGGCGCGTGTCTTCCAGCAGGCGGGCATTATCAATGGCGATAGCAGCCAGATCGGCCAGAGTGGTCACCAACTTGAGCGTGTTTTTATTGTGAATAACCAGTTCAATAGCTAAAATCCCAATGACGCCGGCCTCTGTTTTCAAAGGCACGTAGGTCACATCGTCGGGAAAAGGCAGCCCGTAATG
>JAHDWA010000111.1 GCA_023382535.1 Anaerolineae bacterium | reverse complement strand
TCCAGCCCTATCAATGGGTCAGAGAGTGGGTACCCGGCTTTGCTCAACTGCGGAGTCCCTTCCGCTTTGCCGTGCTGGTCCAGCTTCATCTGGCCCTGCTGGCCGGCTTTGGCCTGCACAACTTGAGCCGGTGGCTGCACGGGTCCCCCCAGTGGTTGCCGGGAAGCGCGGCCGCGCTGGCGATTTTTGAAATGCTGGCGCTGCCCCTGCCGCTCCAACCTGTCCCCATCCAGACCGAAGCAGTTCCCTGGCAAGCGTGGCTCAATGAACACACCAGGTCAGGTACAACCAACGTTCAAAGTGCATCGCGCCCAAAAATTGTCATCCTGCCCTTTGCCCAGAGCAGTAAGGTGGAGGATTTTGAGCAAACAACACGCTGGCTCCTGGCCAATCGTTTTTTCCAGGGGGACATGCTCAACGGCTACTCTGGCTTTTTCCCGGCCGACCACGCTCGTGTTCGGGATGAAATGTTCAAATTTCCCACCTCTGCTGGCCTGCAACTGCTGCAAAAAAAGGGGATAGAGTACCTGGTGGTTTATCACCATCTGGCCAATACACCTTCGCCGCAAACGCTGGCGACCTACCTGCCCCGGCTCTACGAAGATGAGCGGGCCGGGGTGGCTGTCTATGCTCTAAAATAAAACGGTTGTTCTCCTTTTTAATGTTTTGTGGTAAAATACACTCAGGTTATAGGGTTATGTCAAAAGGGTGACTTATGCCGTTAAGCCAGGAAGCTGCACGTGGCCGGTTGGCCGAGCTACTCCACCAGAGTTTGGTTACTACTGAGCTGTCTGAAGATGAGGTGGCCGAATTGGTGGACAGAGCCGATATTCGTGTCTACCGGCAGGGGGAAGTTCTTACCAGGCAGGGTGAGCGGGATGATCGCTTTTTTATTGTGATCAGCGGTGAACTCCAGGCATTTGATGAAAACCAACCCCCGCGCCGCTTGTTGAATTATATGCCGGTTGGCTCGTTTGTGGGCTTGCGCTCGGGTATTCGAGGGATGGGCATCAGGGGAGCTACCGTCGAGGCCGAGTTTGACTCTGTTGTAGCTATCTACGATCGCGACGATTTGGATTGGCTGCTGTTGCGAGACCCTCAAATTGAAGCCAAAATCCGGGAAGTAGAGCGAATTTACGATGAACGCGCTGTTACCGATTTTCCCGGACGGCAACCGGATGAGATTGTCTTGGCGGCCACCAAGCGGCATATTCTGGCCTTTGTGGCCAAGCTCATCTGGCCGCTTCTGCTGTTGATAATCCCCGTTCTGCTTCTCCTGGTAGCCGAATTATTAGGCTTCGGCCTGTTCGACATCCTCAGCCAGAACGGGCTGATCTTTACCTTGTTAACCGCGCCCTTTCTCATCTTATCTTTCCTGATGACGCTTTACTTTTACTTTGATTGGCGCAACGATGATCTCATTCTGACCACGAAACGGATCATTCACATTGAACGTATCCTCTTCTACAGTGAAGTCCGGGAAGAAGCGCCGCTGACTCAGATTCAAAACATTACCTATGAATCCCATGACTGGTTGGATATTCTGTTTGATGTAGACGATATTAATATTCAAACTGCTGCACTGGGCATGATTTCTATAGACAAGATACCGTCGGCTCAAAACTTGGTTGCCCTGATGCTGCAGGCGCAGCAGCGGGCTAAAGAGCGCGCTGCTGCTTCCGATAGAGCCGCCACCCGCAGTCTGATTGCTGAACGCATGAACCGCGACCTTTTAGAAACACCGGCAGCGGTGACGGCCCCCGCACGTAAACCCAGCCAGATCATTGCCGTGCCAAAGGTCCCTGTCCCCAAATTAGGTTTAGGCTATTTTATTCCACGTATCCAGCAGGTTAAGACGGAAGGAGGGGTCCAGGTAATTACCTGGCGTAAGCACTATCTTATTTTGCTCCAGCATGTCCTCCTGCCTGTTTTGACCCTGCTCGGCTCAGCTTATTTGTTTATTGCCACTCTGGTCGGGTTGCCGCCTTTCAATGGGGGAGTCTGGGGACCTCTCGTCTGGATATTCGGCCTGGCTATTTTGGGCAGCTTCTTTTGGTACCTGTGGGAATATGATACGTGGCGGCGAGATGTTTACATTTTGACCAACGTTAAAATCATTGATATAGAGAGCACGGCCTTTCGCCTGCGAGGTGAAAAAGTGCGGGAGGGGAGTTTCGACAGCATTCAGAGCATTACCTATGATATGCCGAATATTTTCTACCGGCTGATCAACCTGGGTGATGTTGTTATTCGCACCGCTGGTACCGGGGGCCACTTTACCTTTAAGCAAGTCTTTAATCCCAGCTTAGTTCAGGAAGAAACCTTTCGCCGCTGGGATGCCTACCAGCGGCAGATGCGCGAAAAACAGCGCGATGACACTACCCGGCAGGTGGTGAGCGTGCTGGGTGAGTATCATGAGATGACCCACCCGATTGAGCCGCAGTAATTGCTCGTCTGAACAAACAGGGGCGGGATTATCCCGCCCCTGTTTGTTTTGAGCTGCCCGGTGTTACTCCGCTGTAGCCGGTGTTGCTGCCGGAGGCGTGGGGGGTAGATTCCTCTTACGTGCCTGAGAACGTTTCCACCAGGCGCGTATGACCCAGACCACTACCACCACCGGGATGAGGAAGATAATCAACAGGGGCAGGAGAAAAATGACCAGCCAGATGGTCAGGTTAGCCAGGCCTTGCAGGGCGACCACCAGGGATTGCAGCGCCTCTTTGGCCACCCCTTGCGGCTCCCACCCGGCTACGCTGACCGGCTGGTACAAAACATCGGGGATCAGCTCAATGGTAATCGTCGAGAGGGCAGCTTTATTGGCCAGGTAGCGCAGCCGGCCTTCGATTTCCTCGATCTGGCCGCGCACGCCGGTCAGCTCCCGGTAAACCTCCAAAATGTCGCTGGTGCTGCCGACCCGCTGCCGTTCCTCTAACAACTGCTGCAGGGCTTTCTCGGTTACTTCCAGGTTGGCCTTGCGCGCCTGCAAATCGGTAAACTCTTCACTCACATCCTCGGTGCCGGAATTTTCCGCCTCGACCCGCACCGCCAGCCCGCGCAGCTTTTCCAGCGTGTCCAGATAACGCTCTGCCGGCACGCGAATGGAAATGCTCCCGCGCGGCACATCGCCGGCCTGGTAAACGTTCGAGGCCGACACGTACCCGCCCTGTTCGGTTGTCAGGGCAGTGATAGCCGTCATCGCCTCGCGGGTATCTTTAACGACCAGGGAGATGTTGCCGGTGTAAATAATCATCCGATTATCCTGAGGTTGAACCGCACTATTGAGAACTTGTTCAATCGGCTCAATCCGGCCGCTGAAATTATCGCTGGCTTCAACCGGGGCGCCGGCCGGCGCTTCGGCGGCTCCGCCCTCGGCTCCCGGTGCGGATTGCGGGGCAGGTGCGTAAACAGCGCTTTGCTCCGGCGCGCGGGCCGCGCCACAGGCGCCCAGCAGGACCAAAAAGATGACTGAACTGATTACCAATTTCAGAGAAGAAATAGGATACTTTGACAGATAAGTTGAGCTGGTTTTCATTTTTCTCTCCCTCAGTTAATTTGGCTAAAATAAAAAACTCTCACGCTATCTAGACGTGAGAGTCGTTATTTTAGTTCCTTACCAGCCAAAAGCCAGTCTGTTCCACAATCGTGCCGGAAAATCATAAGCTTTCATTTTTTCCTGGGTGACGCTTACAGGATAAGGGATGCGCCGGTACTCAAAAGATTTGGCCTCGACATCCAAAATGCCATAAGCGGCTCTGGCGTCGCCGTCGCGCGGCTGCCCAACACTGCCGGGGTTGATAATGAGCCGCCGCTCGCCGAGGAGCATCGGCCCATTATTGAATTCAGCCGCCAGCGGTTCGCACATCGCGTTGGGCTGCTCGGCTTCCTGAAAGATGACCGGGCTGTGGGTGTGGCCGACAAAACAGTAGGGCGTGTTGAATTGTTTGAAATTGGGCTGGGCAATCGTGGGCGAAAGAATATATTCCCAAATCGGATGGCGCGGGCTGCCATGGACCAGGGTGTAGTATTGTTCCTCGATTAAGGCAATCGGCAGATTATCCAGGTAGTCACGCACGTTATCGGTCAATTGCTCGCGAGTCCACAATGACGCAAAACGGGCATCGGGATTAAAATCGTCAATATCCAGCTTGCCCAGGACCGCCCAATCGTGGTTGCCGGCAATGCAGAGATGATCGAGGGTCAACAGCAGTTCGACACACTCATTGGGGTCCGGCCCGTAGCCGACCATGTCCCCCAGGCACCAAACCTTATCGTATAAACCCTCGGCATCTGCAAGCACGGACTCAAAAGCGGCCAAATTCGCGTGAATATCGGAGATGAGGAGATAACGCATAAAAAATCCTTTTTACTCACAAATCTGATGGTATCATACCATAAGTCACATAATTCTGCCAAAGGCTTTGTCCCTCTCCAACAATCAAGGTATAATGCTGGCAGGAGTGCCTGAGCGTGCCGATCCTTGAGCCAAACACCCTGGATTTTATTAGCCACAGCGAAGCCCAAACACGCCGCCTGGGGGCACGGCTGGCTGCCTATCTCAATCCGGGTGATGTATTGGCCTTAGTGGGCGACCTGGGCAGTGGTAAAACGCGCTGGATCCAGGGCGTTTGTGCCGGCCTCGGGGTCACTGATCCGGTGATTTCACCCACCTTTACCCTGGTCAACGAATACCGGGGGCTTTACCCGGTCTACCATATTGACTTATACCGCCTGGCCGATGCCGCTGAAACAGCTACCTTTGGCCTGGAAGATTATTTGTACGGCTCCGGTATTACCATGATCGAGTGGGCTGATCGGGCCAAAAACTTGCTGCCCGGCGAGCACCTGACCGTCGAACTTTATCACCTGGAAGAAACCAAGCGGCGGGTCGTGCTGCGCCCGCACAGCCAGCGCTTTCTGACGCTGCTGGAAGCTTTCAAGCAGGCCACCTTTGCCCAGCAGCGTTAAATTGTTACTACTCAGGTGACTGGCACTTTTCTCCTGGCAAGATGATTGAGAACGGCAAAGCTTAGAGCTAACCAAGTGCCAGTCACCTTTAGCCTAACGTTAAATTTATGATTTTAGCCATTGACACCGCCACCCAATTTGCCAGCCTGGCGCTATATAGCCACGACGGCGTTCTGGCCGAGGAAAGCTGGTTTGCCGATCGCAACCATACCGTGGAGGTCATGCCCCGGCTGACCCGCATGCTCAGGCTGGCTAACCTGAAGGTGGCCGACCTGGCGGCCCTGGCGGTATCGCTGGGACCTGGCTCTTTTACTGGGGTGCGGATTGGCCTCGCGGTGGCCAAGGGCCTGGCCTTGCCCCACAAGTTGCCGGTCATCGGCGTCTCCACCCTCGAAATAGCCGCCTACCCGCTGCGGTCCAGTACGCTGCCGGTTTGGGCTGTCGTTCAAGCCGGGCGGGGGCGGATTATTGCCGCTTGTTACAGCCAGAGTGAGCAGGAGTGGCAGCTCCTGGTCGAGCCGTATCTGACCACCTTTGAAAATTTGGCCCGGCAGATCAGCAAGCCGGCTCTCTGCACCGGCGAGATTGACGCCCAGGCTGCCCATCTTTTGCAGCGCAGCTCCGACCAAAAAGCGGTGCTGGACTCCCCGGCCGCCCGCTTACGCCGCGCCAGCTACCTGGCCGAGATTGCCGCGCAACGCCTCGAAGCCGGCGATCAGGACGACCCCGATGCCCTGACCCCTATCTACGTCTCTTCCCCCTGAGCCGCCAACTATGAGCCAGCCGGCTTTACCCTTTGTTATTGAACCCATGACCCTGGCCGACATCCCGGCGGTTGCCGCCATCGAGCGGCTCTCCTATTCGCTGACCTGGCCCACCCGCGCTTTTGACTACGAACTTCGCCACAACACCCTGGCCCACTACTATGTCCTGCGCACCGCCCTCGCCCATCCTCCAACTGATAACTCATCGCCAACAGTTCTACCCGAAACTCTCAGCGGTCAGCGGTCCCAGGGGGAGGCTTCGCACTCCGCGGTCGGCGGTCAATCTCCCAACCTCATTGGTCTGGCCGGTTTCTGGCTCATGGCCGATGAAGCCCACATCAGCACCATCGCCGTCCACCCCGACTGGCGCGGTTTGGGCCTGGGCGAATGGCTGCTGCTGGCTCTGCTCGAAGCGGGTCAGGCTCTCGGCGCGGAAACGGCCACGCTGGAGGTGCGCCCCTCCAATGAGCCGGCCCTGGCCTTGTACCAGAAGTACCAATTTGAAGAAGTTGGCCGCCGGCCCCGCTACTACAGCGACAACGACGAAGATGCTCTTATTTTTACCACACCGCCCTTTGCCTCGCCCGATTATCAGGCAATGCTTACCCAACGAAAGATTGCACTTTTTGATCGCCTGCTTAAAATTGAAGGGAACAAATCGGACTAGTCTATTACCATAACCTTAACCCAATCCATTCATTAGTCACCTGGAGGACACCATGGCCGAATTTATCGAATTCACCAACAATTATCAGGATCGAAGCACGGAACGAGGGTTTCAGTGGGAGTTTTACTGCCAGCGCTGCAACAACGGTTATCGTTCGGCGTTTCAGGCGTCGGCCACCGGCTTGATCTCCGAGGCGCTCGATGTTGCCAGCGGGTTGTTTGGTGGGATCATGGGTAATATTGCCAGCGTCGGCGACCGGGTTCACTCCGCCGCCTGGGAGCGCGCCCACGACCACGCCTTTACCGAGGCCGCCGGCGAGGTGCGCGGCTTTTTTATCCAATGCCCCAACTGCAACGAATGGGTCTGCCGCAAGCGCTGCTGGAATGAGAGCCGGGGCTTGTGCCTCGACTGCGCCCCCAGCGCCAGCGTCGCCGCCGCGCAAGCCCAGGCCACCGCTGTCGCCGACCAGGCCCGGCAGCAGGTCTCGGAGCGGGCTTATGACGTCGGCGAATTTACGCAGGGCGATGACCGGCGGGCCGGCTGCCCCAAGTGTGGAGCCGCGCTCCAGGCCGGGGCCAAGTTCTGCCCCGAATGCGGCACGGCTATCAAAGCCAATAAATTTTGCAGCCAGTGTGGCAGCGAGTTAGCCGCCAACGCCAAATTCTGCGCTGAGTGCGGGGCGAAACAGTAGGTATGTCCAACAAGTTTACCGAATTTCAGAATCAGGTCGAAGCAGTCAAGGCCCGCTGCGCCGCCGGTGAAATCAGCGAAGCCGAGCGCGACGCCGCCCTGCGCCAGATGCGCCTGGAAGATGAACGGTGGGGCGATGCGTGGATGCTCAGTCCCCGAGGCGAGTGGTTCCGCAAAGCCAAAGGCAGCGATAGCTGGATCCGCGATTACCCGCTGGAGTTGATTGACCTGGCGACCCTGCCCCCCGTGCCATTCATGGATTTGCGCCAGATTGCTCGCGCCGTACACGATTGTACCCGCTGCGCCCTGCACCAGGGCCGCACCCGGGCCGTGCCCGGCGAGGGACCGGCTAACACCCAGATTATGTTCATTGGCGAAGGGCCGGGCTTTAATGAAGACAAGCAGGGCCGGCCTTTTGTCGGTGCGGCGGGTAAATTTTTAGAGGAACTGCTGCATGGGATCGGCTTCAAACGAGAAGACGTTTTTATCGCCAACGTGGTCAAGTGCCGCCCGCCCAATAACCGCGACCCCGAACCTGACGAACTGGCCGCCTGCAAGGATTACCTCGACCGGCAGGTTGCGTTGATTGACCCCAAGGTGATTGTCACCCTGGGGCGCTTCTCCATGTATCGCTACTTCCCCGGCGCGTCCATCACCAAGATTCACGGCCAGGCCCAGCGTGTCGGCAACCGGCTGGTGGTGCCGATGTTCCACCCGGCGGCGGCCCTGCACCAGCCCAAATGGCGGCCGCTGTTGGTCGAAGATTTCCAAAAGCTGCCCCAGTATATTGAGGAGGCGAGGGCTTTTAGCCAGGAGGTAGACCCGTCCAGCGCCACCCAGTTAAATCTTTTTTAGCAGGTTAATCTATGGCCGACCCAGCGAGTCCAATTCTATCCTCCAGCGCCAACCAGGTGCTGCTGGCCGTGCGCCTCGGCTGGCTGACCGTGGAAAGCTTTGGCCGCCTGCGGCGCTACGCCCGCTCCGGCTACCCCTTGACCGGCGCGCCCGGCGACGCTAACCGCCGTTTTGGCTTCAGCGACCGCTCCCTGACCGAGCAGGAGGAGCTTTTCTTCGCGGTAGACCAACTCCACCGCACCGCCGCCCGGCTCAAGGCCGACCTGCCGCCCTGTCCCCTCCCGGCTCAGGATAAACTGGCCCAACTGCTGGCCGGCCAGCCCGACCTCAACGCCTGCCAGGGCGCCCTGGACGAGTGGAGCCGGCAGGTCTGGACGACTCTCAGCACCGAGGACGAAAAGGTGGGGCGCGGCTTCACCTACGGCGGCAGCCTGGCCGACACCTACTGGCACGCCGACGTTTTGGGACCGGATCAATTTGACGAGCTGCTCCGGCCGCAGCGGCTGGAATACCTGGCCGCCCGCTTTGACAGCATTGCCGAGTACCTCCCGCCGCACGTGGCCCCGGTGCTGCGTTACACCTTATATAAGTTCCGTGACCAGGGACAACTGGCCCGGCTGGACGCGGAGGGCAAACGACGCGCCTTCAACCGCCTCGAATCCCAGGCCAAGGTCTGGCACGACCTGTTGTTTGGCAGCCGCAGCGCCGACAGCTACCTGCTCGCGCCGGATCGCCGCTGGCTGACGCTGGGCGCGCTGGGGATCACCCTGGTTTTGGTGCTGGCGGCCATGCTGGGGGTGTGGCTGTTCGCCCTGACCATGTCCAGCGCCGGGCGCAGTCTAACGGCTCAGATGGCCGGCCTGCCGCAAGAGATCGCTCCGGCCCAGAGCGCCATTATCGGCGATGTGCTGGACTGGCAGAAATGGTCTACCCTGCTGGCCACTCTCTCCTCGATAGTCGTGCTGCTGGCCGGGCTGGTCAGCAACGTCTCCGGCTGGATATTGAACATTTACCGGCGGCTGAAGGAGTGGCTTAAGTTCCAGTTTATCACCTACCGGACCTATCGCCGTTAAATTCAGGTTGAAGCTGGCCGCCGAGGGCTGGAAGCCCCCGGCTATGACAGGTGAAAACCGCTTGAAAGTGGTTGACCAGCCTACTTCAGCGGGCTTCCACCTATAGTAGCCGGGCGTTTCAACGCTCGGCGGCCGGCTGGCTGAGGTGATTTTGTAATTACCGAATACTCTCAGGTTAGATTGGTATTTTTTCACAACAGAGGCACAGAGATTTTTTAATCTTCCTCTGCGCTTCGCGTCTGCCACTCTGTAGTTAATTTCGAGCTAATCTCTAAACCCCACAATCATTTCAATCGTTTTTAACAATCAGCGGCAGATAAACCGACTCATCCGGGCCGTGATCCGGCAGAAGTAACGCGACTGAAGCAGTGGCCGCAGCGGTGACGACCGGCCCCTCCGGCGGCGTGCCGGTGACGATCACCGTGTTAGCCAGCGGGCCGGGCAGGTTAGCAGCAATGACCGTGTAGGTTAACGTGCCAGTGGCACTTTGGCCTGGAGCGAGGATTGCCTTGCTAAGGGGAACTTGACCCAACTTATCATCGTGAGCACTGATATTGGTCAACGTAACACTGCCGCGGTTAGTCACACGGTAGGTATAGGTGATGGTTTGGCCCACCTGGGCAGGATTGAGACTGGCGCTTTTGGTTACCGCAATGGCAGAATTGCTTGGACTGATTTTAGAGACGAATGCATCAACGCTGCCCCCGCCATGTGTTTCCTGGATGGCATTCCGGGTGGGAAAATCGCTTGACATGGTATCCCCGGTGACATAAACATTGCCGGTGCTATCTACAGCCGCCGCTATAATGAAATCCAGGTCGCTGCCGCCCAAATAGGTGGAGTAGCCGTAAGTATAAACTCCGGCAGCACTGATAATTTGAGTCACAAAAGCATCTTCCGGGCCGCCTCCATACCCAGCTTGAATGGCATTTCGAATAGGGAAATCAGTTGACATGGTTCCGCCACTGACATAAACTTTGCCAGCATTATCTACCGTAACGCCGCCGTACGCATTTTCACCACCATCGCCGCCCAGGTAGGTTGAATAGCCGTAGGTATAAACCCCGCCAGCGCTAATTATTTGAGTGACAAAGACATCGCTGCTCGGCTGGTCGTTCTGGATTGCCTTCCAGGTGGGAAAGTTGGATGACATGGTAGATCCTGCGACATAGATATTATTACTGCTATCAAGGGCAATTCCCCAACCTATATCAACAGCATTGCCGCCCAAGTAGGTTGAGAAACCATAAGTATAGGCATTATTGGCCTTGATGATTTGAGTGGCATAGGCATCAGTGCTGAACTGATCTCCCAAAAGAGCATTATGGGCAGGAAAATTACTTGAAAGGGTAGGTCCTGTAATATAAGCATTGCCGTTGTCATCTACAACAAGATCATAACCTTCGTCAGAGTCGTTACCACCCAGGTAGGTTGAATAACCGAAAGTATAAACACCACTAGCGCTGATAATTTGCGTCACAAAGCTGTCTTTAGATCCCCCTCCATAGGTATCCTGAATCGCTTTCCAGGTTGGAAAGTCAGTTGAGGAGGTCTGCCCGGTGAGGTAAATATTGCCCGGGTCATCCACCCCAAGACCAAACGCTCCTTCTATACTACCGTTACCACCCACATAGGTTGAAAACCCTAATGTATAAACGCCGTTAACACTGATAAGCTGGGTGACAAAAATATCCCGGCCAGGCTGGTCGGTTTGAATGGCCTTCCAGGTAGGGAAGTCGCTTGAATCGGTGTCGCCGGTAACATAGATCTTACCACTTTTTTCTACGGCAACTCTATAACCCCTATCATCAGCGCTGCCACCGAGGAAGGTAGAAAAACCGTAGGTGTAAACTCCACTCGTGCTAATGATCTGGGTGATAAAGGCATCCGTATATCCCAGGAAGTTCTGCATAGATTGTTTGGCAGGAAAGTTACTCGAACCGGCATAGCCAGTAACATACATGTTTCCAGCGTTATCTACAGCAATGTCGTAGCTCTGATCCCGCCCATTTCCACCCAAATAAGAACTGTAAGCCAGTTCCGGATCAATAATGAGCGGCAGAGCAGGATTATAAGCGGCAATTTGGAAAGCAACCGCAGGATTTACGATTTTGGATTTTGGATTTTGGATTGGGGAGTCCGCTTCATCAAGAAGCAAATAACGCCCCTCGATCTCCCGCCGGACACCATTGACCTCCTGGTAAATCAACAGCGGCGCTTCCACCAACTCTCCGGCGGCAGTTTGAATTACCAGCGCCCCATCCTCCCGCACCGAAAGACTCTCCGCGCCCGCATAGCGCAGGCGAATCTGGCGGGGGTCCGCACCGGGCGCGACGATAAATTCGCTCTTGAGCTGCCCATCCGTGCCGCGATAGACCAAATCAATGCCGGGGTAGAGGTCGTGGTAAACGATACCTGCGTAGGTCGGCAGGTTGCTCTGCCACCGGGCCGGATCGTTGCCCAGGAAGAAATTGGCTCCGCCGGGCAGCGGGTTCAAGCCTTCAATCGCGGGAGTGGGATTGGCCCCGTCGAAGGTGAGACGAACCAGGGATTTTCGATTTTCGATTTTCGATTTTGGATTGAGGAGAGACCCAGCGATATTCTCCTCTCGCCCCTGCTCCTCAACCGGGGCGGGCAGCGAGAAAACGACCTCTTTTTGATTGAAGAACAGGCTGCCGCCGAGGCTGTGGACATGGAATTTGACTGCCGGATCGGTCTGGCCTTGATTGGGGATAAAGCGCAAAGGAAGCCGCGCCAGGGTGGTCTGGACCAAAGCTGGCTCAGGCATCATCTGGGCTTGGCCAGCAGGGTGGTGAACATTTCCTGGTCCAATGAAAGGCTGGGGGGGAAGATTTGTCAAGCCGGGGTCAGGGTCAGCGGCTTGGACGATTAGGGTGGGGCCAAGTATTCCTAAGAGAGCCAGGGTCAGGCCCATGATCCAGGCCAGGAGCGCGCGTTTCAGGTTCATTCGAGTTCCCTTTCTGGTACTGGTCGTTGAAAAAATCCCCCTGTTATTGTAACACATGCCCGTTTGAAATTTGTTTGCGCTAACGGCAAATCTGAATAAGATAGAAACGATTTACGATTTTGGATTGGAATTTCGACTTCCCAGCCTTCCAACCTTCCAATCCTCCAACCTTCCAGACAAAGGAGATTACCCCTATGAAAATCATCCTCCTCGGTGGGGCCGGGATTATCGGCAAGGTGATTGCCCGCGATCTGGCCCTGACCGACGATGTAGCCGAAATCGTGGTGGCCGATCTGAACGAGGCCGGGGCGCAGGCGACGGTGGACAAGGCCGCGCCGGGCGACAGCCGTTTCAAGGCCGCTCCAATTGACGTGACCGACCGGGCGGCGCTGGTCGCGCTGCTGGCCGGGGCCGGCTGCGTCATCAACAGCGTGCAGTACTACTTCAACCTCGACGTGATGCGGGCCTGCCTGGAAGCGGGCTGCCATTACCTGGATTTGGGCGGGCTGTTCCACACCACCCGCAAGCAGTTGGAGCTGAACGAGGATTTCCAGGCCAAGGGCTTGACCGCCATCCTCGGCCTCGGCTCCTGCCCCGGCATCGCCAACGTCCAGCCGGCCCTGGTCGCGGACCGCTTCGACACCATCCGTTCCATCAAAATCTACAACGGCGCGACGACCGACTCGCGCGACAGCCTGGCCTGGCCCTATTCGCTGGCGACCATCCTGGACGAGATGATCGAGCGGCCGGTGGTCTTCCGCAGCGGCGAGTTTATCGAAAAGGAGCCGCTGTCCGAAGAAGAAGCCTTCGATTTCCGCGCCCCCATCGGCCAGCGCATCACCCACCTGACCCTGCACTCGGAGGCGGCGACGCTGCCCCTGAGTTACGCCGACAAAGGGGTGCAGGAATGTTTCTTCAAAATCAACTTTTTTGGCTACAGCGAGAAGGCGTTCCGCCGCTTGCAGGGGTTGACCCAACTCGGCCTGGGCGATAAACAGCCGGTTTGGGTCAAAGCCCAACTACCCGGCGGCGAGCGAGTCGAGGCCCAGGTGCGCCCCCGCGACGTGCTGAGCGAAGTCCTGCTGCACAGCGAGGCCACCCAACGCGGGGAGAATCCGGGCTTCAAAGACATTGCGACGGTGGTCGAGGGGACAAAGGCCGGCCGGCCGCTGACCGTCCGTGTGGATACGACCGCCTGGCCGCACGAAGATTACGGCGTCAGCGGCGGGACGCTGGTGGTGGGCGTGCCGCCGGCGGTGGTCGCCCGCTGGCTGGCAGCGGGGGAGGTCCGCGCCAAGGGGGTCTGCCCGCCCGAAACGAGTGTTGATCCGCTGCGTTTTTTCAAGGCGTTAGCCGAACGGCGGATTCATACGGACGTGACGGTCACTGACCAAATAGCGTAGCAGTTGCATCCAGACCCTAAAGACTTGGAGACCTTATGAGTTTCGACCTTCAAAATCGGTCATCAAGCTGGAAGGTTGCCCACCCATAGGGGGCCTTTGGCTCTAGAGGGCCTTCGGCTCAAAGACTGGAGGACTGGATAAAAAACAATATCCAGCCTTCCAAACCCCTTACCAAATTGGCGCGTCAAAAACCATAAGAGTCTGGCGCTGTCAGCGCGGCGTCGGCGTGCCCAGGTTTTCGACAATGTTGGAAAAAACATTGCCAACCACCGGGCCGAGCAGTAACAAAACCGCAATGATACAAATCGGCACAAGGATAAATAGACTGACCAGCGCCACAATGATGATCGCCGCGCTGCTGCCCGAGTCGGAGGGAACAAAGGTGACATTGTCTGATGCCGAGAAATTCGTCTCTTTGCGCACCACATACGTGCTGGCAATTTTATCGTGCCAGCCCTGCCGCCTGGGGTCGAAGGCAATCCAAATGAAGCCCAGGGCCAGCACCAGGCCGCTGACGAGATAGCCCAGGTAGCGCATCGCCGCCGTACCCCATGAAACAGGCGTGCCATCCACCCCGATCACCTTGATGCCCAGGGCCATCTTGCCCAGCGTTTGCCCGGTCGTGGCCCAAAAGCCGATGTAATAAATCGCGCCGAGCAAAAATCCCAGGCACCCGGCCACAAGCTGGGCGGCAGCGCCCACTTCGTCGCTGCTGCCGCCGGCGGCAGCCCCGGCCACACCAATGGCCAGGCCAACCACCAGGCCCAGCACATTGCCTACCACTGAGAGAAGAATAGCATCAATCAAATACGCCAAAAATCGCCGGCCAAAGCCGATCACCTGCACGGTTTGGCCCATCGTCTGACCGAAATTCTGATTAAAGCTCATGGCAGCCCTCCCAGAACAGATTTTAGTTCCAGTATACCACGATCCAGAAAACGATGCACGCCTCTGATCCGTAGCGCAAAATTGCCCCCTTTTTTTCTTTACAGTACACTGCGCGACGATGATAACCACGTCAAGTGAAAGCCAAATTCAAGCCACAGCCAGGAATCCGCAAGACTGGCTTCTCTCGGCCATTCAACTGGGGGGACTGGTCCTATTGACCCTGCACCTCGCCGCCGCCCAACTGCCGGAGGAAATCGCCTGGAGCCTCTGGCCTTACACCTTTTTACCGCCCTGGCTGGGCTGGCTGCTGGCTTTGCTGGCCGGGGCGCTGATTATTCCGGCGGTGAATCAACTTGTCCTGGCAGGATTACGATTTACGCCTCACGCTCCACGCTCTTCGCTCTTCGCTCTCATCTCCCTCCTCGCCGGCCTGCTCTTCTGGCTGGCCCGGCTGCGCCACCTGCGTTGGGGCGACTCCTACCTGCTGACCCGGGCTTTGTCCACCCCGGATTTGGAGCTGCGGGTGATTTACAACTGGCAAGCGCCGTTCACCGTCTTTTTGCACCAGCGCCTGTGGCAGTTTGTGGCCGACCCGCTGCTGGGCTGGCCGGTCGAAGCCGTTTACGCCACGACCAGCATCCTCTGCGGCATGATTTTTGTTTACCTGCTGCTAACCTGGACAGCCCAGTTGGGGCGCACGCCGCTGGAAAGCGCTGTCCTGGCCGGGCTGGTGCTGACCACCGGCTCGATGCAGCTCTTTTTTGGGTACGTTGAAAATTACACGGTCATCTCGCTGGGGCTGCTCGTGACCCTGTTGCTGGCCTGGCGGGCGCTGCGGGGCGAGATCCAGCCAGTCTGGCCGGTCCTGGCTCTCTCGCTGACCAACGCCTTTCACCCTTCTACGGTTTTTCTGTGGCCCGGTATGTTACTTTTGAGCTGGCTGTGCTGGCGGCGAAGCTGGGTACCGGCGGCCAGTGCGCTGTGGCAGACGCTGCTGCCGCCGCTGCTGGTCGGGGCGGCTGTTTTGGCCCTGATGGAGAGCGGCGGCCACGGCCTGGCCGCGCTGCTGGGGCAGGACCGGCCCGGCGGCGGCGACGGGGTCTGGTTTGTGCCCCTGTTTGAGATTGACCCGCAGTGGCAAAAGTACCAGCCTTACACCATGTTTTCAGCGGCCCACCTGCTGGATTGGCTCAATGTCCATCTTTTGATCTCCCCGTTTGGCCTGCCCCTGCTGGCGATGACCCTGGCCGCCGTTTACCGGTTCCGGCTGACCCTGTTCGATCAGCCCGCCGACCGGGATTATGGCTATTTTCTGGCGCTCACCGCCGCCATGTACGTCCTGCTAACCTGGCTGTGGAACCCCGATTACGGCGGGCGCAAGGACTGGGATTTGTTCGCTCCAGCGGCCTTTGTGTATACCCTCCTGGCTGGCTATCTCCTGGTCCGGGTCATGCGCGATCAAGAGAAACTGAGCCAGGCCGGCCTGTTTGCCATCGCCGTGTCCCTGCTGCATACGGCCGCCTGGATTTTTACCAATACGCACCTGTTGCCCAGGGAGTAGATAATAGTAGTCAGTCGTCAGTCGCCAGATAATTCTGTCTACTGCCTACTGATTACTGATCACTGACTACTGGCTACTGTCCCCTTTCCTTAACGTAGGATAAATGGGCAATTGACTTCTCCCCCAGGCTGCCTGTAGAATCGGTTCTAGAGATGTGCGCTGGAACCGTACCCCATGCAAGACACCGATTTACAGGACCTCCAAAAAGATACTTTTGTCGTCGTCGTTGTCCTGGTGGCTGCGCTGGCGGTGATATTGTTCTATGCCATGCTGCTGGCCCAGTCGTTTGCCGCCCCCGTTGACCTGGCCGCCTACCGCTTGTGGTGGCTGCCTTCCACGCTGACCGGCCTCGTTTGTCTTTTCAGCGTTAAATTATACAAGGATAATCATTTTCGCCCGGCCACGTATGTTTTTGTCTGGGGCTTGATCCTGGTGGTCTTGTCTTTCATGCTCTGGCCCGACTCCGAATTTGACCATCAGCAGGTTTACTTGTTGCTGCTCATCGTGGCTATGGCCGGCCTGTTGATTAGCCCCCAGGCAGCCGCTCAGACGGCCGCCTTTGCGGTTATCGTCACCTTGCTGGCCGTAATTTACCTGAACGGCTTTGCCTGGCCGGCCCTTCGCCCGCTGGTGGTCCCCCTGTTAATGACTTGTGGCATGGCTGTTGTCAGTTGGGTCAGTTCCGACCACCTGACAACAACGATGGGCTGGGCTTTGCACAGCCAGGAACGGGCGCATCAACGCAGCCAGGAGCTGTTTCAGAGCGAGCAGGAGTTGAAGAAAGCCTACCAACTGCTGGAAACCACCAATATCCGGCTCAAGGCGGCCGAGGCTGCTGCCATAGAAGCGAACGAGCTTAAAACGCGCTTTATCACCAATCTCAGCCACGAGTTGCGCACCCCTCTGAACGCGATTATCAACTTCTCTTACATTCTCTCCAAAAGCCATCACGGGGCAGTCACGCCGGAACAAGCCGACTATCTGACCCGCATCCACAACTCCGGCGAGTTGCTGCTGCAAATTGTCAACGACTTGCTGGACCTGGCCAAAATCGAAGCCGGGCAGATGGATATTTTTAGAGAGCAGGTTGATCTGGCGGCGGTGAGCCAAAGCATTATGAGCACCGTCTCCGGGTTGCTCACCGATAAGCCGGTGGAACTGCGCCAGGAGATTGCGCCCGCGCTGCCTCCCGTCAGCGGCGATGAGACCCGTCTGCGGCAGGTGCTGCTGAACCTTTTAGGCAACGCCGCCAAGTACACCGACCAGGGCAGCATCACCTTGCGGGCGGTGCAAAACGGCAGTAGCATGGTCAAAGTGAGCGTTATTGATACCGGCATCGGCATCCGCCCGGAAGACTTTGGGCGTATCTTTGAAGAGTTTCAGCAAACCGAAGAAGCGTTTGCTTTACGCAAAGTTGGCACAGGCTTGGGCCTGCCTATCAGTAAAAAATTCGTGGAGCTGCACGGCGGCAAATTGTGGGTCGAAAGCGAACTGGGCCACGGCGCCGCCTTTCATTTTACCCTACCGGCCGCCGTTGCCGCACCTGCCACGCGCGACCTCACTCAAGCGGCCGGAGAAAAGTTAGTGGAAAGTAAGGTAACAATTGAATGAACACTGATTTAAAAGACGCAACTATTATTGTGGTCGAGGATGACCCCAATTCTTATCTAGCTACGCTGGATTTACTCCAAATGGAAGGCGCAACCTCGGTCCACTGCTGCAGCTCCGGCAACAGCGCGGTTGCCTTGGCCGAGACTTTACCTCAAGTTGACCTGTTTTTAATAGATATTTATATGCCGGGGGAAACGGGCTACGATATCATCAAACGAATCCGCAGCCATCCTACCCTGGCTTTCAGCAAAGTGGTTGCCCTGACCGCCAGCGTGATGTACGACGACATTAAACGGGTCAAGCAGGCTGGCTTTGACAGTTTTATCGGCAAGCCGGTCCGCCCAACCCGCTTTGCCAACCAGGTTCGCCAGATTTTGGCCGGCGAAAGCTTGTGGGAGTGGCGTTAGGACTGTTCCCACGTTCCCTTTACCCCCTTTTAACCATTTCAATAAACTGGAAGCATGGAAGGCCGGTTAAAACCGTACCCAACCTTTCAGGCTTCCAGCCTTCCCGCTCCCTTACCGAGTTTGCCGGTTAAAAATAGTGACAGGTTGAGACAACAATCCCTCTCTCCTTGCCTTTTGGTTAAAGAAGATTAAAATGGAGACACAGCAAACTGCTTGCCTTTTCGTCTTCTTTCCTTTACGCCTCGACCCCGACCTCCCACTTGTCCTTGCTATTGAGCAAAGCAAAGATTTACCTCGGCAATTTCTTCAGAAACCGGCAGATGCAAGAAAAGAAACCCTTTCATACCACGACTGCGGCTGAATTTAGGGAGCTGGCCGAAACTGCCCGGGCGGCGGGTCGTTTATCTGAACTCATTGCCGCTATTTCTGACCGCCTGGGACGCTACCGTGTGGCTCTGCAATCCCATCAAGCCGCTCGCGATTTTCAGGGCATCCAGGAAACCAAGAAGTTGATCGCCAACCTAGAAAACAAGTTGCAGATTGCCAGCCAACTGCAAGAGCCAGATGGCCTCCCCGACGAGGAAAAGCCAGCTTAACAGACTTCAGGCAGGAGCCAGGGCAGCATGTCCAGAGCTAAAGGTTTCTTTCACTCTCGCCCATGGCGCCGGGCTAAACGTGATGCCGCCGTTTTTGCCCATCATTTCCCCTGGCTGACCGCACTTGGCCTGCTCCTGACCATTCTGGGGACCGCCTACATTTTTCAGGCCAGTTACAATCAAGTTAAGCCGGGGGGTGAAGGCTATGAATACCTGACCTACATCAAAGCGGTTTATGCCGTGGTCAACATGACCTTCTTTCAACTCACCTACGCCGATATGCCGCCCGGTGGGGAGTTGGATATTTTTGCGGTAGTGGTGCCCCCGGCGGGCCTGGCTCTCTTCACCTTTTTGGGCCTCAAGGTCATTCGGTTCATTCGTATTGCCTTTGTCCGGGCCGAACGGGGCCAGGATTGGCAGGAAGCCGTCGTAGAGTCGACCGTTAAAGATCACATCATCATTTGTGGCCTGGGGCGGGTGGGCTACCGCGTAGCCAGGGAGCTTCTGCTGGAGTATGACCAGGCCCTGGTCGGCATTGAAGAAACCCCCTCTCCGCTGGTGGCGGAGCTGCTGGCCCATGACCTGCCGGTCATCCTGGGTGATGCCGAAAGCGAAGAGGTGCTGAAAAAGGCCGGCGTCGAGCGGGCCAAAACCGTAGTGGTCTGCACTAACAAAGAATTTGTAAATTTAGGAATTGCCTTCCAGGTGCGTGAGTTAAACGGGCGCGCCCGCATTATTCTGCGCTTGTTTGAGGATGAACTGGTTGAGGACATCAAAACCAGTTTTAAGGTGGATGCAATTATCAGCCGCTCGGCGGTGGCGGCGCTCTCTTTTACCTATGCGGCTATTGGCAGCGAAATTATCGAAACATTTGCCCTGGGGGAGCGGACTTACGTGCTGGCCAGGGTTTCCATCGGCTTTCACTCCCCCCTCCTCGGCTGCACTATTGCCGAAGTTGCTGAAGCCCAGGATGTCACCGTAGTTTGCTACAACTGCGGGCGCACTTTAACTATTGAACCCGACCCGTCCACCATCCTTCAGGCTGGCGACAATCTGTTTATTTTTACCACGGTTGATCGCTTAATGCCGTTCGTCGAGTATGGACTTTCTCCAAGCGATCCACTCTCTCCGCTTGAAAGCCCCATTTTGGTCTGCGGGCTGGGACATACCGGCTACCGGGTGGTGACGAATTTGCTGGATTTGGGGCGGCGGGTCACGGCTCTGGATTTTGAGCCGTCACGGCTGACGGGGCGGCTGGCCGACTTGAACGTGCCGCTCAAGTATGGCGATTTGCGCTGGAAATCCACTTTACTTGAAGCCGGCATCGAGCAGGCAGCGGCCATTGTCGTCTGCACCGAGGATGACATGCTGAATCTGCAAATTGCCCTGGCTGCTCGCGCCCTCAAGCCGGTGCTGCGAGTCATTACCCGCATTTTCGATGACAGGTTGGGCGAACAGTTGCGCCAAACCTTTCAGATTGATGCGGTTTTCAGCACCTCGGCCCTGGCTACGCCCGATTTTGTTTCTGCCGCCCTCAACCGGATGAATGTGCGCACGGTCACGATCGCAGGGATTGAGCAGGTCGTTGTGCGGCTGCAGGTCGTCGCCTTTTCAGCTTTGTACGACATGCCCCTGGCCGATTTACAGGCGGAAGAGGACCTGACTGTACTCTTGCATGCTCGCGGCGCCCAGGTCAATATTCCCCCGGTCCAGACCACCCACCTGCGCGTCGGCGACGAAATTGTGGTGCTGGTCGCACCGCACAAACTCGACGAGTTAAACCGCCGCAATAAAACCCGGCATGAGTTGAAAACCGAAGGGTATCAATAATGGTTTTAGCCCGTCGTGAGGAGTGAAATTATCAAGTAGCAGGTAGCAATGTCACGGATCGTCTCACTCTATCTGACTACTGATTACTGGCTACTGAAATACTATTTCAAAGGAGAAGAAAAATGCGTTTGGGTAAAGATTTGCTGGATAAACCTATTTATAGTATCGCCGATGGCCGCTTCGTCGGCAAAGTCAAAGATCTTTATCTGGATAGCAATCTGGAGCGGGTCATTGGCCTTTACCTGGGCAGCGAGGGACTTTTCAACCGCAAGGACTTGCTGGTCAACCGGGACCGCATCACTCTATTTGGCCTGGACGCCGTTCTGGCCGCCGACTCGGATATCGTTCTCGACGTTACCCAGGTGCCCGACCTGGACAGTTGGGTGCGGCGCCAGGATTTGGCGGGCCGCGATGTCAACACAAGCGGCGGCACCCGCGTCGGCATCATCAGCGACATTCTTGTCAGCGACGAAGGGGCGGTGCTGGGTTTCAAATTGGGCCGCACCTTTGTCGAAGGTCCCATTACGCGCAAACAGGCCGTGGCGCGAGAAGTCGTGGTGGATACCGGCGGCGCTGACGGCGTGATGACCATTGACCTGGCCCAGGCCGAGCAGCACAGCCTGAGTATGGAATAAATCTTTGATTTATCCCACCGGAATTTTGGCAATTGGAAGATTGGAAGGCTGGATATTTACCAACCCTCCACTCTTCCAATCTTCCATTTCTCCAACCCTCTACTTACTTGCCTCGGCCACGTACGGTTTGTGCAATTCGATTGGTTCACTCTTGGGGCGCAGCCGGAGATTGAGCATTTCCACAAAGACGGAGAAGCCCATGGCGAAGTAGATGTAACCCTTGGGGATATGCTGGTGCAGCCCTTCGACCACCAGGGAAAAGCCGATGAGCAGGAGAAAACTCAAGGCCAGCATCTTCACCGTGGGGTGACGGTTGACAAAATCGCTGACCGGACCCGCTGCCCATAACATAATGAGAACGGCGATGATTACTGCTGCAATCATGACCGCCAGCTCATCCACCATGCCGACCGCCGTGATGACCGAGTCCAGGGAAAAGACGATATCCAGCAGCAGAATTTGGATAATAACGCTGGTAAATGACGCGGCCACTTTAGCCGAGGCGTGGCCTTCTGCTCCTTCCAGCCTTTCGTGAATTTCATACGTCGCTTTACCCAGCAGGAACAGGCCGCCGATCAGCAAAATCAAATCCCGCCCCGAAACTTCCTGGCCGATAATGGTAAAAATAGGAGCGGTTAAACCGATAATCCACGACAAAGAAAAGAGCAGGGCAATGCGAGTCAGCATGGCCAGGCTCAAGCCGACCTGCCGCGCCTTCTGTTGCTGGTCTTGCGGCAGCTTACTGGCCAGAATTGAGATAAAGATGATGTTGTCAATTCCCAGAACGATTTCCAGGCTCGTCAG
>JAHDWA010000110.1 GCA_023382535.1 Anaerolineae bacterium | reverse complement strand
TTTAATTTTCGCCGTAAGCGCCGGACATTCTGGTGGACCACGTCTATCGGATGCTGCTCCCACTTCCAGACCTCCCGCAAAATCTGCGGGTATAAACAGACCTGCCCGGCCCGCTGATACAGATAGACCAGCAGTTCATACTCGGTTGGAGTCAACTCAACCTGCTGGTTGTTAATGAGGACCTGCCGTGCGTTCAGGTCAATGGTCAGATAGCCGTCGCTAAAAAGAGAGGGCTGATCTATCCTCAACGGCTGGCTGGCCCGCCGGAGCAGCGCCCGGACTCGCGCCAACAGGACTCTAACTTCGATGGGCTTTTGCAGGTAATCATCTGCGCCGGCCTCCAGGCTGCTAATAGTGTTATCGGCTCCGCTCATAGAGGTAAGAATCAGGATGGGCACATTAGAGAGCTGGCGCAATTGCCGGCAGATTTGCCAGCCATGTACATCTGGCATGAGCAGGTCAAGGATGACCAGATCAGGTTGGTTGGTCTGGAATTGGCGCAGGCCCTCCGGTCCATCCTTAGCCATGTAAACCTCATAGCCGGCATAGCCAAGGATTAACTTTACCAGGCGAAGAGAGACATCGTCGTCATCAATAAGCAAGACTTTTTGCAAGGGAAAAATCCCCATCCTGATAGAGTAACGGAGCACCATTATAGCGAATCTTGCTCATGCGGGCAATCAATGTTAAGAATTTTTCCCGGCTTTTCTCCCCTCCTGAAGTCCCCTCTCCTCAATTGGACAATCAGCCCTTCTTGAGGCAAAGTTAAGCTCAAGGAGGACTGATGCTCAAAGCTGAACTGATCAGGCCCCGGCTGGAAATACGCAACGGCCAGGTGTGGACTCGCCCCATTCCGGCGGATTACCACTACCTGACCCTGGCCACTGAATTGACCAGCCTGTTCCGGCACTTCGCCGGGCGCAGCCGGGGGGCGCTGGCCGAAGCCCTGCGCGATTACGAAGGCGACAGCCTCGATTACCCGGTCATTCGTGGGCTGGCCGCCGTGCTGGAAGCGCGCTGTACCTTTGGCAGCGACCCGCCTTTATCCCCTGCCGACCTGCGGGCCGCGCTTTTTCGTCGCGGGCCGATCACCTTTAAGCATGATCTGTTCAGCCAGACCACGCGAGAACAAGTTATCGCCGAAACCGCCTCTGGCTACGGCCTGACCGCCGGGCAGATCGAAACCGCCCTCTTCGCCGACCTGGCCGAAGAACAGCTCCTGCTCGACCCTGGCGAGCCTCTCGCCCCCGGCGACCTCATTGCTCGTTACAATTTGGAATTGGCCCGCGGCCTGCTTTACTGGGCAAGGGAGATGCGGATAAGAGTGGGGGATGGCTATAAGGACCCATCGTTCCAATTTGCTAACCACAGCGTGGCCGCGAGGCGGCCAAGGCCGCCCGGCAGTTAGTGATCCGCAAGTCAGCTTTGGAGGTCTCAGAACTGCCCGGCAAACTCGCCGATGTGACCCGAGGGACGCCGGTTGAACAAACCACTCGAAGCTCTCCTGACGTACACTCAACTTCGCCAAACTTTTGGGGTGAACAACCTGGCCTTGATTAACGAAGAAGGCAGCGTTATTCCCAAACGGATGTCACTCAAAGAAATGTTGACCCGTTTTATCTCGCACCGGCTCACCATCATCGAGCGGCGCAGCCGCCACGAGCTGACCGAGCACGAGGCCAGGTTGCATATTGTCGAGGGCTTGCTCAAAGCGCTCGACGTTATCGACCAAGTTGTGAGTACAATCCGGCAGTCCAAGACCACCGACATCGCCCGCCAGGGACTTATGAAGCAGTTTGGTTTTAGCGAGGTGCAGGCCCGGGCCATTTTAGAGATGCAGTTACGGCGTCTGGCCGGCCTGGAAAAGCAAAAGTTGGGGGATGAAAAAAAGGAGTTGCTGAACAGGATCAAGTACCTCCAGAAACTGTTGGCTTCCGAGAAGGAGCGACTCCCCGTCATCGTTGCCGAAACTACGGACATCAAGGCCCAATTCGCCACACCGCGCCGCACGGTTATCGTTGATCGCGAAGACCAGGCCGCCGGATTGTCGGCTGCAAAAACTGAGGCTGAACTTAATCTTCCGGAGAAACCTCAAGTGGTCGCCTTAACCACGCAGGGGATTATCCGGGCTAATGCCGACGCCTTTGCCTACAAGCTTAAGCCTGGCCTGTCACCCAAGCCTGTTGTGGCACACCTACATCAGTTCACCGCCCAACCCACCGATTCTATCGTCCTGATCTCTAACCGAGGCCGGAGCTGGCAGGCCCCCCTGGGCCGCGTTCTCCGAGCTGGAACCTGGTCTGACGTGGGCTTGCCCAAAGGGGAATATGTGGTAGCCACTGGCGTGGTGGCGCCAGACGATTACCTGGTCGTCGGGACACGGGCTGGCAACATTAAGCGGACTCGTATCCGGGATTTGTCAGCAAGCGAAGCCAGTTGGGCCACTTGCGTTGGGCTGAACGACAAAGGTGACGAGGTATTATTCGCCGCTATTGGGGACAATGAAGTCGAGGCCATGTTCTTTACTGCTAAAGGTAAAGCCATTCGGTTCACTACCGGCGAGATCAACCCGCAAGCCACAGGCTCTGCTCGCGGGGTGAGTGGGATTAAGATCGGTCCCGATGACTCTCTGGTGAGTGGCATGGCCATAAAAGAGACAAAAGGGACTCAGGTTATTATCATCAGCGAAGCTGGTTTTATCAAGCGCGTACCTTTCAACGAATTTCCCCTCCAGGGTCGCGGCGGGCAAGGTGTGGCCTCATTGGATGTAGTCAAGAGCACCGGTAAGGTCGTCGCAGCGACTATGACTCTTAGTAGTAACCTGAGTTCGGAGTTATTTGAGAAGGGGTAACAAGGCAAACTCCGACCGTGATAACTTGAGCGATGGTTTCTTGGGCTGATGGGTGTAAGCGATTAACCCAGCCAAAAGATTAACCAAGAAGTTGGTGGCACTGCGATGCCGGGTATGAGCAATCTGGGACACATTCTTGAGTTGGTCATTGATGGTCTCGATCAGTGAGCGTTTGCGGGTCAACAGCTTATCCATTAAGGGCATCAACTGGTTGGGCATATCCTTGCGGATCGGCGTAATCAACTGCAACCCTTGCTGAAAGAGTTGGTTAAACAAGCGTTGGGACAAGTAGCCCCGATCCCCACACAACTTACCCCACAGCTTTTTGGCCAAGCGGGGGACCGGTTTACGATCTTCGACATTGCCTGGGGTGAGGCCAACGGCTAATAGCTCGCCCTGATCATCGACAATCAGGTGCAATTTGAAGCCATAGAACCAGCCCAAGGAGCTTTTGCCTCGTTCGGCCAGGTCCGCAAAGACCTTATGCCGGGGGATACGTTTGTTATGACAGACCGGCAGCGGGGTGGCGAAGCGGGAGACCAAGTACAGACACAAGGGCAGCACCGTCGTGGGCATCAACTCGACAAAGCGATTGTAGCTGACCAGACCCGGAAACTCAGCCCGCAGGTGTTGGAGCACGTGCTGAGTATAGTAAGCTTTGAAATCACGATAATGCGATTGATGAAAGTGAATGATAATTGTCATTAGCTCGCTCAGAGCCAGACTGGGTTGGGGACCGCGTTTAGGTGGTCCCAATTGCAGTGGCACTTCATAACGGCTCATCAGTTGGCAGAAATCATCGACACCACAGAATAATTCGAGTATACTCATGGCTGACACCCTCCTATGCTTGGTTGTGAATTGGACACTCACATTCTACCATCAAAGGAGCAGTGTCACCTTCTTAAAACTCCGAACTCAGGTTAATAGAACGTCAGCTGGGATTATAAGCAGACAAATGGCGAGTTGCTACTCCAAGTGGCGATTAAATCTATTATCTGTCTTGACAAGGCGACAAAAGCCGGTATAATATACTTTGTATAGAACAAATGTGCTATTATGCGAGAATTAACGACTAAGGGACGAATTACAAAGTTACTGGGCAAATACCAGTTGACAACAGGGCAGCGGCTCACGCCACGGCGATTAGCCCACCTGGCCGGCGTACCTAAGGATTTGGTCTACCGGCTCGACGCGGGCCAGGCGCGCTACGTTGAACTGGATGCTTTGGCTCGTCTGTGTCAGGTATTGGGCTGCCAGGTTGAGGAAATCCTGATTTGGAATGGGACTTCAGACGAGGGGATGGGAGGAAACGGCCAATGCCGGGTGTGAGCAATCCTTTTGATATTCTGCCGGCCAATCTTTTTAATGTCTTCAGCACTCAGGGCCAGGGTGGCTTGCAGCGCCACTACATGGCCGTCCTGCTGCGCATTTACGAAATCGCCGAGTTTAACCGCTTCGGCCTGACCCGCGACATGGTCATTGCCGAAATTGTCACCTATTTAACGGGTGAGGGCATTGAGAGCTTCCCCCAGGACGGGCCGGATAACGCCGACGAGCCGCTCCCCGGCAACATCCAGGAATACGCCAGTTGGCTACTGCGCCGCCTGGTCGAAGCGGGCTGGCTGGAACGGGAACAGCAGGCCGATTACACCGAGTTCATTATTTTACCCGACTATGCCTTTACCCTGTTGGAAGCCCTGCGGACTATCCAACAGCAAAAGCCGCGTGAATACACCGGCCAGCTCTACGCCGCCCACCAACTGCTGACCCACCAGGGCGAAAACTTCTCGCCTGCGCTGGCCCTGACCCAGGCTTATGAGAATGTCCGCCAGGTGATTCGCGGCTTGAATGAATTGAACCAGAACATCCGCCGTTACATCGAGCGGATCAGCCGCAACCAATCGGTGGCCGAACTGCTGCGTTTGCAGTACGACGAGTACAGCCAGGCGCTTGGCCCGGCCTATCACGCCCTCAAAACCTCCGATCACGTTTCCCGCTACCGGCGCGACATCATCGGCCAGTTGCAAAGCTGGCAGCTTGACAGCGCCTGGCTGGAGCAGACCGCCACCGAGTTAGCTACCCAGGGGCGGCTGACCCCGGCCCAGGCCGAGGCTGAGATCAGTCATTATTTGCGTTTCATCATTAACCAACTCGAAAGTCTCGACCCGCTGCTGGAGGAAATTGACCGGCGGCACGGCCAATATTTACGCACCTCCCTGCGTCAGATTCGCTACCAATTGGTCAGCGCCGACGGCAGCTTAAAAGATAAGCTGACTGCCCTGGCCCGCGACCTGGCCGCGCTGCAAACCGAGGGTGAAACCTGGCTGCCCGAAGAAGCGCCCTCCTTCCAGACCGTCGCCGCCGAACAGCCCGATGTCCACAGCTTTTATACCTTACCCCAGCGCCGCGCCCCCTTCACCCCCCAGCCGGTGGTCCTGCCGATTCTCGACCCCACGACGGCCCGCACCCTGCACGCCGCAACTTTGCAGCAGTTGGGCGCGGCCATCACTCCGGCCAAGATTCAAGCCTTTGTCGGCCAATTTTTCAACGGCCATCGTGTGCTGCACATCTCCGACTTCCCTCCCGATGTCTTTGCCGCCCCCGCCGATCTGCCCTGGCTGATTTATACCGTCGCTTACGGCAACCACCCCGAAGTCAATTACAGCCTGGAAGCCCTTGAAGGCGAGCCGGTCAAATTAGGACCGGTCAGAGTCAGGCCGTTTCAGTTGGTAAAGAAGTAAAACGTGGTGCGTAGGGCGTGGCGCGTAGTCGAGATATTTACGTACTACGCACCACACATCACGGATTTTTAAGGAAGGTGTGGATAACGAATGACATTCACTTCAGAGTCTCTTCTCGAAACCACCGGCTTGCCGGAAAAGGCCCGCCGGGATATTCCGCGGGTGATGAACCGGCTGCTGGGCCAGACGTTTCTATACCAGGACAGCGATGGCGACAAAGACGATTACTACTTCGTCCACCGCCACCGCTCTATTTTTTCGGCTCTGCTGGCTCTGGCCGGCTTTACCCTGCTGCACGACGATTACCACCGTATCTTCCAGGTGGTTTCCGATTTTAGCTACTGCCACCAGCGCTTCAAGCTCGACGAGTCGTTGATGATTGTGGTTTTGCGCAAGCTCTACGAGGAACAGGTTGAGCAGCTCAGCCTGGCCGCCGACCCGGTGGTGACGATTGGCGAGGTGCGGGAAGAATACCGGACCATCACCGGCAAAGAGCGCGACCTGGGCGTAGGCCAATATGAAACCATTTTGAGCCGCCTGCGCCGCCTGGGTTTGATCGAACCGCTGGACGGCCGCTCCCTCGACGCCCGTGAGAGCGAAGCCCGTCTCCGCCTGCGCGGCTCGGTCAAAATGATCCTGCCGGTGCAAACGGCAGAGGAAATGGAAGCGTGGCTGAGGAAGTATCGGGCGGTAGAGGAAGAAACTGATGCGTGATACGTGACTTTTTACGCATCATATACATGCACGATTATCAGGAGCGTAGCCGTGAACTATCAGGAATGGGAACAAAATGCGCCAGCCGATTTTACGGGCGACCCCTTGTGGAAAGTAGAAGCGTATCGTTTGAGCTTGTTTGTGGCCGAGTTAGGCAGACTCAAAAAATTGTCCAATTTCGTGATATGTGATATGTGATGATTCTAGGCAAAAAATCCTCACGCATCACGTATCACGTATCAAGGGAGTTTTTAAATGAAACAGTTAACCCGCATCCGCCTTATCAACTGGCACCTCTTTGAAAATACCACCATCACCTGCCAGGGAACAACTTACTTCATCGGCATCAACGGGGTGGGCAAATCCACCATTCTCGACGCGGTGCAGTTTGCCCTGGTCGGCGGACAGCGCGAGGTCAAATTCAACCAGGCGGCGATGACCGGCAGCCAGCGTACCCTGACCAGCTACGTCCGCGGCGAATTGGGCACCGAGGGCCAGCGCTTTTTGCGCGGCGACGCTACCGCCGTGGTCGCCCTGGAATTTCGCAACCCCGACAACAGCTACTTTGTGCATGGCGCGGTCATTGACGCCTACCAGGATGGCCGCTCGCCCGACGTGGCTTACTTCATTGTTAACGGCGCGCCGCTCAACGATGCCTGGTTCTTCCGCAGTGAAGGCCAGCTTTTCGACAGCCGGGCTTTCCGCCGCCACCTGGAACACTTTACCCTGGCCGACCCGCAGGGACGTGCCCAGCTTTTTACCCGGCTGGAAGATTACCGCTTCCACCTGCTCAACCGGCTGGGCCAACTCAAAGAAACCTTCACCGCCAAAATTGTCAAGGGCCTGGCCTTCAGCCCGCTGACCAACATCCGCGATTTTGTCCACAATTATCTCCTCGACGAAAACCTGGTGGATGTCAAAACACTGCGCGAGCAGTTGGAAACCATGCGTCACTTCGAGAGCCTAGCCGCCGACATCCGCCAGCGCATCGAGAGCCTCAACCAGATTGAAGAACTTGACCAGGAACGGCGCACCCAGCGCCGCCTGCGCCTGACCAACGGCTATCTCCGCCGCTACGCCCAGAGCGACACCTACCTGGCCGACCTCAAAAAATTCCGGCTGGAACGGGATGAAAAGACCATCGCCCTCAGCCGCCTCGAAATGCAGCGGGAGGAGCTAAGCGAGCAGCAAAAATATGTCAACAACGCCCTCATCGAGGCCCAAATTGCCCTGCGCACCGACGTTACCGCCGCCCGCGACAAGGCTTTGCGCGAGGAAATCGCCCAACTGGAGGCTGATCTATCCGCGCTGCGCCAGCAGGAAAGCCGGCTTAACCAACTGCTGGAGCGCGAGCAGGCCGACGCCCGGCGTCTTCAGACCTTGCTGCGGGAGGATGGGGCAGCTTTGCCGGAGGCGCTGCTCAACGGAATCCAGGCTAAAGCCTGGACTCCTGAACTCGTTACCCAACTTCAGCAGGCGTTTCAGGAAATGGGCCATCATTATACGGCTCAAGCGGCTCTCCTGGGCAACGAAAGCCAGGAACTTCGCCAGGAGGCCGAACGCCTCCAGCGAGAAATCCATCAGCTTCGCACCGGCGACCGGGCCGTCGGCTACGATACCGCAGCCCCCGAGTCCAGCCGTCTGCGCCGCCTGCTCCGGGCCGAACTCGGCCTGAGCGCCGCAGAGGTGCTTCCACTTTACGAGGCGCTGCACGTGCCCGACGAAGGCTGGCAAAACGCCGTCGAGGGGATTCTAGGCCGCACCCGCTTCGATCTGCTGGTGCCGCCCGAACATTACGACGCGGCCATGCGCCTCTATCGCCAGCGACGCGAGAAAGACAACCTGCATGGAGTCGGCTTGCCGGATGCCGAACGTATCCTCAAAAATGCCCGTTCCCTCCTATCCAATGGGCTGGCTACGGAAGTGGAAACCGCTCACCCGGCGGCCCGCGCTTTTGTGGATTTGCTGCTGGGCAGCTATGTCAAATGTGACACCCTGGAAGCGCTGCGTGACCACCGCACCGCCGTGACTCGCGAATGTTTTGTCCGGCGCAACTTCACCAGCAGCCACCTGGACCCCCGCCACTACCGTCGCTGGTTTATCGGCGAACGGGCCACGCCCCGCCAGATCGAGCAGCGCGAGGAACAGTTGACGGCCATCGGCCAAAAGCTGGCGGAGCTGCAAATTCGTGATAGCGCCCTGCGTGAACGGCTGGCCCTCACCCGCGACAAGGTGTTGCGCTACGTCGAACTGGCCCGCGATTTAGCCTTGCTCACCCGCCGTCCCGAACTGGAAACCCGGCTGGATACCTGCCGTACCGAACTGGCCGGCCTCGACACCCAATCCCTGGCCGCCCTGCAAGCGCAGGTGCAAAGCTGCCAGGCCGAGGTGGAGCGGCGGCAAAAGCAACTGGAAACGCTGGGAGAAAACATTGGCGGCTTAAAGAACCGGCTCGATACCCTGTCCCAGGAAACACTGCCACACCTGGAACGCCAGGCCGACGAAGTGCTGCAAGAAGCCCGCGCCTTCCTCGTCCTCGAAGAGGCCGAAGAGATGCTTGAAGATTTGCACAAGGAGTATGAGCGCCGGCGCCAGCGCCAGCCGCTGGAAACGGTGCTGGAGAATGCGACCCGCTACGAAAGCGACTATCAAAATGCAGAGAATCGCAGCCGGGACCGTCTGCGCGAAGCCAAGCAGCGTTACAGCCTGACCTACCAATTTGGCTATGACGGCGACGAGGACGCCGCCCGCTATGGGCGCGAACGGGACCGCTACGTTGAATCGGAGCTGCCTCAGTACGAGGCTCGCATCGCCGAGCAGCGGGCTATGGCCGAACACGAACTGGTAGAGAACTTTATTCACCGCCTGCGCGAGCAGATTGAGGACGCCCGGCAGCAGTTGGGCTACCTCAACACCACCCTGGCCGGGCTGCGTTTTGGCGGCGAGCGTTTCGAGTTCATCACCCGGCCGGAGCCGTCGCTGCGCCAGGTGTATGATATGATTATGGACAGCCAGGCCATTCTGGGCGAGTCCCTCTTTGAGTCCGGCTTTCGCCAGCGCCACCAGGCCGGCTGGGATTTGCTCTTTGAACGGCTGACCGCCGGCCCCGCCGAAGCCCTGACCGAACTGCGCGAACTGCAAGACTATCGCAACTACTTGCAATACGATATTCGCATCCACTACCCCAACGGTGACCGCGCCCTACTCAGCCAGATCAATGCCAAAAAGTCGGGTGGCGAGACCACCACGCCCTTTTACGTGGCGATGGCCGCTTCCTTTGCCCAGGCCTATCGCCTCAACCAGCCCCGTCCCTCCGACACCATCCGCCTGGCCCTCTTTGACGAAGCCTTTGGCAAAATGGACACCGCCCGTACCGCCAGCGCCCTGCAATTTATGGTAGACAACCAGCTCCAGGTCCTTCTGGCTACCCCCCCCGACAAAGCCGCCGGCCTGTTACCCCACGTCAACGCCGTCCGTACCGTCGTCCGCCAGAACAATCACGCCTTTGTCATCGAGATTGACAAGACAGAGATGACGAAGGAGTTAGAGGGGGAGAATGGGTCTACCAATGGACACAAAAAATAAGAACCGGTGACTATCTGTGGACCCGATACGATGAGCGTCTCATTTACCCCTAATGCAGATGTGGCTGCTATTTTGAACCACCTCCTCGACATCTACGAGCGGCGGGATGGCGCACCCAAACAGGCGGTGCGGGTCCGTTTGGATGACCTGGCGGCCAAACTGACCGGCTACTACAGCCAGGTTGACCCTCTGCCCCGCCTGACTGCCAACGAGCAGTTGGGCCAATTGGCCCAGCAGGGCTGGATTCGCCTGGCCTGGCAGTCCGGCCAGACCGGCCACTTGCTCGATGCCGTGAGCCTGGAGCCAGCCCACGTCGAACCCCTCTATACCCTGCTGGCCCGCCAACCTGTCGCCGACCAGCGCCGCCGCCTGCGGGACCTGCTGCTGGGAGATCGTTTCCGGCTGACCGGCTGGCGTGAGCGAGCGGTGCAGCACTGCCTGACCCAATTGAAAGCGGGCAAATCGCCGGGCCCCTTCAGTTTAATGGACGAAAGCTGGAACCGGGACCTGCTCGATGTACTGGTTGCCCTGCCGGGCGAGGAAACCAAAGAGGAGACGCCTTACCGCGTTTTTAGCGTGCGCCTGTTTAACGACAGCAAACGCTTCGACCCGCTCAAGGAGACGGTCGCCCGGCTGGCCCGCGCCCACCAGCCGGCCTGGCGCGACCTGTCGCCGCAAGAAGCCCTGCGCGAATTGGGCCTGGTGGCCAATCCCGGCCACCTTTATCTATATGGCCCCTGGCAGTTGGTAGACGCCGACGGCCAGGTGACTTCCCTGGCTGAATTTTATCCGTCTGTAGGCATTCCCGTGGAAATGGCCGCCCGGGTCCGGCAGGCGATGATAGCCGCCCCCCGGCTGGTCTGCGTGGAAAACCTGGCCTCTTTCTACGAACTCATCCGGCACGAGGGCCAGGGATTGGCCGCGCTCTGTCTGTGGGGCAACCCCTCCCCGGCTGCCCGCCATCTCCTGCGCTGCCTGCCACCCCAACTGCCTCGCTTCGTCTGGGCCGATATTGATTACGGGGGGTTGAATATTCTGGCCCAGCTCCGCCAGCAGGTTTCGCCCGATTTTGTACCGTACCGCATGGACGAGGCGACGCTTGACGCGCACAGCCGCTACGCCCACCCCCTCTCTCCTGCCGACGAGCGCAACCTGGCCCACCTTCGCCGGCGTCCAGCCTTGGCCGATATGATCCCGCTGATTGACTATATGCTCGAATGCGGTCTCAAGCTGGAACAGGAAGCCATCAACTTCGATCTAACTACAGCGTAAATTAAGTTCTCGACCTTTGCACCTTAAAAACTGATACATCAAACGAGTAAAAAGGGTCGGGGAAAAATCCTGCCTGAAATGATTCGTTTTTGCTCAAAAATGAATCATTTGAAGCTCTCTGTCCCCCTGTTTATCATTCTACCCTTCAGAGATCAGGTTAAGCCTGGTGATGGATGTGGATGGAACGTTCGGCAATTTCTCGTTCCAGATGGGCCGGATAGCGTTGTAACCCTGGCTGAATGTCGCCTGGCAGGTCCTCAAACATCCAGGCAAGGCCCAGCAGCATCACTGCCGTGTAATGGTCAAACTGGTAGTCGGCCTGGCTCATGCCCTGCCAGCCGTAGACGGCAATTCCTTGCGCGGCCAGGTAAGCCGCGACCGTATCGTCAGTGCTGTCCACGTTGCAGGCGCCCAAAGTAATATCCACTCCAGCCTCTTGCAAGGCCAGCAACATAGGAATGGTATTCAAGGTAATGTGCTGCCAGCAGGCCAATTTTTTGCCCCGGTAATCGCGTTCGGCGATCTGGCGGCAATAGGACTCGGTAATGGGGGTTACAAAACGCTGCCAGACTAATTGGCTCTCGTCAATCCCGGCCGTCAGACTCGGCTCTTTTATCCTTGAAGCAGTCATTTTTAACTCCAATTTCAATAATAGCTTGAGTTATCTATGGAATTGCCGCCAGGAAAGCAGTCACCTCGTCCATAAACCGCTCAAATTGCTCCCGGCGAATATTGTGGCCCGTGCCCTCAAGATGGACGACCTTGAGGTGTGAGCAGCGCCGGATTGCTTCAGCCGCCACTTCAGGCCTGACCAACCCGCCCAATTCGGGATCGCCGGTGAGCAGAAGAACGGGACAGCTAATGTTAGCAACCGTTTCACGCCAATGAGGCTTTAACTCGGCGATCATCTGGAGCGCAGCCAGACTGACCTGTAACTTGGCATTGGCCCAGGCGTCAAACTCGATCTCAGCCCAGGTCGGGCGCTCTTCTCGCCCGACGGCAATTAAGGCGGCCACACTTTGGGCTTTTCGTTCAAGCATCCGGGTTCGCCACTCCTGGGCTGTGGCTTCTCGTGAGGCAGGCGAGGAGGGAGCTTCATACCAGGGGGGATCCTCAAGAATAATACCCTTGACGAGCTGAGGATAGACCGCCGCGGTAAAGGCGACGGTATCGGCGCCCATCGAATGGCCCACCAGGCAAGGTTGCTCCAGGCGCAGGGCTTGAATGAAGCCGGCCAGGTCGGCCGCCCGGTCGGCGGAAGTATAGCCTGTGGGCGGGGCAGCGGAACGGCCGTGGCCGCGCGCATCTACCATCGTCAGGTCATACTCTTTTTCCAGCGCTTCCGCAGTGCGGGTCCAACACAGGCCGTTATCGGTGAGACCGTGAACTAAAACCAGCGGTGGCTTGTCTCCACCGGTGCGATAATAATGGAGGTTGATATGGTTGACCACCACGCTGCCGGAAAACCAGTTTGGCATTGCTGCCTCCTTTGTCAGAGGGCCTCACCTTTTTCTTGCAATCGCCGGTTGCCAGAAGCAGCCTTCTCCGTTGACCTACTTCAACGTTTCAGGTTAATCGCAAACAACCGGATCTCCTGATCCTCGCCGGGATAGCTAACCATTCGTTCAAACCGCAGCCCCAGCTTCTCCAGGAGTCTTGCCGAGCGATGATTATCCGAATTAGTGATCGCTACAATGCGCTTCAGGCCCACAACCTCCGCCCCATAAGCTATCACCGCCGAGGCTGCTTCATAGGCATATCCCTGCCCCCAGTACGCCGGCAGAAAGGCAAAGCCCACATCCACATCATCCAGAAAATCTCGTTTGATCAGCCCGCACATCCCTATCGGGATGCCGCCTTCTCTCAGTTCCACCAGGTACAGGCCAAAGCCCAGCCGGGTGTACATCTCTACCGGCCCTGTTAAAATATAGGTCCGGGCATCTTCAAGCGTTCTTACCCCTCTATCGCCGATGAACTGCAGCCACGAAGGCTCATTCAATAACCCCAGAATAAATGCCGCATCTTCTGTTGATAGCCAACGCAGGTTGAGCCGGTCTGTTTCAAGCACTTTCATCGTCGCTTATTCCATTCTCGCATTGCCAAATGGCTTAGGCTCGCGGGAGCATTCCACTTGTTTGCTGGCCCTCCTGAGTTTTTGCTGCTTACGCCACCTCAAGCACCACATTTCCCATGACCCGGCCTTTTTCAACCAGGTCGTGAGCCGCGGCGATTTGCGCCAGCGGCAGGCGGGGGGCAATGTTATGGCTCAAGTGGCTCCCTGCCAACAGCAGCGACAGGTCAGCGATGGCCCGTTCGCGCACCTCAGCCTCCAGGCTGTAAACGATGAAGAAATTCAGCCACACCCCCTTCCGTATCGCCGCAGAAAAGGGCAGGCTGATCTCCGGCGCGCCGCTGCCGTAGGCAATCACCTCCCCGTTGGGGCGCACGAGGACAGTATCCGTATTGACGTTGGCCGCGAAGTCTACTTCGATAATGCGATCAACGCCCTGGCCAGCGGTGGCATCTTCAACGGCGGCCTGGAGGTCATCGGTGTTGTAATTCAAGATAATCTCCGCGCCCGCTTCCCGGGCCAGGGCGGCTTTCTCCGGCCCGCTCACAGTAGCGATGACCTGCCTGGCCCCTTTAAGCCGGGCCAGTTGAACGGCATAATGGCCGACTACCCCGGCGCCACCGGCCACCAGAACCCGCTTGCCGACCACACCGCCATCTACCATGACTGCGTGGTAAGCAGTCAGGGCCGGGATGCCCAGGCCGACCCGTATTTTGACATCTGACGGATTCACCCCGATCAGGCTACCTTCACCCGAACTTCGCCCGGACCAGTGCTGCGGGTCGGCAGCTCGCCCATCCGCAGGACCTCGCTCGCCGGGCCGGTCTGTTCATAAAAGGCTGCTTACATAAATCCTCCTTCATTTGCCGTCCTACGCCCTACTATCAACTGCTGGGTGGGCGGACAGGTTGGTTAAGTTGACAAAGCCGTCACGCTTCATTTCCTGATGAGTTTTTGTCTTAAGTTTCATTATTAATCTGCGGCGCTCGGCTTTGGGCCAGGATTTCCAGGCGTTTCACCGCCTCAGAGAGCGGCGGAAGGGCTTTGATTTCCTGCTGAAACTGCTGTGCGCGCAGCCGATAGTCCGGCTGCTCGAGGACGGTTTTGACGGCGCTGCGGATTGCTTCGGCGGTGGGAGGAGTTCCCTCTACCATAACCCCCATCCCCACTTCGGCGCAGCGGTGAGCGGTGATGAGTTGATCGCCTCCGCCCTGGGGAACGATCACCATCGGCAGGCCGTGCCACAACGCGGAGAGGAGGGAATTATAGCCGCCGTGGAAAATGATGGCGGTACAGAGGGGTAAGAGCAGGGTCTGGGGAATGTAGCGAGCAATTTTGATATTTGGGGCGTCCGGCTGGAACGGGGCCGGGTCATTGGCCCGGCCCAGGGTCATAATCAGGTTGAGCTGCTCACCGCTGAAAGCGTCGGCGACAGCCTGAAACGTGGCCGGCGCCTGGTTAAAGGTGGTACCCAGGGTGGCGTAGACAGTTGGCTGGGGCGGCAGCGAATGGAACCAATCCGGCAGACCGGCGTCGCTGCTCCGGTCAAAGGGCGGCGCACAAAAACGATGGGTTACGGGTGGAGGCGGCCAATGCGGGAAGGTCCACGCAGCCGGCAAAAAATCAAGCACCAGGTAGCAATCCAGGCTGGCAAGGCTGGGATCAGCCGGCAGTCCGTACCGTTGGCGCAACTCTAAAACGGCTTTGCCGCCTTCAATCGGCTTGGGTGTAATGTAAAAAGCCCACATAATGGTCGCGTGGGGCACACGGCTATACTCAGCGGCAATGTAGCCGCCAAATTCAAGTGGGTCGCGGACAATGACCTCCGGCAGCCAGGCAGTCACCAGGTCCAGTAAATCATCCACCATTCGGGGGCCTAAGCCTGCGATAAAGCCGTAGAGCTGCTGAATTGGGCCAGGCGGTACTTCTTGCCGGGTAATGGTCTCCCATTCGGGCAGTTGCTGGAGGATCTCCCCGGAGCCGTCAAAATCAAAGCCACAGGGAAAATGTCGAAAGCCGGCGTGTTGAACAGTTGGCCCAAAACTTTTTCCGGTGGCGAAAGCGACTTCATGGCCGTGCTCCTGCAGCGCCTGGGCCAGCGGGACCATCGCGTGAAAGTGACCAAACATCGGTTGGACGGTGAATAGAAATCTCATCTAGGCCCTGATTTCTGCCCGATGCGCCTCGACCATCTGGGCCATACTCTTGAAACAAAAGTCATAGTCGAGGCATTTCGCCCGGCGGCATGGTCGCCCCGAAACCCTCCTGCTCGTGCCGCCGGTAAATCCAGCAACTCTTCAGCCCATGGCGATTGGCCGGAACGTGGTCGTGAAACAGACTTTCGGCAGTGTGCAGGATGTCGGATTTGCCAATCCCCCGGCTTTTGAGCATCGCCAGCATATAGTCGAAATTAGCAGCGGCCGGTTTGTAACTGCCAATATCCTCAGCGGTGTAGATGGCATTGAACTCCACCCCCAGCTTGTGGTTACTGGCTGCGAAACTTTCATTGTCTATGTTGGACAAAATTACGAGCTGGTAATATTGCTTGAGGTACTGAAGCGCCTCGGCCGAGTCAGGGAAAGCCGGCCACTCCTTGATGGAGCGGCCATAGCGGAGGCATTCCTCCCAGCTCACGCTGAGATCCCACGCTTCAGCCAGTCGCCGGTAAACTGTGGCCAACACATCCTGATACCGTTTGGTGGGCGTCTGGCGCTGTTGGCTTGACTCATAGAAAGCATGCGCCTCCAGGATCTCATTCCGGGTGAGTTCCCGCTCAAGCCGGTCGGTGAGCGGCGCCAGCCCGGCGACCATCCCTGTCTCCCAATCAATGAGCGTTCCATAGCAGTCAAAGGTCAATACTTTAAAGTCTGTCAGTTTCATCCTAACTCCTTAGTTGATTCACGCCTCAGGATGTAAATGCATGGACTCGCCAACTCGGATGTCGGCCTCGTACCGATGAAAGAATCAGAGTCTTCCATCTTTTCCCGAACACAATCGGGCTACTTCATAAGTTTGGCGACTGTCTTCTGTTCAATTTCAGAGAACTTCATCCTTGACCTGGCTTCCTTTCATTCGCCGCGATAAATAACCCGGAACCGTTCGCATACCAGCGGCATTGTCTCGTCAAAAGAGCGGCCTATCCGGGGCAGAGAGCGGCTGAAGAAACGCCGGTGGGCTTCCCGCCAATAGGCCAGCGAGCGGTCCCCTTCGCCCTCCTCGTAAGCAAATAGATCATCCACTTCATTGAATGGCCGGATCATGACTTCGACCGTTTCGATGATGCACCACGGCTCGCCCCGGCCGCCCAGGACGATCATTTTCAACCCCACCTCCGGCAGCGGGTCGCCTTCGGCTTGCCACTCCCACAGGGCTGAGCAGGTGGCGGTTTTGATGCCGCGTACCACAAGATCGCCCAGTTCATTGGCCATCGCCGGGTTGTCGCCAAACCTCTGGGCTATGTAACGCTCGCTTCGCACCGGCGAGTCGGACGGCAAGGTATCCAGGTAAGCCTGCCAATATTGGGTTATAACCCCTGAATTCATCTTTGCCTAAACTCCGGATTGTGACACGGTTCGCCCCCTGGTGATCTACTCGCTTTAGAGATGGGTCACGGACACTCCATAGCGGGCAGAAATCGCCTCGGCAACCAGACGACGGTGACAGCGTTCGACCTCAGCACAAACACACAGCAGAATGACCGGTTGCTGAGCCAGCCGATCGGCGACCTGAGCCAGACCCGCCTCCAAATCAACGATTTCAACCGGCCCTCCTTTGTAATGGCGATTACCCAGCGCCGGCAAATGGCGGTAGCGACCTCCCAGCAGGTTGGCCAGGCAGCCGCCGTTCCACTGAGGAACGCGGCTGCGCGGGCTGAAACGGACATCGGCAACAATAACGCTTCGTATCCCGTAGGGGATAGCGTCCAACTGTTCCGCTAAGGCTAGCAGCTTCTCAGGCTGATGGCCACTATAGCCAAAAGTATAGAGCGATTGGTATGTCACCACCGCACCCTGCGCATCAACTTGTGTATTCCCAACCCGGCTTTTTCCGGCCGGTTTAAGAGCTGCTGCCCCGGACCGAGCGGGGCTTGGGAGGGGCGGACTTGCTTTTTGTTCTTTTGGGCGCGTTGCTGATCGTGCGAAAGCTTCTTTTTAGCCATCTCCCCCAGCTTTCTGGGGGAGTTGCTCAGATGACCTTCAGCACCACCTTCGGTTTCAAACGCAGGACGATGATGTCCAGATCGGCCCAAGCGGCGATATCCTTTTCAGCCTGCTCCGGTGGTTCGTAATGATGGGTCAACTTCCTGACCCAGGCATCCTCCGGATCGGCCTCGATGGAGAACTCCCCTTTGATCAGATAGCCGCCTCCGTCCACCGGGTCGCCGCCGATGGCGATAGCGCCTTTGGGGTTAGCCTTGATATGCCCCACTTTACGGGTGCTGCTGACACTTATCACGACAAGATCATCCCCGTCGAGCATAAACCAGACCGGGACGGTGTGCGGATACCCGTCCGGGTCAAGCGTACTCATCCGGGCAACCAGCGGTTTTTGCAGAAATTCACGAATGGTTGCGGTTAACACAGATCCCCTCCTTTCAGTATTCTACTCGATTAAATCGTTCCAGCCTAAAAACAGAGTCGCAATAGCTGCCAAGCAGCAAAATGGAACGATTAGTTCCTCTCCGGCGTCCTAAAGATAATCTTCACTACTCAAAAGGAGCCGCTGATGTTCAAGTACCTGTTCAAAATTACCTTCATAGCCTTGTTATTCCTCATTATCCTGGGGACAGCCGGCCTGCCGTCTGCAACCGCCCTGGCGGCTGAACCGCCCGACAAGCGTGACACCATTCAGGAACCTGATCCCGCCTATCTGGCCGCTATCCAGAACACCACGGCGATGGTTACCGATGAGCAAGCCCAGGCCCTGGCCGCCCAGTATGGCCTGAACATCGTCAACGTCACCTGGGAAGATACCGGCCGCTACAATAACTCCTCAGTCGGGCCGAATATCTCCGATATGACCATCCAGGTCCAGCAGCCCAACCCGGCAACGGGTGACTATGGCTTAACCCTGATGCCGGTCATCCGCTACCCCAACTTTGAAGACCTGACCGGCGATGTCTCGCCCGACCAGTTCTATTTGTTAGTCGGAAACGAGACCGGCCAGCCCTTGCAGCGGATCACCTTGACCGAGTACCTGGGCAATTTCCGGCGCTATCTCAATAATCCCGGCTCCTGGGCCGGGCAGGAAAGCTCCCTGCTGGCCGAAAGGGACAGCCGCGTTTTGGTCAGCGCCCAGGCGGCCTTCCTGCCGGTGCCGCAGCAGGGCCGAGCCGAGTTCAATCCAGTGCTGTTCAATTACCAGTCCTATCAAGGCGACCCGGCGGTGCTGGTTATCGTCGCCACCCGTGAAGGCACCAGCGCCACCATTATTGATAACACCCGCGATGCCTTTCCAGCCGGTTTCTCCTGGGGCCAGCGACTCTTCTTCAATCAGAACGGCCAGCGAGCCGGCTTTACCGGCGAACGGTTGAGCGATTTCCAGAGCCAGGCTCAGCCGGGACAGGAAGTCAGCGTTGAAGCAGGGAACGAGAGCGGGCTGAATATGGTCCTGCTGATCCAGGTACCGCTCAAGCAAAAGCAGCCGCTGACCTATCAGGATGAACTGCTCGAGGGGGCGGTAATGGCCGCCGAGGCTGCTCCGGTCCAAAAGAGTGATGTCGAAGCCGCGGTCATCGGCCATGGTCCCATTGAAGGGCCATTCACGGAGATTGATAACCTCGCGATTGAACGGGACGAGCGCTTTCCGATCCGGGTGACGGTCCAGTTTTACCAGGCCACCAGCAACGGAGTGGTCTCGCCGGCGGATATGGAGATCATCGCCAGCCAGCTCAAACGGGTCTACTCGGATGCCGAATATGTCGGCAGCCTGGTCGTAGATGGTCCCTCCCAGCGGGTAACCGAGTATGATGGTCCCAAGGAAGAGCCGGCCGATTGGTGGCAGAGCTTCTGGCAGCGCTTTGAGGGCAACACTGGTCTGAGCCGCCAGCAGGCCCGCAATCTGCTGCAATCTCTCGGCGCGTGCGCCCGTAATTGTCCCTGATTTTTCAAGAACAGAACTGGCCGTTATCGCCGCTAAGAATTTGTACAACAAAACAAATTACTTCGTTCGCCAGGCTTATATTTTTGAACGTCGCTACATCGGCTACGGCGGTACTTATCACCTCGTTAAAGACTCAGCCGAATATCGGGCCTTACCCCGCAAAGTCTCCAATCAGGTCCTGATCCAGGTCGACCACGACTGGCAAACTTTCTTTGGCGCGATAAAAGCCTGGCGGGAAGACCCCTCCAGGTTCCTGGGGCGACCCCACTTGCCCGGTTACAAACTCAAGAGCTAGGGTCGCAACCTGCTGGTCTATGAGGCCGGCGCCATCGGCAAAAAGGCGCTCAAGGAAGGAATGGTCAAACCCTCCCAACTGGGCATCTTGATCCCTACGCAACAAAAGAACGTCTGACGTTACCCCGTTTTGGTAGACAGGTAGAAAAGACAGTAAACTATCAATGAACCAAAACGGAGGCCGAGTAATGAGTAGTAAGCGACGGCTGTATAGCCGGGAATTCAAATTGGAAGCCATTCGGCTGGCAGAGACCAGCGGCAAGATGATTAGGGAGATCGAGGATGATTTAGGCATTCCCCACGGGTTACTGAACAAGTGGAAGCGGAAACTGAAGGGGGAAGGAGATGAGGCCTTTCGGGGCCAGGGTCGCTTAACCACCACGGAAGAAGAATTACGGCAACTTTACTCAACAAGAGATCGGTCCGGTGAACATCGCCATCCTCTGGAATGAAGCTGCCGCTGAACATCTTTATTTGGTGACCAGTGCCCAGAGCCTAACGGAAGCTCAAAGCTGGTATCGGCGCCGCTTCAAAATCGAAACCCTCTTTGCCGACACCAAGTCCAGAGGTTTCGGTTTGCATAAATCAGGCATTAGAGAGCCGCAGCGGCTGGCTCGTTTTGTCATTGCCGTCTTCTTGGCTTACATTTGGATGATTTATCTAGGTGTGTTGGTCATCCAAGAGCAACGATTAGACTGGGTCGCTCGCACTGATCGTTTTATGCACAGTTTATTTCGGTTGGGCTGTCTCCACCTTGACCTGATCCTGGAGCAGGACTGGGAAATCCCCAGCTCTTTCTGCTTACCTGACCCGCGTTCTTTTGTTCATTTCGTTTTAGTTTAGTTTGCTATTCCTTTCTTGAGTCAAATGACCGATATGTCTGTTACAAAAGGCCATTGCTTCAGCCCTCTGACCTGACTGGCTCTCGCTCGCCGGTCTTGGCCTTTAATTCTTACGCGGAGGCCCGAAAAGGCTCTCTGCGTTTTTTATTTCCCCTTCCAAATCCTCGATTTCAATGAGCAGCTCCGGCGGCGCACCAATCCCCAGCAGCGCCTGCCGCTCTTTGAGCTTATTCAGCCGGCGCGTCTGGGTAATGAGCCGGGCCTGACGGCCCTCGGTTCGGAGGGTTAGTTCAGTTTCGAGCTGGTGCGGCGTGGCCTCTCCGGGCCACTTCGTCTGCATCGCCAGCAGAATACGGATATGCCGGTAGAGCTTGGCGACGTTGATTGGCTTATGAAAGAAACCGTCCGTGCCCCGCCGGGCCACTTCCTGGCGGGTGCGTTTGTCGCCATACGCGGAAATGACGATCACCGGGAGGCGGGAATTTACTTTACAAATGATCTCAAGCACTCTCCACCTAATATTTCCCTGAGGAAACTGGGCCAGCCTCAAGCTCCTTTAAACCCCCAAAAATTGGGATGTTGCTCCTCAGCAAAACGTGGTAGTATATAACTGTAACGAATACTCATGTTGATGTAGGTTTCCTTTCGAAGATTGTTAAGGTGGAGCAGCCGACCGTGCCGGGTCGGCTCTTTCATTTGTGACCTAAAAATCCTTAAATACCCCTAAAAATTGGGGTGTTCAACCCTTTTTAGGTGTGATAAGATAACAGTGTAAGGGAAATCTTAATCGTCATAGGAAGCCTTTCTTCTCCTCCTCATTGAAGCAGCTCACCAACCGGTATGGTGGGCTGTTTCGTTTTTGGCCATCATCTCGATACCCTTGATAATGGGTCTATAAGCCAATGATCACGGAGGTGCGTGGCGTAGAGAATAGTAAAGTGAGGCCAGAAAAATCTGGCCTTCAGAAAGTGCAGTAGCCTGAATGAGTGACCAGATCCAAACCATCCGAGTTCCCTACTACATGGTCAAAACCGTCAGTAAGGTGGTGCAGACTGAGCGCCGTCTCCTCCAGGAGTATGGCTGAGAGCCGACCCCCAAAGAAACCGCCTTGGAAATGGGCCAACTTTCGTCCGAAGATACTCAGACCATCAAAGAGGCTAGGCTAGCTGACACGATCAACAGGGACACGAAATTTGAGCCGGTTGACGCGGCCTTACGCCAACTCAAGGAACAGTTGTTAAGTGATCGTTCGGAGTTTGGTAAGAGGGAATAAAAGCGAAAAATTCGCCTACCCC
>JAHDWA010000109.1 GCA_023382535.1 Anaerolineae bacterium | reverse complement strand
CGGCATTGGCAAAGGCCAGGGCCACCCCGTTGATAATCGCCGTGCCGCAGCCCGGTCCCATCATCAAACGACTTTGGGCGACGGCCCACTGCTTTAGTTCAAGCTCTTCGGCCAGGGTAACGTTATCGCTGAACAGAAAGACATGCATCCCGGCCTGCAGGGCTCGGGCGACCTCCAGTTTAGCGTAGGGTCCCGGCACCGAAACCAGGGCCATGTTCACCCCTGCCAGAGCTTGCCGGGCCTGGGCCAGAGAACGGGGACGCGCCTTCTCCTGGCCGGTTCTGCCAGCGGGAGAAGCGGCCTCGGCCAGCTTGACCTCCGCCTGCTTGAGCGCCTCCTGGCCGGCCTCCGCCGCATCGGCCTCGACCACCAGCATCAGGTCATTCGCTCCGGCGTCCTGAACCGTGTCGGTCAACAAATTCGTTTCCGCCAGAACCCGCTTGTTGGCCTCGGTCCCCATAGCCACAATCGCCTGGCTCACCCCTGGCAACTGGGACAGCATCTCCGAAACGCGCATCAGACGGACGGAATCGTAGTAAGTATTGGCTTTAATTTGGCTGACAAGGGTCATCGTTTTTCCTTAAAATTTAGAAAGCTCAAGTAGAGTACAAGGTACGTAAGCGGGTAGCACACGCATCACGCATCACGCATCACGTTGTACTTCTCCCGCAGGCGGGCCACCGCTGCTTCCAACTCTTCCCGCGTGCGAAACTCCTCCCGCGGATCAGGTGCAGTTACCCCCCGCCGGGGTTCGCCGGTGGCCGGGTCAAGTATGATTGGCTCAACTACATAAACCCGTCCCTTTTCCAGGTCGAGTTCCACCGCCGTGTACAGGCCCAACCCATCCGGCAGGCGCATTTCCAAGCGCTGAAAATAGGTCCGGCCTTGCCGCCTGGTTTCGTTATCGTACAGTGTCACCCACTGCGCTCCCTGGGCCTGGGCTTCGGCCAGCCTGGCCTGAATCCGGGCCTGGTCCTGCCGGTCCAGGATTTCCTGGTAGCGCAGATAAAAAGCGGCGTCACGAGCCAGTTCAAAATCAATAAAGTCGCCATGAACCAGGGCCAGCCCATCGGCAATCAGGCCCACCTGGTCAAGGTCATAATTCTGGTAAACCTCGACCAATTCATTTGCCTCAACCACCTGCTCCAGACTGCTGGCCAGGGCACGCACCAGGCGAATGCCATCCGCATAGAGTTCCGGCATATTAAGCGCCGCCTGGTAAAAACGATCTTCGGCTCTACGCCAGATCAGCGCCAGGGCCTGGATTTCCTGCTCGGTCATCAAGCTGACGCCGCTTTCACCGGCTCAAGCTTCACCGATTCTGGCCGGGGCAGCGATGTCGCCAGCCCCCACTGGTGGGCCAGGGCCGCCAGCGCCTGCTCGAACAGGGCAACGGGAGCGCGGGCCACGCCCGTTCCGATCTGGCCGACGGTCGGGCTGGTTTCGTGCAGCACGCCGGTGGTGATAAAGGGGACAATGCGGCTTTCAACCACCCGGCGCAGGTCAATCCCCAGCGGCGTATTGGCTGAGTTCATCGCCGGCAGGCTGAACTTCTGGTGAGCGGCCACGGTGATCAGGCGTAACTCTTCTACGGCCGCAATCTCATCGGCCAGCGTGCCGCCCACAAAGGCGGCGATGGTCGGCGCGCTGGCAATGGCCATGCCGCCCAGGCCGCAGGTTTCGATAATGGCGCTGTCGCCAATATCGCCGGCAGCATCGGCGACAGAGTAGCCGGTGTAGTAAACTGCCTCGTCCATCGGCGAAACCGGAGCGACCAACCAGTCATCACCCAGCCCGCCGACCCGCAGCATAAAATCTACCCCGTTGCGCGACATTGCCGTGACCAGGGTGCTGTCAGGAATCCCGTGGGCGGCGTCCATCGTCGCCTTGACCGCGGCCATCGTAAAGTTGAGAAAGAAATGATTATTGTTGGCCATAAAGCGAATAATGTCGGCGACGACCCGGCTCGACACACCCGCGTCGAGCATCGGCGGCATGAGCGTTTTGACCAGCAGCGAGGTCGAGGCCGCGCTGCGGGCGTGGCACTCGTCGCCCATTTGCAGGCCCTGGGCCACAATATCGAACACATTCAACGGGCCGCCGTGTTGGAGGGCAGCCTTGACCGCCGGAGCCAGGGTGTCGCGCATCCAGCGCAGCCGCTCCAAAGTGGCGTCGTCGCAGATACCGAACCACAAGGTATTGCCCCGGCCCTCGTTGAAGGTGGAGAAGCCGTAATTGCCAAAAGTTTCGTTGCGCACCACCAACACCGGCATCGAAGGCGAAATGATGCCGGTCATCGGCCCGACCGCGCGGTAACGGTGGTTGGGACTCAGCGTGACCTGCCCGCTTTCGACCAGCGCCTCGGCGGCCTCGTTATCGCCGGCCCAACCTTCAAAGCGGATCGCGCCCAGGACCGCCCGCTTTTGCGGCCCGCACATGCGCTCCCAGGAAATCGGCGGGCCGGCGTGGAGGATAATTCGTCCCGCTAATCCCAGCGCCTGCGCCGCTGGGGCCACATCCACCACCCGGGGCTGCGAGGCCAGAATCCGCTCGACCGCCTCCCGGTTAGCCGCGTCAATCTTTTCGGCCAGCTCCCGGCTGCCGTCGGTCTGCTTCAGAATTTCGACCAGATTCGCGTCGCCGCCCGCGGGCGGCTGCCACTCCACCTCGACGACCGGCACAGCCTGCTGGCGCAGCGTTTCGGCAAAATCGCCGATGCCGACGTTGATGACTTGAAGAGGGGTATTAAAAAGAGAATCAGACATTTTCTTGTGTTCCAATCGTCTCCGCTACCACATTAACCGGACAGGCGGCGGCGAGGGTATTGCTGACAAAACAAACCCGGCGGGCCTGCTCCACCAGCGGGTCCAGTTGTTCGGGCGGCAGGTCGGCCTGAATGAACAGGTCAATCGAGTCGAAGCGAAACTCCTTTTCATGCTTGTGCGCCGACACACCCACCTTGAGCTGGCCCAGGGTCAGGCGCCGCTTTTTGGCCACGTGGGCCACGGCCAGGCACATGCAGGTGCCGACCGCCACCAGCAGGTAGTCGGTGGGCATGGGGCCGGTATCCTGGCCGCCGTACTCCGGCGCTTCGTCGCCTTTAAGGTGGTGCAGGTTGCGCACTTCTATTTCAGTCTGGTAGTCGCCCAGCCAGTTGACTTTAACTCGGCTCACAAAATCACCTTTAAACAGACCATAGGTTTCTGACGAACAAATTCAGTAAAGTGTTTGGAAGACTGGAGGATTGGAAGGTTGGATATTGCCTTTTTATCCAGTCCTCCAGCCTTCCAGTCTCATTACCAATTTCGAAGCTTAAAACTCATCAGGTCTTAAAGACCCTAAAGGTCTGTTTTGGGCCGGGGCCAGGAATGCTTAGGCCAGCCCTGCTGCTGTTGGTGCACAAAAAAGAGCTGCATCATGCGGTGGCGCAGCGGCCAGGGAGTCAGCTTGAAGCCGGGCAGAAAGAAGAGGCGCAGCAGGGTGTAGATCAAGCCCTGCTTGGGGTAGGGTGAACGCCCGGTGTTAGGATATTGGCCCAGCATCGCCTGCTGAGCCACTTCCATGAGCAAACCCTCGGTTAAAACGCGAAACTTTTGCAGCAGTGTCGTTGGGCCAGATTTTTTGCCGACGATAGCCATTGGTCTACTTCTCCTAGAGTTTAGCACCCAGAGTGGCCGGAGCAAAGCGTAGGCCATATCGCAGGGTGCGAGTTTAGAGCAATTTATCACACTTTACACCCTTCGATACGCGCTCCACTACGTTTCGCGCTACTCAGGGTGTGGGATAATAGCAGAAATTAATTCTTCGCCGCGTCTCGCAGCGCCGCCTGGGCGGCCAGGGCAATCGGCTCGTTAAGCGCGCCGATAGGCGGTGAATAGACATTTTCCATCGTCGCCAGCTCTTCCAGGGTAGACTCTTTGCGGATGGCAAAGGCCATAAAATCGGCCCGCTCTTTCACCCCATCGCCCCCGGCAAATTGAGCGCCGAGAACCCGGTGGGTCTGGGGATCGGCCAGCAGCTTGACGTGCATCTTTTCGTGGGTGGGGTAGTAGCGGGCGGCGGTGATGCCGGTCGCCCGGCCGATGATGTAGGGCATACCCATCGCTTTGGCGATCGTTTCGGAAACCAGCGCGCCCCCTACCTGCACCTTGCCGCCGATAATACCCCAGGGCACAAAGACCTCCTGGTAAGGCCGGTCGCCGCCGGCAGCGTTATAGCCGGCCACTTTGCCCATCGGGTAAGCGTAGGAGCCGGGCAGCAGTTGAATGGGGATTTTCAGCAGGCCGTGCATCACCTCGACGCAGGCTCCGGCGGCGTAAACATCCGGGATATTGGTGCGCATATGGTCATCCACGATAATTGCCCCGGTAGAGCCAATTTTGCAGCCGATGGACTGAGCCAGCGCCGTCGCCGGTTTCATGGTGGTGGCGACAAAGGCCATCTCGGCCGGGATTTCGCCCTCGCTGGTTTCGACAGTGGCCAGGCGGCCGTTTTGCCCCTTAAAGCCGAGCAGTTTTGCGCCCAGGTGCATTTTAACGCCCATTTCATCCAGCGAGTCCTGCACCGGCTTCATCATATCCGGATCGGCAAAATCGGCCAGCAGCCAGGGCGCTTCGTCTACCAGGTGGGTCTCGATGCCGCGATGGGGCAGGGCGGTAATCAGTTCCAGGCCCAGCGGCTTGGCTTTGTAAACGACCGCCCGCTTGACCTGGTCCAGTTGTTTATCCAGCTCCATGGCCCGGCGAATATTTTTAATATATTCCACCCCGGCCAAATCCGTGCCGGGCACGTCGGGCGGGTCATATTCCCAGCCGGTGCAGAGAATGAGCTTGTCGAAGGGGAATTTTTCCTCGCCGGCGTAGACCACCCGCTCCCCCATGTCAATTTTGGTCACGACCGTGCAGGGGCGCAGGTCAATGCCCATTTCTTTATAAAACTCCGAGTTTTGCAGAAACAGGCCATCAAACTTATCAATTTCGCGCCCAAAGACATAAGGAATGCCGCAGGGACTGTAAGCAATATCTTCAAACTCGGTCAGCAGGGTCACGCTCAACGAGCGATCGTGCTGAATGGCAATGGTGGCCGCGCCCGTACCCGCCGCGCCGCCCCCGACGACAACGATTCTGGTAGTCATAATTTTGCCTCTCTCCTTCAAAAAATAGTAGACGGTAGACGGTAAGAGTAGTCAGTAGCCAGTAACCAGTAGCCAGATAAAGAACTGCTATCTGCTCCTGCAACTTTGCTACTCTGCTACCCTTTTCGCTATTGACGGTTTGCACTCTCTTTTACCTGGTCTGGTGAAGCTGAAAAGCCGATGAACGGCTCCTCGGCCAGATCCCACAATTCGGCCTCGTGGCCCCGCGAGTCACGCAGGCTGACCTGCCGGCCCTGGGCCGCCTGGCCGATGACCGCGCAGGTGATAGCCTGGGCGGCAAAAACCGCTTGCACGGTGGTCACGTGTTCCGGGCGCACGGCCAGCACAAAGCCATAGCTGGGAAAGGCCAGCAGCCAATCCAGAAAACGATCCTCCGCTGCCGCCGGGCGGGGAATAGCCTCCAGATCAACGATTGCGCCCACGCGTGACAACTCCAGCATCATCAACAGCGAGCCGAGCAGGCCGGCCATGCTGATGTCGCGCCCGGCATCGCACCAGCCGGCTTCGGCGATGGCGGGTAACAGGGCCAGGTCTCGCTGCAGGTCGGCGTCGGTCAGGTGGGCCGAGCAGTCCCAAAATTGAAAGCGGGGGTGAAACTGGCCCCGCAGATTGGTCACGTGCAGCAAAGCGTCGCCCGGACGGACGTTGAAACTGCTGAGCAATTTTTTAGCCCGGCCCAAAATACAGGCCGCCACCGAGGCAAATTCGCTGTTGGCGGTCAAATGTCCCCCCACCAGGGCGACATTATAGCGCCGGCAGCCGTCAGTTAAACCGCGCATAATCGTAGTCGCGGCCCCGGTGTCTTCCGCCAGAATCACATTGACCAGCGCCAGCGGATAACCGCCCATGGCGTAAATGTCGTTGACATTGGTCAAGATAGCCGAGCGCCCAGCCAGGTAAGGCTCACTCCACACCAGCGGCGGGTAGATCACCTCGGCGGCGAGCAGCAGATAGCCCTCCTCCGTCTCGATTGCCGCCGTATCATCCCCCAGTTGCACCGGCCGCCCTTCGACCAGGGGGGTGTGGGAAATCAGGTCATCGCGCAGAACGCTGATCTCCTGTTTGCGCTGCCAGGCCGGCGCAGCTCGCAGCGCCGCAATTAGCTCCTCCAGCGGGGCCGAGTCAGGCATGGGTCAAGAGCCTAGCCCGGCGCCCGCCGGCCTGGCTCCCAGGCCCGGCCCGCCGGCGGCGCTGGGCAAGCGGCCACCTCGGCCGAGTTTGCGGACTGATTCCAGGTGAGTTTCAACTTTAGCCTCGCGCCACAACTGCGCCGCCAGATCGGCCTCCATCAGTTGATGGGGCTGGCCGCAGTGCAGCGCCGGCTCGCCGATCTTGCTCCAGCCCAAACGCTCGAAAAAGCGGACATTTTGCAGTTGAATGTAGGCCAGAAAACGCCGGCAGCCGTGTTCGCTCACGGTTCGCTCGGCCAGGCGGTCCAGCAGCGGCCCAATTGGGGGCAAATGGCGGCGATATTCCTGAAGCACGGCCATGCGCCCGCCATACCAGACCCCCGGCTCAGCTTCATAGACCCGCACCGCGCCAATCACCTGCCCGCTGATTTGATTCAGGGCAATGATGTGAACGGCATACGAGTCATGCTCATCCACATCGGAGCCGCTGAACATACCCTGCTCTTCGACAAAGACGGCCTGCCGGACGGCGAAATGCGCCCGGCGTTCCGCTTCGGTTTCGACAATTTTGCAGATAATCTGGCTCATCGCTCTCCTTTTACTCGTAGGCCGTCAAGCCCGAACAAGCGCCGCAGCGGGTGCAGCCGGCTTTACTATTGCGCCAGTTCAAACCGTACTCCCGGTTAATGGCCGCCACCTGGCTGTAAATCCGATTCATAAAGGCCGGGTCGGGCGCCTGGGCCTCCTGCAAGGGCGTGCCTATGAGCGGGCGCAGGGGTACCACAAAGGGGTAAACGCCAATCTCGGCTAACTGCCGGCAGCCATTGATAATCGTCTCCTCGCTGTCGCCAAAACCGGCAATGATGTAGCTGGAGACCTGGTTGCGCCCGAAAATCTCGACGGCGCGGCGGTAGGCTTCGTGGTAGCGTTCGATGCTAATTTCAGCTTTGCCGGGGCTGATCCGCCGCCGAATCTCCTGGTCCAGGCTTTCCAGGTGGATACCGACGGTGTCTACCCCGGCCTCGCGCAGGAGAAGCATATCGTCCAGGTTTTCCGGCGGTTCAAATTGGGCCTGAATGCCAATATCGGGAACCGCAGCTTTGACCGCGTGGACACATTTAGCCAGGTAATGCACGCCCATATCCCGATAGTTCATGGTGCCGGTAGTCAGCACAAAATGCTTGATTCCATCCAGCCGGACCGCCGCTTCGGCTACTTCGGCTAACTGTTCCGGGGTTTTAAGGGCGACCGTATTGCCGCTCGCTAGCGAGTTTTCAATGGCGCAAAACTGGCAGCGTTCCCCTTCTCGCCGCCAGCGGACACAGCGCTGCGAAACAGTTGTTGCCAGGACATCGCGGCCATGCAGCACCGCAATTTGCCAGTAAGGGATGCCATCGGCGGTTTTTAGGGCATAAAAGCGCGGAGTGGAGGGAAACTCCACCGGAATAATCATCTGACCATTGCGGGTCAGGTAGTAGCCATTTTCACTTTCAACCACCGCATAGGGGGATTGGGCGGCAAATTGACCCAGTGTCGGCACCATCGCCGCCACACCGGCCAAAACAAACGCTTTATCGTCAGAAGGGCCAGCCCCGCCCCGCCGACCTCGATTTTCAACCGGCACCTCAATTCGAGCGCCCAGGCTTTGCAACTCAAGCAAAACTTCCTGTAAGGCCATAACGTTTCCTTTTCTGGAGATTGGCGATTAGAGATTATCCACTTCAACCGCTAATCACCAATGATTAAATTGGCTCTTTCGGAATTCAGAGGGATCAGCGGCAACCTGATGCGTGATACGTGACACGTGATCAGGGTCATTACGCCTCACGCATCAGGTCTAAACTCTACAAAATCCTGAAGAACTAATTAAATTTTACTTGGCCGCGGTGACAAATTAAATTAAAGTGTCCAGGTGTTAAGAACCATTGCCCCGGTTTTCCAATGATCAATCAGAATGTCGAGCACATCCAACGGGTGGAAAGGCGTTACCCCTTCGATCAGGTTATACTCATGCATCCCATAAAGGGCCGTCATGGCAAAACGGCAGGCATAGATGGAACTGCCCTCTTTGAGAATGGTTTGCAGTTGGCGGTTAATCGCCAGGTTGCCGGGGAACCCTTCCTGGCCAACCACGGGGAAACCTCGGCCTGCGGCGGCCATCAATACGCCAGGACCATACAGGGCCAGGCTGGTCTTGAAGCCCTTGCGGGCAATTCGGGTGGTGGTGAGCAGGTTGACCAACCCCACCGAGCCTTCAAACGGCACAGTGTGCATCATAATCAACGCCCGATCACCTTCTTTGGCTTTATGATCTGGAAACAGCTTTTCGTCAAGATTAATGAGTGAATCACCTTCTTTGGGGCGGGGTATTTCTACTACGGCCATAATTACTTTAGCTCCTTTCTTGATGCTTGTTATTTACTTGCATATAGATGAGGGCTGTTTGCTGCTCGCTGTCACCGCGGCCTGTGCCCTCGTTAGCGACATCCTACTAATCCGCAATCTCGTTCCAAAACTGACGCGAAGCGTGGGAACGAGATTGCTAGATTCCTTAACAACATCCTACCAGAACTTTGAGTACAACTTTTCGGCATTGTTCCAGAAGATGTTTTGCTTCAACTCTTCGGAAATCGGCGCGCCTTCAATTTTCCAATACTCACCGGCGAAATCGCTCCAGGGGATGTCGGAGCCAAAGAGGAAGCGGTCGGTCCCAATGCCTGTCCGCTCAATCTCCTTGAGCAGCCAGGTGGAGCCAAAGCCGACCGCCCATGAAGAGTCGGTGTAAACCTGATAGCCTTCTTTGACCAGGTCAAAGAACTGCGGCACAAACTTGATATGCCCACTGACTCCGCCGCCCATATGGACAACGTGGATTTTGGTCGTTTGGCCGTACTTGCGCAGCAGGGCCAGGGCATTGTCAATGTCCGAGCCGCCGCCGGGGCTGGTGTGAATGTGGAGCGGCATGTCGTGCTGGGCCGCCGCGTCGAGGATCATCCCCCATAACTCGGCTGCCGGCTCGTCCCACTGATCGGGGTTGAAGGTGCCGCCCAACAAGCAGGTTGTCTTCAGCGCAATCAGCCCTTTCTGGCCGATGAGCTTGAGTGCCTCGGTCGTCCGTTCTTTATCTTTGGGCAAGGCCGACACCCAGATCGCCCCAAGCAGGCGGTCGTTTTTGGCGGTGCTTTCCCCCACCAGCGGGTTCAGGGTGAAAGGCTGCGCCGAGTCAGGATAGCCGTAGTTGGACATGACCAGGGCGCGGTCAACCCCGTTTTCCTCCATGCCCTTCAGATAATCCTCGGTTGTGTCATAGTCATAAGTCGGCTTGACTGTTTGGGGCAGCCCGTAGTAAGCATAACCGGGCACAGGCCCAATATGACTATGATTGTCGAAAACACGCCGTCGTTTCTCCATAAGATTGCCTCCTTTGGTTGATGCAAAATTTACCCCTGGTTGGGGTTATTCACTTGATTTATGTGGCAGTCAGGAAAGGGGCGTTTTGAGTGAGGTTCCCAAAAACGTAGAGCGTCTTGGCTACGTTCCCCCTGATAGCAGCAAGCGTTTTTCGGACAGATCTTCTCAGTTAGGCAAGTATAGCAGATCAAACTTACCCGGCGCTGACTTTTGACTTACCTGGTAAAAGAGTGCTCGGTAATTCCAAAGCTCAGTTTATCAGCCGGTTAGCCAAGCGTTGAAACGCCCGGCTAAGCTTAATGAAAGCTTGATAAATCAGGCTAGGGAACTGATCGAGCCGGTTTTGAACCGGCTTTTACCTGGCTCAGCCGATGGCTTCCAGCCATTGGCGACTGGATAGAATTACCGAAGGTTCTCGGTAAAGTTTTATCAATGAGTTTCGGTGTTCTGGCCTGCTCTTTTGCGCAGCGATTTCTCGATAGAAGCTGGCTTTTCGCCGGACTCCAGACGCGTCGCTACCTCCTTAAACTCGCCGCCAAAATCCTGGCCTTGACTCGCTTTGCGCATGGAGCGGGCCAGGGACTTGGGGTCACTCCAGTCTGCGGCTGGCTGGCTGCCGGAGCTTGCCTGGCTGCCCTGCCCCCCCCTTTCGGCCTGAACCACCGCTACTTTGGAAATGACCCGTTCCAAATGACTTCCACCACAGTGAGGGCAGGTCACCGGTTTGCTGTCAATTTCGGCAAAGCTGCGAAAAAAAATGGGGACACGTTCTTCACAATCGGCACAGTCGTATTCGTAGATGGGCATGAGTTACACCTCAACCTGCTCAAAAGGAACCGTACAAATCGCCTTTTCAAAAATCGCTTGCACCGGCCGCGCCGTGAGCAAAGAGCGGCGGAGGGTGGGGTCGCTCAGACGGGCAGCAACCTCATTCAGAATCTGGGCGGCGCAGAAGTAATGTGTTTTAGCCACGTCCGGCCTATCTGCTAGCTCTTCCAAGTGGGCCAGGGTCAGGTAGCAGGGCCAACTCAGGGCCGGGCTTTTGATGCTTAAACTAATATCCAGGGCATGGGACAGGGCAGCGCGGGCTTTGTGAATCCTTCCGGCGGCGAGCAGAGCCTCGCCCCGCAGCTTGCAGGAGCGAACGATGTTCTTACGGGCATAGGTGGTGCGGGTCAGCGCCAGCGATTCGTCCGCAGCGGCCAAGGCGCCCAGCACATCCCCCTCGGCCAGGGCCAGCCGGCCTTTGATCACAACCATGCGGGTGCGGTAGCGCCAGCGCATAAATGGTTTATCGCCAGAGCCGGTTAACCCTTCGTCTAAAAAGGCCCGCGCCCGGTCAAAATCTCCCAAAAGTAAGTAATCGGTGGCCAGGTTAGCCAGGGCATTCCCTTCGGCCTCGGTCAAACACGGCTGCCCGGCACGCGCCAGTTCCAGGCTGGCCTGGTCAAATTGGACGGCCTGCTCCACATCAAATACCTCGCGGTAGACCCAACCGGCGGTGTTCAACAGCCGCGCCCGCCAGAAACGGTCCTCGGCCGCCTGAGACAGGTCAAGGGCGTGCCGCAGATAATCCAGGGCCGACTGGTAATGGCCCAGGCTGGCATAGGACATACCGAGCACAAAATACCCACCCAGGGCCAGGAAAGGGTTAGAAAAAGATTGGCCTAATTCAACACATGCCTGGCCGTGATGCAGCGCCGTATCGAAATCGCTGTGCAGGTGGGCCAGCATAGCCAGCCCCCAGTGCTCTTCGGCCGGTATAATCTGCGCTCCGGCAGAAGAGCTGACATTTTCCAGCGCTTTAACTTGAGTCACCTCGCCCTGGGTTGAATTGAGAATGTCGCGGAGTTTAAGCGCCTTGCCCTGCAGCTCCGCATAATGTAGTCGTTCGGCCAACTGGATGGCTTGATCGAGATAAGCGGCAGCCCGCTCCAAACGGTGGGCCCAATAATGAGCAATCCCGACCTGATAGAGAGCTTCCCCTTCGCGCAGCCGGTCGTTGGTCCGGCGGTTATTTTCCAGAAGCTGTTCCAGGTCCATAATCGCCGCTTCGAAGTCGGATAAAGTCAAATGGGTCTGGGCGCGGCGCTGCAGCAAGCCAGCCATCGTCTCAGCCGTGGCCAATTCGTGGTGCTGCTGGCATAAAGCGACCGCCCGATTGTAATAATCCATCGCCTCGCGCGGCGCATAGGTCGCCTGGGCGCGGTCGCCGGCCCGGATGAGATAGTGGAAAGTAGTTTCATGCCGTTCAGCCCGCTCGTAGTGATAAACAAAAATCGCCGCCTGCTCGTCGAGCTGATTAACATAGAGACGCTCCAGGGCCTGGGCTACCTGGCCATGCAGCCAGATGCGGCGGTGCAGCGTCAGCTCGTCGTAGAGCACCTGGCGAAGCAGGCCGTGCCGGAAGCGGTAGCCAGCGCCCGTCTCCTCAATCAGGTAAGCCGCCAGCATTTCTTCGAGCAGGTCCAGTTGGGTAGCATTATCCAATTGGCTGGCGGCGTGCAGCAGGGCATAGCTGAACTCGCGGCCAATCACCGCCGCCAAACCGGCTAGGCGATAGGCTTCGGCGCTGAGACGTTCCAGGTGCAGCCTGATCACTTCGCGGACGCTGGCCGGGATGACAAATTCACTGCCTCGGGCCAGTTTTTGGCCAAATTCAACTAGACCCGGGGCGAAGCGCCAACAGCCGTTTGTCTGCTCTATTCTGCCTGTCTCCCGCAGGGCCAGCACAATTTCCTGGACAAAAAAGGGATTCCCTTCGGTCAGGTAAAAGATAGCTTCAGCCAGGTCCGGAGCTAAGACACCCGCTCCCAGCAGGCTGGAACAGAATTGGGCTACTTCGACCAGGTTGAGAGGGGATAAATCGAGGCGCTGGCCCAAACGATGGCTGAGCAATTCGCTGCAAAGCCGGGCAATCGGGCTGCCGCGCTGCACTTTTTCTTCGCGAATGGTACAAAGGATGAGAATAGGGGTATTGGCAATCCGCCGGGCCAGATAGTGCAAAAGCTGCAAACTGGACTCGCCTGCCGCGTGCAGGTCATCCAGAAACACGATCAAACCAGCATTTTGGGCAAAGGCGAGAAAGGCCGCCGCCACGGCGTCGAATAGACGCTGCCGCTCCTGGCCTAACTCTGGTTCCAGCGGCGGCGTGGAGGGCTGGCTGGTTTCGGCCAACTCCGGGAGAAGCCGGGCCAAATCCTGGCTCAAATTACCCAGTTTTTCCCGCAGAGCCTGATGCGCCTGACCGATTAGCCCGCTGCGAATCGCCTCGACAAAGGGGCCGTAGGGTAAATGTCCCTCCTGCTCATAAGCGGCCCCGTAAAGGATCCGCAGTCCTCCGGCCTGGGCGCGAAGCAGCACCTCTTCGGCCAGACGGCTTTTGCCCACGCCCTGCTCCCCGCATAGAAGGACGACCTGCCCCTGCCCGGCTTCAGCCTGCCGGATTAATTCAGCTAAGTGGCGCAACTCGGCGTCACGACCGACCAGCGGCCGCCGTTGCGGCGTTTCCAGCCAGCGCGCCGGTCCTGTAGCGAGGGTAGAAACACCGGCAGGTTTGGGGCCGGGCTGCCAGCGATTTTCGGCAATGGCTTGATAGAGCGCCGTAGTTTCAGCCGCCGGCTCGACCTCCAGCTCGCGCTGCAGGGCCAGGCGAAGCTGCTGGTAAAGTTGAATGGCCTGGTGGCGCTGCCCCACCTGGGTGAAGAGCCGCATCAACTCCTGGCAAGTTTCTTCGTGGGTTGGGTCCAGGCACAGCAGGTCTTGCCAACAATTGATGGCCTCCGTATAGGCCGCAGCCTGGGTATATAGCCCAGCCATGCGCCTGACCAAAGCGCAGTAAGCCGAATGGTATCGCTGGCGGTAATCGCTGGCCCAATCCTCATACAGGTCTTCGGGCAAAAAATCGCCTTGATACAGGCTGCGGGCAGCCTCGTAATGAGGTAAGGGGTTGGGCTGCTGCTGTCCGAGCTGGATGAGACGGTCAAACTCAAGCACATCTATCCAGGCAATCGCTTCCAGGTTTAAGGTTAGTTTTCCATCTCGAAAAAAAATATAACGAGAATCAGCCGCGTTGGGCAGATGCGGTTCTAATACACGGCGTAAAATAAAGAGAGTGCGATGGAGATTATTGGCGGCCCGTTCCGGGTCTTGATCCGGCCAGAGCCATTCGAGGAGGCGCTCTTTTAAAAGCTGGCCTTGCGGAGCCAGCAGCAGCAGCTTAAAGAGACTCTTGGCCTTGCGCCGTTTCCAGGCAGCATCTTCAATCAATTCACTGCCCCGGTAGACAGCAAAGCGGCCCAGAGTATAAATTGTCAGTGGAACGATGGGTGAGTCAGCCAGCATAACTGGCCGGGGATTGGATAGTGGATTGGGATACCTCAGGCCATTTACGATAAATTGCCCAATAGTCATCGTCCCCCTTATCCCAAACTACAAAACTGCCGAATAATGCCGCAATTTTACCACAAGGAAGGGGAAAGAGGAAATCACTCAAAGTCAGGAGGGCAAAAGGTTAACTTTTACCCTCCGCAACTGCTATAAAAAGAGTTGTAGGACAAGCTGTTAGCTTGTCCTACATTTTCAACTCAAACCGGTCACCCCAAACTATTAGCTCAACTCACCGCCGCAAGCACCGGTTCCGGCTCTTCCTCGTGTTCTGCCAGCCAGCGTTCGGCGGCAATGGCGGCGGCGGCGCCCATCCCGGCCGAGGTGATGGCCTGCTTGAAGACCGGGTCGGAAATCTCCCCGGCAGCCCAGACCCCTTCGACACTGGTAGCCAGTTCTTTATCGGTAATCACGTAACCCTGGTCGTCAATATCAAGCTGTCTCTGGAACAGGTACGAGTTGGGCAGGTGGCCGATGAAGATGAAGACGCCGTCGGTGGGGCGAGTCCAGGTTTCGCCGGTTTTCACATTCTGCAATTCGATGCTGTTAACTACCGGATCGCCATTAATTCTGGTGACAACCGTATCCCAGATAAAAGAGATTTTTTCATTTTTCTGGGCGCGAGCTTGCAGGGTATAACCCGCCCGCAGCGTGTCGCGCCGGTGAATGATGGTCACCTGGCGGGCAAACTTGGTCAGGAAAATGGCTTCCTGCAAGGCGCTGTCACCCCCGCCGATCACCACCACATCCTTGTCACGGAAGAAAAAGCCATCACAGGTGGCGCAGTAGCTGACACCCCGTCCCACAAATTCCGGCTCGCCCGGCACGCCCAGCTTGCGCGGCGAAGCGCCGGTGGCAATAATCAAGCTTTTGGCGTAATAATCGCCGTTGTGGCCGGTCAGCCGGAAGGGGCGCCGGCTTAGATCAACCTGCTGCACCAAATCTATAGTCACCTCGGCTCCAAAACGCTCGGCCTGGGCCTGCATTTTTTCGACCAGTTCCGGGCCCATCAGGCCTTCGGGAAAGCCGGGGAAATTTTCAACCTCGGTGGTTGTGGCAATCTGGCCTCCCAGCTCGTTGCCGGTAATGACCAGGGGGTTCAAATTGGCCCGAGCGGCATACAGCGCCGCCGTCAGTCCTGCCGGGCCGGAGCCAAGAATGATAGTATCGTACACACTATTACGATCCTCGTGAGGATTTCCAATCGTTTGATTTAGGGTCAAGTCCATAATTAAATTACCTCCATTCGATTAGACGCAGAACCGGGCAAAATGTTACATCAAGGCTCACAACTGCACTTTCTTAATCCAAATGACCGGCTCATAGTCGAGCAAAATATTGATAACTTCGTCAGGGATGTCGCTGTCGAGGCGGATGAAGGACAGGGCTAACCCGTACGGGTGGGTGCGTCCGTACCGCCAGGCGGCAATGTTGATGCCATGTTCACCCAGCACCGTCCCGACCCGGCCAATAAAACCGGGCCGGTCGTGATTGCCCATTACCAAAATCTGGCCCTCCGGCCGGACGTCGAAATGATACTCGTCAATTTGCACCAGGCGCGGCTCATTATCGTGAAAAAGCGTGGCGGCAATCGTCCGGCTGCCGCCGGTCCAAACGACCCGGCAAGAGATCAGGTTGGGATAATCCGGGGCAGGCAGGCCGCTGGTTTGCGAAACCACCATCCCACGCTGCCGGGCCAGGTGGGGCGCGTTGATGTAGTTAACCCCTTCGTGCAGCACCGGCTCCAGCAAACCCTTGAGGATGGCCACACTGATCGGCTTGATTTGATCGGCGAGTTCTTCACCCTTGATCTCGACCTCGACCCGCTGCACCGCGTCCTCGGCCAACTGGGTTTGCAAGCTGCCCACTTTTTCGGCCAGGTCCAAATACGGGCGCAACTGCTGCAACAACTTGGCGTCCACAATCGGCATATTGATGGCGTTGCGATAATCATGCCCGCGCAGGGTGTCCAGGATCTGCTCAACGATCTGGGTGCCCACGTCTTGCTGCGCTTCAATTGTACTGGCGGCCAGGTGGGGAGTGACAATGACGTTGTCCATCTGGAGCAGCGGGCTATCCGGGGCAAGCGGCTCCTCGGCAAAGACATCCAGGGCAGCCCCAGCAATTTTGCCCGACCTTAAGCCGGCAACCAGGGCCGCTTCGTCAATCAACGCTCCGCGGGCAGCATTGATCAGGCGCACCCCGTCTTTCATCTGGGCAATAGCTTTGGCGTCAATCATTTTTTCAGTCTGCGCGGTCAGCGCCGCGTGAAGCGAGATAAAATCCGATTGGGCATATAACTCGGCCAGGTCAACCGGCTTTACCTTGAGGTCGTGGGCTATCTCATCGCTCAGGTAGGGATCGTAGGCCAGCACGTCCATACCAAAGGATTGGCAGCGCAAAGCGACCCGTGCCCCAATCCGCCCCATGCCAATGATCCCAATGGTTTTGCGGTAAAGCTGGATGCCCATGAATTTCTTGCGCGCCCATTCACCCCCTTTCAGGCTGATATACGCCTCGGGAATATGGCGGCAAAGCGCCAGCAACAGGGCCATGGTATGTTCAGCCGTGGCAATGGTATTGGCTCCCGGGGTGTTGGTCACGATTACACCGCGCATACTGGCCGCGCCGACGTCAATATTATCCACGCCGACGCCGGCCCGGCCCACAACTTTCAGCCGGTCGGCGGCAGCCAGGACCTCTTCTGTTACCCTGACGCTGCTGCGGACGATCAATCCATCATAGCCGCGAATGCGTTCGGCCAGAGTGGCCGGGGTCAAACCTTTAACGACGTCAAAGTGAACATCACCGGCTGCTGCTAGTAGAGCCAATCCCTCCGGCGATAAATCGTCGGTGATAAGGATTTTGTAGGTCATGGGTTCGCTCCTGATCAGATTTTAGGGGTGCAGGGTCAAAGGTTAAAAAGCACCTCGCCCGATTCAATCAGACTCATGCCCTTGTTCAAGACGGCAGCAAAAGTCGAATCGGCCCACTGAGTTCGTTCCGCTTCCGTTAGAGCCAGCGGCAGCACCGGAGCCAGGCTGTTGCTCCGGATAAAAACATCGGCTTCGGCGGCAACACGCTGCCGTACGACTACGCCGCCAAAGCCCACCATTAAATCAACGGCGGTACAAGCAAGCAAGTCGCTCACCCCATCTCCGACGAGCATGGCCCGCCCAAACCGGCCCGCCCGCAGCTCCCGGATGACCGGAATTTTGCCATGAGTTTCAATCAGAGGCGTGTCGGCAGGGTCGAGATACTCGACGTCGGGGCGCGTGCCCCAACGGTCCTGCTGGTAATCCCACCACTGGCCGGACAGACTGTTGTAACGGACATCTACGGCCCGGATATGCTGCGGTGGGACGCCCAGCCATTCGCCAAAGGGCTGGACCGCTTCCAGCAGCCCGCCGCTGACAATAAAAACTTCTCGCCCGGCCGCTTGCAGCGCCCGAATGACCCCGGCGGCGTCGGGGACCAGGGTTTGGCGGTAATGGCGCTCCAGTTCCCGGATTTCGGCCCGGGTTGGACTGAGCAGGGCCAGGCGGCGGTCGTAGACGCTCCGCAAGTGAACCTCGCCGTCCATGGCCGCACTGGTCAGCCGTTTCACTTCATCGAATTTGCCCTTATGCCGGGCTAATTCGTCAATGCCTTCGATGCTGCTCAGGGTGCTGTCGCAGTCAAAAAAGACAACCTGAAAACCGGGCCACTCTCGCCAGGGTTTTTCTTTAAAACTAAGCTGGGCCATTTATAAGATTTTCGCCGGGATTTGGGGATTAGGGGATGATTTAAAACTTAAAGAAAAATCCCCAAATCCCCTAATCCCGGCCCATTAAAGATGGATTTTTCTATCCATGTGACTATGTTAAAAACGACGAACACACCTGGGTGCGTCCGCCGTTGGATCAATGTCAGTGTACCTCAATTGATGCTTTCGGTCAATCTGAGTACAATGCCAGGTTGGAGGCGGGAAGGTTGGAAACGTCCAAATCAACGGGGCTTGTTGCCCTCAGCGGCCTGGCTGTTAACTATACCATCACCGGTCACGGCCGGCCAGCGCTGTTGGTGCATGGCCATGCCTCATCTCAAGACTTGTGGGCTAAGGTAAACCTGCTCAATTCGGGTAACTACTGCCGCTATACGCTCGATCTGCCCGGCCACGGCGCAGCCGACAAGCCGCCGCTCGAATGGTTCACCCTGGAAAATTACACCGCCTTACTTGAAGACTTTTGCCGTTACTTTGGGCTGAAAGATATGGTGCTGGTCGGCCATTCGATGGGCGGGCTGCTCAGTTTGAACCTGGCCCTGGCCCGGCCCGACCTGGTCGCTTCCATGATTTTGATCGCCCCGGTGGTCGAAGGCAGTTTCCTGGCTTATTTGGATCCGTGGTTAGGGCTGGAAAATTTAGTTTACCACCCGCTGACCGAACGGCTGCTCCAATTCTACAATGCCTATCCCTGGCTGGCCGCGCCCGTTGGCCTGAATTGGTACGCCCGGCCCAGTATGCTTTTGACCGACAGCTTCAAACAGGCCCAGACCGATTTCGCCCGCTGCCCGCTGGCCACGCTTTACGGCAACTTCAAACTGGTCCGCCACGCCGACCTGCGGCCCTACCTGCCCCGCCTGCAGACCCCCGCCCTGGTCATTACCGGCGACCAGGATCGGGTGGTGCCGCCCCGGCAGGCAGAACTGGCGGTCCAGTACGCCCCGCAGGCCAAACTGGTCGTTATCCCGCAGTCCGGTCACCTTCCCTTTCACGAACAGCCGGAGTTGTTTGCGGCAGCGGTGGCGGAGTATGTCGGATCCCTCCCAGCCTAAAAGTGAACAAAAATTGAGCATTTTTTGGTCTGGAAAGTGACAGCCAAAACGTATAAACTAAAACTAAAGTATTGTTAAGCGGGAACTTTAAGAAAGGAGATAATAACAATGGCCGTTGTCGTTCACATTTTACTCCGGGGGATTTCACCCGAGCAATTTGACCGCGTCAGAGCCGAGGTTGGCTATCTTGAGCGAGCACCCAAGGGAGGCTACTCGCATGTGACCTGGTGGGAGGGAAACGACTGCCACAACATTGACGCCTGGGAGAGCGAAGCCGCATTCAATGCGTTTGGGGCCGACCGGCTTGGGCCGGCCATGGCTAAGCTCGGCATCAACGTTCAGCCGGAGGTGACGTTCCACCCGGCGCACGAGGTATACGCGCCCCAGTCCGTTACGCTGACCTGAATGTAACCGGTCCTTTACAGTCTTTTATTTTCCACCCTTAACCTCAAAAAAAGAAAGGGCCGCTCGGCTTGAGCGGCCCTTATAAGTTGGGACAAGCTAAAGTTTGTCCTACTCCGTCAATTTAGTTCAAAACAACTTCCACTTGTCTGGGTTCCGTCACCCCCGGCAAAGCATCACCGAAAGGGATGGCTGAACTCAGGGCGTGGGTCAGGACTTCCTCAATTGTTTCGGCCATATAGAAGGTCATCTCGCTGCGCACATCTTCCGGCACGTCGTCCAGGTCGGCTTCGTTCCGCTGCGGGAAGATGACCGTGGTCAAGCCGGCCCGGTGAGCGGCCAGAATCTTCTGCTTGAGGCCGCCAATCGGCAGGACCTGCCCTTGCAGGCTGACCTCGCCGGTCATACCAACTTCGGCCCGCACCGGCCGGCCCGTCAGCAGCGACACCAGCGCCGTGACCATCGTCACCCCGGCGGAGGGGCCGTCCTTGGGCACTGCCCCGGCCGGGACGTGCAGGTGAATGTCGGCGTCGTTGAAGGTGGCCGAGTCAATGCCGAACTCCTTGGCGTGAGCGCGGACGTAGCTGAGCGCGATCTGGGCGCTCTCTTTCATCACATCGCCCAACTGGCCGGTCAAGGTCAGGCGGTCTTTGCCGGGCATGCGGGCGGCCTCGATAAAGAGGACGTCGCCGCCGACAGCCGTCACCGCCAGGCCCGTTGCTACCCCGGCTTTTTCGGTGCGCAGGGCCGCCTCAAAGTGGAACTTGGGCTTGCCCAGATATTCCTTAACCTGAGCGGGGCCAATCGTGATCGCCTGGACCGCGCCTTCTTCATCAGAGACAGCCAGTTCACCGGCCGCTATTCTGGTAGCGACTTTGCGGGCCACCCGGCCAATCTCGCGCTCCAGGTTACGCACCCCGGACTCGCGGGTGTAGTCGCGGATGATCTGCCGCAGGGCCTGATCCTCAAAGTGAATTTCATCTTCGCGCAGGCCGTTAGCCTTAACCTGGCGCGGAACCAGGTAGCCTTTGGCGATTTCCAGCTTCTCGTACTCGGTATAGCCGTCAAGCTGAATGATCTCCATCCGGTCGCGCAGCGGCGCGGGGATGGTATCCAGCGTATTAGCCGTAGCGATGAACATGACCTGGCTCAGGTCAAAGTCAACATCCAGGTAGTGGTCGCGGAAGGCAAAGTTCTGCTGCGGGTCCAACACTTCCAGCAGCGCGCTGCTGGGGTCGCCCCGCCAGTCGGAACCAATCTTGTCTACCTCGTCGAGCATGAAGACCGGGTTGCGGGTGCCAACGCGCTTGAGCGATTGAATCACCCGGCCCGGCAGCGCCCCGATGTAGGTGCGGCGGTGGCCGCGAATTTCGGCCTCGTCGCGCACGCCGCCCAGGCTCATGCGGGTAAACTCGCGGCCCAGGGCGCGGGCGATGCTGCGGCCCAGGCTGGTTTTGCCCACGCCAGGCGGTCCCACAAACAACAGGATAGACCCACCGGCCCGGTCCTGCTCGTGCCCGCTTTCAACCGGCTCATCATCAAGCTGGCGTTCCAGGCGCAGCTTGCGCACGGCCAGGTATTCCAGGATGCGTTCTTTGACATCCTTGATGTCGTAGTGGTCGGTATCGAGCACCTGGCGGGCGTGTTTGATGTCGAGGTTATCCTCGCTCAGCTTGCTCCAGGGCAGGCTGACCATCCAATCGAGATAGGTCTGGATGACGCCGTACTCGGCGGACTGCGGCTGCAGCTTCTCCAGACGGCTCAACTCGCGCAGGGCTTCCTTTTTGGCTTCTTCGGGCATGCCGGCCGCTTCGATCTTTTCGCGATATTCGGCGGTGGCTGCTTCGTCGTCGCCTTCACCCAGTTCTTTCTGGATGGCTTTGAGTTGTTGGCGCAGATAATACTCGCGCTGGGTTTTATCCAGTTCTTCCTGCGTTTCCGAGCGAATCTGCTGGCCGATTTCCAGCACCTCCAGTTCGTGGGTCATCAGCCGCACCAGGTGGGCCATCTTCTCCCGCAGGGTATCTTCCAGCAAAAGCGCCAGCCGGTCTTCCATCTCCATGCGCATGTTAGAGGCAATGGTGTAAACGATGGTGCGCGGGTTGTCAATCTGATCGAGGAACTGGCTGACCTCGTTGGGAACCTGGGGCATGTGCTCGACAATGGCGCGGGAGAGTTCCAGGATGCGCCGTTTGAGCGCCTCGATTTCGGCGGCCTTATCTTCCTCGACGACATCGGGGGCCATGCTGACTTTCGCCACCAGGTAGGGTTCAGTTTGGGTCCAGCTTTCAACTTTGAAACGCTCGAGGCCCTGAATAATCACCTGCAGAGAGTCGTTCTCGCCGCGCACCACGCGGTGAATGCGTCCGACCACGCCGACCTCGTGCAACTGTTCGGGGCCGGGTTCTTCAATTTCCGGTTCTTTGGAGACAACCAAACCAATCAGGCTGTTGTCTTTGATGGCCGCTCGAATCAGGCTGACCGAGCGGGGAACGCC
>JAHDWA010000108.1 GCA_023382535.1 Anaerolineae bacterium | reverse complement strand
CACCGGGTGGAAGTGGTGGCTAATATTGGTAAGGCCGGCGAAGCCGAGCAGGCCGTCAACGCCGGCGGAGAAGGGGTGGGCCTGATGCGGACCGAATTTCTCTTCCTGGAACGCTCAGCGCCTCCGACGGAAGAGGAGCAGTTTGAAGCCTACCTCACCATGGTCAAAGCCCTGAGCGGTTTGCCCCTCATTATCCGCACCCTGGATATCGGCGGCGACAAGGAAGTCCCCTACCTCAACTTGCCCGCCGAGGCCAACCCCTTCCTGGGTGTGCGGGGCGTGCGGCTGTGCCTGTCCAAACCGGAACTCTTCATGCCGCAATTACGGGCCATCTACCGGGCCTCCCAGCATGGGCCGGTCAAGATTATGTTCCCGATGGTTTCGACGGTGGAAGATTTGCTGGCGGCGCAGGATTTTGCCGAGCAGGCCCGGCGGGAGGTGGGAGCCGAACCGGTGGATATTGGGATCATGATCGAGGTCCCTTCGGCAGTGGTTATGGCCGAGGAATTGGCCAAAGAAGTAGCTTTCTTCTCCATCGGCACCAACGACCTGACCCAATACACCCTGGCCATGGACCGTATTCATCCTATGCTGGCCCGGCAGGCTGATGGGCTGCACCCGGCAGTGCTGCGCATGATTGACAAAACCGTGCAGGCGGCTAACGCCGCCGGGAAGTGGGTCGGCGTGTGCGGCGGGGTGGCCGGCGACCCGAAGGGGGCGGTCATCCTGGTAGGCCTGGGCGTGACCGAGCTGAGCATGAGCATCCCCAGTATCGCCGCCGTCAAAGCCAAGCTGCGCCAGGTTTCTCTGGCCAGGGCGCAGGTGCTGGCGAAAGAAGCCCTGGCTTGCCGCAATGCCGCCCAGGTACGCCGTCTAGCCATTCCCTGAAGATTTTTGATTTTCAAATCCGTAATGCGGCGGGGCTTGCCCCCGCCCCGAGGCGACCTTGAACGAGGTAAAAAGAGGAAACATGATCAATAAAACCTTAAAGATAGCCACCATCACCCTGAATCCGGCCATTGATCGCACGGTGTCCATTCCCAACTTCAAAGCCGGCCAGGTGAATCGGGTGGCGTGGGAACGGTCCGACGCCGGCGGCAAAGGGGTTAACGTGGCCTCCGTGCTGGCTGATTACGGCTTCTCTCTGGCCGTAACCGGCTTCCTGGGGGCCGAAAACAGCCACCTGTTTGAGCAGCTTTTTGCCCGTAAAAAGATCGAGGACCGCTTTGTGCGGATTGCCGGGCAGACCCGCAGCGGCATCAAAATTATTGACGAGGTCAACCAGGAAACCACCGACCTCAATTTTCCCGGCCAGGCTCCGACCGAAACCGACGCGGCCCAGCTCTTCCAGATCGTCGAGGAGCTGGCCGCCGCTTGTTCCTGGTTTGTGCTGGCTGGCAGCATTCCAGCCGGCCTTAATCCCAACATTTATGGGGAGTTGGTGAAACTGATCAAGAGCAAAGGCCGGGCCGTGGCCCTGGATACCAGCGGCGAGGCGCTGCGCCAGGCACTGCCGGCTGCACCGACTTTGGTAAAACCCAATATTGACGAACTGCAGGAACTGGTCGGGCGCCGGCTCGAAACCCAGGCGGCGGTCATCCAGGCGGCGCGAAGCTGGCTGGCCCAGGGCATGCAGACGGTAGTGGTCTCGATGGGCGCGGCTGGGGCCATTTTTGTAGAAGCTGAAGAGGTTGTGCTGGCCCAGCCGCCCAAAGTTACCGTTAAGAGTACGGTAGGGGCCGGCGATGCGATGGTCAGCGGCATGGTGGCCGGCAAAACGCAGGGGTTGTCGCTGGCCGACTGCGCCCGCCTGGCGACGGCTTTTTCAGCCGGCGCTGTTTCCCAGGTCGGCTCGGGCTTACCATCCCTGGAAATTATCGAAAATTTCAAAAATCAAGTTAACATCAACCATTTAAATTAACAGCCGAGGAGGAAAAAATGTCAAAGATCGTGGCAGTTACAGGCTGCCCTACGGGCATCGCCCACACCATTATGGCCGCTGAAGCGCTCAGAAAAGTCGCTGCGACCATGGGGCACGAGATCAAGGTGGAAACGCAAGGCGCCGAAGGGGCGCGGGATGTGCTGTCGGACCGCGAGATTGCCGCCGCCGACGTGGTCATTATCAGTTCCGACATCCACATAGATATGAGCCGCTTTGCCGGCAAGCCGGTCTACGCCGCCTCGACCAGCGAGGCCATTCGCTTCACCAAGTCGGTTATCGAGGCCGCCCTGGGCGAAGCCCGGGAGAATGTGGTCGTCCCGGAAGTTGAGCCGGCTCCGGCCCTGCCGAAAGCAGAAAGCACCGGCGAGAAAAAGAAAATTGTGGCCATCACGTCCTGCCCGACCGGAATTGCCCACACCTTTATGGCCGCCGAAGGGGTCAAACGCGGGGCTGAATCGTTGGGCTATTGGGTCAAGGTCGAAACACAGGGATCGGTCGGTTCCCAGAATACCCTGACCGAGCAGGAGATTCGGGACGCCGATATTGTTCTGATTGCCGCCGATACCAAGATTGACAAAAGCCGCTTTACCGGCAAGTGCATCTACGAAACCTCGACCAAAGCCGCCATCCACAACGGGGCTGAGGTGGTCGAAAAAGCGCTGGCCGAGGCTGCGGTTCAAGGGGGTGGCGCGGTCAAAACCGACCTGGCCGCGGAAGTGGAGCAGCTTAAGAAGCAGCGTTCGGCCAGCCGCACCGGCGCTTACAAGCACATGATGACCGGCGTCTCCTATATGTTGCCCTTTGTCGTCGCCGGGGGCTTGATGATTGCCCTGGCCTTTGCCTTTGGCGGCATTTACGTCTATGAGGCTGAAAACACCTTCGGCTGGGCGCTCTTCCAGATTGGCGCACCCTCCGCCTTTGCCCTGATGGTGCCCATTTTGGCCGGCTTTATCGCCTACTCCATCGCCGACCGGCCTGGTCTGGCCCCGGGCATGATTGGCGGGATGCTGGCCAGCAGTATCGGGGCCGGTTTTTTGGGCGGGATTGTGGCCGGGTTTATTGCCGGCTATAGCACCAACTGGCTCAACAAGGTCATCAAGCTGCCCAGCACGTTGGCCGGCCTGAAACCGGTGTTAATTTTGCCCCTCCTGGGCGCGGCGATAACCGGCCTGTTGATGATCTATGTCGTCGGCACGCCCGCCAAGGCGGCCCTGGATGCGCTGACCGCCTGGCTGCAGGGGATGCAGCAATCGAGCGCGGTCGTATTGGGGTTGATTATTGGCTTGATGATGGCCTTCGATATGGGCGGCCCGGTCAACAAAGCCGCCTATGCCTTCTCGACCGGGCTGCTGGCCAGCGAACTTTACATGCCGATGGCCGCCGCGATGGCCGCGGGAATGACCCCGCCGCTGGGCCTGGCCCTGGCCTCTATCCTGTTCAAGGATCGCTTCACCCACGATGAGCAGGAAGCCGGCAAAGCCGCCGCCGTCTTGGGCATTTCCTTCATCACCGAGGGAGCTATTCCCTTTGCCGCCCGCGACCCGTTCCGGGTCATCCCCTCCATTATGGCCGGCTCCGCCGTAACCGGGGCCTTGTCTATGCTGTTTGGCTGCGAGCTGCGCGTCCCCCACGGCGGTATCTTCGTCCTGCCTATTCCTAACGCCGTAACGAATTTGCCGATGTACATCGTGGCGATTTTGGTCGGCACGCTGGTGACCACCGGGGCGTTGTACCTGATCAAAAAGCCGTTGTTCGAAACGATGCCGCAAAGGGCTGTCGCGCCGGCCTCTAAGTAGCGCCTTGACTGCTCAGGTGGCTGGCACTTTTTTCCTCTGGTAAAGTGACCAAAACTGTTCCCTGACCAAGTGCCAGTCACTTCGAGCCTGAGCAGTTACAAATTAAGTAGCAATCTCGTTTCCCAGCTCAGTGGGGAAACGAGACTGCGAGAGCATGCCGATGATGAACAACACAGCCAGGAGGCTGAGGCCAGCCGAACCAAACATCCACGACAGCCCGATATTTTCGTACAACACCCCTCCAATGAAGGCCCCTACAGCCGCCGCTAACCCCATAAAGACCCCGGTAAAGAGCCCCTGAGCTGTTGTGCCCAGGCCGGGCGGCGCTATTCTATCGGCATAAGCTACCCCGGCAGCCCAGAGAGCGGAGAACGAGAGACCATGCAGCAGTTGAACCGGCAAAACCAGCCAGGGATTGGAGATAACAGCGTAGGCCAACAGGCGCACCGCCAGCGCTGCCAGAGCCAGCAGCAGCACGTTCTTGATGCCCCAGCGGTTGAGCAGCCGGTCGGATGATGAAAAAATGACCAGCTCACTGAGGGTGGCTACTGTTAAAGCTAACCCCATCAGGGTGTTACCCGTTCCCAATAATTCCATGTAGAGAAACAGATAGTTGTGAATTATGGCCGAGCCTACTCCAGCGCCAAAAACTACGATCAGAAACAACAGCCATTGCCGATTGTTCCCCAGCAGCAACCGCACGCTTTGCCAAAACGGTGCGCTAATCCTGGTCTGACGGATAGGCAGACGAAAAGCGACGAGCAGCCCGGCAAACATTAGCCCAATATAGCTGTAAAATGACCAATTCAGGTCAGATTGCTCGACCAACCAGCCCACAACCGGGGCCGCCATACCCCACCCCACTGCTCCCCATAAGCGCAGCCTGCCATACTGATTTTTGTGTTCACCCAAGTAGGCCAGGGTTGAGTTATCCAGGAAGGGAACAATCGGCGCGACAAAGAAGGCGAAGGCGATGATCACCCAGACCAAACTCAAGAAGGTAGTCAAGTGCAGGATCACCCAAGCTAACAGGATAACACCGCTAAGGGCCAGAAGTATTAAAGGCCGGTGCTGCTGAGTGGCGTCGGCCAGGCCGCCCCAAAAAGAGGCAGCAAACAGGGTGACCAGTGGCAGAATGGCCGTCAAAACGCCGATTTGACCCCCGGACAGTCCCAGGTGTTCATAATAAAGCACCAGAAACGGCAGCAGTGATGCCGCCGCCGCATAGTAGAGAAAGTAAAATGTTTTGAACAGGAAAACCGGGCGGCGATCCATGTCAGTAGAGAAACTCGGGTAAATCATTCCGCTGCGCCTGGACCATTTCGTCAAACATGGCCCGGATTTCAGCCAGCGAGCAGACGGCACTCGTTAGCGGGTCAACCATCAGGGCATGGACGGCCGCTTCACGCTCCTGTTCCAACACGGCAGTCGCCACCAGGTCATGAAAGGCCATATGCTGCTGGTCGAGGTTGGCCAACTGGGTCGGCAGGGAACCAAAGTAAGTCGGCTGGATGCCTTTTTTGTCCACCAGGCAGGCCACTTCGACCACCCCATTTTGCGGCAGGTTCTCAATTAGACCGGTGTTGGCCACGTTACCGTAAATCACGGCGGGGACACTGCCGGCCATCGCCTCCATAATGATCGAGGCAAATTCAGGACCGCGTTCCAGCTCGAACTCTTTTTTGCCGGCCAGGTAAGCCCGCAGCGCCTCGTCGGCCCGCCGCCGCCAGGTCGGCCAGTTATTAGCATAAAAACCGCTTTCGCCCCGGTACCCGCTCCGGTCATACTTCTGCACCAGATCGGGCCGCTTGCGGAAATAGGCCGAGTACTCGGAGGCGTGGCCGCTGCCCTCGGTGGAGAATGCGCCCAGATGGAACATCATCTCAAACCGCACCGGGTCCTGCTCGTAAATTTCCGGGATTTGCGCGCGCTGGCGTAAGCGGGGGTACAGATCTTCCCCGTTGCGTTCAAGTTTGGTGAACCAGGCCAGGTGATTAATCCCCGCCGCCCGCCAATCAATTTCCTCTATGGGAATGTCCAGATACTCAGCCAGGTGCTCGGCGGTCTGCTGGATAGAATGGCACAGCCCGACAATCGCCAGTTTGGAGGCCCGGACCCCGGCCAGTACGGTCAGTGACATCGGGTTGGTGTAATTCATGACCAGGGCACGTGGGGCCAGGCGCTCTACATCAGTCAGAATGTCCAGCCAGGCCGGCAGCGTGCGCAGCGCTTTGAACAGCCCGCCGGGACCAATGGTATCGCCAATGCACTGATCCACCCCGTATTTCAGCGGGATGTCGTAATCATGGCGCACATTGGCCAGTCCCGCCACCTCAATGGTGTTGATGACGTAATCGCTGCCGGCCAATACCCGGCTGCGCTCGGCGCTGGCTTCGACCCGCCAGTCGCGCCCGCTCCGCTTAATCAGAAACTCGGCCATCTGGTGGGCTAATTCCAGCCGCTCGGGGTCAATGTCCACCAGGGCAAAGAGGCCTGACTCCAGGCCGGGGGTGAGCAAAATATCGCTCATCAATTCAGTGGAGAATTCGGCGCTGCCGGCGCCAATAATCGTAACTTTGGGCATAAGGATACCTCCTCAAATTTAGACAGACCTGCTGAACCTTTATAACTCCGGCCGGCGCATCGCCCGCCAGACTCGCTCCGGGGTAAGCGGCAAATCGCAAATTCGGGCGCCGACAGCCGCTGCGACTGCATTGGCCACGGCGGCGACGGGCGGGATAATAGACGGTTCGCCGACCAGTTTGGCTCCATAAGGGCCATCGCCACCGGCAGCCTCGACAATGATGGTTTCGATCAACGGCAAATCGGCGGCCGTGGGCATGCGGTAATCCAGCAAATTGGGGTTACGGACCCGCCCCTGCTCGTCATACATCACGTCTTCCCACAAGGCTATCCCGACCGATTGGGTTGACCCGCCCTGTAACTGCCCCGCTACCGACAACGGATTAATCGCCTGGCCTACATCCTGGGCCGTGGTCAGCCGGGTCACTCGCACCTGCCCTGTCGCCGGGTCTACAGCGACTTCGGCGATGGTGGCGGCAAAACCGGGCGCGCGCTGGCGCTGGGCGGCTGAACCCTGGCCGAGCAAGGGGCCGTATTCGGCAAACCACTCAGTCCCCAACTGGTAGAGCGTCTCGAAGGAACGGCGCTGGCCGGGCTGACTGGCAGCGAAAATGCCTTCGTCATTTACCCCCAGTTCATCTTCACTGACCTGCAATTCCTTGGCCGCATGGCGGAGCAGTTTGGCCCGCAGGTCGAGCGCCGCCTCCTTGACCGCTGCGCCCATGGCAAAGATGGTTTGGCTGCCCGCACTCATCGGCGCAAAGGGGGCATAATCCGGGCTGGCCTTGCGGATAATGATTTTTTCCACGGAAACTCCCAGGGCTTCGGCGGCAATCTGGGCCAGGCTGGTGAAAGAACCGCTCAGATCAACCGTACCCAGCACGATGCTGAATCTACCATCCCCGTCCAGAATAGCGACGGCGCTGGCCGGACCTCGACTACCCTCCCAACTCCCCAGGGCGAGTCCCCGGCCATGGAGCAGACCATCACTGCCGTGACGGGCCGGGGCTGGATCAGTCCAGGCCGGATGGCCGGCCAGGGCGTTCAATACCTCGCGGCCCCCCACTCGCACTTGTGGCTCCAGGTCGGTTAAGGAGTCCCCCTCTTCCACCAGATTTTGCAGGCGCAGTTGCAGTGGATCGAGGTCCAGGCGGCGGGCCATTTCGTCGAGCTGGCACTCAATGGCAAAGGCGGCATTCGGGCCGCCGGGCGCGCGGTAAGCGGCGATGCTGGCTTTGTGGGTCAGCACTTCTAATCCTTCCAGACGCCAGGCCGGGAATTTATAATTATTCCGCAACAGCACCGTCATCGAGTTCATGATCCAGCCGGAAGGGAAAGCCCCGGCATCCACCAGAATTTCGCCCTCCAGGGCGGTCAGCCGGCCGTCTTTTCTGGCCCCGGATTTCAACCGGATGACGGAATGTGGCGCCGGATTGCTCCCAACCAGCTCTTCACGGCGAGTCAGCACCAGTTTGACCGGCCGGCGCGCTTTTTTAGCCAGGAGCACGGCGATAGGGGCAAAAATACCCTCGACCTTGCCGCCAAATCCGCCGCCAATTTCGGTCGCGTTCAGGGTAATGTTGCTTTGGGACAGGCCCAGGGTATGCGCCAGCAGGTCCCGCGCCGCAAAAGCTCCCTGGACGCACTCCCAGACCGTCACGTGATCCGGCCGGTCCCAATAGGCGGTCACGGCATGCGGTTCAATGTACCCCTGGTGGACCACCGGCACCGTATAAATCTGCTCGACAATCACATCGGATTGGGCAAAGGCGGCGGCCAGATCGCCGTACTTAAAAATCGCCCGGTTGGCAACATTGGGCGACCCGTCCTCTTCAGCTACAGTCTCCTCGGGTTGAGACGCGGTGGCCACCTGGGTATGGGGGGTCGAGCCAACAGTGGCGTTAAAAGACTCCTCGCCAAGAGCAACCGGAACACAACCCGGCTGGATAGCCTCCTGGGGAGTCCGCACCGCCGGCAGGGGCCGGTATTCAACCCGGATTAGCTCCAGCGCCGCTTCCGCTGTAGTCAGGTCGTCAGCAGCTACCGCGGCCACCGGCTGCCCGGCGAAAACGACAAAGCGGCGAGCCAGGAAAGCATGGAATCGCGAGCCGGGGTCATATTTGGCCGCAGCGGGAATATCCGCGGCGGTGATGACCGCCCGCACCCCCGGCAGGGCTACGGCAGCCGAAGTATCAATGGAGAGGATTTCGGCGTGGGCGTGAGGACTGGCCAGGAACTTGCCCACCAATAGTCCAGGGAGCTGGACATCGGCGGCAAAGACAGCCTGTCCCTGGACCTTCTCTTTGGCGTCTAGACGTGGCAAGGACTGGCCGACTACCCGTAATTCAGTCATGGGACATCTCCCTGGCGACGGCCTGGACCGCCCGCACGATCTTGTCGTAGCCGGTGCAGCGACAAAGATTACCGGCTAACGCCTGGCGAATGTCGGTTTCGCTTGGCTCAGGGTTTTGAGTTAAAAATGCGGCGGCGGACATAAGCATGCCGGGCGTGCAAAAACCGCATTGCAGGCCCCCCACAGCGATAAAAACCTCCTGGAGGGGGTGTAACTTCTCGCTGCTTGCCAGGCCCTCAACCGTTGTTACCTCGCTGTCTTCGACTTCGGCGGCCAGCAGCAGGCAGGCGCAGACGGGCCGGCCATCTACTAAAACGGTGCAGGCCCCGCAATCGCCCGTGCCGCAGCCCTCCTTCGTCCCGGTCAGGCCCAGTTTATCCCGCAGCACTTCCAACAAAGTAAGCTGGGCTTCGATCATCAACGAGACCGTTTGCCGGTTTACCGAAAATTTAAGTTTATAATCCATAACGATGTCATCCTTGTTGGCTGGCCGCCCTGGCCAGGGCCTGGCCCAGAGCGCGCTGGGTCAGCACATTAACCACATGGCGGCGGTACTCGGCCGAGGCCCTTAAATCGTCAATGGGGCTGGCTTCCTGGGCCGCGACGTGGCCCACCTCGGCCAGCAGTTCGCCGGTAAGGCGCTGGCCTGGCAGCAGGGCTTCAGCAGCCGCAGCCCGTATAGGGGTCGGAGCAACCGCGCCCAGAACCAGGCGGGCCTCGGTGATAACCCCCTCATCATCCAAGCTGATAGCGGCGGCCACTCCAACAACGGCGATATCCATGGCCGCTCGTGGGGTATGGCGCAAGTAGCAGGAGCCGCTGCGCACTGGGGGTTGGGGTACGGCGATTTCCTTCAATAATTCGCCGGGCTGCAGCGCTGTCCGTCCCGGCCCCCGAAAAAACTCGGCCAGGGGAACGGTACGTTCTCCCTCCGCGGTGACAATCACGGCCTGCGCTTTCAAAACCAGCAGCGGCGGAGCCGTATCGGCGGAGGGCGACGCATTGCAGAGATTGCCGCCCACCGTCGCCACGGAGCGAATCTGCACCGAGCCGATCAAAGCTGCGCCGTCGGCTAAGGCCGTGTAATTCTGCCGGATCTGCTGCGCTGCCACAATCTGAGCCAGCGGAACCGCCGAACCAAACGCCAATGTCCCGTTCAGGGAAAGTTGATGTACCTCGGGAACGCGCTTGAGACTCAGCACAGCTTCAACCGGTCGCCGGTGTTCCTTGATTTGCACCAGGAGATCGGTTCCACCGGCCAGGGGAAGCGCCTCAGGCCGGTCTGACAGCAGCGCCAGTGCCTCAGTTAAACTCATGGGCGCAAGATAATCGAATCGGTTCACCCTATTTCCTCCGGAATGGTCGTTGACAAAAGTGGCAGCGCAACCATTTGCTGGCTGATCGCCGCACGCTGGACGGCCAGACTCAATTCCAACGCCTGCCGCCCATCCTCACCGCTGACCGAGAAAGCCTGGCCCTGGCGCAGCCTGCTGATCACATCACGGTTCTCCCGCACAAAGACGTCGAACCAGTCGTAATCGTCGCCCAGGTCTTGCTCCAGCACGCGGCCGTTCGCCAACTGCCCCACCAACCGCCGCTGATTGGCTATGCGCAGATTGCCCCGGCTGCCGATGAGGCCGCGCTCGGTATGAGGCTGCGGGGCAGACCAACTCACCCCCACGCTGCCGCTGCCGCCCTGGCGAAATTGCAGCAAAGCCCACAAATTATCTTCGATGTCAATAGCCGGGTTGGTTCGCACTTCCTGGGCCGAAACCTGCGCGACTTCTCCACCAAGCCAGCGTTCCCAATCCAGGTCGTGCATGGCGAATTGTAAGGTCAAGCCGCCGCTGACGGACCGCTGGCCTAACCAGGAATCCGGGGCAACCGTGAGGGTTGTCAGGCGGTGAGACCAGGCGGCGACAAAATCGCCTAACTCACCGGCCAGCAACATCTCGCGAACCTGGACAGCCAGGGGATGAAACCGGTGGGACAGGCCCGTCATCAGCGGCACACCCGCTTCTCTGGCGGCCGCAATCACCTGATCGGCGTCTGGCAGGGTCAGGGTCAGTGGTTTTTCGCAGAAAATGGGCAGCCCGGCGGCAATGGCCACCAGCATTTGCTCAAGGTGAACATGGGGCGGAGTCAGGATGTAGACAAGGTCCAACCCCGGAAACCGGACCAGTTCAGGGAGGCCGGCCACGGCAGCAGCCTTAAACTGCCGGGCCAAACTTTCGGCCCGTTCATAGACTATGTCCGTGACTACTACCAGCCTGGCTCCATCTACCTGGGCCAGCGCGGCGGCATGCGTCTGGGCAATCCCCCCCGCGCCAATAAAACCGACGTTAATCATAGGCGTCCTTAACGTTTAATACCGCTCATGGCAATGCCCTGGATGAAATATTTCTGGGCAAAGAAGAAGACCAGCAAAATAGGCAGGATGCTGACCACAGCCCCGGCCATCATCAGCGTCCACTTGCCGACATATTGATTGCGAAACAGGGTCAGGCCAACGGTCAGGGTCAACTGGTTCAGTTCACTCACGTAAATAAGCGGGTTGAGCAGGTCGTTCCAGGTCCACATAAAAGTGAAAATCGCCAGGGTAGCCAGGGCCGGTTTGGACAGCGGCAAATAGATATGGCTGAAAATCTGAAAAAGATTCGCTCCATCAATGCGAGCGGACTCGGCCAGGTCGAGGGGGATGGTCAGGTAGAATTGGCGCAGCAAAAAGGTGCCAAAGGCGCCGCCCCAAAAAGCCGGAACCCAGAGGGGCAGGTGCGTCCCCACCCAGCCGATTTTGGAGAATAGGATAAAGTTAGGGATGAGCGTGACTTGCCGGGGGATCATCAACGTGGCTAATAAGATAAGAAAAAGCGTGTCGCGTCCCCTGAACCTGAGCACGCTGAAGGCAAAGGCCCCCATCGAGCAGGAGATGAGCTGGCCAATCGTCGCCAGGGTGGCAATTTTGAGGCTGTTCACAACAAACCAGTTGAAGGGAAGAGCGGCCCACATGTCGGGGTAATTTTGCCAGACAAAGGGGTTGGGAATCCACTGGGGTGGGTAGACAAAGGTCTGTCCCGGCGCTTTGAAGGAGGTCGAGAGCATCCAAATGAAGGGGATGATCATAACAATCGCCCCGCCCAGGAGGAGCAGATGGCTCAGTCCGGCGATGACCCGGCGGCGGAAGCGGTGGCTTTGCCCCCGGCTTGCCGGCCGTGCCGGCGCAAAGGAGGCAGAGGTCCCGGTTTTAGTTGTCATAAACCACCCACTTTTCTTGCGTGCGCCAATAGACCAGGGTCAAAACCATAATTATGGCAAACAGAACAATGGCCTGGGTGCTGGCATAGCCCATTTTGAAATTGCGAAACGCGTTCCGGTAGATATTGTAGACGATGGTGACCGTGACGTCGGTAGGCCGGCCGCGGGTCATCACGTAAAGCTGTTCAAACATCTGGAAGGCGTCAATCATGATAATGATAAAGTAGAAAAAGAGACTGGGCGTAATCAGGGGTAGGGTAATCTTAAAGAATTTCTGCCGGCTGTTGGCTCCATCCACCTCGGCTGCTTCATAATAGGATTGGGGAATGGCTTGCAGACCGGCCAGGAAAATAATCATCCCCTGGCCGACGTTGCCCCAAACGCTCATGATACTGATAGCCAGCATGGCCCATGTGGAACTGCTCAACCATGCAATCGGCTCGACGCCAAAAAAACGGAGCAGATAGTTGAGTAGTCCAAAATCTTTAGCATAAATCCACGACCAAACCAGGGATACAGCTACAGTCGAGGTGACGACCGGCAGAAAATAGGCGGTGCGGTACCAGGTAATGGCTCGCAGTTTCTGATTCATCAACAGGGCCAGCAGCAGGGCCACAACAGTGGTGGTGGGAACCATCAGCAGGACATAATAACCCGTGTTGCTCAGAGCACGGATAAAGGTGCGGTCGGTCAGCAAGCGCTGGTAATTTTCTAAGCCGACAAATTCGGGCGGGGTGAGGATTTCCCACTCGGCGAAACTGAGGCTGATAACGGCAATAACCGGCCCCAGCGACCCTAACAATAAACCAATAAGAACGGGCGCCAGAAAAACCCAGATCCAAAAGCGTTCCCCGCGCATCAAACGCAAACCGCTGCTCTGCATACTTCACTTCCTTCGCTCCGCGTAGGGGCTGGTTGCAGAACTGCCCCTACGCGGCTGCGTCACCGTCTACTTGGCCGCTTCGGCTAGAATCTGGTCGGCCTGGGGTACAAGTTCTTCCAGGGAAGGCTGCAACTCGGCTTCGCCTAACCAGATAGGGGCCATCCCATCGCCAATCAGGGTAGCCCATTCATCATAACCGCGAAAACAGGGTTTGACCTTGGTATAGGCCATGGTATCCAGGAAAAGCTTGTGATTGATGGGCGCAGTTTCCTGTTTGAGGTAGGCGTCGCTGTTGGCGACGGACTTGAGAGCAGGCACACCCAGACCGAGGGCCGTGATTTTCTTTTGCCCCGGTTCCCCCACCAGGTATTTTAAGAAGGCCCAGGCCTCCTGCGGGTGCTTGGACGCCTTAGCCACGACAAAACCCACACTGTTGACAATCGAAGCCTGGGCCTTCCCCTGGGGCAGGGGCGCGACATCCCAGGCAAAGTCCACCTTGCTGTAAAGGGGTACGACCCAATGACCCGCCGGGGTCATGGCGGCATTGCCTGACTCGAAGGGGTCACCAAACTGTTCGGCTACGCTGGGGCTGGGCATAATTTTGTGCTCAAACATCATATCATGGATAAACTGCCAGGCGCCCATACCGCCCTCTTCGGCCAGCAGTGTTTCGGTATAGTCGGCGTTCATAATTTCGCCCTGGTTTTGCCAGATGAGCGAGGCCCACAACAATTCCATATCCCAGACATCGGCCCAGAGGGCGTACTGGTCAATCGTGCCATCGCCGTCCTTGTCCTTGGTCAACTTCTTACCGTTCTCGATCAACGTTTCCCAGGTCCAGGTTTCGTCAGGATAGGGTACGCCGGCTTCGTCAAACATATCTTTGTTGTAATACATCACGCTCGGCTGGACATCGCGGGGCAAGCCATAATAACCATCCGGAGTCTGGTAGCATAGCAGCGAAACTTCGTAATAGCCTGACAGGTCGTATTTATCCTGGTCAATAAAGGACTGGAGGTTAAGCAAAACGTCGCGGCTCTGGTAATCGGGATAGAGCGGCGCATCCATAGCAAAGACATCGGGCGGGTTGCCGGCAGCCAGCGTGGTTTGCAGTTTATCCCAGTAAGTATCCCAGTCAGAAACATTGACGGTAATGTGAACATTAGGGTTTTGGGCCGTAAAATCGTCGGCAATCTCCTGCAAGATTGCCAGTTCTTCGGGATCACCCCAGACACTGAAGGTCAGTTCGACCTTCTCCCCGGCTTGAGGCTCTGCTTGGGCGGCCTCGGTGGCCGGGGCTGGCGCAGCCGGGGCTGCGGTGGCTGGCGCTGCCTCTTGCACCGGAGCCGTGGTAGGGGCCGGGCCTGCTCCGCTACACGCAGCCAGAAACAGACCGGCGATGACCAACAGGCTTAAAATGACCAGCATGGTCTTGCTTCTCTTCATTTTCTTGCTCCTCCATTTTAAATTTTCAGGGTTTTTCGCTTTAGGCTCAAAGCGGGTCTGCGGCCCGCCTCAATCAACTGCTGCTGAATTCAAAGGGTTGGGTTATTGACTGGCATTCTCCTTTCTTGACCTTGTCTTGATTAAAAAAGTTTTAGACAACGAGGACCTCAATCCCCTTCTCCCGTAGGGCATTGACAAAATCCGGGGAAGTCCGGTTGTCGGTCACTAATTTTTTCATCACCGTAATTGGGGCTACGGAGGCAGTGGATATGCGGCCGCACTTGGTGTGATCGGCCACCACAATCACTTCGCCGCTGCGGGCCAGGATGGCCCGGTCGGTCATCGTTTCGGGCAGGTAATCGTTGGTCAGGCCGTATTCAATATCAAGGGCATGAATGCCCATAATGATTTTTTGGGCATTGACCTCGGCCAACCCCTGCTCGGTCATGTACCCAATCATAGACATTTCGCGGTGGCGCAATACTCCGCCCAGAGCTATCAGCATAATATGGGGCAAATCGGCCAGAGCATTAACGACCAGGAGCGAGTTGGTAATCACCGTCAGATTCCGCCGCTGGCGCAGATGAAGAGCCACTTCGAGGACCGTCGTACCGCTGCCCAAGAAAACGCTCTCACCCTCCTTGACCAATTCCGCCGCAGCCCGGCCAATCCGTCTTTTTTCTTCATTTTGTTCGACTCCCCGTTGGATTACGGGTGCTTCAGGCGGAGCCTGGCGTACCGCTTTGGCTCCTCCGTGAAATCTTTCAATCTCACCCCGTTCGGCCAGCGCCTCGAGGTCACGCCGAACGGTAGCCAAGCTGACCGAAAAACGCTCGGAAATCTGGGCCACTGTGGCCCGTTGGTTTTGCTGCACAAAGCTGAGTAATTGTTCTTGTCGTTCAAGATTGGAGATAAGGTGTTTGGCTTGCATAGGGTACCTGAAACAAAAAATCATAAAAGATCAGTAATCAATCGCATTCAATCATAGTATACGACGAAATATGATTGATTGTCAAACTTACACAGCGATTGTCTTCCAGTTCTCACGCCGGACTCGCAATGCACGTCGCTTCAGGTCATCTTCAGCGGGGAAAGGGAGAGAGGTTCGACTATGGCGGGAAGTGAAAAGCCGGCGGGGAACACATCCAGCGAGTGAAGACCGAAGGAGACGCCTGCCCGAACCGAGCAGGGGGGTGTTACGGAATCACGGATGAGGCCGTAGACGCCTTACAGCTCACGGAGAAAGGACGATCCGTTCATTTTGGGCAGGGGTGGCAAAAGGTCGGGGAATGAAAACAGCGGTGGGAAGTGAAGGCCGGCTGTGGGAGAGACAGGTGAAGAAAGCGTGTCGGCGGGCGCCGCTTACTTGAGGTCGAGTATTGGCTGCGGTTAGGACAAGCCCTGCCTACTCAGCGCACCCATACCGAGGCGACATCCAGGGCCGGGTGGTTGGTCAAATTTTTAGGCTCGCTGCCGTCGGCGTTCATCACAAACACGTCCATATTGCCGTCAAAATCGGATTGAAACAGGATTTGGTTCCCGTCGGGCGACCAGGCCAGGTCGCCCTGAACCGATTCCTGGCTGGGGCTGTTGGTTAAATTAACCTGACCGCTGCCGTCGGCGTTCATGAGGTAAATCTCGGCATTGCCGTCGCGGGCCGATACAAACGCAATCTTCTGCCCATCCGGTGACCAGACCGGAAAACCGTCAAAGCCCGGCTGGTTGGTCAGACGGACCACGTTCCCTCCATCCGGGTCCATCATATAAATCTCCACATCGCCCGCATCCCGGTCGGTCATAAAGGTGATCCAGCGGCCATTCGGCGACCAACTGGGCCGGCCGCTGGCTGTGTCGGGCCCGGTCAGCGCCCTGGCCTCGCCTCCTTGAACACTGATGGCATAGATGTTGACTACACCATCCCGGTCTGAGCTGAACAAAATCGTCTGCCCATCGGGCGACCAGGTGCTAAAGTTGTCCACGGCCGGGTTGTTGGTCAGGTTAACCACGTTCTCACCGGCTGCATCTACCACATACACTTCGGGATTCTCCTCTCCCCCCGCGCCAAAGGCAAGCCATTCCCCCGTCGGCGACCAGGTGGGCGGCACCCCGTCCACGGCCAAATCCTTGGTCAAATTGGTCTGATTTTTACCATCAATATCCATCCGGTAGATAGACAGGCTGTTCTCCCCATCGCGAGTGGATATGAAGGACAAAGCCCTGGCTGCTGGCGACCAGACCGGCACGCCATCGTTGCTCTCATTTTGAGTCAGATTGACCGGCCGGCTGCCGTCACGCTCCATCAAATAGACTTCATAATTGCCGTCACGATCGGTCATAAAGGCGATTTGGGTTCGCGCCGGGACCATGGGTTTCAATTGGCAGCCAGCCAATACCAACAGGGCCAACAGCAAGACCAGGGAAAACTTATTCATGGCTTCTCCTCGAAAACTGTCTGACTAATTTCACAACGTTCCACCGATGCTCCACGGATTGAACTCCGCCTCACCCACGCCCTGAGCTTCGCTCTTGGAGGGTTGGCCGGAGGCGACTGCAACGGCCAATTCCAGCAATTCCGCCGCCACTTCCTCCAGGGTTGCGTCTGCCAGCACCCGGCCCGCATTCACATCCATATCCTCCACCATGCGCTCGTAAGTGGTCGAATTGGTCGCCACCTTGATGCTCGGAGCCGGCTTGAAGCCAAACACCGAACCACGGCCGGTGGTAAAAACCACCAGGTTGCAGCCCCCTGCCACCTGCCCGGTCACCGAAATCGGATCGTAGCCCGGCGAGTCCATAAAGGTAAAACCCCGCGCCGTCACCGGTTCGGCGTAATCGTAGACGCCCGCCAGCGGCGTGCTGCCGCCTTTAGCAACCGCTCCCAGCGATTTCTCGTAAATTGTGGTCAAACCGCCAACCTTGTTGCCGTGGCTGGGATTGTTGTCAATTTCCAGACCCAGCCGCCGGGCGTGCTCCTCCCACCAGCGCACTTTGGCCACCAGTTTCTGGCCCACTTCAGGGCTGACGGCGCGGCGTGTCAGCAGGTGCTCCGCTCCGTAAATTTCCGGCGTCTCAGCCAGCACCGCCGTGCCCCCCTGCCGGACGACCTCATCCGCCACTAAGCCCAGCACCGGGTTAGCGGTGACGCCCGACCAGCCGTCGCTGCCGCCACACTGCAAGGCCAGCATCAATTCCGAGAGAGGCTGCGGGCTGCGGCGGGCCAGGTTTACCTCCGGCAGCAGCTCCTCGACCCGGGCAATCCCGGCCTGGACCGTCTTGCGAATACCACCCATGTCCTGAATGATCAGGCTGGGCGGCCAGTGCGCCCCCCCGCCATGCCCATTCTGGCCCAGGCCATAATTTTCGACCAGATCGGCAATCTGGTTAGTTTCGCAGCCCAGACCGACCAGAATATAAGCGCCTACATTGGGATGGCGGGCCATTCCGGCCAGGGTCCGCTGCAGTAGCACATAATCCAACCCGCCCACCCGCGTGGCGCAGCCAAAGTGATGGGTCAAAGCGATGACTCCGTCCACGTTTGGATACGCTGCCAGCCGCTCCGGAGTGAAATAACGAGCAATCTCGCGGCAGGTATGGGCCGAGCAGTTGACCGTCGAGATGATAGCCAGATAGTTGCGCGTCCCTACCCGGCCGTTGGACCGCTTGTAGCCTAAAAACGTGCGGCGTTCAGCCTCCGGGACATAAACTACCGGCTGGACATCCGCGCCAAAGGCATAATCCCGGGCAAAATCCTGCACCCCCAGGTTGTGCGTATGGACATGCTCGCCTGCCGGAATTGGCTGCGTGGCAAAGCCTATCGCCTGGCCATAACGGCGCACAGTTTCCCCAGCAGCGATGTCTCTCAGGGCTACTTTATGGCCGCTGGGAATAAAGCGCCGCACCCGTACTTTTTCCGGGGACGACGCCCCTAAATCAAGAGTGGTACTGACCTGCAAGTTGGCTTTAGCAACAGCCACGTTATCCTGCGGATGCAGGCGAAGCGCCACCTCCGTCAGGGGTATCACCCCTGAGGGGGCAGACTCAACAAAATTTATGTTTCCAATGGACATAACTTTACCCTTGATCAGCAGATATGTCATTTCGACCAAAGGGAGAAATCCCTGTAAGCATCGTAGAGATTTCTCGCTATCACTCGAAATGACATAATAGATTGCAGGAACTCATAGCCTTACGAGTTCCTCACCTTTCATTTTTCTCTTGCAGTGCCTGCCACACCGTTTCATTACGCAAAGGCAGTTTGGTGATCCGTACCCCAACGGCATCCCGAATGGCATTGGCAATCACCGCCGGACCGGCGGTAATCGGCGGCTCGCCGACGCCGCGCGCGCCAAACGGCCCGTGCGGTGACGGATTGGTCACCAGCACCGTTTCAATACGGGGGACGCTGTCAAATTTGGGCACGGCATAATCCATAAAACTGCCGGTTAGCAGTTGGCCTTCTTCATCGTAATGCATGGCCTCTTGCAGCGCCCAGCCGAGACTCTGGGCGACTCCGCCGTGAATTTGTCCTTCAACCAGCAAGGGGTTAAGCGCAAAGCCGACATCCTGGATCGCCACGTACTGCGTTGGCGTCACCTGGCCGGTTTCCGGGTCCACCCTGACTTTTGCCAGGTGAACCACAAAACCGGGCGCGTTCTCTTCCACCGCCGCATGGCCCTCGCTGACAATCGGCCCTGGCCCGCCCGCTCTGGTCTGGGCGATCTCAACCAGTTCGGCCAGGGAAATCGTTCGATCCGGCACGCCTCTCACCTGGACCTGCCCGTTCCGCATTTCCAGGTCGTCCGCGCTGGCCTCAAAGTGATCCGAGGCTACCTCCAGCAGTTTACGCCTGGCCTCCTGGGCGGCACTGGCTACCGCGCCGGACATGCTGTAGGTGGTCTGGCTGCCGCCGCTGTGCGCCCCGAACGGCCCGCTGTGCGTATCCCCCTGAACAATCTCCACCTGCTCAGGCGGGACACTCAGGATTTCGGCGGCAATTAAGACCAGGCTGCTGTTCACCCCGGAAATATCCACCGAGCCAAGCTGCAGGCGCACCGTCCCATCATTGTCAACCCGGCAAATCGCCGCAGAGGGTGTCATAAAACAGGGCCAGCCACCGATGGCCAAGCCGATACCCTCGTTGGCTCCCCTGGTCCGGTTTTGCCAGGCCGGATGCTCTCTCATCCGTTCCAGGCATAGTTTGAGGCCCATATTCGGCCAGACTTCGCCGGTACCCGTCGGATCACCGGTTTCGGCGGCGTTCTGCAGCCGAAGTTCCAGGGGGTCAAGCTTTAAGGCGCGGGCCAGCTCGTCCATGTTCGACTCCAGGGCAAAGGTAGCCTGGGGTGCACCGGGGGCGCGATACGCGCCGGCCTGCGGTTTGTGGGTGATGACCTCGTAACAATCAAGCTGCACGTTGGGGCATTTGTAGTAACCACCCAGCAACGTCGCCGCAATCCCTCCAATGGCAAAGGCAAATACGCCATTATCTACAAAAATGCGCGCCTGAATCGCTGTGAGCGTTCCATCTTTCCTGGCCCCGGTTTTTAGCTCGATACGGCTGGCCGGGGCGGGCGTCGTGGTCAGAAAATCCTCGGAGCGGGTCAGGACCAGGCGGATTGGCCGCCCGAGAGCCAGGGCAACGGCCCCCACCAACGGCTCGATGATGCCATACTTGGCTCCAAAGCCGCCGCCCATCGTTAGCGGCACAACCCGCACCTTGCTTTTAGGTAAGCCCAAAAGGCGCGCTACTTCATCGCGCACCATAAATTGACCCTGCGTCCCGGTGTAGATGGTCAAGCTGCCGCGCAGAGGGTCAGGTTCGGCGACAGCGGCGTGCGGCTCCAGGTAGCTCTGATGCACAATCGAGGTCGTGTAAGTATGTTCGATGATAACATCCGCTTCCTTAAACCCCTGCTCAACATCCCCCCGCCGGTAATGGTTTTCTTCATGCACATTGGATGGAGCGCGTTCCAGGACATCGGTTTCTTTGGCTACCGCGGCATGCGCCGCCGTCAAATCCGTCTCATCATGGGGCAGTCCCTCCGGCCAGATGATCGGTGCGGCAGGGGTCATGGCCTGGAGCATGTCTGCGACGACAGGCAACGGCTCATAGTCAATCAAAACGGCATCCGCGCCATCTTGCGCCGCCGCGGGAGAGTCACCGACGACGACCACCACCGGCTGGCCGCGAAACAACACCCGCTCTTTGGCCAGCACGGCGCTGTTACGCGAGGCAATCACCCGGTTTTTGGCCGGCAAATCGTCAGCGGCCAGCACGGCGACGACGCCGGGCATTTGCTCGGCGGCTGATTTATCAATCGAAACAATTTTGGCATGGGCATAGGGGCTGAGGATAGGCCGGGCGTACAGCATTCCCGGCAGGGTCATATCGCCGGCATAACGGGCGCGGCCCGTCACCTTCTCCAGGCCCTCAACCAACCGGTGCCCTTTGCCCAGAAATTGATATTCTTTTGGGGTCATCGCACCTTCTCTTTTAAACGGAACAGGGTGTGGCCTTAAAGTATAACCCTATGTTTGCACTTTTGACAAAACTAAAGAAATAGGACGCGAATCGCCCGGATCGAACGGATAACGCCTAAAGAATTTGATAAAAATCCGTGCAATCCGCGAACATCCGCGTCCCATTAAAAAACTGCAAAGATAGTAGCCAAAACTTACAGGCCAATTTTACGAATCGAGCTGGCTTAAGTCAATCCGATTTTCGGCCAAAAGGGGTTCAAACAGAGTCAACGTCGCCTCGATGGCGGCTGGCAGCGGGGTATGGGGAATTTCACCCAGAATAGCGCGCAGCCCGCTATCATCCAGGTCGGCGGGAAAGGGGAGCGGGCTGCCGGGAAGACAGGTGATTTGCGCCTGTGGGACCTGGGCCTGGAGGCAGCTAATGAACTCGCTAACACTGACCACATCGTTACGCAGATTACAGGCAGCGGCTCCGGTATATTCCGCCCGCGCCGCCGTAATAAAGATGCAGGCCATATCATCGGCATACTGGAGGGCCACCGGGCCATCAAACTTGATCTGGTAAGGCCGGCCAGCCGCCGCGGCCAGGATGGCCTTGGCAATACCGGAGGTCATGCCCTGATCCCGGCCCACCCCATAGACAATATAAGGCCGCAGGCCAACACTGCCGACCTGCCAATCTTGCCAATAGACGCGGGCGGTCTGCTCATTGGCCTGCTTGTAAACCCCGTACAAGGTAGCCGGATACAAGGGGGCGTTGTCGGGTACGGGCAGGTCGCGGTAGAGGTGAGCGGGTCCCAACACGGCCAGCGAACTGGCATAACTCAAGCCCCGCACCTGGCCCGATAACTGTCGGGCTGCCTCAAAAATATTCACCGTCCCAACGACATTGACTCGTGCTCCCAGCGCCGGATTAGCCTTACAGAAAGGCACTTGCAGACCGGCCAGGTGAATGATGTGCGTTACCTGGTGCTGTTCCACCAAAGTTTGCAGGGCTTTCAAATCGGTAATATCAAGTTGGGCGAAGGTCACGCGAGCCAATTGCTCGGGGGTCATCACCAGGCGGGGGCGAACCGGGTCGGTTGCCAGGTCTGCCGCCACGACGGGTGTCCCCTCGGCAACGAGACGGCGCAGAACCCAGGCGCCAATACAACCCATTGCCCCGGTGACGAGGAAAGTCTCTTCGCTCACAGCCGCTGCTCTTCCCGGCAGGGGTTAGTCAACCGACCCAGCCCCTCAACTTCAATGGTGACCACATCGCCATCTTTCAAAAAGATTTTGGGCGAGCGGAAAACGCCTACGCCATCCGGGGTGCCGGTGGTAATGATATCTCCCGGCAGCAGGGTGAAAGCGCGGCTGATGTAGGCAATCAAGTAGGGAATATGGAAGATCATTTCCCCGGTGTTTGAATTTTGGTACACCGTTTCATTGACCGTGCAGCGAATGGCCAGCGCGTGCGGGTCAGGAATCTCGTCGCGGGTCACCAGGGAGGGGCCAAGCGGGCAAAAGGTATCCAGCGACTTGCCGCGAACCCACTGGCTGTCGCCAAACTGCAAGTCACGGGCGCTCACATCGTGACAAATCGTGTACCCGGCGACATAGTCCAGGGCTTCGGCTTCGGCAACGTGGCGGGCAGTGCGGCCCATCACCACGGCCAGTTCTGCTTCAAAGTCTACCTGGCTGGTCAAGGCCGGGTCCCAGCGAATGGTCTCACCAGGACCAATGATGGCTGTCGGAAACTTGGCAAAGATGAGCGGCGCTTTGGGCGGGTCAACCTTTTGTTCGC
>JAHDWA010000107.1 GCA_023382535.1 Anaerolineae bacterium | reverse complement strand
CTGCTGTCACTGCGCAAAAATTTGACCAGTTCGCGGTTGAGCGCCGGCTTTTTGCCGCTCATGCTTGCTTTGAATTCATAAAAGCCGGCGATGAGCCAGGCCAGGGCAAAAGGCACCGATGGCAAAGAACGAACACCGAGCATCTGCCCATAAGCGCCAAAGTACTCGCGCCAGGGGACGGGAGCGTCATTGGTAAAGTTGATCGCCTGGCCAGCGGCGGCTTCCACCGTAGCGCAGAGGATGAGTCCATCTACCAGATCGTCAATGTAGATTGGTTTGCACAAGTGACGACCCCCGTCAATCAAGATCATTTTGCCCGCTTTAATCGTTTGAACCGGGCGAATGGACAATTGAGCGCCGGGGCCATAGACGTGAGAGGCTCGCGCTGCCACCACCGGCAGACCCCGCTCCCGCTCGGCCAGAAAGACAGCCTCTTCGGCGGCCACTTTTGAATCGCCGTAGAGATGCCCTCGCCGCCGGGTGGGCGTTTGCTCGTCAATATTGGGCCGCTGAAGCGAACCGTACACGGCGCACGAACTGAGATGAATGAAGCGCTCAACGCCCGCCGCTGCCGCCGCATGGGCGATATTCTCGGCGCCGGTCACATTGACTGCCCAGACGGCGGCCTTATCGCCAACACCCTCGCTCACGTGAGCGGCGGCATGAAAAACGAACTGGCAGCCGGTCACTGCTGCCGGCAAGGAGGCCGGGTCGGTAATATCGCCGGGAACGATTTCAATGCCCAGACCGGCCAGCCGCCGGGCTTTGGCGGGCTGGCGCACCAGGGCGCGCACCTTCACCCCTTCTTCTACTTGCAGCCGCTCGGCCAGCCGGCCGCCGATAAAGCCGGTCGCGCCGGTGACGAGGGCCGTTTTACCCTTAAGTTCCATGGGATTTTACAGGCGCAAAGCTACGGCCAGACCATCACGGCCGGCCGGATAAATCGAGCTGATGAAGCCGGGATGGGCAAAAAGCTGGCGGATAAATTCCTTAATGCCCTGGGTGTCGGCGTCCTTTGCTTCGTTAAAGACACGCCCATACCAGAATAGATTGTCGGTAATAAAGAGACCGCCGGGCCGGAGATGCCGGTAAGCCAGTTCGATGGTGGCGGGGTAGCCGGCTTTGTCAATATCGTTGTAAATAATGTCCCAGGTTCCCCCCACCCGCCGCAGGGCGGCAGTCCCTTCTTCCTGGTGATAGGTTACGCGCGGCCACACGCCGGCTCGACCCAGATACATTTCGGCCAGCCGGATATTCTCGGCGTCGAGTTCGGTGCAGTGGATTTCACCCTGCGGGCCAACTGCGCGGGCGAAATGGAGCGCCGAGTAGCCATAACCCGACCCTAATTCAAAGATGCGCCGCGCCCCAATCATGCAGGCCAGTTGGTAGAGATGCCGCCCGGCGATAGGCCCGACAATCGGAAAGCGGCGCTGCCGGGCCAGTTCTTCCATTTCCTGGCGTACCGGATCATCGTCGGCATAAAGCTGGCGCAGATAAGTGTTAACTTGGCTTAGGCTGAATGCTTCGGACATGCTGCTCTCCTGACCAGTAATCAGAAACAGAACTCAGTAATCAAAAATTCTGATTACCGGCTACTGATGACTGACTACTGGCTATTTATGGAATCAACAGTAATTTCCCCGCCGTTTGCCGGCTTTCGAGCAGGCGATGCGCTTCAGCGGCTTCGGCCAGGGGCAGTTGGTGGTCAATGCGCACCTTTAGCTCGCCGCTAGCAAGCCAGTTAAAAACATCGCCGGAACGCCACAGCAGTTCCTCACGGGTGGCGGTGTAGTGAAACACGGTCGGACGGGTGAGAAAGAGAGAGCCTTTTGCATTGAGAGTCAGAGGGTCAAGCGGCGGCACTTTGCCGCTGGATTGGCCAAACAGCACCAGCATCCCGCGCATGCGCAGCACATTCAGGCTTTTCTCAAAAGTGGTTTTACCCACCGAGTCGTACACAACATCTACCCCTCGGCCATCGGTCAGGCGCTTGGTTTCGGCTTCAAAATCGGTTTGGGTGTAGAGGATGACATGATCGGCTCCGGCTTCGCGCACCAACTGGGCTTTTTCCTCCGTCGAAGTTGTACCGATGACGGTTGCCCCCAGTTTTTTGGCCATCTGCACCAGTAACAATCCCACCCCCCCGGCCGCCGCGTGGATGAGGGCGGTGTCGCCTTGTTTGAGGGGATAGGTGCTGTGGGTCAGAAAATGGGCGGTCATGCCCTGGAGTAAAGCGGCGGCGGCCAAAGACAGGTCGAGCGCAGCCGGAACAGGAACCAATTTCCCGGCGGGAACGATCGTATAAGTGGCATCAGCGCCTGACGGCCCGCTGAAAGCCACTGGGTCGCCCGGTTTGAATTCAGTCACCCCTGGCCCGACAGCTTCCACCGTGCCTGCCCCCTCCACGCCCAGAGTCATTGGCAGGGGCTGCTGGTACAGGCCGATACGGTGGTAAATATCAATGAAGTTGACCCCGGCGGCGGCAATTTTGACTAAAACCTCACCTGCGCCCGGTTCTGGAGTGGGTAAGTCCTCGTAGCCCAGTACTTCAGGGCCGCCAAATTCATGGATGCGAACAGCTTTCATCGGGTTTCTCCTTTATTCGTCGGTCTCAGTTGAAGGCTGGGCAGGCGGATGCTCTGCAAAAGAAGAGCCGGGTCTTGCGGCAGTACCGACAGAATAGCTCCAGGCAATTCAATTGAAACCTGAACGGTCTCTATGCAGATACCCTGCACATTTTTTGTCAGTCAGTATAGCATGTATGGGAGTGGACGCAACTTGCAAAAAGGCTTTATTTTTGCAGTACAGAAAATAATTCGTCGCCCTGTAGCAGACCCTGAGGGTATGTTGGTTGAGAAAGAGAATTTTTGGAGCTACCTCTGCTGCCGGTATTCGATTTTCAAATTACTGGGATTGAGGGATAATTACGACATATATTGTCGTATTTTTATGCTACAATAAGGCTTAACCTAGTCACTGAGCTATTAAGGAAGAAGCAGATGGCCAATACCGCCACCCGATTGATTACATTGATCATGCTGCTCCAGCGCCAGCCCAACCAGACCGCGGCCCAACTGGCCCAAACCCTGGATGTCTCGGCCCGGACGGTGCAGCGCTATATGACGATGCTGGACGAGATGGGTATCCCGATCTACGCCGAGCGCGGTCCTTATGGCGGCTATGCCCTGGTGCGCGGCTACAAAATGCCGCCCCTGGTCTTCACGCCGGAGGAAGCTGTCGCGATTTACCTGGGGACCAGCTTTCTGGAACAGGTTTGGGGACGCTTGTACCAGGAGGCGGCGCGTGGGGCCTTGGCCAAGCTGGATAACGTCTTGCCCGATGAGCAGCGGCGCGAAGTCGCTTGGGCCAGCCAGACCTTGCTGGCCATCGGCATGCATCAGGCCGATCCCAGCCGCAGCGTACCCCATCTGGAGAAACTATGGGCGGCGGTCCATGAGCGGCGGCGAGTCAGGCTGCTGTATCGAGGCCGGAACCAGCCGGAACCCCTGCCGCGCGACGTTGACCCTTATGTGCTGGTGCATGGCTGGGGCCGGCAGTACTGTCTTGGTTACTGCCACTTGCGCCAGGGTATTCGTTCCTTCCGGGTAGATCGTATTCTTCAACTCGATTTAACGGAGCAAACGTTTGGGATTCCGGCCGATTTCGACCTTGAAGCTTATGTGGCTGAGGAGCCTTACTTTCAACGCCGAATACAGGTGCGGCTGTGTTTTGCCCCGGAGGCGGCGCTCCAGGCTCTGGATAACCAGTCGCAGTGGGATACGGTGGAGGAGCAGCCGGATGGCTCGATCATCGTCACCTTTGCCATACCTGATGTAGAAACGGCGGCCAGCATCGTGATGAATTACGGCTATCTGGCGGAGGTAGTGGAACCGGAGGAACTGCGGGCGCTGGTGCGAGAGCGGGCCGCAGCGCTGGCCGCCCGGCATACCTCAACCGGTCAACCATAAAGTGAGAGTGAACACCTGTTGGTATTCTCCGAATGTATTAACCCCAGCGGCATCGCCCAGAGCTTATTTGTTGCCAGCTTGTGACCAGTATACAATATCACGCCGACTCTCTTCACCCCGCTTGGCCATGCCGAGGACCAGGCCCTGACCGAGGCTGCGCAGCGCTATGGGACGTTTCTTGATCCGAAGGTCATGCTGGGATGATGCAGGAAAGCGATAAATCAGTCGTGACACCTCAAACTATTGCTCAATTCAGGCTCTATCATCAACAAATTGCCAGGACCCCATTTAAAGAGCCGGGCCAGATCGTGTCCTGGCTCGGCGCGTTACAGGCCCAGGATTATGCCGGCGCAAAATGGTCAGTCGGCTTGCGCTTGCCAGACGCCACTGATTCTGAAATTGAACAAGCCGTCGCCAACAAAACAATAATTCGCACGTGGCCGATGCGGGGTACGCTGCATTTTGTGGCGCCTGAAGATGTTCGTTGGCTGCTTGAACTCCTAACGCCGCGGATTATTGCTCAAACCGCAGGACGGTATCGGCAACTGGAATTGGACGAGGCCGTATTTGCCCGCAGTAAGGAATTGTTTGTTAAAGCCTTACAGGGCGGCAAGCAGTTGGCGCGGGATGAAATGTATCAGCTCCTTGAGCGGGCCAACATCTCTCCGGCGGGCCAACGGGGCTACCATATCCTGTGCCGGTCTGCGCAGGATGGGCTGATTTGTTTTGGCCCGCCAAACGGCAAACAGCAAACTTTTACCCTGCTTGACGAGTGGGCACCCCGGGCTAAAAGTTTGGCGCGCGACGAGGCCCTGGCGGAGCTGACCCGGCGCTACTTTACCAGCCACGGGCCGGCCACCCTGCCAGATTTTGGAGGGTGGTCGGGGTTAACCCTGACTGAGGCAAGGGCCGGCCTCGAAATGGTCAAAACGCAGCTCAGCCAGGAAACTGTCAATGGCCAGACCTACTGGATGTCCCCGGACAGGCCGGTCACAGCAGATAATTCGCCGGCAACCTACCTCCTGCCCGGTTTCGATGAGTATATGCTGGGGTACAAAGACCGCAGCGCCGTTCTTGAGGCGATACACGCCCAAAAAATAACTCCCGGCAACAATGGCGTGTTTAACCCCACCCTGGTAATAGATGGCAGGGTGGCAGGCACATGGAAGCGTACCTTCAAGAAAGACACGGTTGTAATGGCGATCAGCCCTTTTAACCCGTTAAGCGAAGACCAAAAACAGGCCATTGCTGTCGCCGCCAAGCGTTATGGCAAGTTTTTAGGTATGCCGTCTACGGTGGTTAGCTATGCCTGAATTACCCGAAGTTGAAACGGTAGTGCGCGGCCTGCGGGGGCCGCTGGTGGGACGAACCTTTACCGGCGTGACTGTGCTCTGGCCCAATTCAATCAAAACACCTGTCTCCGAACTGCAGCAGCGCTTGCCCGGCCAGCGCATCGAGGCGATTACCCGGCGGGCCAAGTACCTGCAGTTCCATCTCTCCGGCGGCGATACGCTGTTCCTACACCTCAAGATGAGCGGTGATTTGCTGGTCGAGCCGGAAAACGAGCTGCGCCACCCCCATGTGCGGACCATTTTTGGCCTGGATAACGCCCACGAACTGCGGTTTAAAGACCCGCGCAAATTTGGCCGGGTCTATCTGGTGGCCGACCCCGGCCAGGTGGTCGGCAAGCTGGGGCCGGAGCCGCTGGCCGATGACTTTGCCCTGGAGGATTTCAAGAGCCTCTTTCAGAAGCGCAAGGGCCGGCTAAAACCGCTACTCCTCAACCAGGAGTTTATTGCCGGAGTCGGCAATATTTACGCCGATGAGAGCTGTTTTCTGGCGGGCATTAATCCCCAGCGCCAGGTCGATACCCTGGCGGCGGCGGAACTGGAGCGGCTGTACGGGGCCATCCGCCAAACGCTGAACGCCGGGATCACCTGGAAAGGGGCCAGCTTCGACAGCGTTTATCGCGGCGGCGAGTTTCAGGACCATTTTCGGGTCTACGGCCGCACCGACCAACCCTGCCTGACCTGCGGCACGCCGATTGTCCGGCTGGTCCTCGGCGGGCGCTCGACCCATTTTTGCCCGCAGTGTCAGAAATAAGATAAGAACAATTCGGGATGACTGCTTCAGGAGGATTTATGTCGCCTAAAAAAATTACGCGATTGGCTTTAGTGGTGGGGGCTATCTCTATTTTGGGGATGATCGTGATGGCGCTCTTGCGCCCGGAATGGGGAATGCTCAGTTGGTGGCCAGCGTTAGGGCTGGGCCTGGCCGTGTTGCTGCTGGTGGTTTCTTTTCTGTGGGGCGCTTACCTGACCGCCCAGAAACGGGTCGAAATGGTGGACATGCTGAACGACTGCTATACGGGTGTGCCGGCAGGAGAGGAAGCGAGGAGGCGATGATGCGTGAGGCGAAGAAAAGCAATCCGCGCCCTCGCATCCTCTCCTCTTCCTTACGTGAACTGCTTCAAATAGGCCGAAACCGCCTTCATCTCAAAACCAAAATGCAGCTTTTCCTGGGTGTGCCACTGGTACACCTCGGCCGGAGTCAGCCAGGTGATCTCGCGAATCTCGTCGGCTTTGAGCGGGCCGAGCGGCCCCAGCGGCCGGGCGGCAAAAATGGTGTAGTCCATGCCCGAGCGGCTGTAGAACACGCCTAGCTCGCCCAACACCTCAATCTCAATAGACAGCTCCTCGCGCATCTCCCGGTGCAGCGCGATGAGGGGATCAACTTCTTCCGGGTCGAGCCGGCCGCCGGGAAAAGTCCACTTGTCAAATAAGCTTGGATCGTTGAAGTGATGATGGATCAACAGAATATGCTTGTCTTCAACGAGCACGGCCCGGACGGCGTAAGGACGAGCCGATTTACGATTTACGATTTCGGATTTCAGATTTTCGATTTCAGTTCCTGAATCACGCCTCACATTTTACGCCTTACGCCTCGTCTTCCAATGGGTCAGCATCGTCGTCGGCCTGGGTCACAAGGATGGGCCGGCCCTTGCCACCTTCATCGGGGCCGATGATGCCCTGCTCTTCCATCTCGTCAATCAGGCGGGCGGCCCGGCTGTAGCCAATCCGCAGGCGGCGCTGCAGCAGCGAGACCGATGCTTTCCCCTGCTCGCGCACGACCTCGATCGCCCTCTCCAGCAGTTCATCATCTTTATTCTCGGCGCTCCCTTTCTCCAGGGCCTTGTACTCTTCCCACAGCGGCTGCTGCACCAGGTCGGTGTTGACCTGGGCCGGGCTGCGCGGTTCTCGCTCCGCCGAATAGTTGGCTCCGCGCCAAAAGCGCACCAGCCGGTTCATCTCCTGGTCGGAGACAAAGACGCCTTGCAGGCGCTGCAGCTTGGCCGAGTCTGCCGCCATGTACAGCATGTCGCCCTTGCCCAGCAGCCGCTCCGCCCCCGGCGAGTCCAAGATAACCCGCGAGTCGATCTGGCTGGTCACGGCAAAGGCGATGCGGGCCGGGAAGTTGGCCTTGATCAGGCCGGTGACCACATCCACCGAGGGGCGCTGGGTGGCGATAATCAGGTGAATGCCGGTGGCGCGGGCCATCTGGGCGATACGGGTAATGGTCCGTTCAACCTCGTCCGGGGCCATCATCATTAGATCGGCCAGCTCGTCAATAATGAGGACGATGTAAGGCAGGGTATCGCGCCCTTCCTTGACCACCTTCTCATTATAGCCGATGATATTGCGCGCGCCTTCCTGGGCAAAGAGTTTGTAGCGCCGCTCCATCTCGCGGGTGGTCCAGCTCAACACGCCGACCACCTTCTCCAGGTCGGTTACGACCGGGGCCAGCAGGTGCGGGATACCGTTGTAGTTGACCAGTTCGACCATCTTGGGGTCAATCATCAGCAGGCGCAGCGTTTCCGGGGTGTGGGTGCTAATCAGGCAGGCGACGACGGCGTTAATACAAACACTCTTGCCGGAGCCGGTCGCCCCGGCGATGAGCAGGTGCGGCATTGAGGTCAGGTCGGCAATGACTGCCCGCCCGGAGACATCTTGCCCCAGGGCCAGCTTGAGCGGGCCGGAGGTGCGGTAGAAGCGGTCCGACTCCATCAAATTGCGCAGCGTGACCAGGTTGGTCGTCGAATTAGGTACTTCCAGGCCGACGTAAGGCCGGCCGGGAATTGGCGCTTCGATGCGGATGGGCGCGGCCGAGAGGGCCAGGGCCAGGTCGTTGGCCAGGCCGACAATGCGCGACACCCGCACCCGGCGCGGGTTGCCTTTGGCGTCTTTCGTCGCCATAAAGCCCGGCTCCAGGCCAAACTGAGTGACCGACGGGCCTTGATTGATCTCGCGGACTTTCACCTCAACCCCAAAGCTGGCCAGCGTGTCTTCGATAATTCTGACTCGCTGCCGGATTTCGGATTCACTGATTTCCAGCTCCAACCCCTCTTCAAAAATCTGGTCAACCTGGGGCAGCCGCCAGCGGTGGCTGCCTTCAACCTGGCCGACCAACGCTTCAGCCGGGACGAGAGACCCGTCGGCGTCGTCTCCCACGATTTCACCTACCACACTAATTGGCACGTCGTCTTTGCCGCTTTCAGCACCAGATCTGACCAGGTTTCTCCCCCCGGCCAGCATGCGGTCAATGAAGCGGGGAGAGGGTTCCAGCGGGCGCGGGCGCGGCGTCGAGGGGTTAATATTGAGCTGCCGGAAGTGACGCCAATCCTGAAAGCGGTAATACCAGTCGCGCAGCATCTGCCCCAGTTCGCGCAGCGACAGGCCGCTGATCAGGATAAGCGCCAGCGGGAACAGTCCGCCCAGAACGACCAGGGTCGTGGGAGTTCCCAGGGCCGAGCGCAGCAGCTCGCCCAGCATCCAGCCGATCGCCCCGCCGCCGCCGAACTCTTCCACCCCGTCGCCCGGCTGGATAAAGTGGAACACAATCAGCAGCAGCCCCAACAATAAAAAAGTGCCGACCGGCTTCTCCCACTTCTCCTGGCTGTCTTCGCTGCCGTAGCGTCGGAAGAACCAGACGGCCAGCAGCACCAGCGGCAGCCAGACAACGTACTGGCCCCAACCAATGAGCACCCCCAGGAAGTTCAGCCAGCCGGCAATGAGCGTGCTCCGGTTGGGCGTGAACAAGCTGAGCAGGGTAATCCCGGCCAGGATCAATAAGCCAACGCCCATCACCTCTGGCCGAAGCTTCGCTTCTCTTTTGGGCTGGCTCTTTTTAGTTGTGGTTGTTGGTCTACGAATCGTCGCTTTTTTGGCCATGCTTAAGTTAAAGGTGACTGGCACCGGGTTAGCTTTTGAAGAAAAGTGCCAGTCACCTGCGTATATTTCAAGAACAGCACAAATGTTTTGTGGTTATTGTAGCATGAAGCCGGGGATTTTGAAAGTATTACTCAGGCTGTGATTTTTTAAATTGACGTGGACTACCGGGCGTGATAGAATAGTTCTCAAGGAGAATGAACAATGAACGCGGTTATAGCTCTCCCCGAAACCAAGCTTATCACCGGCGAAGAACTATTCGCAATGGGCGATATTGGCCCGTGTGAACTCATTGACGGGAGGATTGTTCTGATGACTCCAGCAGGTGGGGAACATGGTCTGGTCGAGTTTAACCTTGGCAGCGAATTGAGAAGCTTCGTTCGGCAGCATACGCTGGGCTGGGTGATGGGAGGTGAGGTGGGTGTTTATACTCGCCGCAACCCGGATCGAGTGCGCGGAGCAGACGTTGTGTTCATTTCTAAAGAACGGTTGCCTGATCGGCCCCAAGGATTTTTGGAAGTTGCCCCAGAGTTGATAGTCGAAATCATTTCGCCTACAGATCGCTGGCAGGATATGCATGAAAAGCTTGAGGAATACTTTGCTATCGGCGTCCAGCAGGTCTGGATTGTCGAGCCGCCCACTCGGACAGTACGGGTCTATCATTCGGCTACGGAGATGTACAAACTGACTGAAAGCGACATTCTGGCCGGAGAAGGGCCGCTAGCTGGGTTTGCCCTGGCGGTGGCTGAAATTTTTGCAGCGTGAAAGCTGTCATTCTCGCCCGTATGGATACCAAAACGGCTTCGGCTCGTCGCTGAAATCCCAGTGGACGTGTTTGGTCTCCAAAAAGCTCTCCAGCCCTTCCTCGCCCAACTCGCGGGCATTGCCGCTCATTTTCATCCCGCCGAAAGGCCCGGCGTAGTTGTCGGTCAGTGGATCGTTGATCCAGACCGTACCGGCGCGGACTTCCTCAAAGAAGCGCTTGGCCAGGCGGGCGTCATTGGTGCGGATGACCGCGCCCAGGCCGTAGTCACTGTCGTTGGCCAGCTCGATGGCCTCGTCGAAGGTGCGGTAGGTCATAATCGGGATGGTCGGGCCAAAAGTTTCCTCGCGCATAATCTTCATCGAATGGTTGACGTTGACCAGCACCGTCGGCTCATAGAACCAGCCCTTTTCCCACTTCTCCGGCGCTTTGCCGCCGGTCAATACCCTGGCCCCTTTGGCGACCGCATCGGCCACGTGGCCGGCGACCTTCTCCCGGTAGGCTGGGGCGGCTAACGGCCCCATATCGGTGTTCCTTTCGATGCCCGGCCCCAGGCGCAGCCCGCGGACAAAGTCGGTCATTGCTCCCGCGAAGGTCTCGCCCATCTCCTGCGGCACGTAGACCCGCTCCGTGGAGGTACAAACCTGCCCGGCGTTGATCAAGGCCGCGTAAGCGACCGCCTCCACCGCCGTCTCGATGTCGGCATCGGGGGCGATAACAAAGGGATCTTTGCCGCCCAATTCCAGGTGCAGCCGCTTGATGCGCTTGGCCGCCAGGCTGGCAATCCGCTGGCCAATCGCGGTCGAGCCGGTGAAGGCGATGACCGGCACGTCAGGATGCTCGACCAGGACATCGCCGACGCGGTCGCCGCGCCCGGTGAGGACATTGATGACGCCCGGCGGGAAGTGGTCAAAGACGATTTCGGCCAGGCGCAGCGTCGAGAGGGGGGTATGGTCGGAGGGCTTGATGATGATGGTGTTGCCGGCGGCCACTGCCGGGGCCACTTTCCAGATCATGAGCAGCAGTGGGAAGTTGAACGGAACAATGCAGGCGGTCACACCATACGGCTCTTTGATGACAAAGTTGAACTGCGACCGTTCGGATGGCGGCAGGACCCGGCCACGGGTGTTGCGGATCATCTCGGCGTAGTAATCCAGCGTGCCGATGGTCCACTCGACCTCCTCCTCGTTTTCGGGGATGGCTTTGCCTTCTTCCAGGGTCAGCAGTTCGACCACCTCGTCAAAATGGGTACGCAGCTTGCGGGCGGCCTCGTGCAGCATCTCGCACCGCTCCAGGGCGGAGGTCCAGCGCCACTCTTTAAAGGCGTGCCTGGCCGCCTCGATGGCCTTGAGGGCGTCTTCGGTGCTGCCGTTCGGCACGGTGTCAATAATTTCCTCGGTGGCTGGGTTGAAGACCTCGATGGTTTGGCCGTCGCTGGCCTCGACCCACCTGCCGTTGATGTACATGGGTTTCATATAGGCAATCTCCTCAAGAAATAGTAAACAGGTATCAGTAGTCAGCGGTCAGTGAACAGTCTGACTGATGACTGGTTACTGTTCACTAGCCATTGTTTTCATTTTCCAGCATATCGGCCAGCGTCTGCATGTAGAGGGTAACATCTTCAACCCTGTTACGCTGCAAATAGCGCCGGCCTCCGGGCAGGCGGCCCAGCACCCGCGTGTCCGATAGATTTTCCAGGTGGATGACATCCTGATGGCTAAAGCCGACATCTTGCAGAATAATGAGTAGATCATCTACCTTGTGCCCGCTGCCCTCGCAGTAATCTTTGGCGTATTCGCTCCATTCGTCCAGTTCAAAATCAACGGATTGGGCAATTTCATGATCGGTCATTTGGGTTATGGTTTGGACGAGATGGCCGCAGTTACAGCGAGCCATATGCCCCCACTCATACCTGGCTCCGCTGGCCAGCCGGTCGGCGGTTTGGCGCAGGGCAATGATTAACTCCAGATTATCGTTGCTCATAACTTACCCCCAATTTATGCTTAAATTACGGCGACTTAGCGGGATAAAATAATGAACTCCGGGTTTTGAGTCAAATTGGCGATATACTATCCAAAAAAGAAGGGCAGGTTTGAGGCCTGCCCTCTTTATTTTATAACCTCAGTTGATCGGCCACCCAGCCCAACTCCAACGCCTCCAGCTTGTGCCGGGTCGGTGCGCCCGTCTCTACGTCCCACTCGTTCTGGCGGTAATACTCGTCCAGAGCGGCCTCGAATTGGGCATGGTCTACGGCGATGCCGTCGCTGGGGCCGCCTTTCAGGGCCTTTTTGAACATCTTCTCAGCCAGTTTGTCCTGCTCGCGGTCAATCCCTTCGCGGGCGTTGAAGGCGCGCAGCATGTTCAGGCGGCGCTCGCCGACCTGCTGCAGTTCACCAATCGTTACATCCCAGCCGGTCACGTACTCGATCAAATCGCGCAAATCCTGCGGTCCGTAAAGCTGCCAGGCCGGGCCGTAGACAAACTGGCAGACGTTGACGCTGTCCATGACGCTGTAATGGTACTGCGTTTCGCGGGCAAAGCGCACTTTCTCTGGGGTTAAAGAGCGCACCGGCTGCGCTTCGGTCAGGCCCAGCGCGCCCAGGCGGTCAGGATAGGCCACTTTTTCCTCGTACACCGGGTCGTGCTCGCTGCTCTGGTGGTCGGCCCCAAAGGGGTTGACGGCATAAATCAAGGCCAGGCTGCGCTTCATTTGGGGCATGTGAGCCGGGGCTTCCTGGCCCTTGCTGGTAATCAGGTACTCTTCCGTTCCGCGGCCAATCGCCTTCGCTGCCGCCGCCGAACCCATCCCCAGAATTTGGCCGAAGCCTTCACCTTTGGCGATCAGTTCGGTCATCTGCACCATCGCCTCGGCACTGCCAAATTTTAGGGGTATGCCGCCGGTGTCGGTCATGGTGATCAGGCCGTTTTCAAAACATTCCATGGCCCAGGCAATGGTCGCCCCGCAGGAGATGGTGTCAATACCGTACTGGTTGCAGATCTGGTTGGCGTAGGCAATCGCGGCCAGGTCGTCAACGCCGCAGTAGTTGCCAAAGGTTGAAGTGGTTTCGTACTCCGGGCCGCCGTAGTGGGGATCAACTTTGTAGGGGCCTTCGGTAATTTCGACCACCCGCTTGCAGCGAACGGTGCAACTGTAGCAGGTGTCGCGGCCCTTCAAATCCTGCTTATCTTCGGCGGCCCCGACGAGAATCGTGTCATACATGGTCGGGCCGTCAATTTTTTCCCAACCCTCAAAGACGCCGCTGTTAAAATTGTAGGCTGGCAGCATGCCGACGGCATGCTGGACGCCGGTCGTTTCGGCGGTGCCGTATTTGCCCAGGCCGGCGACATCGGAGGTGGGGAACATCTTGGCCCCCGTGCGCGCCAGGTTGCTCAACGCCTTTTTATTGGCGACGGCGAAATTCTTCTTGCCTTGCTTACCCCGCACCACCACCGCCTTGAGGTTTTTACTACCCATGACTGCGCCCATGCCGGTGCGGCCGTTGGCCCGGTTGCTCATGTTGATGATGGCCGAGAAGCGCACGCCGCGCTCGCCCGCCGGGCCAACCTGGGCTACTTCGATATCCTTGTCGCCCAACTCCGCCTTGAGGATGGCCTCGACCTCGCCGGTGATTTTGCCCCACAGGTGACTGGCGTCGCGCAGTTCATAGCGGCCGTCGTTGACCCACAGATAGACCGGTTTGGGCGCTTTGCCCTTGATGATAAAGGCGTCGAACCCGGCAAATTTCATTTCCGCCGGAAAAAAACCGCCGCACTGGGCGTCGCCAATCGCGCCGGTCAGCGGGCTTTTGGCCGAGGCGGTCATGCGGCTCTGGCCGGAAATCGCCGCGCCGGTCGTGACCCCAACCGAGAGCGCCAGAATATTATCCGGCCCCAGCGGGTCGGCCCTGGCCGGCATTTCTTTGAGCAGATAATGCATATTGAGGGCGCTGCCGCCCATATATTTGCGGTAAAAACTCTCCGGCGGCTCCTCGACAGTCATCTCGCCCGTGGTTAAGTTGACGTGCAAAATCTTACCATTGTACCCAATTGGCATAGCATTTCTCCTTATGAAGATAGATTAGACTAAAATTTGACCTAATTCGATGAACTGCCTGTTGCGTCTTCCGTTTGCTTTCTATGGAACACGCAACACGTACCACGTCTCACCCTCCCCCCAGCATACGGAACAACTGCAAATCGTCGCCATCCTTCAAAACGTAGTCAGGTTCTACCTGCGCCCCTCCCACCGCAGCCGAGACGGTGGAGCTGAGTTTAAACTGCTGCAGCACGTCGGCCACCCTGGCCCCTGCGGGCAGAGTCAGCGTGGTTTTGCCTTTAGCCTGCCGGGGCAGGTGATCTCTGAGAATGCCGTGAAGCGTTAAGTGGATTTGCAAGATCGCTGACCTCAGTAGATAACTGCTCAGCCTTACTTGGGGGACCGCCGATCACCGAGTGCGAAGCCTCCCCTTGGGACCGCTGACCGCCAAAAAGAGTGATTACGGTGGTCGGCAGTCTGCCGCCAGTGGTCACAAGGCTCAGGTAAGGCCGAGCAGCAATCAAAATTTTATAACAAACAGGATGGTGAACAAGGTAAGTCGAGGGACAATTATTTTAGCCGATTTTGTAAGAATTGTAAATTTGATGAGATTCCGTCAAGTTGACGGTTGTGCCTGTTTTCATTATACTATTGCAAACTTGTAGCCCATTTCCCCTCTCCGTTGTTGCTGCCTTCCCCGCCGAAATATCGTTTGAAAACAAACCTCCAACAATCCATGGGGTTGTTGATGTGAAAGGAGTATCTGGCTCGTGTCCAATCTTGATGTTGAGCTTCAACATGTCACCAAAAAGTTCGGCGACTTCGTAGCGGTCAACGAGGTTTCCATAGAAATCAAGGATGGCGAGTTCTTTTCTCTGTTGGGTCCAAGCGGCTGCGGCAAAACAACATGCCTGCGCATGATCGCCGGCTTCGAACTGCCAACCGAGGGGGATATCTTCATTCGCGGCAAGCCGATGGGCGACACCCCGCCCTACAAACGCCCGGTCAACACTGTTTTTCAAAATTACGCTTTATTTCCCCATATGACCGTCGCCGAGAATGTCTCCTTTGGCCTGGAGATGCAAAAAGTGTCCCGCTCCGAAATTAAAACCCGGGTGAAGGAAGCCCTGGAGATGGTCCGGCTGCCCCAACTGGCCGAACGCAAGCCGCGCCAGCTTTCGGGGGGACAGCAGCAGCGCATTGCCCTGGCTCGCGCCCTGGTCAACCGGCCCCAGGTGTTGCTGCTGGACGAGCCGCTCAGCGCCCTGGATTTGAAATTGCGCAAGGCTATGCAGTTGGAACTCAAAGATTTACAGCATCAGGTCGGCATCACCTTTATCTTTGTCACCCACGATCAAGAAGAAGCCATCACGATGTCGGATCGTATTGCGGTGATGAATGAAGGGGTGGTACAGCAGGTCGGCACGCCCATAGAAATTTATGAGCGCCCTAATAACCGGTTTGTGGCCGATTTTATCGGCGAGACCAATTTTATGGAAGGCAAAGTGCTGGAGGTGGACCCGGTTAAAACGACGGTTGCCCTTGAGGCAGGAGTCCATGTGTTAGCCCGCGCCGTCACTGGGCTTGGTTCCGGGCAAACGGTCACTGTGGCCGTCCGCCCTGAAAAAATTTCGCTACACCGCCAGCCACCCGATCAAAACATCAGTGTCCCGGCAACGGTGGAAGAGGCGGTTTACATCGGCACCGACACCCGTTACAAAGCCCGTATCGGCGAACGGCATCACCTGGTCGCGCGGATGCAAAACATTGGCGGAATGCTGGATGGCGTTCACCCGTTCCAACGGGGCGACCAGGTTTATCTTTCCTGGCCAACAGACAGCGCTATGGTTTTGACCAGCTAGACCCCCACCCTAACCCTCCCCCTAAGAGGGGGAGGGAAGGGAGGGGGTCCCGGCTGCGGTCGTCTATAAGGAGGTTTGCATGCAAGCATCAGGCAGACGAAATAGAGGGGCGTTAGCCATTCTCCTGGCCCCAGGCGTTTTTTGGCTAACCCTCTTTTTTGTAATCCCGCTGATTATCGTTTTGATTGTAAGTTTCAGCAAACGCTCGTTACTGGGGGTCGTGGATTATAGTTTTAACTTCAATAATTACCTTCGTCTCTTTGACCCTGACTCCCCGTATCTTTTTATCTTTCTGCGTTCATTGGGCCTGGCCCTGATCAATACCATCCTGTGCCTGCTGGTTGGCTACCCCTTCGCCTTCTACATTGCCCGCCAACCCCCCCAGCGCCAAAAGTTGCTCATTTTTCTGGTGATGGTCCCGTTCTGGACCAACTTCCTGATTCGGACCTATGCCTTGATGTTTATCATCCGTGATACCGGCTTGATTAACACCTGGCTGGTCAACCTGGGGATACTCCAACAGCCATTGCAGATTCTGTTCACCCCTACGGCAGTACGGCTGGGGCTGCTCTACGGCTATTTGCCCTTTGCGGTCTTGCCGCTCTACGCTTCAATTGAGCAGTTGGATTTTAACTATGTCCAGGCCGCGCAAGATTTAGGGGCCAACAGCTTGCGGGTATTTCTGCGGGTCATTTTGCCGCTAACCATGCCCGGCGTGGTCGCCGCTTCGATCATCACCTTCATTCCGGCCCTGGGCGACTTTATCACTCCTGATTTAATGGGCGGCGGCAATACCTTCCTGATCGGGAATGTATTGCAGCAACAATTTCTGACTGTGCGCGATTGGCCCTTTGGCTCGGCTATGGGCATCGGGTTGATGACCCTGGTTTTGGCGGCAACCATGATTTATTTCCGGGCAGGGGCCAGCCGGCAGGCGGTGTAATTTAAGATATGTAAGCAAAAACGATACTCGTTTGGAAGAACGGAGGCCCGGAAGATTGGAAAATTACCAAACTTCCAGTCTTCCAAAAATCCCCAGGCATTGCGGAAGGAATCAATATGAGTACCTCATCTGTAGCCGTTCCCACTCAAGCATCCAGCCGGACCACTTCGCGGTTGGCCCTGGGCCAGAAACTGCTGGCGGCCAACGCGCTGCTGGTCTTTGCTTTTTTCTATACCCCCATCCTGGTTCTGATAATTTTTTCCTTCAATGCCGGCAGAACCGCCACAACCTGGGAAGGTTTTAGCCTGCGCTGGTACGGCGAATTGGTCAACGATCCCGCTATTCTATCGGCTTTTACGAACACGGTTATTGTCGCTTTTGTGGCGACTGCCTTATCTACTGTAATTGGCACCATGATATCCCTGGCTATGGAGCGCCATCATTTTCCCTTTAAACTCCCCCTCGACGCCGTACTGTATATGCCTATCATCATCCCGGAGATTGTCATTGCCCTGGCGACGCTCCTCTTCTTTATCATTGTCTTTAATATGGTCAAAAATCTGTTTGGTGTTACCTGGGGCCTGGGCCGGCCGACGATTATCATTGCCCACGTCGCCTTTACCATTTCTTTTGTGGCCACGATTGTCCGCGCTCGCCTGGTTGATATGGATCCAAACATGGAACAGGCCGCCCGCGATCTGTACGCGGACGAGTGGCAAACCTTCCGCCGGGTCACTTTCCCCCTGCTCATGCCGGCCATCATCAGCGGGGCGCTGATGGGGTTTACCCTCTCCCTGGATGATTTCTTGATCACCTTCTTTGTCTCCGGCCCCGGTTCAACCACCCTGCCCCTCCTGGTCTACTCCAAGGTAAAATTTGGCGTTACGCCCGATTTGAATGCCCTGGCGACGCTGCTGTTGGTCTTCTCTATTGGTCTGGTGCTGCTGGCTCAATTTTTACAACGAAGGGACTAACGGCCGGAAAAAGTTTGGAAAACAAGTTAAGGAGGAGATGTATGAAAAAGGGTCTATGGTTGTTGATACTTTTGCTGGTGCCGTTGCTGGTAGCTTGTGGGGGGACAAGCACGACCGGGGGCGCTGAACAGGCCACTCCCGCTCAGCAAGAACAGGCTGCTCCTGTCGCCCAGGAACAAGCCGTCCCCACCGAACCTGCCGTTCCCCCCACACAAACAGAGGAAGCAGCCGCGCCTGCTAATGAGGGTGGTGCGGCCGCCGGCCTGGACAAAGAGTTGAGTGTTTATAACTGGGCCGATTACATTGACGAACAGGTTTTAAAAGATTACGAGGAAACCTATGGTGTCAAGATAATTTATGACACCTTTGCCAGCAACGAAGACCTGATTGCCAAACTTCAGGCCGGTGCTACCGGTTACGACGTCATCTTCCCTTCAGGCCAGGGCGTGGCCCAGGTTATCGAATTGGGCTTGGTGGCTAAGCTTGACCACAGTAACATTCCTAACCTCAAGAATATTGATCCTAAATTCCTTGATTCTCCCGACGATCCGGGCAGCCAGTACTGCGTGCCGTACCAGTGGGGCAGCACCGGCATTGCCTATCGCAAGGATGTTTTTGGGGACACCCCTCCTGATAGCTGGGCCTACATCTTTGACCCGGAGCTAGCCAAAAAGTGGCAAGAAGCCGGAGGGATCAATGTTCTCAACGATCAACGTGAACTTATCGGCGCGGCCTTGAAATATTTGGGCTACTCGGTCAACGATACGGATGAGGCTCATCTGCAAGAAGCTAAAGACGTAATTTTGAAGGCAAAACCTTATTTCAAATCGTTCAACAGCGAAGATTATGATGAAAGTTTGCTGGTGCCTGGCGAAGTGGTTATCTCCCACGCCTGGAATGGCGATGCCGCCCAGGCAGCTTCCAAAACCATGGACGAGGCCAGCGGTGAGAGTCCCTGGGCCTATATTATCCCCAAAGAAGGCAGCGTGATTTACCAGGATGGCATCTGCATTACCGCCAGCAGCACTCGCAAAGCAACGGCCGAGCATTTTATCAATCATCTGTTGGATGCCGAGAACGGGGCCGCGATTACCAACTATACCTACTATGCCAGCCCCAACGCCGCTGCCAGGGAATACATTCTACCGGAGATTCTTAATGATCCCGGTATCTATCCTCCCCAGGAAGTTATAGACAAATTGGAGTACTTTAAACCGTTGGGGGAGTCTATTTTCCTTTATGACCAGATTTGGACGGAGATTAAGAGCCAGTAGTAAAAGTAAGACCGTGGAACTGCTCGGAGTCCAGAGTACACTTTGGACTCCGCCCTATTTATAGGGTAAATCTTGTACTCAACACCAAGGTGGCTATACTTTACTAATCCAAACTATATTCTACGGAGGAGAAAAATGAAAAAACAGCTCTGGATAGTTAGTCTTCTTTTGCTCGCTTTGATATTAAATGCCTGCGGCGGTGCTGCCGCGCCGGAACAGCCGGCTCCGGCAGAGAGTGGGCAGGCCGCAGCTCCGGCAGAAGGTGGGGACCAGCCAGCTCAGGCTGAAAGCGGCGATGCGGCTGCCCCCACAGAGGGCCTGGCCGCAGAGTTGAGCGTTTACAACTGGGCCGATTATATTGACGAGGAAATCCTCGCGAATTATGAAAAAGAGCATGGGGTCAAGATAGTTTACGATACCTTTGCCAGTAATGAGGATTTGCTGGCCAAGTTGCAGGCTGGTGCAACCGGCTATGATGTGATTTTCCCCTCCGACTACATGGTCGCCCAGATGATAGAGTTGGGCTTGCTGGCCGAGATTGACCACAACAACATTCCCAATCTCAAAAATATGACCCCGTTCTTTTTGAACGCCCCTTATGACCCAGGCAATAAACACTGCGTGCCTTACCAGTGGGGCACCACCGGCATTGCCTACAGCACCAAAGCCTTCGATACCCCGCCTGATAGCTGGTCGTATCTGTTTGATCCGGAACAGGCCAAAAAATGGGCTGACGCGGGGGGCATCAATGTCCTCAATGACCAACGCGAGCTGCTGGGGGCGGCGCTCAAATACCTGGGCTACTCGCTCAACAGCAAGGATGAAAAGCAACTGGAAGAAGCCAAAAATGTGATTGTGGGTGTTAAACCTTACATCAAAACCTTCAACAGCGAGGATTACGACGACAGCCTGCTTATCCCCGGCGAGGTTATCATCTCCCAGGCCTGGAGCGGCGATGGCTTTAAAGCGGTCCTGGAGACAACGGATGAGGCGACCGGAGAAAGTGAATGGGACTATGTTATCCCTAAAGAGGGAGCCATGGTCTGGCAGGATAATGGCTGTGTAACGGCTACCAGCCAGAAAAAGGCTACGGCTGAACACTTTTTGAACTACTTGCTGGATGCGGAAGTCGGCGCAGCCATTACCAATTATACTTATTACGCCAGCCCCAATGAGGCGGCCAAGCAGTACATCAACAAAGAGGTTTTGGAAGACCCGCGCATTTACCCGCCTGAAGAAACCTTAGCCAAACTGGAATGGGCCGAAAGCCTGGGCGAAACTATCTTTGTTTACGATCGCTTGTGGACGGAGATCAAAAGTCAGTAGTAGGGAGTAAACAGTAGGGAGTAGGGGGAGATAGTAGATAGTAGAGAAAGAGTTGTTACTATCCTCTATCTTCTATCTTCCATCCTCTACTCTTCATCCACCGGCTTGCCCAAAACCGACCGCTCAAACCAGGCCCAGGCTCGCCGGAAGGGATTGGCCCGGGTGCGTTCGGCGAAATCTTCGACGGCTTCGTCCGCGGCCACCTCTTCCCCGCCATAATCGCGCTCCAGCTTGTTCCAGTGCCGCAGAACCCACGTCACCAAATCGGCCTCGGTGCGGCCAGGGAAAAAAGAAAGGATGCCTTCTTCGCGGATTTTGGTGGCCAGCGGCAGGTAAATATGATCATACCAGTCGGCGACCGCCTCTGACCAGGGCATATCGGTATCCATATCCCAGCTTTTCCAGTGGCGATGGAGGGCGATTGACTCTTCCAGTTCCCAATAGCCACCTGCCTGGGTCAGGATAATCCACTGGTCGGGACGCAACTGGTCCAGCCCGGTGCTGTCCAGAAATTCCAGGTACTCTTCCCGCAAAATTAAATCGTCAAGATCGTCGTCTGTCTCCAGGGGTACCCGCGTGGGATATTCCCAAACATAGGCCTCAATGGTTTCCGCGCCCAACTGCCGGGCCACCGACACGCGATGATTGCCGTCGCGCACAAAATAAGTATCGCTCACCTTGTAAACTTCGATGGGCGGCCAGCCGCCGCTGTCGGCCAGGCTGTCAATTTGCTCCCAGCGGTGGCGGCTGTTGCTTTTACGGGGCATAAAGGTCCGGGTAAAATCCTCGTACCGGCCGACGCTGCCGACGATTTGAGCCAGGGGGATCTCCTGCAGCCCCAGGTAATACTTGTTGCTCAGGTGCAGCTTCTCGCGCACCAGCTCAAAGGGGAGTAGATCAACCGGCTCGTAGCGCACCAGGGCCAGAGCATCCTGCATAAACGCGCGGCGATGGGCCTGCTCAAAATCGCGGGCGACTCGTTCCTGCTCAGGGTCCCGCTGACCGCGTGGGTCTATCGCCATGGATAGGATTTTGCGGGGCGTATTTTCTTTGCTCATGAACTCTCTGGGCTAAGAAGAGGAAAACTTTAGATGGTTGCCTCAACGATGATTTGTATTTTACCTTGAATCATGAGTCCAAGCAAGCGCTTTGAAAGTGAATGGCCTGATTCACAGGAATCAAAAGCCAAACCACTCGAAATTGAGTTGGGGGTTGAACAAGACGAGCCAATCTGGGCAGCCAAACGCCGCAGACAGGTGCGGCAGATTTTGAGCCGGGCAGCGGGCGTTTACCTGGTCCTTTTTATGGGGGTGGGGCTGCTGATGTCGGCCCTGGGCGTAAACCCGCTGGCCAACAACGGCTTGATGCCCAAAGCTTTGCTGCTTTTCGTGGGGCTGGCTTTGGTCATCGCCCTGGCTGGGAACCTGTCAGACCTTGCTCGTGGGCAGGGCCGAGGGTGGTTGCGGCTGGCACACAAAGGAGAAAATACCCAGGTTGCCAAGAAATCGGACGAGTAAATCAGGAGTTAAACGGTGAAGGCTTGCCCCCCTCTAACCTCTTTTCAGTCGCCCACAGGAGGAGAATCAGCTTAAGTCCCTCCCAAAGGGAGGGATTTAGGGGGGGCTTTTCCACCAACCGCGTAAGCCCTAGCGCCCGCTGAAAAGTTTGCCGGCCAGGCCCAAAATGTCGTCGAGAGCGCTGCCGTCCTTGTCCATATCGAGCATGCTGCCGAGCAAGCCCATCAGGCCGGGGTCTGACTGCTGGGCGACCTGCTGCTGCTGGCCCAGGAAGGAGGACAGGCCGTCGGCGTCGAAGCCTTGCTCCTGCTGGGTTTTGCCCAGCGCGCCCATGACCAGCGGCGCGGCAATCGTCAGCAGTTGGCCGATGGTCGCGGCGTCCAGCCCGGTCTGTTGAGCTAGGCCGTTTTGGACCACATCCTGCTTCGGTCCCAGGACGTGCCCCAGAATACCGGCGCCGTTAGCCGCCTGGGGATTGCTGAGGAAGCCGGCCATATCATTGAGAATAGCCCCATCGTGATCCTGGACCAGGGCCTGATGGAGCGACTGCGCTCCCTGGGGAGTCGAGGCATTGTTGGCCATCGCCGAGAGGAGCAGCGGCATTGCCGCTGACAGCGCGTTCCCGGTTGTTTGTTCGTCGGCCCCGATCTGCTGGCTGATCTGCGACAGCCCACCGCCAGACAACTGCTGGTTCAGGAGTTGCGTCAATGCATCCATAATTATTCTCCTTTTGTAGCTAAATAAATCGGCACAGGGGACGAGTCTATTTTAGTCCAAGTTGGGGTAGAAGCAAAAGTATGCCAGGGGGATATAACAGCTAAAGCTCAACTCCGCGGGGTATAATACCGCTTTTGCCAGGTGCTTAAGCCGTCCAGGCCGGGAAA
>JAHDWA010000106.1 GCA_023382535.1 Anaerolineae bacterium | reverse complement strand
GATGGCCTACTGCGCCCGGCCCTGGATTTCGCCCCATACTTACCGCAAAATTTTCGACAGCCCTATCTTGCAGCCGAACGCTGCTGCACCGCGACCGCTGACCAGCGTTCAGCCACCAGGAGGGAGCGACCAGAGCGGCGTTCTCCTCGTCAGCGCCATGATTAACCCCGACGGAGCAGTTTCCGCCCCGGAAGTAATCCGCCTGGAAGGCAGCAGTTTTGCCAGCACCGGCCTTAACCCGCCGCCCGGCGACGACTACTGTCTCGACGTACAGGCCGGCGACGGCGCCACTCTGGCTTATCACTGCTTCGACGTCGGCTTTACCGATGTCGAAACCGGCCGGCCAACGACCGACCCCAGCCCTTTCTTTTTCACGTTGACCGGTATTGATCCCCAAGCCGCAGCCAAAATTACGGTCAGCAAAAACGAAACGCCACTACTTACGGTAACGCCCAGCAACCATGCCCCCCGTGTTACGGTCATCTCTCCCAACGGCGGCGAAACTTTGGCCGGGCTGCAGATTATCGCCTGGGAAGGCGATGACGCCGACGGCGACCCCTTATCATACGATCTCCTCTTTAGCGCTGATGGCGGCCAGAGCTGGCTGCCCCTGGCCGCGCGCCTGGGACAGACCAGTTATACCCTTGATACCCGCCAGTTTCCGGGTACGTATGAGGGTCTCATTCGGGTGATCGCCACGGATGGTTTCAACACCACCGTTGACGAGTCCGATGCTCCCTTCTCCGTCGATTTAAGCTGCCCCGAACTTGGAACGTGCGCTGCACCCGGTGATAGCGTTGTGCCGCCTTCGCCAACTCCCCTTCCCCAAACTGGCCTCAGTCTGCAAGGACCAACCACCGTTCAGGTGGGCCAAACCTTTGAAATCTCAGTCATTGCCCGCCAAATTCCTGAACCTGGGTTGTTCGGCCTGCAATTCAAACTCCAGTTTGACCCGGCCCTGCTCCGGGTTGATAGCCTGCATCTGCACTCTGATTTGAGCCTGATCGTCGAGCAACGCATTGAAAATGATCAAGGCCAGATTTCCCTTATGGCCAGCCGCCAGGGCCAAGCGTCAAATGTGACGGGCGATTTCACCCTGGCGACTCTTACCTGCACTGCCCTAGCAGAAGGCCAACTTGATCTCTCCGTGAACGAGGTTATTGCCGGTGCACGCAGTGGTACGCCACTAGACCTTCCTCCCACCCCAGGCTTATCGCTTCACATTTCTAACAATTGAAGCTCCACCTCAATCGTGGTAAAATAGTGTCATTCAAATCCATAGACAGGCCACCGCGATGTGGATTTTGCCTAAAAATTTAGCCGATGCGAACCCGGTATTGGCTGCGTTGAAGCCGGCTCCACACTTTTTTCTCCGGCCAGTTCGTATTTTTCAAGACTACCGGCGTGCTTATCTTCAGCCTGATCTGGTTGCCGGGCTGACGGTTGGCGTTGTCTTGCTGCCTCAGGCCATTGTGTTTGCCATTTTGGCCGGGCTGCCGCCCCAAATGGGGCTTTATTCAGCCATTATTGCCGCCATTGTCGGGGCGCTGTGGGGTTCCTCCAACTATCTCCACAGTGGCCCGACCAACACCGCCTCTATTCTCGTCTTATCCACGCTGGCTCCCCTGGCTATTCCTGGTTCACCCGATTACATCACCGCCGCCGGTTTGCTGGCCGTGATGGTCGGCGTGTTTCGTTTGGGTATGGGTCTGGCCCGGCTGGGCCTGCTCGTCACGTTTGTATCCGACTCGGTCATCATTGGCTTTACCGCCGGAGCCGGCGTGCTTATTGCCGTGGGCGAACTGCGCTCGCTGCTGCACCTGGAGTCTTCGAGTCAGCCCGGTCTGCTCAATACCCTGGAAAACGTTTTCACTCATTTATCAGACACCCACTTTTTCAGCCTCATGCTGGGCGTGGGCACCCTGGTCGTTATCCTGCTGCTGCGACGCTTTTATCCGAAATGGCCCGGATCACTCATCGCGCTGACCCTGGCCGGTACGATAGTAGCTTTATTTGGTCTGGATCAGCGCGGAGTCGAAATCATTGGTGAACTGCCGCGCAGCCTGCCGCCCCTGGCCCAACTGCCCCTGACAAATGTCGAATTGATTGGCGAGTTATCTGTGGGCGCGCTGGCAGTGGCGGCCATTGGCCTGGTCGAAGCCACCTCCATTGCCCGCTCATTCGCCGCCCAATCGGGCCAGCGCCTGGACAACAACCAGGAGTTTATCGGGCAGGGCCTGGCCAATATTGCCTGCGGCTTTCTGTCAGGCCACGCATGTTCCGGCTCTTTCAACCGCTCGGCCCTTAATTACGAAGCCAAAGCACAGACACCGCTGGCCAGTGTTTTTTCCGGCCTTTTTGTGCTGGCCGCCATGTTTCTCCTCTCTCCCCTGGCTGCTTATATTCCGCGGGCTTCCCTGGCGGCCATGTTGATTTTAGCCGCCTATGGCATGATTGACCGCCGCGAGATGGTCCGCCTCTGGCGCGGCGCTCGCAGCGATGCTCTGATCATGCTGCTAACGCTCCTGGCAACTCTATTCCTGCCGCTTCAATTCGCCGTTCTGATCGGCATCTTGATGTCGTTGGCCTATTATATCCTTAAAACCAGCACGCCACGGGTCATCCCCGTGCTGCCCGATGAAACCTTTAAGCATTTTGCCAGCCAGCCCAACAAACCCCAGTGCCCCCAACTTGGCATCATTAAAATTTCGGGGGACCTGTATTTCGGGGCGGTTAATCACGTGGAAGAAGCAATCCGCCGGAATATGGCCCGCCATCCTCGCCAACGTTTCTTGTTACTGCGCATGCACGGCATCAATCATTGCGATATTAGCGGTATTCACATGCTGGAGTCTATCCTGCGGGCCTGCCGGGAGCGAGGCGGCGATCTATTCTTGATGAAGGTCCAATCGCCCGTATATACCCTGATGGAAGCAACCGGCTTTTGCGACCAGGTGGGCCGAGATCATTTTCTCCCGGAGGACTATGCTATTGACTATCTCTTCCACAGGGTGCTCGATCCGGCCATTTGCATTTACGAATGTGAGGTGCGAGCCTTCAAAGAGTGCCAAAATCTGCCCAAGCGCATCGGGGCAGAGATAATTCCACTGCCCGCTTTTACCCCACTTAACGGCATAGCCGACATCGCCCCCCAGGAGTTGTGGCATAAACTGATGCGCAGCGAGACACCCCCCCTGGTAATTGACGTGCGCGAGCCGCGCGAATTTCAACAGGGCCACATTCCCCAGGCTCAACTCATCCCCCTGCTTGACCTGGTCAGCAAAAAAACAGACCTTCCTCACGATCGTGAGATAGTGCTGGTCTGCCGCAGTGGCCGGCGCAGCCAGCGAGCGGCGTACCTGTTGAAAGAAAAGAACGGTTCAAAAGTGCGCGTTCTTAAAGGAGGGATGCTGGCCTGGGAGGCGGCAAAGCTATTGGAAGCGGTTGACAGGTAGCAGGTCACAAATTGCAGATGATAAGTCACTAACTGAGGTAAACGAGAAATGGATCCATACACCCCTCGCAATATTGGGCTTGATTTAGTTAGAGTTACTGAAGCCACTGCCCTGGCCGCCGGCCGCTGGTTGGGATTGGGCAATCGCAAGGAAGCGCACCGGGCAGCCACAGAAGCGATGGCCGAGGCCCTGCGTTTTGTAGATATTAACGGGTATATTGTCGTCGGCGAGGAAGGCAGATTGGGCGAGCATTCGCCTCTGGACAGCGGCCAGCAGATCGGCTCTGGCCGTGGCCCGGAGATGGACGTGCTGTTAGATCCCATTGATGGGACCGAGTCGGTGGTCCGGGGTTATCCCGGTGCGATTTCAGTGGCCAGTGTGGCTCCCCGCGGCTCCATGTGGTCCCCCACCCCGGCCATTTACATGGAAAAAATCATTGTTGACCAGGAAGCCGCCAGTTTTTTGGTGCCAGAGTGCATGGATGCTCCCGCCGCCTGGACTCTGGCCCTGATTGCCCGGGCCAAAAACAAAGCGGTTCGCGATCTGCAAGTGATCGTGCTGGACCGGCCTCGCCATTACAATCTGATCGAAGAGATTCGCACGGCCGGCGCGCGGGTGCTGCTTCGCTCCGATGGGGATACCGCTGGCGCGCTGATTGCCGCTACATTTGGTAAGGGCGCAGATGTGTTGATGGGCATCGGCGGTGTGCCGGAGGGAGTCGCAGCGGCCTGTGCCGTCAAAGCCATCGGGGGGGGGATGCTGGGACGGCTGGCCCCGCAAAGCGAAGAGGAGCGCCAGGCAATAGAAGCGGCCGGGTTGGATGTCAAGCAGGTGCTTACCTGCAACGAGTTGGTTTCCAGCGACCAGATTTTCTTTGCCGCCACCGGCGTGACCGATGGCGCTATTCTGGCTGGAGTGGAGTACCAGGGCCGGGTAGCCCGGACCCATTCCCTCATTATCCGCTGCAAAACGGGGGTGCGCCGCATGATTCAAACCGAGTATAGATTGGAGTAGGGGCAAGTCCGCGACTTACCTCTACGAAACCCACATTTTACAAAGATTGGACCTTAAACTTGACGAGTCCGGTTAGTTTATGCTATATTATAGCGTCCCCTCCGGGGGAGCAAACCTTATTGAAGTAGTCATTATTTCAAAGAGGGGCGTCACGTTGATGTCCCTCTTTCTAAATGCCACGCACCAAAATAGGTTTCTATTTCTCTAGGGAGTAGAGGGAGAACAAGTCATAAGTACAAAAGAAGAACGCAGAATTAATGAGGAAATCACCGCGCCCGAAGTCCGTTTAATTGACGACGAGGGCAAGCAACTGGGGGTGATGGAAACACGTAAGGCGTTGGCTATTGCCCTGGAGAAGGGCACCGATTTGGTTGAAGTTGCGCCCAACGCCAATCCCCCGGTTTGTCGCTTGATGGACTTCGGCAAGTTTCTGTACGAAGCGCAGAAACGCGAGCGGGATGCTCGGAAATCCCAGACCAAGGTCGAAATAAAAGAAATTCGGCTGCGCCCCAAAACGGGCGAACACGATATTGGCTATAAGCTGCGTGACGCCCGCAAATTTTTGGAACGAGGCGCTAAAGTAAAGGTCCGAATTCGCTTCCGGGGCCGGGAAGTGACCCACCCCGAAGTGGCTAGAGAATTATTGACCCGGGTGGCTGAAGAGTTAAATGATGTGGCAGTGGTAGAAAAGAAGCCCTCTATGGAGGGCATGACCATGCTCATGATTTTGGGGCCTAACGATTAGCTTTGTCCACCCTGTTGAAATTTGTTTGAACTATAAAGGATTAATGAGATGCCCAAGTTAAAAACACATAAAGCGACGTCTAAACGTTTCAAATATACCGGTTCCGGCAAATTGATGCGCACTAAAATTGGTAAAAGTCATTTGCGGCGTAAGAAAAATAAGCGGGTGAAGGTTCTGTTTGACTCCATGTTGGAAGTAACCGAATCCGCCACCCGCCGGCGCGTGCAGCGATTGATCCCATACGCTGGAAAAGGCAATTAGAGGTGTAGGATGAGAGTAAAAGGCGGACCTCAAACGCAACGCAGACACAAAAAAATATTGGCCCTGACCAAAGGCCAGCGGGGCAGCAAGCATCGCTTATTCAAACGCGGCAATGAAGCCATGATGAAGTCGCTGGTATATGCCTACCGCGACCGACGCAACCGCAAGCGTGATTTCCGCGCCTTGTGGATTGCCCGGATTAATGCCGCGACCCGCCAGAATGATTTGAGCTACAGCCAGTTCATGCACGGTCTCAAACAGGCCGGGGTTGAACTGGATCGTAAAGCTTTGGCTGATATTGCTATGCATGATGCCTCGGCTTTTAGCCAGTTGGTGGCCACAGCCAGAGCTGCGTTGTAAACGCAACTGCCGGCAGCATCAAAAAAGACGGGATTACTCATCCCGTCTTTTTGATTCGGAAACGCCTTGTCGGTCAAAGCCGTGCTCTGACGGGTGCGTAAGCGCCATCAGTATATTTAACGCGATGATCCCAGACCATAAAACCGGTGCAGCCCGCGTCAAAAGAAGCCTTGATTTGAGCCTGAATCTCCTGCCGGCCATAGACCCGTTTATCAAAGCGATAATCGGGAAAATCCTGGATCCAGGGACGGACCTCACAGCCAAGCGGACCAACCCGGCTGACTGCCCGTTGGGCGCTCTCATAGATGACCTCATAAGGATAAGCAATCGCCGTTTTGTAGCCGGGGATGCCGCTGCCAAAAGTGGACGGGTACAGCATGGGGCAGAGTACGTCCAAATACTGGCCCATGCGCTCGATATCCTGGCCAATCAGGGTGTCATCTTTACGCCAGCAAGTGTAGCCCAAAGCGTCGGCCGATACTTTAACATTATAAGGCTGGAGCTGCCCGCGGGCGATACTCAAAAAGCCGGTAATCGCCCCCACCCGGGTCTCTTTGCTGGCTTCCTGTGAAAATTCCAGCGAACCGGCCTGGCTGGGAGTGGGAAAGCGCAGGTGGCTAAACTGAATTTCGTCGAAACCCATTTGAGCCGCCTCAAGGGCGACCTGGGTATTATAATCCCACACCGGCTTCAAAAATGGATCGGTCCAGGTGAGATACTCGCGGTCAGCAGACGTCTCCGCCGCGCCGCTCATTTTAACGGCGTACTCCGGGTAATGTTTGGCCAACATGCCGTCTTTGAAAGTGACCACCCGGCCAATGGTGTAGACGCCGCGTGTTTTGAATTGCTCCATCACTGCCTGGAATTCTTTCACCATCGGCCGGTCGGCGCCGATTTCCCTGGCCAGCGGCACCTGGGTGGGATAAGTAATCCAACCGTCGTCGCCCTTAACATCAAGGACGATGGCATTCAGTTCGGTGCTATCAAGCAGATCGAACATACGCTGCCGGGTTTCGGGATGGCCAATGGCGAAGTAACTAATATACAGCGCTCGAACCGCCTGGGCCGGTCCCAAGGGAGGGAAGGTCGGGTCAGCGGCTACAAAGGCCGGTAGACTCGGTTTTAATTCGGTCACAGGTTCAGGCCTTAGGGCGGCAGCACCGGCAAGGGGAATGTTCAATTGCTGCCCTATCCTGAGTTGTTCCGGGTGTTCGATCTGGTTGATTTCGATCAGGTCCTGTATATTCACGCCGTAGCGGTGGGCAATGCTGTTGAGCGTATCGCCCCGGGTCATCGTGTAAACAAAATATTGATCAGGTTGGACTGAAACAGGCTCTGGGGCTGGCTGGGGTTCCGGAATAGGCGCTGCGGGTGGGGTTGGAGGGATGTAGCTGGGGATAATCAGCTTCTGGCCAACAAAAATACGGTCGGCCTCGGTCAGGTTGTTAGCTTCAAGGAGTTGAGGCACGGTTACTCCGTACCTTCTCGCAATCGCGTTAAAAGTATCGCCCTGCTGAACCTCGTAGCGAAATACCTCGACCTGCTCCGGGGCAGTAACGGGTGGCGCTGCTTCGGCGATGCCGGGCGCAGGTTCAGCTTCAACCGGTGGAACAAGCGGCGTCGGCGCAACGGTTTCAAGAGGTTCTGGTGGCGCTGGGGCAACCTCGCCTTCGGGAGCTGCGAGCCACTCCGGCAGTTCTGGAAGTTGTTCCTCTTCCTCGGCCACTGGTTCCTCGGCTGGGGCTGGCGTTACTACTTCCGCTGGAATTACCTGGGGCTGAGCCTCAACAAACGGTTCTGCTTCTTCGGGAGGAGGGGCGGCGGGTTCCGGGGCAACCTGGGGTTCAACGGGCGGCTCCATGATGGGCGTGACGACAGGCGCAGGGGCGGCCGGTGCTGAAGGTAACTGCGCCAGCGGGCCGGATGCAGGCTCCCAGTTCGCCGGGGGAATCAGCAGCTTTTGGCCCGGTTGTAAAGCAGCCGCAGGCTCGATCCCGTTTGCTTGGGCAATCCGCTCATAATGAACATTATATTTTCGAGCTACGGCAAAGAGGGTATCCCCGGCTTTAACGATATGTTCCCTGGGACCCGCCTCGCGGCCAATGAGATGCTCATGGCCGGGCGGTGGCTCTGCCCCCAGCCAAACCAGAAAACGAATATAGAGATCATTCAGGACACCGATAATACCGCTCATGAGCTTTGCCTCGTTACATAAACGTCAGGCTAATTATACCATAGAAGATTAATCAATTCAACATAATCATTTAATACAAGCAAAAAGAGAGGGCGACGGAGTGTTGTCGCCCTCTCCAAGTTCATTACTCCAAGCCGCGTCTTATCCTGATTTAGCCTCTTCAGCCCTGGCATCCAGGATGCTGGTAATAGCCGAGAACATATCAATCGGCACCGGGAAGATAATGGTGGAATTTTTCTCCACGGCAATCTCGGTCAGTGTTTGCAGGTAACGCAGTTGAATCGTAGCCGGCTGGCTGGCAATAACCTCCGCCGCTTCAGCTAATTGCTGAGCCGCCGAAAATTCGCCTTCGGCGTGGATGATTTTGGCTCGTTTTTCGCGTTCAGCCTCGGCTTGCCTGGCCATAGCCCGCTGCATGGTTTGGGGCAGCTCCACATCTTTAACTTCAACAATAGAAACTTTAATCCCCCAGGGTTCGGTTTGCTCGTCAATAATCCGCTGGAGCTGCTCGTTGACTTTTTCGCGGTGGGCCAGCAAGTCATCCAGGTCGCTTTGGCCGATGACATTGCGCAGCGTGGTTTGGGCAATCAGCCAGGTAGCCCGCCGGTAATCCTCAACCTGGATAATAGCTTTGCCGGGATCGAGCACGCGGAAGTAAACGACCGCATTCACTTTGAGGGTGACATTATCACGGGTAATACCCTCCTGGGAGGGTACGTCCAGGGTAATGGTCCGCAAATCCACCTTGACCATGCGATCAATAAAGGGCACGATGAAGAACAGACCCGGCCCCTTGGCCCCGACAAAACGCCCCAGCCGGAAGATCACGCCGCGCTCGTACTCCTGCACCACCCGGATTGATGAAAAAGCCAGGAACAGCAAGATAATTCCCACAAACCCAAGACACGGAATTAGGGCGAAAATGCTTTCCATAGAACTGCCTCCTTTTGGCAAGTATAGAGAAATACTAAAACTATCTCATTATATTATAGCTCAAATTTGAGCAATTTTAGCGGTTTGCTTAGAAAAGCAGTGATATATCTCTGGGTCACTTCCGGGGTCTCGAATTGCGGCCAGTGGCTGGCTTTGGGCACGATGCGCAGGTCGGCGGCGGGCCATTCATCGGCCAAAAAACTGGCATCGCTGAGGGGAACGGTGTTATCTTCCATCCCCCAAATAACCAGCGAGGGCGCTTCGATCTGGCCCAATTTGCCGCGCAAATCACCCTCGCGCATGGCCCAGAAACATTCGGCCCGCACCCGGCCCTGCCCGGGACGGCGAGCATCGGCCCGGATGTGTTGATAATCAGCTTGGGTGATGCCGGTTCGAGCGGCGATAGAGGCCGGGCGCATCAGCCGGTCGGTCACCCCCAGCATTTGCGGCTCCAACAGGGAGACAATTTTGCTGGCCAGAGAAAATCGTTCCAAAATCGTTACCGGCGAAATGAATAGATTAATAAAGAGGGAGAGGCGACCGCTGATCGCGGGGCAGAGCAGCACCATGCGCTCTACCAGGTGGGGGTGGCGCAGGGCCAGGGTCAGGCTGATCATCCCGCCCATCGAATGGCCGATCAGAACGACCGGCTGGTCGCTAACTGCTTGAATCAGGCCGGCGAGCAGGTCGGCGTAACCGGCAATCGTTGCCCGCCCTGGCCCCGGCGGCGACTGGCCATAGCCCGGCAGATCAACCGCCAGGCAGCGAAACCGTTTGCTGCTCAACAGCGGCACCAGGGGCGACATGGCGTACCAGGAGCTTGACCACCCGTGAATTAACAACGCCACCGGATGGTGAGCTATTCCTTCTTCGCGCACGTAAATCGGCTGTCCATTGATCTGGTAGCAGGTCATGTCCTGACTCATGGGGACTCCAACCTTTATGAAGATGTGTTTTATTTTTCAGGAGTCCAAAACACATTTTGGACTCCTTACATTCAGACCGGTGCAGCCTTACAAATTTTTAAAGAACTTAAGCCGGGATCAGCCGCCGGATGGCTCCCGACAACTCCTGCCCCCGCTCGATGTGGAAGCGGATAAGACGGCGGCCATTTTCTTGGAGCGCATTATAATCGCCCTGGGCCTGGGCCGCGTGTAACGTGGCAAAGGTATATTTTTCGCCGGGAATCTCGACATCGGTGGCCGGGGTGTGGGTAATCTGGATAAACAGGCCCTTATTGGCATCGCCCTTATGCAGTTGGCCGGTCGAGTGGAGGAAGCGCGGGCCATAGCCAACAGTGGTCGCGGCGCGCAGCCCATCCCGCAGGCGCAAGCGCAGTTGGTTCAGAGCGGCATCAATCTCGGCCTCATAGGGCAGATAGGCCATAATCGCCACATAATCGCCAGGCCGAAACTGGGTTAGAAAGGCCCGCAGCGACGTGGCTACGGTCTCACCCATAGCCGGGCCGTATACATCAATATCGTCGTAATCCAGGGTCGGGGTGATGACAGGCAACTGGCCGCTGCGGTCAAACTCGGCCATCAGGTCGCGGGCTTTGATCTTGGCCGATTCAACGTTGGGTTGGTCAAAAGGATTGATTTTCAGGGCCGCGCCAGCGACAGCCGTAGCCATTTCCCAGCGGAAAAATTCCTGCCCCAAATCCTCCAGCTCATCCATATAGATGCGGATGACGGGATGTCCGGCAGCCTCCAGAACATTGATTTTGCCCTCCAGTTCCACATTATCATCGCCGGCCAGGCGGAGATAGACAAACAGGCGGTCGTTGCCGTAGTGAAGCGGCTCGGCAATAGCCTCGTCGGCGACGGGCAAAATGCCGGTACCATGCTTGCCGGTGCTTTCGGCAATCAACTGCTCCGCCCACACGCCAAAAGCAGCAATTCTGGGTGAGGCAAACAGGGTGACTTTATCCCGCCCGGCCAGGGCCAGCTCACCCATCACCGCGCCAAGCTGCAAGCCGGGGTTATGGGCGGCGCTGTTGCGGCAGGCCTCGGCCATCGTATTCGCCCGGCGCAATAACCTCGGCACGTCAACCCCGACCAGCGCCGCCGGCACCAGCCCAAAATAGGTCAAGGCCGAATAGCGCCCACCGACCTCCTTTGGAGTCGAGAAGATGCGGCGGAAATTCTTTTCTTTGGCCAGCTTTTCCAGACCGGAGCCGGGGTCGGTCAAGGCGACAAAATTTTCGCCGGGGTTATCTTTAACCTGCCCAACCACCTGATAAAAATATTTGAAAGCAGAGAGGGTTTCAATAGTTCCGCCGGACTTACTGGATACCAGGAACAGTGTTTTGGCCGGATCAGCCACACTTGCGGCGACGGCGGCTACCTGCTCCGGGTTGGTGCTGTCAAGGACGGTCAGGGGAAGACTTCCTCCCTTATTAGAAGGGGAAGAACCGAACGTATGCATAAAAACTTCCGGGGCCAGGCTGCTCCCACCCATCCCTAACAGGATCACTTGCTGGAAACCCGCCGCTATAATCTCGGCGGCAAAGGCGGCCAGGTTATCAGTATCGGCCAGCATCTCCTGGCCCATGCTCAGCCAGCCCAGGCGATTGGTCAGTTCCGGGGTCTGGGCGGCCTTGTCGGGGTCGGATACCCAGACCGTGCCCTCTTTGTCCCAGATGCGAGCCGCAACTTTGGCTGCTTCCCAGGCTTTCAAGCGAACATCCACGGTGTGCTGATAGCCATCCAGGCTCATCATCATGGGACTGACCTGCCGGGAGACAATTGCCTCTCGCTTGGCCTCCAGAGTATTGAGCAAATCCATAAAGGATTTGGCAAAGGCCTCAACCCCATCTACTTGCAGTTTGTCCATGGCTGCATCGTAGTCAATGTTGAAATCTTTGAGCCGCTCCAGCACAGCCGGGGCTTCACCCAGGCCTTCTTCCAGGCTGGGCCGGATTTGGCCGTGGTCTTTGAGCGCCTCAATCGTAGCCGGTGGCGCAGTATCTACCGTAGCGGGACCGATGAGTTCTTCGGCATAAATCACATCGCGGTAGGCCGGGTTTTTGGTGCTGGTGCTGGCCCACAACACGCGCTGTACCTGGGCTCCTTTTTCGGCTAATTTTTGGAAACGCTCGCTGCCAAAAATCTCCTTAAAAGCTTTGTAGGCGGCTTTGGCGTTGGCGATAGCCATTTTCCCTTGCAAAGCTCTGGCTTCCGGTTTGCCCGTCTCTTCCAGCAGCTTATCAAGCAGCGTGTCTACCCGGCTGACAAAAAAGGAGGCCACCGAGGCGACGGTGGTTAAATCACCGTCGGCAGCGTCCAGCTTTTCCAGCCCGGCGATGTAAGCATGGGCCACATCAATATAATTTTGCAGCGAGAACATCATGGTCACATTAACATTGATGCCGGAGCCAATCACCTCCGTAATGGCCGGCAGGCCGGCAGCTGTCGCCGGAATCTTAATCATCAAGTTGGGCCGGCCGACCGCCTCAAAGAGGCGTTTGGCTTCAGCAACCGTCCCTTCCGTGTCATTGGCCAGGAAAGGGGATACCTCCAGGCTAATGTAGCCATCCACACCGTTGGTCCGCTCATAGACCGGCTGCAAAATATCGGCGGCGCCCTGAATATCTTGAATGGCCAGGGCTTCAAACAGGTCTTTGGCTGAAATGATGGGGTTTTGAGTGACCACTTCCTGGATTTGGGCATCATACAAATCGCTGCCGGCGATAGCCTTTTGGAAAATTGTCGGGTTGGAAGTGACGCCGACAACATAATCCTCGGCGATGAGGCGGGCCAATTTTCCCTCAATAATCATGCTGCGCTCGATATTATCGTACCACAGCGATTGGCCCAGGTCAGAGAGTTGTTTTAATGAATTTTCGGGCATAGTAAAGCTCCTTAATAATTTATTTCTTATCTACGACCGCCCATACAAGGGGATTGCCGCTCCGTTGATGGCCGCAGCGCCGTCGCTGGCTAAAAATAGCAGGGCGGCTCCAATCTCGGCGGGTTTGACCCACTTGCTAAAATCGGCGTCGGGCGAACTCTTGCGGTTGGCCTCGGTATCAATCGTGCCGGGCAGAATAGCGTTGACGGTAATAAGGTCATTTTGCACTTCCGCGGCCATAGACTCGGTCAAGCGAAGCACGGCCGCTTTGCTGATGGCATAGGCGCTGTAATTGGGCCGGCCGCGCAGAGCGTCGCGTGAAGCCACATTGACAATGCGCCCCCATTCTTGGGCAATCATCGGTTTGACAGCGGCCCGGCTGAGATTATAAGCCGTGCGCAGGTTGAGGTCCAACATTTTGTCCAGATCGTCGGCGGCGCTGTCGCTGACCGGGTGGCCGCCCCCAAAACCGCCGGCCAGGTTCAGCAGAATATCTACCCGGCCAAATTGAGCCAGCGTGGCCTGGACGACCTCCTCTGCCCCGGCCGGGTCACTGAGATTAGCAGCCAGTGGCAAAATTCGATCCTGACCTAATTCGGCGGCCAATTCTTGCACCCCTTCCAGCCGGGAACCTAGCAAAACTACAGTAGCTCCAGCCTCGTAGAACATGCGGCTGACAGTCCCACCTAAACCACCGCTGGCCCCGCTGATGATGGTTATTTTATTGTCAACGCTCACTGTTATCCCCCCTCCAGTCCAATCTATTCCAACCAGGCTGGAATGTTTGAAGTATACCACAACCTTCTGTACAAGACTAACCCGAACCAGATTCACTTTCGAAAAGGGGGCGTTCGACTTTGGGTCTCGCCCTTCGATACGGCCTTCGGCCTGCTCAGGACGAGAGGAACACATCCCTCGAAAATCTTCAGGCTGGACAACTCCAGCCAACGATGTTAGAATCAAGGCAGCACTTAAAAGTGTGGAGACCCTATGCCGGGCGAAAGCGAATCATCGCCTTCTGTCGAAGAAACAAAACAGCCGCTTCACCTCTTAACCGGCCATATCCGCGATCTGGCCCACGCCCCGCTGCTTACCTGCGCTGAAACCACTTCTATCCAGGAAACAGCTCAACTTATGAATTCTCACCGCGTGAGCGCGGCGGTTATCCTGAATGCAAGCGGCCAGGCTGTCGGCATTGTCACCGATTGGGATTTGCGCGAGCGGGTTGTGGCGGCAGGTCGAGATACCCGCCAGCCCATCCACCAGGTTATGAGTGCGCCGTTGATTACGATTCCCGCCCACGCGCCCATCTACGAAGCGGTGCGCTTGATGATAACCCACAACATCCATCATCTGCTCATCACTTTGGACCAGCAGCCGCTGGGGCTGGTAACCAGCCATGATTTGATTGTCCTGCACAGCGCCTCGGCTTTTTTCACAGCGCGCGAAATCAAGCGCCAGACAACCGCAGCCGGGTTACGCGCCGTGCTGGACCAGGCCCAACAAACCATTCCCCTGTTACTGCGCCAGGGAGTGCGCGCCAGTCAGATTGGCTGGCTGATGACCGACATCAACGATCACCTGAGCAGGCGGGTGTTGGAACTGACTGAGGCCAGTTTGGGGCCGCCCCCCCTGCCCTACTGCTGGCTGGTGCTGGGCAGCGAGGGCCGTCACGAGCAAACCTTTAAGACTGACCAAGACAATGCTTTAATCTATGCTGACCCACCCCAAGAAGCAGCCGACTCCACCCACGCCTATTTCCTGGAATTTGGCCGGCAGGTGGTCGCTTCGCTGGTCGAGGCGGGCTTTCCACCCTGTCCCGGACGCCTTACGGCAGACAATCCCTTGTGGGTTCAATCCGTAAGCGGCTGGCAAGATCGTTTTCACCGCTGGGCAACGACCTGGGAACCGGAAGAGGAGTTCAATTTTCTGATCTTTTTTGACTTTCGGGGCGTTTACGGCGACCTTACTCTCCCCAGGAACTTGCGCCGTTATATTGCCAAGTTACTCGATGAACATCCCCGTTTCTTAACCCGTCTGGCTCATCTCTCGGCCAGCTTACCTCCCCCTATTGGCTTTTTTGGTCAATTTACGGTTGAGCATAACGGCGAGCATAAGCACGAATTTGACCTTAAACAACGGGCCATGGTCCCGCTGGTGGATTTAGCCCGTTTCTTCGCTTTAAAGTATCACCTGAACGAAACGAACACCCTCGCCCGCCTGGAGCAGGTGCAAGAGGCGAGCGACCTGGCAGCCGACCTTGTCCACGAGCTGGCCCAATCCTTCGAGTTTCTACTCAATCTGCGCCTTCAGCACCAGTGGGAGCAACTACAGGCAGGGCAGCCTCCCTCAAATTATCTCAATCCCAGTCATCTATCGGTGTTGGAGCGAAGCTTTCTAAAAGAGACCTTTAAGGCGATTGCCCAGGCCCAAGCCTTGCTCCATAAAATGTACCATCTCAAAGTCGGCCGGCTTTATTGAGCGCTATCTGCTGAAATGATTAAGGCAAGGTGAAGGATTTTGCTCGCTGTTGTTCATTTCTGTTCAAAATTGATTTGACACATCTTGCCAGTTGTGCTATAGTCTTGGCCCTATCCAGGGGGTGTCAGCGGTTTGCCACAAATAGCTGATATTCACCGTTAACTATTTCCTTACCTCCACTTTTTGTTACAAGTCAATAGGTCTCTCAATGCAGAGAGGGTGAGAATTGTTTTGCGACAGAGATCTGCCACAAGTAAGGTTCAGGGGATAACCACAAACTTTAGTTGAGTGTCGTGGTTTTTCTGTTTTACCTAACGTTAATTTCTGTTATCAAATCAAGGAGGGTTTCAAATGGCGGAAAGAAAAGTATCAGTTGGCGGCGCTACCTATGAAAATGTTGATAGCGCTTACCTGGAACAGCGCAAATTGCGCAAAAGCGCCGGCTGGATTCTGTTGTGGGCGTTGGGGGTTGGCGCAGTCATTTCCGGCGACTTCTTCGGCTGGAACTTTGGCCTGACGGCGGGAGGGTTTTGGGGGCTGACCATTGCTACCTTCCTGATGGCCGTTATGTATGTCTGTATGGTTTACAGCATCGCCGAGTTGTCAACCGCGCTGCCGCACGCCGGGGGCTTCTATTCCTTCACCCGCAATGCCCTGGGGCCATTTGGGGGCTTTGTTTGCGGGGTGACAGACACGATTGAATACGTCATTACCCCGGCGGTGATTGTGGTGGGTATCGGCGGTTATATGAACGCACTGCTCCCCGACGCGCTGCCCCTGTGGACCTGGTGGTTAATCTCGTATGCTATCTTCATCGCCATCAATATCCGGGGCGTGGAGCTGACCTTGAAGGTCGGCCTGGTAGTAACCCTGCTGGCCATTGCGGTCCTGGTTGTCTTTTATTTGGCCGCGATCTTCAGCGGTGCATTCAGTTGGGATTTGCTGTTCAACGTCGCGCCTGATGCCGGCCAATCGGCCACCTGGCTGCCCAAGGGCTGGTACGGCGTTTTTGCGGCGCTGCCTTTTGCAATTTGGTTCTACCTGGCCATTGAGCAGTTACCGCTGGCGGCAGAAGAAACTCACGATGTAGTGAACGATATGCCCAAGGCGCTTATTTTGGGGATTATCACCCTGTTGATCCTTTCGCTCTTCACGTTGGTGCTTAATGCCGGAGTCGGGGGTGGGGCCGCAGTCATCGGTGAGTCGGCGGCGCCGCTGGAAGACGGTTTTAAGGCTGTCTTTGGCGAGGGCATGGCCACCGCCGTGCTGACGCTCATCGCGCTCACCGGTCTCATTGCCAGTTTCCACACCATTATCTATGCCTATGGCCGGGTATTCTTTGCCCTCTCGCGCGCCGGCTATTATCCGCGCTGGATATCGGTGGTTAACCCATCTACCCATACGCCTGTGACTGCCCTGATTTTGGGTGGAGTCGTCGGCTTTCTGTGCGCCCTGGCCATTGACGCGTTCGGCTCCGGTATTGTCGGCGCTGCGCTCCTCAATATGGCTGTCTTTGGCGCAGTTATTTCTTATGCGCTGGTAATGATCAGCTATATCAAGCTAAAAGTTGACCGGCCTGATTTACCCCGGCCCTATGTCAGCCCGCTCGGCATTCCCGGCGCAGCGGTGGGCGCTGTCCTGGCGATCATCGCCCTTTTTGCCTGCTTCTCCATCGAGGGCTACCGTCCCGGCGTTTGGGGTGTAGCCGTCTTCCTGGCTGTGGCTATCGTCTTTTACTTTGTCCACAGCAGCAGGCACTTGGTGGCCCAAGCGCCCGAAGAAGAAGTCGCTTTGATGGCGGAAGCGCAAAAGGAGCTGGCTCACTAATTCAGATTGTAGTTTTTGGCCTCGCGGTGCGGGAGGTGTCATCGCAGCTAAACAACGCTCCCGCACCGGTTTGATGTATTCACCAGCCAATGACCCAACGACGGCCCATTATCGGCCTGACCACCTACGAACGGGACAAAGAACAAAATTACGGCTTGCCGGCGGAGTATATCGAGGCTGTCCGCCGCGCTGGCGGTATCCCGGTATTGCTGCCTCCTGGCGAGTCGTATCAAGATGAATTATTGACTTTACTGGACGGAGTCATTTTGACCGGCGGCGGCGATGTGGATCCAACTCATTATGAGGGAACCACCCACGAAGCGCTGGAAGATATTGATCCTGAACGTGACGCCAGCGAAATTAACCTGGCTAAACTCATCGTCGCCTTAGAATTGCCGGCCCTGTCCATCTGCCGGGGGGCGCAGGTGCTCAATGTGGCCCTGGGCGGCACGCTCATCGAACATCTGCCCGACGAGGTTGGCGGCGAAGTCGAGCATCGCACCACGCCGCCCGGCTACACTTACCATTCCGTTACCATCGAGACCGGTTCACGGCTGGCCGCTGTCGTCGGGCAGGCTGAAGTCGCCTCCAACTCCTGGCATCACCAGGCGGTGCGCCAGCTTGCCCCTGGCCTGAAGACGGTCGCCTTTGCCCCGGACGGCACCATTGAAGCCGTGGAAATGCCCAATCACCCCTGGCTCATTGCCGTGCAGTGGCATCCCGAAAGCCTGGCCGCCACCGACCCGGCGCACCAGAAAATTTTTGATGCTTTGGTGGAGGCAGCCGCCCGGCAGGCACAACAAAGAAGAAAATTCGGAGAAAATTGTAAATGGTGAATTGTCAGTCGTGAATTGTTAACGATTCACTGCTCATTCACCATTCGTACCGCAAGGGTATCCCTTTGGGACAATTCATTGTTCACAATTCGCAATTATGAATAATTCCCCCCACTCCATGCTCAGCGTGGGCATTGACGTAGGCACAACCACAACTCAATTAATCTTTTCCCGGCTGATTTTGGGTGGAGGAGCAGCCAGCAGCAGCCAGTCACCCCTCAGCCGGATGCGCTCGGCGGGGATTGTTGACAAAGAGGTCATCTACCAGAGTCAGATTCACTTTACCCCGCTGAAGGGACCGGATGAGATTGACGCCCCAGCTTTGGAGCAGATTTTGCGCCAGGAGTACGAGCGGGCCGGGATTTTGCCCGGTCAAGTGGAAACCGGCGCGGTGATTGTGACCGGTGAAACGGCCAAAAAGCGCAATGCCGACGCCATTCTGGAGGCTATCTCTGCCCTGGCCGGCGATTTTGTGGTCACGGTGGCCGGCCCGCACCTGGAGTCCATGATCTCCGGCCGTGGTGCGGGCGCGGCCAGTTATTCGCGGGAGCATTACTGCACCGTGACCAACGTGGATATCGGCGGCGGCTCGGCCAACAGCGCCATCTTCCGCCAGGGAGAGCTGATTGCCGCGGCGGCCATGAATTACGGCGGGCGCATTTTGCAGCTCGACCCGGGCAGCGGCCATATCCGCCACATTGCCGACCCGGCTAGTCTCATCATCGAGTACCTGGGCCTGCCATTTCAACTGGACAGCCAGCCGGCGCTGGCCCACCTGCGGACCTTTACCCACTGCATGGCCGATTTAACGGTTTCTTTGATCGAGGGGACGAGCCACCCCCTGGGCGACAAGCTGATGCTGACAGACCCCTCGCCGGTTTCCGGCAAAGGCACGATCCTGTTTTTCTCCGGCGGCATCGGGCATTATTTCTATGAACCTTTGACCATTAACTCGGTGGCCGACGCCACGCTTCACGGCGATGTCGGGCCGCTGCTGGCCGAGTCACTCCGGCTGCATCCGGCCATCCAGAGCTACACCATCCGCCGCCCGCCCGAAACGATGCGGGCCACCGTCATGGGCGCCAGCTCTCAGACCGTCACCCTGAGCGGCAGCACCATCTGGGCCGAGGCCGAGATTCTGCCCATTCGCAACGTGCCGGTAGTTCGCGCCCACTGGCCGGCCGTGCCGCCGACCCGCCAGCAGGTCGCGCAGGCAGTCCAGGAGGCGATAACACGCTGGGATGTCAATCCCGCCGAGAGTCAATTTGCCCTGGCCCTGGAATTGACCTGGAAGCTGGATTTTAACCAGCTTTCCGAGCTGGCGGCAGGGCTGGCCGATTTTGCTTTGGCCAAACTGCCAGCCCACCAGCCCTTTATCATCATCATCGAGCACGATTACGCCCGCGCCCTGGGGCAGTCGGTTAAAACGCTCATTCCCCAGCACCCTCTGCTGGTGGTGGACCAGGTTGGCTTGCAAGAGGGCGATTACATTGACATCGGCCGCCCACTGCTCGATGGGCGGGTGGTGCCGTTGAGCGTGAAGACGCTGATTTTTTACCATTAACGACCTCCCTTCGGTCGGAATGACATTTTGCTCTTTCATTCGTTATGTCTTAAAATCAACCAACTCTCCTGCTGAAAGGGGATGACTATGCTCCTCCGCACCAAACTATTCGGCAAAACTTACGAATTCGGTGACATCCGCGAGCTGATGGGCAAGGCCAACGAGCCTAAATCGGGCGACGAGTTGGCCGGTGTAGCGGCCACGTCTGTCGCCGAGCGGGCCGCGGCCAAGTATGTCCTGGCCGAAGTGACCCTGGAAACACTGCGCCAGAACCCTGCCGTGCCTTACGATCAGGATGAAGTGACGCGGGTCATTGACGACGCAGTGAACGAAACCATCTACCAGGAGATCAAAGGCTGGACTGTCGGCGAGTTCCGGGAGTGGATTCTGTCGGATGGGACCACGGGGACCGACCTCCGCCGCATCAGCAACGGCCTGACCGGGGAGATGGTCGCTGCCGTGACCAAGCTGATGTCCAACCTGGATTTGATTTACGGGGCCAGCAAAATCCGGGTCGGCTCTCACTGCCGCAACACGACCGGCCAGCCGGGCACACTGGCCAGCCGCTGCCAGCCGAACCACCCCACCGACAGCCCCGAAGGCATCCGCGCCGAAATTTACGAGGGCCTGTCCTACGGCTCCGGAGACAGCGTGATTGGCATCAACCCGGTAGACGACAGCGTCGGCAGCGTCATGCGCCTGCTCGATATGACCTACGAGGTTATCCAGGCCTGGCAGATTCCTACTCAAAACTGCCTCCTGGCTCACGTGACCACCCAGATGCAGGCGATGAAGCAGGGGTCACCGGTCGGTTTGGTCTTTCAAAGCCTGGCCGGCTCCGAAAAAGGCAACGCCAGCTTTGGCGTGGATGTCGGGATGATGGACGAAGCCTACGCCATGGCCCAGAAATACTGCTGGCCCGAAGGCCCCAACTACATGTACTTTGAAACCGGGCAAGGCTCGGCCCTTTCCGCCGACGCTCACAACGGCTGGGACCAACTGACCCTGGAAGCCCGCATTTACGGCCTGGCCAAACGCTGGCACCCTTACCAGGTCAACACGGTCGTCGGCTTTATCGGGCCGGAATACCTGTACGACGCGGTCCAAATCACCCGCGCCGGCCTGGAAGACCACTTCATGGGCAAGCTGACCGGCATTCCGATGGGCTGCGACGCCTGCTACACCAACCACGCCCGCGCTACCCAGAACGACATCGAAAACCTGGCCGTCCTGCTGACCGCCGCCGGCTGCAACTACTTTATGGGCGTGCCCATGGGCGACGACGTCATGCTGGCCTACCAATGCACCAGCTACCACGACGCTCCCTCCCTGCGGCAGACGCTCGGCCTGCGCCCGCTGCCGGAGTTTGAGTGCTGGCTGGAAGAGTTGGGGCTGATGAAGAACGGCCGGTTGACCGAGAAGGCAGGAGACCCATCGTTCTTTTTGAGGCGGTAGAAATTCGTTTTGCCATCTGTTAGCTATGCAACCCCTTGCCTGAAACAGGAGGGATAATACCCATGCAAGAAGCCGAAATTCAAGCGATTGTTCAGGCCGTCCTGGCCGAGATCAGCAAGCGGCCCGGTGCAAACGGCGGCGCAGCTCAAACGGTAACTGCCAGAGGGAACGGGCCGGCCGTTGACCTGCCCGACCCCACCGACGAATCCGCTCGCCGCACCCCCGGCGTGGTCAATCCGATTGACCCGGACGGGCTGCGGGCCTTAATGGCGACCACTCCCACCCGCATCGGCGTGGGCCGCGCCGGGCCGAGGCCGCGCACCAGGGCGCTGCTGCTCTTCCAGGCCGACCACGGCGTGACCCAGGATGCCCTGTTCCACGAGGTCAACCCTAAGCTTTTAGAAGAGCAGGGCTTGTTCGTGGTCGAAAGCCAGGCGGACGACCGGCAGGAGTACCTCAAGCGGCCTGACCTGGGGCGCAAGCTGACCGAGGAAGCCAAGCGCCTTCTGGCCGAACGCTGCGCCAAAAAGCCGGACGTGCAGGTGTTTGTCGGCGACGGCTTGAGCGGCGCGGCTATCGAGCACAACCTGGCCAAGGTGATGCCGGTGTTAAAGCAGGGCTTGCAGGCGGCCGGGCTGACCATAGGCACACCTTTCTTTGTCAAAAATGCGCGGGTCGGCCTGCTCAACGATGTCAACAGCATTGTTGACGCCAAAGTCTGTGTGCTGCTCATTGGGGAACGCCCCGGCCTGGCCCGCGCCGAAAGTATGAGCATCTACATGGGCTACCGCCCCAAGCCCGATTCCACCGACGCCAACCGTGACGTGGTCTGCAACATTTACGAGGGCGGCCTCAATCCCCTCGAAGCCGGAGCGCTGGCCGTCCAGATGATTCAGAAGATGATTAAATACAGTACCAGTGGGGTGGATCTGAAATTAGTAGATAAAACGTGATACGTGATGCGTGAAACATAAAAGTATTTTACGCATCACGTATCACGCATCACGCATCCTCAGGAGGAACACACTATGGCAATTCTCGATCCCATCAAAGCCGACGTTTTGGCCGTCCGGCTGATTCCCAACCTTGACCGCGGCTTTGGCGAGCAGTTGAAGGCACAGTATCCCGATTTCAATCCGGCCCATCGCAGCCTGGGGCTGATTACGGCCAGCATTGACGACGCCCTCTACGCTTCGATTGACGAGGGCACCAAGATGGCCGATGTGGAGATTGTCTATGCCCGCTCGTTTTATGCCGGGTCGGCCCACGCTTCCGGTCCCCTCTCCGGCGAAATCATTGCCATGATGTCAGGCCCGGATCCGGCCGAGGTGCGCGCCGGGCTGAGCGCGACCATCAGCTACCTGGAGAACGAGGCCTTTTTTTACTCGGCCAATGAAGATAACTCGCTGGCCTTCTTTGCCCATACCATTTCCAGCACCGGTTCCTATCTTTCCAGGGCGGCCAATATTCCACGGGGCCGGCCGCTGGCCTACCTGATCGCCCCGCCGCTGGAAGCGACGTATGCCCTGGACGCCGCCCTTAAAGCCGCGGATGTCGAGATGAAAGTCTGGTACAACCCGCCCTCGGAGACCAACTTTTCCGGCGGCTTGCTCACCGGCACTCAGAGCGCCTGCCGGGCCGCCTGCGCCGCCTTCCGCGATGCCGTCCTGGAAGTAGCAAGAAGTCCCCTGAATTTTTAGATTTACGATTTATACCGCAAAGGTATCCTTTAGGACGATTTACGATTTACGGTTGAACTAAAATCGTAAATCCAAAATCGTAAATCGGAGGAGTTATGGCTCAAGATTACGATCACGACCTGCAATCCATCCAGGAAGCCCGCGCCCTGGCCGAAGCAGCTTACGAGGCCCAGCAAAAGTTTTTCCGCTTCAGCCAGGAACAGGTGGACCG
>JAHDWA010000105.1 GCA_023382535.1 Anaerolineae bacterium | reverse complement strand
AGCCGACAAATATTTCCAGGCCAAAGAAAATATTCACCACCAGCAGGGAAACCAGTGATGACATAATGATTAAGACCACTTCGCCCGCAAAGATATTGCCAAACAACCGGAAGGCAAACGAGAGAATTTTAGCCACCTCGCTTACCAACTCGATCAAGCCCATAAAGAAGTCAATGAGTCCCAGCCCAATGCCCTTTTTGGCAAAAGATCCAAACTGGAAAAACTTGCCAAAGTAACCCAGGCCCAGCTCCCAAACACCAAACACCTGGGTCAGGAAAACCGAAATAAGCGCCAGGGCAACGGTCAGGTTTAAATCGCTGCTGGGGGCACGGAAGAATGGAACAAGGAGGGCTTGTTTGCCCGCGGCGTGGTCGCCTTCCTCTTCCGCGTGAGCTTCATCACCCTCGGCGCCACTCTCAGCTTTATGTAGAGGGGTCATTGTGTCGGCGTTCCCCCTTAGGAAAACAACATTTTCAACTGGCATCCCCCCGTGGTCGGTAGAGTGAACAATACCAAAGCTGCCCAACAGAGGAGTCAATAACCCAAACCAGTTGGCAAAGAGTAGATAAATAAAAATGGTAGCTAAAATGGGGAAAAAAGTAGCAGCCCACTTTTTGGGGGCAATATCGTTGACAAAATTAGCGAGCGCTTCAATCAAAACCTCGACGATATTTTGCAGCCCTCCCGGATTTTCCTTCAGGCTACGGCCAATGACAAAAGCGAGGATCAGGATAATTGCCGATAGGGTAAATGAGGTCAGCATGGCATTGGTGACAGGCCCCAAACCAACTGGTTCCGCCGCCACTTCGATAGCCACACGGGGTACGGGCAGCAAGATATTGCCTACAATAATGACAACCAGCGCAATCACAATGTAGATGATAACTTTAGTCATACGCTCCAAACCTTTGCATCCTGGCATTTAGACCAGCAGTCAAAGTTCTAACTGCTGTGGGCGGTAAAGTATCTATTTTTAACTACTGATGTGGCTCTTTTACCGTGCGGTAAATAACATATGTGGCAACTATCAGGCCCACGATCATCAGGGTTAACATGAGCCAGGGGGCAGTTCCTAACTTTCGATCTAACCAAATACTGCCAAAAAGTGAGCCAAAAACCGAGCATAACAAAATACTGCTAATTTGAAGGGCCAGGTGATACCCTTCCAGCGCGCTCAGATATTTCTTCACTTGACCGGTTTGGTGAGATTTTACAGACTACCCCTAGAATTGGCGGCGATTATACCACGCGCTGCCCGTCTCGTCAAGTGCTTGTGCATAAATTCTCAAGTCTGGTAAATCGCAGCGAGGACAGAAAAGGGTTTAAGGGAAGAGTTGACGACTTGATGTTAATTTCACAAGCGGGGCGGATATTACACTACTTCGCTACATTTGTCCAATTCTTAAAGGTGAATACAAGATTTTCAATCAGGCAAGTTGGCCGCGATACTCGCTTCGGGCTGGCCCAAGCCGCGGCCGGCACTAACTTCGCGGGCTGAGAGGCCCTCGTACATAAAACAGAAGATACCGGGGATGACTTCCGGGGCAAACTGGGTGAAATGAATTAAGATTCCGGCGGCGGCCACACTTTCTTGAAAGTTCGAGGCGACCGGCAGGCCGGCATAGGTTAAATCAAGGGTCAACTTGATCGCTGCCTGCACCAGGCCGACACCACCCGGCGCCGCCGGGACCGTCAAACCCAGGGCCATCGCCGGCAGCATCAGTACCGGCGCTTGCCACGGCAGTGGTGAGCCGAAATCAAAGGCCAGCAGGCCAAACCAAAACGAAATGAGGATGATACCCCAGGTCAGCATATTCCAGAACGTAACCATAGCCAGTTGGGAGGGATTTTTCAGCACGGCCAGCCCGCTGCTAAAACCGTCGAGCAAGCCAAGGACCCGCTTGGCTAAGTGGGGCGGCAAAAATTTGTTAATTAAGGCGTCGGCCCAATGACGTTTAAGCATAAAAACAATCAGGCCGACCATCACACCTACGTAAAATATCGCACCGAGAATACCAATGAGCTGCAGGCGTTCGTTATGTACCCCCCAAATGATGACCACTAACAGGACCAGCAAAACAGTCAAGCCATCAAAGATACGTTCCACCACCAGGGTGGCAAAAACACCTGTTTTGGCCAGGCCGGTCGAACGTCCCAAGACATAGGCCCGCAAAAATTCGCCAGCGCGGGCCGGCAATACGGTATTACCGGTAATGCCAATCAGCAGAGCGCGGCAAGCCGGCCAGAAAGCAACCTGCCCCATGGGTTTGAGCAGCCACTGCCAGCGAACCGTTCGAAAATAAATATGGAGCAGGATCATCCCCATTGATAACAACAACATGCGGTAGTCCGCATTCGCCATAGCTTTAACAACATCAGCCAAACTGATCTCAGCAAAAACAAAATCCAAAAAGAACAGGCTAATGCCCAGGTTAAAGGTGAGATTTTGCCAGCGCGGCGGCAATTGGTTGATCAGGCTAAGTACGCCCAGACTCCCAAAGGCACCAATATAGGCCAGATAGACCAGATGGCCTAACTGGGCATAACGATAGCCAAAAAAAGCGGCAATCGCCAAAATTAATAAACCCCAAACCAGATTTGTATGATTCTTAATCCAAGTCATCGTTCAACTGCCTTTACTTTACTAAACTTAAAAGGCCAGCCACACCATTGAGAATTATATCACGCTCAGGTTTAAATCAGGTTTGAAAACTCAGCCAGAGCACGCCTTATTTCTTCAGGAAACCTGTTCATACAGGATTTCTTCAGCCGCCAACTTCAGGACGACAGGAACCGCCGGAGGTTTTTGGGTAAAACAGACGAGACTGCTACCCAGGGGAAAGGTATGTCCCCGGCCCAGCCAGGCCGCTTCCAGGCTGCGGACGCCAAGCAGTAATTGATTCAACCAGCGGGGTGGCGGCTGGACATCCATTTCAGCCGATGGAAGCCAACGGGCCACGAGACGAGTCGCTGCCACAAACGGGAGCAATAATGTATTAATATACGAAAAAACTCCTGCTCGAAAGCCAACCCCGCGTAATTTGGCCTGCACCACTCCCAGCGTATAACGTTGCCGGGCGTAATAAATTTCGTCATGGAGACTCCATAGGCTGGGCAAAGCCGAATCGGTCAGCAGCAACCAGCCACCCGGCCGCAGCACCCGGTAAGCCTCGCGTACAGCCTGGTCGTCGTCGCTGATCCAGCGATGATAAAGCACATCAAAGAGCGTCACCAGGTCAAAACTCTGGTCGGCGTAGGGTAAGGCCAGACCCGACGCCTGTGCCAGCCGGGGTAAACGTCGGAGACGGGCCAAACTTAAAGCCAGGGGGCTGAGGTCAACACCAAAGCCATCGCCCCACCGGGCCAGGAAAGCCAGGTTACCGCCGGTACCACAGCCTACATCGAGGATTCGTTGCTTGGGATGAGAAGCGCTGCGCTGTTCGATAAGGACTTGGGCCAGCCGCCGCCGGCCCACAAACCACCAGTGGGAATCCTCAACCTGGTACATGTGCTCGTATTCAGGCCATTCCATAATAGATCAGGAGTGCGCTTCCTCGTAAGCCTGGCGCACAATACTGGCGATGTATTTAATCTGCTGTGGAGTGAGGGATGAAGCAGAGGGCAGATAAAAACCACGCTGGCAGAGCATTTCGGCGACAGGAAAACGCTGGTCTTTAAAGGCTTCGTAATAAATGGGTTGGAGGTGCATGGGGATGAAAAAGGTGCGGGTTTCGATACCGTAACGCGCCAGGTAGGCCCGCAGTTGGTCACGAGTCAGCCCAAATTCTTCCTCAACCAGAATTGAGTACATCCAAAAGACATTTTTGGCCCAACCTGCCTCTGGTGGCGTAACAATACCGGGAATCTCCTTGAGATAGTCGGTGTACAGGGCCGCATTTCGCCGGCGATTTTCCACGAAGCCGGCCATCTGCTCAGTTTGGGCCAGGCCGATGGCCGCCTGCATGTTGGTCATCCGGTAATTAAAGCCAACAAATTTATGCCAGAAGTGGCGCTCGCTGGAAAAAGCATGATCGCGCAGATTGTGGGCCAGGGCAGCAAATTTGGCGTTGTTGGTCGTGATCATGCCGCCTTCACCCGTCGTAATGATTTTGTTGGCGTAAAAGCTAAAGCCACCGGCATGACCCAACCCCCCGGCCCGCCGCCCTTTGTACTCGGCCCCGTGCGCTTCGGCGGCGTCTTCCAGCACAAAAAAGCCGTGCTTCTCAGCCAGTTCCATAACTGGGTCCATATCTACCGGGTGGCCATAGGTATGCACCGGAATGACCACTTTGGTTTGGGAGGTAATCTTGCCGGCCAATTGCTCGACATCCATGTTCCAGGTGCAGGGTTCAGAATCGATCAACACCGGAGTGGCTCCCGTATAAGTGACCGCATTAATTGTTGCAATCATGGTGAAAGCCGGCAGGATAACTTCATCTCCCGGTTCAAGGCCGAGGGCCGCCAGCCCCAGGTGCAGCGCCACCGTCCCATTGGCACAGGCTACGCCGTACTTACAGTGACATTCAGCCGCAAATTTTTCTTCAAACGCCGGGATGTACTTACCTGCCGATGAAATCCAATTGGAATCCAGGCAGTCCAGCAAATATTCCTTCTCTTTACCGGCCAGGGTTGGCTCGCAGACCGGGATGATCTTCCCGCTCAAATCCAACTCTGAAACAGGGATTCGTTTGATGGTGACGGCTAGCTCAGGATCTTTACCAGGGATTACGGAACCCAGGCCATCCCCCAAATCTTTGGGGGTAATTGTTGATGGTTGCAACATAATTTCTCCACATTGATTTCTACCATCTTATGCCCAAATTCAGTTGGGGCACAGAATGGTAATTAATTCAAAAGCCGCGAATTTATTTATGTAGGATTATACCATTGTCGGCAATCAACGAACAAGGTACTTTAGGGCAAACAGGCTCTGGCTAAACAGGGGTTCTTTAGCGGTACTTTTGCTCCTTTGGGTCACACTCGATGCCAATGCCTTAGCCCCCACCACAGGCAAGCGAGGCTTAAAGCTGTGGCCAGCGCCGAAACCAGGCTAATCGCCATCAGGCCGCCGGCCAGCCAAATTGGGCCGCCAGCCAGAGCACCAATCACCCGCCCCACGCTCATGGTTGCCATTAACGACGCCATCATGGTCGCTCGCGCGGCCGGGAGTACCTCGGTGGTCAAAGAAATGGTGGTAACAATCGCAAATTCAAAGCTGAGGAAGACGACAAACAGTCCGGCCAAAGCCAACGGCAAGGTGTGTCCAAATAGAGGTAATAACAGGTAACTTAAGGACGACAAGGCCAACCCGGCGATGATTGACCGTTTGAGGCCCAAGCGGTCGGCGACAAAGGCGGTTAACCCCTCACCTATCATCTCGGCGACGCCGATCACACTGCTGGCTGCGCCCAGGGCGACGATGCTCAAGGCAAAGCTGCTTTCCAACCAGGCCCCATAAACCACAAACAAATTGTCATTAGCCAGCCCGATCAAGAAGGCAAACGCCAGCACTCCCAACGCCGCCTGATTACCCCGCACCTCTTGCCACAGAGTACGGAAGTTGAGCGCAGTTCCAGAAGTAACGGGCTGTCGCCCCTCCGCTGGAATGACAATGCCCAGGGCCACGGCTGCCAGCAGGGTGAGTCCGCCCAGGATCAAAAAAGGCGACTGCCAGCCTACGCGCTCGATTAACAGCCCGACCAGCGGCACACCGAGGAGCGAGCTGCCCGACCAGCCGAATTCGACAATACCAATAACCAGGCCCCGGCGCTCGTAAGGGACAATTTTGCCCAAATACGCCTGGAGGGCAGGGTCGAAGATACTTTTGCCCAGGCCGGCTAAAAACAGGGCGAGCATAATGACTGCATAAAACGGAAGCAGGCCCCCGGCCAGCATGCCCAGAGCCAACATGCCCAACGAAAGCAGCATCATCACCCGGTAGCCCCAACGATCACTCAGGGGGCCGAAAAGCGGGCTGAGGATACCCGTGGCCAAATTTACGGCGATGAGCGAGGTAATTGCCGTTAGCGGTACGTCTAACCCCCGGCTCAGGGCCGGAGCAAAAGGATAAGGGAAACGCCGCCCGGTGTTGAGCAACAAACGGCTGGCGGTTGCCGCGCCAATTTGCCAGCCCAGATGATGCGTTGAAGGTTGCCTGGTAGCAGTGGTAAATTGATCAGACAAAAAAGAATCTCTTACTTTCCCAATCTGGTTTCCAAACTGATTTACCTCTCGTTCCCAAACTGAGTTTGGGAACGAGAGGTCTAACGAGAAAGAGAGTCTTAACGGCAAATTAACAGCGGTTGGCGAGCCTGGCGCAGGATTTGATCCACCGAACTACCCAGGACCACTTCCAGCATCGGGCTGGGGCCATACCCGCCCATGATGAGGAGATCACTTTGCCGGGCTGCGGCTGTTTGTAGAATAGCTTCAGCTACCGGGCCGCTCTCGGTAACATAGGTAGCCGATACACTGCGGGCGGTCAGGTAAGTTTTGGCCTGCTCCAACGCTTCCGGCGCCGTTCGATTCTTATCCATCACTGTAATCACTACCAGGGGTATCTGCCAGCTACCGGCCAAATAAGCGGCGACAAAAAGCGCTTCCTGGGCCTTGGGGCTGCCATCATAGGCCAGCAAAGCCCGTTCCAGCCTTTTGGCCTCTGCCTCAGCCCTACTGGCTGGATCGGAAAAGGTGGGCACAGCCAGGATGGGCCTGGCGCTGCGCCGGACGAGGGTATGAAAACCCGGCCCCAACTTGGCCAGCAGTTGTGATGCGGGAGGATGGGTTAGACTGACGGTGACCAAATCTGCCCACCAGGCCCGCTCACAAATTTTGCGGGCAATAGGTCCCGCTTCAACGGCAAACTCGCCGGGCACCTGAGCTGCCTGGCAGCGCTGTTGAAACTCGGCTTGGAGCGCCTGGACAGGCTGTGTCTCCTTTAAGGCATCTGAAGCCACCACATGCAACCCCAAAAGCCGGCCGTCTTCCCGCCGGGCAACCTGTAGGGCGACCTCCAGGGCCAGCCAACCGCCCGCTTCTCCATCCAGCGCAACCAGGATGTCTGAAAAGAGACGGTCGCCCCGGCGAGGTTCGACCCACTCCTTGCGCCACCGACCCGCTGCCGGGCCAGCCTCCAGGGAGTCCGGGGTAACGGCATCTAACAAGCGCCCGCCCACCCGGGCTATAACCCGCTCCGGCCTGGGGCTGAGTTGAGTCGCCAGATTAGCCAGGACCGCCTCCGGCTTAAGCTGCCATCCCAGTTCTTGCTCCAACGACTCGCGGTGCTCCGACACCCAGCCATAAAGATCGGTTTCGGTTCGCCCGGGAAAATCTTGGAGAATGCCCTGCTCCCGGATCACCTCGACGACCGGCAGATAAATATGGTCGTACCAGTCGGCCACTGCTTCGTCCACCGGAACCTTACGCTGTTGTTCTTCAGCCATACGCTCACGGCGCAGCTCGATCTGTTTTTCCAGCACCCGGTACTGGCCTGGTACGGTCACAGCCAAATCGGCGCCTGGTCGCAGTTCATCCAGATGGGTCCGTTCCAAAAAGTCGGCATAGCGAGCCTTGATAATCAAATCATCCGGGCGCACTTCCGGCGTGAGCGGCACCTTGCTGTGGACTTCGGTGACATAAGCTTCAATATGGGTTGCCCCAAGTCCGCGGGCAACCGAGACACGGTGATTGCCATCCAGCACAAAGTAGACATCGCCGATTTGATAAACGTCAATAGGTGGCAGACCGACCAGCCCGGTGGCGGCGAGCTGCACGCCAGCCCAGCGCTGGGCGTCGCTGTCGTGCCGGGGAAGAAAGCTGCGGGTAAAATCAGTATAACGTCCCACACTGCCGACAATGGCAGCCAGGGGAATCTCCTGCAATCCCCGCGCCGAGCCGCCGCTTGCCTTCAATTTCTCTTTTACCTCGTCGTAAGAAAGAAGGGCAGCCGATTTGCCGGTCAGGCTGGCCATAATTTCCTCCAACCTGGCCCGTTCACGCGCCCGGTGAAAATCATTTAAAGCCGAAGCTATACTTTCACGTCTCGGGTCTCTCATAATCACTCTGGAAGGTTAGGAAACTTTAGGGTTGGCAAATTACTCCTGCAACCTTCCCCCTCTCCTTTCCTCCTCTCTTCACTCAAATCTTAATCGCCAGACTGTTTTAACGTAGTTCACCCCCCGCATCAAATACCCCCACATATTCGTCGCCGTTTTGCTTTCTCCAGCCTCGCGGGGAACGCAGTGGTAAGGCAGTTCGCGGATGGTATAACCGGCCTTTTTAACCCGGTAGAGCAGGTCTATACAATATTCGCCGTAATCGCCGCGCAGGTCAATACGCTCAAAGATTTCTTTACGCCCTAAAATAAAGCCGCTGGTGTAATCCTTAATCGTCCAATCCAGCGCCAGTCCAGCCGAAACGTTGATGACCCGCGAGAAGGTACGCCCGGTCCAGGAGTGAGCCACATCAGCCCCGCCCGGTACGTAGCGCGAGCCGACCGCCATTCCCGTCCCTTGAGCCAGGGCATCGGCCAAGTACGGCCACTTTTCCGGCGGCATACTCAGATCACAATCCATCCAGCCGACCCACTGCCCGCGCGCCTCGCGGATGCCCCGGCTGATGGCACTGGTCAGCCCCTTTTCAGTGGTCCGATGCACCAAGCGCACCCGTTTGTCCTGTGCCGCTTTCTCTGCCACCAGCCGCCACGTTCCATCCGGCGAATTGTCGTCCACAACCACCACTTCCACCCCGCCGGGGTAATCGTCCAGCGCAGCCAGAGTCCGATCAATCAAAGCTTCAATATTCCCAGCCTCATTGTAGGTGGGCAGGATAATCGAGATTTGGGGAATATCATTTGCATTACTCATTGTCCAGATCTTCAAATAGATCGCCCAGCTCCCGCTCCCACACGTCGTCGAGAGGGATAAAAGGCATCTCGGTGAAGTCGCTGGTCAGCTCGGCCAGATGCTCGCGGATGTTGAGTTGGGAGTGCCGCCGTTCCAGGGCATCCAGCTTTTTGGCCATTACCGTTAGCAGTTCATCGCTCCGCCGAGCCAGGTCGGTCAGGTCGAGTCCCAGGCCAAACATATGGTTGAGCCGGCGCATCAAATCATACCAGGCTTTGAAATCATTTTCGACAACCATGCCTTGAAGATTGGCCGAAAGTTGGGAAAAGTCATAGGCCGGTACAACCCCGTACCAAACAATATACTCCAGACCGCGCTGTTCAGCCTGGTCGGCCAGGTAGGTACCAATGCTGACCCCACCCTCATAGTTGGCAAACCTGACGGCATACTCGGCCAGTTCTGACTTCAAGTCCGGCAGGCTAAAAACGCACGAAATCTGCCGTTCCTTATCATACGGCACCGCTCCATAAACTCCCCCGACCACGACCACCCGCTTAATCTCCAGCGCTTCCACCGTATCAAAAAATGCCTGGGCATAACGTTCCACATTCAGATGAGGCTCATCGCCCAGAAAGATAAACAAACCTTTCCGCTCACTGCCGGAGTAGAAAATTTCGTTTTTTCTCGCCTGCAACTCCTGGCGATAACCATCCTCCAGCTTTACCTGTGGCCGCAAAAAATGATGCGCTCCAGGTATCTGGAAGAGATAGAACCCCTGCGGCTTGATAACTCCAATTTGTTTGGCTCCGGTTTGCTCAATCAGATAAGGGGGTAGATTCGACGAAATGGCTCCCGCATCGGCCCACTGCCGCCAGCCAGCAATCATATATTTTTCATCCGCTGCAGGTTGTTCCCATAATTCAATCAGTTCGTCCATCGTCTTATCTCCTCCAAAAATAGTAGCCAGTAATCAGCAGCCGTAATCAGTAGTCAGATAGCGTTTGGGACTTGCTACTTCGACTTGTGCGTATTGCCTCAGTAACATAAAATCCAGATAATACAGGTTATGGTCAAATCCATGTCTTTTGCGTCACGTCTCACTCATCACGTTTCACGGGCTGCAGCGCATCCTTTGCTGCGCCGGCTGGATGCCGGCCTCATCCTGGCCGGGCTGCTCACGCTGTTCATCGTCCAGAGCCTGCTCCAGCCCGGCTTACCTACCCAAGCGGACCTGCCGATCCACTTTTACCGCACCCTGGAGTACGGCCAAGCCTGGGGGCCGGGCGTAATCGTGCCGCGTTGGGCGCCTAATTTAGCTTATGGCTACGGCTATCCCATGTTTGTTTTTGCCCCGCCCCTGCCCTATTGGCTGGGGCTGGCTTTCCACGGCCTCGGATTGACCTGGGAAAATGCGTTCAAACTTTTAATTATCCTCACAATTCTACTTTACGCAATTGGCATGTACTTGCTTGGCCGGGACGTATGGGGCAGCGTCACGGCTGGGCTGATAGCTGCCACCGCTTACGCCTTTGCTCCTTTTGCCTTACGCGAAGCGCTGCTCTACGGCGGCAATGTCCCCCAACTGCTGGCCATCGGTCTCTTCCCCTGGACTCTCTGGGCTATGACCTGCGCTGACAGGAGACGCTCCTGGAGCTGGGGAGTGCTGACCGCCACTTTTTTTGTCGGTGTGTTGCTCAGCCATCTTTTCCAGGCCCTGATTTTTACACCTGTCGCGGGCCTATATGGCTTGGTTCTACTGCAAGGGTCGGGGGCCAGGGGTCAGGAGTCAGTAGCCAGTAATCAGAACTCAGCTCGCCATGCGCTTTCTTCTATCCTCTATCCTCTATCCGCTATCCCCCTCGGCCTCCTGCTGACGGCCTTTTTCTGGCTGCCTGCCTTTACGGAGCGAGTCTTCACCCGGGCCCAGGCTGACATCTACCTGGAGAAAAGTCCTTTTTATGTACGCTATCCCCAGTGGACGGAACTGGTCGCCTGGATTCAGCCCCTCGACACCCGTGCGGCCAATCCGTACGCCCCGCTGACCCTGGGCGTCATTACCCTCATCCTGGCCGCCCTTGGCCTGGCCGCAGGGATTTTCAGGGGCCAGGGGGTAGGGGCCAGGGGTCAGCAAACATTTAATCCCCGACTCCTGACCTCCAACCCCCGCCTCCTCTCCACCCTCTTCTTTGCCGTTATAGCCGCCGCAGCCGCCTTTATGAGCCTGCCCATCTCGCGGCCGGTCTGGGAGATCGTCTCCATTTTGCAGGTGGCGGAGTTCCCCTGGCGCATGTTGGGCGTAGCCAATCTCGGATTGGCTTTCCTGGCCGGCGGAGCTGTACTATGGCTGCCCGCAAGAGTGCGCTGGCCCTTGACCCTGATCCTTTTGGTGGTCCAAATTACTGCCGTAGCCCCCTACCTCTACCCGGTAATTGGTTTCACCCGTTATGACCAGGTGACGATCGCCGACCAGGTTAATTACGAACGCCGCTCGCAATCCATCGGCACGACCACCCTCGGCGAATACCTGCCCCAGACGGTTACTACTCCCCCCACCACCTCGCCCCTGGTCGAGGCTTTTCAAGCGACCCCCTCTCCCGAGCGCCTCGACCGTAACAGCCTGCCTGACGGGGCCAGCGCGACCCTGCTGGAGCAGACCGCTGTCACCCACCGCTACCACCTGGACAGTCCCACTGCCTTTACCCTACGCTTCTTCCAGTTCGATTACCCCGGCTGGCAGGCTCAACTCGACGGTCAACCGGTGTTCATTCAGCCTGAGGCCGAAAGCGGGCTGATCCTGATCCATATCCCTGCCGGCCGCCACGAGCTGGTCGTCCATTTTGGAGAAACGCCAGGCCGGGTCTTTGCGCTGCTGCTGACAGGTCTGACAGTGCTAGGCTTGATCGGAGCGGGTGTAGTAAGAAGAATAAGGGCCAATACCCTGGCGGGCACAAGCAAACAGGGGGCAATTGTCAACAACCCAGGGGCAGGAAAACATGAGAATGCCAGCATAATCTCCCCTGCTCCTCCGCTCCCCTGCTCCCCTGCTTTCTTAGCCGTTATCTTACTTATCATCCCTGCCGCACTCTGGCTTAAGCCGCTGCTCCGGCCCATGTTTACCGTCAACTCTCCGCCCGATCGGGCCTTACCGGCCCAGTACCAGACGCAGATCCATTTTGCCCAGGGCATCCAACTGATTGGATACGACCTGGATGAAACGGTTGTTTCAGGGGGCGAGCGGGTGCAGATGGTGCTTTACTGGCAAACCGATGCAGCGCCGCTTGAGGTAAACCTCCAACCCTTTGTCCACCTGGACCGGCTCGACACCCTGACGACTGTTGCGGGCGCAACCAACTACACGCCGGGGGATGCCACGACCGAGAGCGTCCTGCCCACCTTTCATTGGGACAACGCTCGCTATATCCGCGACGAGTATGACCTGACGGTACCACCGGACACACCGCCCCTGGCCTACGCCGTGCGGGTGGGCCTGATGGACCCTGATCAGGACGGTCGTCTGCTGCCCCTGGCTAATAGCAGCGGCGATACGGCCCGGTTAACTGTGATTAATGTGACTGCACCGGCCATTGAAACAGCTCGCCTGGCTGAATCACTCGCAGCGTCTTTCAAAGCCGGCCACGCCACCATCTATTTGACCGGCTTTGAACTCGACCCTCCAGCCCAAAACCGCCTTGGTTTTCGGCTGGCCTGGCGGACAGACCAGTCCCCACCAGCCGATTACACGGTTTTTGCTCAACTGCTCGACCTGGAGAATAATTTAGCCGCCAGTTTTGACCGCCCTCCGCTGGATGGAGCCTACCCGACCTCGACCTGGCTGCCCGATCAAACGATCATTGACCCGCGTCATATTCCTTTACAGAACGTACTTCCCGGCGAATATCGCCTCATTGTGGGCCTGTACGATCCCACCAGCCAGCAGCGTTTGCTCACGGCCAACGGCGCTGATTTTGTCGAACTGGCGCGGGTAAAAGTTGGGGATTAGCCACTTTGATTAAGCCCGCCCGGATCAGGGAATTTGCGGGTAAGGAAACTCAAAAATCTCCTAATCCCCTAATCCCGGCGAAAAGCTTGGATACCGAACCTTGAGATCTCAACTTTGGCAAAAGTTAGACTATGGCTTGTTGCTGGCTCTGGTCCTGCCGTTATTTGCTGTTTTGCCCTTATTGACCCACCCCGGCTTACCGAACACAGCCGATGGTCCGGCTCATTTGATGCGCCAGGTGGAGCTAAATCGGGCCTGGCAGGAAGGTAATTTCTATCCCCGCTGGGGAACGGATTTGGCTTTTGGCCATGGCATGCCTATTTTTAGTTACGCTCCGCCGGCTCTCTACCAGCTAACCCAACTTTTCCACTTACTTGGCCTGCCCCTGGACGAGGCCATGAAAGCTGTCCTCGTTTTTGATTTTCTGTTATACAGCGCCGGCATGTTTCTGCTGGCTCGCCGTCTGTTTGGTCCCGGCCCGGCTTTGCTGGCGGCTGCCCTGTATGTCTATGCGCCCTATCGCCTCCGCGAGGCTTACATTCAGGGCAATTACGGCCAATTCACCGGCCTGGCTTTTTACCCGCTCATCTTGTGGGCCTGTCACGGTCTCGTCACGACCAGGCAACCCGGTTATCTGGTTGCTGCCGCCTTTTCCCTGGCCGGCCTGCTCTTTAGCCATAACATCAGTTTCATGCTCTTCACCCCGCTGCTGGCGGCCTACCTGTTGTTTCTGCTGATCTTGACCGCTTCCGCTGAGACGAAGAGGCGAAGAGGTGAAGAAGCGAAGAGTAATCCTTACACTTCGTATTTCATACGCCCACTTTTTGCTCTCATAGCCGCCGGCCTCCTGGGACTCGGACTGGCCGCCATCTTCTGGCTGCCCGCGTTTGGCGAGCGGCACGAAATTCAATTGGAAGGCATCACCCGTGGTTTTTTTGATTTTCGGGCCAATTTCATCTCCCTGCCGGAATTCTTCTCCCCGCCTCTCCCCCTCGACCTTGCCGCCATCAACCCCGAATTTCCCCTTAGTCTGGGTTTGCCCCAAATTATCGGAGCAGGAATTGGTTTAATTACTTTACTATTCATCAGTATCAAACTGAACAAGCAACGAAGCAGCAGGTTAGCGAGTCAGTCCCAGGATATACCAACTCATCATCCTTTTTCTATTTTCTATTTTCTATCTTCTATCTTCTATTCTCTATCCTCTATCTTCCATCTTCATGCCTTCGCCCACGCTCTCTTCTTCGCCGTCTTCCTTCTGCTCTACACTTTCCTGGCTCTGCCCTACTCTCTTCCCCTTTGGGAAGCAGTCCCGCTTCTGGAACTGGCCGAATTCCCGTGGCGAATGCTCGGCCCGGCTATCTTCTGCGCGAGTCTCCTGGCCGCATTTCCGTTTTCGATTTTCGATTTTCGACTTTCGATTTTAAAACCTGAAGCCTACCCTTTCAATCCTAACCGCTCTCGTTCAAAACTAAAATCTAATTTCTTACTTCTTTTTTCTAGATTCAAACCTCTATCTTCTACTTTCTATCTTCTGTTCTCCATCTTCGCCGCCATTGCCCTGAATATCTACTACCTTTATCCTGTCCAATTCATCGTCTGGAGTACGCCTGCGCCGGCCGACGCCTTTGCCTATGAAGTGACCTCCGGCGCCATTGGCACGACCAGCACCGGCGAATTTTTACCTCGCAGCGCCCGGCAGCATCCCCGGCCCGACGCCCTCTGGCCTGATTATGCCGCCAGCCGCCCTCCCCAAAAGGTAGACCCGGCAACTCTACCTTCCGGCGCCACTGTCGAAACTATCTCGCACCGCGCCGAGGCCGACACCTTCCGTATTCGCACTCCCCAGGAATTCGTCGCCACGGTCCGCACCCTTTACTGGCCCGGCTGGCAGCTTTACCTGGATGAGCAACCTGCTGCTTTTACGGTGACTGAGCCAACTGGGCTGATCCAAACCACCGTTCCAGCCGGTGAACACATTTTGGCCTTGAGACTGGAGTCCACACCGCTGCGCACTCTGGGCCAGGGACTGACGCTTGGCGCGTTTGTCATCCTGGTCATTATCGCTGGTTTTGCTCTCAAAAAGCGATTTGGCGAGTTAGCCAGCCGGCGAGTTAAGTCTCCAGTTCCCGGTCAGATTTCGCCTCGCCAGGCTCCGCTGACCGGCCAATTTTTCGCTGTCACCTCGGCTCTGCTTGTCACAACTTACCTCGTCTCTCGCCCGCTGGCCCCATTCTTTACGTTCCGCTCTAACCCTGACCGGCCCCAACCCGCCGCTCAAATCTTGCAAGTGGATTTTGGCCTCCCTGCGGACCGGACGGCGCTGCTGCGCCTCGTCGGCGCCGACAATTTGCCTCAAGTTTTGCCAATGGTTAGCGACAATAACGAGACATTAACGGCAGTTTTATATTGGCGCAGCCTGGGCGAACTCGACACCAACTATTCCGTCTTTCTGCATCTCGACGCTCCCAACGGCCAGACTTTCGCTACCGTGGACGAAGTCCACCCGGAAAATATTCCGACCCGCAATTGGCCACCCGGACTGTACCTGCGCAACCCGCTTCATCTGGAAATTCCCGCCGGCCTCCCGCCGATTCGCTATGAAGTGAAGGCAGGCTTGTACGATCGCCAGAGCAATGAGCGCCTGGTTGTCCTGCCTGCCGGTGAAGCGACCACCTTTACCCTCGGCTCGATCTGGTTGACCCCGCCGCAGCCTGCTTTACCCTCAGAACCGTTAGCCCATTTTGGCCCACATATCACCCTTTGGCAGGCCCTCTATCCCTCGGACGGCAAGCAGACCCTGATGTTGTTCTGGCAGACCGCCCAGCCGCTTGAGCGGAATAACACTATTTTTATCCACTTGCTGGATAGCAGCGGCAGCCTGTTGGCCCAGGCAGACGGCGTCCCCTATGCCGGCCTCTATCCCCTGTCTAACTGGCAGCCGGGCCAAATCATTACCGATGCGCGCCCCTTAACCTCCCTGCTGCCCAACCCGGCTGACCTCGCCTCTATTGCCGTCGGCGTTTACAATTCTGATACCGGAGAACGCCTCCCCGCCGCCGATGCCGCCGGCCAGCCCCTGCCTGATAACAGCTTTGTCTGGCGGGTGAAGCCATGAGTCGGCAGCAATCATCAGGGCTAAAGGACAACCCGCTTTCAATAATCAATACCCTGGCGGGCACAGGCAGTCAACAGGCAATAGTCGGTAGTCAACAATGGATCAACCTGACCATCCTCATGGCCTATACGCTCATCACCCTTGTCTTGACCCATCCCTTGTTTTTCAACCTGACCACTGCCGTACCCAACGACATCGGTGATCCTTTGCTCAACACCTGGATTCTGGCCTGGGACAGCCATGCCCTGCTCACCGACCCCCTCAATTTATTCAACGCCAATATCTTTTACCCCCTGCCTGACACGCTGGCCTACTCGGAACACCTCTTTAGCACGGCCCTGCTGGCACTGCCCTTGCAGTTGATTTCCGCCGAGCCAGTTGCCGCCTATAATCTCAGCCTGCTGCTGACTTTTCCCCTGGCCGCTTTTGGCATGTACCTGCTAGCGTTACACTTGACCCGCCAGCGCAGCGCCGCTTTTATCGCCGGCCTGATTTTTGCTTTCGCCCCTTACCGCTTTGCCACCATCGCCCACCTGCAATTGCTCACCTTCCAGTGGCTGCCTTTCGTCCTGTTACTCATTGACAAATTATTCGATCAGAAAAAACCTCCCCAATCCCTACTCCCTACTCCTCGCTTCGCGTCCCTACTCCTTGCTTCAGTCATTTTTCTGCTCCTGCAACTGCTGGCCTCCTGGTATCTGACCCTGTACACTTTCCTTATTCTCGGCATTTTTCTGCTAACCGCCCTCTTCACTCGCCGGCTAACCCGGACCAATTTGTTTCACTTTGGCCTCTTATTTCTAATTTCACTTTTCATCATTCTCCCCTTCGCCTGGCCCTACCTCTCTCTGCTGGACGACCTGCGTACCGCTCGCCCGTTGTCACAGGCGCTTTCTCTCGCCGCCGCCCCCACCGACTTTATCGCCGCGGCCCCTTTCAATCGCCTCTTCGGCCCCCTGACCGGGTTCTTCCGCACCCGTCCCGGCTTCACTGAGGAAAATACCCTCTTTATTGGCATCGTAGCTCCGTTGTTGGCCCTCATCACCCTCCTACGATTTACGATTTACGATTTACGATTTATACCTCACACCTCACGCCCCACACCTCACGCTCTACGCTCTACGCTCTACGCCTTCCTCGCCGTCCTCCTCATCGCCCTGGCCCTCACCTTTGCCACTCCCTACGCTGCCCTGGCCCACCTCTTTCCCGCCAGCACCGTCATCCGTGTCCCGCCTCGCTGGGTTATCCCGGCCCTATTCGCCCTGGCCGGTCTGGCTGCCTTCGGCTATACTGTTATCACGCACCACGCACCACGCACCACGCTTTACTTTAAATCTATCCTCTTCATCCTCACCTTCGCCCTCCTCCTCGAAACCCTCTCGATCCCTCTCCCCCTCGCCCCTGTCGAAAACCGAAACACCTTGAACCCGGCTTATCACTGGCTGGCCGAGCAGCCCGGCCCTGTCGCCCTGATCGAACTCCCGCTGCACAGCGCCCCTGCCCCCGAATATCCCGAAGTCAAACGACTCTACGCCAGCACCCTGGGCTGGTGGAAGCTCGTCAACGGCTACTCCGGCTACACCCCCTCCCGCCAACCCCAATTAGCCGAGGCGCTCACTGACTTTCCCGGCCCCACCGCAGTCACCGCCCTCCAAGACCTAACCTCTTCCTCCATCTCTCCAACCCTCCAGCCCTCCCCTCCCCTCTTCCTCCTCGTCCACCCCGGCGAAACCCCGTTTGACCGCGACCGCTGGGAAACCACCGACCGCTGGCAAGCTGAACGCGATCCGGCGCTACTCCCTATAGCTCAGTTCGAAGGTGATTATCTCTATCAGGTTCTTCCAGCCGATGCAGCTCGCTTCACCACCCCCATCGCCACCTTCGGACAGGATCAAACCATCCAACTTTTAGCCTACGAAATGTCTTCCCCTGACCTTCAACTTTCCACTTTCAACCAACCACTATCTTCTATCCTCTATCTTCCATCTTCTACTCCCCGCCTCACCCTCTACTGGCGTCCCACCTCCCCCTTCCCCGCCGACTACACCGTCTTCATCCACTTCCGCGCGGCCGATGGGTTTGTCCGCAGCCAAGCTGACGGTCCTCCCGTAAGCGGCCATTATCCCACCACCACCTGGCAGCCTGGCGAAATCATCCAGGATATTCGTTACTTTCCTGAGGGCAATTTGGTCCAGGCGGACCATTTGGCCGTTGGCCTGTATGACCCCGCGACCGGCCAGCGCTTGCCCGCCTTTGACACCCGCGGCAACCGCCTGGCCGATGATATGCTGATCATTCCGCTCCATTGAAATCAACGTTAGTGGACCGATTGTAAAACCACTTTTCGCAAAATAACAAACCTGGGAAAAAAGTATGAGTCAAGCTCGATATTGGCCGAAAGGTAGTGAAATTGTTTATCGTGAAATCTGGCGGGGCAAGGTGTGGACAGCCAGACCTGTCACTGTGATTCAAGATACACCCAATTTAACTGCCCTATACTTATGTTCGGGAACTCAGTGGAAAATTTGCACTCCCCCAGACGATAGTACAGACCTGCTTCACTGTAAGCTTACAGAAAACTGGAGGTTAGCTGATACAGTTTGGTCTTTGGGAGATACCTTATTCCTTATCAATCCGGGTGAAGCTCATGCAGTCCATGTGATGTGGGCAGAAAAAAGGATTTTTGTTGGCTGGTATATTAATCTTCAAGAACCATTACGCCGAACAAGGATCGGATTCGATTTTATGGACCAAGATTTAGATATAATGGTGAAAGCGGATTTGTCTGAATGGGTTTGGAAAGATGAAGCAAGTTTTCAACGCCATCAAGAGGAAGGTATTTTTTCAGTTGAAGAAGCCCGTGAGATTAGAGCCGAGGGGGAAAGAGTAATTGGCCATATCCGTACAAAGGTTGCACCATTTAGTGAGGATTGGCCGAATTGGATTCCTCCACCAGAATGGTCTATCCCAAGATTGCCAGAGGATTGGGATAAGCTTTAGAAAAATGTTTTGTCAATCAAAAAAGCCTGCTGACGAGTGTTTCTTTGACGCAATGGAGCGCTATTGTTATACTCAATGCGCTAAATTTAGTTTTTGAAATTGAGGAAAAATCTAATGAACCTTGAACGCCCCGACCTGAGTCAGGTTGACCCGCAGGTGCGCGCTTATATCGAAGCTTTGGAAGCTGAACTGGAACGTTTGCGAGAAGAGGAGACTGCGAGTGAACGGGCTGTAGCGGCAGTACTTCTCGAACCCAGCGAGCCGCCGACCACTCTCAACCTTATTACCGTCAGCGCCGGCGGTCAGGCCAAGCGCACGCCGCGCCATCTTTACTATCGCCAGCGCCGGGGTGGGATGGGGATATTTGACCTGGAGACACCGGAAAGCGACGCGCCGGCCTTTTTGACCATCGCCGACGAAAGCCAGAGCCTGCTGCTTATCACCAATCACGCCCGCGCCTTCCGCGTCCCGGTCAACAGCCTGCCCGAGTCCCCGGTGCGCGGCCGGGGTCAATTGCTGACAGAGCGGCTGCCCTTTCGCCCCGACGAGCGCCTGGCCATCGTTTTGCCCGGCCAGCCGAGCGGCTATGTCGCCCTTGTCACCGAGCGCGGTCACGTTCGCCGCCTGCGCCACCATTACCTGAGCGACAACCTTCGCCCTGGCACCCTTCTATTCGAGGTGCAAGAACTGGGCGCGCCGGCGGCTGCCTGCTGGACTCCCGGCGAGGCTGACCTGTTTATTGCCACGGCCCAAGGCAAAGCTATCCGTTTTGCCGAGCAACGTGTGCCGCACAGCGGCTGCCTGGGCATCCGCCTGGACCGAGACGATACCGTGGTTGCCGTTGCCCCGGTGCAGGATGACAGCAGTGTCTTTTTGCTCGGCGACGACGGCAAAGGCGCGCTGCGCCTGATGACCGGTTTTGCCGCCAACAAAGCGCCCGGCGCAGGCGGCAAAGTCGCTCTGAAAACCGACAAACTGGTTGGCGCAGTCACCGCCACCAATAGGGATGATCTGTTTATTATCTCACGCCTGGGAAAAATTATTCGCTTTCAGGTAGGCGAGGTTCCGGCCAAAGAAGGGGTCGTCCAGGGGGTCAACTGCATGGCCCTCCGCGCCGATGAAACTGTGGCGCTGACAGTGGGCCAGATGTAGGATTGCCTTGTAGGATAACATCCATCATTTGTGATTGGCACAAGACTGCCGGATAACTAACTTACCCTTAAGAATAACCTCGCGGGTGGGACGGGTAGGCTCTTCAAGCCGTTTGAGCAGGAGTTCTGTGGCCGTTTGGCCAATCTCGTAAGTTGGCTGCTCAATCAGGGTAACGGCCGGCTCAACGAGAGAACTCCAAGTGGTCCGGTCAAAACTGGCAAAAGCAATCTGATCGGGAATTGACAGTTTACTCTCCCGAATCGCCCGGAAGGCCCCTACAGCCATCAAGCCATTGCTGGCCAAAATAGCTTCTGGCGGTTCAGGTAGACCCAATAGCTGTTGGGTCGCTTTATAGCCCTCTTCCTCTCTGACATCAACGTAGCTGAGCAACTCAAGCGCCGGTTTAAGGCCGCGGTCCTTAAACGCCTGCATAAAGCCCTCGCGTCGTTCCCGTCCAGTGGTGCTGCCTATACCAAACATAGCCCCAATGCGCCGATGACCATCGTCAAGGAGATGTTCAACAATCTTGTAGGCTGCCTCAACATTATCAATTAAGACACTATCCACCTCAACGCCCCGTACCCGCCGATCAATAACCACTATCGGGATATCGAGTTTGACCCGAGTAGCAAAGGCGTCAGCGGTTTGACCCGTCGGCGCTAAAATCACCCCGGCCACGTTTTCATCTCGCATGAGGTCGAGGTACATGGCCTCTTTAGCCGGGTTTTCATCGGTATTGCACAAAAAGATGCTCAGTCCATGCTCATAGGCCATATCCTCCACGGCGCGGCTGACCGCGGTAAAAAAACGATTTTGAATATCGGCCACGATCAAACCGATCGTGTGTGACTTTTGCGCCCTTAAACTACGCGCCACCCGATTGGGGCGGTAACTCAGCGTTTCCACCGCGGCCAAAACGCGCTCACGAATTTCGGGCCGGACATGGGGCTTGTTCGCCAACACCCGCGAGACCGTTGCCGTCGAGACTCCGGCAGCATCGGCAACTTCCTTGATACTGACCATAGATTGATATACTCCGGGCTTGATTATTCCTACTGAAAAATATGGACCAACATAATTGTAAACGATTACGATGACTTTGTCAAAGATATTTGATCTGTTCCATATTTTAGCTACTCCCGGCAACTTTATGCCTCTTCTTTGTTGAGAAACGGTGAAAAACTGATAAAAAATCTCTCATCCAAAAAAACTTGCTTCCTGGTTTGACCACCCACCTGACTCAAAAAACGAGTTAACCTTAAAGTTTTGCGCCGCCCTCTTGACAAAATCTTTGTAATCGTTTACAATCACTTTGTAAACGATTACAAATACTATTATATGGAAGACCAAAAGGAGTTTCTGTTAAAGCCCTGTTGGTAGTTTGCCAAGAAGCAAAGATACAAAGGAGTAGACTATGATGCAATTAGAAAAAAATAACATTCAACTTCACGCCCATGTAACCACTAAAGCGGAGGCGATCCGTGAAGTTGGCAGCCTGCTGGTTAAGAGCGAGTACATTAAAGCAGGCTACATTGACAGCATGCTGGCCCGCGAAAAGGTTGCCAACACCTACCTGGGCAGTGGGGTAGCCATCCCCCACGGGCTGCCAAAGGACCGCGAGCTGATCCTGCGCACCGGCATTGCTGTGCTCCAAGTTCCTCAAGGGGTCGAGTGGAACCCCGGCGAAACCGCCCACCTGATTGTGGGCATCGCTGCCCGTTCCGACGAACACCTCGAAGTCCTGGCCAATCTCACCCGTGTCTTGGGCGACGAGGCGCTCATTCACCAATTATCCGAAACCGACGATACCAATGAAATTGTCGCCCAACTTGGCGGTTCGCGTCAGGCCGCCGTTCCCGCCGCCTCTGGCGAGACGCTGCCCGACTTTCCCAATTATGTGGAGGTTGTGGTCCAGGGCGCGCACGGCCTGCACGCCCGCCCGGCCACGACCTTTGTGGACCTGGCTAAGCAGTTTCAGGCCGACGTTCATGTGCGGCACAACGGCAAAGTGGCCAACGGCAAAAGCCTGGTCTCGCTGCTCCAATTAGGGGTCGAGGGTGGCAGCACCATTCGGGTTATGGCCCAGGGACCGGATGCGGAGGCCGCCCTGTGGGCCTTGCGGGAAGCGGTTGAAGCTGGGCTGGGCGAAGAAGAAGAAAAGCCGACCGTGACTCTGGCCCACGGCTGGACGCCCACCCTGGTGGGCAAAACCATTCCCGGCATCGCCGCCTCACCCGGCCTGGCCATTGGCCCCGTCCGGCTTTTCCAGCAGCGCAAAATTGTGGTCGAAGCGACGGCGCGGGATATAGTGGCGGAAGAGCTGAAATTGCATAAAACGATTGCCGCAGCCCAGGTTGAACTGGACCAGCTCTACCAGGAAGTCAAGGAGCGCTCCGGGGCCGGTCATGCAGCCATCTTTCGGGCACACGCCGAGTTCCTCAACGATCCTGACTTGGTTAACGACACCACCGGTCTCATCAAACAGGGGCACAGCGCCGGGTGGGCCTGGCAGCAGACCATCCAGGCGCGGGTCCAGTCCATGGCTCAGGTGAATGACCCGGTCATCGCCGGTCGCGCGGTTGACCTGGGCGATGTTGGCAACCGGGTGCTCAAACTGTTGGCCGGGATAGTGGAAGACAAGCCGTTTGTGCCCAAAGAACCGGTCATTCTGATTGCCGAGGATTTGACTCCCTCGGACACAGCCAGCCTGAACCCGGCCACTATTCTGGGCTTCTGCACGGCCAGCGGCGGCCCCACCTCGCACACGGCCATTATCGCCCGCTCGCTGGATATTCCGGCCATTGTCGGTGCCGGCCCGGCAGTCCTGGGCCAGGCAGACGGAGTGTTGGGGATTTTGGACGGCAACAGCGGCAACCTTTACCTGGAACCAAGCCAGACCGATGTGGAGTCAGCCAGACAGGTGCAGGTGGTCCTGCAGGAGATGCGCGACGCCGAATATCGCAGCCGCTACGAACCGGCCCTAACCCTTGATGGTCACCGGGTGGAAGTGGTGGCTAATATTGGTAAGGCCGGCGAAGCCGAGCAGGCCG
>JAHDWA010000104.1 GCA_023382535.1 Anaerolineae bacterium | reverse complement strand
CGTTACCCTACCAGCCTTTCATCGAGATTGTTAAAGATTACGTCCAGACCCATATCAAGCCTGGCTCGACGGGGCGCCTGCCCCTCAGCCTGGCCGCCGAACTGGTCAAGCTGGCCCCTGGTCTGGAAGCGCACCTGGGCGTCGCTCCCGCCCCCGCGGAAATCTCGCCAGCTGAAGCTCGGTTGCGGCTCTTTGAAGCCGTGGCGGCCCTGCTCACCGGCGGGGGTGATCCGCTTCTGCTTATTTTGGAGAACTTCCATTGGGCCAGTCCACCCGACCTGGCTCTTTTACATCATCTGGCTCAAGCCGGACTCCGCCAGCGCCGCTTGCTCCTGATCGTCACCTATCAGGGCAGCCAGCCGCCCGCAGGCCAGGTCCAGGCTTTAGCCAAGCTTCTTGCCCAACTCACCCGCGCCGGCCTGGCGACTCACTTGCGGTTGTCGCCGCTACCGGCGGAGGGTATTACCTCCCTGCTGGAAACGCTGCTTGAAGGGGAAGTGACGCCCGACTTTAGCCGGGCTATCTTCGCGGCGACGGAAGGCAACCCTTTCTTTGTCGAAGAAATTCTGAAAACCCTGGTTGAAGAAGGTCGCATCTTTCGTGACCCGGCCCGCGGCCGCTGGGCCGGGATCAACCTGGACCGCCTGGAAATCCCGGCTAGCCTTAAGGACGTGATGAGCCAGCGCTTTGCCAAACTGAGCCGGACCCAGCATCATCTCTTAAGTCTGGCTGCCTTGCTGGGCCGGCAGTTCCGGGTTGATGCCCTTTCAGCCTGCGCCAGCGTGAACGAAGACGAGGTCAGTAAAGCCCTGGAAAAAGGGGTAAGAATGCAGCTTATTCGCCGGGGGCAGCCCGCCGGGGGCAGCAGTGGCTCAGAAGTTTATGCTTTTGAACATGCCTTGATCCGGCAAACCTTAGCGGAAAGCCTGAGCGACCGGCAGCGGGTGCGTTTACACCGGCAGATCGGCCAAACCCTGGAGACATTGAATCAGAGCCGGTCCCAACCTGTCGCTCCGCCTGATGAATTGGCGTATCATTTCGGCCTGGCCGGCAGTGACGAGACTGAAAAGGCCATTAGCTACAACTTGATTGCCGCCGACAATGCCCTCCGGGTGCATGCCAGCGAGGTGGCGGTCAAGCACTATCAGTTCATTTTAGAACTGCTGGCGGGCGACAAGGATGTCGCCCGGCGGGCCTGGGTGCTGGAGCAGTTGGGCGATCTTTATTTTCATCACACGCGCCAAATCGTGGATGCCGTCGCTGCTTATGAGGGAGCTATCCAATTATGGCAGACAGCGCCCGAATCCGATACCGCCACACTGATCCGCTTGTATTTGCACATGGGCGAGATAGCCCGCCACTGGCCGGGCCGGGTCGAAAAGCTGGATACCTATCTGGCTGAAGCTCTGGGCCTGCTTGACCGGGACCCGGCCCAGGCTGAAAGCTTTAAGCGCGCACGGCTGCTGGCCGCTATGGCCTTTAACCTTCAGCCGCCGCCGGCACAGCCCGACGATGAGACGGCGCTGCACCTGGCTCAGGCTGCGGCTGACCTAGCGGCCAAGCTGGCTGCCGCGGATGAAGAAGCCATGGCCCTTGACGCGCTGCAACGAATCTACCGCAGCCAGGGCGACCTAGCCGCCGCTCACGAGATAGACCGCCGCCGCCTGGCGCTGATCCCCCGCCTGATGGATTCGACCGAGGCCGTCGAGGCTAACCTGGCTGCCAGCCAGATGGGCTGGGAAACGGGCGACCTGGCGTCGGCTACTAAGTTTTGTTTGGAGGCATTAGCCACAGCCAGACGCACCGATAACATCGGCGGGCAGTGGGAGGCGCTCCGCCGCCTGGTGATGCTGCATTTGCAGTGGGGCAAACTGGCTGCGGCGGTCACTTATGCCAGTCAAGGCGTGGCTCTGGGGCCTCGGGCCGGGTTGCTTGAGTTTGGCGAGCCGGTGGAAGCCCTCTTCCGCACCCACCTGGCCCTCCTCTACAGTTTGCAGGGCCAGGCTGAAGCGGCAGCGCATGAGTTGGCCGAACTGAGCGCGCTCTATCCTACCCCCGAAGCGCCGCCGTACCGCTTTGCTCTGGGCTGGCTGCACTATGAAGTTGAAGCCTGGGATGAGGCCATGCTCAATCTGGACAGCGGCCAGGCCTTTCCGACCCCCTTTCTGCCCGGCCGCTTCGACCGGCTGCTGCTGTTCGAAGTTTACGGCCACCTGGGCGATGAGTTCGCCTTGGCCGAACTTGGGCCGGAGATCGAGGCTGAGGCGCGCCGCTGGCAGTTGCCCTACCTCCTGGCGATTCTCAACCGGGGTTACGGGGCCTTTTACACCGAACAGGGCGATTGGGCGCAGGCCGAAACTGCCCTTAAACGCGCTTTGGCCGTTACCCGCGGCAAGACCCTATGGTACCAGGATGCCCGCACCTGGCTTGACTACGGCCGCATGCTGGTCCGGCGCAACCAGCCCGGCGACGCCGATATGGCTCGCGATTTTCTCAGTGAGGCGCAGACTATGTTCATCACCTTCGGAGCGCATGCCCTGGCGGAGAAGGCCTGGGTTGAGGGGGTCCGGTTGGGGGAGTAGTGAGATGAGGTGGAAATGGCGCAAAATCGGATAACACTTAATAGCTTTCCCCCCAATGCTCCTCTCCCCCCTCCCTTGAAAACCTTCATCAGAGGAAACGGCTCGCTCGAACTTACCGGCGACAGCCTGCGCCTGGTCAATACCGATACCGTCGCCGGGCAGTACACCGACGCCCAGATTGACGATTACCAAGTCCTGGCTCGCCGCGATTTTTTGTGGCGGTCTCCCTTACAGATGACGGTGCGGGCGCGTTTCTCCCATCCCGCCGGGGAGTTGAAGGGCACCGCCGGCTTCGGCTTCTGGAACGACCCTTTTATGATGACCGGCTGGCGCTGGCCGGCGCTGCCGCGAGTCATCTGGTTTTTCTACAGTTCTCCCCCTTCCAACTTGAAGCTTGACCTGAACACGCCCGGCCCCGGCTGGAAAGCGGGCACGCTGGATGCGCTCCGCTGGCCCTTTTTTGCCCTCCTGCCGACTGCACCGCTGGCCGTACCCCTGATGAACATCGGCCCGCTTTACCGCACCTTTTGGCCCATTGGGCAAAAAGCGATTAACGTTAGTGAAGCGCTTGTGCCGGCGGCGATGACCGAGTGGCATACTTATGCCATTGATTGGCAGCCAAAAACCGCCCACTTCAGCGTGGACGGTCAAACCATCCTCGGCTGCCAGACTCCACCCAAAGGGCCGCTAGGTTTTGTACTCTGGATAGACAATCAATACATGGTGGCAACGCCGCGGGGGAGCTTCAAATACGGCCTGTTAACCACGCCGGGGCAGCAGTGGTTGGAGGTCAGCCAATTGACCATTGAGAATTGATCATTGACTGCTGGCAGTTACTTCACTTTCAGGGCGACCAGGGTTACGTCGTCCTGGAGGGGATAGCCGTCAGCCCACTTGTCGCTAATGGTGCTGACCCGGTCTAAAATTTGCTCGGCGGTCAGGCAGGCGATATCGAACTGCTGGAGGGCCTGCTTGAGCTGCTTAAAACCCAGCAGCTCGCGGCGCGAATTAAACGTTTCAGGCAAACCATCCGACATCAGAAGGATAACCTCGCCGGGCTTAAGGGTAAACTCGGTTAAGGTATAGTATGTTTGTTCGGTAACGCCGAGCGGCAGGCCGGAGATCATGACTTCTTCGGCCAGGCCGCCGGGGCGCAGGATATAGATGGGAGGAATGCCGCCGCCGCTGGCCCGGACCATGACCCTGCCGTTCTGTGCGGGTGAGACTTCCAACAGCATAAGCGACATGTTGAGCTGCCGGCCTAGGTCAATGCGGGTCAACACGCGATTAATTTTTTTAACCGCGGTGGTTGGCTCAGCTTCTTCGGTGGCCATGAGGGAGGCCTTGGTCATGGCCACCATCAAGCCCGAACTAACCCCGTGACCGGTGGCATCGCCAATGGCTATAAACAGTTTGCCATCATCGCGGGGGAAAAAGTCGTAATAATCGCCGCCCACTTCGGAAGCAGTTTTCTGGCAGGCTGCAATCTCCAGTTGAGGCAGCAGCGGCGGCGCTGTCGGCAGCATTAAAAGCTGAATCTGGCGGGCCTGTTCCAATTCCTCCGATTTGCGCCGGTTTTCGAGATCAAGCTGATGGGTATAGGCTTCCTGCTGGTCGCGCAGCCATTTCTTTTCCAACGAGGCGTTGATCCGAGCTTTCAACAGCACCGGGTTGAACGGTTTGGGCAGGTAATCGTCGGCTCCCAGTTCAATACAGCGGACCACGCTCTCGATCTCATCCACGGCCGTAATCATAATGACAGGCAGATGCCGCAGGTTATGATCAGCCTTTAAGAACTCCAGCACCTCATAGCCGTTCATCTCCGGCATCATAATGTCGAGCAGCACCAAGTCAAACTTGTGCGCCTCGATCATTGCCAGGGCTTCACGACCATTGGTGGCAATTTCAACCTGGTGACCCTGTCGCTGCAAGCGGCGCGACAGCATGTCACGATTCATCTCGTTGTCGTCAACCACCAGCACCAGGCCGCGCCGGGAGACTTGTTCCGCTGCTGAGTCAGAAGTTGCTGGATCGGCCACCCACTATGCTCCCTTTGCTCCTCGGCAAGTCGTACTCACCATAAGGACTCCTGAGTTTACCCACGCCTCATAATCTGGCAAATTTTCAATTTAATAAAGCTTCGATTTTGTTCAAGAGGCGTTGAAATTCAACCGGTTTGGTTTCATATTCATCGCAGCCCGCTTCTAACGCCTTCTCCCGGTCGCCTGCCATGGCGTGGGCGGTCAGGGCAATGATGGGAATGGCGCAGGTGGCGGCGCTGGTTTTGAGCTGGCGGCTTGCCTCCCAGCCGTCCAGCACCGGCAAACTCATATCCATTAAGATCAAATCAGGCCGTTGTTGTTGGGCCAGACTCAAACCTTCAGCGCCGTCAACGGCAATGATAACCTGGTAGCCTTTGCGGGTCAGGCGCCGGGATAACATATCGCGGTTCGTTTCGTTGTCTTCAACCAAAAGTATCTTAACCATTACATTCCATCCGTTCTCCGGCTGCCGGGAGACAAACGGTAAAGGTCGAGCCTTGACCTAGCTCACTCTGCACCGTAATCTCTCCCCCCATCATCTGGCAAAGGCGCTGGCTAAGCGCCAGCCCCAGGCCAACGCCGCCATACTTGCGGGTTGTTGAAAGATCAGCCTGGGTAAAAGCTTGAAAAAGATGCTGCACCTGAGCCGGAGGTATACCAATACCGGTGTCTTTCACACAAAAGATAATTTTGGCAGGGGTGCTGGGGAGTCTGTCCTCGGCAATCTCCCTTTCAACTGTTAGAGCAATTGTACCTTGCTCCGTAAACTTGGCCGCGTTAGCCAATAAATTCATCAGTATTTGCCGCACCCGGACGGGGTCGGCGGACATTGAACCCAGGTTGTCAGCACAATGGACCTCCAATATGTTCCCTCTAGGTTCAACCAAAGGTTTGGCTCGAGCCACTACGGCCTCAACCAGCGCGCTGACCTCAAAACTCTCCGGGTAAAGCTCCATTTCGTTAGCTTCAAATTTAGAAAGATCGAGCAGATCGTTGATGATATGCAGCAGATGTGTCGCCGCTTTACTGATTTTCTGCAAATCAGGGATAAGTTCCGCCTGCCCCGTGTCCTCGACCTCTTCGACCAGCAGCCCGCTGTAGCCAATGATAGCATTGAGGGGCGTCCTGAGTTCGTGGCTGATATTGGTCAAAAATTGGCTCTTGGCCAGGTTGGCGGCCTCAGCGGCTTCTTTGGCCTGTTGCAGCGTTTCTTCGACCCGCTTGCGCTGGCTAATATCCCTGACAACGGTTTGGACAGCCGGTTTGCCGGCGTAGGTGATGGGCGTCGCCGCCACCTCGACATCAATAATTTGCCCATCAAGGCGGACGTACTTCTGCTCCAGCAGGTTAACCTGCTCCCGCGCTTCCTGGGTTTGACGGGCGCGGCTGGCGACCACTGCGCGATAATCGGGGTGAACGATGTCCAGAATAGACCGGCCGACCAGGTCGGCGGTGGTTTTGGCTGCCAGCAGATGCAGTCCGGCCGGATTGACGTAAACAAAGCGGCCTTCGCTTTGGACGGCGATCATCTCCGGGGAGAGTTCAATCAAGCGGCGATAGCGCTCTTCGCTTTCCTGGAGCGCCTCGACGGCTCGCTGCCGCTCAACCAACTCCTGCTGGGCAGCCGTATACAGCCGAGCATTGTCCAGGGCAATTGAGGCCAGTGGGGCAAAACCACTCAATAGTTCGATTTCACGCTGGCTGAACTTTCGCTGCGACCCCGGCAGAGAAGCTACCCCCAGGACGCCCAACATCTGCCCACCAGAGGTTAGAGGTAGGCCTACCGCCCCCCCGACAACGTTGTAACCAAATTTTGCGGCGCGTTCGGGCCATGTATCATAATCGTCTACCACGACAAGCTGACCGGTCTGCCAGACCTGCCCGGTTAAGCCTTCGCCAAGTTCGGACCTGTAGCCAATATGCTGGCTGAACAAGCCAATGCCAACCTTGATGGTTACTCCTGTCTGGTCAGGCTCAACCAGACTGACATACCCGTGCGCCGTATCCAGTAGTTGGGCGGCGCGGGTAACGATGGCTTGCAGCAGGTCTGCCAGTTCCAGCCGCTTCATCAGGGCCAGGGTGGTCTCATGCAGGGCGTTCAGATATTCATTTTGTTGACGCAAATCCCGATCTGTTTGCTTGCGCGTGGCCACCGCTTTTACCTCACTTCACCTAACCGGCCTCCCTCTTGGCCGCGTGCAGAGAAGCCGCCACCAAGCTGCGCACCTGCTCCAGCAACTCTTCCCGGCTGTACGCTCCCTTTTGCAAAACCTGGATGACGGACCCGTTGAGCCGCTGCCGTTCCGCTTCGGTCAGGCTCATGGCCGTGATAACTACAATTGGAATCTTTTGCGCCTCTGGCCTCTGGCGTAGTTCGGCAATGAACTGAAACCCATCCATTTCCGGCATCATCAAATCCAGCAGAATAAGCTCCGGGCGGCACTCGGCCACGCGTTCCAACGCCACCCGGCCATTCTCCGCTTCGGCCACGCTCCAGCCTGCTTTTTCCAGCATGCGGCGCATCATCTCGCGGGCAACTTCGTCATCCTCGACCAGCAGGACCGAACATTCCGGCACCTCGCAGCGATACTTGCTGAGCACGGCCGCCAGGCGGTCCCGCTCAATCGGCTTGGTTAAGTAGTCCGATGCCCCCAGCGCGTACCCCAGGTTCTTATCGTTCATCATCGTCAGCATCACCACCGGAATATCAGCGACCGTCGGGTCAGCTTTCAGCGCCGTGAGCACGGCCCAGCCGTCCAGGCCGGGCATCATGACATCCAGGGTGATCGCTGCCGGGTGCAGTTCTTTGGCCAAACGCAACCCTGCCTCGCCGCTGGCCGCCGTTTCGACTTGGAAGCCTTCTTTCTGTAAAAACCGCTCCATCAAGTCGCGCACCGACGGATCGTCGTCAATCACCAAAATCACATCTTTGCCGCTTGAGACGGGACTGGCCGGAGTTAAGGCCGGAGTGGGGCCAACCGGAGCTGCGACCGGTTCCCTGGCTACCTGCACCGGCAGCCGGACGGTGAAGGTCGAGCCGTGGCCTGCTTGGCTCTCCACTACAATATCGCCGCCCATCATCTGGCAAAAGTGGCGGCTAATGGCCAGGCCCAGGCCTGTGCCGCCATACCTGCGCGTGGTCGAAGCGTCGGCCTGGCTGAATTCCTGAAACAGCTTGTCTAGCTGCTCTGGCGTCATCCCGATGCCGGTATCGGATACCTTAAAAAGGATGAAGGCTGACCCCTCCTGAACTGCGGGGGGCAGGTGATGAGGGCTGAAAATATCATTTGCGGAGGAATCATTCATCCTTTCGACGGTGAGGGTGATCTGGCCGCGCTCGGTAAATTTGCTGGCGTTGCTCAGCAGGTTAAAGATGATCTGGCGGACTTTGGTTAAGTCGGCATACATGCTCCCCAGAGGCTCGCTGCCCTCAATCACCAGCGTATTCTTATTCTTTTGAATGAGTGGTTGAATGGTGGTCACCACGTCATTGATCATCGTTGCAATGTCAAAATTTTCCAGGTAGAGGTCCATCCGACCGGCCTCGATCTTGGACAGATCCAGAATATCGCTGATAAGGGACAAAAGATGCTTGCCGGCCGCGTTGATTTTCTGCAAATCGGGTACAAACTCGGTCTGGTCCAAATCCTCGGCCTCTTCCTGCAACATCTCGCTGTAGCCAATAATCGCATTCAGCGGGGTGCGCAGTTCATGGCTCATATTGGCCAGAAAGACCGATTTAGCCCGGCTGGCCTCGAGGGCCTGGTCGCGGGCCAGGGCCAGCTCTGCGGCAGCACGTTTGCGTTCGGTAATATCGCGCACAATGCCGATGAAATACTGCTGCTCACCCAGGTGCATGTGGCTAATAGACAACTCCAGCGGAAAATGGACGTCATCTTTGCGGCGGCCAACCCCCTCGACCTCCTGCCCGCCGAAAACCCTGACATGTTCGTGCGGCCGCCGGTCGCTAAACAAAGGGTCTGCAGCCTGGATTTGAGCAGTCTCCGGGATGAGCAGCTCGATGTTCTGGCCGATCACTTCGGCAGCCTGATAGCCAAAAATCCGCTCGGCCGCCGGGTTAAAAGACTCGATAATATATTCTTCGTTGGTGGTAATAATGCCGTCGGCGGCATTATCCAGCACTGCCTGGCGTTGGGCGCTGGCTAAAACCAGAGCCGTGGCGATTTGATTGAATGAGATAGCCACCTGGCCCAACTCATCGCGGTTATCCAGAGTAACCCCCTCATTCATCTCGCCGCGGACCATCCGTTGCGACGCCTCGTCCAGGCTGGACACAGTGCGCATTACCGCCAGATAGAATCCGCCCCACAGATAAGCGACGGCCAGCAAAACCAGCAGCGTCACGCCGATGACTAGATTTTTTTGGCGGACGAAACCATCAATGCGCGCCTGGAGCAACCCATCCAGCTCGACGATCGTCTGATCCCATAAGCGAAAACCTGCGCGGAGAGCGCTGGCGGCCGACGTACGGTAAGTGACCGGGGCCACGGTGATCGTTTCGGCGTGGATAATCTCCTGGTCGAGGGTTTGCAAAAACATTTCGGTGGCCGTAACAGAGGCCTGGAGGGGTCTTTGCAGGACCGGCACCAGATTCTCGGCCCTGTTGTTTTCAAAGGCCACATTTAAACCGTTTTGGGCTGCTCTGCTGTTAGAGCGGACCAGGCCGCCCAAAACAATAATCCGCACTTTTTCTTCGAGGGAAAGCTGTTTTTCCAGGACGGCCCGCTCCCCCAGGAAACGGGTCTGGGCCAGTAAATCCTGACCTTCGGGCAGTTTGAGCAGCACAGCATCCATCAGGTAATGAGTTTCCAGATAGGGGTCAAGGATGAGGTTAGAGGTATCGCCGACACGGGAGAAAAGGGCGCGAATTTCACCAATGAATTGGTTGTGCAGCTCTTCACTCACAGTCACATTTCGGCTGAGCAGGTCGGCTTTAAGATTTTGCCAACTCTCCTGGAGCTTATTGAACTGTTCAGCAGTCTCCAGGGTGGGACCGAGTTTTTGCTGGACTGCGGCCAGCGCCGCAAAATCCTGGTCAATTTTAGCTTGATTGCTCAGGAGCTGCGCTTTCAATGAGGCATCGCCGTGCAGGTAGGTGTCGGCCAGCATCTTATTTTCTAAAGTATGCTCAAGCAGGCCGCGCAGCGGGCGCAAGTAACTATTGCCGTAGATCTCTTTTTGGGCAAATTCGATCCGGGAATTGATTTCTCCGATGAGCAGGATCATCACCAGGGCCAGGGGCAAGGCGAACAGTAGACTAATCAGGATGAACTTTTGAGGATATTTCAGACGATTCATCAGTGAGATCGCCGGAGAGAATAACATCTTCATAGATCTTTAAATTCCTTGAAGCCATGACTATGGCTGTTGTCCTATCACAAGCAGGTTAGGACAAGTCTACGATAGCAGAAGAAAATATGAATTAGACCGGGAAACGGTTGGAAAATGGTTAGAAAAGAGTAGCTATGCTGATCCTTTTTCCAAAACTGGTCCTTACTCGTTATTACTTAGGTGACTGGCACTTGGAAAGTGCCAGTCACCTTTAGCCTAACTTACTCTTTGAAAATTTCGAGACGGCTGCTTTCCATTTTTTGCAGGATGTTGAGATAGTTATCAGGTTGGGCCATAAATTCAGAAAAAGCATTCAAACCGGCTTCGGCCATGGCTGGAGGCGTCGCCAGATCATAATTAAAGGCAAAGGTATCGGCTTGGACAACATCTTTCAAAATACGCTGAAGCAGGGGATCATAAATGCCTGGGTCCACCTTGATACTGGGCGGCAGCGCTCCCTGCCCCTGGGTCCAGATGATTTGAGGTTCAGGCGTAGCTAAAAAAGCCAGAAATTGGTGTGCCGCCTCAGGGTGCAGCGCGCCTTTGGCCATCACAAAGCCATCAATCGGCCCCAAAGCGGCCATGGGAATACCCCGATCTATGCTGGGAAAGGCGAAGTAATTATAGTCCTTCTCCGGCGCTAAGCCCAAATCATTTTTGTAGTAGCCGGTAATCCAGGTACCCACCAGGGTCATCGCGGCCTGGCCCCGGGCGACGGCTTCGGCGGCCTCGGCCCAATCATAGGCATTGGCGTCGGGGTAAAAGTAGCCGGCGTTCATCAGTTCTTGCCACAGTTCCATCACCCGGACCACTTCGGGGTCGGTATAAAGCCTTTTACCCGCCATCAACTCCGCTCGATACGCCGGCCCAGCCGTTCGCAGCAGCAAATAATCAAACCAGAACTGAGCCGGCCAGCGTTCCCGTGAGCCTAAAGCAAACGCGGGAATACCAGCCTGCTTAAACTTGGCCGCCACATTTTTTAAATCCTCCCAGGTAGACGGGGGAGCAGCGCCAACCGTATCAAAAAGCTGCGTGTTATAAAAGAAAGCCACATAGTGATAGCCAACGGGGATAAAGTATTTCTGATCGTTGTAAGTCGCTCCGGCCGCAATACCGGGGGGAAATACCTGATCCAGGTTATTCCCGGACCACAAATCATCAATGGGCTGCAAATACCCCTCATCTACAATAAACTGTGTCCGCGCCCCGGCCCAGTAAGAAAACACGTCTGGCTGATTATCGCCGGCCAACAAGGCCGGGATGACCACTTTGTAGGCTTCGTGATCCATCGGGTTACGCAGTGACTCGACAGCAGGATGCGCCTGGTGAAATAGGGCTATCACCTCATCCATAGATTTCCGGCCCAGGGCATCGTTAAAGTAATGAAAGATGCTCAGGCGAGGCTCTTCTGTTGGAGGGGTCGTTACGTTACTTGTTTCACGGGTACCGATTTCTAAAGGGACGGGTGTTTCAGGCAGTTTTTGCGGCGAGGAGGTCGTGCAGCCTAACACGTCTGTGTTCAAGATTATAAGCAGAATCAAGATTTTCTTATAGCTCCGAGCAAAAAGCAAATTTTTCACAGCTCCTCTTTGGCGTAATTTAGAACTCTACGGCGTAAATGGACGTTATAGTTCGGAGTAATGACTTTAGTCATTTTCAGGTTGGTTGAGCGACTGAAGTCGCCACTACAAACCGATGGCACTAGCTTTTAGCTGTGACGGCTTCACTTTTGGGTTCAAGCACGGTTATCGGCAGCCAGATAGTGAAGGTGGAACCTCGGCCCGGGTTACTTTCGACGGTGATGTCTCCCCCTAGCAGTTGGCAAAAACGGCGGCTAATCGCCAGACCTAAGCCGGTGCCGCCATATTTGCGGGTGGTTGAGGCGTCGGCCTGGGTAAAAGGCTGGAAAATGTGCTCCATTTGGTCAGGAGCCATACCAATACCGGTATCAGACACCTTGAATAGAATGTAGGAGGTGGCTGGCAGCCGGAGCGGCGTCGAATCGATTTTACTTCTCCGGATTTGTTCGGGCCGGGCCAGGGTTGAACTCTCCGGGTGGTCCACCTGAAACGAGCTATCTTCATGCTGTCCTCGGACAGTTCCCCCTTCAGCCTGCCACTCAACCGCCAGGGTAATGGTCCCATGCTGGGTAAACTTGGCCGCGTTGCTAAGCAAATTGATTAGCATCTGGCGGACTTTGGTCAGGTCAGAACGCATGACGCCCATATTATCGGCGCAGTGAACGACCAGCGTGTTGCCATTTTGTTCTATCAGCGGCTGCACCGTGGCGACGATGTCCTCGACCAGACTGGAAATGTCGAAGGTTTCCAGGTAGAGACTCATTTTGCCGGCCTCAATTTTGGAAAGATCAAGAATCTCGCGGATGAGCGCCAGCAAATGCTTGCCGGCCGTACTGATTTTTTGGAGGTCCGGGATAAATTCCCTCCGGCCCGACTCTTCCGCTTCTTCGCGCAGCATCTCGCTGTAGCCGATGATGGCATTGAGGGGCGTGCGTAATTCATGGCTCATATTGGCTAAAAATTGACTCTTGGCCAGATTGGCCGCTTCGGCGGCTTCCTTGGCCTTTTGCAGCTCAGCCTCGACCCGCTTTCGCTCGGTAATGTCGGTAGATACGCCGATGACTCCATTAATTTCACCATTCTGGTCATAGACCGGCCCATACCAGCTTTCAAAGGCCAATCCCTGGACCTCTACCGTGGTATAAAAGGCATCGCCCGCCAAAGCTTGGAGCACGTATTCTAGAACTTCGGGAGCGTCACGGTATACCTCGAAAACCGACTGGCCCACTACCTGACCGGGTTTGAGCCCAAGCGCCTCCAGGCCCTTGCCCTCAGACAAAGTAAAACGACCCTCCTTATCCAGGGCGTATAACACGATTGGGGCATTGGAAACCACCGTCCGCAAGCGTTCTTCCAGGCTTTCATAGAGCGCGCGTAACTGCTCGGTCATTTGGTTAAATGCGTGGCCCAGGTCGCCCAGTTCATCTTCCCGTGTGACCGGCGTGGTCAAAGCCAAATCACCGGCGGCGACATGGCTGGCCGTCTGGGCCAGGGCCAGAATAGGCTGGGTTATCTGGCGGGCCAACAGGAAAACCCCCATCGCCAGGATTCCGGCCGAAACCAATCCAACCAGTAAGATGGTTTGGGCCAACTGCTGCGCCGGGGCAAAGGCTTCATCCTGCCGCATTTCGGCCAGCAGCGCCATTTCCCGCTCATCCAGCCAGCGATAAACACCAATAACCGGCACTCCTTCATAATTGGAGTAAAGCCCCATACTGTCGGTCCCGGTGACCGCTGCATCAATGCCCTCAGTATGGATTCCCTGGGGAAATTCAACTTGCTGGCTCCTGAAACGAGCTTCGGAAACAAAGGTATGATTTTTGTCCACCAGGTAAGTTTCGCCGCTCTCCCCTAATCCGGTCCGATTCAAAATAATGCTGTTCATTCTTTCCAGATACAGATGAGCGGCCAGCAGCCCCAGGCGCTGCTCGGTTTCACCAAAAAATGGCGCCACAATGGTCATGGTTGGTTTGCCGGTAGTTGGTGAGAGGTACACATTCTGCACAAAATTACTCGCCGGGAACATTAACTCCCGGCCGCGGATAAAATAGTTTTCGGCGGATTGGTCTTTGCCGGCATTACTTTTATCGGTCGAGATGATCACCCGGCCGTCCTGGTCGAGAATGAAGAGTTCTTGCAGGCCCGGCTTGTCGGCAATAATCGAAGTTAAGTATTGGGAGAGGTCCGTAGAGGCAGCCTGATAGGCCGTATCCGTCTCGGCGTGATTGAAAAGCACTTCCCCCTGTCTCTGGACCCGTGGAATTTGGGCAATAAAAAGCAAATCACGGAGTTGATCGTTGACCCAACGGTTCAACTCATCTTCCTTCAGCGTCGCCACTGCGTTGAGCCGCTCAAAGACCGACGTTTTCAACGCTTCTCTGGCTTGAATGAAGGCCACCAGGCCAACCAGGCCAACCGTTGCCAGCGACAACAACAAAAAGTAGCTGACCAGCCGCGCCAACAGGCTTTTTTTCCAGAATTTCATCGTTTATCTTTGGAGTTTAGAGTATCAGGGCTTACGCGGTTATGAATGTGTGACCAATTATAACAAGACTCCGGCGGAATGACAATGCAGTATAGATTTCAATAATCCATCAAAAAACCCCGGCCCAAGCCGGGGTCTTATCAAGATAGACAAATTTTTAATTAACCAATAATCGTCCGGCTTTGCTCGTGCATATAGAGGGCCAGGGTGTAGAGGCCGCCAATTCCCTTGCCGCTGGAACCGCTTCCCTTCCAGCCGCCAAAAACCTGAATGCCGGGCCATGCGCCGGTAGTGGCCCCGGCTGCCCGGTTAGAATAGGTGGTGCCGGCCTGAATGTTGTCAAAGAACCACTCGACCTCTTTTTCATCCTCGCCAAAGAAACCCGCCGTCAGCCCGTAGTCGGTATTGTTCGCTTTCTGCATGGCCTCATCCAGCGTTTTGACTTTGGTAAGGTGTAAAATCGGTAAAAACAGTTCCTGCTTGACCAGCTCATGATCTTCCGGCAGTCCTTCCACAATGGCCGGTTCGACAAAGTAGCCTTTGGCAAAATCGCCCTCGGTCAAAAGGTTGCCGCCGACCAGCACCTGCCCGTCGGCCCTGGCCTTTTTGATATAGCGCTGGTAATCCTCATACGCGCTCTTATTAACCACGGTCCCCATATACGTGTCACGTGCGGTCGGATCGCCGATCTTAATCTTCTGAGTCAATTCGGCTAACTTGGCCTTAAACGGTTCATACACCTCTTCCTGCACATAAACCCGCGAGCAGGCCGAACACTTCTGCCCGTCCAGGCCAAAGGCCGAGCGCATGACCCCCATCGCCGCCTTGTTGATGTCGGCGGTTTTGGAGACAATGGTTGGATTTTTGCCGCCCATTTCGATAATCGCCGGGCGCGGATAGCGGCCATGCACGGCCCTGGTAATGACCTTCATGCCCACCTCATACGAACCGGTGAAGGTCCAGCCGTCCACGCCGGGGTTGTCCTGCAACTCCTGGCCCACCGTCCGGCCCGGCCCGCTGACATAGTTGAACACACCCGGCGGCAGCCCCGCTTCGGCAAAGAGTTCGGCCGTTTTCCAGCCGGTGTAGGCCGTATCCGAGGCGCCCTTGAAGACCACCGTATTGCCCGTAACCAGCGCCGCCGCGATCGGCGCAGCGGAGAGGGCCATCGGGAAATTGAAGGGCGAGATAACCACCCAGACCCCATACGGGCGCAGCACGCTGATATTTTTCTCCTTGGGGTCGTCCGGGTTCAGCTTACCCAACTCGTTGACAAAGCCCCGGTTCTTCTCCATTGAGTCGGCGTAATAACGCAGCAAATCAGCCGACTCTTCGACCTCGCCCAGCGCTTCCAGCCGGTTCTTGCCCACTTCCAGGATCATCAGCGCGCTCAACTCCAGGCTGTTGGCACTGATTCGTTCGGCAATTTCGCGCAGCTTGGCGACCCGCTCCTGCCAGGGCGTTTTGCGCCACTTTTCAAAAGCAGCTCTGGCCGCCGCAATAGCGGCCTGGGCATGCTCTTTGGTACCCTGCTGGGCCGTACAAAGCAGCAGCTCTGTATTGATCGGGCTGTAATCCTTAAACTTCTCGTCCGCGTAGACTTTTTCTCCATCAATAAACATGGGGATTTCCATCCCCAGCCACTTTGCCTTCACCCTGGCAATCGCTTCATCAAAGGCCGACTGCAGTTCCTCATTATCAGCCGACATCGTCGCATAAGTTATTTTCTGCATATGTGCATCCTCCGTATATACATAAGTTTAGAATAAGCACAGAGATATACCTTTAATCTAGCACCGACTGGCAATTTTGCCAACATAAAGGAGCATAGAAAGTCAACGCGTTAACGGTAACTCAGCAGTATCGAGCAGGGGTTGATCTGGGGCAAGCCCTGGCCCACTTCAATTAATACCCCCAATTTGTGGGGTACAAGGCTAACCGGAATGATGATACAATGCATCTTGAAGAGTGAGATGGTATGGTCATTGAAGTAATTCCTTTCTAGTACAGTGTTGATTTTGGGGAGAAGCCTACCTTATTTGTGGGGTAGGCTTTTTCTTTAGGATGGTAATGGCATGATCTGTGTCTACTGTGACTTGTGGGGCGAGCAGCTCGTTGAGGCCCCTGATGGGCTGCCCCAGTACAACTATTGGCTCAAGTGGCAGCGGTGTGGAAAAATTGTGTACGTGGCTCCCCATTATGTACCGTTCTCCAACAGGTCAGCAGGGGTGAGCCAGGCCACGCCGACCCGAATATGCCACCGCTTTAATTATCTTAGCCAACGCTGGGAGCTAGAGATTATCTAAATAGATCAGGCATTAACCTGGGAGCGGCAAGAACAGCGCCAGAGGGCTGGCCTACGGGCTGGTTGCTATCTTCTCCCCCAATCCTTCAAAATCTCCCGCGCGGCGTTGTAGCCGGGCAGACCGGTCACGCCGCCGCCGGGATGAGTCCCCGCGCCGCACAGGTATAAGCCCTCAATAGGCGCTCGATACTGGGCGTAACCGGGCACGGGCCGCATGTACAAAAATTGATCGAGGGTCATCTCGCCGTGGCTGGGGTTGCCTTCCGGCAGGCCGTAGATGGTTTCCAGGTCCAGTGGGGTCAATATTCTGCTGTCCAAAATCATCTCTTTAAGGTTGGGCGCGTACTCGGCCAGGGTGTTGATGACCACCTCTCCGAGCGCCTCGCGGCACTCCTCCCAACTGCCTTCGCGCAGGTGATAGGGCGCGTATTGCATGTAAATTGACATGACATGCTGGCCCGCCGGGGCCAGGCTGGGATCAGCCAGGGAAGGAATGGTTACATCCAGGTAGGGCCGGCGGGCAAACTGGCCATACTTGGCCGCGTCGAAGGCTTTTTCCAGGTAGTCGAGACTGGGCGCGATACGAATGTGGCCTCGCAGGTATTCTACCGCCCCCTTAGTCCCCCCCCTTCTAGGGGGAGGAAGGGGAGGGGTCAGCGCCGTAAATTGGGGCAATCCTTTCAAAGCCAGATGCACCCGCGCCCCGGAGCCGCGATACTTGATATGCTGCACCTGCTTAACAAAGAACGGGTCAAGCACCTGCGGGTCAACCAGCTTCATAAACGTGGTGCGCGGGTCGGCGTTGGAGATAATGGCGGCAGCGGTAACTACTTGACCATTAGCCAGCCGCACCCCGCTGGCCTGTCCACTTTCAACTACAATTTCGGCTGCCTCTGCCTCGGTGCGAATTTCTACACCGTAGCGCCGGGCCGCTCCGGCCAGGGCCTGGGTTAGACCGCCCATGCCGCCTTTGACAATGCCCCCGGAGCTGAAGGCCTGTCCATCACCGGCGCAACTGTAGAGTAGCATATAAGCCGTCCCGGCGGCGCGCGGTCCCCAGGTGATGCCGGTAATACCTCGCGCCGCGATTAAGCCTCGCACGGCATCCGACTCGAACCACTCGTCCAGTAGGTCGGCCACCGACATGGGCAGGATGCGCAGGGTGTCGTGAATATCTTTTTTGCTCAACTGCCGGGCCGGACCCAGCAGTTTCACTAACTCCGGCATATCGGCCAGGGCAGGCCGGGGCATGTGCGGCGGGGTGACGGCCATCAACGCGCCGACCAGCTTGGATACCTTGCCGATCAAAGCGATGAAGTCAGGGTAGCGAGCGGCATCGCGCCGGGAGAAAGGTTCTATTTCCTGAACCGTGCGGTTGAGGTCGCGCCAGATGGTCAAAGCGCGGCCATCCGGCTGCGGGGCAAAGATAGCCGGGTCGGCCGGCAGATATTCCAGGCCATGCTGCTGGAGATTCAAATCGCGGGCAATCGCAGGCGACAGGCCGCCCAGGCCGTCGGCGCAGGAGGAGAATTTGAAGCCGGGGATCAGTTCCTCCGTTACGGCCGCCCCCCCGACAATAGGCCGTCGTTCCAGCACCAGCACCTTGCGGCCCGCTTTGGCCAGATAGGCTGCCGTGACCAGGCCGTTATGCCCCCCGCCGATAATAATTGCGTCGTAATCGTAATGGTGTGATTGGGGAAGTCGTGCCCCTGTCTGTGGCGCCATGAGCGGAGCGACCGTTGCCGCGCCTTGCTGCGCCAGACGTTTGACCTGCTGACTCTTTTCGTTAAGTTGAGCACGAGTCTCCTTGCCGGATTTTGGCGCAAATAAGAGGGCTATGGCTGCTCCGGCCAGGCCCCCCAACGCCGCCGCAATCAACAGCCGGGCGTTATCATTTCGCTTTGTCATAATTTACAACTCCTCATATAATTACTCAAGATGAATGAGATAAGTAAACTTTCCAAACTAGAAGCACTTAAACGCCGACTGGGGCCGACGGATAAAGATCAAATTCGATTGCTATTGCGGGTTCCGCCGGAACAGCGCTTACGTACAATGTTGGATATGCAGGAAGTCATTTTAAACAGTTGGCATACCCGGCTGCGTAAAGCTCATCCTGAGTTAAGTAACTTGGATTTGTGTCGCCTCATATTCAAACGATTGCAGCAAAATGGCTGAAGCGACTTTTCAACTCTATTTCGATGTCTTGCAAACGCTTGAAAAGATTGGCGCTCCCTATGTAATTATTGGCGCTTTCGCTGGCACGTTTTACGGCGTTACTCGTGTTACTTTAGATGTGGACATAGTCGTGGACTTGAACGAGGCGCATATTCAAGCCCTTGCTGCTACCTATTTACCCCCCCGTTTCTATGCTGACCCTGATCAAATGCGTGACTCGATTCGCTTGGGCATTTTGTTCAACATAATTGATACCAGTGAAGCCCGTAAGGTTGATTTAATTCCCCTAACCATGAAACCTGGTTACAATTTTGCCTTAAAAAATCGTCTTCGGCGCGAGATTGCCCCCAAAGATGGGCTGCGTTTTGAGGCGTGGTTTGCTCGGCCAGAAGATGTGATTGTAGGTAAACTGATGGCCTGGAATGAGGGGCATTCTTTTAAACATGAGGCGGATATTCGAGATATTTTGACAGCCATTAAATTGGGGGACGACCCTGAGTTATCGGCCTCATTTGATCCGACTTACATCAATCGCTGGGCCACTGATTTGGGACCGGACGTTGAGCAGTTTTGGCAAAACTTGCAGCAATTCGTCCACTTGGATAATTAAGTTCATAGCCCCTTCATCGCCTCTTCGCCTCTCGTCTCATCGCTTCCAATCCTTCAAGATCTCCAGTGCCGCCAGTCGGCCCGGCCCCGCAGTGATGCCGCCGCCGGGGTGCGTCCCGGAGCCGCATTGATAATAGCCGCGCACCGGGGTGCGATAGTTGGCCCAGCCCGGCGCGGGCCGCAGGAAAAAGAGCTGATCCAGAGTCAGTTCGCCGTGGAAAATGTTGCCCTCGGTCAGGCCGATCATCTGCTCCATATCCCAGGGTGAGAGAACCTGCCGGTACAGGATCAGGTCTTTGATATTGGGGGCAAACTCGGCCAGGGTGTTGACTACCGCATCGCCAAACGCCTCCCGCTTTTCGACCCATGTTCCCTCGGCCAGTTGATACGGCGCGTACTGCACAAAGATGCTCATCACATGCTTGCCGGGCGGGGCCATCGTCGGGTCTACGGCGGTGGGGATAGTCACGTCCAGGTAAGGCCGCCGCGAGAAGTCGCCATACTTGGCATCGTCGTAGGCCCGCTCGACGTAATCCATACTGGGGCAGATTTCCATCATCCCTTGCAGCAGTGACGGATCGGGCATAGCGGTAAAGCTGGGCAGTCCATCCAAAGCCAGATTGACCTTGCCCGACGAGCCGCGGAACTTGAAATTACGGATGGCCTGAGCCAGGTCGCCAGGCAGGTACTCCTCGCCCAGCAGCTTGAGGAAGGTCACGTTGGGGTCGCAGCCCGACACGACGACTGGACTGTAAATTTCCTCACCGCTGTCCAAAGCCACTCCGGCTGCCTGTCCATTTTTGACGATGACCTGCCCCACCCGAGCATTGCAGCGAATTTCGGCCCCAAAACTGCGGGCGGCGCTGGCAATCGCCTGGCTGACCGCGCCGGTGCCGCCTTTTTGAAAGCCCCAGGCCGTGAAAGCCCCGTCAAGTTCGCCCATGTAGTGATGTAACAGCACATAAGCAGTGCCGGGCGAGCGCGGCCCCAGGTACGTCCCGATAATGCCGTTGATGGCCGTGACGGCTTTGAGTACGTCCGTTTCAAACCACTCATCCAAAAAATCAGAGGCGCTCATGGTCATCAGTTTGGTCAAATAATAGAAGCGTTTGGAGTCCAGGCTGCCGGCGTGTTTGACCATCTCCAGCAGGGTGCGCAGGCCGCCCACGCCGGGCGCGGTCGGGTCGGGCGGGGCCATGCCCAGGATGGGTTTGACGGCAAAGGCCATATCGTACATCATCTGACTGAACTCAGGATAAACGTCGGCGTCGCGGGCCGAGTGGCGGCGGATGGCCTCGCGGTTGCTGGCCGGGTCGGGGTAGAGAGCCAGGTAGTTGCCGCGCGAAGCGTCCATCGGCACAAAGGCCGTTTCCAGCGGCATGATGTGCAGGCCGTGCCTGGCCAGATTCAACTCGCGGATGACCTCCGGCCGCAGCAGGCTGACCACGTAAGAGAAGACGGTAAATTTGAAACCAGGGTAGACCTCTTCGGTTACGGCTGCCCCGCCGATGATATGGCGCTGCTCCAGCACCAGTACCCGCCGGCCAGCTTTAGCCAGATACGCGGCGCAGGTCAATCCATTGTGACCTCCGCCGATGATAATGGCGTCGTATTTTTGTGTCATTCGGTGTATCCTTTCTACGGAGTGCAGGGGAGCGGGGGAGCAGAGGCGCAGGGGAGATGTAATTGCCCGCTCACGTTACACCTCACTATTTGCTTGTCTTGTTGGGCATTAACCAGGAAGTTGGATGGTTAATCATATTCACCAATTTGCCCAAAATCTGGTCGTAAATTTGATACAGTTCTCGCCCATTTTCCGGGCTTAAATAACCACATTTTACCGCGAATTCCAGCCAGGTTTGTGTCTCGGCAGCTTCAGCCTCGGCATCATTCAATTTGATTAAAAATGCACCCTCATAACGGCGTTTGCGCCAGGCTTCGGTCAAATTGGCACAAACTGAGCGAGAGGAACGCCGGATTTGATCGGTGAGCGAATATCGTTCCTCTGCCGGAAAACTTTTAGTTAGCTCAAAAATCCTCATTGCCACCTCAAAAGCCATCTGATACACCTCTAACTCTCGATGACTTCGTATTGGCTTCTTGTCCATAGTTCTCCCCTGCTCCCCCGCACCTCTGCCGCCTTCATGCCCGCTTTCTCTCCGGCTCAAAAAACGGCGTCTCTACTACAACCGCTTCCGCCTGCCGCCGGTGCGCCTCGACGGTCACTTCCATTTGCACCCGGGTGCCGGGCCGGCTGTAGGATGGTTTCAGCCGGGCCAGGGCGATATATTTTTTGAGGATAGACGACCATGTGCCGCTGGTCGCTTTGCCAATCTGGCGAGCACCCGCATAGACCGGCACCGCTTCATTCCAGGAGTGGACTGGCAGGGTCAGCGGCATGCCAAACTCACGATACACCGCTTCCAGCGACTCCAGGTTGACCTCCAGGCCGGCGGTCGCCCAGGCCGGCCCCCGCGCTTTTTCGGCCCGCAGCGCTGCCTGGCCCACAAAGTAAGGCTTGTCCAGGTGAACCGTCCAGCCCAGCCCCAGCTCAAATGGGGTGGATTTCTGAATTTCAAACATGGTCTGTTTGGCCGACATGAAATCCACGTTGATCAGCAGCAGCCCGGCCTCGATGCGGGCCATGTCCAGGGCCACGTTGCCCACCGCCCGTAGCCGGTAGGCTTGGCCCGCTTCCATCAGGGCATCCCATAACCGCTCGGCATAGGGCGGCTCGACCCAGATTTCGTAGCCCAGGTCGCCGGTATAACCGGTGCGGCTGATGGTCGCCGGAATGCCGCCGAGGTTGGTCTTGATTAACCGGAAGAATTTGAGCTGAGCCAGCTCTACATCGCTCAATTGGGCCAGAATATCGCGTGAGGTCGGCCCTTGCAGGGCCAACGCTCCCAGCCCCTCGGTCACATCCTCAATCTGCACCTCCAGGCCCACCGCATTCTCCTGGAGCCAGTGAAAGGTCGGGTCGGCGGCGGTCAACCGGAAGAAGTTCTCTTCCAGGCGGGAGAGCGTACCGTCGTCAATGATTTTGCCCGCATCGTCGCACCAGGGCGTGTAGATGACCTGCCCGACGGCGCAGCGGGTCACATCGCGCGTCACCACCCGGCTGACCAGCTTGAGCGCGTCGCGCCCGTGGATGTGGTACTTGTAGAGCGGCGAGATGTCCAGCAGCGCCGCTGCCGTGCGGATGGCGTAATATTCGTGGTTATGTTCCAGCTCGTAGCTGTTGGCCGAAAGAAAGCCGGCCCACTCCTGCCAGCTCTGGCTCGCGCACAGGGCCGAGGTGCGGGCATAAAAGGGTGTTTGTCGAGGCATACTCAGCTCCTCAAGATTTGGGAATATCTTTAATTCCGGCTGTGGTGTCCCAACGCCTTCAATACCTCCTGGTCGAAGGCTACAATTAAATCCTCCTGGCCCACATAGGCCGGGCCGGGGGTATAGACGCGAGAACTTACCCCAGCCTGGGTGATCTCACAGACATGCCAATCCTCGCGATTGGTCATATCCCAAAATTCAACCGCCGGAGCTGCATCGAAATCAGGCTGGGCCATCACCCCCGGATCAAACAGCCACTCACAGACAATATGGGTTTCATCAGACGACTTAGGCCACAGCGTATGAAACATAACATAGTCGGGGTGCAAACTGAGCAGCAGATTTGGGAACAGCATATAGTAGTAAACTCGATTTAGGTCTTCGCCGTTCACATCGCCCAGGGGCGTGGCGCACGTGGTCCCATCCAGGGTCATGCTGCCATGGTTGAGTTCCATATAGCCACCTAGGAAGACACCTTTTTCAAAATCGTTTTCACCGCTCATATAGTGGGATAGCTTGGACAAGGCCGGATGCACCAGGGGGCAGTGGTAACATTCAGAGTAATTCTCGACAAGCAGTTTCCAGTTTGCCTGCACCTGGTAGTCAATCCGGCTCGCAGACCGGAGTTGGGGGATATTCCAGGCGGCAAATTTTTCTGATAACCTGGCAAAAAGATCGTCAAAAGCCTGCGGCTCAGCGGCCAGGTTAATAAAGATGAAGCCTTCCCAGGTATGAACATGGGCGCTGTGTAAAGGATAATCTTCTTTCTTAAATCCCGGCACCTCATTCATGTGCGGCGCGCCCAGCAATTGACCATCCAGCCCGTAAGTCCAGGCATGATAAGGACACTGAATCGCCTCCCGCAGATGACCCTGGCTATTATCACTGCACAGCCGCGCCCCGCGGTGCCGGCAAACATTGTAATGGGCGCGTATCTCCCCCCGCCGCGTTCTGACAATGATCAGGCTTTCCAGGCCGACTTGCTGCACAAAGTAGTCGCCGGGGTTGGGGATCTGCTCCACCCGACCGACACACAACCAACGCTCGTAAAAAATGCGCTGCGTCTCTTCTCGGAAAATTTGCTCCGAGGTGTAGTACTGTCTTGGCAGAGTGCTGTACATTTTGGTCATGGTTCCATTCCTTTCACGAAAGATTTATTAAAGAAACGAAGAGGCGAAGCGATGGGAGGTGAAGAAAACGACGTTTGCTACCTCTTTGCGCCCTCGCATCCTCGTGTCCGCGCCTCATCCCTCCAGGTGCGCCGCTGCTCCCCGCTTATACAAACTATAGGCAATGATAATCCGCTGAATTTCCGAGGTTCCTTCCCAAATCCGCTCGACCCGCACCTCGCGGTAGTAACGTTCGGCCACGTTCTCGCGCATGTAACCCCGCCCGCCGAAAATCTGAACGGCCCGGTCGGCCACCCGCCCGACCATCTCCGAGGCGTAGAGCTTGGCCATCGAGGCTTTGGCATGCACCAGCTTGACCTCATCCTCGGTTTTCGCCTCGTCGGCGGCCTGGGCGGTGGCATAGGTCATCAGCCGCGCTGCCCAGGTTTCGGTCAGCGAGTCGGCCAGCATGAACTGGACGGCCTGGTATTCCGAGATCGGCTGGCCAAACTGCACCCGCTGTTGGGCAAAATGGCTGGCCTCGCCGATCAGCCGCTCCGCCGCCCCCACGCAGCGAGCCGCAATCATGATCCGTTCCCGCCGGAACCATTCTTTGCTCAAACTGAGTCCCTGGCCCACTTCACCCAGTACATGACCCTGGGGCACGCGCACATTTCGCAGCCCAATTTTCAAATGACCGGCAATCAGGTGATGCATATAGCGCGGATGCTCAAGTACCTCCACGCCCGGCGAGTCCAGGTCAACAAAAAAGAGAGTGTTGCCGTCGCCCACCTGGGGATCGGTCGCCGCTTGCACCACGGCAAAATCGGCCACGTCGCCAAACGTGACGTGCCACTTCTCGCCGTTCAAAACCCAGCCGTCGCCGTCGCGCATGGCCGTGGTTTCCAACTGGCTCGGATCGGAGCCGGCGTTAGCCTCGGTGATGGCGTAACAATCCTGGCGCTTGCCCTCGCAGGCCGGGCGGACGTACCGTTCGATCTGCTCCGGCGTTGCTGCCGCGAAGACAATCGCCGGGTCAGGGATGACAAAGCCCAGGCCGTTTGTTACCTTCCCAATTTCTTCGCTGACCACCACCTGTTCCAGCCAGCCGAACTCCTGGCCACCGAGCGCCCTGGGCAGGGCAAAGCCATTTAGACCCAATTCCCTGGCCCTGACTTGCAGCCGGGCGCGCACCGCCGGGTCCAGCCGGCCATCGGCCAGCTCCACCTCGACCTCCAGCGGCAGCAGCTCCTTATTGACAAATTGTCTCACTTTGCTCTGCAAAGCTTTTAATTCGGGTGAAAGTTGGAAATCCATAATAACCTCTTTGTTTTGGTCCACAGACTGCGAAGCGCACAGATGCGCCCAGATGAAAAATTTAGAAAAGAGAAATAAGACGTGTTGCGAAATAAGGATAAAACGATAGGCCAGGAAAAATCATATCATTGA
>JAHDWA010000103.1 GCA_023382535.1 Anaerolineae bacterium | reverse complement strand
TCACCCTATTTATGCAAGTTCGTTGCCACTATTTTGGCCTAAATTTTGGTATTTAAACAAAAAACTCTCCTTCAAGTGTGATCACCTGAAGGAGAGCTAAATTGCAGATAAACCAGCGTTACGCTTGGCTGGGTTTACTCTTTGGGGTAGGGCATCAGATAACCAGGCAGAGTATCGTCGTAACTCAGGTAGACAGTCTTCTTGCGCGAGTAGTGGGCCAAGCCGTGCTTGCCATCATCACCGCTGAGGCCGCTCAGGCCATAGCCGCCGTGGAAGCCTTGAAGCTGCTCCGGCATAATCTTGTTGATGTAGATTTCACCCGAGCGGACGGTGCGCACTGCTTCCATCATCCGTTTGATGTCATTGGTAAATAGATAGGTCGTCAGGCCGTACTTGGTGTCGTTGGCCAGGGCCACGGCCTCCTCAAAATCATCGAAGGCCATCACCGGCGAAATTGGGCCAAAGATTTCCTGCTGCATGATGTCCATATCATTACGCACGTTGGTCAGGATGGTAGTTTCGTACCAGTAGCCTTTACGGAACTGCTCCCCTTCGGGCCGCTTGCCGCCCATGACCACCTCTGCGCCCTGCTCTTTAGCTACATTGACCATACGCTCGATCTTTTCCAATTCGACCTGATTGACTTTAGGTCCCAGGTCAGTCCCCGGCTGCATCGGGTCGCCCATGCGCAGTTGGCCGGCCATTTCCTTGTAACGATTGAGAAACTGGTCAAAAACACGGCGGTGAACGTAAGTTCGTTCGTTGCAGGTGCAGACCTGGCCGCAGTTCATGAAACGAGCCGTAATGGCATTGCGGACCGCCAGGTCAACATTGGCATCGTCCATGACGATAAAGGGAGCTTTGCCGCCCAGTTCCAGCGAAACAACGGTGATGTTCTTGGCGGCAGCCTCCAGAATCTGCCGGCCTGCCCGCACCGAGCCGGTCATGGTCACAAGCTGGGTGATGTCGTCACGGACCAGCGCGTCGCCTACTTCCAGGCCCGCCCCGGTGACCACGTTAACCACCCCCGCCGGAACACCGGCCGCTTCAACAATTTTAGCCATGGCCAGGGCGCTCAAAGGCGTGTCTTCGTGGGGTTTGAGCACAATCGTATTGCCGGCCATCAATGCTGGGGCTACTTTCCGTGAGAACAGCGCCGACGGGTAATTCCAGGGAATGATGCCGACGACAACCCCATAAGGCACTTCCCGGACCCAGATGTCCTCTTTGGCATTGTCCGAGGCCATAATTTCGCCGACCACGCCCCGGCCAAAGGTGGCAAAGTATTCAAAGAACTCACCCGTACCCCCCACTTCGTTACGAGCCTCAAACAACGGTTTACCCTGCTCCATGACAATCAGCCGGGCCAGGTCCTCGGCATTCTCCCGAACCAGGGCCGCAATGCGCCGCAAATAACCGGCTCGCTGAACGCCTGACAGCGCCTCCCAGGCCGGCTGTGCCTTTTGAGCTTCAACCAGGGCCGCATGAGCGTCTTCCCGAGTCCCTTCCGGCACTTCGGCAAACGCTTCGGCAGTGGCTGGGTTCAATACCGGGCGGGTTTGTCCGCTGCTGGACCCCCGCCACTCCTCGCCAATGCGCATCAGATAATTTTTTTGAGTCATATCTATCAAACTCATGAGAGTCTCCTTCAAAACCAGTAGACGGTAGATGGTAGACGGTAGACAGGGAAATAATTCGTCCTGCTACCTGCTACTACCTGCCCCGTTAGGGGGTGCTACCTTTTCATTATCGGTTTACAGTTGCGCTTCACGCCTGACGTCGTTTCAACTCGGCCAGTTGCCGCCATCCACGTTGAAGCATTGCTGGGTAATATAATCGGCGTCAGACGAGGCCAGGAAAGCAGCCACTCCGGCCACATCTTCGGGCTGCTCGATGCGGCCCAGCGGAATCATCGCCGTAAATTTACGTTTCGGCTCGCCCACTTCCCAACCCAACAGTTTGGCAAACTGCCTGTCCACTTCATCCCAGAAGGGGGTGTCCACAATGCCGGGGGCAATAGCATTGACATTGATTTTGTGCTCGGCCAGGGCCAGAGCCATGGATTGGTTCATGCTGATCACACAGGCTTTGCTGGCGCAGTAAGCCAGCACCAGCGCCTCGCCGCGCCGGCCCGCCTGTGAAGCCAGGTTGATGATCTTGCCGCCGCGTCCCTGGGCAATCATCACTTTAGCGGCCGCCTGGCTGCACCACAACAAACCCTTGCAATTGATGTCGAACATTAAATTCCAATCCTGTTCGGTTGTTTCCAGGAAAGGAATAATTTTGCCGACCCCGGCGTTGTTCACCAGGATATCCAGCCCGCCGAACTGCTCGACTGCGGTGTCTACCATGCGCTGGACCTGCTCCTGGTTTCGTACATCTACCTGTACCGCCACGGCTTTGCCGCCCATACCGGCAATCTCATCTACCACCTTCTGCGCCCCGGCCAGGTTAAGGTCGGCGACAACCACACTGGCTCCCTCTTGAGCATAGCGCAGGCAGATGGCCCGGCCCATGCCCTGCGCCCCGCCGGTCACTATAGCCACTTTGCTTTGTAACTTCATTGTTTTGACTCCTCTGCGAAAATTTTGGATTTTAGATTTTGCCTGCCCTGGCGAGTAGGCCAGGGGTCTTTGGATTTTTCCTCCTTCTCGTTTCAACTGGATTTAGAAACGAGAAGGCGAACGGTGGATAACTTAGAAGTTTTCAACCTTCCTTTCTCCCCCTAAACCTGATACCGCTTAATCGTTTCCTGGTTGAGCTTAACCCCCAATCCTGGCCCTTCCGGTAAATGAACCTTACCCTCCGGGGTGATCTCTATCGGCGTCTCCAAAAGTTCTGAGCGCAGGGGATTGACGTTCTGATCAAATTCCAGCAGACCGCCATTGGGAATAGCAGCTATAAAATGCATATTGGCAATTGAGCTGACCGCTGAAGAGAAGACGTGGGGAACAACCGGCAGACCATAAGCTTGAGCCAGAGCAGCTATTTTGCGGCATTCGGTGATGCCGCCGGTCCAAATAACATCCGGCTGGACAATGTCCACTGCCCGGCGGGTAATGAGCTCGCGGAAGCCAGGCAGACCTGTTTCGGTTTCGTAGCCGGCCACCGGTGTGTCGAGTTGGTGGGCCAGCATCGCACTACCCTCAATGTCGTCAGTCGCCACTGGTTCTTCAAACCAATGAATGTTGAAGCGCTCCACCTGGCGCATAAACTGAAGGGCAATGGAAGGTGTCCAGGCATTGTTGGCATCAAGGGCCAGCCGTATCTTGGGACCAATGGCCTCACGTACTACTTTCACCCGCTCAATATCCTCTTCCAGGGTAGCCGTTGCATATTCGGCAGCTTGCATGTCGTGGAGCGGATTCAGCATCACGTCAGGATTACGGCCCACCTTCATTTTGACGTAGCGAAAGCCGCGCTCAATATAGCCGGCGAACTCGTCAGCCAGCCCGGCGATATCTTTATCCCGGGTGTAGAATCCAGCGGAGGCATAGGCATCCAGGGTGTCGCGGTAACCGCCCAACAGCCGGTACAGCGGTGTGCGCGTCGCCTGGCCGATAATGTCCCACAGGGCGATGTCAATCCCACTCATCGCCATCATCAGCATACCCCGCCGGCCCCGCTGATGAGCCCGAGTAGCCATCATCTGCCACAGTTTCTCCACCTTGAAGGGATCCTGGCCCAGAATGGTCTGGCGCAGTTCGTTCAGAACGATGGCCTCAGTGCTTTCTAAGAAACCACCATAGGTGGCCGCTTCTCCCAAACCAATAAAACCTTCGTCGGTATGGACCTGGACCAGCAGGGTAGGCCGCGCCGGCATGTAGTGGATGGCGTCGGCCATAGCCACCGGCATATCGTAATGTAATTTAATTGTTGTAACATCGCTGATGCGCATATTGTCTCCGTTGCCTATCATCCTCACTTTTTCAATTATGGAACAGTGTTTCCACATCTTAACAGACAAAGCCCTGCCTGTCAATAATTCGTTCCAAATTAAGGATCAAATACTCCAGATTCTAGGTAGGGTATATACTCTCTTCGCTAAAAGTTTTTGACAAGAAGGAAAATATGCCGTAAAATTAGAACGCTGTTTCATTTTTATTCGCTCCCTTTTTAAGTATGGAAAAATTTATGATGCTCCCTTCTTTCAAAGCTGTTTTGGTTGATTATGATCAGGAACTATTCACTCCGCCCGGCTGGATTAGCGCAGAGCTGGCTCAGCATGGAATTGAGTGGGTCGAGGGCCAACATCGCACCCCGGAAACGGCGTTGAAGGCGGCCCTGCCAGCCGACGTGGTTCTGATTCAATCGGTGCGCCCCTTGCTGATCCGCTCTGTTATTGAGCAACTCCACCGTTGTCGCTGTATTGTGCGGCTGGGCGTGGGGTATGATAGTGTGGATGTGGCTGCTGCCACCGCCCAGGGTATCCCCGTTTGCAATATTCCGGCTTATTGCACCGACGACGTCGCCGAGCATGCCCTGGCTCTGCTGCTGGAAAGCGTCAGGCACCTGGGCCGCCAGGATCGCTGGATCCGCGAGAGGCGCTGGGATAGAAGCGCAGCCCGGCCAAATCGGCTGCTGCAAGGGGGAGTTCTGGGCATCATTGGCCTGGGGCGGATTGGTCGCGCCTTAGCCCGGCGGGTTATCGGCTTTGGCCTGACCCTGTTGGTATGCGACCCTAACGTAGATGCCGAGACGATTGCCCACTATGGGGGACATAAAGTAGATTTGGACGAGCTGCTTCGGCGGGCCGATTTTATTTCGATTCACTGCCCGCTGGACAGCATCACCTATCATCTCTTAAGCAGCAGAGAATTTGAGCTGATGAAAGAAGGCGTCTTCCTGGTCAATACCAGCCGCGGGCCGGTCGTGGATGAGCTTGCCCTGGCCGCCGCGCTGCAAAGCGGTAAGGTCGGCGGCGTTGGGCTGGATGTGCTGGAGCAGGAGCCGCTGCCCCTTGACTCAGCGTTACGCCAGTTTGAGCAGGTGACAATCACCCCTCATTCGGCGGCCAGCGCCCCCGAAAGCCAGGAAAACCTGTATCGGATGGGTTGTCAGATAGCCGTTGATGTGTGCAACGGGCGTTGGCCGGCAGAAGTTATTAATCCTGACGTTAAAAACACCACTTCTTGGAATTTTGACTTTTAGCTCGTCCCTAACCCTACCCACAAAGTTTTTTTTCAGTAAAGCCAAGGAGACATTTATGAAAGCTGTCAGCTACCAAGGCAAGGACTCAATCGCGCTGGTAGACAAGCCAGTGCCTGAAGCAACGAATCAGCAGGCACTGATTAAGGTGAACTACGCCGGCATCTGCGGCACGGATTTGGCCATTGTCGCCGGCAAGCATCCGCGGGCAACCGCGCCCCTGGTGATGGGGCATGAATTTGCCGGAGTTATCGCCGCCTTGCCGCCTGGCCTTCCTTCCGATTTGAAGATTGGCGACAGGGTCACGGTTTATCCGCTCTTATCATGCGGAAAATGCTACATCTGTCAGATGGGGTTGCCCCATGTCTGTCGAAATCTCAAGTTGATTGGGATTGATACGGATGGCGCTTTTGCCGAATATGTCGTCGCCGCCGAGGATACTATCTTCAAGATTCCCAATAATTTAACCAATCTGGAGGGCGCCCTGATCGAACCTTTGGCCGTTTGTATCCATGCGGCCAGCATGTCGCGCCTGCAAATTGGCGACACGGTCGTGGTCACTGGGGCTGGGCCAATTGGATTATTAATGGCCCAGGTAGCCAGGGCTGCCGGTGCGGCCCAGATTATTGTCACGGAAGTGGCCGCAGCCCGGATTGAGACAGCCCAGGCCATGGGCTTTACCGTCCTCAACGCCGCCGCCGAGAACCTGGTCAAACAGGTGCTGGACCTGACCCAGGGCCGGGGAGGTGATATTGTTTTTGAAGCAACCGGGCATCCGAGTGTCGCCCCCTACCTCCTGGAGTTAGTCAGAATTAGAGGCCAGCTTGTGCAGCTCGGTATCTTCAAACAGCCTGTCGCGCTGGACCTGCGTGCCCTCAATTTTAAAGAGGTTGATTTAATTGGCTCCAGGGTATATTCACGGGAAGATTATGAGCGGGCCATTAGCCTGGCGGCGGCGCAAAAATTTGACCTCAAAGCAGTGGTTAGCCAGGTGCGCCCTCTAACCGAAGCAGTCAGTGGTTTTGAGGATGCGAAAAACGCCACGTCGCTAAAGGTGCTGTTTGAGGTGGAGGCTGCATGAAACTGTTTGATTTAACGGGCCGAACAGCCCTGGTAACCGGAGGCAGCCGTGGCCTGGGCCGCGGCATGGCCGAAGCAATGCTCGAAGCCGGGGCAACCGTAACCATCCTGGGCCAAAGCGCCTCTGTATTTAGCACGGCGCAGGCGTTGAGCCAGGCATCGGGGCGGCCGGCAGAAGCTGTTCAGGCCAACCTGGCCGACCGCGTTCAGTTGCAGCAGGCTTTTGCCGCCTGCCTGGAAAAGATGGGAACGTTGGATATCCTCATCGTTAGCCATGGCATCCAACGGCGCGCGCCCGCCGAAAATTTTCCCATCGAGGATTGGGACCTGGTTCTGGAAGTTAACTTGACCTCGATGTTTTTGCTCAACCAGTTGGCCGGGCGAGTGATGTTAGCCAAAGGCAAAGGCAAAATCATCAATATTGCTTCGCTGCTCAGTTTCTCCGGGGGGATTACCGTGCCGGCCTACGCAGCGGCCAAGGGCGGGGTGGCCCAGTTGACCAAAGCCCTATCGAATGAGTGGGCCGGACGGGGGGTTAACGTAAATGCCATTACCCCCGGCTACATGGCAACCGAGATGAACACCGCTTTAATGGCCGACCCGGAACGCAGCAAAGCAATTTCTGCCCGTATTCCTGCCCAACGCTGGGGCGAACCGGCCGATATGAAAGGCGCAGCTATTTTCCTGGCTTCCGATGCCTCCAACTATGTCAATGGCGCCGTCATTCCGGTAGACGGCGGCTGGCTGGGGCGCTAGAACCACGACGGGTTTTGAACAGAAATCAGGAATAAAGGAATAGTCTCAAGGGGAGGTGAGAGCAAGGTCCGTTGCCAGGCGCGGCACGTAGCCGAGAGCCAGAGAAATCTCCTGGGCGGTAGCCGCCACGCGGCGCCCATATTGCTCTTCACAGGGCAAGACACGCGCTACCGGGCCGGCCAGACTAATTGCGGCAATCGTTTGGCCTTGATGGTTACGAATGGGGGCACCGAGGCACATCAGTCCTTCTTCAACTTCTTCATGGTCAACGGCGTACCCGCGCAGCCGCACCTGAGCCAATTCTTCCCACAAACGATTCAAGTCGGTGATCGTGTGAACCGTCATGGCCGCCATTCCTTTGCGCTCAAGCAAGGCTTTGGCTTCCATCGGCGGCATTGTGGCCAGAAAAGACTTGCCGAGTGCGGTACAATGGGCGGGCCGGCGGCTGCCCAGTATCGCCGTGGTGCGAATGGCGTGCTGTCCTTCTTGCTTCAGCAAGTAGACCACCTCACCCTCGTCGAGCACGGCCAGAAAGGCCGACTCGCCCGTTTCAGCCACTAATGCCTGTAGATAAGAAGGGGCAATGGCGGTTAGATCAAATGTACCCAATGCAGCCAGGCCAAGTTGAACGGCTTGTACACCAATGGAATAGCGGCTGGTTGTCTCACTTTGGCGCACAAAACCGGCTTGTAAGAGCGACTTGAGCAGGCGATCAACCGTGCTGGGGCTTAATTCCAGGGCAGCACTCAAGGCGCGGACGCCATGTTCGCCGGGATGACGAGCCAGGTATTGCAGAATCGTCAGCACCCGGTCAACACTCGATGTATCTTTCATTGGGAAGTTGCCTTATTAAAATATGAAACAGTGTCCCTAATCTTAGCATATTAGAACCTTGTTGTCAATCTTTGTTCCGTTCCAGAGAGACGAATTTGACAAAACTATATTGTGCCGTAAAATTGATGGATTGTTCACCCACTCACAAACTTTTGAGCAATCAGCAATTCAATATCAAGATCAGCGTAAACAGCTTAATGGGTCATCTCGATTGTAATGTTTTTGACATCAAACCTAAACCCTATTAAACTGCATTTGACAGCATTGATAGTAAACCGGGTTAATTTATTTTAGGCTGGACATAGGAGTAAACCATGTCGGTAACGATGCGCAACGTAGCGCACCGAGTGGGGATCTCTCTCAAGACCGTGTCGCAGGTAATGAATGTTGTGGTAAATTGTATGGCAACGGAAGCGATGCGGGCCTTATATAAATACGGTTTACGCATTCCCTATGATATTGCCACAAGCGGCTGTTACGGCATTCCTTCGGCTCTTTATTTCACTTCCCCCTTAACCACCATCTACCAACCCATCTCAGATATGAGGTACGTTGATATTCGCCGGCTGCCAGATCGGATCAATGACCGGGCGTTGCCGGTCCACCCGATCCGTTTGCCGACCCAAGTAATTATTCGTAGTTCATGCGGCGCGCCAGTTATGGTCGGGCCGCTGGCCTAAATCATCCGACGCTGCTCTGACCAGGTTTATTGATTGGTTCTTTTCCTGATCAGGGTGTTAGAACGTCGGAGAATTTGAAGGAGGAAAGAGAGAAGTTCATCAAAAAATCTATACTACCCACGGATGTCTAGGCGCGCAAGACATCTTCCACACTTATTTCTTCAGCGCCATCTTTTTTTAAGTCAATGAATGACCTAGCTTCTCAAAGGAGATCGAGATGAAACGTAATTGGTTTGTTATCCTAGTAAGCCTGCTCACCTTGCTCGCAGTAACGCTCGCTGGCTGTGGCGGTGGAGGTGGCGGTGCCAGCACCGAAGCTGGCTTGCCCAAGGTGACTAAAAAAGACACGTACAAGGTTGGCTTTTCTCAGGTAGAGAGCAACAATCCCTGGCGTTTAGCGCAAACTGCCAGTATGCAAGAAGAAGCGGCCAAACGAGGCTACGAGTTGGTTTATACTGATGCTGCCGGCTCCGAAGCCAAACAGATCGCCGACGTCGACTCCATGATTGCCCAGAAGGTGGACTTGATCTTCCTGGCGCCGCGCTCAGAGAAACCACTGGCCCAGGCTGTGCTCAAGGCCAAGGCCGCCGGTATCCCGGTTATCCTGCTCGACCGCAATGTGGATCAGACCATAGCCAAACCCGGCCAGGATTACATCTGCTTCATTGGCTCAGACTTTATTGAGGAAGGCAAGCGTGCAGCCGAGTGGCTGGTGAATGCCACCGGCGGCAAAGCGACGATCATTGAACTGCAAGGCACAGTGGGTTCCTCTCCGGCCATTGATCGCAAGAAGGGTTTTGATGACTTCATCAAGGATAAACCCGATATGAAGGTTGTTGCTTCAGAAACCGGCGACTTTGCCCGTGACAAGGGCCGCCAGGTGATGGAAACCCTCCTGCAAGCCCATCCTGATGTGACTGCCGTTTATGCCCACAACGACGAAATGGCCATCGGCGCGATTGCTGCGCTGGAAGCGGCCGGTAAAGTGCCGGGCAAAGATGTGATTATCGTCTCAATTGACGGGTCGAAAGACGCGCTGCAAGCCATCATTGACGGCAAACTGGGAGCAACGGTTGAGTGCAACCCGCGCTTCGGCCCCAAGGCTTTCGATACCCTGGAAGCCTATGCCAACGGCGAGCAAATCCCGGCCAAAATCATCAACCCCGACAAATTCTACGACAGCAGCAACGCGGCAGCGGAGATTGCTAACGCCTACTAAACTTTACTAACAGTGTGTGGCTGACCTGGCGCGCGGTCAGCCACACCTCTCAAGCGTGCAACTTAAGATCACATGCTTAAAACTGATTGATAAAATGCCAGGTATTTTGAGACGAGGATGAAGCCGTGGCTCAAACCGAACCCCTCTTACAAATGAAGAATATTTCCAAAATCTTTCCAGGTGTGGTTGCCCTGGATAATGCTCGTTTAATTGTGGCCCGTGGGGAGGTGCATGCCCTGGTAGGTGAAAATGGCGCGGGTAAATCAACCCTGATCAAAATCCTCACCGGCGCTTACCAGCGCGACGGGGGAACCGTTACCTTTGATGGGGCCAATGTTGAATTCAGCTCACCTCAGCAGGCCCAGGCCAACGGCATTAGTACCATCTACCAGGAAGTCAATTTAGTGCCCTTCCGGTCGGTGGCCGAAAATATTTTCCTGGGCCGCGAGCCGCGGCGGTGGGGCTTGATCAACTGGCGGCGAATGAATGCCGAAGCCGCCGAATTGCTGGCAAGCCTGGGAGTTCACGTAGATGTGACTCAGGCATTGATGACTTACAATATAGCCATCCAGCAAATGGTAGCCATTGCCCGGGCCGTATCATTTAAAAGCAAGCTGGTGGTGATGGACGAGCCGACCTCCTCCCTGGATGAACGAGAGGTGACGACTCTTTTTGATATTATTCGCCGGCTCAAAGCCGATGGCGTTTCTGTCATCTTCATTTCTCACCGGCTTGACGAGCTTTATGTCATTTGTGATCGCGTCACCATTATGCGCGATGGCCAAACGGTAGACGAGAGGGCCATCAGCGAGATTAGCAAATTAGAGCTGGTTGCTAAAATGCTGGGCAAAGAATTGAGCGAAGTTCAGCGCGGCCAAACCGGCTTCGACGCCAGCCAGCATCACGAAACTGAACATACGCTGTTGGAGGCTAACGAGTTGCAGCGAGGCCGGGCGCTTAAGGGCGCCAGTGTTAGCGTTCGGGCCGGGGAGATCGTCGGCCTGGCCGGTCTGCTTGGCTCCGGCCGCACCGAAACTGCCCGGGCTATTTTTGCCGCCGACCCCCTTGAAGCCGGTGAAGTACGGCTGGAAGGCCAGACGGTTCGTTTTCAATCGCCAGCCGATGCCATCCGGGCCGGGATCGGCTACTGTTCTGAGGACCGCAAGGCCGAGGGAATAATTCCGCATATGTCGGTGCGTGAAAATTTAACCCTGGCGGCTTTACCAACTCTCACCCGCAATGGGGTCGTCTCTAGCGAGAAACAACAGGAGCTTGTCGAGCGTTTCATCAAGCTGCTAGGGATCAAAACTGCCAACCCCGAGCAAAAAATACGGGATTTGTCGGGCGGCAACCAACAAAAAGTACTGTTGGCTCGCTGGCTGTGCCTCAACCCCAAACTCCTGATTCTTGATGAGCCGACGCGCGGTATTGACGTAGGCGCTAAAGGTGAAATTCAGCGATTGATCAACGAGTTGGCCGATAATGGCCTGGGCGTCCTGATGATCTCATCCGAAATCGAGGAACTGATCGAAGGCAGCGACCGGGTAGTGGTCATGCGGGACAAACGGACGGTAGCCGAGTTAGAACACGATGCCATTAATCAGGATACTATCATGTCGGCGATGGCTCATGGCGAAGCCGAGTCCTTAACTCAACAGGAGGCCGCGCATGGCTAACCTCAATCAAGCTGCTGCCAGCCCAGGTCATCGCCCGCTGCTGCCGGAGTGGCTGCGGGGAGCTAATTCCACTTATGCGGCGCTGGTGGCCTTGCTGCTGCTGGCAATCTATAACGCCCTGTTTACTCCCAATTTTTTAACCGCTCAAACACTCAATGTCAACCTGACCCAGGTGGCGACGATTGTGATCGTTGCCACGGGTATGACCCTGGTCATTGCTACGGGTGGAATTGATCTGTCGGTTGGGTCGCTCATGGCCATCGCCGGAGCGGCTGCGCCGCTCATTTTTCTGAGCGGGGTGCCGCCGCTGGATAACCCCATTATTGGCAATACAATCGCCATCATTGTGCCCATCCTGATTGCCGGGCTGTTTGGCTTATTTAACGGCTGGTTGGTCACGGCGTTTCGTATTCAGCCAATCATCGCCACGTTGGTGCTGTATATCGCCGGGCGGGGAATTGCCCAGGTAGCCACGAATGGTAATCTGCAGTCATTTAAGAATCCTGGCTTTCAGTATCTGGGGCTAGGCCGGCCCATGGGCATCCCGTTCCAGGTCATTCTGATGATCATTATTGTAATCATTGTGGCCTGGGCCATGCGCACAACCGCCTTTGGCCGGTATGTCCTCGCCATTGGCGGCAATGAGTCAGCCGCGCGGCTGGCGGGAGTGCCGGTTGCTCGGATCAAGCGGGCTGTTTATGCGATCAGTGGTTTGCTGTCGGGACTGGCCGGCTTGATTGTCATTGCCATTAATTCCTCTTCGGACGCTAATTTGGTTGGCCTGAATATGGAACTAGACGCCATTGCCGCCGTAGCCGTCGGCGGCACACCCCTGACCGGAGGCCGGGCGACAATTATCGGGACTCTGCTGGGTGCGCTGATTATTCAGCTCATCCGCTTTACCCTGCTGGCCAATGGCGTTCCCTACCCCGTAGCCCAGGTTGTTAACGCTGTCATTATATTGGTCGCAGTTTATCTTCAACGCTCACGTCAGAGTTAAGAGGAGTAGGGAGACACACCATGACCACGATTTCTAAAAGCGACACACTGGGCCGGCCATCTGCGCAGCCTTGGGCCAAAATCACCGCGGCTGTGCAGCGACAGGGAGCCTTGATCGCTCTGATTTTGTTAATTGTCTTTGGAGCGTTGCGCTATGACGGGTTTCTGGGCGCTTACAATATTTCTGAGTTTTTGCGCTACAATTCCATGTTTGGTTTTATCTCACTGGGCATGACCTTTGTGATTATGACCGGGGGGATTGACCTTTCGGTGGGCGCGGTGGCGGCGCTGGCCAGTGTGCTGGCTGCTTATCTTACCCCCTATGGTTTTTGGCCGGCAGTTATCGGACCCATCGTCGCCGGCGTCTTGATTGGCCTGTTCAACGGCTGGGTGATCGCCCATCTACGCATTGCTCCGTTTATCGCCACCCTGGCCATGCTGCTTGGCGCCCGGGGGGCTGCCTTAATTATGACGACCACTTCCATCAGCATTGATTCCAGCTATGGCTTTGATAAAATTAATTCGGGCAGTTTATTTGGGGTCCCGACACCGGTCATTATTTGGGTGGCGGCCTTTATCATCGGTTCCATCGTCCTCAATTACACCGGCTTTGGCCGTTACACGCTGGCCCTCGGCGGCAACGAGGAAGCGACCCGGCTGATGGGGCTGCCAGCAGACCGGATCAAAATGGGGGTCTACGCGTTGAGCGGCGGGCTATCCGCCCTGGCCGGAGTGATCCTGGCCGCGCGCACTTTTACCGGGCTACCGACCGAGGGTTTAGGCTGGGAGCTGTCAGCCATCGCGGCGGTGGTGGTTGGGGGGACGCTCTTGACCGGCGGTATGGGATCGGTCGGCGCGACCCTGGTCGGAGTCATCCTGCTCGGTCTGATTTTCAATATCCTCAATTTTGAGAATGGTTACGGCCTGTTCAGCCTGAGCGCCTACTGGCAGTCGGTGATTCGGGGCGCGTTCTTGCTAATTGTTATCATCTTGCAGAATCGGCTCATCCGCCGACAAGAGATTTCATAAAAAGGGAGATTACTATGACCACTTACGAAACTGCTCACCAAATTCTAGGCGAACTGGACCAGATTATGAGCCGGGTTGACGAGAGCCAGGTTGACGCTTTCTGTGAGGCGCTGCTGGGCGCACGCCGGATTCTGGCCTATGCCCTGGGACGCGAATTACTGACGTTGCGCAGCTTTGCCATGCGCATGATGCACATTGGTCTTGACGTCCATATGGTTGGCGACGTAACCGCGCCGCCGCTTGGCTCTGAAGATGTTTTGCTGATGATCTGCGGGCCGGGCTACCTCTACACCACCGAAGCCTTAATGAAGATCGCCCGCAAAGTCGGTGCGAAGGTGGTGATGGTCACCGCCCAGCCCCAGGCGAGTCTGCCTCAACAGGCCGACGTCGTGCTGCACATTCCCGCCCAAACCATGGCCGACGATCAAGGCGGTCAGGGTGGCTCCGGCCAGGCGATGGGTTCGGCCTTCGAGCAGGCTTCCTGGATTCTGTTCGATGCACTGGTGCCGCGCCTCCAGGCGGCTCGAAATCAAACCCTCGATGATTTGCGGGCGCGGCATGCGAATCTAGAGTAAAAATCGGAGGGTCAGCCCGGCCCTGCTTGTTGGCCAGGCTCGCCCTGCCCTCCAGATTAATGAGACGAATGATCAAAAATCTCCTTTTAGCCGCCCTAATTCTCCAGCTTTTACTCTTGCTGTCAGCCTGTGGCTCGGCAGCGGCGTTGTCAGACCAGACTCCAACTGATGAGGCAACTCCCTCATTTGTCCCTCCTACCCGTGCTCCCGCCGACGAACGAGCTAAAGGCGATCCCAACGCCCCGGTGACGCTGATTGAGTACGGTGACTATCAATGACCGTACTGTAAGGTCTTCGTCCGGGGGACGTTGCCAGAACTCATCAAGCTCTATGTGGATACCGGCCGGGTGCGTTACATTTTCCGCGATTATCCTCAATCCGGCATCCACACCTCAGCCGTGCGCCAGGCGCATGCGGCCCACTGCGCCGCCGAGCAGAACCGGTATTGGGAGATGCATGACCTGCTCTACGACAAGGTAGACCTATTTATCGGCATCCGTGAAGCCGATTTTACCCTTCTTGATGAATTTGCCCAGAATCTGGGCCTGAATAGGGAAGCTTTCGAGGAGTGTATGGAAAGCCGGCGCTACCTCGACCGGATCACTCAGGATTTCGAGGCCGCACGGGCGTTAGGCATTCGGGCTACGCCGGCCTATGTGCTCAATGGGGAGATTCTATTCGGGCTTTATCCCACCGGCGCTTGGCAGAAGATGATTGAGCGGAAGCTGGCGGAAGCAGGTAAGCCAGTAGAGCGTTGAGTTAGTTAATTAGCCTGAAAAGTAAAATTCCGGCCTGTGAGCTTTGGCAGGCCGGAATTTTTATTAACCTAAGTTCAGGATGATCTTGGGTAGTCTACCGCAGCGCCACAGGCTGCACAATCTTGGCCACTTCAAGCTGGCCCTGGCGGGCGTAATCAATCGCTTCGCCCAAAATCCGGGCAGACTCTTGGGGCGCATGGAAGCCCATTGAGTTTTCAGCAGAGACATAGTCCAAGCGCCACTGGGCTTTGCGTTGGAGCGCCTGCGCGGCGACCAGTTGCTCAGCAGGGATGCCGGCCTCCTGGGCCTTTTGTAAATCGTGAATAAGCGCTACCACCGCCTCTTCTGCCCGGTTCATCAACGCGGCGGTGCGATCTTGAATCGCCTCAGCGCGGGCTTTCATTTCCTCTTCCGGGAAGTTGTGGCAGGTCTGGCAGGCATTGGCCACGTTCAACAAGGGGCTGCGCACATGGTGATCGCTGACCTTGATTGCCCCTTCCCGTTTGTAGGGCATATGGCAGTCGGCGCAGGCCACGCCGCTGCGAGCGTGGATACCCTGGCTCCACATTTCAAATTCGGGATGTTGGGCCTTAAGAGCCAGCGCACCGCTGAGTTTATGCTGCCAATCTTTGAACCCAACCTCGTCATAGTAAGCTTCAATTTCCTCTACATTCAGCCCCTTATCCCAGGGATAAGTGACCAGCTTGCCGTCGCCTTTGAAATAATACTCCACGTGGCACTGGCCGCAGACAAACGTCCGCATCTCCTGGCGCGTGGCCATCGTGTTGACATCATACTCACCTTTTTTGCCATCTTGACGCCAGCGTTCGATGCTGGGCAGGTGTGGCACTGGCTCTTCCGACCGGGCCAAAGCCTGGATACCGTACAAAAAGCCGGGCCGAGTTACGCGGAGCTGCATCGTATCCGGGTCGTGGCAATCACCACAACCAATGGGATGATCAACAAGGGTACGGGCCTGGGTGTAAGGCATGGCCGAGACAATTTCAAAGCCTTTCAGGATGGCTTCTTGCCGATGAGCAGGGTCGGCAGACACGCCGGCCTCAACGCCCTTTTGGTAATAGGCCGGAATGACTGCCGAGTGGCACTGCAAACAGGCCCCCGGCTGTTTGACCACCTGGATGCGCTCGGTGATATCCTGGTCAGACAGCATATAGGCGTGACCCCGCTCCTCCCGATAATCCACGCCAAAGGCATACCCGGCGAAAATCTCGCGCCAAACCGGATCTTCATCCAATTTTTGAAAGGCTTCGCTGCCGCCGTGCCGGGTGCGTTCCACATCCACGGTGCGCTGGTAGCCATCGTACTGGCGGGGGTAATTTTTGCCCCATACGGCCGGGTCAATAGTATCCTCGGTAATTTCGGCCACCCGGAAAACATCCTGTTTGGCCTCTTCCTTGCGCTGGGAAACATTCCCTAACAGCAGCATCACGCCGATCGTCAATAAAGCGACAACGACAATTGTGGCGATGTACAAAAGTTTGGAATTGATTTTCATTATTTCCCTCCCGGTGAGTTAACGCGTTGGGCCATGGCCAACGCTGGCGTGACAATGCACACAATCTAACATTTGTTCGTCATTGCCTGCATGGGTGGCGATCTGGCTGACCAGATCTTCGTGACAGGCTACACAATTTTCCTGCAAAACGACCTTATTCTTCGGCCTAATCCTGATCGGCTCGTGGAAGTCCTGGAGCGTAAAACCTTTAGAGTGCCAATAACCGTTCTCCGCTTTAACCAGGTATTTGGGAATGAGCTCATGGGGAACGTGGCAATCATTACACGTCGCTACGGTGTGGTGGCTGCCTTTTTGCCAGCCGTCATACTGCTCCCGCATAATGTGGCAGTTGACGCAGGCTTTAGGGTCATTGGAGAGATATGATAAGCCCTCGGCGTAGTAGACGGTATACCCACCCAAACCGAGTAAAACCCCAATGCTGGCGCTTAACAGCAGGGGTATAAAACTCAAAGCTGACCAAATTTGCATACACTCCCTCCACCTGAAACCCGCCAATGCTTATGGAGAATAAGCAATCACCTACAATTCAGCGCCCGTAAGACCAAACCAACCCTGGTTTACGAGCGTTCAGCCAGTATAACAGACTCCTTAAGTCCTGAATAGTGACAAATGTCACTATAAAGTAATGACATCCATCATCCCAAAAAAGGATGAGTTAAGTATCCTAAATGATAACAACAGTGAGCCGGAATGTCTTTGCGCCAGCGCAAAGAAGGGGTAATTGGTTTCGATTATTTAAATAGATTTTCAGCAGGGGCGTTTGGAGGCAAATCTTCGGCAATAACTCGCAAGCTGGAGAGGTCCAAAATAATTACTTTTTCTCGGCCTGCTTTAACCAGTCCATGCTGCTCCCACTGGCTAAGAATACGACTGACCGTATAAAGGGTAGTGCCGGTCATTTCGGCCAAATCCTGGCGCGAAAGAGACAAATCTATCAGGATTCCCTGTTCTATTCTACGGCCCGCCTGGTGCTCCAAGCGAAGCAAAGCCCGCGCTACCCGCTGCTCAACCCGTTCCGTCGCCAGCTCCCGATACCGCTCCTGCAATTCGCGAAAACGCTGGGACAGCAGGCGCAAAGCGTTCAAGGCCAGGGGCGGGTAAGTGGAAAGGAGCTGGGCGATTGTGTCCCTATCCCAGGCAATAGCTCGACAATCTTCAGCCGCCTGCGCTGCCAGGGGATAGGTGAGTCCACTCAGCAGAGCCACTGCGCCGAATTCCTCATAAACGGCGACCATACGGACCAGAACTTGATGGCCCTCCAGGCCAAGTTGAATCATCTTCACCTGGCCCTCAAGAAGTAAGTACCAGGTATTAGCAGGGTTCCCCTGGTGGAAGAAAAACGCGCCCTGCTTAACCTGGCAAAGCCGGCCGGCCTGACAAATTGATACCAATTCGGTGGAAGTGAGATCTTGAAAGAGGTTAATACAGTGGAGGTTTTGAACATCTATAGGCAACGGGGAAGCGACAGACATAGGGAATTTATACTTCGTCATCAGTTAATAAAGAGGATTTAGGATATTTACTGCCTGACCAAGGCCCACCACGCTTTGGCTTCAAGGGGCAGCGGAACGCCCTTGATCGCAATCAAATGCTCATCATCTCCTACGGAGCGCATCTGCCGCCAGGTAAAATACTTGTCCAGTTCGTCGGGCGGATAAATATCCTGCATCGCCTGGTACCAGGTAAGCCGGCCCGTGCGTCCCAGGCCAACGGCAACCATTTTTTGATAGTGCCAGTATTCAAAGGCTAAAAAATGCCAGGTCCAGCCATACTCCTGGTCGTCATAAGAAGAGATGCGCTCCCAGCTATACTCGCGGCCCAGAGCTGTAAAATCCAGGTAATAACCGGAGAGATTTTCTTTTTCGATGCCGCCCTGCTCTGGAGCTATTTCGGTGCGGGCCTGGGCACTGTAATCCCAGGGATTTGCGGTCAGCGGCCGGCCGCAACGGCCGCTCTGGTCGGTGCAGCGCAGAAAGACCCGCCAGTAGGTGTTGCCGCTGTAATCCTCCCGGACAATTTCGTGAGCCAACTCCCCATCCAGAAAGTAGTCAAACAGCGTATCAACCGCCCGACCGCTCTTGTGCCAACTGGCATACTGGGTAGTATCGCTGAATTGGGCCAGGTCACGCGAGGCATCCGATAATTTACTCATAAAATCATAGCCAACTTCATCGCGGATGCGGAAACGCCAGGCCAGAAAGGAGTCGTTGACCGTGTCGGCCAGCCAGGGTGTGCCCGTCTCCACATCATTCATGCGCACTAAATTGTAAGGTTCGGAGGTTGACTCGCCGTTGGGAAATAGGTCCTCTTGATAGAGGAGCGAAGGGCCGGTATCCAGCAGGGTGGCAACTTCATAGCCGGCGTTCATCGCGTGCGGGTGCCACGAAAGGCGTCCTTGAATGGTAATCGGCGGAGTGAGGAGCTGCGGCAGTTGATGTTTGGCGCCCAAAGTTTGGACAGCAATCATCTCTCCATCCCAGCGATGAAACACTGCCGCCAGCCGGTTCCCCTGCGGACTCCAGGCTGGCCCATCGGTGTATCCCAGCCAGGTAACCGGCATAGGCTGTGATTCAGCCGGCAAGGGCTCCAAAACACCCACCGATTTGGAGGCGGGCATGTCCAGGGCAAAAATCTCACGATCCCCCAGGTTATCAACAACAAAAGCCACTTTACCGCCGGCAGGCTGCCAGACAGGAGACTCCTCGGCGGTAGAGGCTTGAGTCAGGTGGGTCAACGTCTGGCTTTCCAGGTCCAGCAGATACAAATCCTTACTATCCTGCCGCCAACTGGTAAAAGCAATCGTCCGGCCATCCGGACTCCAGGCCGGCGCGAAATCACCGGCAGTGGAGTCGCCGGTTAAATTGACCGGGGCCTCATCACCCGCCGCATCAATCAGCCAGATATCCAAATCGCCGTTTTGGTACGACTCATAGGCTAACTGCTTGCCGTCGGGGCTCCAGGCCGGTGCGCCATCGTAGTGGGGCGAGTCGGTCAGCCGGCTTTCCTCGCCGCTTAGCAGGTCGAGCACGTAGACATCCCAGTTCTGCGCGCGGCGGGAGGCAAAGGCAACTTTGGTGCCATCGGGTGAATAGGCCGGGTCGGTTTCTTCAAAGGCATCATCGGTCAATTGGCGGGGGTCTGAACCATCAGGCGCAATGCTGTAAAGATCCCACTGCCCGTGGCGATAGGCGGCGAAGGCGATCCGTTCGGCAGCAGTTAGGCCGGCTTGGGCGTAACTTGGTCCAGTATTCCAGGTCAATAAAAACGAAATCGGCAGGCCCAGAAAAATATACCACTTAAAAAAGCGTAAACGGCTAGAAAATCTATCTTTTGTCCCCATTTTACTTGGTTCGATTGGATGAAGTTTTTGATTGGATTTGAATCATCAGTTGGTTCAAAAGAGTTAGCTGGGATTATAGGTTGAGGCGGGGCTTCGGTCAAACGGAGTTACTCATGGCTCGAGCGGCGTTAACATTTCATCCAATGAGATCAAACCGGCACGGAGTTGCTCCACATATTTCGCCAGGTCGGTTTCACTCACTCTTACTGCCAAAGGTACGCTCAAGTCCAGAGGAATCATGGTCGAGATGGGGATGGTGCGGTCAATGGTAAAGGAAACGCTTGTATCAATCGGTACGGCGATGTTGACCGGCGCGTTAATCTCGACCGGAATTTGGACACCCGTTCCCAGCGGGTCAATCATCACCGCAGTCTTGATCGTTTGAGAAATTGGCACGGTCGTTTGGATGGGAATGTCCAGGGTTTCATGGAAGGGAATTTCGGCCTGAACCGGAAACTCCTGCTTGATCGGCACATCGTATTTGATGGTTGCTTTTTCAAAGGCTTCTAACTCGCTGATAGCCTGAGGCAAAGCGGCATGGAGATCCTGCACTACGACCGCCCCTTGCTGCTGCAACCGGCTGATCTGCCAATACAAAAAGAGATTTAATCCCAACGAGATCAAAACCAGAATAAAAAGTAAGATAATCGCAATCTTGCCGCCTCTTACCATAGCTTCACCTCTACCGATTAGTCAATCAAGATTGGCTCATTATTAATTAAAAGCTGAAATTTGACAATTCAGAACCTGCCTCACCTTGTCTTATCAGACTATTGACAAAATTTCCGAATTATGGTATTGTTTCAATATCAAATATTTCAACATTGAACTATTATCACTTATCTGATTTTGGAAATTTGACAGGTCTGCTAAATTATCTTTCATATGGAGGGAACCTAAGGAGAAAAAATGACAATCCAAGGTTTGCATCACATTACCCTGGTCTGCTCTGACGCCCAGCGCACGGTTGATTTCTACACCCAGGTACTGGGGCAGCGCCTGGTCAAGAAAACGGTCAACTTTGACGACCCCGGCAGTTACCATCTCTACTTTGGCGACGAAGTGGGCCGGCCCGGTTCGGCCATCACCTTTTTCGAGTGGCCGGGTGCGCCGCAGGGCCGCTGGGGGATTGGGGGAACACATCACTTTGCCCTGACCGTAGCCGATTATAACGGCCTGCTTAAATGGAAGCGGCGGCTAACCGACTATGGGCTGACCGTCGAAGGGCCGCTGGACCGCCACTACTTCAAATCCATCTATTTTACCGATCCCGACGGCGTGATTCTCGAAATCGCCACCCTGGGGCCGGGCTGGACCGTGGACGAAGCGCCTGACCAGATCGGCACGGCATACCTCCAACCACCGCAGGAGATGGTGGTCAACAACCGCGACGAGGAGCGTATCAGGGCTGAAACCTGGCCCGAACCCGTCCCCGAAATCACCGCCGATATGGCCTTGAGGCAGGGTATGCATCACATCACCGCCATTGGGGCCGACATCCAGGCTACCCAGGCCTTTTTTGGCGATCTGTTAGGTATGCGCCGGGTCAAAATGACCTCCAACTTCGACGACCCCAACTCGGCCCACTGGTATTGGGGCGTGGGCGAGGGCCGGCCCGGCACATTGATTACCTATTTTGAGCGCAACCCGGCCAAAACGCGCCGGGCGCAGATGGGCGCGGGCCAAACCCATCACTTTGCCCTGGCTGTACCCGATGAAGAGACCCAACTGGAATGGCGGGAGAAGTTACTCAAGGCCGGGCTGAGAGTTTCGCCGGTGATGGACCGGGTCTACTTTAAGAGCATCTACACCAACGACCCCGACGGCCATATTGTCGAACTGGCCACCGCCGGGCCGGGCTTTCTCTTTGACGAAGATGGGGACAAGCTGGGCCAGAGCCTTAAGCTCCCGTCCTGGCTCGAAGTCCACCGGCCCGAAATCGAGCGCCAGCTCCGGCCTGTTACCACTATTCCCTGGCCCACTCCGGAGGTGGCCTGATGGCAAGCACAACGATACAAGGCCCGCACCAGGGCCAGCCGGTCCTGGCTGCCGGAGAGCCGCTCGACCGCGCCCAGGCCGCGCTGATTATGGTTCACGGGCGCGGAGCCACCGCCGAGAGCATCTTAACCCTGGCTGACGAGCTGGCCCAGCCCGGTTTTATCTATCTTGCGCCCCAGGCTGCCGGAGATACCTGGTATCCCAACAGCTTTATGGCCCCTATCCCCAGCAACGAGCCGGGGATCAGCTCCGGGCTGGCCGTCCTGGCCGGTCTGATTGACCACCTGGCCGGGGCTGGCATTCCTGTCGAACGGACCATACTGCTGGGTTTTTCGCAGGGAGCATGCCTGTCGTTGGAGTTTACCGCCCGGCACGCGCAACGGTATGGCGGCGTGGCCGGGTTGAGCGGCGGCCTCATCGGCCCCGACGGCACGCCCCGTGATTACGCCGGTTCGCTGGCCGGCACGCCTGTCTTCCTGGGCTGCAGCGATGTGGATTTTCATATCCCCAAAGAACGGGTGGAGCATACAGCGAAGGTCCTGCGCCGGCTGGGTGGCGACGTGACCATGCGCCTCTATCCGGGCATGGGCCATACGGTCAATCACGACGAAATCCGCTTTGTCCGCCAGATGATGGCCGCACTCATCGCCGGTTGATCTTTACCCGCAGTAATGGTGTCGCCGAAGCGGGTCCTGCCGCCTACACCACTGCCCTGATTAATATTGCCGGACTAAGGAAGAATAATGTCAACAGAGATTCTCCCACCAAATGCTCTCCCCGATACCCAACCCCGCCCGACCCAAAAAGCCTTTGAACCTGCCTCAGCCAAAGACCTCTGGTCCGGCTTTGGAATTGGGTTAGTCTGCCTGGCCGGCTTTGCCATAGGGGGACTGGCCTGGCTCGACCCGCAGATGGCGCTGGCTACCGCCGAAAGCGCCGGACAGCAGGGGGAGTACGGTCTGTTCTTTTTGCTGCTCATGTTCATTTTTCCGCTCTTTTTGATTATTGCCGGCTACTTTTTCTGGCAGACCTGGCGCTGGTGGGGCGATACCCGCGCCTTTGAACGGAGCAAACAAAAAACCACCGGTGTTATCACCCACCTGTGGTTGGATCCCCCTAAAGGCCAGGGTAAGAAATATTACGCTGGCTACCGCTTCGGTGATGAGCATGCCGCCTATCAGCAAGTCCACAGCCGCGTCTTCAACCGCTTGACCGTCGGGGAAAACGTTAAAGTCGAGTATGTAGCGGCGACTCCCCGGCTCTCACGGTTAGACCTGCGCAAATAAGAAGAGGAAGGTTACTCCTTGCGCCGCTCCGCCCCGCACGTGTGGCAGAAGTTAGAGTCTTCGCGCAGCGCTGTACCGCAGCGGTAACAAAAGCTGCCGGTGGCGAGGATAGGCTGAGATTGAGGCGTCGCTTTGCCGGCCGGTTTGGCCGCAGCTTTTCTTTTACTGGGGCGCGGCCCTGGCCGGGCGACTTGGGTTGAGACCTTCCGTTTTGACCACCACCAGTAGCCGGCCACCCCCAGCAACACCGTCGCGCCAATTCCGATTAACGTATACCCCAACGTCAAATTTTGGTTCGGCGGCGGCTCGGCGACGACGGCTAAATCGGCGGCATGTTCGGCATTAGGACTGGTCCCGCCGATGAGCTGGGCCGATAACTCATCACTGGGACGGGTGTAGGTGGCAGTCAGGTTAAAGGTTTCATTCGCAGCCAGCCCAGTCACTTCAATCGAGTCGTATTTCAAGCCATCCCTGCCGGTAAAGCTGGCGCTGGCTGCCGGAGTCATGGCAAAATTCTCTGCCCCGGCCGGTTCCTGTACCTGAAAAGTTGCTTTTTCCGTTTCATAAACAGCGGTGAAATCAAAATTGAGTTCCCTCTTTTGCCCCTCTTGCTTCATTATTACCGGATCGTAATATTCAAACTGAACTTTCGGCACGGGCGTGGAAAAGGTTAAAAACAGATCATCCCCCTCGTGCCGCAGTTGGATCGCATCGGGGCTGACTTCAACCAGGCCATCGTCACGCTCTACGGCGACCACGTGCATTTTTTCCAGATAGCCAGGCAGCCGGAAAGTCAACTGCGCCGGCAGCACCGTCGTCGAAGCCAATTCGACGTGGTAGATGACCAGTGTTTCGGGCCGGTCGTACTCCGGCCAAAGCTCAACCACAAGATTTTTGATCTGACCGGGCGCTGATTGAGCCATCGCCGCAGCCTGAGCTAAAAAAAAGCAACTGAAGAGAATACTTACTCCCCACCACTGCCGCATCTTGATCAATTTTTTCACGGGTAGCAGCCTCAAGAAATTTTAAGAATCGCCTGCGCCTCGATTGTACCGCAAAAATTGTGTTACGCAAGGTCTCAGCTTCCCACTATCTGGTTCCCAAACTGACGCGAAGCGTGGGAATTAGGTTAAAGCATTAACTTTCCTACCGTCCCTTACCCCAATATCCCATTGAAACCCATCCCTTCCAGTGCTATAGTAGAAGTTAAGCTTGATCTGTACCTTAAGAAGAAACACCGAGCCATTTGCTGGCTAACTAAAATGCATGGCCGGTGACAAACCTTTACCATGAACCGACATCCCCCGGTCAAAAGAACCACCCCTGACCCGCGCCAGGTGCGAGCCGAAAGATGGGCTGCTTACGCCACTGGCAGCCCGAAAAAGGCGCAGTTGACGCCCCTGGAGTCTCACTCCAACTGGACCCCTTTCCTGGTCGGGGGCTTTTTGCTGCTGCAAATGATCGCCCTGCTGGCAGCCTTGCTTATTCTACTGCCCGCTGAGCCACCCTCTCCCCGGCCAGTCACTTTGAGCACAGCGACGGCCACTCCTACGATACCTCCCCAGCCGCTGCTCCCACCCTCCCCAACGCCCCTCCCGGTGCAGGTCGGTTTACCTACCCTCCCCCCCCCCGCCGAGCCGGTGCTTCCTCCACCGACGTACACCCCGCAACCTGTACCGCCTACGCCAGCTCCGGCCACCACTTTGAACCTGAGGGGTGTGGAAATTACCCAGGGTATCCAGGTTTTCAATGAACCGGAATTATCCAACTGTAACCCCGATCCTGCGCAGCAAACTCATATTTTCTGTAACAATTCTATCCCGCTTGTCGCCGGGCGGCACACCCTGGTGAGGGTCTACCCCTCCTGCATCGGTACCTGCCCTTCGGCCGACGTCCTCATCCGGCTGCGCCTGCTTAAAGACGGCCAGGAACAGGCCAACCTGACCCGCACCCTTCCCGCCGCAACCTTACACCGCCTGGCCCAACTTTCCTTGACCGACCTGCGCCTGAACCTGGAAAACTCGGCCAATTTTGAATTTTTCCCCCCGCCTGCCTGGATGGCCGGACCCATCACCTTTATCCTCGAAGCCGTTCCCCAGGGCGAAGCGAGCCGGCCGGCTGCACTAACCCTGACCAAAGACTTCACTGCGCGCAAGTCGCTGCGGGTAGCCTATCTGCCGATTGAGTACAAAGACGTCCGGCCCCCGGAACTGGCCGGGCTTGATTACTGGCTGCTCCGCATGTATCCCGTGCCCGGCGTCGAGTATTACCGCCTGCCTGTCCCCGATTTGACCTGGGAAGGCGAACTGACCAAGGGTGAGGTACTGCGCCAGCTCCTCCACACCTACTGGCTTTACACGCAGAACCAGCTGCCAGAAACCTGGCCTGATCAGCTTTTTGGCTGGCTGCCTCAGGAGTTTTACAACGGCGGCGCATCTGATCCTGCCTGGTGCGGCAACTGCGCCGGGCCGCACTCCAGCCGGGTTGCCTTTGGCGGGCTGCGACCAGAACAGGATATCGGCGGGCCGCGCGTGTTGGTCCACGAAATTGCCCACAACCTGGGTGCACAGCACGCCTGGTCGCCCACTCAACGCGAAGACGCGGCCTGCTTTAAGACCGAAGGGGCCGACATCTGGGTTGATCCCACCTGGCCTTACCTGCAAACGCCGCATACGCAAGAAGTAGGTATTGATTTGTACAGCAATCCGCCCATTATTTACCCGGCCTCTGCCTACGATGTGATGGCCTACTGCGCCCGGCCCTGGATTTCGCCCCATACTTACCGCAAAATTTTC